>NZ_JAJNRO010000003.1:0-250514 GCF_021083605.1 Nocardioides sp. cx-169
CCCCGCGCTGGTTGTTTAATGGTGGGGGGGCTACCCCCCTCACCTGTCCCGTGCCCCCCACCGCGTTGTTGCTCAGAGGTCGAAGAGGGACCCGGAGTCGCTGATGTCGACGTCGGTCTTCGGCTGGTGGGCCGCGCCGGAGCTGCTGGGCTTCGGCTTCTCCTCGGGCTCGGGCTCGGCTGCGGGCTCAGGCTGGGGCTCTGTTTCGGGCTCGGGCTCGGGCTCTGCTTCGGTCTCGGCCTCCGGCTCCGGCTCGGTCGGCTCGCTCGCGAGGGAGGTCGCGGCCGCGCTGAGGGCGGCGCCCGGCGAGGTCGTCGTGGGCTCCTCCTTCGCGGGCTCCTCCTCGACGACGTCCGGCTCCGGCTCGGCCGCTGCCTCCGGCTTCGCCTGGGCGGGCGGGACCGTCTTCGGGGCGGCGGCGGGCTCGGGCGCCTGGATGTCGAAGAGCGACCCGGACTCGGGGATCGCCGACGCGGGTTGCGAAGCGGCGCCGGACGAGGCGGGCTCGGGCTCGGCCCTTGCCTCCGGCTCGGCCTTCGCCTCCGGCTCGGGCTCGGGGTCCGGCTGGGCCTTCGCCGCGGGGGCGGCCGGCTCGGGGGCCTCGAGGTCGAAGAGCGACCCGGACTCGGGGATCTGGGTGGCGGGCTGCGCAGCGGCACCCGAGGAGGCCGGCGCGGGCTTCGCCTCGGGCTCCTGCGCCTGCTCGGCGACCTCGGGCTCCGGCTCGGCCTTCGCCGCGGGGGCGGCCGGCTCCGGGGAGGCGATGTCGAACAGCGAGCCGCCACCCGAGCCCAGGTCCGCGGCGGGCTTCGCCGCGGGCTCGGGCTCCATCTTCGCCTCGGGGGCGGCCTTCGCCTCTGCCTTCGCCTCTGCCTTGGTGTCGGTCTTGGCGTCGGGCTTGGCCGCCTCCGGCTCGTCGCCGCCGAGGTCGAAGAGCGAGCCACCCGTCTTCTCGGCGGGCTTCTCGGCGGGCTGCTGTGCCGGCTTCTCCGCCTCCGGCTCCGGGTCGTCGAACAGCGAGGACTTCTTCTCCGGCTCGGCCTTGGCCTTCGGCTCGTCGGCGGTGGCCGCGTCCGGGGCGTCGAAGAGCGAGGAGCCGCCCGAGGCCTTGGCCAGCGGGCCCGCGTCCTCGGTGTCGACGACGGTGTTCTCGGTGATGGTCTCGTCCCCGGCCTCGGGCTCGGCCTTGGTGGCCTCGTCCTTGTCCTGGGCAGGAGCCGCCTTGGCGGCGGGTGCGGCGGCCCCGGCGCCGGGGGCGAGCTTGGTGGCCTGCTCGCCCTTCACGGAGGCGAGCAGCATCTGCGCGACGTCGAGGACCTCGACCTCCTCGCGGGCCTCCCCCTTGGCCTGGGCCGCGGTGAGGCCGTCGGAGAGCATCACCCGGCAGAACGGGCAGCCCACGGCGATCTGGTCGGCGCCGGTGCCGACCGCCTCGTTGGTGCGGTTGACGTTGATCCGCTCGCCGGTGTTCTCCTCCATCCACATGCGGGCGCCACCGGCGCCGCAGCAGAAGGACCGCTCGGAGTTGCGCTCCATCTCGACGAACTCCGCGCCGGGCAGGATCTGCAGCAGCTCGCGGGGCGGGGAGTAGACCCCGTTGTGCCGGCCGATGTAGCAGGGGTCGTGGTAGGTGATCGAGCGCTTGTGCGCGCCGGCACCGTCGTTGACCGGGGTCAGCTTGCCCTCGCGCACCAGCCGGTTGAGCAGCTGGGTGTGGTGGACGACCTCGAGCTCGATGCCGAACTCGGAGTACTCGTTCTTCAGGGTGTTGAAGCAGTGGGCGCAGGTCGACACGACGGTCTTGGCCTTCGCCTCCTTCAGCGTCTCGACGTTCTGCTGGGCCAGGCCCTGGAACACGAACTCGTTGCCGGCGCGGCGAGCCGGGTCACCGCTGCAGGTCTCGCCGTTGCCGAGTACGCCGAAGCTGACGCCGGCGATGTCGAGCAGCTCCGCCACGGCGCGGGTGGTCTTCTTGGCGCGGTCCTCGTAGGCGCCGGCGCAGCCGACCCAGAACAGCCAGTCCACCTCGTCGAGCGACTCGATCGACTCGCCGACGACCTTGACCTCGAAGTCCAGGCCCTTGGCCCAGTCCATGCGCGCGTTGGGCGACATGTTCCAGGGGTTGCCCTTGTTCTCCAGGCCCTTGAAGAGGCCGTTGAGCTCGGCGGGGAAGTTCGACTCGACGAGGACGGCGTGGCGGCGCATGTCCATGATGTGGTCGACGTGCTCGATGTCGACGGGGCACTGCTGGACGCAGGCGCCGCAGGAGGTGCAGTTCCACAGCACCTCGCTGTCGATGACGGCGGCGCCGCTGTCGGGCATGTAGAACCAGTCGTCGCCGGTGTCGCCGACCAGCGGCCGCTCGACCTCCTTGGTGAGGGTGTCGTTGCCCTCGAGCAGGGCGGCGCGGGAGTCCTCCCCGTCGGCCTGGAGGTACGGCGCCTTCGCGAACGCGTGGTCGCGCAGCGCCGTGATGAGCAGCTTGGGGGAGAGCGGCTTCTCGGTGTTCCACGCGGGGCACTGCGACTGGCAGCGGCCGCACTCCGTGCAGGTCGCGAAGTCCAGGATCCCCTTCCAGCTGAAGTCCTCGACCGCGCCGACGCCGAGCTTGGCGTCCTCGTCGAGGTCGTCGATGTCGTCGAGGGTGATCGCCTTGCCGTCCGAGGTGAGCGGCTTCATGGCGCCGAGCGCCGTACGGCCCGACACCTCGCGCTTGAAGAGGATGTTGAACGGCGCGGTGAAGCGGTGCCAGGCCACGCCCATCGTGGCGTTGAGGCCGAGCACGATCATCCAGGTCATCGAGATGACGATCTTGACCATGGCGACCAGCCAGATCAGGTTCTCGAGGGTGCTCGGGTCGGTGTCGACGAACGCCTGGCCCAGCCACTGCGTCAGCGGGAAGTGCAGGGCGCTCTGGTACTTCTCCTCGGCGAGCCCGTACTCGAGCAGGCGCAGGCCGAGGATGCACAGGCCGACGGTGAGGATGACCCACTCGACGAAGTAGCCCTGCCACATCGTCGAGCCGTAGAGGCGCCCCTTCTCGCCGCGCACCCGCTCCTTGGGGCGCGTGGCCCGGTAGACCATGAACGGGATGATCGCCGCGAGCATGCCCCACGCGAAGGCCTCGGTGAGCCACTCGAACGGCGGGAAGTGCCCGATCAGCGGCAGGATGAAGTGGGCGTCGAAGAGCTGGCCGTAGGCGTTGACCAGGGTGAAGAAGAGCAGGCCGAAGCCGACCATGATCACCCAGTGGGCGACGCCGACCTTCGTCCACTGGAGCATGCGCGTGTGCAGCAGCATCTCCTTGAGCATCGTCAGCACGCGCGCACCGAGCTGGTCGGTGCGCCGTGCGGGCTGCCCGATCCGGACGGTGCGGACGATGAAGGCGATGGTGCGGGTGAACAGCGCCAACCCGACGGCGGTGAACGCCAGCGAGACGACGATGGCGACAATCTGCATGCGCGAGAGCTCCTCGACGGTTCGGTGCCCGCGCGAAGCCACGGGCCGTGGCGAGCCTAAGGCTCCGAGGGCCCCACGTCAGTGCCGCCTCTCGTGAGATGAATCTTACCGGCGGGTAACCAATGCGGCGTCAGCGCAGCCGGACGACTCGTCCCGCGCGGTTGAACCTCACCGTCATGACCGCCTTGCGCTTCGTCGCCGTCGTGGCGCAGAAGCGGTAGTCGAGACCGAGCCGCTGGTAGGGCTGGCCCACGGCGCGCATCACCGCCCGCGTCGTCATCCCCGGGCGGAGGAGACGCTTCACCCGGGACATGCTCATGCGCAGGCCCGGGTTGCGGCACGAGTCGGGGCGGATGCCCTGGGCGCGCTCCCACATCTGCAGGTAGGCCTCGGCGCCGCGCGACATGTCGTCCACGATCGCCGAGCCCTGGCGGCCGGCGACCTTGCGCAGGTCCTCGACCCAGTCGGGGTACAGGCCGTACTGCGCGACGCCGTCGCGGTTGATGTCGAAGACCCGCTCGCCGGCCCTTTGGCGTTTGACGCTGACGCCGCCCAGCCCGCGGAACGGATAGCGCACCTTGTTGGCGACCGTCGCCCCACGAGGGGCGCCTTGCGCGCCTAGCCCGTTGATGTCGGCGCCGAAGCCGAAGCCGAAGTAGTAGCGCTTGTCGGCCCACCCGAGGTGGCGGCGCCACTTGCCGACGAACCCGGTGGAGTCGCCGGCGTACGGCGTGATGAAGCCGCCCAGCTTGTAGATGCGGGGGTAGGTGTCCGGCGTGGACCAGGAGTGGCTCGAGATGATGCCGGGGTAGTTCATCCGGTCGATCTGGTCGACCGCCGCCTTGCGGGCCTTCACGCTGAGGTGGTCGGGGTCGAAGATCATCCGGCGTTTCGCCAGGCCGGAGATGGTGTGCTCCCCGAGCGTGGTGAGACCGCGCGCGTTGCAGTGGGCCGGCGGCCCGTACACCGGCACGGCGGGCAGAATGCCGCCGAAGACCTGCCCGATCGCGCCGAAGAGCGCGTCCTGCTGCTGGGCGTCGATCTCCGGGACGGCGTACTGGGCGTTGTCGTGGCTCTCCCCGTCGGCCGGCTCGCAGTGGCGCATGTTCCAGAAGGTCCCGGTCTCCAGGAAGTTGGCCGCGTTGACGATCACGCCGGTCGTGCCGGCGTCGCCGGCGACCCCGGCCAGGGCGTTGTCGAACTTGTTGACCAGCTCCATCTGGCGCACGCCCATCTGGTGGACCTCGTCGAGCTGGCGGTCGATCTCGGCGGCGCTGCACGCGGCGACGTCCTGCGTGCCGACCTGCTTGAACGTGCAGCCGAAGGGGATGCTGGTCTCGATGCCCATCACCACCGCCATGCGACCGGAGTTGATGACCTTGCGGGCCTGGAACGGGTCGGTGACGATCCGGTAGAAACCCTTGCCGGGGCCGCCGTACTGCGCGTCGATGTAGTCCTGGAACTTGCGCATCTGGCGGGCCTGCAGGCGGATCGAGTCCATGTCGTCGCAGGAGTTGCGCTTGAGCGGGTAGATCTCGCAGAGCTTGTTGTTCTCGACCAGCAGGTTGACGAAGAGCCGCTGTCCGCCGCGCCAGGCGCGCTCCATCCACCGGTAGTAGGTGCCCTCGTGGGTCAGCGAGTCGGGGGCCGGCCAGTCCCTGAAGGTCGGCCAGCCGACCGGGTCGTGGCTGGGCTCGCCGGAGAGCACGGTCTCGAGCAGGGAGCCGTTGCCGCCGGTGACCCGGTGGTCCTCGCAGTCGACCAGCGCGTACGGCGCGCCGTAGCGGTCCCAGGGCTTGCCGCAGTGGGCCTCGCCGCCCAGGAACTCGAACGCCATCCCGTGGGTGTGGGCATCGACGAAGCCACGCACCTCCTGGATCGAGGAGACGCCGCCGTGCGGTTTGCCGGTGATGTCGATGCCCGACTCGGGATAGGCCGCGCAGCCCGTCACGCGCTCGAGCCGGAAGCCGGTCGGCGCGGTGCCGACGTCGAGACGCCCGTCGGTGATGCGCAGGTGGCGGCCGCCGCCGAGCGAGAAGGTGAAGTGACGCCCCGGCCTGCGCACGGTCCAGTCGGCCTCGGGGCTGGGCGAGGCGGCCAGCCCGGCGCCGCCGCCGGCGACCCGGGCCAGGAAGTCGCGCTTGGCGCCGTAGACCAGGTAGCTGCCCAGATCGGTGGCCTTGAAGTAGAACGGCGCCGCCTTGGCGCGCCGGACGTTGCGCAGCGCCAGCCCGGAGGACGTGCGCGTGACGTAGCGGCCGGTGACGGAGTGCATCGCGTAGCAGCCTCCGGCCATCGCGTAGCGCGTCTGCGGGAGCACGGTGCGCTTGCCCATGAGGGAGACCCGGGTGAGCTGGGGGTCGGGCAGGCGGCGCTGGGCGGCGGCGTAGGCCGCGTTGGCGCGGCGCTCGTCGGCGGTGGTCGGGTCCTGGGTGTCCGCGCCGGCCTCACCGGCCCGGGAGACCGCGTTCTTCGTGGCCGGGTCGTCGTGCGAGTGCGGCGGGGTGCCCGGCGGGTCCACGTGCGGCAGCGACTCCAGCGCGGCTCGCAGGGCGCTCGCCCGCTGGGCGTCGTACTCCGCGCGCAGCGTGCGTTCCCGGTGCCCGAACGACGGCATCGACTGCAGTGCCCCGACCAGCAGCGCCCCGGAGGCCACGGCCGCGCAGATGAGCTGACGGCGAGCTCGGGGATCGGTGCGGCGCATCAGCTCTCCTGGGTCGGGTGGCCACAGGATCACCCACGGGGTGGCTCCTGTCGAGGGACCAACGGGCGAGTCGGCGCGACGTCACGCCCGCCGATCCGGCGCGTCAGGGACGCCGCGACCGACCGGACCTCCTCGCTGAGCCCCGCACGCGCTCCGGGGTAGGTCAGGGCGACGGCGGCCACCGGGTGAGCGTTGTGGTCCAGGACGGCGGCCGCCACGCTGGACATGCCCAGCGTCACCTCGCCGTCCTCGGTGGCGTGCCCGGCCCGGCGTACCTCGCTCAGCAGCGAGCGCAGCGCCGCGGGCGTGCGGGGACCGCGGCCGGTGCGGTCGACGAAGTCGGCGGCCCCCGGATACAGCGCACGGACCTGGGCGGGCGGCAGCGCGGCCAGCATGGCCCGGCCGCTGGCGGTGAGGTGCGCGGGCAGGCGGACGCCGATGTCGGTCACGAGCGGGGGCCGGGCAGGGGCGCGCTCCTCGAGCACGTAGAGCACGTCGCGGCCGTGCAGGACCGCCAGGTGGGCGGACTCGCCGGTCCGGTCGACGAGCGCGGCCAGCGGGTGCCGGGCGAGGCGCTGGAGCGGGGCCTGGCGGGAGTAGCCGCTGCCCACCTCGAACGCGGCGAGGCCCAGGCCGTAGCGCCGCTCCTCGGCGAGATGGACCACGAAGCCCTCGGCCACCATCGCCGCCAGCAGGTGGTACGCCGTGCTCCGCGGGAGGCCGCAGGCCCGGCTGATGTGCTCCAGGGGGACCGGGTCGGGCTGGCTGGCGAGGTAGCGCAGGACCCGCAGCGTGCGCGTGGCGGCGGGCACCTGGGGCATGCCAGGAGTCTGCCCGACCCTGGCGCGCCGGGTCGGGCAGACTCAGGTCAGCGGCGGATCTGGAGCTCGGCGACGCCCAGGTCGATGACCGCGCCGGAGCCGTCGAGCAGCGTCAGGCGGGCGCCGACGACCGCGAGGCCGTTCTTGATCCGGCGGACGACGCCCCGCTGGATCTTGAGCACGCCCGGGATCTCGATGACGCCGGACTCGGGGAACTCCTGAGCCTCGCCGTTGACCACCAGGTTGCCGATGCGGCTGCCCTTGGCGTTGCGGATCAGCCGGTCGCCGACCCGGGTCACGTTGGCCCGGCCGACGACGCCGTTGAGGATCACCGCGCCGTCGGCGGCGACCACGCGTCCGACCGTGCCCTGCTCGTAGGCGGTCGCGCGTCGCTGGGTCTGGCGGCCCATCTGCCGGGTGCTGAGGGCCCGCGCGCTGAGCACATCGGGGATGCCCACCCGGGCGGTGGAGTTGCCCAGCTCCTTCCCCTTCGTACCGGGGCAGGGCAGGATCGCGAGCGGCGTGCGCCCGACCTTGACGGTGTCGTCCAGGCCGGTGGCGCGGATGCCGGCGGAGAAACCGCGGAAGGTGCCGAATTTGGCGCCACCTTGGATCTTGGCCCTGGCGTGGGCGATCGTCGTGCGGGTGGCGGTGGGCAGCACCGAGATGTCGATGCCGTCGGTGGTGGCCTGGACGCCGTTGGTGAGCCTCTTGGTGACGCCGCTCCCGATCCGGATCGTCGCCAGGCCGGGGATGACCACCGGCTCGCCGGGCGCGGGCAGGTCCAGGACCTGCGGCTCCCCGGTGGCCGGCGTGAAGACGATCCTCGCCACGCTGGACCGGGTCTCGGTGCGATAGCGGCGGCCGTCGTGGAAGGCCCGCGCCTGCGAGCGCACGCCCTCCAAGGTGAGCGAGCCGAGCCCGCCCTGCGCGATGACCACCTCGGCGACCCGCTGGGTGGCGTACGACGAGACGACGCGGCCCTTCTTGGCCGTCCAGAGGCGGGTGCGGATCCCGCTGAGCGTGCCGAGGCCGGGCAGGGCGGTGTCCTCCACGAAGTTGCCACGGGCGACGCCGGCCCGGTTGGTGCAGCCGATGACCGAGTAGGCGGTCGCGTCGCCGGAGCCCACCGGCACCTCCCCGCCGCTGGCCCGGCTGCCGAAGCCGGAGGCGAAGAGGGCGAAGTCGGTCGGCACCGGTTTGGCGGCCGCGGCGGGCGCCGGTGCGGCCGAGGTCGTCGGGCCGGCGGCGGTCAGGGCGGCTGCGAGGCCGATCGCCAGCACGGCGGATGGAATGCTCAGAGGTCGCTTCATGGGAGCTCCTAAGCGGGAGAGGGGTCCCGTGCCCGAAGAACGGTTCAAGGGGGTCAACGAGCGGGACGAGGTTGCGTTACCCACGTCGTTCGGTGAACGTGCGTCCACCCGACCTCGGTGTCGTCTCGGATCCGAGACGCTCGCACGTCGCGCGGGGCTGTCGCTGGTCCGGCGCCGGGCGTTGGATGGCGGCATGAGCAGCTCCCCGGTCGTGGTCGAGGTCGGTCCCCTCAGCATCGAGGACGTGGTGGCGGTCGCCCGGCACGACACCCCGGTGATGCTCGGCGACGCGGCCCTGTCGGCGCTGGCTCGTGCGCGCGAGGTGGTCGAGCGCCTCGCCTCGGCGCCCACCCCCGCCTACGGCATCTCGACCGGCTTCGGCGCGCTGGCCACCCGGCACATCCCGAGCGACCTGCGCGCGCCGCTGCAGCGCTCGCTGGTCCGCTCCCACGCGGCGGGGTCGGGGCCGGAGGTCGAGCGTGAGGTCGTGCGGGCCCTGATGCTGCTGCGCCTGTCCACCCTGGCGACCGGCCACACGGGCGTCCGGGTCCAGACCGCCCGACTCCTCTCGGACCTGCTCAACCACGGCATCGCACCGGTCGTGCGCGAGCACGGCTCGCTTGGCTGCTCCGGCGACCTGGCCCCGCTGTCGCACTGCGCGCTCGCGCTGATCGGCGAGGGCGCCGTGCGTGACGCGGCCGGCGTGGCGATGCCCGCGGCGCAGGCCCTGGCGGCGGCGGGACTGGCGCCCGTCGAGCTGGCGGCCAAGGAGGGTCTCGCGCTGATCAACGGCACAGACGGGATGCTGGGGATGCTGGCGCTCGCCGTGTCGGACCTGCGCCTGCTGCTGCGTACGGCGGACATCGCGGCCGCCATGTCGGTCGAGGCCCAGCTCGCGACCGACCGGGTCTTCGCCCCGGAGCTCCAGGCGATCAGGCCGCACCCCGGCCAGGCGCGATCCGCCGCGAACCTCCTGCGGCTGCTGGGCGGCTCCGGCGTCGTCGCCTCGCACCGAGGGCCGGACTACCACCGGGTCCAGGACGCCTACTCGCTGCGCTGCGCCCCTCAGGTCCACGGCGCCGCGAGGGACACCGTCGAGCACGCCGCGGTGGTCGCCGGGCGGGAGCTGGCCAGCGCCGTGGACAACCCAGTGGTCCTCGCCGTGCCCGGCGAGGAGGGGCGCGTGGAGTCCAACGGCAACTTCCACGGCGCGCCGGTCGGCTACGTGCTGGACTTCCTCGCGATCGTGGCGGCCGACGTGGCGAGCATGAGCGAGCGCCGCACGGACCGGTTCCTCGACCGGGCGCGCAGCCACGGGCTGCCGCCCTTCCTGGCGCACGACCCCGGAGTGGACAGCGGGCTGATGATCGCGCAGTACACGCAGGCCGCCGTCGTCTCGGAGCTGAAGCGGCTGGCGGTGCCGGCCTCGGTCGACTCGATCCCCTCCAGCGCCATGCAGGAGGACCACGTCTCGATGGGGTGGGGGGCGGGGCGCAAGCTGCGCCGCGCCGTCGACGGGCTGACCCGCGTGGTCGCCATCGAGGTGATGACCGCAGCCCGGGCGCTCGACCTGCGCGCCCCGCTGACCCCGGCGCCCGCCACCGCTGCCGTCGTACGGCTGCTGCGGGCACACGGGGTCGAGGGGCCGGGTCCGGACCGGCACCTGTCGCCGGAGATCGAGGCCGCCGTGGCGCTGGTCGGCTCCGGCGCGGTCCTGAGCGCCGTACACGACGTGATCGGAGAGCTCGCATGAGCGACAACCCCCGCCTGCCCGTCCGGGCCGCCCGCGGCAGCGCGCTGACCGCGAGGTCGTGGCAGACCGAGGCGCCGCTGCGGATGCTGATGAACAACCTCGACCCCGACAACGCCGAGCGGCCCGAGGACCTCGTGGTCTACGGCGGCACCGGCCGGGCCGCGCGGTCGTGGGAGGCCTACGACGCCCTGGTGCGCACGCTGAGCACGCTCGAGGACGACGAGACGATGCTGGTGCAGTCGGGCAAGCCGGTCGGGGTGATGCGCACGCATCCGTGGGCGCCGCGGGTGCTGATCGCCAACTCGAACCTGGTGGGGGACTGGGCCAACTGGGAGGAGTTCCGCCGGCTGGAGGACCTCGGCCTCACGATGTACGGCCAGATGACGGCGGGGTCGTGGATCTACATCGGCACGCAGGGCATCCTGCAGGGCACGTTCGAGACGTTCGCCGCCGTTGCGGACAAGCGGTTCGGGGGCACGCTGGCCGGGACGATCACCGTGACCGCCGGGCTCGGCGGCATGGGCGGTGCGCAGCCGCTCGCGGTGACGATGAACGACGGCGTGGTCATCTGCGTGGAGTGCGGCGCCGAGCGCATCGCGCGCCGCCTCGAGCACCGCTACCTCGACGTGCGCGCCGGCTCCGTGGCGGAGGCCGTCGACCTGGCGGTGGCGGCGCGCGACGAGCGGCGGGCCCTGTCGATCGGGCTGCTCGGCAACGCCGCCGAGGTGCTGCCCCGGATGCTCGCGGACGACGTACCGGTCGACATCGTGACCGACCAGACCTCCGCCCACGACCCGCTGTACTACCTCCCCGTCGACACGTCCGTCGACGAGTGGGCGGCCGAGCGGGAGGCGGACCCCGCCGGCTTCACCGCGCGTGCGCGCGAGTCGATGGCGGCGCACGTCCGCGCGATGGTGGGCTTCCAGGACCGGGGTGCCGAGGTGTTCGACTACGGCAACTCGATCCGCGACGAGGCGCGCCAGGGCGGCTGTGAGCGGGCCTTCGACTTCCCCGGGTTCGTGCCGGCCTACATCCGGCCGCTGTTCTGCGAGGGGAAGGGGCCGTTCCGCTGGGCGGCGCTGTCGGGCGACCCCGCCGACATCGCGGCCACCGACCGCGCCCTCCTCGACCTGTTCCCCACCAACGAGCGGCTGCGGCGCTGGATCACGATGGCCGGCGAGCGGGTCGCGTTCCAGGGACTGCCCGCTCGGATCTGCTGGCTGGGCTACGGCGAGCGCCACCTGGCAGGGCTGCGGTTCAACGAGATGGTCGCCTCGGGCGAGCTGACGGCGCCGATCGTGATCGGCCGCGACCACCTGGACTGCGGCTCGGTCGCCTCGCCGTACCGGGAGACCGAGGCGATGCTCGACGGCTCGGACGCCATCGCGGACTGGGCCGTGCTCAACGCGCTGGTCAACACCGCGTCGGGGGCCAGCTGGGTGTCGTTCCACCACGGCGGTGGCGTGGGCATGGGCCGCTCCCTGCACGCCGGGCAGGTCTGCGTCGCCGACGGCACCGACCTCGCCGCCGCCAAGATCGAGCGGGTCCTCACCAACGACCCCGCCATGGGCGTCATCCGCCACGTCGACGCCGGCTACCACCGCGCCGTCGACGTCGCCGCCGACCGTGGCGTCCGCATCCCGATGGCAAGCCACCTCAGGGACAGGCCGCCCGTGACAGAGTGACGCCGTGACCTCTCAGCCGGCCCGGTCGCGGGCGACTCTGACCGACATCAGCTCCCGGGCCTGGGAGCACCCCGCGGACCGGGGGGCGCTGGTGGCGCTGCGGCGGCTCAAGGGGTTCGACACCGTGCTGAAGGCGGTGTCGGGGATGTTCAACGAGCGGGCGTTCCGGCTGGTGTTCCTCGGGTCGGCGGTGCGCGTCGACGAGCGGCAGTTCCCGACGCTGCACCACCTGCTGCTGGACGTGGCCCGGGTCCTCGACGTCCTGGAGGTCCCCGAGCTGTACGTCGCCGCCAACCCGATCCCCAACGCGATGACCGTCGGCATGAACAAGCCGTTCATCGTGCTCAACTCCGGGCTGGTCGACCTGCTCGACGAGGACGAGCTGCGTTTCGTCATCGCCCACGAGGTCGGTCACGCCGTGAGCGGTCACGCGGTCTACCAGACCCTCCTCCAGCGGCTGCTGCAGCTGACCGGGCTGCTCAACAGCCTGCCGCTGGGCGCGCTCGGCGTGCGCGCGATCGTGGCCGCGCTCTACGAGTGGTCGCGCAAGGCCGAGCTCTCGGCCGACCGCGCCGGCCTGCTCGCCACGCAGGACCCGGCGACGGCGTTCCGGGTGCACATGCAGCTGGCCAGCGGTGGCCACCTCGACGAGCTGGACACCACCTCGTTCTTCGCGCAGGGCCAGGAGTACCTCGACGCCGTCGACCTGCGCGACTCGGTGCTCAAGCTGCTGCTCGTCGAGAACCGCACCCACCCCTTCGCCGTCGTCCGCGCCGCCGAGCTAAGGCGCTGGGTGGACTCGGGCGAGTACACCCGCTTCCTCGCCGGCGACTACCCGCGCCGCAGCACCGACGGCGACGCCAAGGTCAGCGACGCCGCCAGGGCGGCCGCGGCCAGCTACGCCGAGGCCTTCCAGCAGACCCAGGACTCCCTGGGCAAGCTCGTCCACGACCTCGCCGGCGTCGCGGGCAGCGTCAAGCTCTGGCTGGACGAGAAGCTGCGCCGCGACACCGACTGAGGGAGCCGCGTCGGGGCGCCGCGCGTACGCAAAAGACCCCCGGCCGACAGGCCGGGGGTCCTCGCAGGGTGGAGCTGGGTCAGAAGACCCGACGACGCGAACCGCCGATCGGGACCAGGTTCAGGATCAGCCCGACGACGAGCAGGATCGCACCGATCGTCGTGAGCACCGGGATGCTCGCGACGAGGCCGATGATGAGCAGGATCAGACCGAGTACAACCATGGAGATAACCACCCTTTCAAGAAGTGTCACCCAAGCGTTGCCCGGTGGCGAACCGCTTGAAACACTTTTGTGGGACTTTTTGTCCGCTCAGCGTAAGGTGGTGATCCAGATCATCGTTATCCGGACAGATTTTACTCGTCTGGATGTAACGCCTGGATGGTCTCGTGGATCGCGAGCGTGCGGCGCGCGGACTCCACGTGCAGGCTCTCGACCATGCGCCCGCGGTAGGTGACCACGCCGGAGCCGCGGCCGTCCTCCCAGGCCTGGAGCACGCCGCGCGCGTCCTCGACCGCCTGGTCCGAGGGCGCGAACGCCGCGTTGGCGCCCTCCACCTGCCCGGGGTGGATGAGGGTCTTGCCGTCGAAGCCCATCTCGCGTCCCTGCTGGCACTCGGCCAGGAAGCCCTCGGTGTCCTTCACGTCGTTGTAGACCCCGTCGAGGATCGCCTTGCCGGTCGCTCGCGCCGCGAGCAGCGACAGCGACAGGCCGGTGAGTAGCGGGTGCCGGCCGGGCACGTGCTCGGCGTACAGCTCCTTGGCGAGGTCGTTGGTGCCCATGACCAGCGCCGTGAGCCGCTCCGAGGCGCCCGCGATCTCCTCGGCGTGCAGCATCGCGACCGGCGTCTCGACCATCGCCCACAGTGTGGTCCGCTCGGGTGCGCCGTGCCTCTCCATGGCGTCGACCAGCGTCCGTACGGCGTCGGCGCTGTCGACCTTGGGGACGACGATCGCGTCCGGGCCCGCGGCGCAGGCGGCCGCCAGGTCGTCGGCGTGCCACTCGGTGTCGGCGGCGTTGACCCGGATCGTCACCTCGCGGCGGCCGTAGGCGCCGCTGGCAGCGGCCGCGCAGGCGGCTTCGCGGGCGTCGGGCTTGGCGTCGGGGGCGACCGAGTCTTCGAGATCGAGGATCAGGCCGTCGACCGGCAGGGTCTTGGCCTTCTCCAGCGCCTTGGCGTTGGAGCCCGGCATGTAGAGGACCGAGCGGCGGGGCCGGAAGGTGGGGGTGTCCATGTCAGGCCTCCGCGGGGGGGATGGCGTCGTACTGCGCCTTGAGCTCGGTGTCGATCTCCGAGAGCTGCTCGGCGAGACGCACCATCACCAGGCACTGCTTGAGGGAGGCATCGTCCTCCATCTTCCCGTCGAGCATCACCGCGCCGGTGCCGTCACCCATGGCGGCCACCACCCGCCGCGCGTGCGCGACGTCCTCGACGCTGGGGCTGAAGACCCGGTTGGCGATGGCGATCTGCTTGGGGTGCAGGCTCCAGGTGCCGACGCAGCCCAGCAGGAACGCGTTGCGGAACTGGTCCTCGCACGCCACCACGTCCGCGATGTCCCCGAACGGCCCGTAGTAGGGGTAGATGCCGTGCATGGCGCAGGCGTCGACCATGCGCGCGATCGTGTAGTGCCACAGGTCCTGCTGGTACGTCGCCCGGGGCGCCTCCAGGTTGGCGACGCCGTCGGCGCGAGGCGGGTCCTCGCGGACCAGGTAGCCGGGGTGGCCGCCGCCCACGCGCGTGGTCTTCATCCGCCGGTCGGCGGCGAGGTCGGCCGGGCCGAGGCTCAGGCCCTGCATGCGGGGGCTCGCGCCGCAGATCTCCTCGACGTTCGCCACGCCGCGGGCGGTCTCGAGGATCGCGTGGACGAGGATCGGGCGGTCCAGGCCGGCCTTGGCCTCGAGCTGCGCGAGCAGCCGGTCGACGTAGTGGATGTCCTCGGCGCCCTGCACCTTGGGCACCATGATGACGTCGAGCTTGGCGCCGATCGCGGGCACCAGCGTGGTCAGGTCGTCGAGCGCCCACGGGCTGTCGAGACTGTTGATGCGGGTCCACAGCTGGGTCGGCCCACTCTGCCCTCCGAGGTCGGCGGTGTCCTGGGCGATCCTCACGAGACCCTCGCGGGCGGCCACCTTGTTCTCGGCCTTGACCGCGTCCTCGAGGTTGCCCAGCAGCACGTCGACGGTGCCGACCATGTCGGGGATCTTCGCGGCCATCTTGGCGTTGCTCGGGTCGAAGAAGTGGATGGCCCGGCTGGGCCTCGCCGGGATCTCGGTCAGAGGGGTCGGCGCCCCCACGGCGAGCGGGCGGAAGAAGTCCTTGGCGCTGCGTGACGCGGTCATGGCCCGGAAAGTATCAGCGGCCGGTCGCTGCGGGTATGACCCATCTCTCGCGCGGTGGCGGGGCCGTGGGGTTGAAAGGGGGGCCCGGGCACAAAACCCCACCACCCCCCCACAACAAAAACCGGTTCTCACCCTTCTCTGGGGGGGTGGGGGGGCCGTGCGTTTCCCCGGGTGCCCGGTGAAACTCACGCCTCCCGCACGAAGCATCACACCGACAGCGTGAGTTCCATGCCCACGGTGGGACGTCAGAGACGCCGGCGCCGCCACCAGCGACGGGGCGGGGCCGGGGACTCCGGCTCTGCCGCCACCTCTGCCGCTCGGGCCGTACGGCGGTCGGCGCGGCGCCGGTGCCACGCGGCGACGGTCTCGTCCACGTCACGCGGCATGGTGACCAGCGGCGGCTGGCCGTCCTGGGGGGAGTAGCGGGCCCGCATGACGCGGGCGTTGAAGTCCTCGACCTCGCGCCGTACCTCGGACTCGGCGAAGAGCCCGTCGAGCAGGGCGTCGAGTTCGGCGTCGTCCTTGCGCAGCTGCAGCGAGGGAGGGAGGACCGCGATCCGCTCGCGCTCGACGAGCTTCTTGAGCCACCAGTCCGGGTCGTGGTGGGCGCCCAGGTCCTGGATCGGCTTGCCGGCGCCGGGCAGGTCGTCGAAGGCGCCCTTCTCCATGGCGACGCGGATCTGCTGGTCGACCCAGGTGTGCTGGTGGTCCATGCGCGCGCGGGCGGCGGCGCGGTCGCGCTTGCGCTGGTCCTGCTCGGGACGGTCGGTCGGCTCCGGCATCTCATCACCCCGACCCCCAGGATAGGAGGGGGCCGGTCGCCCCTAGCGTGGACGACATGGACCTTCTCGACCTGCCCGCGGCCGACGGCACCGCCGAGGCCTACCTCTCGCGCCCCGCGTCGGGCTCCGCCCCGGGCGTGCTGCTCTTCATGGACGCGATCGGGCTGCGACCGCAGATCCAGGAGATGTGCGACCGGATCGCCGGCTGGGGCTACGTCGTGCTCGCGCCGAACGTCTTCTACCGCGAGGGCTCCGTGGCCGAGCTTGCGCCGCGCGTCGACCTGCGTGAGCCCGGTGGACGCGAGGAGTTCTTCGCCGGCGCGATGCCCCGGGTGCACCGACTCACCTCGGACCTGGCCGTGCCCGACATCGCCGCCTACGTGCAGACGCTGCGCGGACTGCCCGGGGTCGCGGAGGGGCCGATCGGGGTCACCGGCTACTGCATGGGCGCGCGGCTCGCCGTGCGTGCCGCGACCTCGCACCCGACGCTGGTCACGGCCTGCGCCGGCTTCCACGGGGCCGGCCTCGTGACCGACGCCCCCGACAGCCCGCACCTTGGGCTCTCCGCGGCGCGTGCCGAGTTCCTCTTCGGCCACGCCCACGAGGACGCCTCCATGCCGCCCGAGGCGGTCGAGGCGCTGGGCGCGGCCCTGGTCGAGCACGGCCTGACCGCGGCCAACGAGGTCTACCCGGCGCCGCACGGCTACACGATGGCCGACACCTCGGCGTACGACGAGGCCGCCGCCGAGCGGCACTTCACCGAGCTGCAGGCGTTGTTGGCGCGGGCCCTTCCGGCGTGAGCCCGTCCCCCGGGTGAGCCCGGTCGGAGAACGCGTGCTTCGGGGCCGCCAGGAGCGAGAGCGCCGCGAGCAGGGCGGCGACGGAGCACACGGCCCAGACCGTGAGGTAGCCCGAGAGGGGCGCCTCCGCCTCGGTCACGCCCTCGATGCCCTTGCTGGCCAGGGCGATCGCGAAGATCGAGGAGGCGATGGCTCCGCCGACGGTCTTGGTCGCGTTGGTCATGCCGGTGGCGAAGCCGGTGCGGTCCGGCGGCGCGGCGGCCGCGGCGGCGGCCGGCAGGGCGGCCACCAGGGCCCCCGAGCCGAGGCCGGCGATCGCCATGTTGAGCAGCGCCTGAGCGGTGCTGTCGTGGAAGGGGATCCACAGCGCGTAGCCCAGCGCCACCAGCAGGCACGACACCATCAGAGCGCGACGCACGCCCAGCCAGCGCGAGGTGAGCGGCAGGGTGAACGCCCCGATCGCCAGCGTGACGACGTAGACGCCGATGAGCGTCGAGACGAACGCCGAGTCCGCGCCGAGGCCGTAGCCGCGCTCGGCCGGGTCGGCCTGGGCGAAGGTCGACAGCGGGATCTGCCCGCCGAGCACGGGGATGCCGAAGAGGAACGCCGTCGCCTGGATCGGCCACTGGCGAGCGGTGGCGAGCAGTCGGACGTCGACGATCGGCTCGGCCTGGGCAGACTCGTAGTGCCAGAACGGCACCAGCGCCACCAGCCCGGCCAGCACCAGCAGCCATGCCACCGGGCTGCCGACCCCTTCCAGCCGCAGCACCACGAAGCCACCCATGACCAGCGCCAGCGCCAGCGTGATCAGGCCCAGGCCGGTCCAGTCGATGCCGCCCGTCGCCTCCCCCGGGGTGTGCTCGACGCCGGCCCAGATCACGAAGAACACCGCGGTGACCACCATGGCCGGGACCGCGAGGATCAGGTTCATGTCCAGGGACTCCACGAGGATCCCGCTACTGAGCGCGCCGACGATCACCGAGAGCTCCAAGGCGCCCACCAGCACGGCGGCCCCGCGCCGGGTGAGCAGCTCCTGCCGCCCCGAGTCGCGGGTGCGGCGGTGGATGATCGAGACCTCGAGCGGCAGCCAGACGACGTACGCGCCCTGCAGCGCCCAGCCGATCAGGAAGGTCTCGAACGACGGCGCGAACGCCAGCGCCCACGAGCCCACCGCCGTCACCGCGGTCGAGAGCAGCAGCACCCGCTGGTGGCCGATCAGGTCGCCGAGGCGCGAGAGCAGGGGCACGCACAGCGCGCTGACGATCAGCTGGGCCGCCTCGAACCAGTTGACGTCGCCCTCGCTGATGCTGAGGTGGTCGGCGATCTGCGGGAAGATCGGCGTGTAGTAGCCCTGGAGCACGCCGCTTGCCACCTCGACGGCGACCAGGAAGCCGACGACCAGTCCGAGGCCCTTCGCCGCCTGCCTGGTGCGTGGGTCCGGGGTAGGACCGCTCATCCGGGGATCCTCTCGATCAGACGCTGGTACCAGCGGACGCCGTCGACGAAGGCCTCGACGCCCAGGTGCTCGTCGTAGGAGTGGATGGACTGGCGCTGGGCCTTGGTCATGCGAAACGGCGCGAAGCGGTAGACGCGCTCGCAGATCCCCGTGAAGAAGCGCGAGTCGGTGGCCGCCATCATCACGTACGGAGCCGGCACGGCGTCGGGGAACACCTCGGCGATCGTCGCCTCCAGCAGCTCGAACGCGCCGTCCATGGGGGAGACCGGGCTCGGCTCGTTGCGCTCGACGACGTCGATCTGGACCTCGTCGTCGGCGACGGCGGCGCGCACGTGCTCGAGCACGTCGGCGACGGTGTCGCCGACCATGATCCGGATGTTGACCCCCGCGCGCGCCGTGGCGGCGATGACGTTGAGGGCGGGCGAGCCGGACAGGGTCGTGACCGCGAACGTCGTGCGGGTCATGGCGCTCGTCTCGGGGCCGGCGGCGAGCAGAGCGCGCGTCAGGAGCGGCTTGAGGCGGGCGGCGTTGGCGAACACCGGGCGCAGCGGCAGCGGACCGTGCGGCGCCATGCGGCGGAACAGCTCGATCGTGGGCGACGGCGTCCGTGGTGCCATGGGGACGCGGTCGAGCCGCACGATCGCGCGGGCGATCCGCGCGGTCGGGCCCATCCGGGTCGGGGTGCTGGCATGGCCGCCGCGGCCCTCGACCCGCAGCTCGAGGGAGGTGACGCCCTTCTCGGTCAGGCCGATGACGCCGATGGGCGCCTGTACGCCGGGGAACGCCTCGCTGGCGACGGCCCCGCCCTCGTCGAGCACGAACCACGGCCGTACGCCGCGGCGCGTGAGCTCCTCGACCGCCAGGACCGCCGACGTGCCGGACACCTCCTCGTTGCAGCCGAAGGAGAGCCAGAGGTCCTGGGCGGGGACGAAGTCGCGCTCGAGCAGGGTCTCGACGGCCTCGCAGATCGCGACCAGGGAGCCCTTGTCGTCGAGGGTGCCGCGGCCCCAGATGCTGCCGTCGACGAGATCGCCGCCGAACGCAGGGTGCTGCCAGGTGCCCTCGACCGGGACCACGTCGAGGTGGGCCATGAGGACCACGGGCCGCGCGGCGCTCGTCCCGGGCCAGTGGAAGAGCAGCCCGTGGGAGTCGACGCGGGTCAGCTCGAGCCGCTCGTGCACCACCGGGAACTGGCGGGCGAGCTCGGAGAGGAAGGCGTCGAATGCCGCGGTGTCGACCCGGTCCGGGTCGCGGTCGCTCACGGTGGGGATCCGCACCAGGGCCTGCAGCTTGCCGACGGCGCGCGACGGCTCGGGCTCACCCTCCCTCAAGGACATGGCCGGGAGGCTACTCGCTGCCGTCCGGTCTCGGATGCGAGACGGCTGCGCGGGGCCGGGGCTTGCCGGCGGTGGCCCAGGGGCGGAACGCTGGGTCAGTGCCCCCAGCGACCGCGATGGACCACCTCGGTCCACGGGGTGCGCGTGCGCCGCGCGGGGGAGCCGGCGCTGCCGGTGTCGGGCTGCCGGTGGCCGATCGTGATGACGCCGACCGGGTCGTAGTCCCCAGGGATGCCGAGGGCCTCGCGGAGCTCCTGCTCGCGGTCCTTGACGGTGCCGAAGAAGCAGGCGCCGAGGCCGGCGTCGGTCGCGGTCTGCAGGATGAGCAGGGAGGCCATCGCGGCGTCCATGTGCCAGTACGGCATCGACCAGGGGGACTCGGCGCGGTCCGTCCAGCCCTTGTCGGGCTGGGCGTAGCGCTCCAGGTAGGCCGCCTTGCTCGAGCAGGGCACGATCACCACCGGCGCCGTCATCAGCCCGGCCAGCCAGTCGCCGGGGTGCTCGACGTCGTCGCTGGAGGCGGCCCAGAACCGGCGTACGTCCTCGGGGGTGTCCAGCCGCAGGAAGGCCCAGCCCTGGCTGAACCCGGCGCTGGGAGCGTGCGTGGCGTTCTCCAGCGCGCGGTCGACGATCGCCGGGTCGACCGGCCGGTCGGCGTACCGGCGGACCATGCGGCGGCGCCGTACGACGTCCTGGAACTCCATGTGGACAAGTATGGGCGTGACGATGACTGACGACTTCGAGCGGATGTGGGCCGACCTGGCGCCGGTCGGACGGTCGGCGGTCTCCGGGGGGTACTTCCGCCAGCCCTACCTGGCGGCCGAGACCGAGCTCCGTGCCTGGTTCGCGGAGCAGGCGTCCGCGCGCGCGCTGAGGGTCGAGGCCGACGGAGTGGGCAACGTGATCGCGTGGTGGGGCCCGGCCTCGGGGCCTTCGGTGCTCACCGGGTCGCATCTGGACTCCGTCCTGGACGGCGGCGCGTACGACGGCCCGCTCGGCGTCGTCTCGGCGCTGGCCGCGATCGACGTGCTGCGCTCGCGCGGGTTCGTGCCGGGGCGGCGGATCGGGGTGTCGGTGTTCGCCGAGGAGGAGGGCTCGCGCTTCGGCGTGGCCTGCCTGGGCTCGCGTCTAGCCGCCGGAACGCTGCCGTGGGCGCAGGCGCGCGAGCTGCGTGACCGCTCGGGCGTGCTGCTGCCCGACGCGCTGGAGGCCGCAGGGCTGGACGGCACGGTGCTGTCCCTCGCCGACGTCGCGACGTTCGTGGAGCTGCACGTGGAGCAGGGCCGCGACCTGGTCGAGCGCGACGCTGCGGTGGGTGTGGCGAGCGGGATCTGGCCGCACGGGCGCCACCGCTTCGACTTCACCGGCGAGGCCAACCACGCCGGCACCACCCGTATGGAGGACCGCGCCGACCCGATGCTGACCTACGCGATGACCGCGCTGGCGGCGAACAAGCAGGCGCGGCTGGCCGGCGCGCGGGCGACCTTCGGGAGGGTGGAGGTCGCCCCCAACGGCACGAATGCGGTGCCGTCGCGAGTCACCGCGTGGCTGGACGCGCGCGCGCCGAGCGAGGAGGCGCTCTCGGCGTTGGTGGCGGCGGTGTCTCAACAGGGGGCGGATCGCGCGGGTCGCGACGGGACGGCGCTGACGGTGACGGCGGAGTCGGTGTCCGGGTCCGTGGCGTTCGACGCCGACCTCGCCGGGCGGCTGGCCACCGACCACGACGGCGGCGACTGGCCGGTGATCCCCACGCAGGCCGGCCATGACGCGGGCATCCTGTCGGCCGCCGGCATCCCCAGCGCGATGCTCTTCGTGCGCAACCCGACCGGCGTCTCGCACTCGCCGGCTGAGTCGGCGCAGATGTCGGACTGCCTGGTCGGCGTCTCCGCGCTGGCCGACACCCTCGAGCGGCTCGCGAGGTGACCGGCCCGGCGTCGTACCTGCTCGAGCGGGCGTGGGTCGACGGCGCCGTGGTCGACGACGTGCTGGTGACGATCGAGGCTGGCCGGTTCACTGGCGTCACGCGGGGTGCGCGAAACTCACGGCTCCCGGATGAAGCTTTGTCGGGGAACCGTGAGTTTCACCGGGCACCCGGTGAAACTCACCGACTCCCCGGCCTCACCCTCCCCGGCCTCGCGAACTGCCACAGCCACGCGTTCCACCGGGCGCTGAGGGGCAGGACGCAACGGGAGCGGGGGACGTTCTGGACGTGGCGCGAGCAGATGTACGCGCTGGCGGGGCGGCTGGGCCCGGACTCCTGCTTCGCGCTCGCGCGGGCGACGTACGGCGAGATGGCGGCGGCCGGGATCACCAGCGTGGGGGAGTTCCACTACCTGCACCACCAGCCCGACGGGACGCCCTACGACGATCCCAACGCGATGGGGCACGCGCTGGTGGCGGCGGCGCGTGAGGCGGGGGTCCGGATCGCGCTGCTCGACACCTGCTACCTCAGCAGCGGGTTCGGCGCGCCGCCGCGCGGGGCGCAGGTCCGCTACTGCGACGGCGACGCCGAGCGCTGGGCCGCCCGGGTCGCGCGGCTGCGGCCTGACGACACCACCGTCGTCGGCGCCGCCATCCACTCCGTCCGCGCGGTCCCCGACGACCAGCTGCGCACGGTGGTCGAGGCGAGCGCGGGGCGCCCGCTGCACGTCCACGTCTCCGAGCAGACGGCGGAGAACGACGACTGCGTCGCGGCGTACGGCGCCACGCCCACGCAGCTGCTCGCCGAGCACGGCGTGCTCGGCCCGCTCACGACCGCGGTGCACGCGACCCACCTGACCGAGGACGACGTGGCGCGCCTGGGCGGCACCGGCACCCACGCTTGCCTCTGCCCCACCACCGAGCGCGACCTGGGCGACGGGGTCGGGCCGAGCCGTCACCTGCGCGACGCCGGCAGCCCGCTCACCCTGGGCTCGGACAGCCACGCGGTGGTCGATTTGTTCGAGGAGATGCGCGCCGTCGAGCTGGACGAGCGCCTCGCGACCCGGACCCGCGGCCACTGGGCCGCCGCCGAGCTGCTCGCGGCGGCCACGGCCACCGGCCACGCCAGCCTCGGTTTCGCCGACGCGGGGGCGATCGCCGTCGGGCAGCGCGCCGACCTGGTCACCGTGGACACGGCGAGCCCGCGCACGGCCGGCACCGGCGCGGACGCCCACACCGCCGTCTTCGCCGCGACGGCCGCCGACGTCACCCACGTCGTGGCGGACGGGCAGGTGATCTACGAGCAGGGCGACGGCGCGCGGGTAGGCCACGATCTCGCCGCCACGATCGAGAGGATCTGGGCATGAGCAGCACCCTGCTGACCGGCATCGGCGAGCTCACGACATTCGCCGAGGACGGCCCCGAGGTCCTCGAGCAGGCCGCGCTCGTCATAGACGGGGCGATGCTCGCCTGGGTCGGCCCGTCGGCGGCCGCGCCGGACGCCGACGAGCGGGTCGATGTCGGCGGCCGTGCGGTCCTGCCGGGCTTCGTCGACAGCCACAGCCACCTGGTGTTCGTCGGCGACCGGGCCGCGGAGTTCGTGGCCCGCATGGCCGGCGAGCCGTACGCCGCCGGCGGCATCCGCACGACGGTCGCGGCCACCCGCGCCGCCACCGACGAGCAGCTCACCGCCCACGTCGCCCGGCTGGTGCAGGAGATGCGACGCCAGGGCACCACGACCGTCGAGATCAAGTCCGGATACGGACTCACCGTCCGCGACGAGGCCCGCAGCCTGGCGGTCGCCAGGCAGTTCACCGAGGAGACCACGTTCCTCGGCGCCCACGTCGTGCCCGAGGGCGACCCCGCGGCCTACGTCGAGCTCGTGACGGGCCCGATGCTGGACGCGGCGGCGCCGTACGCGCGCTGGGTCGACGTGTTCTGCGAGGCCGGCGCCTTCGACGTGGACCAGGCGCGCACGGTCCTCGAGGCGGGCCTGAGCCGCGGGCTGCGCGGCCGGCTGCACGCCAACCAGCTCGGCCGCGGGCCGGGCGTCCGGCTGGCTGCGGAGCTCGGGCTCGTCGCGGTCGACCACTGCACCTACCTCGGTGACGACGACGTCGACGCGCTGCGCGACTCAGGCACGATCGCGACGCTGCTGCCCGGCGTGGAGTTCTCCACCCGCCAGCCCTACCCCGACGCCCGGCGGCTGCTCGACGCCGGCGTGCGCGTCGCGATCGCCTCCGACTGCAACCCCGGCTCGAGCTTCACCAGCTCGCTGCCGCTGTGCGTCGCGCTGGCGGTGCGGGAGATGGGGATGACCCCGCTGGAGGCGGTCCGGGCCGCCACGGCCACCGGCGCCGCGGCCCTCGACCGTGACGACGTCGGCGTCGTGGAGCCCGGTCGGAGGGCGGATCTGGTCGTCCTCGATGCGCCCAGCCACGTCCATCTGGCCTATCGTCCTGGTGTCCCGCTGGTCAGCAGCGTCTGGCTGGGTGGCCGCCTGCTCACCCCTTTCGCCTGAGGAGATCCGCTCATGTCCGGCGCCAAGCTGGCCGCCTACGCAGTCCACGCCTACACGGCGAGCGGCTCGGTGCTGGCGCTGTTGATGGTCCACTACTCCTACCGCGGCGACGTCGAGACCGTGCTGTGGCTGTTCCTCGCCGCGATGGTGGTGGACGGAAGCGACGGGATCCTCGCCAGGCGGTTCCGGGTCAAGGAGCTGGTGCCCGGCTTCGACGGCGCGCTGCTCGACAACATCGTCGACTACATGACCTACGTGCTGGCGCCGATGGCGCTGCTGTGGGCCAACGGCTACCTGCCCGAGGGACTCTTCGGCGGGATCTGCGCGGTGGTGCCGCTGCTCGCCTCGTGCGTGCAGTTCTGCCGCACCGACGCCAAGCCGGTCGTGGCCGGCGAGCACTTCTTCCTGGGCTTCCCGAGCTACTGGAACATCGTCGCGTTCTACGTCGTCGCCACGGGCCTGGGCACGGACGCGACCGCGGCGATCTTGCTGATCTGCACGGTGCTGGTGTTCGTCCCGATCCGCTACGTCTACCCCTCCCGCACCGAGGCGCTGTGGCAGCTGACCTTCGTGCTCACCGTGCTGTGGTTCGCGGCGTACGCCGTCATCGTGGCCGAGCTGCCGGACCCGCACTCCCTCGTCGTGGCCGGGTCGGTGGCCTACCTCGTCTACTACCTGGGCCTCAGCCTGTGGCTCACCCTGCGCGCCGACACGGCCGCCGCGGCTGAGGTAGCCGCCGAGCCGATCTAAGGCACCTGCCCGATGTGCGGGCCTACCTCAGGGAGCGAGTCTCGTCTCACCGAAGAGCCAGAGACCCTGAGGAGACACACACCATGGACTACACCATCTTCGTCCAGGCCGAGACCGACTACCGCGCCGAGCGGATCCGCCGCGGCATGGCGCGCCGCCGCCCGCGCCGGACCCGGCGCCCGTTCGTACGCCGCCCCGCGGGGAGGACCGAGCTCGGCGGCTGAGGTGGGCCCTGAGGTGAGCCAGAATGAGCCCATGCCGCACCCCAGCACCACCCTGGTCGGCCGCGACGCCGAGCTGACGGAGCTCGCTTCGTCGCTCGGCGTCCGTGCGTCCGGCCCGCCGGTCGACACGGTGGCGCGGCCCGGCGGCGGGATCGTGCTGCTCTCCGGCGACGCGGGGGTCGGCAAGACCCGGCTGCTGCTCGAGCTGCGCGACCTCGCCCTCGCCGAGGGCTGGCAGGTGGTCGCCGGGCACTGCCTCGACTTCGGCGACAGCGCGCTGCCCTACCTGCCCTTCTCCGAGGTCCTCGGCCGCCTCGCCACGGACCTGGCCGACGTCGTCGGCTCCGTCGCCGCCGCCCATCCGGCCCTGGGGCGACTCCAACCCGGCCGCCGCGTGCTCTCCGCGGCCGCCGCCGGCGAGGGGCACTCGCTCGATCGCGCCGACCTGTTCGGCGCCGTCCACGCGCTGCTCGAGGCGGCCGCGGAGCACTGTCCGCTGCTGCTGGTCATCGAGGACGCGCACTGGGCCGACCGCTCCACCCGCGACATGCTCGGCTTCCTGTTCTCCCGCCCCTTCGACGCGCCGGTCGCGATCGTGGCGTCGTACCGCTCCGACGACCTGCACCGCCGCCACCCGCTGCGCCGTCAGGTCGCGGAGTGGTCGCGCCTGCGCGGGGTCGACCGGATGGCGCTCGCCCCGCTGGGAGACGACGCCGTACGTGCCCTGGTGGGGCAGCTCGTCCCGGAAGGGCTGGGCGAGCGCGAGCTCGCCGACATCGTGGACCGGGCCGAGGGCAACGCCTTCTTCGTGGAGGAGCTCACCAGTGCCGCGGCCCAGCCCGGCAACTGGGTGCCCGCCGACCTCGCCGACGTCCTGCTGGTCCGCCTGGACCGGCTCGACGAGTCGGCGCGGCAGGTCGTCCGCGCCGCCAGCGCGAGCGGTCGCCGGGTCGCCCACGACATGCTCGAGGCCGCGTCGGGGCTTGAAGCCGAGGCGCTGGAGGAGGGCCTGCGCGGGGCGGTGGAGATGAACGTCCTGGTGGCCGAGCACGGCCGCTACGCGTTCCGCCACGCGCTGCTCGGGGAGGCCGTCTACGACGACCTGCTGCCCGGCGAGCGGGTGCGGCTGCACCGGCAGTACGCCGTGGCGCTCAGCGAGGGACGCGCCCGCGGCACCGCCGCGGAGCTGGCGCGTCACGCCCGCCTCGCCAACGACCTCGACACCGCGCTCAGCGCGAGCATCCGCGCCGGCGACGAGGCCTCGACCGTCGGCGGCCCGGACGAGGCGGCCTACCACTTCCAGCAGGCACTCGAGCTGCTCGCCGACCCCGCCCGGAGCGCCGACGCCGACCTGGACCTCACCAAGCTGGTCGTGGCGACCGCCGACGCCCTGACCGCCAGCGGCGACCCGGAGCGGGCGGTGGCCGTCATCCAGGAGCAGCTCGACCGCCTCCCGGCCGACGCGAGCGACGCCGGTCGCGCCCGGATGCTCAGCGCCCAGGCCAACGCCCTCTACGTCACCGAGTCAGAGCACGACCCGACCGCGCTCTCGGCGCGGGCCGTCGAGCTCGCACCAGAGGGCGAGAGCCCGCTGCGCGCTCGGGTCCTGGCCACGCACGCGCGGATCCTCGCCGCCTCCGGACGCTACGACGAGGCCCAGGCGGTGGGGATGGACGCGCTGGGGCTTGCCGAGAGGCTGGACCTCCACGAGCTCGCCTCCGACGCGATCACCACCCTCGGCGGGCTGAAGAAGGCCGGCCCCAAGGAGGGCCTCCGGGCGGCCCTTGACGAGGCGGTCGTCCGTGCCCAGGAGGCCGGCGCGGTCCACGCCGAGCTGCGCGGACGGTTCTTCCTCGGCCGCTCCTTCCAGGACTGGGCCGAGTTCGACGACTCCGTGGCGTGGTTCGCCTCCGCGATCGAGCGGGCCGCGGAGGCCGGCCTGCCCTGGGCGCCGTACGCCTTCGAGTCGCGCTACCAGCTCGCGATGGTGCACCTCACCCGCGGCGAGTGGGACGAGGTCCTCCGCCTCACCGAGGTGCCGGACCCCCACCCGCCCCCGATCCCGCAGGGGATGCTGCTCACCGAGCGTCTCCACGTGCAGCAGGCGCGCGGCGCCGACGTCGCCGCCGAGGCCGCGAGGCTGCGCACGCTCTGGTCGCGGGAGGGCTCGGTCGCGATCCACGCCGCGGCGCTCGAGATGGTGGCCGCCACGCGGCGCGCCGACGCGGCCGCCGTGCTCGCGGTCTACGACGACGTCGTGGAGGTGCTGAGCCGGATCTGGCGCGGCTGGTTCAGCGCCCGGATCCGCCTGGCCGCGGTGGCGGTCGCCGGGGTGGCCGCCGCGCTGCCGCGGCTCAGCGCCGTCGAGCGCGAGCGGTACGCCGCCCGCGTCGACCGCCTCGCCGAGGACGGCCGCACGGTCCTCGACCGCTACACCGACCCTTCGGGCCACTGGGGTCCGGAGGGCCGCGCCTGGGTCAAGCGGCTCGAGGCGGAGGCCCTGCGGGCGCACTGGCTGGCGGGGGTCGACCCGCCGCCCCAGGAGACGCTGGTCGAGAGCTGGCGTGAGGCGGTGGCGCTGTTCGACGCCTTCGGCCACGTCCACGAGCGGGCCGCGTGTCAGGTCGCCCTCGCCGGCATCCTCCGGGCGGCCGGCGACGTGGCCGGTGCCCGTGAGGTCGGCGACCTGGCGCGGGAGACCGCCCACGCGCTCGGCGCGCAGCCGCTGCTCGACGAGCTGCGCGACCTGGGTGGCGTGCCGCAGCGCACGGAGTCGGTCCCGGACGCCTTGACGGCCCGGGAGCGCGAGATCCTCGCGCTCGTGGCCGACGGCCGGAGCAACGGCGAGATCGCCAAGCTGCTCTTCATCAGCGCCAAGACGGTCTCGGTGCACGTCTCGAACATCCTCGGCAAGCTGGGTGCCGCCGGCCGCACCGAGGCCGCCGCGATCGCCCGTCGCCGCGGCCTCCTCGACTAGTAGCCCGCAGGCCTGCCGTCCAGCTCGAGCCAGTCGGCGAACAGCGCGTCGAGCTGCTCGCCCGACACTCGCTCGGCGACGGCGACCAGCTGGGCGGTGCTCGCGGTGCCGTGGCGGTGGGTCCGGGCCCAGGTCTTGAGGAAGGCGAAGAAGTCCGCGTCGCCGATCCGCTCGCGCAGCGCCTGCAGCGTCATCGCGCCGCGCAGGTAGACGGGGTCGCCGAACAGGTCCTGGGGGCCGGTGAACTGCGTGGGCGCCGGGCGCCACAGCGGCGCGGAGGCCGGCCTGGCGTACAGCGCGTCGAACCGCTCCGCCGGGCCCTCCTCGCCCTGCGCCTCGCCCCACAGCCACTCGGCGTACGTCGCGAAGCCCTCGGCCAGCCAGATGTCGTGCCAGTCGCGGAAGCCGACCGAGTCGCCGTACCACTGGTGGGCCATCTCGTGCACGAGCGTCCCGGAGTCCACGTCGAAGGGGTAGAAGGGCCGGGTCTGGGTCTCGAGCGCGTAGCCCACGTCGGCGTCGTCGACGACCATGCCGGTGGAGGTGAACGGGTACGGCCCGAACAGCCGCTCCTCGAAGCGCATCACCCGGGGCAGCGCCCGCCGCACCGAGAGCGGCACGTCGTGCCGGGGGTCGGCGAAGGTCCACACCGGGACCTTGCGGCCGGTGATCGAGCGGGCCGTCGAGCGGTAGACCTTGAAGCGCCCGACCGCGACCATCGCCAGGTACGTCGCCATCGGGTCGCGCGCCTGCCAGGTCCACGTGGTGCGCGCGCCGTGCCGCGCCCGGCGCGCGAGGTTGCCGTTGGCGACCGCCTGCACGCCGCGCGGCACGGTGACCCGGAAGGTGTAGCGCGCCTTGTCGCGGGGGGTGTTGTTCGAGGGGATCCAGGTCATCGTGCCGACGGGCTCGCCCAAGGCGATGGCGCCGTCCTTCGTGGGCACCCAGCCCTCTTTCGAGCCGTCGGCGTCGAAGTAGGTCCGCGGCACCCCGGCGTACTCGACGACCACGGTGAAGCGGCCCCGCACCGGCGCGCGCGGGACGACGACCAGCTGCTGCCCCCGCCGGTGCCAGCGGGCAGCAGCGCCGCCGACGCGCACCGCGCGGACCCGCATCCCGACGAGGTCGAGCGCGAAGGACCGCAGCCGGGTGGTGGCGACGGCCCGGATCCGGGTGCGCGCCTTGAGGCGGTTCGTCGCGGGGAAGTAGTCGAGGCTGACGTCGTAGTGACGGACGTCGTAGCCGGAGTGACCCAGCGACGGGAAGAGGGTGTCGGCGCTGCCGGCCCGTGAGTCGGCCCGCGAGTCGGCCCGGGGGGCCGCGGGGGCCGGGACGGTGGCGAGGGTGAGCACGAGCGGGACGACGGCCAGCACCGACAGCAGCCGGGCTCGGAGAGAGGGGCGCACCTCACGAGCGTAGGTCGCTCGTGTGAGCGGGCGGCGGGACGGGTAGTAAGGGTCCGTGACCCAGGCACCCACCCCGTTGACCTTCAACGACTCCGGCGCGGGCTGGCACCTGCGCCCGCGGCGGCGCTACCTGCTGCTGGTCGGCGCGCTCCTGGTGGCGGCGATGCTGACCGCCGCCGCCGTCCAGGCGCTGGTCGACGGCAAGGTCTGGGCCGCGGTGCTGCTGCTCGTGCTCGCCGCAGCGGTCGCGGCGCTCCCGTTCGACAACTCCCGGCGACGCCTCGCCCCCACGACGTACGACGGGCCCGAGGGTCGGGGCACGCTGCTGCCGGTGCACGGGGTGCGCGTCGTCAGCATCCTCGCGATGCTGGTCTTCGGGCTGCTGCTGTTGCTGGTCCCGGTGTTCGCGTTCACCGAGGGCCTCGACGGCAGCACCGGCGACCACGTCCTCATGGTCGTGATCTCGCTGTTCCTCCTGCTGTTCGGCCTGCTCATGCTCGTCGGCGCGTACGGCGGCGTCCGCAGCCGGCTGACGCCGTCCAAGGGCATCCTGCTGACGCCCACGCGCATCGTGCTGCGCACCCAGGCGCAGCAGATGTCGTTCGGCTGGGAGGCGGTGCGCGGCGTGTGGCCGCACTGGACCCGGCACCGCGGCTGGACCGACCTGGTCCCCACGCCCGAGGACCCCATCCACAACTGGCTGTCCTTCGACGTGGAGCCGGGCCGCTTCGATGGCGAGAACCCGCTCGGGCCCGGGGCGCGCACCTCCTCGCCGACGCTGGACGCGGAGAAGCTCGCGAGCGACCCGGACGCCGTCCTGGGGCTGTGCCGTCTCTACCTGGACCACCCCGAGCTCCGCGAGGAGCTGGGGATGCCGGCGGCGCTCGAGCGCTTCCGCGCCCTGGCCTCCGGGGGTTGACGCGCTCGTAGCATGGCGAGGGTGGTCCTCCACGACGACGTCTCCGAGCTCACCGCCCGGCGCTTCCGCAAGATGAGCTCCGGCGGCCGCGGCGCGCTGCCGAGGGTCGACCCCTCCCTGCTGCCGCCGGGCCCTCGCTGGCCGGCGCTGGTGCAGAGCGTCGCGCTGATGCGACTGCGGCACTGGTTCCACCCCTACCTCGCGCGCCGGTTCGGGGGCGTCTACACGATCCGGCTCGTGCCCGCCGGCAGGCCGCTGGTGCTCTTCACCAGGCCGGAGCACATCCGCGAGATCTTCGCCGCCGACCCGGAGGTCTTCCACGCCGGCAAGGGCAACGCGATCCTCGGTCCCGTCATGGGCAGGCACTCGCTGCTGCTGCAGGACTCCCTGGAGCACCAGCGGGCGCGCCGACTGCTGATGCCGGCGTTCCACGGGCAGGCCCTGCGCGAGTACCGCACGCTGGTGGGGGAGCTGGCGCGCGCGGAGGTGGCCGGCTGGCGCGACGGCGCGGAGCTCCGCTCGCTCGACCGGATGAACGCGCTCACGCTGGAGGTCATCTTGCGGGTGGTCTTCGGCGTCACCGACGAGGAGCGGCTGGCGCGACTGCGCCCGTGCGTCAACGCCACGGTCGACATCAGCCCTGCGATCCTGCTCGGCTGGGGCTACCCGCGGCTGCAGCGCTACGGCCCGTGGAAGCGCACGGTCGACAACCAGTACGCGCTGGACCGGCTCATGTACGCCGAGATCCGCGAGCGCCGCCTCGCCCCCGACCTCGCCGAGCGGACCGACGTACTCTCGCGGCTGATCGTGGCCGGCGCCGACGAGGCCGGCGCCCCCAGTGACCGACTGAGCGACACCGAGCTGCGCGATCAGCTCGTCACGCTGCTGCTGGCCGGCCACGAGACGACCGCCACGGCCCTGTCGTGGGCCCTCTACGAGGTGGGCCGGGACCCCACGCTGCTCGCGCGCACGCAGGCGGCCGCCGACGCGGCCGACGCCGACGGCGACGCGTGGCTGGAGGCCGTGCTCAAGGAGTCGATGCGCCTGCACCCGGTCATCCCCATGGTCGTGCGCACCCTGATGCGGCCCGCCACCATCGGCGGGCTCGAGCTCCCGGCCGGCACGACCGTGGGCCCGTCGATCATCGTCAGCCACCAGCGCTCCGAGGCGTTCGGTGACCCGGAGGCCTTCCGGCCCGATCGCTTCGTCGGCGCCAACCCGCCGCCCCACACCTGGATCCCCTTCGGCGGTGGTGCCCGGCGCTGCATCGGCGCCGGCTTCTCGCTCATGGAGGGCGTCGCCGTGCTGCGCGAGGTGTTCTCCGCGTACGCCGTCGAGGCGCTCGGCTCCGACGAGCCGCGAGTCCGCAACATCACCAGCGTGCCGCGCCGGGGCGCGCCGATCCGGGTCACGCGGCGAGCGGGGTGACGTCGACGGTCTCGGCGATCGCCTCGAACACGTCGCAGTAGTCCCAGTAGTCCTCCCGGGCGACCGAGCAGGTGAGGGTCACCCCCACGGACCCGACCCGCCACGCCCACTGGTCACAGAGCAGGTCGGCGGTGCCGAGCCGGTGCGCGAAGCGCCGATAGGCCACGTCGTGGCCGAAGAGGTCGAACTCGTCGTCGTCCTCGAGGTCGAAGTCCTCCAGTCGGGCCTCGAGCTCGCGCATCGCCTCGGCGCGCCACTCCTCGAGCGGGAGGTCGACCGGGACGCAGGCGAGCGTGAGCTCGGGGCGCACGCCGCTGGCGGGCAGCGACGGCGCGCGGGCGGTCACGAGCACGCCGTGGTCGGGGTCGGCGCGCTGCGGCCACGACGGCGGCAGCGCGATCTCGAGGTCAGCGGCGGACATGGGGCTGGGTGGTGGTGGTGAACATGCCCGGAGGCTGCTCGCGACGGCGTACCCCGCAAACCGGGGCCCGCGCCGTCTGTGGACGGGAGCGTCAGCGGTCGAAGGCCTGACGCACCTGAGCCTCGTCCAGGCCGTAGTCGGCGAGGTCGTAGCGGTGGGACGGCTTGGCGGAGCCCGACCTCGACTCGCGGTCGATCTCGGTGATCGCCGTCTGGGCCTGCGGGGTCCAGTCGAGGTCGAAGCGCTCGTAGACGCCGCGCATCGTGCCGAGCGGGTCGGAGACCAGGTCGGTGAAGGCGACGTCGGCGAACTGCGCCTGGTCGTAGGTCGGTCGCGCGTCGTGGAAGGCGTGGAAGGCTCGCGACCACAGGTCCAGCTGGGTCCGGCCGATCACGTCGCCGACGTACGTCGTCGAGTGGCCGGCCGTGGTCTCGGCCGACAGCGAGCAGGACGAGGCGAGGCACACGACGGGGTCGCGGTGGGTGTAGACGACCAAGGCATCCGGGTAGACGGCCATCAGCGCGTCGAGCGCCGTCATGTGCGAGGGGTTCTTGAGCACCCACCGCTTGTCGGGGTCGTGGAGCCCGACGAGCTGGAGGTTCGCCCTGTGACGCGCGTAGGCGTCGGTCCAGTCCTGCTCGGCCAGCCAGGCGGTGTAGCGCGGGACGTGGGCCAGCGACTCGTAGGAGTGGGACTTGCCCGTCTGACGCAGCAGCCGCCAGCACTCCTCGACCGTGGTGGCATCGATGTAGTGGATGCCCATGAACTCCGGCGCCTCGACATGGTGGGCCGCGAAGGCCTCCTGCATCGCGGTGAAGATCGGGTCTGCCTCCCAGGTCTCGCGTGGCGGTCGCGGCTGCGGGTACTGCGTCAGCCACATCTCCAGCCCCTGCGCCGCAGGGTCCGCGTGCAGCAGCCGGTGCAGCGCGGTCGTGCCGGTGCGTGGCAGCCCCATGACGAACACCGGCCGCTCGATGGGCACGTCGGCGTGCTCGGGGTGGGCGGCGAGCTGGGCCTGGGTGAGCAGCGCCCCGACCAGTGCCGACTTCACCTCCGAGCGCTGGAAGTAGTTGCCGCGCGGCGTCAGCCCCGCCTCCGCCGAGGCCAGGTCCTCGACCAGGACCCGCAGCCCCTCCTCGTGCGCGCTGCCCCCGAAGTCCGACAGTCCGGTGGTCCGCACGGCGGCCGCGACGATGTCGTCGTACGAGCCGACGTCGGGCCGCTCGCGCGCCATGACGTTGTCGCTCATGTCAGCGGTGGAATTCGCCGCAGTCGACGCTCAGCATCTGCCCGGTGACCGCGGAGGCCAGGTCGCTGGCGAGGAAGAGCGTGGCCCGCGCCACCTCCTGCGGCGAGGCCAGCCGCTTGAGGTCGGTGGGCGCGGCCCGCTCGGCGTAGACCTCCTCGTGGGTCTTGTCCTCGACGGCGGCGAGGTAGTCGAAGTAGCCGCGGTTGACGTCCTCGTAGATGTAGGACGGCGCGACGCTGTTGACCCGGATGCCGCGCGGCCCCAGCTCGGTGGCCAGCGACGACGCGAGGTGCTCCAGCGCCCCCTTGGACAGCTTGTAGCCGGCGTACTCGGGCTGGGAGCTGAACGAGACGCAGGAGTTGAGCATGATGATCGACCCCCTGCTCTCCGACAGGGCGTCGGCGAAGAGCGCCGAGAGCCGCAGGGGGGCGAAGACGTTGGTCTCGTTGACCTTCGCCAGCCTGCGGGGCTCGATCTGGGTGATCGGGTCCATCGGCGGGATGGTGAACGCGTTGTTGATGAGGCAGTCGACGCGGCCGAGCGCCTCGAGGGTCCGGTCACGCAGCTGGACGCGCGAGCCCTCGTCGGTCACGTCGGTGACCACGCTGACGACCGTGCCCCCGTGGGCCTCGAGCTCCTCCTGGAGTGCTCGCAGGCGGGACTCGGTCCGGCTGGCGATCACCAGATCGGCGCCCATCCTGGCGGCCTCCTCGGCCAGCGACCGGCCGAGTCCGGGACCGATGCCGGAGATCACGAGGACCTTGCCCCTCAGCAGGGGTGCCGGGGTGTAGCGCTCCTCGATCGAGGTGTCGTGCGCGGCTGCGAGGCCCAGGTCCTGGCTCAACTGATCATCCTTCGGGCGACGGAGCGCTGGCGTGCGGTGACGCGCGCGGCGTACTCCTCGGGGGTGATGGGCATGTAGTGCGGGAGCCGGTCCACCACGTCGGCGAGCGGGACGCGCTCGACGGTCGGGCCATCGGCGTCCTGGGTGAGGTCGCGCTCGAGGCGCTGCCAACGCAGCATCATCGAGCCGGTCCGGTGGCCGGTGGTCTCGAGCCAGTTGGCGATCGCGCCGCCCTCGCCGGCGGGGGAGCGCTCGGAGATGACGAAGCGCATCTTGCCGTCCGGGTCGGTCACGGCCTGCGCCTTGGTCAGCGAGGTCTGGTGGGTCTCGTAGTCGGTCGAGGCGTACCAGTCCGAGCCGATCTGGATGCCCTGGTAGCTGCAGTCGGTGCACTCCGGCACCGTGACCACCAGCGCCTCGTCCTCGGCCAGCCCGTAGTGGCCGATCGACGAGCGCTGCGACGCCAGACCGCCCGGGGTGGACTGCGGCGCGGTCAGGGTGTTGACCGGCTCCTGGTACTGGAAGAACTGCGGGAACGCGAACCAGGTCTGGATGCTGCCGACCAGGCTGCGCGCCGCGACCTCGTACTGCTTGCGCAGCAGGTCCTGGGTCAGCGGCCGGGCCGGTCGCCCGAGTCGGTCGGGGCGCTCGATGGCGAGCAGCCCCCGCTCCTCGGTGTCCCAGTCGTTGAACACCTCCCGGACGATCATCGTCGTGGCCCCGGGCTCGGCGACGTAGGTGAACTCGAACGTCCCGTCGTCGCCGATCTCGAGCTCGCGATCGTCGAAGGCCAGCAGCGAGGTGGCCGCGGAGTCGGCGGTGTAGGCGCCGCCCATGACCTGGAAGGACAGGTCGGCGCTCGTGCCGCGCCGACCGCGCACGACGTACTCCACCCCCTCGCGCAGGTAGGCGTGGAGGTAGATCGCGTCGGGGTTGTCCAGGCCCTGTCGGGAGAACTGGTGGGTCGGGTTGAGGAACAGCGGCCGCTCGAGGTCGTAGTCGAACGCCGTCTGCATGGCCATCCGGATCCGCCCGGCCAGGTAGTCGTAGCCCTCCAGCCGGTCCTGCTCGGTGCGGATGAACGGGGCGTTGGCGACCAGCTCCTCCGCCTCCGCGATCGCGTCCTGCAGGACCGTCGTCAGGCCGAGCGACTCAGACATCGCCGACCTTGCCGATGATCTGGTCGGCGTAGCGGTTCAGGTGGTCGATCTTGTCCTGCAGGGGCTCGGGGTCCGGCCCCATGACGTAGGGCACGCGGAAGCCGACGATGCAGTCGGTGACGCCCTTGTCCTCGAGGCGCTTGACGCCGTCGAGGTCGTAGGCGTCGTAGGAGATGACATGCACCTCGAAGTCGTCGCGCGTGTCCTCCTCTTCCCGGCGGATCTCGGCGAGGCGGGTGAGTAGCCGGTCGAGCTCCTCGCCGTCGCCGCCGGCGTGCATCCATCCGTCGCCCTTGAGCACCGCGCGTCGCAGGGCGTTGTCGACGTGGCCGCCCACGAGCAGCGGGATCGGCTTGCTGGCGCCGGGGGTCTGCTTGAGCTCGTCGATCGTGTAGAAGTCGCCGTCGTAGGAGAAGAACTCTCCCGCGGTGAGGCCGCGCAGGATGTCCATGCACTCGTCCATGCGCTTGCCGCGACGGGCCCAGTCGACTCCCAGGTTGGCGAAGTCCTCGGGCCACGGCGAGATGCCGACGCCCAGGCCGAGGCGGTTGTCGGAGAGGAAGGCCAGCGACGAGGCCTGCTTGGCGACCAGGACCGGCGGGCGCACCGGCAGCTTGAGCACGAACGGCGTGAGCCGCAGCGTGGTCGTCACCGCGAACAGGTGCGCGCACAGCACCATGGTCTCGATGAACTCCTTGTCCTCGAGGAACGCCCGGTCGCCGGTGTCGGTGTAGGGGTAGCGGGAGTCGGAGCTCTTCGGGTAGATCAGGCTGTCGGCCACGGTCATGCTCGTGTAGCCGGCGGCCTCCGCCGCCTGGGCCAGCGGGGCGTAGAACTTCGCCTGGGTCATGGCCTCGGCGTAGGTGAACCTCATGAGCCACAGAGTAGAACGTGTTCCAGTTCTGTGCCAGAGTGCCGTCGTGGACCTCCAGACGCTCTGCGACCGGGCCGAGATCAGCGACGTACTGACTCGCTACACGCGTGCCATCGACACCGGCGACTGGGATCGCCTCGACACGGTGTTCACGCCCGGCGCGCAGATCGACTACACGCAGTCGGGCGGGATCGCCGGGGCGTACCCGGAGGTCAAGGCGTGGCTGGCCGAGGTGCTGCCGGCCTTCTTCCCGCAGCGCATGCACACGCTCGGCCAGCTCGACATCCGGATCGACGGGGACGCCGCCGCCTGCGTGGCGTACTTCCACAACCCGATGCCGATGAGCGACGGCGCCGGCGGCGAGCGGATCGTCGAGCTCGGTGGGATCTACCACCACGCGCTGGTGCGCACGCCGGGCGGTTGGCGCAGCGAGCGCCTGCGCGAGGAGGTCGTGTGGAAGCGCGGCCTGTGATCGGGGCCGGCTGAGACCCGAGGCGGCGGGGTCGTGTGGTCCCCTTGACCCGGTCCCCGACAATGGGCGCACCGCACCACCATCCAGGGGAGACCGTACGTGGCTGACGAAGAACCAACCCCGCGCGAGGGGCGCCCCGTCCTGGAGGGTCTCGTCGCCCTGGTCGCCGTGGCGCTCGCCGTCGGCCTGATCCTCGGCGGTGGCGCGCTCCTGGTGAAGAGGCTGGTCGGCCTGGACGGCGACAGCGCCACGAGCGATGGCAGCAGCGGTGGGGGCGGCGAGACGATGTACCTGCCGACCCCCTCGCCCACCGAGCGCGACACCGGCCCGCAGATCACGCTGGCCCCGGACCCCGGGGGAGAGGGAGGCCCTCCACCGTCGAGCAAGTCGGAGGAGCCGGAGACCGCGATCTCGCTGACCTCCGACGCCTCCGAGGTCGGATCCATGGAGCGGATCTACCTGCGGGGCACCTACCCCGACGGCGAGGGCGCGATCCTGCAGGTGCAGCAGTGGGAGGGCGACGACTGGGGGATCTTCCCGGTCACGGCCTCGGTGAGCAACGAGACGTTCACGACCTACATCCAGACCAGCCAGCTGGGCAAGAACCGCTTCCGCGTCGTCGACACCGACAGCGGCGAGGCCTCCAACGAGATCCGCGTGACGATCCGCTGATCTGACCGAGCCGAGCTCAGCTCGGGATCCAGTCCATCGTCTCGGGGTTGGGGCCGATGCGGCCGGCCTCGCCCTGGTCGAGGCGGCGGATGGCCTCGACCTCGTCCGGGGAGAGCTGGAAGTCGAAGATCTCGAAGTTCTCGCGCATCCGCTCCTCGTGCATCGACTTGGGGAAGACCACGTCCCCGCGCTCGATGTGCCAGCGCAGCGTCACCTGTGAGGGCGTCTTGCCGTGGCGCTGGGCGAGCCTCTGGATCACCTCGTCGTCCATGACCTTGCCCTGGGCGATGGGTGACCAGGCCTCGACGGTGATCCCGCGCTCGTGCGAGGCGGCCCGGACCTCGTCGTTGGGCAGGTAGGGGTGGGCCTCGATCTGGTTGACGGCGGGCAGGACCCCCGTCGCGTCGATGATCCGGTCGAGGTGCTCGGGGTGGAAGTTGGAGACGCCCACGGAGCGCAGCCGGCCGTCCTGCGTCAGCTCGGTCATGGCCTTCCACGTCGAGACGTAGTCGCCGTCGTAGCGCGTGGGCAGCGGCCAGTGGATGAGGAACAGGTCGATGTAGTCCAAGCCGAGTCGCTCGAACGACTCCTCGAAGCTGCGCCGCACGTCGTCGGGCCGGTGGTTGTTGTTGTTGAGCTTGGTGGTGACGTAGAGCTCCTCGCGTGGGATCCCGGAGGCGGCGATGCCCTGCCCCACGCCCTCCTCGTTGCCGTACATCTGCGCCGTGTCGAGGTGGCGGTAGCCGACCGAGATGGCCGTGGCGACCGTGGCCGCCGTCTCCGCCGGCGGGACCTGGAAGACGCCGAAACCGAGCTGGGGGATGGTGGTCTGGTTGTTGAGGGTGATCGTCGGGACGCTCATAGGAGGCCGAATACCCGGTGGGGCGCCGTCGTATTCCATGATGGGGTGTGCACTACACCGAGTACGACACCCGGCTTGCGGCCTACGCGGTCATCGTCGACGACCGCGACCGGGTCCTCCTCGCCCTGTGGAACGAGGGTGAGGAGAAGCGCTGGACGCTGCCCGGCGGCGGCGTCGACCTCGAGGAGCAGGCCGCCGCGGGCGCGGTGCGGGAGGTCCGCGAAGAGACCGGCTACGACGTGGAGCTGGGCGCGCTGCTCGGGGTGGACTCCTACGTGATCCCCGTCGAGCGCCGCATCGCCGACACCGACCGGCCGATGAAGGCGGTGCGGGTGGTCTACGAGGCGCGCATCGTCGGCGGGGAGCTGACTCCCGAGGTCGACGGCAGCACCGACGAGGCGCGGTGGATCCCGTTGGCCGAGGTCGCCGGCCTGCCGCGCGTGAGCCTGGTCGACGTCGGCCTTGGCCTCTGGCGCGCCTCGCGCTGAGGCCTCACCCCAGCCAGGCGAGCACCGTGCGTGCGGTCCGCTCGAGCTGGGCGCGCTGCACGACCTCGGGGGTGTCGGTGCGGTCGTGGTAGGCGGCGTACGGCGTGCTGCCGAGGCGGGCGCCCGGCAGCCCCTCGCGCACGAACGACCAGTGGTCACTGGACGTCTGGAACGGGTCGAGGACCGTCTCCACCCCCGCCCTGCGCGCCGCGGCGACGAGCTGGTCGGTCAGCGCGTTGGGCTCGGCGGGGCTGCCGACCGGTAGCACCTCTCCCACACCGACCCGGTCCAGTGAGACCATCCCGGCGAGGCTGCGCCGCTGCTGCGTGGTGAGGGAGGCGACGTAGGCGCGTGAGCCGTAGTGGTGGTGGGCGTCGCCCTCGCCGCGGGGCTCCTCGGAGCCGAACGCGACGAGCACCACGGGCAGCCGGCTGCGAGTGTCCTGGAGGGCCTCGGCGACCGCGAGCAGGACCCCGACCCCCGACGCGTTGTCCTCCGCGCCCGGCGCGTCCACCACGGTGTCGAGGTGGGCGCCGACCAGCAGCCACGGCCGCCCCGGCCGCGGTGTGCCGTGCGTGGCGATGAGGTTCACCGAGGGCCCCGCCTCGACCGGCCCGTTCCACGAGTAGCCCGCCGGTGTGGGAAAGCGCTGCCGCTCCACCCGCCACCCGCTCGCGGTGAAGCGGCGCTCGACCCACGCGGCCGCCCGGAAGTACGCCGGGGTCGTCCCGGGCCGCGGCCCGATCTCGCCCGCCAGGTGCCGCACCGCGCGCGCCGCGGTGCTGACGTCCAGGTCGTCGGGCGTCACGAGCGGTTGCGGCGTGGGAGTGGGTGTGGGCGAGGCTGTGGGCGACGGGCTGGTGGAGCCGGTGCCTGCGGAGCGGGCCGCCGGAGACGGCTCGGCCTCGGGCTCGGTCTGGCTCGTGCAGCCGGACAGCGCCACCACCATGACCACCCACGCCCACCTCATCCCCCCATCCTGCCCTCGCGCGCCCCTCGGTGGTCGAGGTGCGACTTCCTCTTCAGGGACTCTTGATGTACGAACATACGTTCGGTTAGTATGGACCATGTTCCTCGCGCACCTCGACGCCCGCCGGCCGAGCGCCGATGGCGCAGGCGCGCCCGAGGACCTGATCGCCGCCGTCCGCGAGACCCGGGCCCGTGCCGACGCCGCCGAGGTCGACCTCCTGCGACTCGGCGTGGCCTGGGCCCACACCCACCTCGAGGACCCCGCCGACGACACCTGGCACGCCGCCCGCAAGCGCGGCGCCTACGACGACGGCGCACCAGCCCTCGAGGACCTGAGCGAGCCCGAGGAGCTGGAGTGGTTCGGGATCCCGCGCCTGGCCTGGGACGCCCCGGCCGCGTTCGCCGCGGCCAACCAGATGACCACCAGCGCCGGCAAGGCCTACCTGCGCGACGCCCTGATCCTGGCCCACCGCCTGCCACGCGTCCACGCCCGCGTGCTCGCCGGCGAGGTCCCCGTCTGGCGCGCCCGTCGCATCGCCCAGGCCGTGCTCGGCAAGCCCGCCGACGTGGCCGCCTACCTCGACCTGGAGGTCGCCGACCGCGCCCACCAGGTCGGCGCCACCATGCTGGACAGGCTCCTGGACGAGGCGATGCTGCGTCTCTATCCAGAGCAGCGCGAGGCCGAGCAGCTCGACGCCCTCGACCGCCGCCACGCCACCCTGCACGAGGACTCCCTCAACCACACCGGCGTCGCCGAGATGACCCTGCGCGCCGATTGGACCGACCTCAAGGACTTCGACCGCGCACTCTCGCTGGTGGCCGCCGCGCTGCGGCGTGACGGCTGCACCGAGCCCCTCGACATACGCCGCGCGATGGCGATCGGCATCCTCGCCGACCCCGCCCGCGCCCTCGCCCTGATCAACGGCGACGAGGCGCCCGTGCCGACCAAGGGCATCGTGGCCTACCTCCACCTGGGCGACGACGCGCCCCTGGGCTGCGACCCCGTCGTCGCCGACGAGCAGGGTCACACCTGGCTCGTCGACACCGTGCACGAGTGGCTCGCCCGCGACGACCGGTTCGTCACCGTCCGCCCCGTCATCGACCTCAACGACCACTGCGACGGCACCCGCCACCACGCGCAGCCCACCGGCCCCGACCCCTACGCCCCCTCCCCGCTGACCGCGGAGAAGGTCCGCCTGCGCGACCGGACCTGCGTGTTCCCCTGGTGCACGCGCCCGGCCCGGTCCTGCGACCTCGACCACATCACGCCCTACGACAGTGGCGGGCCGACCTGCGAGTGCAATCTCGCCGCCCTGTGTCGACATCACCACCGCCTCAAGACCCACGCCGGCTGGCGATACCAACTCCTCGGCCCCGGGACCTTTCTCTGGGCCGAACCCCACGGCCAACGGTTCGTCCGCACCCGACACGGCACCCTCGACCTCACCGACACCGCCTGACCGTCGGCGCCGCGCTCTTGCGTGCGGAGCATGGGCTACCCGGAGCCACGGGACCGAGGCCGACACGTTGCTGGGCTCGTGGGAGGGCCAGCGCGCGACGTTCGCGTGGAAGTGCGCCGATCTGGACGACGCGGGGCTGCGCGCGACGGTGGGGCGAGCCATCTCTTCCGGATGGACCCGCCGGGCGGGCGTACCCCTACGGCGGCTAGGACAGAAAAATCCGCAAGCCGGGAACACCTGTGCCGTCACCTCTGTTGAGCAGGTGACTGGAACTTGAGTTGAGACGACTCAATTTACCTGCCAGACTTAGACCCACAAGTCTTCAACCCAGGCCCTCCGGGGCCTCATCACGGAGGTACAACTCATGGCACGTGCTGTCGGCATCGACCTCGGGACGACGAACAGCGTCGTTGCGGTCCTCGAGGGTGGCGAGCCCACCGTCATCGCCAACGCGGAAGGTGCCCGCACCACTCCGTCGGTCGTCGCCTTCGCGAAGTCCGGCGAGGTGCTGGTCGGCGAGGTCGCGAAGCGCCAGGCGGTCACCAACGTGGACCGCACCATCCGCTCGGTCAAGCGCCACATGGGCACCGACTGGAAGCAGCGGATCGACGACAAGGACTTCACCCCCCAGCAGATCAGCGCGTTCGTGCTGCAGAAGCTGAAGCGGGACGCGGAGGCCTACCTCGGGGAGCCGGTGACCGACGCGGTCATCACCGTTCCGGCGTACTTCTCCGACGCGCAGCGCCAGGCCACCAAGGAGGCCGGCGAGATCGCGGGCCTCAACGTGAGCCGCATCGTCAACGAGCCCACCGCGGCCGCGCTCGCCTACGGCCTCGACAAGGGTGACGACCAGACGATCCTGGTCTTCGACCTCGGTGGCGGCACGTTCGACGTGTCCCTGCTCGAGATCGGCGAGGGCGTCGTCGAGGTCAAGGCGACCTCGGGAGACAACCACCTCGGCGGTGACGACTGGGACAACCGCGTCGTGGAGTGGATGGTCAAGAAGTTCAAGGACAACAACGGCGTCGACCTCGCGGCCGACAAGATCGCCAAGCAGCGCCTCCAGGAGGCCGCCGAGAAGGCGAAGATCGAGCTGTCCTCCTCGAGCGAGACCACGATCCACCTGCCCTACATCACCCACGGCGAGTCCGGCCCGCTGCACTTCGAGGAGCGGCTGACCCGCAGCGAGTTCCAGAAGATGACCGCGGACCTGCTCGACCGCACCAAGGCGCCCTTCCAGAACGTCCTCAAGGACGGGGGCGTCGCGATCGACAAGATCGACCACGTCGTGCTCGTCGGCGGCTCCACCCGGATGCCCGCCGTGAGCGAGCTGGTGACCGAGCTCCTCGGGGGCAAGCAGCCCAACAAGGGCGTCAACCCCGACGAGGTCGTCGCGGTGGGTGCCGCGCTCCAGGCCGGCGTGCTCAAGGGCGAGGTCAAGGACGTGCTGCTGCTCGACGTGACCCCGCTGTCGCTGGGGATCGAGACCAAGGGCGGCGTCATGACCACCCTGATCGAGCGCAACACCACGATCCCGACCAAGCGCTCGGAGATCTTCACGACCGCCGATGACAACCAGCCCTCGGTCGAGATCAAGGTGGCCCAGGGCGAGCGCCAGATGTGGTCGCAGAACCAGCCGCTGGGCAACTTCGAGCTCACCGGCCTGCCCCCGGCGCCGCGCGGCATCCCGAAGATCGAGGTCACCTTCGACATCGACGCCAACGGCATCGTGCACGTGTCCGCAAAGGACCAGGGCTCCGGCAAGGAGCAGTCGATGACGATCTCCGGCGGCTCCGCGCTGTCGAAGGACGAGATCGACCGCATGGTCAAGGAGGCCGAGCAGTACGCCGAGGAGGACGCCAAGCGTCGCGAGGCCGTCGAGGCCCGCAACCAGGCCGACCAGCTGGTCTACACGACCGAGAAGTTCCTCGCCGACAACGCCGAGAAGCTGCCCGAGGACGTCAAGACCGAGGTCCAGGGCGACGTCGACGCGCTGAAGACGCTGCTGGAGGACCCCGAGGCGTCCGCCGAGACCCTCAACGCGGGCGTGGCCAAGCTCGGTGAGTCCAGCCAGAAGATGGGCGCGGCCATGTACGCCGCCGCGGAGGCCGAGCAGGCCGCCGCCGGTGGGTCCGACGGCTCGACGGGCGAGGCCGACGACGACGTCGTCGACGCCGAGATCGTCGACGAGGGGCCGGCTGACGAGGGTCAGTCCAAGTGAGCGACCCGCACGTGAACCGCGACGAGGAGCCGGTCGAGTCCTTCGGCGACGCCGCCTCCGAGATGGCCAACGAGACCGAGGTCGAGGAGGAGCCCGTCGCCGATGGCGCCGCCTCCTCGGCCTCGGCCGGCGAGCCCGGCGAGTCCGGCCGGGCCGAGGACGACGTGATCTCGCAGGACGAGCTGGTCGTGACGCAGATGGCCTTGGCGGAGCGGACCGCGGACCTGCAGCGACTGCAGGCCGAGTTCCTCAACTACAAGCGCCGCGTCGAGCGCGACCGCGACCTGCTCCGGGAGAACGCGACCTACGCCGCGCTGGCGCCGATCACCGAGGTGCTCGACACCATCGACCGGGCCCGCGAGCACGGCGAGCTAGACGGCGGTTTCAAGGCCGTGGCCGAGCAGCTGGAGCGGGTCGTGGCCGGCCTGGGCCTGATCCGCTTCGGCGAGGTCGGCGACCCGTTCGACCCGACGGTCCACGAGGCCCTCTCCCACATCGGGGAGGACCCCGAGGTCACCGTGACGACGTGCAAGGTGATCGCCAAGGCCGGCTACAAGATCGGCGACCGCGTGGTCCGCGCGGCGCAGGTGCTCGTGGTCGACCCGGCGACGAGCCCCACCACCGACGGGGAGTGAGAAGGGAGGTGTGCGATGAGTGACGAGGGGGTCCGCGCCGATTGGGCGCAGAAGGACTTCTACCAGGTGCTGGGCGTCAAGAAGGACGCGACGGCCGACGAGATCAAGAAGGCCTACCGCAAGCTCGCGCGCGCCAACCACCCCGACTCCAACCCCGGGGACACCGCCAAGCACGAGAAGTTCAAGGCGGTCGCCGAGGCCTACGACGTGGTCGGCGACACCGAGAAGCGCAAGAAGTACGACGAGCTGCGCGAGCTCTACGGCTCGGGCGCCCGTGGCGGCTTCGGTGGCGGAGCGGGGGGGTTCAACCTCGACGACCTGCTCCGCGACCGGGCCGGCGGAGGGGGCGGCTTCGGCGACATGTTCGGTGACCTCTTCGGAGGTGGCCGCCGCACCCAGCAGGCGCGGCGGCCGACCAAGGGCGCCGACGTGGAGACGACCGCGACGATCAGCTTCACCGACGCCATGGACGGCGTCACGATCTCGCTGCGGCTCACCTCCGACGCCCCCTGTCCCGACTGTCAGGGCACCGGCGGCAAGCCGGGCACGAAGCCGCACATCTGCCCCCAGTGCGAGGGCGCCGGCTACGTCACCGTCTCGGCGGGCGGCGCGTTCTCCATGAACGAGACCTGCCCCCACTGCGGCGGGCGCCAGCTCGTCTACGACGAGCCGTGCCCCACCTGTCAGGGCAGCGGGCGCGGGATGTCGGCGCGCTCGATCCAGGCGCGGATCCCCGCCGGGGTCAAGGACGGCCAGCGCATCCGCCTGCGCGGCAAGGGCGGGGCGGGCGAGAACGGCGGCCCGGCCGGGGACCTGTTCGTGGTCGTCAAGGTCAGGCCGCACCGGATCTTCGCCCGCAAGGCCGACAACCTCACGCTCACGGTGCCGGTGTCCTTCGACGAGGCCGCGCTGGGCGCGGAGATCAAGATCCCCACCCTGGGGGGCGCCCCGGTCACCCTCAAGATCCCGGCGGGCACCCCCAACGGGCGCACCTTCCGGGTCCGCGGCAAGGGGGCGCGCAAGTCCGACGGCACCTACGGCGACCTGCTGGCGACCGTCGAGGTCCAGGTCCCGGCCGTGCTCGACGAGGCCGCTCGCGCGGCCGTCGAGGCCTACCGGGAGGCGACGGCGAGCAAGCCGCTGCGGGCCAACCTCTTCGAGGCGGGCTCGTGATGGCCGCCCGCGACCCGTTCGCGGTACCCGGACCCGACGCCGCGGTCTTCGTCATCAGCGTCGCCGCCGAGCTGACCGGCCTGCACCCCCAGACGCTGCGCACCTATGAGCGGCTGGGCCTCATCAACCCCGTGCGCACGGTCGGCGGTGGGCGCCGCTACTCCGCGCGGGACATCGAGCGGCTCCGCGAGATCTCCGAGCTCACCGCGGCGGGCATCGGCATCGAGGGGGTACGCCGGATCCTCGAGCTGGAGAACCAGGTGGCCGCGCTGTCGGCGCGCAACGAGGAGCTGCACGCCGAGCTCGAGAGCACCCGCGACACGCTGCGGCAGGCGCTCGCCGGCCCGCCGTTGGGCCCCGCGTCGCCCAACAAGCTGCCCGTGCTCCGCAAGACCCACAGCGGCCAGGCGGTCGTCGTCTGGCGTCGCGGCCGCTGAGCAGAACCCTAGGAAGGAGATGTCATGAGCCAGTTCGGCGCTGACAAGTTCACCACCCGAAGCCGCGAGGCGATCGAGGCCGCCCAGCTCACGGCCACCACGGCCGGCAACACCACCACCGAGCCCATCCACCTGCTCGCGGCCCTCCTCCGCCAGGAGGGCGGCATCGCGCGCAGCCTGGTCATCAAGGCCGGTGTCGACGCCGATGCGCTGACGGCGCGCGCGGTCGCGGCCCTCGACACCCTGCCCAAGGCCAGCGGCGCCACCGTCCAGCAGCCCGCGGCCTCGGCCGCGCTGACCCGGGTGCTGGCCGGCGCGATCGACCTGGCCGCCTCCATGAAGGACGACTACGTCGCGACGGAGCACCTGCTGATCGCGATCGCCGGGACCGAGAGCCCCGCCCAGAAGGTGCTCACCGACGCGGGCCTCACCGAGGCCGGGCTGCGCGAGGGCCTCACCGCCGTGCGCGGCAACCGGCGCGTCACCAGCCAGGACGCCGAGTCGACGTACGAGGCGCTGGAGAAGTACTCCGTCGACCTCACCGCAGCCGCCCAGGAGGGCCGGCTCGACCCGGTCATCGGGCGCGACGCCGAGATCCGGCGCGTCGTGCAGGTGCTCTCGCGCCGCACCAAGAACAACCCGGTCCTCATCGGCGAGCCCGGCGTCGGCAAGACCGCCGTCGTCGAGGGCCTGGCGCAGCGCGTGGTCGCCGGCGACGTCCCCGACTCGCTCAAGGGTCGCCGGGTGCTGAGCCTGGACCTGGCCGCGATGGTCGCCGGAGCCAAGTACCGCGGCGAGTTCGAGGAGCGGCTCAAGGCGGTCCTGGAGGAGATCAAGGACAGCGGCGGCCAGATCATCACCTTCATCGACGAGCTGCACACGGTCGTGGGCGCGGGCGCCGGCGGCGACTCCTCCATGGACGCCGGCAACATGCTCAAGCCGATGCTGGCCCGCGGCGAGCTGCACATGATCGGGGCGACGACCCTCGACGAGTACCGCGAGCGGATCGAGAAGGACCCGGCGCTGGAGCGCCGCTTCCAGCAGGTCTTCGTCGGCGAGCCCAGCGTCGAGGACACCATCCAGATCCTGCGCGGCATCCAGGAGAAGTACGAGGCCCACCACGGCGTCCGCATCACCGACGCCGCCCTCGTGGCCGCGGCCACGCTCAGCGACCGCTACATCCCCGGCCGTCAGCTGCCGGACAAGGCGATCGACCTGATCGACGAGGCGTCCTCCCGGCTGCGCATGGAGATCGAGTCCTCGCCCGAGGAGATCGACCAGCTCCGGCGCCGCGTCGAGCGCCTGCGCATGGAGGAGTTCGCGCTCCAGCGCGAGAGCGACGAGGCCTCTGCCGAGCGCCTGGAGCGCCTGCGCGCCGATCTGGCCGACCGCGAGGAGGAGCTGCGTGGCCTGGAGGCCCGCTGGGAGCGCGAGAAGTCGACCCTCGAGGGCGAGGGCGAGCTGCGCCGCCAGCTGGACCAGCTGCGCATCGAGAGTGAGCGGCTCCAGCGCGAGGGCGACTTCGAGAAGGCCAGCGAGATCCTCTACGGACGGATCCCGGCGCTCGAGGAGCAGATCCGCGAGGTCGAGGCCGCCGAGCGCACGGACATCGAGCCGCTGGTCGGCGAGGAGGTCGGGGCCGAGCAGATCGCCGAGGTCGTGGAGGCCTGGACCGGCATCCCGACCGGCCGCATGCTGCAGGGCGAGACCGCCAAGCTGCTGGAGATGGAGTCCGTCGTCGGTCAGCGCCTGATCGGCCAGCACGAGGCGGTGCGCTCGGTGAGCGACGCCGTACGCCGCGCGCGCGCCGGCATCGCCGACCCGAACCGGCCGACCGGCTCGTTCCTGTTCCTGGGCCCCACCGGCACCGGCAAGACCGAGCTGGCCAAGGCGCTGGCCGACTTCCTCTTCGACGACGAGCGCGCGATCGTGCGCATCGACATGAGCGAGTACTCCGAGAAGCACTCGGTCTCGCGCCTGGTCGGGGCGCCCCCGGGCTACGTCGGCTACGACGAGGGCGGTCAGCTGACCGAGGCGGTGCGCCGCCGTCCGTACTCGGTGGTCCTGCTCGACGAGGTGGAGAAGGCGCACCCCGAGGTGTTCGACATCCTGCTCCAGGTGCTCGACGACGGGCGCCTGACCGACGGCCAGGGCCGCACGGTCGACTTCCGCAACACGATCCTGATCCTCACCAGCAACCTGGGCTCGCACTTCCTGGTCGACCCGCTGCTGGACCCGGAGAAGAAGAAGGAGTCGGTGCTCGCCGTCGTGCGGCAGAGCTTCAAGCCGGAGTTCCTCAACCGTCTCGACGACATCGTGATGTTCGACGCGCTGACCCGCGAGGAGCTGGCGCAGATCGTCGATCTCCAGCTGGACCTGCTGGAGCGCCGGCTCGCGGTGCGGCGCATCGACATCGACGTCACGCCCGAGGCCAAGACCTGGCTCGCCGACACCGGCTACGACCCGGCCTACGGCGCCCGCCCCCTGCGCCGCCTCGTCCAGACCGCGATCGGCGACCCGCTCGCGCGGATGTTGATCGGGGGAGAGGTGACCGACGGCGACACCGTCAGGGTCGAGGTCGCGGACGGCGGAGGGCTGACCCTCGCCGTCGCGACCTGAGTACGACACTGATGGAATGGGGGCATGACCGACGCGCCCCATCGCCCCCGCCAGGTCACCCTGGCCGCCTGGATGATCATGGGCGGCTCCGCGCTGATCGTGGCGCTGGTCTTCGAGCGCGTGGCCGGCCTCGGCTCGCTCGAGACCCAGCGCTCGATCGAGACCTTCCTCTCCGAGCCCCCGGGTGAGGGGCTCGGCCTCGACCTCGACGGCGTCACCACGATCCTGCGCATCCTGGCCATGGTCGCCGGCGCCTGTGCCACCGCCGCGGCGATCCTCGGCTTCCACGTCCTGCAGCGCTCCCGCGGCGCGCGACTCGCCCTCGCGGTGCTGGCGGTGCCGCTCTTCGTCAGCGGCATGGCCGCGGGCGGCCTGCTGCCGGCGGTGGTGGTCGCCGCCGCCGTGATGCTGTGGTTGCAGCCGGCGCGGGACTGGTTCGACGGCATCACGCCGGCCCCCGAGGAGCGGGAGGGCGAGCCGGTCGGGCCGTCGATGTTCCAGTCCCCGCCGCCGCCTCCCCCGCCGGTAGAGCCGCGCGCCATGTCCGGCTTCGGATCGACGCCCGCCCCCACGACCGTGCGCACGCCGGCCCCGATGTCCTCTCGCCCGCCGGCCGACCGCGCCGCTGGGCGACCCCCCGCGTTGCTGTGGGCCTGCGTCCTGACCTGGACCTTCTGCGGGCTGGCCATCCTGGTGATGGGGCTCAGCGCGCTGGTCCTTCTCGCCGCGCCCGACGTGGTCTTCGAGGAGCTGTACCGACAGAACCCGGACCTGCGCGACGAGGGCATCAGCGACTCCGAGGTCCGCACCGCCACGCTCGGCCTCGCCGGCGTGCTGCTCGTGTGGGGCGGCGCCGCGATCGGGTTCGCCGTCCAGGCGTTCCGCCGGGTGCGCTGGGCCCGCACGGCCCTGCTGGTGTCGGCCGCCGGGGCGGCCGCGGTGTCGCTCGTGGGCGCCGTGGTCAGCATCGCGATGGCGTTGCCTCTCGTCGCCTGCCTGGTCACCATCACGCTGCTGGTGCGGCCCGAGGTGCGGGCCTGGTTCTCCTGAGCGGGACCGCCATGGAAAAGTTGGACGCATGAGCGACCCGAGCAACCCCTACGGCGAGGCGCCGCCTCCCCAGCCCTATGGCCAGCCCTATGGCCAGCCCTATGGCCAGCCCTACGGCCAGCCGCAGCCGGGCGCCTACCAGCCGGCGTACGCGCCGTCGATGCAGCAGGACCCGGGCCGGCGCCCCGGCACCGTGACCACCGCCGCCGTCCTCACCTGGGTGGGCGGCGCGATCGCGCTGCTGTGCCTGCTGTTCCTCCTGGTCGCGGTCCAGGCCGGGACCGACGAGTTCTACGACGGCTTCCAGGACAGCGCGTCGGGCTGGTCGCGCGACGAGGTCAAGACGTTCACCACGGTCTTCGCGGTCATCGGCATCGTCTGGTCGATCGCGGCCATCGTGCTGGCGTTCTTCGTGATGCGCCGCCGCAACTGGGCGCGGATCCTGCTCACCGTCTCGGCCGCCCTGGCCATCCCGGTCTCGCTGGTGATGGCGCTGGCGATCGTGCCGCTGCTCCACGCGATCCTGTGCATCGTCGCGATCGTGATGCTCTACGTCGGCGGCGCCAACCGCTGGTTCAAGGGCTAGTCAGGCCTGGAGCTCGGCGGCGGCGAGGCGCCGCATCGCCTCGTCGATGACGGGGCGCTCCTTGCAGAAGGCCCAGCGCACCAGGTGGCGACCCTCCTCCTGGTGGTCGTAGAACACCTGCGCCGGGATCGCGACGACCCCGGCCCGCTCGGGCAGCGCGAGGCAGAAGGCGAGGCCGTCGTCCCAGCCGAGGGCGCGCACGTCGGTGGTGGCGAAGTAGGTGCCCTCGGGGACCCGCACGGCCAGCCCGGCCGCATCCAGCCCGGCGCAGAGCAGGTCGCGCCGCTCCTGGAGGTCGGCGGCCAGCTCGCGAGGGAAGTCGGGCAGCTCGTCCAGCGCGTGGGCCACGGCCGGCTGCAGCGGCGAGCCCGAGGTGAAGGTCAGCCACTGCTTGGCGGCGAGGAGCGCTCCGACCAGCGCGGCCGGGCCGGTCGCCCAGCCGACCTTCCAGCCGGTGAACGAGTAGGACTTGCCGGCGCTGGACAGGCTCAGCGTGCGCTCGGCCATGCCCGGCAGGGTCGCGATCGGCACATGCGCGTGCTCGTCGAAGACCAGGTGCTCGTAGACCTCGTCGGTGATCACGACCAGGTCGTGCTCGGTCGCCAGGTCGGCGACGGCCTGCAACTCGGCGCGGTTCAGCACGGTGCCGGTCGGGTTGTGTGGCGAGTTGAGCAGCACGAACCTGGTCCGCGGCGTCACCGCGGCCCGCAACTCGTCGAGGTCGAGGCGGTAGTCGGGGGCGCGCAGGGTGACCGGGCGCCGTACGCCGCCGGCCATCTGGATCATCGCGACGTAGGAGTCGTAGTACGGCTCGAGCACGACGATCTCGTCGCCCGGGTCGACCAGGCCGAGCAGGGCCGCGGCGACCGCCTCGGTGCAGCCGGTGGTGACCACGACCTCGGTGTCCGGGTCCACCTCGAGCCCGTAGTGGCGCTGCTGGTGCCGGGCAATGGCCTGCCGCAGGGCGGGCACGCCGATGCCGGGGGCGTACTGGTTGGCCCCGCCCTCCAGCGCCGCCACCGCGTGGGCGATCGCCTCGGGCGGGCCGTCGACGTCGGGGAAGCCCTGGCCCAGGTTGACCGAGCCGGTGCTCGCGGCCAGGGCCGACATCCTCGAGAAGATCGTGGGTGGGATGCCGTCGAGCCGGTGCGCGAGCCGAGGAGCAGACATGCGCCCGAGGGTACGGCGGGGGCCCGATAGCCTGCCGTCGTGACCATGGACCCGACCCCCGATCCCGCGCTGGCCGCCGACGTCGACACCTGCTGCCGCCTGACCGGGGAGTTCACGCTGCGCTCCGGCCAGGTGTCCTCGGAGTACTTCGACAAGTACCTCTTCGAGGCCCAGCCCGCGCTCCTGGCCCGGGTGGCCGCGCAGATGGTGCCGCTGCTGCCCGAGGACACCGAGCTGCTGGGGGGCCTGGAGCTCGGGGGGATCCCGATCGCCACGATGGTGAGCAGCCGCACCGGGACGCCCGCGCTGTTCGTGCGCAAGCAGGCCAAGGAGTACGGCACCTGCAAGCTCGCCGAGGGCCCGGACGTCGCCGGACGGCGGGTGACGCTGGTCGAGGACGTGATCACCACTGGCGGCGCGGTGCGGGACGCGACGAAGGCTCTGCGGGAGGCCGGCGCGGTGGTCGAGGTCGTCGTCTGCGCGATCGACCGCAGCCCGGAGGGGGAGAACCCGCTGGCCGACGTCGGCCTCGAGGTGCGCGCCGTGCTCACCAAGGCCCAGCTGGACGCCGCCCGCGGCTAGCTCAGGTCAGGTCGTCGACCGTGCGCTCGACCTGGCGGCGGTGCTTCCACCACTCGTAGATGATCGGGATCACCGAGAAGGCCAGGATCAGGGCGATCGCCTTGTCGATGTTCTCACCGAGGCCGGGGAACGCGGACCCGAGGAAGTAGCCCAGCGCCAGGATGCTCGCGACCCACAGCACGGCGCCGACCAGGCTCCACTTGAAGAACCGCTGGCGGTCCATGCCGGTCACGCCGGCGACCACGGTGATGTAGGTCCGCACGAACGGCACGAAGCGGCCGATGACCAGGGCCTTGCTGCCGTGCTTGTCGAAGAAGACCTGCGTCTGGTCGAAGTACTTCTTCTTCAGGATGCGGCCGTCGCGGTGGTAGAGCGGGGGGCCGATCGCGCGGCCGATCTCGTAGCCGGCGACGTTGCCGAGCACGGCCGCGCTCGTGAGCAGGGCGAAGGCGATCAGCACCTCGACGAAGGGCCCGCCGGGGAACATGTCGATCTTCTCGCCGGTGATGAAGAGCCCGAGCGCGAAGAGCAGGGTGTCGCCGGGCAGGAACGGGAAGAACAGCCCGCACTCGACGAAGACGATCAGCAGGCTGATCCAGAAGAACGCGCCCCCGAACTCCTGCAGCAGCCAGTTGGGGTCCATCCAGTCCATGCCCAGGAGCAGCGGGTGGAGCTCGAGCAGGAGCGGAGTCACGGTCAAACCGTACCCGGGTCACCTTCGCCTCGGGTCGGTAGTCTCGCCGCCGTGGTGGAGGAGAGCGAGGACCGTCGGGCGCCGTACGACCCGATGCCGCACGGCCCCGAGGAGATCGGCGTCGGTCCGTGGCAGGGGCCGCTCCCGACGGGGGAGCAGTACGACCCCGTGCTGCTCGCCGAGGGCGACCGGCGCAACGTCGTGGACCGCTACCGCTATTGGAGCGTGGCGGCGATCGTGGCCGACCTCGACCGTCGGCGCCACGACTTCCACGTCGCGATCGAGAACTGGCAGCACGACTTCAACATCGGCACGATCGTCCGCACGGCCAACGCCTTCCTCGCCGCCGAGGTGCACATCGTCGGCAACCGGCGGTGGAACCGCCGGGGTGCGATGGTCACCGATCGCTACCAGCACGTGCGCCACCACGAGACGGCCGCCGACCTGGCGGCGTACCTCGCGGAGCGCGACGTGCGACTGCTCGGCATCGACAACCTGCCCGGCAGCGAGCACCTGGAGACCATGACCGTGCCGCGGCGGGTCTGCTTCCTCTTCGGCCAGGAGGGGCCGGGCCTCTCGGAGGGCGCCCGGGCGGCGTGCGACGGCACGTTCTCGATCGCGCAGTTCGGCTCGACCCGCTCGATCAACGCCTCCGCCGCCGCCGCGATCGCCATGCACGCCTGGGTGCGGGAGTACGCCGACCTGTCGGGCGAGGATGCCTGGCGGGGCTAGTCGGCTGCCTCCAGCCTCCGTGGCCGATAGCCACTAGGCTGGCCGCATGCCCATCGCGACTCCTGAGACCTATGCCCAGATGCTCGACACCGCCAAGGCCAACGCCTTCGCGTTCCCGGCGATCAACGTGTCGTCCTCGCAGACGCTGAACGCCGCGCTGAAGGGCTTCGCCGACGCCGGCTCGGACGGCATCATCCAGGTCTCGACGGGAGGTGCGGAGTACCTCTCGGGCCCGAGCGTCAAGAGCATGGTGACCGGCTCGGTCGCGTTCGCCGCGTACGCCGCCGAGGTGGCCAAGAGCTACCCGGTGCAGATCGCGCTGCACACCGACCACTGCCCCAAGGACAAGCTCGACGGCTTCGTGCGCCCGCTGGTCGAGATCTCCGCCGAGCGGGTCGCGCGCGGCGAGCTGCCGCTCTTCCAGTCGCACATGTGGGACGGCTCCGCCGTGCCGCTCGACGAGAACCTCGAGATCGCCCGTGACCTGCTGGCGCGCTGCGCCGCGGCGCGCATCATCCTCGAGGTCGAGATCGGGGTCGTCGGCGGTGAGGAGGACGGCGTGGCCAACGAGATCAACGAGCAGCTCTACACGACTCCGGAGGACGCGCTGGCGACGATCGAGGCGCTCGGCAACGGCGAGCAGGGCCGCTACATGGCAGCCCTGACGTTCGGCAACGTGCACGGAGTCTACAAGCCCGGCAACGTCAAGCTGCGCCCCGAGATCCTCAAGTCCGCCCAGGAGGCGGTCAGCGAGCGCCTCGGCCTGGCGGCGGGCAGCAAGCCCTTCGACCTGGTCTTCCACGGCGGCTCCGGCTCCACCGCGGAGGAGATCGGCGCGGCGGTCGACTACGGCGTCGTGAAGATGAACGTCGACACCGACACGCAGTACGCCTTCACGCGGCCCGTGGCCGCCCACATGTTCCAGAACTACGACGGCGTGCTGAAGGTCGACGGCGAGGTCGGCAACAAGAAGGCCTACGACCCGCGCGCGTGGGGCAAGGCGGCCGAGGCCGGCATGGCCGCCCGCGTGGTGGAGGCCTGTGAGAACCTGCGCTCCGCCGGGAAGTCCGTCAGCGCCTGACGAAACCGTCGTGCTGGGGCCGCTGGAAGCACAGCGACGCGGCGAGCCCCAGCACGAGGACGGCGGCCGGCAGCAGCATCGCCTGCGCCATGGCGTCGGCGAACGGCCCCTGCGCCACCTCGGGGAGCCGGCTCCCGCCGCCCTCGGGGGTGAAGCTCGTCGGGAGCCCCTGGGCCGTCAGCCGGGCGTCGATCAGGACGGCGATGCCGGCGGCTCCCAGCACGGCGCCGACCTGGCGGGTCGCGTTGTAGACGCCCGCGCCGGCCCCGGCCTGGTGAAGAGGCAGGTTGCGGTTGGCCGTGGCGGAGTTGGGCGACCACACGAACGCGTTGCCGAAGCCGAGCAGGGTCATCGGGAGCAGGATCTCCCAGACGGCGCTGTCGGCGGTCATCACCGACGCGAGCCACGCCAGCGACGTGATGATGGCCGTGAACCCGACGCCGGTGAGCAGGCGCGGGTGGATCGTGTCGGTGAGCTTGCCGACGAGGTTGGCCAGGCCGAGGGTCATCAGCGCCATCGGCACCAGCAGCAAGGCCGCCTTCGCGGGGCTCAGCCCGCGGACCAGCTGTGCGTAGAGCATCAGGGGAATCGCCATGGCCGTCATGGCGAAGCCCATGGTGGTGATCGCGACGTTGGCGAGCGAGAAGTTGCGGTCGCGGAACAGGGCGAGCGGCACCAAGGGCTCCTGGCGGTTGAGGCGCTGCCAGAGCACGAACGCGGTGAAGACCACGAGGCCGAGGACGATCATCCGCCAGACGGTGATCTCGCCGGTGATCGTGCCCCAGTCGTACTGGTTGCCCTCCTGGATGCCGAAGACCAGCAGGAACATGCCGGCGCCGCTCAGCGCCACCCCGAGCCAGTCGAAGCGGTGGGTGCTGGTGCTGAGCGTGGGCACCAGGCGCCAGGCGAGCACGAAGCCGATGATCCCGACGGGGATGTTGATGAAGAAGATCCACGCCCAGCCGAGTCCGTCGACCAGGACGCCGCCGAGGATCGGCCCGACCAGCGTCGCCACCCCCGCGGTCGCGCCCCACAGCGACATGGCCTTGCCGCGGCGGGCCGCGGGGAAGATCCGGGTGATGATCGCCATCGTCTGCGGGGTCATCATCGCGGCGCCGAGCCCTTGGACGACGCGGGCGAGGATCAGGCCCTCGATCGAGTCGGTGAGGCCGCACCACAGGCTGGCGAGCGTGAACACCGTCAGGCCCGACAGGTAGAGCCGCTTGGGGCCGAAGCGGTCACCCAGCCGTCCGGTGATGAGCACCGGCACGGCGTAGGCCAGCAGGTAGGCGCTGGTCACCCACACCACGGTGTTCACCCCGGCATCGAAGTCCTCGATGATCGCCGGGGTCGCGACGCTCACGATGGTCGAGTCGACCAGGATCATGAAGAAACCCAGGCACAGGGCGAAGAGCGCCGGCCACGGGTCCTTCTCGCCGATCGCCGGTGCGGTGGGGGGCTCGGCGGTCGGTCGGGTCTGGGTCACGGGCTGAGTCAACAACCCGCCTGCGACACTCATTCCCATGAGTCACATGGATCTGATGGCCGGCCCCCCTCCCACCTATCTCCCGGTCGACCCGGCGGTCGCCGAGCTGGCGGCCTCCTCGCCCGCTGACGTCGTACGACGCCACCCGGAGTCGCCCGCCGCCTGGGCCGCCCTGGCGAGCGAGGCGCGCGAGTCCGGCGCCGACGACGTGACCGTCTACGCCTACGCCCGCGTCGGCTACCACCGCTCCCTGGACCACCTGCGCCGCAACGGCTGGAAGGGCCACGGCCCGGTCCCGTGGGAGCACGAGCCCAACCGCGGCTTCCTCACCAGCCTCGCCCTCCTGGCCATCTCCGCCCGCAACATCGGCGAGACCCACGAGTGGGAGCGGTGCTCGGAGTTCCTGCGCGACTCCAGCCCGGCGGCGTACGACGAGCTGCTCGGCTGAGGGATGCCGCTGGACCTTGTAACTCAGTGTTGCGTTCGCCTGCAGGGTGACTGGTCACCGTGGAAGCGAGCCAAACACTGAGTTACATCGAGTGCGGGCCGTCAGGCACCGCGCTGAGCCCGGATCGCGGCGGCGGCGCGGACCAGGTGCTCGGGGAGTCGCGTGCCGAAGCGCGCTCTGGTCACCTCCCACTCAGCGCGTACCCGCACCTTGGCGGCCTCGCGCCGTTCTCCCCAGAAGTCCTCCCAGATGAGCCGGGAGACGCCGAGGCCCTCGGCGGCGATCAACCGCTCTCTCTTCTTCTCCGCCCAGATGACGTCCTCGGGTCTGTCGGCGAAACCACCCTCGTCCGCGCGTCGATACTTGACCCGGCCGTCGAACTCGAACACGTGACAGCCGACCCGGAGGTCGCACCAGGCGACCCGGTCCTCGATCCACAGCGGGAACTGCGTCTCCGGCCATTCCGGCGAGAGCGCGAGCTCGATGACCAGCTCGCGCAGGAGTCCCTCCCCGGGGTTCTGAGCGCCGCCGTCGGCCAGGCCTACCGCGGTCCGCGCCCGGGTGACGTTCGGCCAGTTCCGCATGGGCTCGAGCGCGGCCTCCAGTTCGGACCTCCGAACACCCATGCGAAGCGCCGAGTCACAGGCGATGAGACCGTCCCTCTCACCGCGTTCCCGCCCGATGTCCACGGCCGTACGCGCGTGGTCGAGCACCGGCACGTCGTTCACGTGGAGCACCTGCTCGGGGTGGAAGCGCGCCAGGTGGTGCTTGACCCCGTACTCCGTCCAGGCGCCGGTGAAGCCGGGGCGGGTGATGTGGACGAAGGGTGCGGGTGGAGCCAGGATGGCGAGCCCGAGCTCGTGCGCGGCTGAATCGTGGCTGAGCACCCACGCTCGCCGCATCGTGAGAATCGCCGCCCGCGCTCGCAGGCGGGGGCGGCCGACGTACTCATCCGCCGCCTGCCAGATCGGGGCGTCGCAGTAGACGCCACGCCGGACCAGCACCCACTCGCCGTGCCGCACGAGCGAGCGGATCGTGGCGGGACTGAGGCCCAGGTCCAGCGCCGCACTGCGGGTGATCAGCCCACCTGACGCTGCGAAGGCTGCGACGACTCCAGGATGCATGCCACAGATCGTTCCCGCGTCCGCGCGGTCCGCCACGGCGGCTTTTGCATCTGTGGATAAGCGCGACCGCGAGATGTAACCCAGTGTCCGACCGTCAAGGACGGTGACCGGTCACCTCCGTAGTGGACCCAACACTGAGTTACATGCGGCCGCAGGCTCAGCCGCCGAGCAGGGCGCGGACGCGGTCCGGGCCGAGGGCGACGAAGAGGGTGGGGAGCCGGGGGCCGCGGTCGGCGTCGACGAGGAGCCGGTAGAGCAGCCGGAAGAACTCCTTCTGGTCGGCCTTGACCTCGTCGGTCGGCGGGTCGTCCAGGTCGAGGCCGCGGCCGAGCTTGGGGACGCCGTAGATGAGCGTGGTGAGCTCGTCCTGGTCGAAGGAGTCGGGCAGGCGGTCGAGGAGCTGGGCCAGCCACCGCTGCTCGTCCTCGGTGAGCGCGGCGAGGCGAGTCGTGTCCGGCGCCGAGCGCACCGTCGTGCGGTCCTCGGCGGGCACGAACTCCCGGATCCAGGTCATCGCCTTCGACAACCGGGGCTCGAGGTCGGACACCGAGTCGTGCGGGTAGCCGAGGCGGCCCACGGTGGTCGAGATCAGCGACGCGGACCCGGCGGTGACGTCGGCGACGGAGGAGAGCAACCGGAACGGCACCGGCACCGGAGAGGTGGGCAGCGTGCCGGCCGATGCGGTCGCGGACGCCCGCTCGAAGGCCAGGACCGCGCCGTCGCGCCTCTCGGGGTCGGCGGCCTTGCGCGCGAGCGCGTCCCACTCGTCGTAGAGGCGCACGACCTCGGGTCCGAAGTCGATCGTGAAGACCTGGCGGGGCTGGCGGCGGACGTAGAGCCAGCGCAGCATCGGGGCCTCGAGGACCCGCAGCGCGTCGGCCGCGGTCGGGACACCGCCCTTGGACGAGGACATCTTGGCCATGCCGGCGACCCCGACGAAGGAGTACGCCACGAACGAGGGCGCGCGGCCGCCGTAGATGGTCGACACCAGCTCCTTGCCGACCGTGTACGACGAGCCGGGCGTCGCGTGGTCGTCACCGCCGGGCTCGAAGTCGACGCCTTCGAAGGCCCAGCGCATCGGCCAGTCGACCTTCCAGACCAGCTTGCCCTCGTCCTGCGTGGCCAGGTTGGTGACGCCCACGAAACCGCACGAGTCGCAGGTGTAGGACAGGTCGGTGGTCTCGTCGTCGTAGCCGGTGATGGTCACCGTGTCGCGCCCGCACTGGCGGCAGTAGGGCCGGTAGGGGAAGCGCGCCAGCGAGCCGTGGTCGGCGGCCGCGGCCTCCTCGTCGGCGTCGTCGACCGGGGCTCCCTTGGTGCGGTAGCGGCCCATGACCGCCTCGATCTCGTCGCGGCGCGAGACCGCGGTCAGGATCTGCGAGCGGTAGGTGCCCGCGCCGTACCTCTCGGTCTGCGACACCTCCTCCATCTCGCAGCCCATCTCGGCGAGCGCGGAGCGCAGCGGCGCCTTGAAGCGCTCGGCCCACGAGGAGAACTCGCCCGACGGGTCCGGTACGGCGGACAGGGGGCGGCCGATGTGCTCGGCCCATGCCGGGTCGACTCCCACCGGGACCTTGCGGAACCGGTCGTAGTCGTCCCAGCTGTGCAGGTGGCGGACCTCGATGCCGCGGCGGCGGATCTCCTCGGCCACGAAGTGGACGGTGAGGAACTCGCGCAGGTTGCCCAGGTGGATGGGGCCGGAGGGGCTGATGCCGGACGCGCAGGTGATGCGCGCGGCTCCGCTCGGCCGCTCCTCGAGGCGAGCGTGCCGGATCGCGTCGTCGGCGGCGCGCGTCACCCAGTCGACGGGGTCGCCACCTTGGCCCTGCTTGCCTCGTGCCACAGGCGGCAACGCTACCCGTCCGCCGGGCTCAGCCGGCGGGCAGGACCATCGAGTAGGCGGCCGGCTCGATGTGCCAGGTGCGGTGCCGCTCGGGTCCGGAGATCTCGCCGTCGGCGCTGATCCAGAACTGCTCGCCGCTCACCGACACCTCGCGGCCCCGCAGGGCGCTGACCTCCTCGGCCTCCTCATGGGTGCCGAGCCCGAGCCGGGCGGCGAACCGGAACCGCGCGAACAGCCCGGTCGCGCGGGAGACCATCACGTCGATCCGGCCGTCCGCGGGGTCGGCGCCGGGCGTGAGCTCGGTCCCGCCCCCGACGGAGGAGCCGTTGCCGAGCGCCACCATGAGCACCCGGGTGTCCAGGTCGTTGACCACGACCCCGTCCACCTCGACGTGCAGGCGCAGGACGGGCGGGTTCCACGCGGTGAGCAGCGCGCCCAGGGGGTAGCCCAGCTTTCCGAGGTTGACCTTGCCGACGCCCACCGAGTGCAGGCGGCCCTTCCAGCGGTGCCCGCGGCGGCTGGCGTTGGCGCCGGCGCCGACGTGGACGCTGTTGACCACGATCTGCCCGACCTCGTCGACGATCAGGTCCATCGGGGTGACCTGCCCCTTCACGAGCACCGTCGCCGCCTCCTCGAGGTCGAGCGGGATCCCGACGCCGCGGGCGAAGTCGTTGCCGGTGCCGAGCGGCAGCAGCCCGAGGACCGCCTTGCTGAGGTCGTGGCGCCGGTGGAGTGCGGCGACGACGGCGTGCAGGCTGCCGTCACCGCCGGCCACCACGATCCGCCGGGAGCCGGCGCGGTGCAGCACGCCGTCCAGCTCCCCGGGGTTGGCGGTCGCCTGGACCTCCACGGAGGTGTGGTCGCGCAGCACGGCCAGGGCGCGCTGCAGCGTCGCGTCGTCGGCGGTGCCGGCGTCGCTGTTGGTGATCACCAGGAGTGGGTCCATCGCAACCGGACCCTAACCCAGGACGATTGAGCGCTGGGCGCCACGCTTTGGTAGCGTGTCGCCGCAAGAGCCCCGGCCGCTGTTGCCGGGGTTTTGTCGTTTCACCACGAGGAGTGCACATGCCCGCCATCGCCATCATCGGCGCCCAGTGGGGCGACGAAGGCAAGGGCAAGGCGACCGACCTGCTCGGAAGCCGCGTCGACCACGTCGTGAAGTTCAACGGCGGCAACAACGCCGGGCACACGGTGGTCATCGGCGACGAGAAGTACGCCCTGCACCTGCTGCCCAGCGGGATCCTGAGCCCCAACTGCACGCCGGTCATCGGCAACGGCGTCGTCGTCGACATCGAGGTGCTGTTCGAGGAGCTGGACGCGCTCACCGCGCGCGGCGTCGACGTCAGCAAGCTCAAGGTCAGCGCCAACGCCCACGTCATCGCCAGCTACAACCGCAGCCTCGACAAGGTGACCGAGCGGTTCCTGGGCTCGCGCCGCCTCGGCACGACGGGGCGCGGCATCGGACCGACGTACGCCGACAAGATGAACCGCATCGGCATCCGCGTGCAGGACATCTTCGACGAGAACATCCTGCGGCAGAAGGTCGAGGGGGCCCTCGAGCTCAAGGGCCAGATCCTGGCGAAGATCTACAACCGCCGCGCGCCCGAGGTGGACGCGATCGTCGAGGAGCTGCTCGAGTACGTCGAGCGGCTGCGGCCGATGGTCTGCGACACCGGGCTGCTGCTCCACCAGGCGCTCGACCGTGGCGAGACCGTGCTGCTCGAGGGCGGCCAGGCCACGCTGTTGGACGTCGACCACGGCACCTACCCGTTCGTGACATCGAGCTCGGCGACCGCCGGCGGCGCGTGCACGGGCTCGGGCATCCCGCCGAGCCGGCTCGACCGTGTCGTCGGGATCGTGAAGGCCTACACGACCCGCGTCGGCGAGGGCCCGTTCCCCACCGAGCTCTTCGACGACTACGGCGCCCACCTGAGCAAGGTCGGCGCGGAGTTCGGGGTCACCACGGGGCGGGCGCGCCGCTGCGGCTGGTACGACGCCGTCATCGCCCGCTACGCCGCCCGGGTCAACGGAGTCACCGACTTCGTGCTCACCAAGCTCGACGTGCTCACGGGCCTGGAGAAGGTGCCCGTCTGCGTGGCCTACGACGTCAACGGCGTGCGCCACGACGAGATGCCGGTCAACCAGAGCGACTTCCACCATGCGAAGCCGATCTACGAGGAGTTCCCGGGCTGGTGGGAGGACATCTCCCACGTCCGGACCTTCGAGGAGCTCCCGGCCAACGCGCAGGCCTACGTGAAGGCGGTCGAGGCGATGTCCGGCTCCCGGATCTCGGTCATCGGGGTCGGCCCCCAGCGCGACCAGACGATCGTCGTCCACGACCTCCTCTGAGCGGACAGCCGCCTCGCTAGGGCTCGAACGGGCCGATCGCACCCATATCCAGCTTCTCCTCGGACACCCTTCGCTGCGAGCCGGGCAGGACCCGGAACCCGCTGCCGGTGGACTCGAGGACCTCCAGTCCGCGGTCGTACTGCGCGACCACCACGTCGTCGTCCCCGTCGCCGTCGATGTCGCTGACGCCGGCGTGGGAGACGGTGAAGGTGGTCTCGCCGCGCGCGAGCCAGGTCTCGGGGGTGAACCGGCCGCCCTCCCACCTCCACACGACCGCCTCCGGCCCGTAGTCGAGGCTCACCATCTCGGTCGCCCCGTCGCCGTCGAAGTCACCGGTCTGCCAGGTCACGTACGCGTTCTCCTGGGGGATGCGCGTGGGCTCCTCGGGGGCGAGCTCCGAGCCGGTGGACCTCAGCACGTGCAGCCGCACGGGCTGGTCGTCGAGCGCCTCGATGTGGATCAGGTCGGCCATCCCGTCGGCGTCCACGTCGCCGACGGCGAACTCGTTGTCGGCCGACCCCCACGAGGTGGTCGCCGGCCTGTCCAGCCAGCCTCGGGCGCGGCCGAAGGTGCCGTCGGCGCGAGCCTTGGCCACGGTGACGACCAGGCGCCCCACGCCGGTCCTGACCAGGCCGAGGTCGGCGCGTCGGTCGCCGTCGACGTCGGCGAGGAATCGCACGGTGCTGGCGTCGATGTCGCCGAACGCGGGGCTCCGCACCAGCGACGCCGGGCTGGCACCGGACGCGAGCCGCACGGTGACGCTGGTCGCCGGTGGCTCCCCCTCGGTCGTGACGACGTCGAGGCGGCCGTCGCCGTCCACGTCGCCGCTCACCGCCGGGTAGCTCACGTCGCCCATCGCCTTCGGCGCGCCGAGCCCGGTGCCGTCGGAGCGCAGCAGCCAGGCGCCCTCGTGGGACTGGGCCGCGAGGTCGCCGAGCCCGTCGTGGTCGAGGTCGCCGGTGACCGCCTGCTCCGGCGGGTCGGGGGCTGGCGTGCCGGTGGGCGCCGGGTCGCCGGTGCCGGTGGTCGGCTCCGGGTCCCGTCCCGGGTCGTCCGCGCCGGAGGTGAGCAGGACCCCCGCGGCCACACCGCCCAGGACCAGCACGGCGGCCACGCCGCTGGCGAGCGCTGCCCGGCGCCGCCGCCGGCGCCGGCCCAGCACGAGGGGCGGGGAGGTCGGCGTCGAGGGCGTGAGGCCGCCGCCCAGCTCGCGCAGGGCGTCGCGCAGGGCACGCGCGGTGGGGTAGCGCTCGGCGGGATCCTTGGCCAGCGCGCCCGCGAGCACCTGGTTGATCCGCACGGTGAGCTCGTCGCTGCCGGGCAGCTGCGGCACCGGCTGCTGCAGGTGCGCCATCGCGACCGCCACGTCGGCCCCCGTGTACGGCGGTCGGCCGGTGAGGCACTCATAGAGCAGGCACCCGACGGCGTACACGTCGCTGGCGGGGCCGCCCGGCTGGCCGGCCGCCCGCTCCGGTGCGAGGTAGTTCCAGGTGCCGGCGACGGCGCCGGGCGTGGTGAGCCCGGCACCCTCGGTGTGCGCCACCCCGAAGTCGCAGAGATAGACGTGGAGTCGGTCGGTGCGCTCGTCGCGCAGCAGCACGTTGGCGGGCTTCACGTCGCGGTGCGTCACTCCGACGGCGTGCGCGGCGGAGAGCGCGTCGGCCACCTGGGCGCAGGCCCGGAAGGCGAGGGGCGGCGGGAGCGGACCCCGCGCCCGGATGAGTCGCCCGAGATCCCCGCCGGCGGCGTACTGGGTGACGATGAACGGCCAGCCGTCCTGCTCGCCGTGGTCGTAGATGGCGACCACGTGGGGGGAGTCCAGCTTGGCCAGGACCGACGCCTCGCGCTGGAAGCGCTGCCGGAACTCCGGTGAGGTGCCGACGTGGCCGAGCATCACCTTGAGTGCGACCTGGCGGTTGAGTCGCAGGTCGGTGGCGGAGAAGACCATGCCCATGCCGCCCACGCCGAGCACGCTGTCGACGCGGTAGTGGCCGATCACCTCGCCGACGCGCGGCGGGCGGCCGCCGCCCGGAGGCGGGGATCCGGACGGTGTGGTCACGGGAAGGTGCTCCCGAGCAGCTCGACGCTGTAGGAGTCGCCGAGCTCGATCGCCCAGGTGCCCCATTCGGTCGTGGTCGCGAAGCGCCTGCCCTTCGAGAGCGCCACCTGCAGCGACGCGCGCCCCTTGGTCTTCGTCGGCCCGATGCTGGCCAGGTCGTCGCGGCCGTCGCCGTCGTAGTCGCCGACGGTCAGGTCGGAGGAGAAGAAGTCGTCGCTGGGGAGCTGGATCAGCCCCCACGGACGCGGTCGCTGCGGGCCGCCCGGCCCGTGGTCGGCGACGAGCAGCTCCACGAACCCGGTGCGGTTGAGCCCGACCACCAGCTCGGCGTCCTCGTCGCCGTCGACGTCCGCGGAGAGGAAGTAGTGACCGATGGCGCTCTCGAAGGTCAACGGCTTCCCCCGCTCGACGAAGGTCCCGTCCGGCCGGCCCAGGTAGGTGTGCAGCGTCGAGCGCGTCGCCGAGTACGACGGCGTCATCAGCACGCCCACGTCGACGATCGCGTCACCGTCGAAGTCCCCGGTCTCCAGGGATCCCTGCTCGTAGCCGAACGGCACCGTGCCGCCCAGGGCCGGCTCGCCGAAGCCGGAGCCGTCGGAGGTGGCCACCCACACCTCCATCCGCTTCATGTGCTGGCCCCAGCTCACCAGCAGCAGGTCGTCGGCCCCGTCGCCGTCTGCGTCGCCGGCGTGGGCGGTCAGCGCCCGGGCCTGGTCCGGCCGGCTCATCGGGTGGTCCACGGGCGTCCCCCCGGAGAGCGCGGCGGTGATCGTGAGCGCGCCACGGGTCGGGACCCTCACCTGGACCAACTCGAGCTCATCGTCGCCATCGAAGTCACCGAGGACCTGCTCCACGGCGGTGCGGTCCTTCAGGCGCGGCTCCTGCCTCTCCGCGGCCGGCACCAGCGCGCTCCCGTCGGAGTGCCACGTGCCCACGCGGTCGTGGCTCGGCTTCTTCTTCGTCTCCTCGACGTAGAAGCTGGCGACCAGATCGGCGTAGCCGTCGCCGTCCATGTCACCGGTGACCGGCCCCACCACCTCGGGAGCCGGCGGCTCGCTGCGGGTGGGCTCGCTCGCGGTGGGCTCCGAGGACGAGGTCGACCCGCCGGTGGGGTCCTGGTCGCCGTCGCCGGGCATGGTCACGGCCACGATGCCGCCCGCGACGGCGAGGACGGCCAGCGAGGACAGCACGACCGCGAGCGCCGTACGCCGTCGGCGCGGCGCGCCGGCGGTCGTCGCCGCCGCACGGGGCAGCGAGCCCAGCGACACGCGTCCGCCCGACGGGAAGGCGGTCGGCGCGGCACCGCCCGGCGGCACCGTTGAGCGGGCGGCGACCGGCCGGACGCCGCTCGTGGGGATCGCCGCCGCGGACAGCAGGTCGGCGCGCAGCGCGTCGGCGGTGTCGTAGCGGGCGCGCGGCTCCTTGGCCAGGGTGTTGGCGAGGATCGCGTTGGCGTGGCGCGTGAAGGGGTCGTCGCCCGCGAGCTGGGGGACCGGGGCGTTCTGGTGGGCGATGGCGATCTCGACGTCGCTCCCGCGAAACGGCGGCTGCCCGGTCAACGTCGCCCAGAACAGGCAGCCCAGCGCGTAGAGGTCGGAGGAGACCGTGCCCGGTGCGCCGGCGCCGCACTCGGGGGCGAGGTAGCTCCAGGTGCCGGACACCGAGCCCGGCGCGGTGAGCCCCTCGCTGTCGGTGCGGGCGATGCCGAAGTCGCAGAGGTAGGCGTGCAGGTCGGTGGTGTCGGCGTCGCGCAGCAGCACGTTGGTGGGCTTGACGTCGCGGTGCACCACGCCGGCGAGGTGGGCGTCGGAGAGCGCGTCGGCGACTTGGGCGCACACCTGGGCCGCGAGCCGCGGCGGCATCGGACCGCGAGCCGCGAGCAGCGCTCCGAGGTCGCCGCCGCCGACGTACTGGGTGGCGAGATAGGGGCAGCCGTCCTGCTCGCCGTAGTCGAAGATCGCGATGACGTGGGGCGAGTTCAGGCGCGCCAGCAGCGATGCCTCCCGCTCGAAGCGGGCCAGAAACTCCGAGGAGCCGCCCAGCGCCGCCGAGACCACCTTGAGCGCGACCCGCCGGTCGAAGGCGGTGTCGGTCGCGGCAAATACGACGCCCATGCCGCCCTGTCCGATCTGGGCGTCGATGCGATAGCGACCGAAGAGGTCGCCGACGCGGGGGAACTGGGGCATGGCTGCTTCTTTCCCGGGAGAGACGAGTCGCAATCATGCCCGGTGGGACGGTGCGGCGCGGCACCCGGCGCGCACTAGGCTGGGTGCCCGTGAAGACTCTCGTGATCGGCACGGGCGGGCGCGAGCACGCGTTGGTCCGCTCGCTCGCCCAGGACCCCGGTGTCGACGAGGTGCACGCGGCGCCGGGCAACCCCGGCATGGCGGCGCTGGCCACGCTGCACGACGTCGATCCGATGGACGGCGTCCAGGTCGCGGACCTGGCCGAGCGCCTCGGCGCCGGCCTGGTGGTGGTCGGGCCGGAGGCCCCGCTGGTGGCCGGCGTCGCGGACACCGTCTGCGCCCGGGGGATCCCGGTCTTCGGCCCGTCGGCCGCGGCCGCCCACCTCGAGGGGTCCAAGGCCTTCGCCAAGGAGGTCATGGAGGCGGCCCACGTCCCCACCGCCCGCGCCCTGGTCTGCGGCGAGGACGACCAGGAGGTCGAGCGGGCGCTGGTCGAGCTCGGACCGCCGTACGTCGTCAAGGACGACGGGCTGGCCGCCGGCAAGGGCGTCGTCGTGACCGAGGACTACGCCGAGGCCGTCGCGCACGCGCGGACCTGCGGGCGGGTGGTGGTCGAGGAGTACCTCGACGGCCCCGAGGTCTCCCTCTTCGCGATCACCGACGGCACGACGGTCTACCCCCTGCAGCCGGCGCAGGACTTCAAGCGCATCGGCGACGGCGACACCGGCCCCAACACCGGCGGCATGGGTGCCTACACCCCGCTGCCGTGGGCTCCGGCCGACCTGGTCGCCGAGACCCTGGCGACCGTACTCCAGCCGACCGTCGACGAGATGCGCCGCCGCGGCACGCCGTTCGCCGGGCTCCTGTACGCCGGCCTCGCGCTCACCTCGCGCGGCCTGCGGGTGGTGGAGTTCAACGCCCGCTTCGGCGACCCCGAGACCCAGCCGCTGCTGGCGCTGCTCGACTCCCCGCTCTCGCCGCTGCTGCTCGGCGCGGCCACGGGCACGTTGGCCGAGGTCCCCTTTCCGCGGTGGAAGGCCGGCGCCGCGGTCGCGGTGGTGATGGCGAGCGCCGGCTACCCGGAGTCCTCGTCGGTCGGTGACGTCATCACCGGCCTCGACGCGGCCGAGGCGCTCGACGGCGTCCACGTCATCCAGGCCGGCACCGCCCAGCGCGGCGACGACCTCGTGACCGCGGGCGGCCGGGTGCTCGCCGTGGTCGCCACCGGCGCCTCGGCCGAGGCCGCACGCGACGCGGCCTACGCCGGGGTCGCGCACGTAGAGTTCCCAGGTGCCCAGCACCGCACCGACATCGCGGCAGGAATCAGATGAGCGTCCCTAACGTCCTGGCCACCCGCTACGCCGGCGCCGACCTCGCGGCGATCTGGTCGCCGGAGCACAAGATCGTGCTCGAGCGCCGGCTCTGGATCGCGGTGCTGCGGGCCCAGCGCGACCTCGGGATCGAGGTACCGGACGGGGTCATCGAGGCCTACCAGGACGTCGTCGACAAGGTCGACCTGGAGTCGATCGCCGCCCGCGAGCGGGTCACCCGCCACGACGTGAAGGCGCGGATCGAGGAGTTCTCGGCGCTCGCCGGTCACGAGCACATCCACAAGGGCATGACCTCGCGCGACCTCACCGAGAACGTCGAGCAGCTGCAGCTCAAGCAGTCGCTGGAGCTGCTGCGTGACCGCGCGGTCGCCGCGCTGGTGCGCCTGGCCAGGCTGGCCGCCGAGCACGAGACCACGGTCATGGCCGGCCGCTCGCACAACGTCGCCGCGCAGGCCACCACGCTCGGCAAGCGGTTCGCGAGCGTCGCCGACGAGATGCTGATCGGCGTCGAGCGGGTCGAGGACCTGCTGCGCCGCTACCCGCTGCGCGGGATCAAGGGCCCGATGGGCACCGCCCAGGACATGCTCGACCTGCTCGACGGCGACGAGACCAAGCTGGCCGCGCTCGAGGAGGGGGTCGCGCGCCACCTCGGCTTCGAGCGGGTGCTCACCTCGGTCGGCCAGGTCTACCCGCGCTCGCTGGACTTCGACGTGATCTCGGCCGTCGTGCAGCTGGTCGCCGGGCCGTCCAACCTGGCGACGACGATCCGGCTCATGGCGGGCAACGAGCTCGTCACCGAGGGCTTCAAGGAGGGCCAGGTCGGCTCCTCGGCGATGCCCCACAAGATGAACACCCGCTCGTGCGAGCGCGTCAACGGCCTCGCCGTCGTCACCCGCGGCTACCTCTCGATGGTCGGCGAGCTGGCCGGCGACCAGTGGAACGAGGGCGACGTCTCCTGCTCCGTCGTACGCCGGGTGGCGCTGCCGGACGCGTTCTTCGCCGCCGACGGGCTCTTCCAGACGTTCCTCACCGTCCTCGACGAGTTCGGCGCGTTCCCCGCGGTGATCCAGCGCGAGCTCGACCGCTACCTGCCGTTCCTCGCGACCACGAAGGTGCTCACGGCCGCCGTGCGCAACGGGGTCGGGCGCGAGACTGCGCACGAGGCGATCAAGGAGGCCGCGGTCGGCGTCGCGCTCGACATGCGGCGCGGCCAGGCCGACAACGACGTCTTCGCCCGGCTCGCCGCCGACCAGCGGCTGGGGCTCACCGCCGCGCAGCTGTCCTCCCTGGTGGCCGACCCGATCACCTTCACCGGCGCGGCCGTGGCGCAGACGCAGTCCGTCGTACGCCGGGTGGCCGAGCTCGCCGAGCGCTACCCGGCCGGCGCGGCGTACTCCCCGGGGGCGATCCTGTAAGCATGACCGCCTACTGGATCAGCCTGTACCGCGAGACCACCGACGAGGCGAAGCTCGCCGCCTACGCCAAGCTCGCCGGCCCGGCCCTGGAGGCCGCCGGCGGCGCCTTCCTCGCCCGTGGCCTGCCCGAGCAGACCTACGAGGCCGGCGAGGCCACCCGCTCGGTCCTCCTCGAGTTCCCCTCCGTCGAGGCGGCGGTCGCGGCCCACGACAGCCCGGCCTACCAGGAGGCGCTCGCGGCCCTCGACGGCGGCGCCGTCCGCGACCTGCGCATCGTCCCCGGCGTCTGACCCGCCTGAGGACCCCCCTTCCTGACGACCTCCTCAGACGAGCGGGTCGGGCGTGGCCGGGCGCCCCAAGGTGACGGCGTCCCGCACCGGGGCGGGGGCGGCGCGGTGCAGCTGGGAGTCGGGTGTGGCGCCCAGGGCGTCGTTGCCGTCGCCGCGACCAGGATGCCGCGCTCGCGCAGGGTGAAGCCGCCCGTGGCGTTGACGCGTCCGAGCAGGTCGAAGAGGCCGGACATGGCCTCGGGCTGGTGCGCCCAGACCCGGGTGAGGTTCATGACGTAGCCGACGTCGCGCGACGTCAGCGACGAGCGGCCCGCGGGGCCCGCCGCGCCGCCGCGGTGGAAGCAGGCCTGCGTGATCTTCCTGGCGTTCTTCCCGCTGAGCCTGCTGGTCAACACGCTCAGCGGCTGGCTGGTGCCCGACCTGGTCATGCCGCTGCGGGTGCTGCTCACGATCCTGGTGATGACACCGGTGATGACCTACGTCGCCATGCCTTGGATCACCCGTCGGATGGCATGGTGGCTGCACCCCGGGAGCGCCGCTCCTGACGCAGCGCCTGCACCGACATCGCCAGCGCGACGGTGAGCACGACCAGGGCGGTGGCCAGGGCCGCCTGGAGCGCGTGCTCGCTGGACGCGGTGCGCCGGGTCAGCTCGTAGACGGTCATGAGCAGCGCGGCGCCGATGGCCGAGCCGATGCGCTGCCCGGTCTGCAGCGCCCCGCCGGCGGCCCCGCCCATGCGCGGGGGTACGTCGTGGAGGGTCAGCGTGATGTTCGGTGAGATGACGGCGCCGCCGCCGAGGCCGGCGACCAGCAGGGCCGGCACGGCGACCGGCCACAGCGGGTCGGCGTACGGCGTCAGGAGCGTCAGCGCGAGGACGCCGGTCATCATCACGGCCAGCGCGACGACGGTGAGGCGGCGCCCGAGGTCCGAGACCACCCGCCCGGCCAGCGGCGCGGCGATCGCTGAGCCCACGGCGAACGGCAGCAGCAGGAGCCCGGTGGCGAGCGGGGTGTAGCCGAGGTCGCCCTGGAGGTGGATCGAGAGCACGAGCAGCACGCCGGTGAAGCCGGTGAAGTACAGGGCGCCGACGGCGAGGCCGTTGACGTAGCCGGGCAGCTGCTTGAGCAGTGCCAGGTCCAGCAGGGGGGCCTGGCCGCGTCGGGCGAGCCGCCGCTCCCAGGTGACGAAGACCCAGGCGAACACCGGGACGCCCACCAGCAGCACCAGCGGCAGCCGCTCGCCACCCTCGAGCCGGACCACGGGATAGAGCAGGCACAGCACGGTGAGGCCGAGCAGCAGCGCGCCGGGTACGTCGATCCGGTTGGCGGGGTCGCGCCGGGCGCCCGGGGGGCGCTTCGGCACGAGCAGCGCGACCGCAGCGATCGCGACCAGGCCGATCGGGATGTTGATGAGGAACAGCCAGCGCCAGCCGTCCTCCTCGCCGACCGCGGCGATGATCAGGCCGCCGAGGACGGGGCCCACCGCCGTGGCGCTGGAGACGGTGAAGCCGAACATCCCGAACGCGCGGGCGCGCTCCCGCCCGCGGAAGAGCTGTTGGATGATCCCGGAGTTCTGCGGGGTGAGCAGTCCGGCGGTCGCGCCCTGCGCCAGGCGGGCCAGCACCACGAGCGTGGCGTCGGCCGCCAGCCCGACCGCCGCGCTGGAGACGATGAAGCCGGCCAGGCCGACCAACATCATGCGGCGCCGGCCGAAGGCGTCGCCGAGGCGTCCGCCCGCCACGAGCGTCAGCCCGAACGTGAGCGCGTAGCCGGACACGACCCACTGGATCATGCCGGGCGAGGTGTCCAGCCCCTCCTGCATGGAGGGCACCGCGACGTTGACGATCGACACGTCGAGCAGCGACATGAAGCCGACGACGAGCGTGACCCCGAGAATGCGCCAGCGTCGCGGGTCGGCGACGTACCCCTGCTCCGCAGCAGGGCCCGGCTCAGGCGCGGGCGTCGCCACCCCAGTTGGCCAGCTTGGTCGCGACGGTGTGCAGGTCTGCCCGCCAGACATCCTCGGGTCCCGCGGGGATGATGTCGTCCCACTCCAGTGCGGTCGAGCCGCTCACGCCGGTCAGCCGGGCGGTGCGGGCGAAGAACCACAGGTGGAAGTGGGAGCCGCCGTCGCCCCAGCGGTTGACGTGCACGCGACCGATCTCGGGGAGGTTCTCGATGATCCGCACGAGCCGGTTGGTGATCCGGCCGAGCTCGGAGGCCCGGTCGTCGTCCATGCCGCCGGCGTCGAGGTGCTCGCGCGTGTGCAGCATGAGCACCAGCGGCAGGCCGGTCGGCGCTCCAGGATGGGTCAGCAGCCAGTGCTCGTCCTCCCAGACGACCGTGGCCGGGTCGAGCGCGCAGGAGCCGCACGGCTTGTCGGGGCTCTCGCCGAAGCGGGCGGGCTCGTCGGCCGGCGGGGCCAGCACCTTCGGTGCCAGGACGCCGTCCACGACCTCCCACGGGAAGATGTCCCAGCCGGTCGACGCGGGCAGCTGCAGGCGGCCTTCGGGGCCGGCGGCGGCGACGACTCGGGCGTAGACCTCTTCGGCGGACTCCGGCATGGTCCAACTCTGCCACCCCGCCCGGTCGCCGCGTGACCCACCCCGGCGGCGCGCGGCGCGGCCGCCACCGATAGTCGATCGACTCGCTCGACTATGCTGGGTGCATGACCACCGACATCCTCGTGCCCCTGCCGTCGTACGACGACGTCGAGGTCGTGGTCCCAGCGCCCGATGCCGGACCCGGCAACTGGGCCGGCGCCGCGAGCGCGGTGCTCGTCGACGGCGTGTTCTGGCTGACCTGGCGGGTACGCCGCCCGCTCACCGACGGCCGTGGCGTCACCGTCGTCGTCGCCCGCTCCGAGGACGGCGTGTGCTTCGAGACCGTGACGCAGGTGCACCGCGACGCCTTCGGCGCGGAGTCGTTCGAGCGCCCGGTCCTGGTGCCGGTGCCCGGACTGGGCTGGCGGCTCTACCTGTCGTGCGCGACGCCCGGGTCCAAGCACTGGTGGGTCGACAGCCTGACGGCGCCGACCGTCGAGGACCTGCCGTCCGGGCGCCGCCAGGTCGTGCTGGCCGGCGACGCGCACACGGGAGTCAAGGATCCGGTCGTCACCGCGGTCGACGACGGCTGGGAGATGTGGCTGTGCTGCCACCCCCTGGACGAGCCCGGCCAGGAGGACCGGATGACCACCCGGCGGCTCACCAGTCCCGACGGTTTGACCTGGATCGACCGCGGCGAGGTCCTCGCCGGCCGCCCGGGGGAGTGGGACGCGCGCGGAGCCCGGGTCGCCGCGGTGCTGCCGGGCAGCCCCCTGACCGTGCTGTACGACGGCCGGGCCGACGCCGCGGCCAACTGGCATGAGACCACCGGGGTGGCCCGCTGGGACGGCACCCGCCTCGTCCCGGACGACCGGCCTCCCATCGCCTCGCCGCACTCCGACGGAGCCTTCCGCTACGCCGCCGCCGTCGCGCTGCCGGACGGGCGGACCCGCTTCTACGTCGAGTCGGCGCGACCCGACGGGGCGCACGACCTGGTGACCTGCGTCCGCTGACTGAAGGAGCCGCGGCTGGCGGTGGACAGCCAGTCGTCGAAGCGTTCGCCGGTGACCTCCGAGAGCTGGGCGATGTCCTCGGCGAAGTGGGGGATCAGGCGCTCGCGCGCCTCGGGCGCGAGCAGCGGCCGGTGGGGAGCGGCCGACCCCGTCAGCTGGGAGATGATCGGCGCGCTCGCGCGGCGCCACACCGTCGGCGGCGCGAACTGGCCGAGCGCGGCGCCGGCACGCACGACCGGCCCGAGCACCCGAGGGCGCCAGCCGGGCTGAACGAAGGGGTGGGAGTTGTCCCGAGGGATGGAGCCGACCAGGCCCGGGGTGATGCCCAGGAACCGGCAGGTCCGGTCGACCGCCGCGGCGGGCTCGTCGACGATGGTGCGGTAGCGCAGCACGAGCACCCGCCCGGGGTCGACGTAGCGGTGCAGGTGCGCGAGCTGGGCGCCGTAGCGGCCCAGGTCGCGGTAGCGCCAGAACGGTGCCCAGCCGTCGGCGACCCGGCGGTCCTGCAGGGCGAACGCCTGCTCGAAGTCGGCCAGGGGCTCGAGGCCGTCGGACCACAGGTGCATCCAGTTGCTGTAGGCGCGGTCGATCGGGTCGCGCACGACGGCGATCAGCTTGACGTCGGGCAGGCTCTCGGCGATCCGGCGGTGTGCGCCGCGGTGCCACAGGTAGAACGGTGTGCTCTCGCCCTGGACGACGCCCTCGCTCGGCGCCGCGAACAGGCGCTCGTAGTCCTCGCGGCGCCAGAGCCACTCCTGCACGGAGTGCGCGTCGCCGGGCCCGCGGTAGGCCGGCGGGGGCGCGTCGTCGCAGAGCCAGTACTTCGGCTCCTTGGGCCGCGACATCCGCACCTCGGGATGCTGGGTCAGCGCGGCGTGCAGTGCGGTGGTGCCGGCCTTGGGGGCGCCGATCACGATGAAGTCGGGTCCGACCACGCTGGTCATTAAGCAACTATGTCACGCGACAAAGACCGCGACTAGGCTGACGGCGTGGCCGATCTGAACATCCCCGAGGCGCCGCCGATCCCCGGCGCCACCGCGCTCCACTCGGGGAAGGTGCGCGACCTGTACGTGCTCGACTCCGGGCCGTACGCCGGCGAGCTGCTCATGGTGGCCAGCGACCGGCTGTCGATCTTCGACTACGTCCTCGACACCACGATCCCCGACAAGGGCGAGATCCTCACCCGGCTGTCGCTGTGGTGGTTCGCCGCGCTCGGGGTGCCGCACCACGTGCTGTCGACCGACGTGCCCGACGCCGTGCGGGGACGTGCGGTCGTGTGCCGGCGACTCGACATGTACCCGGTCGAGTGCGTCGCGCGCGGCTACCTCACCGGCTCGGGCCTGCTGGACTACCGCGCCACGGGCGAGGTGTGCGGCCTGGCCCTGCCGCCCGGGCTGGAGGACGGCAGCAGGCTGCCCGAGCCGATCTTCACCCCGGCGACCAAGGCGGCGCTCGGCGAGCACGACGAGAACGTCTCCTACGAGCAGGTCGCCGGCGTCGTCGGCGCGGACACCGCGGCGGCCCTGCGCGAGCGCACCCTGGACGTCTACGCCCGTGCCGAGGCCGTCGCCCGTGAGCGGGGGATCATCCTGGCCGACACCAAGCTGGAGTTCGGCGCCGGTGCCGAGGGGGCCCTGGTGCTCGCGGACGAGGTCCTGACCCCCGACTCCTCGCGCTTCTGGCCGGCCGCCGAGTGGCGCCCCGGTCGCGCGCAGCCGTCCTACGACAAGCAGATCGTGCGCAACTGGGCGCTGTCGCCCGAGTCCGGCTGGGACAAGGCGTCCGGTGTCGCGCCGCCGCCGCTGCCGCCCGAGGTCGTCGAGCGCACCCGCAGCCGCTACGTCGAGGCCTACGAGCTGCTGACCGGCGAACGGTTCTGATGGCGGTCCACCTCCCGGTCCCCGCCGAGGTCGCGTTCGCCTACCTCGTCGACCCGGCCCACCGGGCGCAGTGGCAGTCCAGCCTGGCCCGGGTCGAGGAGGTGAGCGGCCCGGTGGCGGTGGGTCAGCGCTGGGTGGACGTGACGGCCGCGGGCCTGCGCCCCCGGATGGAGACCGTCGCGCTGGACCGCCCGCACCGCTGGACCGAGCGCGGCACCTGGCGCTCGTGGTCGGCCGAGCTGACGCTCGAGTTCGCGCCCGCGCCCGGCGGCTGCGTGGTCGAGCCGACGATGCGACTGGCCGCCCGCGGGCCGGCCGCGCTTGGCGTGCGGCCCCTCGGCCGCCTGGCGCGGCACGCCGTACGGGCGGATCTGCGCCGCGCCGGCCGGATCCTGCGCAACCTCTCGGCGGATATTGCATAAGTTTCAGGTTGGTGCCGCTCGCGCGCCGCCCTAGGGTTCGGGCGTGGATGCAGACCGAGCGCGGACGACGACCACCCGCTGGCGACCCCTCGTCGGGCGCTGGGCGAGCCGCATCGTGGTCCTGGTGGCCCTCATCTTCTCCGCGGTGGCCCTCGGCTCCGGCATCACCGGGGACGAGAGCTCCAACTCCGTGGCCAACCTGCCGGCCGACGCCGAGTCGGCCCGGGCCAGCGAGCTGCAGGAGTCGCTCGGCACGTCGAAGTTCACCCCCGTCTTCGCCGTGTTCGACCGCGGTGGGGAGAAGCTGAGCGAGGAGGACCGCCGGTTCGTCGGCGAGAAGGTGCGCGAGCTCCAGGACCTCGCCGCCGAGGGGCAGAAGGCGTTCCCGGTCTTCGCCGAGGACGGCGCGGCCGCGTTCGTCGGGGTGCCGCTGGCCACCGACCCGTCCGGGGACTCCTACGAGGAGCCGGTCGCCGACATCCGCGAGCTGGCCGCGGCCGACCTGCCCGACGGGCTCGAGGCGCAGGCGACCGGCGGGCCTGCCTTCTCCGTGGATCTCTCCAAGGTCTTCGACGGCGCCGACGTGCGCCTGCTGGTCACGACCGCCGGCGTCGTGGCACTGCTCCTGCTGCTGACCTACCGCAGCCCGTGGCTGTGGCTGGTGCCACTGACGGTGGTGGCCGTCGCCGACCAGGTCGCTGCCACCGCCGTCGACGTCGCGAGCCGGATCTTCCCGTTCACCGTCGACGGGCAGTCGACCGGCATCACCTCGGTGCTCGTGTTCGGCGCCGGCACCAACTACGCGCTGCTGCTGATCGCGCGCTACCGCGAGGAGCTGCGCCGCGAGGAGAGCCGGTACGACGCCATGCGGGTGGCCTGGCGCCAGGCGGCGCCCGCCATCCTGGCCAGCTCGGGCACGGTGGTGCTCGCGCTGCTGTGCCTGGGCTTCGCCGACAGCCCGAGCAGCCGCAACATCGGCTACGGCGGCGCGATCGGGATCCTCGTGGCGGTGGTCTACGCGCTCCTCGTGCTGCCGGCGGCCATGACCCTGTTCGGCCGGCGGCTGTTCTGGCCGTTCGTGCCGAAGGTCGGCCAGGCCGACCCCACCGCGACCGGCTTCTGGTCGAAGGTGGCCGCGGTCGTCACCGGCCGACCGGTGCTGGTGTCCGTCGCGGGGGTGGCGGTCCTCGCGGTCCTGGCGATCCCGCTCACCGGCGTCGCGGCCGGGCTGTCCCAGACCGAGCAGTTCCGCGCCACCCCACAGTCCGTCACGGGACAGGAGGTGCTGGCCGAGCACTTCGCCGCCGGAGCCTCCCAGCCCACGTCGCTGCTCACCCCGACCGCGGCCGCCGACGACGTGCGCCGAGCGGTCGCCGAGGTCGACGGGGTCGACCGGGTGGAACCGGCCGGCTCGGCCGACGGCACGACGGTCCTGACCGCCGTACTCGGCGCGGAGCCGGCCTCCGAGGCGGCGCTCGAGACCGTCGAGTCGATCCGCGAGGCCGCGCAGGGCGTGGAGCCGAAGGTGCTCGTGGGCGGGGCGGACGCGGAGTCGCTGGACTCCGAGACCGCCACCGCCCGGGACCAGATGCTGATCATCCCGATGATCCTCGCCGTCGTGCTGCTCGTACTGCTGGTCCTGCTGCGCTCGGTCGTGGCCGCGGTGCTGCTGGTGCTCACCGTGGTCGCGACCTTCGCGGCCAGCCTCGGGGCGAGCTGGTGGGCGTTCCAGCACTGGTTCGACTTCCCGGCGCTCGACTACAGCGTGCCGCTGCTCAGCTTCCTGTTCCTGGTCGCTCTGGGCGTCGACTACAACATCTTCCTGACGACACGGGCCAAGGAGGAGGCCAGGCGCCACGACACCAAGACGGCGATCTCGGTGGCGCTTGCCGTGACCGGCGGGGTCATCACCAGCGCCGGCATCCTGCTCGCGGCGGTCTTCACCGTGCTCGGCGTGCTGCCGCTGATCGTCCTCACCCAGGTGGGCGTCATCGTCGGCTTCGGCGTCCTGCTCGACACGCTGCTCGTGCGTAGCGTGCTGGTGCCGGCGCTGGTGTCGCTGCTGGGGCGGCGCTTCTGGTGGCCCGGAGCCCTCTCCCGCGAGCCGGTCAGGGCCGATCAGTAGGTTGGCCCTCATCACGACGAGCTGACGAGGAGGACCGCGTGTCCGACACGACGTACAACCTGGCCAGCCTGCTGGAGGACGGTGCCGCGCGGTTCCCCGAGCGCGACGCGGTCGTCCTCGGCGACACCCGCCTGACCTACGCGCAGGTCGACGGCGCTGCCAACCAGGTCGCGAACCTGCTGGTCTCGCGTGGCATCCAGCCGGGGGACAAGGTCGCGCTGAGCTGCGCCAACCTGCCGCACTTCACGATCATCTACTTCGGGATCCTCAAGGCCGGCGCCACGGTCGTACCGCTCAACGTGCTGCTCAAGGGCCGCGAGGTGGCCTACCACCTGGGCGACGCGGAGGCGAAGGCGTACTTCTGCTTCGAAGGCACCGCCGACCTGCCGATCGGCCAGGAGGGCTTCGACGGGTTCGGCCGGGCCGACGGCTGCGAGCACTTCTTCCTGGTCACCGTCGACCCCGCCGCCGACTCCCCGATCGAGGGCGCGCAAACCTTCGGGCAGGCGCTGGCCGGGCAGCCGGCGAGCTTCGACACCGTGGCCACCGACGAGGACGACACCGCGGTGATCCTCTACACCTCCGGCACGACGGGGCAGCCCAAGGGCGCCGAGCTGCGCCACCGCAACATGCGCGACAACGCCCTCGCCGGCGAGGCGCTGTTCGGCGCCGACGCGCAGCGCCCCGACACCTACCTCTGCGTCCTGCCGCTCTTCCACTCCTTCGGCCAGACGGTGATCCAGAACGGCGCCTTCGCCTACGGCGGCACGGTGGTGATGCTGCCGCGCTTCGAGGCCGGACCGGCGTTGATGACCATGCTCGCCGAGAAGGTCACCTTCTTCGCCGGGGTGCCGACGATGTACTGGGGTCTGCTCGGCGCCCTCGACGGCTCCGTCGACGTCGAGGAGATCCGTCGCAACCTGCGCGTCGCCGCGTGCGGCGGCTCGGCCCTGCCGGTCGAGGTGCACAAGGAGTTCGAGGAGCGCTTCGGCGTGACGATCCTCGAGGGCTACGGGCTGTCCGAGACCTCACCGGTCGCCAGCTTCTCGCCGTACGGCGAGCCGGTGCGGGTCGGCTCGATCGGCCGGCCGATCCCGGGCGTGGAGATGACCCTGCTGAAGCCCGAGAGCTGGGAGGAGATCGAGGGCGGCGAGGACCCCGAGCACGCGATCGGCGAGATCGCGATCAAGGGCCACAACGTCATGAAGGGCTACTACAACCGCCCCGAGGCCACCGCCGAGGCCATCCACGACGGCTGGTTCCGCTCGGGCGACCTGGGCCGACGCGACGCCGACGGCTGGTACTACATCGTCGACCGCTCCAAGGACATGATCATCCGCGGCGGCTACAACGTGTACCCGCGCGAGGTCGAGGAGGTCCTGATGACGCACCCCGACGTCTCGCTCGCCGCCGTCATCGGCGTGCCCCACGAGAGCCACGGCGAGGAGATCAAGGCGGTCGTCATCCGCAACGCCGGCTCCACCCTCACCGAGGACGAGCTCATCGCGTGGTGCAAGGACCAGATGGCCGGCTACAAGTACCCGCGCCAGGTCCAGTTCGTCGACGCCCTGCCGATGACCGCCACCGGGAAGATCCTCAAGCGCGAGCTGGCCTGACCGCTCAGGCGAACGGTCAGGCGAACGGGTCGGGGGTAGCGCCCGGCAGGCGCGCCAGCAGCTCGCGCGCCTGCGCGGCCACCTTGTGCTCGACGAGCACCTCGTAGCGGGTCGCCACCACCTGGGTGACCGAGGAGAAGTCACGCTGGCCGCGGGTGAGCGCATAGCTCACCAGGGCGAAGATCAGGCCGAACAGCGCCCCGAAGAGCATCGTCGAAATGATCGTGACCAGCGCGCCCTCCTCGGTGAAGATCGCGAAGATAAGTCCGATGAACAGCCCGAACCACACCCCCGAGAGTGCCCCGCCCAGGGCGACGCGACCCGTCGTCAGGCGGCCGGTGATCCGCTCGATGCGCTTGAGGTCGGTCCCGACGATCATGCACTGCTGGACCGGGAACTTCTGGTCGGCCAAATAGTCCACGGCCTTCTGTGCGGACTGGTAGTCGTCGTAGATCGCCAGCGACTGTGGGAAGGCCAGCTTCAGCGGCGACGCGGGGGTGGCTCCGGAGGGCAGGCTCATGTCCCCAGTGTGCCCCGACCGCGATGGGAGGCGCGAGCACCGAGGCCCACCCACTGTGGGAGCACTGGGGCGGGCTGAGGAGGACCTCCTAGAATGGAGGCACCGCCACCCGCCTTGAAGCAGGAGTCCGCTGTGCCCCGAGTCGTCGTCGACGTCATGCCCAAGCCCGAGATCCTCGACCCGCAGGGCAAGGCGGTGCTCGGGGCGCTGCCCCGGCTCGGCTTCTCCGGCGTGAGCGACGTACGCCAGGGCAAGCGCTTCGAGCTCGAGGTCGCCGGCGAGGTCACGGAGGCGGTGCTGGCCGACGTGCACCGGATGGCCGAGACGCTGCTGTCCAACCCGGTCATCGAGTACTTCACCGTCCACGTCGACGACACGGTCGTGCCCGCATGAGGGTCGGGGTCGTCACCTTCCCGGGCTCGCTGGACGACGTCGACGCCCAGCGCGCGGTGCGCATCGGCGGCCACGAGGCACTCGCGCTGTGGCACGGCGACCACGACCTGCGCGGCGTCGACGCGCTGGTCCTTCCCGGCGGGTTCTCCTACGGCGACTACCTGCGGTGCGGTGCGATCTCGCGCTTCTCCCCGGTGATGACCGAGGTCGTCGCCGCAGCCGAGCGCGGGATGCCGGTCCTCGGCATCTGCAACGGCTTCCAGGTGCTCTGCGAGTCGCACCTTCTCCCGGGGGCGCTGATCCGCAACGACCACCGCAAGTTCGTGTGCCGCGACCAGCGGCTTCGCATCGAGAACAACCGCACGCCCTGGACGGCCGCCTATGCGGAGGGGGCTGAGGTGACGATCGTCCTCAAGAACGGCGAGGGCGGCTTCGTGGCCGACGAGCCCACGCTGGACCGGCTGGAGGGGGAGGGCCAGGTGGTGGCCCGCTACCTCGACGGCAACCCCAACGGCTCCCTGCGTGACATCGCCGGCATCAGCAACGTCCGCGGCAACGTCGTCGGCCTGATGCCGCACCCCGAGCACGCGGTCGAGGCCCTGACCGGCGCCGGCACCGACGGCCTCGGGTTCTTCACCTCGCTGACCGCCGATCTGATCGAGGAGGTCTTCGCATGAGTCCGACCCGCCTGTTCCGCACCGTCGCCACCGCCGAGGCCGTCACCTGGGCCGGGCTGCTGGTGGGCATGTTCCTCAAGTACGTCACCAACACCACCGAGCTCGGGGTCAGGGTATTCGGCATGCTGCACGGCACGGTGTTCATCGCCTACCTGCTCACGACGCTGCTCGTCGCCGTCGACCGCCGCTGGACGCTCGGCCGTACGGCGCTCGGCCTCGCCTCCGCGGTGCCGCCGTTCCTGACGCTGTGGTTCGAGCGCCACGTCGAGTCCCGCGGCGGGCTGGCGCCGACCTGGCGACTGCTCAAGGAGGAGCCGACCCGCGGCCCGGAGCGACCGGTGGCCTGGCTGCTGCGCAACCCGCTGCGCGGCGCGGCGACCGGCCTGGTCGCGGTCGTCGCCCTCACCGGCGTCGCGCTGCTGGTCGGCCCGCCCGTCGGCTGACGCGGAGCCTCAGCGGCGGCCCTTGAGCAGGGGCGCCCACGAGGCGTCCTGCATGACGCCGTTGACGGGCACCTTCGCCTTGGCCTGCCAGGCTCGCAGCTTGGCGTCGGTCCGGGCGTCGAAGACGCCGGTGATCGCGATCGCCTTGCCGACGCCGGTCGCGTTGAGCGCGCGCTGGACCCGGCGGACGGCCGGACCCACGGACCCGCGCTTGAGCACGACCTTGTCGCCGCTCGCGAGGACGGAGACCCAGCCGCGGATCCACCAGACCCGGTCGAGGCCCAGGCCGGCACTGCGCTGGTAGGCGTTCATCGCGGCGACCAGCCGCTTGCTCCAGCCGCCCCCGATGTTGCCCTGGTAGAGGCCCTTCTCCTTGAGCAGGCACTGCAGCGCCTTGACGTGCGGCTTCGACGGCTTCACGCCGTTCGCCGGGGGACGCAGGACGGGGTAGGTCGAGAACGAGACGTTGATGCCGCCGCAGCGGGTCTCGGGTGTCGCGACCGAGCCGCGCCCGACCTCGAGGAAGTTGGTGTCGATGTTGATCCGCACGCCGCCGTGCACCTCGTCGTGCCCCCCCTTGTACTGCTTGACGCGGCGTCCTGGGCGCCAGCCGTCCTCGCGCAGGTACGACGAGGAGGTGTTGGCGACGCCGTCCCAGCGCGCCACCCAGATCATGTCCGGCAGCGTGAAGCGCGTGGGCCGGTTGATCCGGGCCGAGTCGAGCGCCGCGATGCCGGAGCCGGCGCTGGAGTAGACGCCGGAGACGTAGCCGTGCTTGTGCAGGCGGGTGGTCCAGCCGCTGAGGAACGACAGCGCCGACTCGCGGCAGCGCTCGTTGCTCGAGTCGAAGCCCTCGAGGTCGTACCAGAGCGTGCTCCCGCGGACGATGCCCAGCGCCGCCGCGTCCTTGACGGTCTTGTCGGCCTCGGCCACGCCCTGGCGACGCGAGGGACCGTAGACCTGCTTGGTCCCCGGGTTCGGGTCGATCTTGACGTCGTCGGAGTAGCGCGGGAAGCGCGGCTGGCACGACGCTTGCGGCCCGAGCGTGATCGGGAGCAGCCGCCAGCCCTTCGCCAGCTGGGTCGCGACCCAGGTGGGGGTCAGGTTGGGCTGGCTGCGGCAGGCGCGCGAGTCGCCGGAGATGTAGATGCCGACCGCGAGGTACGGCGAGGTCGCCAGCCAGGTGTCCATCTGCTTCTGGTTCGGCGCGAGGCACTGGTCGAACCCGAAGCCGGTGAAGTCGCCGGGGGTGACGGGGTTGGTGGCCCGCGCCGCGCTCGGGCTCGAGGAGGCCTTGCCGTCGCTGGCCTGGGCTCCCGCGCCGGACGCCGTGAGGGTGGCTGCCGCCACGACCGTGGCGGCGAGCACGCAGAGGGCGCGCGTGCGCAGGGTGGACAGGGAAGGGGACATCGCGGGGCTCCAGGGGAAGGCTCGGCACCAGGTCGGCGCGATCACGATAACCCCACCAATCACAGCAGTAACAGAGCTCGTGAGGAACTACAGTCCTGTAGTTCCGGCAGTGCCGTCGTCCGGCGCGCGGTCCGGGCAGTGGCGGTCGGTGTACGGTAGATGTGGAGATGGACTCCGGTTGTGGGCGACCCTGGGGAGGTGAGGCCGTGCGTGCCGATGCCAAGCGCAACTACGAGCGCCTCGTCGAGGTCGCGCGCGAGGTCTTCCGCGAGCAGGGCTACGACGCCTCCCTCGACGAGGTCGCCAAGCGCGCCGGCGTCGGGCCCGGCACCCTCTACCGGCACTTCCCCCGCAGGGAGCACCTCCTCGACGCGGTGATGCAGGGCTGGGCCGACCGGGTCGACGAGGCGGTGGCGGCGTCGCTGGCCGACGAGGGCGGCCCGCGGGACCTGCTGCTGCACTGGTTCGAGGAGTACGTCGCCCTGATCAGCATGCATAAGGGGGGTCCCGCCAAGATCACCTCGGCGATGGGGGACCCGGCCTCCCCGATCAGCACCAAGTGCGACGTCCTGCGCTCGGCGGGCGACCGGGTCCTGGAGCGGCTCCGCGGGCAAGACGCCCTGCGCAACGGGGTCGACGCCACGCAGGTCGCACGCCTCGTGGGCGGCGTCGCGACGGTGGCCGACGACGGCGGCCTGGGTCCGAGCGACGTACGGCGCCTGCTGGAGGTCGTCGCCGATGGGCTCCTTCGGTGAAGAGCGCGCCGCGCCGGTAGATTGACGCCCGTGACCGAGACCCGCCTGCACACGCTCGACACCGTCTCCGTCGCCGGCGAGGACCCGGGCCGTGAGCAGCCGTGGGCCGACCTCGGCCTCAAGGCCGACGAGTACCAGGAGATCCGCGAGATCCTCGGGCGCCGTCCCACGAGCGCCGAGCTCGCGATGTACTCGGTCATGTGGAGCGAGCACTGCTCCTACAAGTCCTCCAAGGTGCACCTCAAGCAGTTCTCCGAGATCCCTCAGGAGACCCCCGCCGGCCGGATGCTGGCCGGCATCGGCGAGAACGCCGGCGTCATCGACGTCGGCCAGGGCTACGCCGTGACGTTCAAGGTCGAGTCGCACAACCACCCGTCGTACGTCGAGCCCTACCAGGGCGCCGCCACCGGCGTCGGTGGCATCGTGCGCGACATCCTCGCGATGGGTGCCCGGCCCGTGGCCGTGATGGACCCGCTGCGCTTCGGCCCGCTGGACGCCGACGACACGCACCGGGTGCTGCCCGGCATCGTGGCCGGCGTCGGGGGCTACGGCAACTGCCTCGGCCTGCCCAACATCGGTGGCGAGGCGGTCTTCGACGAGACCTACCTGGGCAACCCGCTCGTCAACGCGCTGTGCGTCGGCGTGCTGCGCCACGAGGACCTGCACCTCGCCAAGGCCTCCGGAGTCGGCAACCAGGTGATCCTCTACGGCGCCAAGACCGGCGGCGACGGCATCGGCGGGGTCAGCATCCTCGCGAGCGAGACCTTCGAGTCGACCGGACCGGCCAAGCGGCCCAGCGTGCAGGTCGGTGACCCGTTCATGGAGAAGCTGCTCATCGAGTGCACCCTGGAGATCTTCGCCGCCGGCCTGGTCGCCGGCATCCAGGACCTGGGCGGCGCGGGCCTGTCGTGCGCGACCTCGGAGCTCGCCAGCGCCGGCGACGGCGGGATGCACGTGGAGCTCGACACCGTGCCGTTGCGCGACTCCACGCTCTCGCCGGAGGAGATCCTCATGAGCGAGTCGCAGGAGCGGATGATGGCCGTCGTCGAGCCCGACGACGTCGCCGCCTTCCTGGCGATCTGCGCCAAGTGGGAGGTCGACGCCACCGTCATCGGCGAGGTCACCGACACCGGGCGCCTGCAGATCGACTGGCACGGCGAGCGCGTCGTCGACGTGCCGCCGCGCTCGGTGGCGCACGACGGACCGACCTACCACCGCCCGTTCGCGCGGCCGGACTCGCAGGACCTGCTCCAGGCCGACACCGCGGAGGCGCTGCCGCGGCCCGCCACCGGCGAGGAGCTGGCGGCGACCGTGCTGCGGATGGTCGCCTCGCCCAACCTGTGCGACAAGTCGTGGATCACCGACCAGTACGACCGCTACGTGCGCGGCAACACCGTGCTCGCCCAGCCCAGCGACAGCGGCATGATCCGCATCGACGAGGACACCGACCTCGGCGTCGCCGTCTCCACCGACTGCAACGGCCGCTTCACGCTGCTCGACCCCTACGCCGGCGCCCAGCTCGCCCTCGCCGAGTCCTATCGCAACGTCGCGACCGGCGGCGCGGTGCCGCTGGCGATCTCCGACTGCCTCAACTTCGGCTCGCCCGAGGACCCGGCCGTCATGTGGCAGTTCGCGGAGGCCTGCCGCGGCCTCAAGGACGCCTGCCTGGAGCTCGGCATCCCGGTCACCGGCGGCAACGTGAGCCTCTACAACCAGACCGGCGAGACGGCGATCCTGCCCACGCCGGTGGTGGCCGTGCTCGGCGTGATCGAGGACGTCACCCGGCGCACCCCCTCGGCGTTCGAGGCCGCGGGCGAGCGGGTCTTCCTGCTCGGGGAGACCCACGAGGAGCTGTCCGGCTCGGAGTGGGCGCACGTGGTGCACGGCCACCTCGGCGGGCTGCCGCCGCGGGTCGACCTGGCCCGCGAGAAGGCCCTCGCCGAGCTGCTGCACGAGGGCGTCGGCCTGCTGACCAGCGCGCACGACGTCTCCGACGGCGGCCTGGCGCAGACGCTGGTCGAGGCGGCGATCAGGAACGACGTCGGGGTCACGGTGACCCTCGCCGACGACCCGTTCCTCGCGCTGTTCTCCGAGTCCGCCGGACGCGTGGTCGTGACCGTCGCGCCGGAGGCGGCCGACGACCTGGCCGCGCTGGCCGCGCGCCACGGCGTACCGCTCACCGAGCTGGGCGTGACGGGCGGCGACTCGTTCGCGGCGGAGGGGGTCTTCGAGCTGCCGCTGGCCGACCTGCGCGCGGTGTGGGCCGCGACGTTGCCGGCCGCCCTTGGCTGACGACCTCGTCGTCTCACGGTCGCTGGTGATCCCGGCGGCCGAGCTCTCCGAGCGGTTCTCGCGCTCCTCCGGGCCGGGGGGCCAGGGCGTCAACACCGCCGACACCCGCGTCGAGCTGTCCTTCGACCTCGCGGCCTCGGCCTCGGTGCCGGCGTACCTCCAGGAGCGGATGCTGTCGCGGCTGTCCTCGCGGCTGGTGGACGGCGTCGTCACCGTGACCGCCAGCGAGCACCGCACCCAGCTGGCCAACCGGCGCGCGGCGCGCGAGCGGCTGGCCTCGTTGCTGCGCGACGCGGCGCTGCCCCCCTCGCCGACGCGGCGGGCCACGCGCCCCACCCGCGGCTCCAAGGAGCGACGGCTCGGCGCGAAGAAGCGGCGCGGCGAGATCAAGAAGGGCCGGCAGGGGCGCTTCGAGTGATGCGCCGGCGCCACCTGCTGGGGCTGCCCGTGGCCGGGGCCCTGGGTGCCCTGGCGGCCGGGTGCGGGGAGGATGCTCCCGTGAGCGAGCCAGAGGGTCGCGCCGAGGGGCGCCTCGACTACGGATCCGATCCCAGCCAGTACGGCGAGCTGTCGCTGCCCGAGGGCGACCCGCGCGGGGTGGTCGTGGTGATCCACGGCGGCTTCTGGAAGGCGGCCTACGACGCCTCGCTCGGTCGGCCGCTCGCGGCTGCGCTTGTGGCGCGGGGCTGGGCCGCGTGGAACCTGGAGTACCGCCGGGTCGGCGCGGGCGGTGGCGCCGGCGGGGGCGCGCCCGCGACCTTCGACGACGTGGCGGCCGGCATCGACCACCTGGCCGGGCTCGGGCTGGACCTCACGACCGTGGTCGCCCTGGGCCACTCCGCGGGCGGCCACCTGGCCGCCTGGGCGGCGACGCGCGGGCGCGACGGCTGGCCGCAGCGCGTCCCCGTCACCGCGGTCGTCTCGCAGGCGGGCGTGCTCGACCTGCGCTCGGCGGACGCCGACGGGCTGGGCGACGGCGCCGTGCGCGCCCTGCTCGGCCACGCGGCCACGGCGGCCGATGCGCCGTACGACCCGATCCAGCGGGTGCCGGCCGGGGTGCCGGTCTGGTGCGTGCACGGGCGCGACGACGACGTCGTGCCGCCGAGCCAGTCGGCGGCGTATGTCCAGGCGGCCAGGGCGGCCGGCGGGGAGGCGGAGCTGGTCGAGGTCGACGGCGACCACTTCGTCGTCATCGACCCCGACTCGCCGGCGTGGACGCGGATCGTCGGGATCCTCGACACGCTGGGCTGAGCCGGCTCACGAGGGCAGGGTCGAGATCTTCTGCCAGATCTTGCGGGACATGCCGGTGGTGAGCTGCTCGATGGAGTTGACGGTGTCGAGCACCACCGCGTCGCGGGACTCCTCGGCGCACAGCGCGGCGGTCTTGCCCACGAGGCTGAGCAGCTCCGAGCAGTAGTCGAGGTAGCGCTCCATCTCGTCGCGGGTCATGTCCAGCGGTGCGCTCACCGAGGTCGGCGCGAACGAGGGGCGCAGCTGCTCGGGGTCCTTGGTGAGCTGGTGCATGTCGATGATGTGGGCGGTGGAGCGGAGCTGGTGCAGGAGCGCCAGGGTGCGGCCCCGCTGCAGCCGCTCGGGGAAGCTCCACAGGAAGTACACCGCGATCCCCGCGAACACCAGGTCGTTGATGACCGTCTCGATCAGCGGCAGCACCTCGAGCGAGTTGTCGAGCACGCCCCCGAGGCGCAGGGTGTCGCGCACCGCCAGGACCAGCGCCACCACCGTGCCGACCAGCACCACCACCATCAGCACCCGCGACGCGAGCCGGGCGGCGCGGATCCGGCCCTGTGCCTCGCCCGCGCCAGACTCCACCTCGTCGATGATCAGCAGCAGGTCTCCGGCCACCTTGCGCAGCCCGCGCGCGGGAAACCGGGCCGCGATCCGCTGCTGCAGGTGCGTCACCGTCGTCCGTACCGGCCCCGCCTCCAGCGGCTCGTACAGCTCCCGGGACGTCACGACCCGCAGCCTAGGACGCCCACCCGTCAGAAACTCGCGCCGACCGCCGCTGACCCGTCAGAAACTTTGACGGGTCAGCGGCGGTCGGCTGCAGTTGGTGACGGGTCAGCCGGAGGAGCGCATGGCCCGCAGGCCCACCGTCAGTCCGAGGGCGGCGGTGACGGCGGCGGCGAGGAGGCCGGCGCCGATGGTGTCGGCGGGGTAGGAGCCGGCGAAGAGCGCGCGCTCGGCCTCCACGACGTACGCCAGGGGGTTGAGGTCGGAGGCGACCTGGAGCCAGCGCGGGGCGCCCTCGAGGGGGAGCAGGACGCCCCCGAGCAGCAGCAGCGGGAAGATCACGGTCTGCTGGACGGTCCAGAACAGCCAGTCCTGGTCCCTGGAGGCGAGCGCGAGGGCGAACGACAGGGAGCCGATCCCGATGCTGAACAGCGCGAGGATCGTCACGCCGACGAGGATCCCGCCGAGGTGCAGCTCGAAGCTGAACGGCGTCACGACGGCGACGATGATCGCGGTCTGCATGAGCATCGGCACCACCTCCTTGAGTGCGCGGCCGACCAGCAGCGAGGAGCGGCTCAGCGGCGACACCAGGAGCCGCTCGTGCGAGCCGCTCATGATCTCCTGCATGAGGTTGGCGCCGGTGAAGCTGGCCCCCATGAGCACGGTCATCGCGACGATGCCCGGCACGAACCACTGCAGCGCCGAGCCGTTGCCCACGTCGGGCAGCAGCGGCGCGAAGAGCCCGAGGAACACCAGCGGCTGCACCATCGCGAACAGCACCGACGCGGGCTCGCGGAAGACCGGCTTGAGCTCGCGGACCATGACGTTCCAGGTGTCGCCGAGGAAGCCCGGCGGTGTCGGTGCCTCGACGGCGGGCCGGCGGACGGGGGCGGTCTCGATGAGGGTGGTCATGCTGCTGCTCCTTCGGTGGCGGCGGTGCTGGTGCGTGTGGCGGTGCCGGTCTCGCGCAGGCTTCGCCCGGTGAGGTCGAGGAAGACGTCGTCGAGCGTGGGGCCCGCGACCTCCATGCGGGTGGCCGGTGTCCCGGCCCCTGCCAGGTCGGCGACCAGGCCGGGTGCCAGGTCGCGCCCGTGGGCGACGCGGACCGATAGCGCGGCGCCGTCGACGTCGACCGACGCCCCCTCCAGCCGCTCCGCCCGGGCGGCGGCGGCCTCGGCGTGGGCGCCTGAGGCGAACCCGAGCGTGACCAGGTCGCCGAGTGCCGACTTGAGGCGTGAGGCGGTGTCGTCGGCGATGACCCGCCCATGGTCGATCACGATCACCCGGTCGGCGATCGCGTCGGCCTCCTCGAGGTAGTGGGTGGTCATCACGATCGTGGTCCCGGCCTCGCGGTTGAGCCGCTTGACCTGCTCCTGGAGGTTGACCCGGTTCTGCGGGTCCAGGCCGGTCGAGGGCTCGTCGAGGAACATCAACCGCGGGGCGTGCACCAGGCCGATCGCGACGTCGAGCCGGCGCCGCTGGCCGCCGGAGAGGGTGGACACAGGCCGGCGGGCGTGCTCGGTGAGGTCGAAGGCCTCGAGCAGCTCGTCGGTGCGGGCGTGGGCGGCGGACCGACTCATCCCGAACGAGCGCGCCTGGCTCACGACCTCGTCGCGGCCGCGCTGCTGGTGGCCGGCGGCGTTGCCCTGACCGACGTACCCGATCGAGCGGCGTACGTCGCGGTGCTCGCGGACCACGTCGTGGCCGGCGACCTCGGCGGTGCCCGCGGTCGGCCTGATCAGCGTGGTGAGCATGCGCAGGGTGGTGGACTTGCCGGCCCCGTTGGGGCCGAGGAAGGCGACGAGCTCGCCGTCGGAGACCTCGAGGTCGAGGCCGCGGACCGCCTCGACGGTCTGCTGGTGGCGGGTGAAGTGGCGGGTGAGGCCGCGGGTGCGGATCACCGGCCCGGGAGGGGTGTGGTGGTGAGTGAAGGTGGTCATGCGGATGACGCTAGGAGCGCTTCAGGCCAGTTTCCGTCCGCAATCGGATCTAGTCTGGCGACATGTCCACGAGTGCCCGGATGCTCCGGCTGCTGTCGCTGCTGCAGACCCACCGCTACTGGCCCGGCGAGGAGCTCGCCGCCCGGCTGGAGGTCAGCGGCCGCACGCTGCGCCGCGACATCGAGCGCCTGCGCGAGCTCGGGTACGCCGTGGACGCGGTGCGCGGCGTGGCCGGCGGCTACCAGCTGCGCGCCGGCGGGTCGCTGCCGCCGCTGCTGCTCGAGGACGAGGAGGCGGTGGCGATCGCGGTCGGCCTCCACCAGGCGGCGAACGGCTCGGTGGCCGGCATGGAGGAGACCTCGGTGCAGGCGCTGACCAAGGTGGCCGCGCTGATGCCGCCGCGGCTGCGGCGCCAGATGGACGCGCTGCGCTCCCAGACCGACAACCTGGTCTGGGGTGGCGGCCCCGTCATCGACCCGTCGCTGCTCACCACGCTCGCCCAGGTCTGCCGCGACGACGAGCCGCTCCACTTCACCTACACGGCCCGCGACGCCGACCCCACCGAGCGCCGGGTCGAGCCCTACCGGCTGGTCTCGCTCGGCCGCCGCTGGTACCTCGTCGCCTACGACCGCGACCGGCAGGACTGGCGCTCCTTCCGCGTCGACCGCATCGCCGACCCGCGCGCGACCGGCCAGCGCTACCGCCGCCGGGAGCTGCCCGCTCCCGACGCGCTCGCGTTCGTGCAGTCCGGGATCCGCCGGATCCCGCAGCGCTACGACGTGCGGGTCCGGGTCGCGGCGGCCCCCGAGGTGGTCGCACGAGCCGTGGGCCGCTGGGGCGACGTCACGCCGTACGACGACGGCTGCCTGCTCGAGATGAGCGTCGACGACCTGCAGTGGCCGGTGATGGTGCTCGCCCAGCTGGGCGCGGACTTCACCGTCGAGTCGCCCGCGGAGCTGGTCGCGACCGTCTTCGAGGTCAGCGCCCGCTTCGCGCGCGCCGCCGGCTGAGGCCGCCTCAGTGGTCGTGCCCGTCCGGCGGGCTCCCGGCGGGTGCGCCGCGCTCGACCACGACGAACTGGCCCATCATCCCGCGGTCCTCGTGACGCAGCAGGTGGCAGTGGTACATGTAGGGCAGGTCCGGGTCGGTGTAGTCGCTGAACCGCACGAGCAGCTCGACCTCCCCTCCGGGCGGCACGAACACCGTGTCCTTCCAGCCCGCCAGCTCCGGCGGGGGCGCTCGGCCGTCGACGCTCTCCACGGCGAACTGGACGTCGTGGACGTGGAAGTTGTGCGGTGTCCCGTCGGCATTGCGGACCCGCCACCGCTCGGTGGTGTCGACCTCCGCGACGAGGTCGATCCGCGACATGTCCATCTGGCGGCCGTTGATCCGCTCGCCGGAGAGCGTGAAGTCACGCGTCGTCACCACGTCCGCCGGATCGAGGGAGGGAGCGGCGGCGAGCTCCCGGGGCACGGCCGGGCTCGGCGCGAGCTCGTCGGCGGCGCGCAGCTGGAGGACGTCGAGCGCGTCGTCGGCGCCGGCGAAGCGGCCGCCCCCGTTGTCCTGCGGTCGACTGCGCAGCACGGCCGTCTCCCCGGGTGAGAGCTTCACGACGATCTCGGCGCGCTCGCCGGGTGAGAGCTGGATCGAGGAGCTGCGGACGGTGCGGGGCAGCAGGCCGCCGTCGCTGGCGATCACGTCGAACCGGCGGTCGTCGCTCAGGTGGAAGTCGTAGACCCGGGCGTTGGACGCGTTGACCAGCCGCAGGCGCACCCGCTCGGTGGTGACGTCGAGGTAGGGCCCCGGGGTGCCGTTGACGAGGACGGTGTCGCCCAGCAGCCCGACGCCCGACAGGAACGACCCGCTCTCGTCGAGCTCGTGTCCGTCGAACCGCTTGTCCTGGACGATGACCGGCACGTCGTCGACGCCGTACGTCGAGGGCAGGCGCTCCTGGACCGCCGCCTCGGCCGGGTCGTCGAGGAGGAACAGCCCGGCCAGGCCGCGGTAGACGTGCCGGGCGGTCTCGCCGTGCGGGTGGGGGTGGTACCAGAGCGTCGCGGCGGGCTGGTCGACGCGCCACGTCGGCGACCACCTCGCGCCCGGTGCGACCATCTGGTGCGGTCCGCCGTCCATCCGCGCCGGCAGGTGCATGCCGTGCCAGTGCAGCGTGGTGGCCTCGTCGAGGTCGTTGTCCACGTTGACGAGGACCTCCTCGCCCCGCACGGCGCGGAGGGTGGGGCCCAGGTAGGAGCCGTTGACGCCCCAGGTCGGGGTCGGCCGGTCCCGGCCCAGGTCGGTCTCGCCGGCCTGCAGCGTGAGGTCGAAGACCCGCCGTCCCTGCCCGTCCAGCCGCGACGGGGCGAGGGGCGGGATCGCGAGCGCCCGGTCGAACTCCACCTCGCCGACCGTGTCGGTCCTCATCGTCACGAAGGACCAGGCCACGAAGCCGGCGAAGGTGGCGACCGGAAGCGCCGCCACGCACGCCAGGACGACGAGCGCGCGCAGCCAGCGGGGCCGCCGCCGACGCTCGCTCATTCGAGCCGCACCCGAGGTACGGCGCGCGCCAGCCAGCGCGGCGCCCACCAGGCCCGCTCCCCGAGCAGGCGCATCACGGCGGGCACCACGAGGCAGCGGATGACCAGCGCGTCCAGCAGGACCGCGGAGGCGAGGCCCACCCCGAACTGCTGGAGCATCCGGTCGGGGGAGAACACGAAGGCGCCGAACACCACGATCATGATCGCGGCGGCTGCGGTGATGACGCCGCCGGTCGTGGCGAGCCCTTCGCGTACGGCGCCCAGCGCGTCGCGGGAGCGCATCCACTCCTCGTGCATGCGCGAGACCAGGAAGACCTCGTAGTCCATCGAGAGGCCGAAGACGATGGCGAAGATCATCACCGGCACGAACGCCTCGATGGGTCCGGGCTGCGCCCCGAAGCGGCCGTCCTGGAAGACGAGGGCGATCACGCCGAGCGCGGCGCCGATGGAGAGCAGGTTGAGGACCGCGGCCTTGACCGCGATCGCGACGGAGCGGAAGACCACCAGGAGCAGCAGTGCGGACAGGCCGACGACGCTGCCGATGAACAGCGGGAAGCGCCGGCTCACGGTCTCCGAGAAGTCGACCGCCGCCGCGGTCGGGCCCCCGACGATCGCCTCGCCGGGCAGGTCCTGGCGGAGCCGGTCGACCAGCTCGGTCGTCGCCTCGTCCTGCGGCGAGGTGGTCGGGAACGCCAGGCTGGTGAAGATCGCACCGTCCGGCGAGGCCTGCGCCGGGGTGACCTGAGCGACGCCGTCGGCCTCGGCGAGCACGTCGTACGACGCCTGGGCGGCCGCCTCGTCCCCGCGGGTGACCACGACCAGCGGGCCGTTGCTGCCGGGCCCGAACCCCTCGGCGAGCAGATCGTAGGCCTGGCGGCTGGTGGTGCTGGGGTGGTCGTTGCCGGCGTCGGCGAACCCGAGGTGCATCGACAGCGCCGGCACGCACAGCGCGCCCAGCACGGCGACCGCCACGAGCAGCGCCGACCAGGGCCGGCGGCCCACGGCGATCGCCCATCGCCGCCAGGCCTGCCCGGGCACGCGCTTCTGCCTGGCGGCGTGCTTGCGGACGCTGCGCTCGATGCGCGGGCCGAAGAGGGTCATCAGGGAGGGCAGCAGCGTCAGGGAGGCGAGCATGGTCATCAGCACGGTCAGCGTGACCGCGAGGGCCACGCCCTCAAGCGAGCCGAGGCCCAGGGTGTAGAGCCCGAGCAGCGCGATGACGACCGTGGCGCCCGCGAACAGGACCGACCGCCCGGCCGTGTCGAGCGCGATGCGCACGGCCGCCTCGCGGTCGGCTCCGGCGAGCAGCTCGGAGCGGTAGCGCGCGAAGACCAGCAGGGCGTAGTCGATGCCGACGCCCAGCCCGACCAGCATCAGGACCGGCGGGGTGTAGTCGGGGACGGTCGCCACGTGGGAGGCCAGGGCGACGACACCGAACGTCGTCCCCACGGCGAAGATCGCGGTGATCAGCGGCAGCGACGCGGCCAGCAGCGATCCGAACAGGAACAGCAGGATCACCAGCGCGGCCAGGATCCCGGCTCCCTCGGCGCCGCCCCCGGCCTCGCTCTCCTGGATCTCCCGCACGGCGTCGCCGGTGAGCTCCACGCGCATTTCGTCGGTCTCGTGGGCGAGGGCGGTGTCGAGGATCGACTGCTTCGCCTCGGTCGGCACCAGCCCCGCCTGGTCGTCGAGGACCACGGTGGCGATCCCGACGGTGCCGTCCTCGGAGACGGTGCCGCCCCTCGGGTCCGGAGGCTGCACGGCGGCGACGTGCTCCAGGGTGCCGAGGTCGCCGGCGAGGTCGTCCACGGCGCCCGCGTGGGCCTGCAGGCCGTCCTCGGCCTGCACGACGACCGTGATCGAGTCGCCGCGCTGCTCGGGCGCGTGCTCCTCGAAGGCGTCGAGCAGCTGCTGGGACTCCGTGCCCGGGAGCGTGAAGTCGTTCCCGTAGTCGCTGCCGACGGCGCTCGCGGTCCCCGTGACGGCCACGAGGGTCACCAGCCAGAGGCCGATGGCCGCCCAGTGGTGGCGCTGTGACCAGGAGGCGAGGCGGGTCATGCGGGTGTCCCGGTCGGGCCGGGGGAGCAGGGTGCCGGTCATGGCGCTCCTCATGCGTAGTACGCCGATACGTAGTCTGTCTATGCATGGACAGTAGGACGGCAAGAGGTAGGCTGTCTACATGAAATCGGACGCTCTCAGGGGGCACCTCGACGCGATGATCCTGGCCGTGGTGGAGTCCGAGCCGCTGCACGGCTACGGCATCATCGAGGCCCTCGCGCTCCGCAGCGGCGGTGAGCTCGACCTGCCGACCGGCACGGTCTACCCGTCCCTGCGTCGGCTCGAGGCCGCCGGCTACCTGGTCAGCTCCTGGTCGGAGGACACCGGTCGCCGACGTCGGACCTACCGGCTCTCCGCGGCCGGGCGGCGGGCCCTCAAGGCCAAGCGCCAGGAGTGGGCGGCGTTCACCCAGGTGGTGGGCGGAGTCATCGGCCATGCCTGATCTCAGGGTGAATCCCGATGGCCGCCGTGGCCGTCACGGAGGACGATCGGGACCATGACCCTCAGCGCCGAGCCGCAGGTGCGCGACTACGTGGTCGCGCTCGACCGCACCCTGGTGGGCCCGCCTCGCGCCAAGGCCGACCTGCTCGAGGAGGTCGCCGGCCATCTCGAGGACGCGGTCGAGGCCTACGAGGGCGCCGGGTACGCCTCGCCCGACGCCGCGCGCCTGGCCCTCGAGGACTTCGGCGCCGTCCCCGAGGTCGCGCCGGCCTTCCAGTCGACGCTGGCGATCGCCGCCTCACGCCGTACGGCGTGGACGCTTCTGGCGGGCCTCGGGCTGCAGCCGTTCCTGTGGGACGGCGGGCTGGATCTCGCCGACTCCTCGCACGCCCAGGCTCCCGACGGCTGGCTCTACGCCGTGCTCGACCAGGCCATCGAGACCGGCGGCGGGCTGCTGCTGCTCGGTGCGGTGCTGGCGCTCCTACTCACGGGCGTCGGCCATCGCTGGCTGAACGCCGACCGCGCCGTGGCGCGGGCCACCGCCTGGTTCACGATCGGGGCCGCCACCTTCGTCCCGCTGACGGCCGTCTCGATGACCGCCATGACCGGCGGTCGTGCGGGCCTCTGGCTGCTCCTCGCCGTGCTGCTGCTCGGGCCCATGAGCGCCGCCGCCCAGTCGGCACGCCGCACCCTCGCCGCCTGCTGAGGTCGGACCCGAGGTCGGACTCGTGCCGGCGTCGGCGACGCCGCGGCGGCCAGTCATACTCCCTCGATGCGCACCTACCCCGACGGGGGCGAGGGCTGATGGCGCCCCGCCTGCGGGTCCTCGCCCCCGACGAGCTCGCCGCCGCGTTCGACGCGGACGACCACCGCGCGCTCACCAAGCACTTCCTGGCCGTGCTCGAGCAGCGCGCCCCCGGACACTCGGTCGAGGTGCGGGTGCCGCCGTACGCCGCCGTGCAGGTCATCCCGGGGGTGCGCCACACCCGCGGCACCCCGCCGGCCGTGGTGGAGATGGACGCGCCCACCTGGGTCGCGCTGGCCAGCGGGGAGCTGACCTGGCAGGAGGCCGAGGCTGCGGGCCGGGTCCGCGCCAGCGGGGAGCGCGCCGACCTGTCGCCGTATCTGCCCCTCGGTAGGTTGGGGGCATGAGTGACGACATCCGCGCGAAGGTGACCGACGTACTCCCAGGGCTCCGCCAGGACCTCGAGGACCTCGTGCGGATCGAGTCGGTCAGCGCCGACCCGGCCCGCGCCGGCGAGGTCCAGCGCAGCGCCGAGGCCGTGGCCGAGCTGTTCCGCGCCGAGGGCTTCGACTCCGTCGAGATCGTGAGCGCGGAGGCAGACGGGCGGGCGCCGGCCGTCATTGCGCACAAGGCCGGGCCGGAAGGTGCGCCGACGGTGCTGCTCTACGCCCACCACGACGTCCAGCCCGAGAACGACCCCGCCGACTGGGAATCGCCGCCGTTCGAGCCCACGGAGCGCGACGGGCGGCTCTACGCCCGCGGCGCCGCCGACGACAAGGCCGGCATCGCCGCCCACCTGGGCGCGCTGCGGGTCTTCGGCGACGACCTGCCGGTGAGCGTCACGATGTTCATCGAGGGGGAGGAGGAGGTCGGCTCTGACACCCTGCCGGCGCTGCTGAAGCAGCACCACGACCGGCTGCGCGCCGACGTCATCGTGATCGCCGACTCCGGCAACTGGGACATCGGCGAGCCGGCCCTCACGACCAGCCTGCGCGGCCTCGTGCGCGTCGACGTCGAGGTCCGCACGCTCACCCACGCCGTCCACTCCGGCATGTGGGGCGGCCTCGTGCCCGACTCGCTGATGGCGCTGAGCCGGGTCATCGCCAGCCTGCACGACGACGAGGGCAACGTGGCGATCGCCGGCCTGCACTCCGGCCCGGCCGCGGACGTCGTCTACCCCGAGGAGCGGCTGCGCGCCGAGTCCGGCGCCGTGCCGGGCATCGAGTGGATCGGCAGCGGCTCCGCGGTCGAGCGGCTGTGGACCAAGCCCGCGCTCTCGATCACCGGCCTGGACGCGCCCAAGGTCGACGGCGCGAGCAACACGCTGGTCCCGGCCGCGCGCGCCAAGATCAGCCTGCGCGTCGCCCCCGGCGACACCTGCGAGAACGCCCTGGCCTTCCTGACCGCCCACCTCGAGGCCCACGTCCCGTGGGGCGCGGAGCTCAGCGTCACGCTCGTGGACACCGGCGAGGCCACGCGCATCGACGCGACCGGACCGGCGTACGACGCGGCGCGGGCGGCGTTCGAGGAGGCCTGGGACGGCGTCGCGCCGGTCGACATGGGCGTCGGCGGCTCGATCCCGTTCATCGCGGAGTTCCTCGAGGCCTTCCCCGAGGCCAGCGTGCTCGTGACCGGCGTGGAGGACCCCGACACCCGCGCCCACGGCGCCAACGAGGGCCTGCACCTGGCCGAGTTCGCCCGGGTCGTCCTCGCCGAGGCGCTACTCCTGCGCAACCTGGCCCGCTGACCCGTCACCAACTCGACGAAAACCACCGCTGACCCGTCAGAAAAGTCTCTGACGGGTCAGCGGTAGGGCCCAGGCGTCGTGTCGCTTTCGCATCATCTCGATAGAGGCACTAGACTTTCAGCGTGGCCACTCTGTACCCGTCCAGTCCTCCCGCTCCGCCGACCACCGCGCCTGCGACCCGGGTCGCCATCGTGGGCGGGGGCGCCAGTGGCGTCCTCACCGCGGTCAACCTGCTGAGCGCGGCCGGCAGCGAGGGGCTGTCCGTCACGATCCACGAGGCGAGCGGCATCGTGGGACGCGGGATCGCCTACGGCACCTCGGATCCGCGGCACCTGCTCAACGTCCGTGCCCGGCACATGAGCGCGTGGCCCGACGTACCCTCCGACCTGCTGGAGTGGGCCGCCCGCACCGGGCGCGACATCGACCCACAGGGCTTCCTGCCCCGCCGCGACTACGCCGCCTACCTGCAGGACACGCTGGCCAGCGTCGCCGACCACCGCCTGAGCGTCCGCGCCGGGCGCGTCGACGACATCGTGCCGCTGCCCGAGGGGGGCTACGAGCTGTACTCCGCCGGCGCCGTCTCGGTCGCCGACGCGGTCGTCCTGGCCTACGGCAACCAGGAGCCACGGGACCTGGTCGTCGACGGCGACACCCTGCCCGCCGCCCCGTGGCACCTGCCCAACCCGTGGGACCTGGCCGGCCTGCACCTGCTCCCGGGTGACGCCACCGCGGTCGTCGTCGGCACCGGGCTCACCGCCATCGACACCACGATCACCTTCCTGGAGGAGCACGCGTCGCGCCGGGTGGTGATGACCAGCCGCCATGGCCTGCTCCCGTTCCCCCACGTCGGCCAGCAGTCGACGGCCTGGGTCAGCCCTCCGGTGGAGACCCCGGCGACCGCCGACGCGCTGGCGGCGTTCTTCCGCGAGCAGGTGGCCGCGGCCGAGGCGCGCGGCGTCGACTGGCGCGCCGTGGTCGACGGTCTGCGTCCCCAGACACAGGCCATCTGGCAGGGCATGAGCCTCGACGAGCGGCGGCGCTTCCTGGCCACGCACGCCCGCTTCTGGGAGGTACGCCGCCACCGCATGGCCCCCGAGGTGGCCAAGCGGCTCGAGGACTACCAGGCCGAGGGCCGGCTCGTGGTCCTCTCGGGCGGCATCGCCCGGGTCGTCGACCGCGGACGCCGCTGCGACGTGCACATCGGCCAGGTCGGGGCCCCGGTGCCGGCCGACGTGCTGGTCAACTGCACCGGCCCCTCATCGGACATCACCCGCAGCAGCGACCCGCTCCTGCTCGCCCTACGAGAGCGCGGCCTGGCCGCCCCCGACACCCTGCACCTCGGCCTGGCGACCACCGCCGACGGCGCGCTCCTCGACCCCGACGGCCGCGTGGTGCCGGGCCTGTACGCCGTAGGGCCTCCGCGCAAGGGCGTGCTCTGGGAGTCGACGGCGATCCCGGAGATTCGCGGCCAGGCGGCCGAGGTCGCACGCGCCCAGATCGCGGGCGTGGTCCGCCGCTGAGCAGGCGGGCCGGGCGCAGGGCCGCTCAGGCGGGTGCGGCGGGCAGCCTCAGCGTGAACGTGCTGCCGACGCCCAGCTCGGAGGTCACGGTGACGCTCCCGCTGTGCCGGTCGACGATGCGGCGGACGATGGCCAGGCCGAGCCCGGTGCCGGGCTGGGCCAGCGCCGCCGGGTCCGCGGAGCGGTAGAACTCGTCGAAGAGCTGCGCCTGGTCGTGCAGCGAGATGCCGATCCCCTGGTCTCTCACGGTCACCACCGCGTCGTCACGCTCCCGGGCCAGGCTGACCGTCACGACGGTGTCGGGACGGCCGTACTTGACCGCGTTGCCGAGCACGTTGCCGAGTGCGGTGTCGATCTCCTCCGGCTCGCCCAGGGCCCCCACCGGCTCTTCCGGTGTCTCCAGCCGGATGGTGACGCCGGCACGCCGGGCCGCGACCGTGTGCAGCTCGGCGAGCTCCTCGAGCACCGGCTGCAGCGGCACGGGGACCGCGATGAGGGCGCTGTCGGGGTCGCCCACCTTGGAGAACAGCAGCAGGTCGTCGATGACCCGCTGCAGGCGCTGCGCCCCGCGATCCATGGCGGCGAGCGAGCGGCGGGTCGTCTCGCTGAGCTCGGGGGCCGCCTCTGCCATCTCGAGATGGCCGACCACCGCGGTCAGCGGGCTCTTGAGCTCGTGCGCGACGGTCGCGATGAGCCGCCCCTTGTACTGGTCGAGCGCGGTGAGCTCCTGGACGAGCCGGTGCTCGCGAGCGAACGTCCGGGCGTTGAGGATCGAGCGACCGAGGTCATGGCCGATGTCGAGCGCCGCCTCGGCCTCGGTCCGCCCCCACGGAGGCTGGCCTTCCACGCGGGTCAGCACCAGGTTGCCCACGCACGACGCCCCGGCGCCGATCGGGACGAACAGCAGCGACGCGGCCTCGATCCGCTCCATGAACAGGTGGATCAGGCCGGACTGCTCCGAGGTGAGCAGCTGGACCGGGAGGTCCCGCTCGATCACGACCCACTGCTGCGCGGCCCACAGCTGGTGGGCGGCCTCCTCGGCGACCTCGATCAGGAGATCGGGCAGCACGATCTCGGCCCCTCGGGCGCTGTGCAGCGCCCCCGAGCCGAGGACGTCTCCGGCGAAGGTCTGGACCCAGCTGCCACCGGCCCGGAAGCCCGCGGAGAGCGCGGCGCCGCACTGCTCGAGCAGCTCCTCGATCGGCAGGTGGACGCTCAGGCTCCGCACGATCTCCCGCGCCGTCGTGGCGAGGCGGATCTGCTCGGAGAAGTCATGGCGCTCCAGCGCGACGAGGACGGTGCGCTCGGCATGGGCGGCGTAGCGCTCCAGCAGCGCTCGCTGGCGGGCGTCGGGGCGGCGCCCGCTCGTGGGCAGGTCGATCGAGAGCAGCCCGACCAGGCGGGCGTCGTCGTCGTACAGCGGCGCGAGCAGCAGGTCACGGGGGTCCCACGCCTCGTCGTCGTCCGCGGGCTCGTACGCGGGGACCCAGCCCCACTCGTCGACGGCACCCGCACGCTCGCTCGGGACGAACTTGAAGCGCCCCCAGTCGTCGGCCTTGGCCAGCTCGTCGCGGATCACCTGCATCGGCGTGACGGCGTCCCACAGCGCCGCGCGCGCCTCGTCGCTGCCCGCGATCGCGACCGAGTGCAGGTCGTCGCCGCGGACCACCGAGACCGCGGCCACCTGGAAGCCGGCCATCTCGCGCACTGCCTCGGCGATCAGTCGCAGGGCATCGCGCGAGAGGGCGTCCGACCAGCCGGCCCGGTCGGAGGCGAGCATGCCGACGGGCTCGAGCGCCATCTCCACCTCGCTGCTTCATCGTCCCGATACGGCGTCCAGCCCCGCCATGCTACGGGCGACCCGGCGATCCGGCGTGCGATCTCCTAGACTCGACCCGTGCCCTACCTCAGCAGTCGTGGCCAGCGTCTCGGTGGAGACGGCCGACTCACCGCGGCGCTCGATCCCCAGGACCAAGGACCACAGGACGCGTGCGGAGTCTTCGGAGTCTGGGCCCCAGGCGAGGACGTCGCCAAGCTGACCTACTTCGGCCTGTACGCCCTGCAGCACCGGGGCCAGGAGTCGGCCGGTATCGCGGTCAGCAACGGCCGCCAGATCCTGGTCTACAAGGACATGGGGCTGGTCTCGCAGGTCTTCGACGAGACCACGCTGGACTCGCTCAAGGGCCATCTCGCCATCGGGCACTCGCGCTACTCGACCACCGGCGCCAGCACCTGGCAGAACGCGCAGCCGACGTTCCGGCCGACGGCCGACGGGTCGATCGCGCTCGGCCACAACGGCAACCTGATCAACACCCATGAGCTCGCGCAGCTGGTCACGGACCTGCCCGCCGACCCCGGCGAGCTCGACCTGCACGCGCGCAACGTCGAGTCGTCGACCAACGACACCGGCCTGGTGACCGCGCTGTTCGCCCATCACCCCGACACCTCGCTGGAGCAGCGGGCTCTCGAGGTGCTGCCGCTGCTCAAGGGCGCCTTCTCGTTCGTGTGGATGAACGAGAACACCCTGTACGCCGCCCGGGACCCGCAGGGCATCCGGCCGCTCGTCCTCGGCCGGCTCGACCGCGGCTGGGTCGTCGCGTCGGAGGATGCCGCGCTCGCCACGATCGGCGCGAGCGTCGTGCGCGAGGTCGAGCCCGGCGAGATGCTGGTGATCGACGACCAGGGCCTGCGCTCGCACACCTTTGCCGCACCCGAGCCCAAGGGCTGCGTCTTCGAGTACGTCTACCTCGCGCGCCCCGATGCGACGATCGCCGGGCGCAGCGTGCACGAGTCGCGGGTCGAGATGGGCCGCGAGCTCGCCCGGCAGTTTCCGGTCGAGGCCGACCTGGTGATCCCGGTGCCCGAGTCCGGCACCCCGGCCGCCGCCGGCTACGCCGAGGAGAGCGGGATCCCGTTCGGCCAGGGCTTCGTCAAGAACGCCTACGTCGGCCGCACGTTCATCCAGCCGAGCCAGACGCTGCGCCAGCTCGGCATCCGGCTCAAGCTGAACGCGCTGGAGCACATGATCCGGGGCAGGCGGATCGTCGTCGTGGACGACTCGATCGTGCGTGGCAACACCCAGCGTGCTCAGGTCCGGATGCTGCGCGAGGCGGGCGCCCAGGAGGTCCACGTGCGGATCTCCAGCCCGCCGGTCAAGTGGCCGTGCTTCTACGGCATCGACTTCGCCACCCGCGCCGAGCTGATCGCCAACGGACTGACCCCGGACGAGATCGCGGCCAGCGTCGGCGCCGACAGCCTCGGCTACATCTCCCTCGACGGCATGATCGAGGCGACCAAGCAGGAGAAGACCCGGCTCTGCACGGCCTGCTTCACCGGCGAGTACCCCATCGAGCTGCCCGACGCGAGCCTGCTCGGCAAGCACCTGCTCGAGGCCACGCTGAGCTCGCCCACCCTGGGCAAGGCGCTCCCCGTCCTCAACAACCCCTGATCGGAAGCATGCCGTGAGCGAGACCTCCACCCCTGGCACCGCCTACGCGCGAGCCGGCGTCGACATCGAGGCGGCCGACACCGCGATCGAGCTGATGAAGGGGTGGGTCGAGAAGGCCCGCCGCCCCGAGATGATCGGCGGCCTCGGCGGCTTCGCCGGGCTCTTCGACGCCTCGGCCCTCAAGGGCTACGAGCGCCCCCTGCTCGCGACGTCGACCGACGGCGTCGGCACCAAGGTGGCGATCGCCCAGGCGATGGACGTCCACGACACGATCGGCTTCGACCTGGTCGGCATGGTCGTCGACGATCTGGTCGTCTGCGGCGCCGAGCCGCTGTTCATGACCGACTACATCGCGTGCGGCCGGGTCGTGCCGGAGCGGATCGCGGCCATCGTCAAGGGCATCGCGGAGGCGTGCGTCGAGGCGGGCTGCGCCCTGGTGGGTGGCGAGACCGCGGAGCACCCCGGCCTGCTGGGCCCCGACGAGTACGACGTCGCGGGCGCGACGACCGGCGTGGTGGAGGCCGACCGGCTGCTCGGCCCCGGCCGGGTGCGCCCCGGAGACGCCGTGATCGCCATGCAGGCCAGCGGCCTGCACTCCAACGGCTACTCGCTGGTCCGCCACGTGCTGCTGCAGACCGCCGGATGGGCCCTCGACAAGGACGTGCCGGAGCTCGGGCGCACGCTGGGAGAGGAGCTGCTCACCCCCACCCGGATCTACGCCAAGGCGTGCCTCGCGCTGGCCGAGCAGACCGAGGTCCACGCCATGTCGCACGTCACGGGCGGCGGTCTCGCCGCCAACCTCGCCCGGGTGATGCCCCAGGAGCTCATGGCCACCCTGGAGCGCGGCACCTGGACCCCCCAGCCCATCTTCGACCTGGTGCGCGGCGTCGGCCAGGTCTCGCAGCCCGACCTCGAGGCCACCCTCAACTGCGGTGTCGGCATGGTGGCGATCACCGCTCCGGCGGCGATGGACCGCGCGATCGAGGTGCTCGACGGCTTCGGGATCCGCGCCTGGGTCGCCGGTGAGGTCGCCGTCGACCCCGAGCAGTCCGGCCGCGTCGTACTGCGTGGCCAGCACCCCGGCTGGTGAGTTCGCGCACGGCGTAGGCAGAAATACGCCGGACATCGCACCCGGGCGTGCGGGAACAGCCAGGCAACAGGTAGCGTTGTCCTCACGAGAAATCTTTGAGACAGCCCGGGAGCCATGGTTGCCCCGGCCGACTTGCGAGGGGGCTGACCCTATGGGGCGCGGCCGAGCTAAAGCCAAGCAGACGAAGGTCGCGCGCGACCTCAAGTACCGCACTCACGAGACGGACTTCGGGGCGCTCGCCAGTGAGCTGCACGGCGACAGCGGCACCAAGGACGAGCAGGTCGATCCCGAGGTGCTGGAGAAGTGGTCCGACGTCATCGAGCCCTCGCGCGACTGACGCACCTCGCGCGGCGACGTGGGTTTGGTCGGCTCGCGGGAGTTTCACCGGGCACCCGGTGAAACTCACGGCTCCCCGACGAAGTTTCGTCAAGGAGCCGCGAGTTTCATGCACCCCCTGGGACGTGAGTTGACCTCAGCGCCCACCTGGCGCCGCTGAGCCACGGTCAGCGGGGGAGCCACACGCCGCGCAGGCGGCCCACGTCGCGCATGCGGCGCTCCGCGAGGCGGTCGGCGGCGGTGGCGGGCGGTACGCCGTCGGAGGCGGCGAGCTCGAAGACGGTGCGCGCCGTGTCGAAGATGCCGGTCGCGCGCTGGTGGGCACGCTCGAAGGAGAAGCCCTCGAGCTCGTCGGCGACCTGGATCAGGCCGCCGGCGTTGACGCAGTAGTCGGGCGCGTAGAGGATTCCGCGGTCCTCGAGCGCCTTCTCCACTCCGGGGTGAGCCAGCTGGTTGTTGGCCGCGCCGCACACGATCTGCGCCGACAGCACGTCGACGACCTCGTCGCTGAGGGCCCCGCCCATCGCGCAGGGGGCGTAGACGTCGAGCGCGCCCGCGACGAGCTCCTCGGTCGAGGCGGCGACCCGGACGCCGGGCAACTCGTCTCGCAGCCGGGCCACCGACGGTGCGTGCACGTCGGTGACGACGACGTCGGCGCCGTCCTCGACGAGGTGGCGCGCCAGGTGTCGCCCGACCTTGCCGACCCCGGCCACGCCGACGGTCCGCCCGGCGAGCGACTCGGTGCCCCAGGCGAAGGCGGCGGCCGCGCGCATGCCCTGGAACACGCCGTAGGCCGTGAGGACCGAGCTGTCGCCCGCGCCGCCGTGGGCGGTGGTGCGGCCGGTGACGAAGGAGCACTCCCGGGCGATGTCGTCCATGTCCGGCGAGAAGGTGCCGACGTCGCAGGCGGTGTAGTAGTGGCCGTTCAGCGACTGCACGAAGCGGCCGTAGGCGCGCAGCAGCGCCTCGGTCTTGAGCTCGGCCGGGTCGCCGATGATCACCGCCTTGCCACCGCCCAGGTCCAGGCCGGCCAACGCGGCCTTGTACGACATCCCGCGCGCGAGGTCGAGCACGTCACGCACCGCGTCGGAGGTGCTGGCGTAGGGGAAGAAGCGGGTGCCGCCGAGGGCCGGGCCGAGCGCCGTGGAGTGGATGGCGATGATCGCCTTGAGGCCGGTGGCCGGGTCGTTGGCGAAGACGACCTGCTCATGCTCGGCGCCGAGGTCGAAGACGTCGGCCGAAGGGCTTCCAGACATGGGTGCTGTCCGTTCTGTGTCGTGGTCCGCGCGGGTGGGCGGGCCGAGGTGGTGTCGGGGCGGCAGGGGTGACGCCGCCCACCGCCCAGGATAGGGGCCGACGACCCGGCGGACGCCTCGTCGTCGGCGACAGGAAAGCGCCCCAGGTTTGGTGGATTGCGCCGGGTCGGCCGCCGCCAGGGCCTCGACCCCGTCGGCGACGCTGGCGGCAAGGGCGGCGAGGAGGCCGTCGATGCCGTCGGTGGAGCCGGCGTCGGCCCGTGCCTCGACGGCCGCCGCGGCGGCGCCCACCTGCAGCAGGCCCAGGTTGAGGGCGCTGCCCTTGAGCTGATGGGCGGTCGCGGCGGCGGCGGCCGCGTCGCCGGCGGCGACGGCGGCGCGCAGGTCACCCAATACCCCCTCGACGCGGCCGATGAAGGACGCGCGGGTGCGCTCGAAGAAGCTGACCCCGTCCTTGATCAGCTCGGCCAGCATCGCGACGCGCTCCGGGTCCAAGACGACCTCGGTGCGGCCGGCCGGCACAGCGGGCGTCTCGACCGGTCCCCACACGCGGGCCGCCGGCGCCCAGCGGGACAACGCCCGGGCGAGCTGCGGAGGGTCGACCGGCTTGGTGAGGAAGTCGTCCATCCCGGCCGCGAGGCACCGCTCACGCTCGCCCTCGAGGGCGGAGGCGGTCATCGCGATGATCGGCACCCGGGTGCCGTCCTCCGCGGCCCGCACGGCGCGCGTGGCGTCGTAGCCGTCGAGCAGTGGCATCCGGCAGTCCATCAGCACTGCGTCGTACCCGTGGTCGCCTTGAAGGGCGCTCACCGCCTCGACCCCGTTGCCGACGACGTCCGCGTGGCAGCCGAGCGCCTCGAGGAGCCCGGTGGCCACCATCTGGTTGACGGCGTTGTCCTCGACCACGAGCACCCTCACCCCGATGGCCGGCGGCGACGGCGAGCGGCGAGTCGAGGTCTGGGGCGCTTCGCCCACGATGGTGTGCAACAGCGCGTCGTACAGCTCGGAGTAGCGCACCGGCTTGGTCAGCGTCGCGGTGATGCCCGCTGCCCTGGTGCGGCTCTCCGAGACGACCTGGTCGCGGGTGAGCAGCAGCAGCGGCGGGGCGACCGGCTCCGCCTCGCGGATCCGGGACGCGAGCGCGAGGCCGTCGGTGGTGTCGAGCGTCAGGTCGAGGAGGATCGCGTCGTACGGCCTGCGGTCCAGCGCCGCGCGGCCCACCTCCGCCAGGGCCTCCTCGGCTGTGGCGGCGGGCACGCAGGTGAGGTGCCAGGCGCCGAGCTGCTCCAGCAGGACGGTGCGCGAGGTGCCGTTGTCCTCCACCACGAGGACCCTGCGGTCCTGCAGCGGGTACGGCGAGACGTCCGGGCCGTCGGGCCGGTGGGAGCGGGCCGTGCCCAGTCGTGCCGTGAACCAGAAGGTGCTGCCCTGGCCGGGCGTGCTCTCCAGGCCAATCTCACCACCGAGGGCGTGGACCAGCTGCTGGGAGATCGCCAGCCCGAGACCGGTGCCGCCGTGCTGCCGGGTCGTGGAGCGGTCGGCCTGGGTGAACGCGTCGAAGAGCCCGTCGCGCTCGGCCTCGGTGATCCCGATGCCGGTGTCGGCGACCTCGACGCGCAGCACCAGCTCGTCGTCGGTGCGCTCGGCCACCGAGGCCCGGATCGACACCTCCCCGTGGTCGGTGAACTTCACGGCGTTGGAGCCCAGGTTGGTGATGATCTGCCCGACGCGCACGGAGTCGCCGTTGACCAGGACGGGGACGTCGGGGTGGCAGGCGACGACCAGCTCCAGCCCTTTCTCGTGGGCGGGCCCGGCGAGCACCGCGGCCGTCTGCTCGAAGACCGCGCGGATGTCGAGGTCCTCCGACTCCAGCTCGAGCTTGCCGCTCTCGATCTTGGACAGGTCGAGGATGTCGTTGATCAGCCCGAGCAGCGTCAGCCCGGCGCTGCGGACGCCCTCGGCGAGCCGGCGCTGACGCGCGTCGAGCTCGGTGCGCAGCAGCAGGTCGTTGAGGCCGATCACGCCGTTCATCGGGGTCCGGATCTCGTGGCTCATCGTCGCCAGGAACTCCGACTTGAGCCGGGAGGCCTCCATCGCGCTGTCACGCGCGGCCGCGAGGTCGGCCGCGCTGCGCTCGCGGTCGGCGACCCGGTTGAGCTGGTCGGCGATCTGGTGGATCAGCTCGCGCGAGCGGGCGTCCGGCGGCATCTCGTCGGCGATGAGCTCCACGACGCAGGCCACGTCGGGGCCGCCGACCACCGGGAAGGCCACGAGGCTGTGGGTCGACTCCCGGCCGGGAGCCGGGACCGACTCGATCTCCCGTGACGCCCAGCACCGCTCGGCCAGCTCGAAGTCGGGCTCGGGCAGGGAGACGACGTCGGACCCGGGCATGCTCATGGGCGCCAGGGGGCCGCCCGGGTGCTCGCGGACCAGCAGGCTGATGACCTCCCACCCGTCGGTGCCGGACAGCGCGGAGGAGGCGTGCTCGACGGCGGCGGCCAGGCTGCTCGACTGGTTGGCCGCCTCCGCCATGCCCCGCAGCAGGTGCAGCCGTCGCGTCGCCTCGGCCGCCTGGAAGTCGGCGCGCACCAGGTCGGTGATGTCCTGGGCGGTACCGGTCATCCGCACGGGCGCCCCGTCGGCCCCGCGCTCGACCACCCCGAGCCCGCGGACCCAGCGCTCGTCCGCGTCCCCGCGCCGGGTCCGCGCCTCCCAGCGGAAGCTGTCGGCGCCGTCGAGGGCCTCCGCGATGGCCGTCTCGACGGTGGGGCGGTCGTGCTCGTGGATCCGGGCGAGGAAGGCGTCGTACGTCGCCTCGAACTCGTCGGGGTGCAGGCCGTAGATCCGGTAGAGCTCGTCGGACCACCAGATCCGATCGCTGCCGATCGCCCACTCCCAGCTGCCGAGGCGGGCCAGTGACTGTGCCGCGGCGAGCTGGTGCTCGCGGTCCTGCAGGGTGTCGAGAAGGCCCTTGCGATCGGCGTACTCGCTGATCCGGTGCAGCCAGCCCAGCGTGGAGCCATCGGCGCCGTGGAGGGGCGCCCAGCTGAGCAGCGTCCACACGCTGGTGCCGTCGGCCCGCAACGTCAATGAGTCCAGGTTGTGCTCGCCAGGGTGCCCGGCGCGCATGTCCTCGAGGTGGTCCTCGAGCTGACGGCGGCCCTCCTCGTCGACGATGTCGAAGAGCGTGACCCCGCTCAGGTCGTCGCCGGGGCGCCCGACGATCTCGGCCATCCGGGGGTTGGCGAGGACGGTCGCGCCGTCGGCATCCACCACCCACAGTCCGTCAGGACTGTCGGCGACGATGCCGCGCAGCAGCGTCTCGGCGTCCACCATGGATCCCTCCCCCGCCCTTCCTACCCTGCTGCTCCGGGCGTGACACCCTCGGGCTCCCCGGAGTGTCCGCGGGCGAGTACCACGTCGCCGTGGGTGCCGTAGCCGACCAGCGCGCCGCCGTACCTCGTGGCGTCGAAGCCGATCAACAGCCAGGACCCGTCGCCGTCGGGCGGCAGGAGCGTGGGCCACGGGAGGTTGGAGTGGTACGGCGCCTCGAGGGTGCCGACCTCGTGCAGGTCCAGGTCGAAGACCGGATAGCGCTCGCGCTCCCCGGACCGCCCGTCGCGTCCGTCGCTGGCCAGCAGGTGCCACTCGCCCTCGAGCCGGACCAGCGTGGGGCCCTCGGTGGCCCGCCGCCGGGAGGCGGCGGCGCGGAAGGCGAGGGCGTCGAGCCGGGGTCCGGTGGCGAGGACGGGATGGAAGGCGAAGAACCGGCGGGCACTGACGTAGGCGGCCAGCCACGTGTCGCCGTCACGCACCAGGTGCGGATCCCAGACCCCCACCGAGCGCAGCCCGTCGGTGGGCAGCGGGAGGGCGCGGGTGTCGAGGACGTGGCGACCCCGGGTGAGGTCGGCGGTGGTCTCGGCGAGGGTCACGCCGACGGTGGCGCCCGGCGCCGCGCGGTCGAAGTCGCCCCAGGTGCTGGTCGCGGCGAGCCACCGGTCACCGTCGCGCAGCAGGTGGGTCGCGTGGTCCCCGAAGACGCCGGGGCGGTCGGGGCGGCGGAAGAACAGGTCGCCACGGTGGCGCAGCGCGGGGGTGTCCGGGTGCAGTCCCCACACCGAGGTGTGGGCGGTGTCGAAGAAGCCCGGGCCGGCGCTGGTCGCGGTGAGCAGCGCCTCGCCGCCGTCCCGGTACGGCGTGCCGTCAGCGTGGGTGACCAGGCGCAGGTCCCGGAGCCCGAGCTGCCCGAAGCCGCCGGAGCGCACGGCGCAGACCGGCCCGTCGGCCGTGGCCTCGAGCCCGGCCAGCCAGGTCTCGTCGCGGGTGTCCACCCGCCCGGCGAGGTCGACCCGGCCCCGGACCGTCCACACGCCGCCCTCGCGGCCCAGCACCGCGAGGTGGGTGCCGGTGAGGCTCAGCCCGACCGCTTCGAGCGGGCCGCCGGGGCGGGCGTGGCGACGGCTCCGGTGGGTGGTGGTGCGGCCCCCGGCGGTGACCGTCAGGGCCAGCCCGTCGTCGTACCCGCCGCTCAGCCGATCGGCGCCGCTCCTCAGCGTCAGCGCCGTTCGGCCCGGACCCGTCACGTCGGCCTGGACCGCGACGTACGGCGCCAGGGCGCCGGGGAGGTCGGTGCCGGGGACCACGAGCTCGACCGGTCGACGGCGCGCGACCGTCTCGAAGCGGGGCAGCCCGGTCATCGGCGCCCGCCCACCTCGTGCAGGACCCGGTCCAGCGTGGAGACGAACAGGTCGGCGTGCTCGACCTCCCACACCAGCGGGGGCCGCACCTTGAGCACGTCACCGCCGGGACCGGTCAGCCCGGCCAGCACGCCGTGCGCGACGAGGCCGGCCAGCACCTCGCGGGCCAGGTCGCGACCCGGCAGGTCCAGGCCGGCGAGCAGCCCGGACCCGCGCACCTCGCCGACCGCGTCGTGCGTCGCCGCCAGGTGCCGCAGGCCGCGGCGCAGGTGCTCGCCCACGAGGACGGCGCGCTCCGGCAGCCGCTCGGCCTCGAGCACGTCCAGCACCGCGTTGCCGGCCGCCGCCGCCACCGGGGTGGCGGCGAAGGTGGAGAAGTACTCGTAGCGGCGGGCCAGGGCATCGGCGGTCTCGCGGCGGGTGACGACCGCGCCGACCGGGTAGCCGGCACCCATCGGCTTGCCGAGCGTGACGATGTCAGGCGTGATGCCCGCCAGCGCGAAGCGCCACAGCTGCGGGCCGGTCCGGCCGTAGCCCACCTGCACCTCGTCGGCGAGGAAGAGCGCGCCCGCCTCGTGCGCGCCGTCGACCAGTCCCTGCAGGTAGGCGGGCGGGGCGTCGCGCACGCCCTCGCTGGTGAAGCCGCTGTCGGCCAGGACCAGCGCCGGCCGGTGTCCGCGCTCGGCGAGCTGCGCCGCCGCGTCGCGGACCCGTCCGGCCGCGGTCGCCGCGGTGAGCAGAGCGGGGTCACCGTACGGCGCCTCGAACCGCGCCACGCCCTCCGGCCGGTGTCCCGGTGGCCACTCGTTCGGGCTGAGGTCGGCCATCCAGCGGGTGCTGCCGTGGTAGGCGTGGCGGGCGACCAGCGCGCCGTCGCCGCCGGTCGCCTCGGTGGCCAGGCGCCACGCCAGCTCGTTGGCCTCGGTGCCGGACGTCGTGAAGAGCACCGTGTCGAGCCCCTCGGGCATGGTGGCGACCAGCCGCTCCGCCAGCCGTACGACGCCCGCGTGCAGGTAGCGCGAGTGGGTGTTGAGGCGCGCGAACTGGCGGGTGACGGCTCGGGTCACCGTGGGGTGGGCGTGGCCCACGACCGCGACGTTGTTGTAGGCGTCGAGCATCCGGCGGCCGTCGTCGCCGACGAGCCAGGGACCCTCGCCTCGGGCGACGTGCAGGGGGCGCGCGTAGAAGAGCGGCGACAGCGGACCACCCATCACCGCGGCCCGCCGCGCGCCGAGGTCGCCGTCCACGTGGGGCTCGGCGGTGCCGGCGAGGCGGTGCAGGCGCCCGCTCAGCTCGCCCGGGGACAGCGCCGCCAGCTCGGCGAGCACCCGCGCGTTGGCGTCGTCGTACTGGGTGATGTAGGCGACGTTGTCGGTGTGCCGGGCCGCGCGGCTGCGCGAGATGAGCGTGGAGACCGCCAGCCGGGCCAGCACCAGGTCGCCGAGCACCTCGACCTCCTCGGCCTGCAGCGGCTGCCGGCGCTGGTAGCCACGCAGCACCGCCCCGGCGAGGTCCCACAGGCCGGCTTCGTGGCGCGGCCCCGAGTTGCGGAGCACGGCGGTCAGGGTGACCGCGAGGTCCGCGACCCGGGCCGTGTGGTGGACGTCGCCGAAGTCGATGACGCCGGTGACCCGGCCGTCGTGGGCGAGCACGTTCGTCAGCGTCACGTCGGCGTGCTGGACGCCCGACGGCAGGGCGGGGCAGGCGCGCAGGGAGCCGGCAACCCGGTCGGGCAGGCCGGCCAGGACCGGCTCGCGTACGGGGTCCAGCACCCCGGAGACGAGCGCGCCGCGCACGACGTCGGGCAGCCGGCGTACGTCCCAGTCCAGGCCGCGCCCGCCCGCGGCCGGGTGGAAGAACCCCTGCAGCGCGACGCTCGTGCGGGCCGCCAGCTCGCCGACCTGCTCGGCCAGCGAGCTCGTCACGACCGCCCCCTCCAGGATCTCGCCGGGCACGACCGTGACGACGCGAGCCAGGCAGGCCCGGCCGGCGTCGTCGGTGGTCTCGAGCAGCCCGTGACCGCCGATGGTGGGCACGGTGCGCGGCATCACCAGCTCCGGGTCGGTTGCGGCGGCGTGCGCCATGACCGCGACCTCGAGCTCGACGCTCTCGCGCGTCTCCGCGGGGTTGGAGACCTTGAGCACATGGCGCCCGCCCACCAGCACGTTGAGGTCGCGCTCGCTCGGCAGCGGCCGGACCTCAACCGCCCCCAGCCCCCAGCCGGTCTCGAGCAGCGTGGTCACCGACCGAGCGGACAGGGCCGGGGCGGGCGCGCGCAGCACCTCGTCGAGCGTCATGGGTCCCATCCTGTCGGAGCACAGGAATACGGCGCCCCGAGCGGGGTACCACCCGTCATGACCCTTCTGTCCGAGCTCCTTGACGGTGTCGCCGCCCTCCACCGCGGCGACTCGGCGTACGACCCCGACGACCGGGTGCACCTCACGGGGTTCGCCGGCAGCATGACCGCCTACGGCGCGGTCGTCGCTTCGCTCGTGGCCGTGGCCAGGGCCCGTGGTCACGAGGCGCCGGAGCGCTATGCCGTCTCCGACCTGGCGGTGGGTGGGCTGGCCACCCACAAGCTCACCCGGCTGCTGTCGCGCTCCTCGGTGGCCAGTCCGCTGCGGGCGCCGTTCACGAGGTTCGAGGAAGCTGCCGGGTCAGGCGAGCACGTCGAGGCACCCCGTGGCCACGGGGTGCGCCACACCGTCGGCGAGCTCCTGACCTGCCCCTTCTGCCTGGGAGTCTGGGTCGCCACCGGGTACGTCGCGGGGCTCACGCTGGCGCCGCGCGCGACGCGGGCGGCGGCCGCGGTCCTTTCGGTCACGGCGACCTCCGACGTCCTACAGCACGCCTACGCCCGGCTGCGCGGGGACTGAGCCCTCACTCAGCCCAGCTCGACCAGGATCTGTGGCACCTGCGCGGGCAGCTCGCGGGCGAGGTAGCCCACGACGCCGACCTCCGCGGCGAGGCGCTCGCCGGCGCGGGCGTGCAGGTAGGCGCCCCAGGTCGCGGCCTGTGCGGGCTCGGCGCCGCGCGCGATCAGGCCGGCCACGATCCCGGCCTGCACGTCGCCGGACCCGGAGACGCCCAGCCCGGGACCCCCGCCCTGGACGAGCCAGGAGTCCCCCTCGGGGGTGACCACGTGCTTCTCGGCGGCCCCGCACAGGACGACGACGCGGCAGCGCCGCGCCACCTCCGCCGCCACCGCCGCCAGGTCAGCCTCCGCCTCATCGTCCTCGACGCCCGCGGTGCGGGCCAGCTCGGTCGGGTTCACGCAGAGCACGGCGCGGCCCTCGAGGTGGTGCAGTCCGTCGGGGTGGGCGGTGAGGAACGCCGAGCCGAGCGCATCGACCACCACCGTCCCGGCCAGCTCGGGCGCGAGGCGGCGCAGCAGGGCCGCCGAGGCGTCGGGGTCGGAGAAGCCCGTGCCCACCAGCACCACGTCGGCTCCCTGCGCCCAGGGCGCGAGAACCTCGGCCGCGGACTCGGCGAGGTTGCCGTCCTGGTCGACGGCCACGCCCTCCACCGAGGCCTCGGGGACCGCGACGGCGAGCGCCGGGGCGGCGGTCGCGGCGGTCGCGAGCGCGAGCACGCCGCCGCCGGCGCGCAGGCTGGCCTCGCCGGCGACCAGGACGGCGCCGGGGGTGGCGCTGGTCCCACCGACCACGCAGACCCGTCCCCGGGCCCGCTTGCCCTCACCGGCCGCGGGCAGCGCCCAGTCCCGCAGCACGGCGGGGGTGACGACCGTGGGCTCAGACATCTGCGCCGCCCGCCCCCACTCGGTCCGCCTGCTCGGTCACGTCGGCGTCGGTGCGGTCGACCGCCGCCGTGTCGGCGAAGGTCACGAGCTCTAACCCCTCGCCCTGGCGCCGGTAGGTCGTGAACGAGGCGTTGGGGATCTGCACCTCGCGGTCGATGTCGAGGATCTCCTCCTCCGAGAGGCCCTCCAGCGCGTAGCGGAACGACATGATCACCGCCTGGTGGGTGAACAGGTAGACCCGCGCGTCGTCGTAGCCGTGGCGCAGGTCCTGCAGCAGGCTGCGAACCCGCAGCGCCACGTCGGCCCAGCTCTCGCCGCTGGGAGGCTGGTAGTAGAACTTGCCGAGCTTGTCGCGCCGCTCGGCCTCCTCCGGGTGTCGCTTCCGGATCCCGCTCCCGGTGAGCCCGTCGAGCACCCCGAGGTCCCGCTCACGCAGCCGCTCGTCGTACTCCAGGTCGACGCCCAGGCGCTCGACGGCCCGCCGCGCGGTCTCAGCGGCGCGCCGGTACGGCGAGCTGACGACCACCGTCGGGCGGTCGTCGTCGCCGAGCTCGTCGAGCCACCGCCCGACGGCGTCGGCCTGCTCCTGCCCCGTGCGCGAGAGCTCCACGTCGGCGTCGCGAGCGTCCAGGTCGAGCACCTCCGCACCGGCCTGGCGCGCGGCACTGTCCGCCTCGTTGCCGACGCTGTGACCGTGCCTGACCAGGGTCAGTCCGGCCGGTCCGCTGGTCCATCTCGGCTTCACGCAGCTCTCCGTCCTGGGCGCCTTCGGGGCTCGACGCCAGCGCGGTACCCACCCCCCTCCCCCCGGATGCGCACCCACCGACCCGTCACCGACTCACCCGATTCACCGCCGACCCGTCAGAGACTTTTCTGACGGGTCAGCGGTCGGAGCCGGGGACAGGGAGGGCGGCGTCGGTTAGCGTCTGGGGACATGAGGCGCCCGGGCCACGAGAACGTCGCGACCGTGCTGGTCGAGCCCGTGGCGCTGCGCGAGCTCGAGCTGGACCTCATGGCCCTGGACCTGTGGGTGTGGCCGGTGGCCACCGCCCAGGTCCACGAGGACGGGCCGCGGGCCGCCTTCCAGCTTCGCCGTCGTCTGGTCGAGGCACGCCGGGGTGCCTGGGACTGCGCGGCGCAGTGGGTCCCGGTGTGGGTCGCCTTCGGCGCCAGCTGGCGCACCGGTGACGAGCCGCTGCCCTGGGCCGCGCACCAGGCGCTCTACGACGCCCTCGACGCGCATGCCGCGCACGTGCGCTACCGCCGCGGGCTCGGCGGCGTACGCCGGCTCGAGGTCACCCGCGAGCGCGAGGCCGGGTAGCCGGCGGCCGCCCTAGCGGAGGTCCTTCTTGAGCACCTTGCCGCTGGCGTTGCGCGGCAGCTCGCTCAGCACCGTCACCTCGCGCGGGACCTTGAAGTTCGCCAGCCGCTCGCGGCAGTACGCCGTGAGCGCGGCATGGTCGAGGTCAGCGCCGGGACGCAGGGTGACGTAGGCGCGGCCCACGAAGCCCAGGCGCTCGTCGGGCACGCCGACGACGGCGGCCTCGACGACGTCGGGATGGCCGCTCAGCACGTTCTCGACCTCCGCGGGGTACACGTTGAAGCCGCCGACGGTGAACATGTCCTTGATCCGGTCGGTGATCTTCAGGCAACCGTGCTCGTCGAGGCGCCCCACGTCGCCGGTGTGCAGCCAGCCGTCGGGGTCGATCGCCTCGTCCGTGGCCACGGGGTCCTCGAAGTAGCCCAGCATCACGTTCTCGCCGCGCAGCAGGACCTCCCCGTCCGCACCGACCGGGACGTCGCGACCCAGGGCGTCGACGACGCGGACCTCGATGCCGGCGACCCCCGGGCCGGTCGTCTCGGCGACGTGGCGCGGGTCCTCGCCGGGGCGGGACTGGGTGGCGACGACGCACTCGGTGAGGCCGTAGGCCTGCGCGACGGTATCGAAGCCGAGGACGTCGCGCATCTGCTGGAAGAGGCTCGGCGGCACGGTGGCGGCGCCCGCGATCGCGAAGCGCAGCGACGACAGGTCGAAGGCGCTGCGCTGCGGGTGGTTGATGAGGGTGAGGAAGATCGTCGGTGCGCCCGGCAGGACGGTGATCCGCGCCCGCTCGATGAGCGCCATCAGGCTCTCGGGGGTGTAGACCGGCACCGGGTAGACCGCCGCACCGGCGGTGCAGGCCGCGATCAGCCCCGCCTTGTAGCCGAAGCTGTGGAAGAACGGGTTGATGACGGCGTACCGGTCCTCGTCGGTGAGTGCGGCGCCGCTCGCCCAGACCGACGCCACCCCGATCGTCTGCCGGTGGCTGCTCATCACGCCCTTGGGCAGGCCCGTCGTGCCGGAGGTGAAGAGGATGTCGCAGACGGTGTCGGGCATGACCTGCTCGGCGAGCGCGGCGACCTCGGCCTCCGGCACCTGTCGGCCCCGGGCCAGCAGGTCTCCCCACGACAGCGTCCCCGCCTCGTCACCGCCCGCCATGTCCACGACCGTGTGCAGCCGGGGCAGGCCCGCCACCGGCCCCCCGCCAGGTACGCCGCCCACCGGCGCCGACTCGCGCAGCATGCGGGTGTAGTGGGTGTCGAGGAAGCCGTCGGCGACCACGAGCACACAGGCGCCGGAGCGCTCGAGGATCGCCCGCGCCTCGTGACCGCGGTAGCGGGTGTTGAGGGGCACCAGCGAGGCGCCGAGGCACTGCGCGCCCAGCAGGGCCAGGGCGAACTCGGTGCGGTTGGGCGCCCAGACCGCCACCCGGTCGCCCGGAGCCACCCCGATCGCACGCAGCCCCCGGCTGGTCCGGTGGACCTGGGCGGCGAGCCCGGCGTAGGTCAGCGACCGGTCGCCGTCGATGATGGCGGGGCGGTCCGCGAAGCGGGTCGCCGCCTGCTCCAGGAGGCGCGGGACGGTGGGCGGTGCGGCCACGGGGACCTCCTCACTGACCAAGTGCTTGTTTGGTAGCCTACGGTAACCCGACCGGAAGGGGTCGTCGATGAGCCCGAGCGACGCCGAGCGACCTCGCCGCCGTGCGAGCAACGGCGCCGGCTCGAGCCGCCGCGCCGAGCTCCTGGGCATCGCGGAGCGGCTCTTCGCGACCCGGGGCTACTCGCAGACGACAGTGCGCGACATCGCCGACGAGGCGGGGATCCTCTCCGGCAGCCTCTACCACCACTTCGACTCCAAGGAGACGATCCTGCAGGAGATCCTGCAGGACTTCATGCAGAGCCTCCTGGCCGGCTTCGAGGAGAGCGTCGAGCGCGGGGGCGGGCCGCGCGAAAGCCTGGACGGGCTCATCCGGAGCGCCTTCGCGACCATCCACGCCAGCCCCGACGCGGTCGCGCTCTACCAGAACGAGTCCGCCGTGATCGCGACCCTGCCCGAGCTCGCCTTCGTCGGCGAGACCAGTGCCCGCGTCAACCGGATCTGGCTGGGCGTCATCGAGGAGGGCCAGCGCTCCGGCGACTTCCGCGAGGACCTCGAGCCGCTGCTGGTCTACCGGTTCGTCCGCGACGCCGTCTGGGCGACCGTGCGCTGGTACCGCCCGGACGGGCGGCTCCAGCACGAGTCGGTGGCCGACCAGTACCTCGCGCTGCTCCACGGCGGCCTGCTGAGGCGCTAGCGGCGCACGGCGGCCCGCACCAGACCGGCCACGCCCCGCGAGCGGCTGTGGGGCGGCCACGCGATCACGGTCGTGACCCGCGCGGCGTCCGTCACCGGTACGGCGACCAGGTCGCCGTGCAGTCCGGCGACCCCCGACTCCGGCACGATCGCGCACGCCCGCCCGAGGGCGATGAGCTGGGTCAGCTGCGTGTGGTCGCGCACCTGCGGGCCGGGGCCATCGGCGAAGGTGCCGTCGCGTCGTGGCCACCGGGGCAGCGGCAGCCCGGGTAGCGAGCCGGCCTCGGCCTCGGTGATGGCGCTGCGGTGGCTGAGCGGGTGGCCCGCGGGCAGGACGAGCACCTGGCCCTCGGTCAGGAGCTCCTCGGTGTCGAGGCCGAGCGTCGCGTCGAACGGCCGGTGCAGGATGGCGACGTCCGCGCGCCCGTCGCGCAGCAGCGGCTCCTGCTCGCCCGGGCCGCACAGGCGCACGTCGACGGTGGCGGCGCCCGGCTCGGCGGCGTACGCGTCCAGGAGCTTGGCCAGCAGCTCGGTGGACGCCCCCGCCTTGGCGACGAGCACCACCGAGGGTGCGCCCGTCGACGCCAGCGCGGCGCGCCGAGCCCGGCGGCCGGCGGCCTCGACGGCGTCGAGCGCGGCCCGGGCCTCGTGGAGCAGCACGTCGCCGGCCTCGGTCAGGTCGACCCGGCGGCTGGTGCGCTCGAGCAGCGTGACCCCGAGCCGGCGCTCGAGCTGGCCGATCGCCCGCGAGAGCGGCGGCTGCGCCATGCCCAGCCGCTCCGCGGCTCGGCCGAAGTGCAGCTCCTCGGCGACCGCGACGTAGTACCGCAGCTCCCGGGTCTCCAGATTGGCGACGGCGTCGTCGGGATCCATACCCTGAGGATATCGGTGCCCACCCGATCGGTGTTGAAGCGCGAGGCCGCGGGGGCCAGGCTCGAGGCATGGCAGACAAGACGACCGCGCTGGTGACCGGCGCGAACAAGGGAATCGGCTACGAGATCGCCGCGGGGCTGGGCGCCCGCGGCTACCGGGTGGGCGTGGGCGGCCGCGACGCAGGGCGACGCGAGGAAGCCGTGGCGCGGCTGCGGGGCTCAGGTGTCGACGCGTTCGGCGTCCCGCTCGACGTGATCGACGACGAGAGCGTGGCCGGCGCGGCCCGACTGGTCGAGGAGCAGGAGGGGCGTCTCGACGTGCTCGTCAACAACGCCGGCATCACCGGCGGCATGGACCAGACCCCGACCACGGTCGACCTGACCGCGGTGCGTGTCGCCCTGGAGACGAACGTGCTGGGCGTCATCCGGGTGACGAACGCGCTGCTGCCGCTGCTGCGGCGCTCGGCGTCGCCGCGGGTGGTGAACGTGTCCAGCACGGTCGGCTCGCTGACCCGGCAGAGCGACCCGGAGCGCGACTCCGGGCCGATCGCCGTGGCCTACTCGCCGTCCAAGACCATGCTGAACGCCGTGACGGTGCAGTACGCCAAGGAGCTGGCGGACACCAACGTCCTCATCAACCTCGCCTGCCCCGGCTTCGTCGCGACCGACTTCAACGGCTTCCGTGGCCACCGCACCCCGGCGCAGGGCGCGGCGACGCCGATCCGGCTCGCCACGCTGCCCGACGACGGCCCCAGCGGCGGCTTCTTCGACGACGACGGGGCGATCCCGTGGTGAGGCGAGGTCAGAGGGCCTGAAGGATGCGCGCACGGTGCTCGTGCGCGGCCCCGAAGAGCTGGGCGGTGGCGTGGGCGCGCTTGAGGTACAGCTGCGCGTCGTGCTCCCAGGTGATCGCGATGCCGCCGTGCAGCTGGACGGCCTCGGCGGCGACCGTGGAGAACGCCTCGGAGCACCAGGCCTTCGCCAGGGATGCCTGGAGCTGCTGGTCGGCGGTGTCGCGTGAGGTCGCCCAGGCGCCCGCCCAGGAGATGGACCGGGCAGTCTCGACGGCGACCAGCAGGTCGGCGACTCGGTGCTTGAGCGCCTGGAACGAGCCGAGCGGTCGCCCGAACTGCTCGCGCTCCTGGAGATGGGCGACGGTGCGGTCCAGCGCGGTCTGCGCCCCACCCACCTGGAGTGCGGTCACCGCCACGGCCGCGATCGCGTGCAGCCGCTCGAGCGCGGCGCCGGCGTCGGTCGACAGTGCGGTCGCCGGTGCCTCCTCGAAGCGCACCTCGGCGAGCTGGAGCGTCAGGTCCAGCGCCGGCGTCGGCGTGCGGGTCACCCCGCCGGCCGCGGGGTCCACCTCGAACAGCCCCACGCCGCTGCCGGTGTCGGCCACCGCCAGCAGCAGGTCGGCGCGCGCGCCGTCCAGCACGAGGGTGGCGGCGCCGGTGAGGGTCCACCCGGCGTCCTCGGAGGCCGTGATGTCGCCGGTGTCGGTGCGCCATCGGCCAGCCGCGTCTGCCCAGGCGAGAGCCCCGATGGTGGTGCCCTCGGCCAAGCCCGGGAGGAGCCGGGCGCGGTCCTCGGGGCCGGCGGCGTTGAGGACCGCCTGCGCGGCCAGGACCGCTGAGCCGAGCATCGGCGAGGGGGTCAGCGACGCCCCGAGCTGTTCCAGGACGACCTGGACCTCGAACAGCCCGAAGCCGGCGCCGCCGTACTCCTCCGGCACGGCGAGCGCGGCCACGCCGATCTGGCCGGTCAACGCCGACCAGAGCTCCTCGTCGTAGCCCCGCTGGGTGGCCACCGCGGCGCGCAGATCCAGGGTGCCGGCGCGGCGCTCGACCAGCCCGCGTACGGCGGCGGCCAGCTCCTCCTGCTCCTCGGTGAGGGCGAAGCGCACGATCAGGCCCCCGTCAGGTGGTCGTGGACGCGGGCCCGGTGGAAGCCGGGCGCGCCCCAGACCCCGAGGAGGGCGCGCACCTGCAGCAGCCACAGGCTGAGGTCGAGCTCGAGGGTGTAGCCGACGGCGCCGTGCACCTGCAGCGCCGTGCGCGCGGCGAGGTGGGCGGCGTCGGAGGCCGCGACCTTGGCGGCGGACACGTCGCGCGACGCCACGGCGCTGCCCGCGCCCAGCTCGAGCGCGGCGCCGTGGACCAGCGGCCGGGCGAAGTCGAGGGCCACCCGCACGTCGGCCAGCAGGTGCTTGAGCGCCTGGTACTCGCCGATGAGCCGGCCGAACTGGCGGCGCTGCCCCGCGTAGGCGACGGCCTCGTCGAGCAGGCGCCGACCGGCCCCGACCAGCACCGCGGAGGTGGCCAGCGCCGCGTGGTCCAGGGCACGGGTGGCCGTGGCCGCGCCGACGGCTCCGACCTCGTCGGTGGCACGGACCTCGGCGAGTCGCCGGGCCGGGTCGACCGACGTGAGCGCGCGTGCGACCGTCGCCCGCGAGAGGATCCCGTCGGCGGCGAGGAACACGTGGGTGGCGCGGTCGGCGTCCACGGCGTACGGCGTGTGCGGCGGCAGCGCGAACGTGACCCGGGCGTCGCCCTCGGCGACCCGCTCGAGCAGCCCGCTCTCGGAGGTGCCGGCCAGCAGGATCGGGGCGACGGCGAGCGACTCGACGACCGGCCCGGGGATGCCGTGGTAGCCGATGGGGTCGAGCGCGACGACCAGGTCCAGCGGGGTGCCGCCGATGCCGCCGAGCTCCTCGGGGACGCCGAGGGCGGTCACGCCGAGCTCGGCCAGCCGGCCCCACAGGGCCTGACCGGCCGCAGGGTCGCCGGCCGCCCAGGAGCGTCGCGCGGCGGGGACGTCGGCCGCGGACAGCAGCGACTCCACGGCCTGACCGAAGGAGCGCTGCTCCGCGGAGGGCCCGAACCTCATGCGCCGGCTCTCCGATCGCCGCGCGGCAGGCCCAGCAGGCGCTCGGCGACGATGTTGCGTTGGATCTGGTTGGTGCCGGCGTAGATCGGCCCGCCCAGCGCGAACAGGTAGTCGTCGGCCCACGCGCCCGATGCTCCCTCGCCGCGCAGCTCCTGGTCGGGGCCGAGCAGCTCGAGCGCGGTCTCGTGGAGGTCGACGTCGAGCTCGGACCAGAAGAGCTTGTTGACGCTGCCGTCGGCGCCGAGCTCGCCGCCGTCCTGCAGCCGGTCGACCGTGGCCCAGGTGTAGAGCCGGTAGGCCTGGGTGCCGATCCAGGCGTCGACCACGCGGTCACGCAGGTGGGGGGCGTCCGCGCCCCGCTCGCTCCACAGCGCCAGCAGCCGGTCGGCCGCCGCCAGGAACCGTCCCGGCGCGCGCAGCGAGAGACCGCGCTCATTGCCGGCCGTGCTCATGGCCACCCGCCAGCCGTCGCCCACCCCGCCGAGCACGTCGGAGTCGGGCACGAAGACGTCGGTGAAGAAGATCTCCGCGAAGCCGGGATCGCCGTCGAGCTGGGCGATCGGCCGCACGGTGACGCCCTCGCCATCCAGCGGGAAGAGGAAGTAGGTCAGGCCCCGGTGGCGCTCGGCGTCCGGGTGGCTGCGGAAGAGCCCGAACCCGCGATCCGCGAACGGCGCCCGCGAGCTCCAGGTCTTCTGCCCGTTGAGCACCCAGCCGCCGCGCTCGTCGTCGCGCTCGGCCCGGCTGCGGATCCCGGCCAGGTCGCTGCCGGCCTCGGGCTCGGACCACGCCTGGGCCCACACCTCGGTGCCGTCGGTCATCGGCTGCAGGTAGCGGGCCTGCTGCTCGGGGGTGCCGTGGCTGAAGAGGATGGGGGACAGCAGCGTGATGCCGTTCTGGGCGATCCGGGTCGGTGCGCCGCTGCGGTAGTACTCCTCCTCGAAGAGCACCCACTCGGTCAGCGAGGCGTCGCGGCCCCCGTACTCCTCGGGCCAGGCCACGACCGACCAGCGGGCCTGCGCCAGCGTCCGCTCCCAGTCCCGGTGCGCGGCCGCGCCCTCGGGGGTGTCCATCGACGGTAGCCGCCCGGGGCTGTGCTCGGCCAGCCACCCGCGCGCCTCGACGCGGAACGCCTCCTCGGCCTCGGTGAGCTCCACGGGGGCCGGGTCGGTCATGCTTCGCACCGTACCAAACAAGTGCTTGGTTTGGTACGGTGCGAGGCATGGACCTGACCCACTCCGCCGCCGACGAGGCGTTCCGCGAGGAGGTCCGGGCCTGGTTGGCGGAGAACCTGGTCGGGGAGTACGCGGCGCTCAAGGGCCGGGGAGGGTCCGGACGCGAGCACGAGGCCCACGAGGAGCGGCTCGCCTGGAACCGGCACCTCGCGGCTGGGGGGTGGACCTGCCTGGGCTGGCCGGAGCGGTACGGCGGACGGGGGCTGAGCCTCTTCCAGCAGGTGATCTTCCACGAGGAGTACGCGCGGGCCAACGCACCGGCGACCGTCAACCACCTGGGCGAGGAGCTGCTCGGTCCCACGCTCATCGCGCTCGGCACCGACGAGCAGCGCGCCCGCTTCCTGCCCGGCATCGTGAACGTGACCGAGCTGTGGTGCCAGGGCTACTCCGAGCCCGGCGCCGGCTCCGACCTCGCCGGCGTGCGCACCAAGGCGCGGCTCGAGGGCGAGCGCTGGGTGCTTCACGGGCAGAAGGTCTGGACTTCGCTGGCCCACGTCGCCGACTGGTGCTTCGTCGTGGCCCGCACCGAGCCCGGCTCCCAGCGGCACGCCGGCCTCTCCTACCTCCTGGTGCCGATGGACCAGCCCGGGGTCGAGGTGCGCCCCATCCTGCAGCTGACCGGGACCTCGGAGTTCAACGAGGTCTTCTTCGATGGCGCCGAGACCGAGGCGGGCCTTGTCGTGGGCGATCCGGGCGACGGCTGGCGGGTCGCGATGGCGACGCTCGGCTTCGAGCGCGGCGTCTCCACGATCGGCCAGCAGGTCCGCTTCGCCCGCGAGCTCGACCGCGTGGTCGCCGAGGCCCGGCGCACCGGGGCGTTCGACGACCCGGTCATCGCCGACCGGATCGCGCGCGCCCGGCTCGGGCTCGAGGTGATGCGCACCCACGCGCTGCGCACGCTGAGCGCGTACGACGCCGGCTCGCGGGGCCCCGAGGCCTCGGTGTCCAAGCTCCTGTGGTCCCGGTGGCACCGCGACCTGGGCGAGCTCGCCATGGACGTCCTCGGCGGGGAGGGGCTCACCGTCGAGGCACCGTACGGTCTGGGGGACCTGCAGACGCTGTTCCTGTTCAGCCGGGCCGACACGATCTACGGCGGCTCCGACGAGATCCAGCGCAACATCATCGCCGAGCGGGTGCTCGGCCTACCGAAGGAGCCTCGCGGATGACCTCGGCCCGACCCGGACAGAGCGCGCCCGACTACGTGCCGGGCCACGGGCTGCTGGCCGGGCGCACCGTGGTGGTCACCGCGGCGGCCGGGGCGGGGATCGGCGCCGCGGTCGCGCGCAAGGTCCTGGAGGAGGGGGCGACCGGGCTCGTTATCGGCGACACCCATGAGCGCCGCCTGGCCGAGGCGGCCCAGGCGCTGGGCGCGGAGTTCGGCCCCGACCGCGTGGTCTCGGTCGCGTGCGACGTGACCCGGGAGGACGACGTGCAGGCGCTGCTCGACGCCGCCGAGCCGTTCGGCGGCGTCGAGGTGATGGTCAACAACGCCGGCCTGGGCGGCACCGCCTCGATCCTCGAGATGACCGACGAGCAGTGGTCCCTGGTCCTGGACGTCACGCTGACCGGCACCTTCCGGTGTGTGCGCGCCGCGGGGCGGCGCATGGTCGAGCGGGGCACGAAGGGCGTGATCGTCAACAACGCCTCGGTCATCGGCTGGCGCGCCCAGGAGGGCCAGGCGCACTACGCCGCCGCCAAGGCCGGCGTCATGGCCCTGACCCGCACCGCCGCGATGGACCTGGCCGAGCACGGCATCCGGGTCAACGCCGTCTCCCCGAGCCTGGCGATGCACCCCTTCCTCGCCAAGGTCACCAGCGACGAGCTGCTGGCCGAGCTCCAGGGCCGTGAGGCGTTCGGTCGCGCCGCCGAGCCGTGGGAGATCGCCAACGTCATGGTCTTCCTCGCCAGCGGGTACTCGTCGTACCTCACCGGCGAGGTCGTGTCCGTCAGCAGCCAGCACCCGTGAGACCGACCAGCAGCGGAGGACCCCGTGCCTGAGGCCTACATCGTTGACGCCGTCCGCACGCCCGTCGGCCGTCGCGGCGGCGCGCTCGCCGGCGTCCACTCCGCGGACCTCGGTGGCCACGCGCTGGCCGCGCTCATGCGCCGCAGCGGCGTCGACCCGGGCGCCGTCGACGACGTCATCCTCGGCTGCTGCGACACGATCGGCTCCCAGGCCGGCGACGTCGCGCGGACGGCCTGGCTGGTCGCCGGCCTCCCCGAGCACGTGCCCGGGGTGACCATCGACCGGCAGTGCGGCTCCAGCCAGCAGGCCGTCCACTTCGCGGCCCAGGGCGTGATGTCGGGGACCGCCGACCTGATCGTGGCCGGCGGCGTCCAGAACATGTCGGCGATCCCGATCTCCTCGGCCATGGTGGTCGGCCGGCAGTTCGGGTTCACGACGCCGTTCGCGGAGTCGCCCGGCTGGCAGGCCCGGTACGGCGACCAGGAGGTGTCGCAGTTCCGCTCCGCCGAGATGATCGCGGAGAGGTGGGACATCTCCCGCGACGACATGGAGGCCTTCGCCTACGAGAGCCACCAGCGGGCGATCCTGGCCACCGACGAGGGGCGCTTCACCCGAGAGATCGAGCCGCTGGCCGGGCTCGAGGTCGACGAGGGGCCACGCCGCGACACCACCCGCGAGCGGATGGCCGGCCTGAGGCCGCTCGCCGAGGGCGGGCGGATCACCGCGGCCGTCGCCTCGCAGATCAGCGACGCCGCCAGCGTCATGCTGCTCGCCTCCGAGCGCGCGCTCGCCGACCACGGGCTCACCCCGCGGGCCCGCATCCACCATCTCAGCGTGCTCGCCGACGACCCGGTCTGGATGCTCACCGGTCCGATCCCGGCCACTCGCCGAGCCCTCGAGCGGACCGGGATGAGCATCGACGACATCGACCTGTTCGAGGTCAACGAGGCGTTCGCCTCCGTCGTCCTGGCCTGGGCCAAGGAGACCGGCGCCGACCTCGCGAGGACCAACGTCAACGGCGGCGGCATCGCCCTCGGCCACCCCATCGGGGCCACCGGCACCCGGCTGATGACGACGCTGCTCTACGAGCTCGAGCGCACGGGCGGCCGCTACGGCCTGCAGGTGATGTGCGAGGGCGGCGGCCAGGCCAACGTGACGATCCTCGAGCGCCTCTGAGCGCCGAAGCCCCCGTCGCGTGCGACGGGGGCTTCGGTTGCCGGTGGCCAGGGGCGGGGTCGAACCGCCGACCTTCCACTTTTCAGGCGGACGCTCGTACCAACTGAGCTACCTGGCCAAGCGACCGAAACCCTACAGGAGGCCCCGGGCGGGGGCGAAAGCGAGACCACGACACGGTCCGGGCGCGCTCCGGGCCGCTCCGGGGCGGCACTTTGGAGGCCGATCGTGCGCGGCCCTATGCTGGCCCGGCAGCAAGGCCCCCATCGTCTAGCGGCCTAGGACGTCGCCCTTTCACGGCGGTAGCACGGGTTCGAATCCCGTTGGGGGTGCGGCGCGGGTCCCGGATTGGGACCTGCTCGCATCGATGGGTTAGAGTTCCAGCGCTTCGGCCGAGCCGCAGCGAGCAGCACCAGAGCACCACACCTGGCCCCGTAGCGCAGTTGGTTAGCGCGCCGCCCTGTCACGGCGGAGGCCGCGGGTTCGAGTCCCGTCGGGGTCGCAGAGAGACGCCCCGGACCATCACGGTCCGGGGCGTCTGTGCGTGCCGGGGATCCGCACCGCGCGCCGAGCTCGCGGACGGCCTTCGGGCACAATGGCGGCGTGCCGATCGAGATGGAGCCGGAGCGCTTCGACGAGCTCGTCGATCAGGCCTTGGACGGGATCCCCGACGAGCTCGCGACGCTGGTGCGCAACCTGGTGGTCCTCGTCGAGGACGAGCCGCCCGAGGGCGAGCCCGACGACCTGTTGGGCCTCTATGACGGGGTCGCCCTCACCGAGCGCGAGTGGACGACCGGCGCGGAGCTGCCCGACCGGATCTTCGTCTTCCGCGGACCGCTGCTGGACATGTGCGCCGACGAGGCCGAGCTGGTCGAGGAGGTGCGGATCACCGTCGTCCACGAGGTCGCCCACCATTTCGGGATCAACGACGAGCGCCTGCACGAGCTCGGCTACGCCTGACCCGGCCTGGGTGCCTCGAGGCTCAGGACAGGGAGGTCTGTCGCACCGACGGGTCGCTGGACCCGCGCCACGGCAGCGACTCCTCGCCGTTGGCCTGCCGCACGAACTCGCCCAGGAACCACTCCTGGAACTGCTGCTGCTCCTCGGTGCGGGCCAGGGACAGCAGCCGCTCCTCGCGGCAGAACGCGTCGGCGAGGTCGAGCAGCTCCATGAACCGGCCGATCAGCTTGGCCGAGGAGCGCTCCATGATCACGTGGACGTCGGTCGTGGTGCTGCCGGCCTCGAGGGCCGCCTCGATCTGGCCGGCCCCCATCCCGTCGTGGAGGGGCTGCTCGAGCGAGCCGAACAGGTCGGAGAGGTTCTTGGCGAGCGGGTAGTCGGCCTCGTGGGCCAGGGCCAGCAGCCGCACCTCGCGGCGCAGCTCCCGGTAGTGCCGGTGGAAGGCGACGTAGGCCTTGAGCGGGACGTCGCGGATCTCGAACTCGATCATGTCGGGGGAGTCCGACAGCGAGCGACCCTCGCGGGCGATGCCGGTGATGACGCCCTCGACCCCGTCGTCCTCGGAGAAGACCGGGGCCGGGTTGAACCAGACGATCTTGCCGTCCTCCTCGATCTCCGCGCCCCAGGCGTCCGCGCTGCGCGCCACGATGCTCAGGCCGCGGCCGAAGGTCAGCAGCAGGTCGTCCTCGTCGGTGGGCTCGGTGATCGACGGCAGCAGCGGAGGCGTGGTCGAGCCGTCGCGCACCTCCACCCGCGGGTGCTCCCAGGTGCCCCGCACGCGCACCTGGATCGGGGGGGCACCATGGAGCAGGGCGTTGGTGACGAGCTCGGACACGCCCAGCTCGGCGCACTCGATCAGGTCGGAGCGGTCGATGTCCACGCAGGTCGCGACCACCCACCGGCGCGCGTCTTGCACACCTCGGGGTCCACTGCCCAAGGACAGGGCAGGCCGGTTCAACGGCACGTGTTATCTCCGACGGGGTTCTGGGCAGGCTCGGGCCATTGTCGGCAGGTTTACCCCGGCGATGCCGGCACCAAACCTGTGTCGTTGAAAAATTCGCTAACGGGCACAGGTGGTCTAGCGGGGCCGTCGCCAGCGGGCGAGCACACTGGAAGGTGTCGGATCGCCTCGGGATTCGTCACCACCGGCCGGACCGCAGGACAATGGTAGGAGAGAAGCGAGCGAAGGGGATGGGCCAGATGGAGACCACAACGACGCAGGGGAGTACGCCCCAGCGACACCGGGTCGTGGTCGTCGGCTCGGGGTTCGGCGGGTTGTTCGGCACCAAGGCGCTGCGCCGAGCCGACGTGGACATCACGATGGTGGCCAAGACCTCCCACCACCTGTTCCAGCCGTTGCTGTACCAGGTCGCGACCGGGATCCTGTCCCAAGGGGAGATCGCGCCCCCGACCCGCGAGGTGCTGAGCGGGCAGAAGAACGTCCAGGTCCTCCTCGGGGAGGTCACCGGCATCGACCTCGAGCGCCAGGAGGTCACCTCGCAGGTCCTGGGCCGCGACATCACGCTGCCCTATGACTCGCTGATCGTGGCCGCCGGCGCGGGCCAGTCCTACTTCGGCAACGACCAGTTCGCCGAGTACGCCCCCGGCATGAAGAGCATCGACGACGCCCTCGAGCTGCGCGGGCGGATCTTCGGCGCGTTCGAGATGGCCGAGCTGGGTGCCAAGCGCGGCGACAACGTCGACCACCTGCTGACGTTCGTGGTGGTCGGCGCGGGCCCCACGGGCGTCGAGATGGCCGGTCAGATCGCCGAGCTGGCCCACCGCACGCTCAGGCGCGACTTCCGCGCCATCAACACTCGGACCGCCCGGGTGGTGCTCCTGGACGCGGCGCCGCAGGTGCTGCCGCCGTTCGGCGCCAAGCTGGGCGCCTGGACCTCCCGCGAGCTCGAGAAGCTCGGCGTCGAGGTCCAGCTCGGAGCCATGGTCACCGACGTCGATGAGCGCGGGCTGGAGGTCAGGTACAAGGACGGGCGCATCGAGCGCATCAACACCGTCACCAAGATCTGGGCCGCCGGCGTCCAGGCCAGCCCCCTCGGCAGGACCCTCGCCGAGCAGACCGGGGCCCCGCTCGACCGCGCCGGGCGCATCGGGGTCAACCCCGACCTGACGCTCCCGGGCCACCCGGAGGTCTTCGTCGTGGGCGACATGATCTCGCTCGACAACCTCCCCGGAGTCGCCCAGGTGGCGATCCAGGGTGCCAAGTACGCCGCCAACGAGATCGACGGCCGGCTCAAGGGCAAGCCCGCGCAGGCGCCGTTCAAGTACCGCGACAAGGGCTCCATGGCGATCATCAGTCGCTTCCGTGCCGTAGCGATGGTCGGCAAGCTCCGGCTCACCGGCATCCTCGCCTGGCTCATGTGGCTGGCCGTGCACCTCGTCTACATCACCGGGTTCAAGAACCGGGTCACGGCCGTCCTGCACTGGTTCGTGTCGTTCCTGGGCCGGGGTCGCTCGGAGCGCACCACCACCGAGCAGCAGATCTTCGCCCGGGCGGCGCTCGGCCGACTCCGCCACGGCGCCACCGACCTGGTCTCCGCCCCCGGTGCCTACGACGCCGCGCGCGAGCTGCTGGACGAGAGCCGCCGCCACGAGCTCGAGCAGCAGGCCCTCGAGGAGTCGCGACTCAGCGACTCCGGCGAGCGGGGGGTCAAGACCGGCGACCGCGTCTGACGCCGCCGGGCACGGCTACTCGAAGTACCGAGGGGTCGGTCGGTCGGCCTCGCGTCTCGCGATCGCGTCGCGGGCCCAGCGGGGGAGGATGAAGAGGCCCTCGGCCTCGACGGTGATGCCCTCGGGGCTGAGGAGATGGCCCTTGGCCCAGGTCTTGTGGCCCTCGCTGCGCTCGATCCACGACTCGGCGCGCAGGTCGCCCAGCGGGGTGCCGCGGCGGTAGCGCAGGGTGAGGGTGGCGGTCATGCCCGGCTTGCCGCCGGCGCCGGCGGCCTCGCCGAGCATCTGGTCCAGGACCATCGCCGAGACGCCCCCGTGCACCAGGCCGGGAGGGCCCTCGTAGGCGGCGCCGAGGTGGAAGTCGGCCCAGGCCCGGCCCTCGTCGTCGTGGTCGATCAGCAGCGGCGGCGCGGCCGCATTGCGTACGCCCACAACCGTGTTGCCCCAGGGGCGCCCGCGGCCCTCGGCGCCGAACCGCACGCCGTACGGGCCGTCGAGCTGGCTGGTGCGAAGCCGGGCGACCACCGCCTCGATGTCGGCCTGGGCACGGCGGATCTCGTCGTCGTCGACGGTGGTCCGGATCGCGGCGTCGAGGAGCTCGCGCACGCTCTGCGTGAAGGGCTCGTAGAGCCGCCGCTGTCGCTCGATCTCGGCCGGCTCCAGGTTGTCCCTCACATATCCGGTCACCGGCGGAGTCTAGAACACGTTCCACTTCTACGATGGGCCCATGACGGCTCTCATCGTCCCCGACGTCCGCCTGTGCGCGAGCTGGGCTGAGACCGTGCGCGACTTCGGGACCGAGACGATGCACGGCTCCGGCGACTGGCACTTCCCGGGCGGCTGGCGTGACCTGCGCGAGAGCGGGTGCCAGGCGGTGGTGGACTGGCTGCGCCAGGCCGCCGAGCCTGTCGAGCCCCTGCCCGGGGGGCTGGTGCCGAGCGACTACTACTGGATCACCGACGGCGACCCGGAGAGCCTCGTCGGCTTCCTGGCCCTGAGGCACCGGCTCAACGACTGGCTGCTCGAGCAGGGCGGGCACATCGGCTACTCGGTGCGGCCGTCGCGGCGGCGTGAGGGCCACGCCTCACGTGCGCTGGCTCTCGCCGTACGACGGGCGGGCGAGCTGGGTCTGGACCGGGTCCTGGTCACGTGCGACGACGACAACGAGGCCTCACGCCGCACCATCGAGGTCAACGGGGGCGTCTACGAGGACACCCGCGGCCGCAAGCTGCGCTTCTGGATCGACACGTCACCGCATTCAGGGCCGGGGCCGGGTCAGGTGGTGTAGTTCTTCACGCACTGGTCGAACCTGTCGTTGTTGACCAGCGGGTTGTCCACGAGACCGTCGAGCGCGCACTGGACCAGCGCCTGAGCCAAGGTCAGGACCTGGTCCACGGGCGGCACCGAGGTCGAGGGCAGCGGCGGAATGGTCACGGGAGGCAGTGACGGGCTCGGCACCTGCGTCGGGATGCCGCCGCCTCCGTTGCCGCCGCCGCCTGCGTTGCCGCCGCCGTTGTCGCTGGGCTCGGGCGCGGCCGGCTCGGTCGGGGTCGGGGGGGCCGGGGTGGGGCCGCCCGCCTTGCCACCGCCGTCGTTCAGCTTGCCGCCCTGTCCGCCGCTGGAGCCCTGGCCGCCGGAGTAGCCCGGGTCGGGGACGATGCGGCCTGCCGAGGAGGTGGAGTTGGGGACCGAGGTGTAGTCGCCGGACATGTAGGCATCCATGATCGACAGCACCAGGTCGACGTACGCCGTCGAATGGTTGTAGCGGTAGACCGAGGCCCGCTGGCCGCCGAGGGTGCCGAGGTCGTCGTTGCCCGAGCAGAGGTAGACGGCCGAGGCCAGGGCCGCGTCGTCGATGTCCTGGGGGTTGCGCTGGCCGTCGCCGTCGGCGTCCACGCCGACCACCGACCAGGTCGAGGGGATGAACTGCATGGGGCCGATGGCCCGGTCGAAGGCCTGGTCCTGGTCGTAGAGGCCGGCGTCGGTGTCGCGGATGACCGCCGTGTTCTTCTTGCCGTTGAGGGGCACGCCGAAGATGCCGGGCGTCGCGACACCGTCGTCAGTGAGCGTGTTGCCGCCGTAGCGGCCGTGGTTGGACTCCACGCGGCCGATCGCGGCGACCAGCTGCCAGGGCAGGCGGCAGGCCTTGTCGGCGGAGTTGATGACGGTCTCGGCGCGCATGTAGGCGGCCAGGGCCGCCGAGGGGATGCCGTTGGTGGAGGAGGTCGCGATGATCTGCGCGGCGTTGCCGTCGACCGCGCCGCCGAGGCCGCTGCCGGCGGTCACGGAGGCGGGGGCCTCGATCGCGTCGGTCGGGACACTGGTCCCGTCGGGCAGCGACTCGCCCTCCTGCGACGTCGTGGCCGAGACCGTGGTCGGGCCGACACCGGCGAGGCTGGCGGTCCAGGCGGCCGAGAGCAGGGCGAGCGGCAGGATCGCCGTGGCCTTCTGCAGGCGACCGAATCGCTTGGCGGACATTTCTCTCCCCTTGGTTGCAGCCATGCTTCCCACCCGCATGCTGTTCCAATCCAACGAATGTTGTGACACCCAGTTACGCCTCGCGAGGCGTGCTTCGCACGGTGGCGGCGACGCCGCCGAGCATGAAACGAGTATGCGCCCGTTCCGTGACGACGTACACCGGGTGAAGTGGAATGCGTCACTCCGCGCCCGGGGACGAGCGGGCGGCGATGCCCGTTCGTTGGCCCTCTCGGCGACAATGGCAGGCGTGAGCATCCCCCCAGCACCCGAGTCCGCCGCGCTCTTCGCGCGCGCGCGTGCAGTCACGCCCGGGGGCGTCAACTCCCCGGTGCGGGCGTTCAACGCCGTCGGAGGCACACCGCGCTTCATCCGCTCCGCTGCGGGCGCCTGGCTGACCGACGTCGACGGCCACGAGTACGTCGACCTGATCTGCTCGTGGGGGCCGATGCTCCTGGGCCACGCCCACCCGGAGGTCCAGGCCGCGGTGCTGGCCGCGGTCGGCCGGGGCACGTCGTACGGCACCCCCACCGAGCCCGAGGTGCTGCTGGCCGAGGAGATCGTCGCCCGGGCGCCGGTCGAGCGGGTGCGGTTCGTCTCCTCCGGCACCGAGGCCACCATGTCGGCCATCCGGCTCGCACGCGGGTTCACCGGTCGCGACGTCGTGGTGAAGTTCGCCGGCTGCTACCACGGGCACGTCGACTCCCTCCTGGCCTCCGCCGGCTCCGGCCTGGCCACCCTTCGCGACGCCTCGTCCCCCGGCCCCTCAGGAGTCGCGTTCGCGACGCCGGGGACGCCGGGCGTGCCCGAGTCGTCCACTGCCCTGACCCTGGTGCTGCCCTACAACGACCGGGGCGCCGTCGAGGCCGCCTTCGCCGAGCACGGCGACCGCATCGCCTGCCTGGTCACCGAGGCCGCCCCGGGCAACATGGGCATCGTGCCGCCCGAGCCCGGCTTCAACCGCTTCCTCGCCGAGACCTGCACGCGCCACGGCGCGCTGTTCGTGAGCGACGAGGTCATGACCGGGTTCCGCGCCTCGCGCCAGGGCCAATGGGGTCTGGACGGCGCGGTCGAGGGCTGGCGCCCCGACCTCGTGACGTTCGGCAAGGTCATGGGCGGCGGCTTCCCCGCGGCGGCGTTCGGCGGTCGCGCCGACGTCATGTCCCAGCTCTCGCCGGACGGGCCGGTCTACCAGGCCGGGACGCTCTCGGGCAACCCGATCGCGACCACCGCGGGGCTCACCACGCTGCGCCTGGCGACCGACGAGGTGTACGCCCACATCGGCGCCGCCGCGCACACCGTCAAGGAGGCGACCGCCGCCGCGCTCACCGCGGCCGGCGTGCCGCACGTCGTGCAGAGCACGGGCACCATGTTCTCGGTGTTCTTCACCGACCCCGGCGACGGCCCCGTGCGAGACTTCGCGGACGCCTCGCGCACCGACACGGTCGCGTACGCCGCTTTCTTCCACGCGATGCTCGAGCGCCAGGTCTACCTGCCGCCGTCGGCGTACGAGACGTGGTTCCTCTCCTCCGCGCACGATGATCGTGCCGTTCAGACCGTGCTCGACGCCCTGCCCGCCGCGGCCGAAGCGGCCGCCGCCTCCCGAGGAGACCGATGAGCCAGACCCCCGACACGATCGTCCACCTGATGCGCCACGGGGAGGTCCACAACCCCGACGGCGTGCTCTACGGCCGGCGCGACGGCTTCCACCTCTCCGAGCTGGGCAAGCAGATGGCGGAGAAGGTCGCCGACTCGATCAAGGGGCGCGACATCGTGCACCTGCGGGTCTCGCCGCTCGAGCGGGCCCAGGAGACGGCGCAGCCGCTGGCGGTGGTGCGCGGCCTGGAGATCGTGACCGACGAGCGGATCATCGAGTCCACCAACGTCTTCGAGGGCAAGCGCTTCGGGCAGGGCGACGGCACTCTGAAGAACCCCAAGAACTGGCGCTACCTGTGGAACCCCTGGAAGCCCTCGTGGGGGGAGCCCTACCGCGAGGTCGTCGCCCGGATGATGTCCGCGGTCCGTGACGCCCGGGAGGCGGCGGCCGGGCACGAGGCCGTCCTGGTGTCGCACCAGCTGCCGATCTGGATCACCCGTCTGCACGCCGAGAAGCGCTCGTTCCTCCACGACCCGCGCTCGCGGCAGTGCACGCTGACCTCGCTCACCTCGCTGCACTTCGTGGGCGACCGGCTCACCCAGGTCTCCTACAGCGAACCGGCCGGCGACCTGATCCCGACCGCGGACAAGAAGGCGCCGTTCTCGGCCGGCGGCGCCCCCGAGGAGCACCGGCCCTGACATGTCCTCGCTTCGCCGCATCGCCGCACCGCTCCTCGTCACCCTGCTGACGGCGGGGCTGACCGCCGGCTGCTCGGGACTGCAGGGGACCGGTGACGGCGACTACGTGCCGGGAGCCAAGGGCAACAACGTGGCCGAGGTGGCCGTCGAGGAGCGGGAGTCGCCGATCGAGCTGTCGGGGACGACGCTCGACGGTGAGGAGCTCGCCCTCGACGACCTGCGCGGCGAGGTGGTCGTCGTCAACGTCTGGTGGTCCCAGTGCGCTCCCTGTCGCAGCGAGATGCCGATGCTGGTCGAGGCGTCCGAGGAGCTGGACGCGACGTTCGTCGGCATCAACATCCGCAACAGCAGCGAGGCGGAGGCGCGGACCTTCGAGACCAAGTACGGCGTCACCTACCCCTCCATCCACGACCCCGGCAGCGAGACCCTGCTCGCCTTCGGCACTCGCTACTTCCCGCGCTCGATGCCCAGCACGGTCGTCCTGGACCGCGAGGGCCGCGTGGCGTCGCTCGTCAGCGGGCCCATCCCGTCACGCACCACGCTCGAGGCCCTGGTCGAGGGAGCCGCGGCCGCCGATGGGTGACTGGTTCCAGGAGCAGGCCGCCGGCGGCTCGCTCGCCCTCGCCCTGCCGGTCGCCCTGGTGGCCGGGCTGGTCTCCTTCTTCTCGCCGTGCGTGATCCCGCTGCTGCCCGGCTACCTCTCCTATGCCACGGGCCTGTCCGGCGCGGACCTCGCCTCGGGTGAGGGCGACTCGCGTCGCGGGCGGATGGTGCTCGGCTCCGTGCTGTTCGTGCTCGGGTTCGCCGCCGTCTTCGTGGCGATCGGGACGGCGATCGGGTCGGTCGGCTACTGGCTGCGGACCTGGCAGGACGAGATCACGATCGGCCTCGGCATCCTCACCATCCTGTTCGGCCTGGCCTTCGCCGGGCTGGTGCCGTTCCTGCAGCGCGAGTGGCGCGTCCACCGGGTGCCGGCCGTCGGGCTGGCGGCGGCCCCGCTGCTCGGCGTGCTGTTCGGCCTCGGCTGGACGCCGTGCATCGGCCCGACGCTCGGGGCCATCAGCGCGCTGTCGTTCAACGAGGCCACCGCCGGGCGGGGCGCGCTGCTCTCGGGCGTCTACGCGCTCGGGCTCGGGATCCCGTTCGTCGTCGTGGGGCTGCTCTACAGCCGGGCGCTGGGCGCGATCGCGTTCGTACGCCGCCACCAGGCCTGGGTGACCCGCATCGGCGGGCTGATGCTGGTCGCGGTCGGCGTCCTGCTCGTGACGGGCTGGTGGGACACGGCGGTCACGTGGGTGCAGAGCGAGCTCTACAGCGACTTCGAGGTGGGCGTGTGACCACGACCCTGCCCCCCAAGGCGCCCGAGCGGCGCTCCGGCGAGCTCACCCCCCGCGAGCTCGGCCGTTGGCTGTGGCGCCAGCTCACCTCCATGCGGACGGCGCTGATCCTGCTGCTGCTGCTGGCGCTCGCGGCGGTGCCGGGCTCGATCATCCCGCAGGAGGGCGTCGACTCCTCGAAGACGGCGCGCTGGCAGGACGAGCACCCGACGCTCACCCCCATCTACGAGCGGCTCCAGCTGTTCTCGGTCTACGACTCCGCGTGGTTCTCGGCCATCTACCTGCTGCTCATGATCTCCCTGGTGGGCTGCATCATCCCGCGCACCTTCGTCTACCTGCGCGCGATCCGGGCCGCTCCGCCCGCGGCGCCGCGCAACCTGACCCGGCTGCCCGACCACACGTCGTACGACACCCACGCGCCGGTCGACCAGGTGCTGGACCGCGCGCGGGCGGCGCTGAAGAAGCGCGGCTACCGGCTCCGGCCGGCCGAGCCGGGGACCGATGCGGTCAGCGCCGAGCGCGGCTACCTCCGCGAGGTCGGCAACCTGCTCTTCCACCTGTCGGTGGTGGTCGTGCTGGTCGCGTTCGCAGCCGGCTCACTGTTCGGCTTCCGCGGCGGCGCGATCATCGTCGAGGGCTCGACCTTCACCAACACCCTCACCCAGTACGACGACTTCGAGCCCGGACAGCTCTTCTCGGCCGACCAGATGGACCCGTTCGTCTTCACCTTCGACGACTTCGACGTCGAGTGGCAGAACACCCCTCGGCGCGGCGTGCTGGCGCGCGCGTTCAAGGCGGGGCTGACCTACCGCGAGTCGCCGACGGCCGAGGAGAAGACCTACGACCTGCGGGTCAACCACCCGCTCAGCGTCGGCGACACCGACGTCTTCCTGATCGGTCACGGGTACGCGCCGGTCATCACCGTCAAGGACGGCAACGGCGAGGAGGTGTTCAGCGGGCCGGTGCCGTTCCTGCCGCAGGACCAGTCGTTCCTGTCGTTCGGCGTGGTCAAGGTCCCCGACTCGCCGACCGGGCAGATCGGGCTGGAGGGGCTGTTCTACCCCACCTTCCAGCTGATCGACGGCAACCCCGCGACGATCTACCCCAACGACGCCAACCCGCTGATCTCGATGCAGGTCTACACCGGGGACCTGGGTCTCGACTCGGGGCCGCAGTCGGTCTACGACCTCGACAAGGACGCAGCCCAGCAGGTCCTGAACGACGAGGGGAAGCCGCTGCGGCTCGACCTCGGCCTCGGTGAGACCGCGACCCTGCCCGACGGGCTCGGGACCGTGACCTTCGACGAGGTGCGGCCCTGGACGCGCATCCAGTTCAGTCAGAGCCCGGGCAAGGAGGTCGCGCTCGCCGGCGTCGTCCTCGCGCTGGTCGGGCTGCTCGGGTCGCTGTTCATCCGACCGCGTCGGGTCTGGGTTCGCGCCCGTCGCGAGGGGGCTGTCACGATGGTGGAGGTCGCGGCGCTCGACCGCTCCGGTGGCGGGGACGTGGTCCCGGTGCTCGAGGAGCTGGTCGCGGACCTGCAGACCGCCGTACCGCACGACGAGGAGAAGGCCGACACATGACCGACGCAGCGTGGGAGAACCTCAGCGACCAGGCCGTCGCGGTAGCCGGGATCGTCTACTTCCTGGCCCTGCTGGCGCACCTGGTGGAGTGGGCGTCGCTGCGCGAGCCCGCGCCGGCGCGCGCGTCCGCAGGTGCCGCGTCCGAGGGCGCCGTCGCCGTCGAGACCGGGCCGGACCGCGCCGCGGACCGGGAGCGCCGGGTCGCCATGTTCGGCCGCCTGGGGCTGCTGCTCACCGGGTTGGCCGGCGCCGTGCACTTCGTGGCGCTGCTGGCCCGCGGCCTCGCGGCCGACCCCAACCGGGTCCCGTGGGGCAACATGTACGAGTTCACGGTGTCCGGCACCTTCGTGGTGACGGTGATGTACCTGGTGCTCTACCGCCGCTTCGCCCTGGCCTGGATGGCGCCGATCGTGACCGCGTTCGTCCTCAGCACGCTGATGGTCTCGGTGATCTGGCTGCACAGCGAGGTCACCCCGCTGACCGAGGCGCTCAACTCCTACTGGCTGGTGATCCACGTGGTCTCGGCCGTGATCGCCACCGGCGCGTTCACGCTCGGCGGCATCCTGTCGGCGGCGTACCTGGTCAAGGACCGGCGCGGCGAGGCCACCTCCGGTCCGCTCGCGCGGGTGCCGTCGCTGCCGACGCTGGACCGGGTGTCGTACCGGATCCACGCCTTCGCGTTCCCGGTGTGGACCTTCGCGGTCCTCATCACCGGTCCCATCTGGGCGCACGAGGCGTGGTCGTCGTACTGGAACTGGGACCCCAAGGAGGTCTGGGCGTTCATCACCTGGGTCGTCTACGCCGCCTACCTGCACGCCCGCTCCACCGCGGGCTGGAAGGGCCGCAACGCCGCGATCCTCGCCCTCGTCGGCGTCGCCACCTTGTGGTTCAACTTCATCGGGATCAACTTCTTCTCCACCACCAGCCAGCACTCGTACGCCGAGATCGTCACGGTGGTGGCGCGGCCCTGAGGCTGGCAGGTTTACCAGCAGATGCTGAAAAACCTGACGTTCTGGGGGGAAATAACGGCCCAGAACGTCAGGGAAAGGCCCAGAAGCTGCGGTGCCGTTAGGCGTCCGGGTCCTCCGGGTGGCGTCGCTTGCGGTCGAGATCGCGCAGGAAGTCCTCGTCGTCGTCGGGTCCGATCACCCGAGGGGGCGCGGCCGGCGGCCGGCGACGGGGCAGGGTCGGCCGGGTGCCTGCGCCGCGTTGCTGGGCAAGCCGGGTGACGAGGTAGACCGCCACAGCGAAGATCGCCACGACGAGCAGGAACTTGAGCACGCCTCAAGAGTAGGCCCCGCCTGGTCACGCAGGGCCACGAACTACCCTGGAGACGTGAAGGAATTCCTCGTCTACACCGGTCTGCGCCTCGCCCTGTTCCTCGGATCGTTCGCTTTGGTCTTCGGCATCTGGTTCGCGGTCTCCGACGAGGTCCCGATCGTCTGGGCCGTCGTCATGGCGTTCATCATCAGCGGCGTCGGGTCTTACTTCCTCCTCAGCGTGCCGCGCGAGGCGTTCGCCCGCCGGGTCGAGACGCGCGCCAACGTGGCCAGTGCGCGGTTCGAGGAGATGCGTACCAAGGAGGACGCCGACGACCTGCCCTCCTCCGACCAGCCCTAGGTCGGGCGAGCGGTCAGCGCTTGCGGCGGTTGAGCTGCCGGTTGACCCGGCCCTCGGACTGGCCCAGGATCCGCGCCAGCAGCGGCACGCGCATCCGGTAGGCCACGACGCCGACGACGATCAGGGCGACCAGGATCAGGAACCACATGCCTGAAGCGTACGCCGCACCCGGCGCCGGCTGCCCATCACTGCTCGACGCGCCAGCAGGCACGCGGAGCTTCTGGGGAGATCCCTGTCCTTCTGGGGCGAAATAACCGCCCAGAAGGACAGGGTTATCAGCATCTGCTGATAACCCTGCTCAGCCGCTACCCACCCACGACGAGCGCGGCGGCGACGAGGGCGGCCCAGAGGAGCTCGGAGAGGCCGACCTGCTGGATGGCGGGGATGAGGGCGGGGCCCTCGGCGCCGGCGAGGACGGTGCGTAGGGCGGGCAGCACGATGGGCAGGAAGGCCAGGCCGACCAGGGCCCACCAGGTGGTGGCGGCGGCGACGGCCACGACGGCGGCCGCGGCGGCGAGGACGAGCAGCGCGAAGAGGCCGCGAGTGCGGGCCGCACCGAGACGTACGGCGAGCGTGCGCTTGCCGGCCACGGTGTCGCTCGGGATATCGCGCAGGTTGTTGACGACCAGGATCGCGCACGCGAGTGCGCCCACGCCCACGCCGGCGTACAGCGCGGCCCAGTGCCACCTCTCGGTCTGGACGTACGTCGTCCCGACCACGGCGACCAGCCCGAAGAACACGAACACCATGACCTCGCCGAGGCCGAGGTAGCCGTAGGGGGTCTTGCCGCCGGTGTAGTACCAGGCGGCCATGACCGCGACGGCGCCCACGGCGAGCAGCCACCAGGCGGTGGTCGCGGCGAGCGCCAGACCGGCGGCACCGGCCACGCCGAAGGCGAGGAAGGCGGCACGCTTCACGGCGCCCGGGGAGGCCGCGCCGGAGCCGACCAGCCGCATCGGGCCAACCCGCTCGTCGTCGGTGCCGCGGATGCCGTCGGAGTAGTCGTTGGCGTAGTTGACCGCGACCTGCAGTGCGAGGCTCACCACCAGGGCGAGCAGCGCCTTCCACCACACCAGCGCGTCGTCGTACGCCGCCACGCCGGTGCCGGCGAGGACGGGCGAGACGGCAGCGGGGAGGGTGCGGGGCCGCGCGCCGGCGAGCCACTGAGCGGGAGTTGCCACGAGCAGTGATTCAACCTCAGGGCGCGCCGGGTCGGCGCGGCGGGAGTGGGAGGCCGACGTGGCTGCGGGTGCCGGATCACATCCGACTACCGTCGTGCGCATGGACAACGGTGAGTCGGGCTTCGCCGCGCTCCGCCGCTGGCTGGAGGCTCCGGGCGAGCCGGATCCCTGGGTCGTCGAGACCTCCGGGTCGACCGGGCGCCCCAAGCGGGTGCTGCTGTCGCGGCGCGCGGTGCTGGCCTCCGTCGACGCGAGCGCGCGCCGCGTGGGCGCCACCGGCCGCTGGGTGCTGACCCTGCCGCCGACGTACGTCGCGGGGCTCCAGGTCGTCTGCCGCTCGCTCGTCGCCGGTTTCGAGCCGGTGGTCGGCGCAGACTGGCCGCGCGAGGGGACGTGGTTCACCTCGATGGTGCCCACCCAGCTGCACCGGGCGCTGGAGGATCCCGACCAGGTCGCCGCGCTGCGCACCTGCCACACGGTCCTGCTGGGCGGCGGCCCGATCGACCCGGCACTGCGCCGTCGGGCCGAGGGCGAGGGCGTGCACCTGGTCGCGACCTACGGTGCCGCGGAGACCGCCGGCGGCTGCGTGTACGACGGGCTGCCCCTGGACGGCGTGGCGGTGGCGCTCGGCGAGGGCGGCCGGATCCGGATCGGCGGGCCCACGCTCTTCGACGGCTACGAGGGCGACCCCGAGCTGACCGAGCAGACGCTCGTCGCCGGCTGGTACCTCACCAACGACGCCGGCCGCCTCGATGAGGACGGGCGCCTGCAGGTGCTCGGCCGGCTCGACGACATGCTGATCAGCGGCGGCGTCAACGTGCCTGCGGCCGCGGTCGCCGCGCGCCTGCGCGAGCACCCCGACGTCGCCGCGGCCGAGGTGCTCGGCGTCCCCGACGACGAGTGGGGGACCCGGGTGGTGGCCTTCGTGGCCGGCTCCCTGTCGCTGCAGGAGGCGCGCGACTTCGTGGCCGAGCGGCACCCGCGCTCGTGGGCGCCGCGCCAGCTCGTCGTCCTCGACGCGCTGCCGCTGCTGGCCAACGGCAAGCCCGACCGGCTGACGCTGCAGGACCTCGCATGAGCGCCGTCGAGGTCTTCAGCATCCCGATGCGGACCCGCTTCCGCGGGATCACCCTCCGGGAGGGGCTGCTGCTGCGCGGCGCCGCCGGGTGGGGGGAGTGGAGCCCGTTCCTGGAGTACGACGCCGAGGTGGCCGAGCCGTGGCTGCGCTGCGCCGAGGAGGCCGCGGCGGGAGACTGGCCGGCGCCCGTGCGCGACCGGGTCCCGGTCAACGTGACCGTCCCGGCCGTCGGGCCCGAGCAGGCCCACGCGATCGTGCGCGCCGGCGGGTGCGCGACCGCGAAGGTGAAGGTCGCCGAGCCGGGCCAGTCCCTGGGCGACGACCAGGCACGGGTCGAGGCGGTGCGCGACGCCCTGGGAGCCGGGGGCGCCGTGCGCGTCGACGCCAACGGCGGCTGGTCGGTCGACGACGCGGTCGCCGCGGTCGCCGCGCTGGACCGCGCCGCGGGTGGGCTGGAGTACGTCGAGCAGCCGGTCGCGAGCGTCGAGGACCTGGCCGCCGTGCGCCGCCGCGTGGGCGTGCCCGTCGCTGCCGACGAGTCGATCCGTCGGGCCGCCGACCCCTACCGCGTGCGCGACCTCGAGGCCGCGGACATCGCCGTGCTCAAGGTGCAGCCGCTCGGCGGGGTGCGCGCCTGCCTGCGGATCGCCGAGGACATCGGGCTGCCCGTCGTGGTGTCGTCCGCCCTGGAGACCTCGGTCGGCATCGCCGCGGGCGTGGCGCTCGCTGCCGCGCTGCCCGAGCTGCCCTACGCCTGCGGGCTCGCGACCGTGCAGATGTTCACGCGCGACGTGGTGGACGACTCGCTGCTGCCGGTCGAGGGTGCGCTCCGGGTCGGGGTGCCGCCCGTGGACGAGGCGCTGCTGGCGGCCGTCGCCGCTGCGCCGGACCGGGTGGCGCACTGGGAGGCCCGGCTGGCCGAGGTCCGGGCGCTGCGGCAGGATCGTCGCTCGTGACCAACCCGTCGACCGAGCTCGCCCGCGGCGTCCTCACCGCCTTGCTGGACGCGGGGGTCACCGAGATCGTCGTGGCGCCCGGCTCGCGCAACGCGCCGCTGTCGTTCGCCGCACTCGCCGCGGCCGACGGGGAGATGGTGCGGCTGCACACCCGCATCGACGAGCGCAGCGCCGGCTTCCTGGCCGTCGGCCTGACCCGCAGCCACGCGCGCGCAGCCGTGATCTGCACCTCGGGCACCGCCGTCGCGAACCTGCATCCCGCCGTGCTGGAGGCGGCCCACGCGGGGCTGCCTCTGGTGGTCGTCACGGCCGACCGGCCGGCCCGCCTGCGCGGCACCGACGCCAACCAGACGACCGACCAGGTCGGGGTCTTCGGGCGCCTGGTGTCGACGCTCGACGTCACGGCCGCGGGCGACGTCGTGCTCCACGAGGCCGGGCCCACCCACCTCAACGTCCAGCTCGACGACCCGCTCGTCCCCGACGACGACGCCTGGGGCCCGGCGAGCCCCGGGTGGCAGATCTCCCGGACCGGCGCCGAGGCGAGCGCGCTGCCGCTCGGTCCCCGCACCGTGGTGGTGGCCGGGGACGACGCGGCGCAGGCGGCCCGCCAGCTCGCCGAGGCGGCCGGCTGGCCGCTGCTGGCCGAGCCGACCAGCGGCTCCCGCACCGGCGAGCACGCCCTGCGCTGCTACCGGCTGCTGCTCGGCACCGAGCTCGGGCGCCGCATCGAGCGGGTCGTCGTCTTCGGGCGCCCCACCCTCTCGCGCCCGGTAAGCCGGCTCCTGGGCCGCCAGGACGTCGAGGTGTGCTCGGTCCCGGCGCGGGGGGTCTGGGCCGAGCGGCCCTACGAGGTGGCGCACACCGCCGCCGCGTTCACGGTCCCCGGCCAGGACGGCACGGGCTGGCTCGAGGAGTGGCGGGCCGCCGACCGCGACGTGTCCCGCCGCCTCGACGCCCTGCTGGCCGCCGAGCCGGACCTCACGCCGTACGAGGTGGCGGGGGCGGTCAGCCGGGCGCTGCCGCCCGGAGGGCAGCTCGTCGTGGGTGCGTCGAGCCCGATCCGCGACCTGGACCTGATGGTGCGCCCCTACCCGGTCGGCAGCCGGCGCAAGACGATCGCCAACCGCGGCCTGTCGGGCATCGACGGTGTGGTGTCGACGGCGATCGGCGCGGCGCTGGGCCGCGACTCCGACGCCCCGACCTTCGCGCTGATGGGCGACGTGACATTCCTGCACGACAGCAACGGGCTGGTCCTCGGCCCCCAGGAGCCCCGCCCGGACCTGACGATCGTGGTCGTCAACGACGACGGTGGGTCGATCTTCTCGATGCTCGAGCAGGGCGCGCCGGAGCACGCGGCCGGCTTCGAGCGGCTGTTCGGCACCCCGCACGGCGTCGACCTCGCGGCCCTGTGCGCCGCCAGCCGCACGCCGTTCCTGCGCGTCGAGAGCCTGCCGGAGCTCGAGCAGGCCCTGGCCTCGCCGAACGGCGGGATCGAGGTGGTCGAGGTGCGCGTGCGACGCGACAACCGCCGCGACCTCGACGCCCGGATCCGAGCACTCACCGCCTGAGGGTGCTTCCGGTCTCCTCCTGGGCCCCCTGCCGCAGAGCGCCCGCCCTCGCTACTCTGGACGCTCTCGGGTTTCCCAGCCGCTCGTCCAGGATCTGGTGCCCTCCATGCCCACTCGTCTGACTCGGCCGGCCGTCACGGCGGTGGCCCTGCTCCTGCTCGCCGGCTGCGGCGGCGCGGGGGGCGACGACGGCGGCGCCGGGCCGAACCCGGCGTCGGGCGCGGCGGCGGCGCTGAGTGCGCCCAAGGCCTCGCCGAGTGCGCCGGCGCAGGACATCGCGGCCTATCGAGCCGCGCTCGAGCAGCTGGAGGCGGACGTCGACCACTTCACGTCGGCGTACTCGACCGCGCTCGGGGCCGACGACCACGCCGCGGTCGTGAAGGCCGCCCAGGGGCTGGGCGGGGCGATCGCCGAGTTCGACGCGGCGGTCCGGGGCCTGGACCTGAGCGCCGTACAGCCGTTGGTGGACCGGCTGCTGCGGCTGGACGCGCAGTTCGTGGCGATGCTGGCGGAGGTGCCGGGCGCGCCTACGGGCGCCAAGGCGGCCCGGATCGTGGAGATGCTGCCGTTCCAGGACTTCGTCGTCGCCTACGAGGCCGTGGCCGACGCACTCTGAGCCCTCGGCGGCGCACGTGGGTGCCGATAGGCTGGCGGCGTGGTCGCCTCGCAGACTCCCTGCAGCGACGGGGACTTGGAGGAGGAGCGTCAGGTCGCTCACCCGTTGCGGGCCTTCATCCGCACCGAGTCGGGCAGCGCCGGGATCCTCGTGGTCGCTGCCCTCGTCGCCCTGGTCTGGGCCAACTCGCCGTGGTCGGGCTCCTACGAGGGGCTCTGGCACAAGACGGTGTCGGTGGCCTTCGGGTCCAGCGGGATCTCCATGGACCTGCACCACTGGGTCAACGACGGCCTCATGGTGGTCTTCTTCTTCGTCATCGGCCTCGAGGTGCGCCGCGAGCTCTCGCTCGGCGAGCTCACCGACCGTCGTCGCGTGACCGTGCCGCTCGTGGCCGGCGTCATCGGCATGCTGGTCCCCGCCGCGCTCTTCCTTGCGCTGAACCCCTCCGGCGAGGCCGCCCGAGGCTGGGGCATCGTGATCGGGACCGACACGGCATTCCTGCTCGGGGTCCTCGCCCTGGTGGGTCCGGCGGTCTCGACCCAGCTCCGGATCTTCCTGCTGACGCTGACCGTCATCGACGACATCGTGGCCGTCAGCGTGATCGGCCTGGTCTACTCCGAGTCCCTCGACACGGTGCCGCTCACGGTGGCGGCGGTCTGCCTGGTCCTGCTCGCGGTGCTCGCGCGCGTCGGTGAGTGGCGCGCCGCACCGTACGTCGTCGTGGTACTCGTGCTGTGGCTGGCCACCCTCGAGTCCGGGCTGCACGCCTCCATCGCCGGCATGCTGGCCGGCCTGCTGATTCCCGCCCTTGAGCCCTCGCGCGGGCTGGTCGACACCGCCGCGTCGCAGTTCCGCGCCTTCCGGCAGTCGCCGATGCCCGAGGTGCAGCGCCTGGCGCGCCAGGGCCTGACCCGGGTGATCTCGGTCAACGAGCGGCTGCAGGAGGGCCTGCACGGCTTCACCAGCTACGTCGTCGTCCCGGTCTTCGCGCTCGCCAACGCCGGGGTCGATCTCCGCGACGGCGTCCTTGGCGACGCGCTGCGGTCCTCGCTGACGTGGGGCGTCGTCGTCGGCCTCGTCGTCGGCAAGACCGTCGGCATCGGCCTGGGGGCCCTCGGGTCGGTGCGGCTCGGGCTCGGGCGGCTGCCCCAGGGGGTGGGCACCGGTCACGTCATCGCGGGTGGCGCGCTGTCGGGGATCGGGTTCACCGTCTCGTTGCTGATCGTCGGTCTCGCGCTCGACACCGAGGCGCTGCGGGCCCAGGCGACGGTGGGCGTGCTGCTGGCGGCAGTACTCGCGAGCGCCGCAGGCTGGCTGCTCTTCCGCTTCGCCGCGCGGTTCCTCGGGCAGCACGACGCCGCGCTGCCCCGCGTCCTGAGCGACCCCGTCGACCCCGGCCACGATCACATCCGCGGCCCCGTGGACGCCGACCTCACACTGGTGGAGTACCTCGACTTCGAGTGCTCGTTCTGCGCCAAGGCCACCGGGGCGGCCGAGGAGGTGCGCCGGCACTTCGGCGACCGGCTGCGCTACGTCGCCCGCCACCTGCCCCTGGCCGTGCACCCCCACGCCGAGTTGGCGGCCATGGCCGCCGAGGCGGCGGGCGCCCAGGGCCGTTACTGGGACATGCACGACCTGCTCTTCCGGCGGCAGGACGAGCTCGAGCTCCAGGACCTGATCGGCTACGCCGCCGACCTGGGCCTCGACGTCGAGCGGTTCGTGCGTGACCTGGAGTCGGAGCGGCTGGCCGAGCACATCCGCCGCGACGTGACCAGCGCGGACGCCAGCGGGGTCCGGGGCACTCCCACCTTCTTCGTCGGCGACCTGCGGGTCCTCGGCCCGCACGACGCCCGATCGCTGATCCAGGAGCTCGAGGGCCTGGGCCGGCGCCCGACCGACCCGACGCACGCGGACCGCTGACCATGGAGATCGCCTTCTTCCTGGTCGCCCTCGCCGTGACGGTGCTGGCGGTCACGCCCCTGTCCGAGCGGGTCGACCTGCCGCCGCCGCTGGTCCTGATCGCCGTCGGCGTCGCGGCGTCGTACGTGCCCGGCATGCCGGAGGTCCACCTGGGGGCCGAGGTGGTCCTCCTGGGGCTGCTGCCGCCGCTGCTCTACGCCACCGCCATCCAGACGTCCCTGGTCGACTTCAACGCCAACCGCCGCACGATCCTCCTGCTGTCGGTGGGCCTGGTGGTGTTCACGACGGCCGGCATCGCAGCGGTGGTGCACTCACTGATCCCGGGCATCGGGTGGCCCGCGGCGTTCGCCATCGGCGCCGTCGTCGCGCCGCCCGACGCGGTGGCGGCCACCGCGATCGCTCGCCGGATCGGGCTGCCGCGGCGCATCGTCACCGTCCTGGAGGGCGAGTCCCTGCTCAACGACGCCACCGCGCTCGTGGCTCTGCGCACGGCGCTCGCGGCCGGCGGCCTCGGGGCTTCCGCCCACGGCGAGGGCATCAGCACCTGGGGGGTGGCCGCCGACTTCGCCGTGGCCGCCGGCGGTGGCGTCGCCATCGGGGTCGGCTTCTTCCTGGTCGTCGCCGGCCTGCGCAAGCAGATCACCGACCCGATCCTGGACACCGCGATCTCCCTGGTGGTGCCGTTCGCGGCGTTCGTGGCCTCGGAGCGGGTCCACGCCTCCGGCGTGATCGCGGTGGTCGTCGCGGGTCTCCTGCTCGGTCACAAGGCGCCGATCGTGCAGACCGCCCAGTCGCGCATCGCCGAGCGCGTCAACTGGCGCACGATCGCGTTCCTCCTCGAGAACGCGGTGTTCCTGCTGATCGGCCTGCAGGCGGAGTGGCTCCTGCGCGACGTGGGGCGCAGTGACCTGTCGACGGAGCGGATCGTGGCGGTGTGCGCCGCGACCCTGGTCGGGGTCATCGTCCTGCGCATGGTGTGGGTCTTCGTCACCCGCTACCTCCTGGTCCGGCCCGGGCCGGACCTGGTCACCGGCAGGGTGCCGCCCTGGTCGTTCACGGTCGTCCTCGGCTGGGCCGGCATGCGCGGTGTCGTCACCCTGGCCGCGGCGTTCCTCATCCCTGCAGAGGCCGAGCACCGCGAGGTCCTGCTGCTCATCGCGTTCACCGTCGTGGCCGGCACGCTGTTCATCCAGGGGCTCTCGCTGCCCTGGCTGGCCCGGTGGCTCGAGGTGCCCGCGCCGGACCCGACCGACGACGCGCTCGCCCGGGCCACCCTGCTCCAGCAGGCCTCCAAGGCGGGCTTCGAGCAGCTCCAGAAGATGGAGTACGACGACCCGCACCACGTCGTGGATCTCATCCGCCAGCGCATCGACCAGCGCAACTTCGCGGCGTGGGAGCGGCTCGGCACCACCGCAGACCAGGAGAGCCCGAGCGACCTGTACGCGCGCATCCGCCTCGACATGATCGAGGCGGAGCGCCGCCGGGTCCTGGAGATCCGCTCCTCCGGCACGGTCGCCTCCGACGTCGTCGCCGACGTGCTCGCGCTGCTCGACGTCGAGGAGTCGATGCTCGACAACGCCACTCAGGAGCGGGAGAACATCCGCGCCACGGCGGGGCGCCGTATGGGCGAGCAGTGCGAGCACCTGCGGTCGACGTCGGTGGTGCCGACCCCGGCCGACCCCCAGTGCGCGCGCTGCCTGCAGGACGGCACCCGGTGGGTGGCCCTGCGCCAGTGCCTCACCTGCGGCACGGTCGGCTGCTGCGACTCCTCTCCCGGGCAGCACGCCACCGAGCACTTCCATGAGACCTCTCACCCGGTGATGCAGTCCGCCGAGCCCGGCGAGGACTGGCGGTGGTGCTACGTGCACCACCTCACCGCGTAGATCAGGTGCCCGCGCGGACCATCCGCACGTGCCGCCCCTCGTCGTGCTCGTCCTCGGTCCCATCGAGGCGGAAGCCCTGCCGCTCGTAGAAGGCGATGGCCCGGGTGTTGCCGGCGAGCACCCACAGGTACGCCGCTCGGTCGCCGACCGCCTCCTCGAACAGCACGTACCCGACGCCGGTGCCCCACCACTCCTTGCGCACGTACAGCGCCTTCAGCTCGAGCTCGATGTCCACGTCGTTGTCGCGGCCCGGTCCGGCGGAGACGAAGCCGATCAGCCCGTCGGGCCCGACGGCGAGCAGCGTGGGTGTGGGCCCGCCCTCCTCGAGGATCGCGCGCCACCGGGCCACCCGCTCGTCGACCGTCGTACGCCGCTCGTCGAGGATCGGCTGCGGCATGAGGCCGGTGTAGGCGTCGTCCCAGACGTCGAGATGCAGGTGAGCGAGGGCCTCCGCGTCGGACGGGGTGGCGGGGCGGACGACGACGTCGGAGGGCAAGGGCACGAGACCCAGCCTAGATAGGGTCGGACCATGCGGATCACGAAGTTCGGACATGCCTGTGTGCGGATCGAGCACGAGGGCGAGGTCGTCGTGCTGGACCCCGGCGTGTTCACCGACGCCGAGGCCGTCGACGGGGCGAGCGCCATCCTCATCACCCACGAGCACCCCGACCACTACTTCCCCGACCACCTGCGGGCCAGCGACGCACCCGTCTTCACGATCGAGGCGGTCGCGGCGCGGCTGCGCGAGGACGCCCCGGACCTGGCCGAGCGGCTGACGGTCGTCGCGCCCGGAGAGGTCTTCGACGCCGGGCTGCCGGTGCGCGCCGTGGGGGAGCTGCACGCGGTGATCCACGAGGACTACCCGCGCATCCACAACAGCGGCTACCTGCTGAGCGTGGGCGAGGCGACCGTCTACCACCCCGGCGACGCCCTGACCGTGCCCGACGGCGCCGTCGACCTGCTGCTGGCCCCGGCCTCCGCGCCGTGGCTCAAGCTGAGCGAGGCCGTCGACTTCGTCCGCGCCGTCGGCGCCCCGCGCAGCCTGGCCATCCACGACCGGGTCTACTCCGAGGTCGGCCTCGGGATGGTCGAGCAGCACATGGGCAACCTGCTCGGCGACAGCCAGGAGTTCCTCCGGCTCGCCGACGGCGCCGACCTGTAGCGCCGTCCCGAGGGGAGCCGGGAATCGTCCGTCAGCCCCCGGCGAGCGCGTCGCGGACGGGCACGAACTTGGCCTGGGCCTCGGCGAGCTCGGCGGCGGGGTCGGAGTCGGCGACGATGCCGCAGCCGGCGAAGAGCCGGACGGTGTCGCCGACGACCTCGGCGGAGCGCAGGGCGATGCCCCACTCGCCGTCGCCGTTGGCGTCCATCCAACCCACCGGGCCGGCGTAGCGCCCGCGGGCCATGCCCTCGATCTCACCGATGAGGTCGGTCGCGACGCTCGTCGGCGTGCCGCCCACCGCCGCCGAGGGGTGCAAGGACTCCGCGAGCTGCAGCGACGAGACGGTCGCGGCGTCGTGCACCACGCCGTTGACGTCGGTGGCCAGGTGCATGACGTTCGGCAGGTGCAGCACGAACGGCGCCTCCGGGACGTTCATGGACGAGCAGTGCGGCTCCAGCGCGTCGGCGACCGAGCGGACGGCGTACTCGTGCTCCTCGAGGTCCTTCGAGGACCGGGCCAAGGTGGCGGCGAGCGCGAGGTCGCGCTCGTCGTCGCCGGTACGCCGGATGGTGCCGGCCAGGACCCGGGAGGTGACCAGGCCGCGCTCGCGGCGCACCAGCATCTCCGGGGTGGCGCCGAACATGCCGTCGACGTGGAAGGTCCAGCACATGGGGTAGGACTCGGTCAGGCGGTGCACCGGCCAACGCACGTCGATCGGCCCGTCCGCGCGCACGACCAGGTCGCGGGCGAGCACCACCTTCTCGAGGTCGCCGGCGTTGATCCGGGCGACCGCGTCGGCGACGACCGACATCCATTCCTCGCCGTTGAGCGCACCGTCGGCGAAGGAGACGGCGATCGGCGGCAGGGGCGGCGGCTCGGCCGGCCCGACGGCGGGGACGGCCACGGATGCGCCCGTCGTGGAGATCGTGGTGAGCCACGCGCGGTCGCCGCGACGGCCGACGACCACCCGCGGGGCGACGAGCACCGAGTCGCCGGGCACGTCGTCGAACGCGAAGGACCCGAAGCACACCGGACCGGTGCCGGGCTCCCCGACGTCGTCGACGACGTCGGCGCGCGCGATGGTCTCGCTCCACCACTTGTCGGCGTCGGAGAAGCGGGTCGGTCCGCTGGAGCGCACCACCGCGGCCTCGCCCCAGCCGACGAGCCCGTCCCCGCGCCGCAGCCACGCCACCGGGTGGTCGGAGGGCAGCAGGGAGGCAAGGGAGGTCGCCGAGGACAGGTCGAGGGGGACTGTGCGCGCGACCAGCGACGGTGGGGGACCCGTCGGGGCAGCAGGGCTTGTCACGCGGTCGAGACTACCCAGCGGCTGGCCGCAGCGGGCACCACGTGGGTAACGTCACCGGGTGACCGCCTCCCCCCGCACCGCCCGTCCCTTCGTCGTGGGCTCCCTCGTCGGCCTCGTGATCCTGGCGCTCCTGGTGGCGTTCGCGGTGCTGCTGCCGAAGGCGACCGCGGGTCCGGTGGACCTGCCGGAGACGCTGCCCGGGGGACTGCGCGCCGTCGAGCTGGAGGCCGACGACGTGGAGGGCGAGAACGCCGACGCGGCCACGGACCTCGCCGAGCGCCAGCGCGGCATCAACGAGTCGGGCGCCGAGCTGCTGGAGGAGCTGTTCGACGCACCCGCGCAGATCCGCACCTACCAGGACGAGAGTCTCGAGACCCAGGTCACGATCACGGTGGTGGAGCAGCCGGCCGGCCCGTTCCTGCCCAACGGCCCGCCGTTCGATCCGTCCTACGTCAACTTCGAGCGCAACATCACCGACCTGGTGAGCGCCGGCGACGGCGTCTGCGCGCGCTACTACGAGCAGCCGGTCCCGGAGGGCCAGGAGATCCCCGACGAGGGCGATGCGCCGGCGGCGATCCAGTGCCAGGTGGGCTCCGGCAACGCGACGTACCAGCTCTACGGCCGGGGCCTGGACGCCGACGAGGCCGTCGAGCTGCTCGACGGGCTCGCCGACTAGGTGGCGGTCAGGACCGGTAGACGACGACCTCGTCCCCGACGCGCACCTGGTCGTAGAGCCACGCCACCCCGTCGTGGTCACGGATATTGACGCATCCGTGGGAGGCGCCGTCGTAGCCCACGGCGGCGAAGTCCGGTGAGTAGTGCACGGCCTGGCCGCGCGAGAAGAACATGGCGAACGGCATCGAGGTCTCGTACAGGCTCGAGACGTGGTCGCGGCTCTTGTAGGTGACCTGGAAGAGCCCCTCGCGGGTCGGGGTCGCCGCGCCGCCGAACCGCGCGTCCATCGTCTTGAGCACCCGGCCGTCGACGACCCAGCGCAGCGTGCTGCTGGTCTTGTCGATGCAGAGCACCCGGCCGGTCAAGCAGCGCCGGTCCAGCGCGCCGGGGGTGTTGCCGCCGAGCTGGTTGGCGAGCTCGGCCGCCGTCGGCGAGGTGGTCATGGCGTGCAGGCGACCCAGCGTGCGGCGGTCCACCTCGCCGGTCACCGGGATCTCGCGCTTGGCCTGGAAGCCGCGGACGGCGGCCACCGTGACGTTGCCGTAGAAGCCGGTCACGTCGCCCTCGAACCAGTCGATCTGCCGCAGCCGGGCCTGCAGGTCGCGCACCCGGTCGCCCTCGTCGCCGCTGCCCAGCAGCCGCGGGCCGGGTCGCAGCGCGGGCGGTTCGGGCGTGACCTCGGGCTTGGGGGACGGGGCCGGCGACTCCGGTGACGGCGCCGGATCGCGGGGTGCCGGCTCGTGGGGCGCCTGGGCCGGTCGCTCCAGCGGGGCAGTCGAGCGTGGCGCCTCGGCGGAGCGGCTCGCCCACCCCACGCCGAGGGCGGCACCGGACAGCAGGGCGGCGGCGGCGACGATCATCACGAGGCGGCGGGCGAACAACATGGCGGGGCCTTTGCGATCTGGTGGGTGGGTACTCAGATGACGCCACGCCGGCCGCACTGGTTGCCAGGCGCGGCCGACAATCGCCGGTTGTGACCAACCCGTTACCGCCTGCGGGCCGACGGCGGTCCCCCCGTACGCTCTGCGAGTGGCCCGCGCTGAGCTCGACAAGCAACCCACCGACGTACGCCGGATGTTCGACGCCGTCGCGCGCCGCTACGACGTGACCAACGACGTCCTGTCCCTGGGGCAGGACCGGCGCTGGCGCCGCGACGTGATCGCCGCCGTCGACCCGCAGCCCGGTGAGCGGGTCCTCGACCTCGCGGCCGGCACCGGGACCTCGAGCCAGCCGTTCGCCGACCGCGGTGCGGCGGTCGTCCCCTGCGACTTCTCCCTGGGCATGCTCCGGGTCGGCAAGCGCGCGCGCCCCCACCTTCCGTTCACGGCGGGCGACGGGACCCGGCTGCCGTTCGCGGACGCGACGTTCGACGCGGTGACGATCTCCTTCGGCCTGCGCAACATCGTCGACCCCGCCGCCGGGCTCGCCGAGCTGCTCCGCGTCACCAGGCCGGGTGGACGCCTGGTCGTCTGCGAGTTCAGCCACCCGACCTGGGCGCCCTTCCGCACCGTCTACATCGAGTACCTGATGAAGGCGTTGCCGCCGATCGCGCGCGCGGTGTCGTCCTCGCCCGACGCCTACGTCTACCTCGCCGAGTCCATCCGCGCCTGGCCCGACCAGCAGCGCCTCGCCGAGCTGGTCGCCGCCGCCGGTTGGCAGGCCCCCGAGTGGCGCAACCTCTCCGGCGGCATCGTCGCGCTCCACCGCGCCACTCGGTAGTCGCCCGCGGCACGAATCGCGCGCGTAGTACGGCGAAGTACGTCCGGCGAGGCCGGCGAGGCGCCCTCTTCGCAGGTCAGGCCGTTGACCCAATTAGGCAAGCGGCGCGTGCGCTAAATGGCCAGGTGAGGAGCGGTTTGCGGCCGGGCAGCCCTGGGTGTGACGCGCGCGCCGACGAGTGGCAAGATGTGCGTTGCGCCACCTCGTGATTCGCTTCACAAAGTCACAACCGACGGCGCGCCAGGCACCAGGAAGGGACTGCGGATGGAGCTCTACACGCCGGTACTGGCGTTGGCCATCATCGCGGCACTGTTCGCGGTCGGCTCCGTGGCGATGAGCGCGTTGGTCGGCCCCAGCCGCTACAACCGCGCCCGGCTCGACTCCTACGAGTGCGGCATCGAACCCACCCCGCAGCCGGTCGGCGGCGGGCGGTTCCCGGTGAAGTACTACATCACCGCGATGCTGTTCATCGTCTTCGACATCGAGATCATCTTCCTCTACCCGTGGGCGGTGCACTTCGACGCGATGGGGCTGTTCGGTCTCGTCGAGATGGTCATCTTCATCGCCACCGTCTTCGTGGCCTACGCCTACGTGTGGCGCCGGGGCGGCCTGGAATGGGACTGAGAGTCACGATGCCCGCACTTCACGACCTGCCACGACCGCAGAAAGGACGCCTCTGATGGGAATCGAGGAGAAGCTCCCGAGCGGCGTGCTCCTGACCACGGTCGAGGGCGTCGCCGGCTACATGCGCAAGGCCTCCTTCTGGCCCGCCACGTTCGGCCTCGCCTGCTGCGCCATCGAGATGATGACCAGCGGTGGCCCCAAGTACGACCTGGGCCGCTTCGGCATGGAGGTCTTCCGCGCCAGCCCCCGCCAGGCCGACCTGATGATCGTGGCCGGCCGGGTGAGCCAGAAGATGGCCCCGGTGCTGCGCCAGATCTACGACCAGATGCCGAACCCCAAGTACGTCCTCGCCATGGGCGTCTGTGCCAGCAGCGGCGGCATGTTCAACAACTACGCGATCGTCCAGGGCGTCGACCACATCGTCCCCGTGGACATGTACCTCCCCGGCTGCCCCCCGCGCCCGGAGATGTTGATCGACGCGATCCTCAAGCTCCACGACCAGGTGCAGTCGACCAAGCTCGGCGTCAACCGCCTGGCCGAGATCGAGACCCTCGAGACCGAGGCGCTCAACGCGCTGCCCACCTCGGCGATGCGGGGCCAGCTGCGATGAGCGAGGACAACAAGGACGTCGTGCCCGAGCCCAAGGGCCCGGAGCAGCCGGCCGTCGAGCAGTCCCCGGAGAACGTCCCGGCCGCCCCCGGCGAGGTGACGGCGGTCGGCGTGCGCAAGGGCATGTTCGGCGCCGCCGGCACCTCCGACACCAGCGGGTACGGCGGTCTGGTCGCCCCGATCGTGTTCCCCGGTCCCGCCCAGCGCCCCTACGGTGGCTGGTTCGACGAGGTCGCCGACGTCCTCGAGGGCCACCTCGGGCACGTCGTGATCCACCGCGGCGAGATCACCTTCCACGTGAGCCGCGAGGAGCTGCGCCACGTCGCCCAGACGCTGCGCGACGACCCCGCACTGCGCTTCGAGCTCTGCTCCGGGGTGAGCGGCGTGCACTACCCCGACGACACCGGTCGCGAGCTGCACGCGGTCTACCACCTGCTCTCGATGACCTACAACCGCCGCATCCGCCTCGAGGTCAGTGTCCCCGACGGCGACGCGACGATCCCCTCGCTGGTCGGGGTCTACCCGACCCTCGACTGGCACGAGCGCGAGACCTTCGACATGTTCGGGATCGTGTTCGAGGGCCACCCGGCTCTCACCCGCATCCTCATGCCCGACGACTGGCCGGGCCACCCCCAGCGCAAGGACTACCCGCTGGGCGGCATCCCCGTCGAGTACAAGGGCGGCACCATCCCGCCGCCGGACCAGCGGAGGTCGTACAACTAATGACTCAGGACATCTACGCCGGCACCAACCAGACCAGCGAGGGCCGGGTCTTCACCGTCACCGGCCAGGACTGGGACCAGATCGCCGAAGGGCTCGCGGAGGACGCCGACGAGCGCGTCGTCGTCAACATGGGCCCGCAGCATCCCTCGACCCACGGCGTGCTGCGCCTGATCCTCGAGCTCGAGGGCGAGACGGTCACCGAGGCCCGCTGCGGCATCGGCTACCTGCACACCGGCATCGAGAAGAACATGGAGTTCCGCTCCTGGGTGCAGGGCACGACGTTCGTCACGCGCATGGACTACCTCAGCCCCTTCTACAACGAGGCGACGTACTGCCTCGGCGTCGAGCGCCTGCTGGACATCGAGGACCAGATCCCCGAGAAGGCCAGCGTCATGCGGGTCCTGCTCATGGAGCTCAACCGGCTGTCCTCCCACCTGGTCGCCATCGCCACCGGCGGCATGGAGCTCGGCGCGCTCACGGTGATGACCATCGGGTTCCGCGAGCGCGAGCTGGTGCTGGACCTGTTCGAGCTGATCACCGGCCTGCGCATGAACCACGCGTTCATCCGCCCCGGCGGCGTCGCGCAGGACCTGCCCCCGGGCGCGCTCGACGAGATCCGCAGCTTCGTGGCCCTGATGAAGAAGCGCCTGCCCGAGTACGCCGCGCTCTGCAACGCCAACCCGATCTTCAAGGCCCGCCTCGAGGGCGTCGGCCACCTCGACCTCGAGGGCGTCCTCGCGCTCGGCATCACGGGGCCGGTGCTGCGCAGCACCGGCTACGCCTGGGACCTGCGCAAGACCGAGCCCTACTGCGGCTACGAGGACTACGACTTCGACGTCCAGACGTGGGACTCGTGCGACTCCTACGGCCGCTTCCGCATCCGGCTCAACGAGATGTGGGAGTCGCTGAAGATCATCGAGCAGGCCGCCGATCGCCTGGCCGGCCTCGAGGGCGCCCCCGTCATGGTCTCCGACAAGAAGATCGCCTGGCCGAGCCAGCTCGCGATCGGCAGTGACGGGATGGGCAACAGTCTCGACCACATCCGCCACATCATGGGCGAGTCGATGGAGGCCCTCATCCACCACTTCAAGCTGGTGACCGAGGGCTTCCGGGTCCCGCCGGGCCAGGCCTACGTGCCGATCGAGTCGCCGCGTGGCGAGCTCGGCGCCCACGTCGTCTCCGACGGCGGCACCCGCCCGTTCCGGGTCCACTACCGCGACCCCTCCTTCACCAACCTTCAGGGCACGAGCGTGATGAGCGAGGGCGGCATGGTCGCCGACGTCATCGTCGCCATCGCCTCGATCGACCCCGTCATGGGAGGCGTGGACAGATGAATCCCACGAAGTTCCTCGGCTCCTCCGCTTCGCTCCTCCGCCTCCCAACTTCGAGGGGACCCCGATGAGTCTCACCCAGGAGACCTACGGCGAGCTGCGCGCGATCGCGGCCCGCTACCCGCAGCCGCGGTCGGGGCTGCTCCCGATGCTGCACCTCGTCCAGTCCGTCGAGGGTCGCGTGACGCCGGAGGGCATCGAGGCCTGCGCCGAGATCCTCGAGCTCACCGCGGCCGAGGTCAGCGGCGTGGCGACGTTCTACACGATGTACAAGCGCAAGCCGGTCGGCGACTACCACGTCGGCGTCTGCACCAACACGCTGTGCGCGGTCATGGGCGGCGACCTGATCTTCGAGCGGCTCAAGGAGCACCTCGACGTCGGCAACGACGAGACCACCGAGGACGCCCCCGGACTGAAGAGCATCACGCTGGAGCACGTCGAGTGCAACGCGGCCTGCGACTACGCGCCGGTGATGATGGTCAACTGGGAGTTCATGGACAACATGACGCCGCAGTCGGCGACCCAGCTGGTCGACGACCTGCGCGCGGGCAATGAGGTCCACTCCACCCGCGGGCCCAAGCTGTGCACCTGGCGCGAGGCCGAGCGGGTGCTCGCCGGCTTCCCCGACGGCCTGGCCGACGAGGGCCCCTCCGCGGGCCCGGCCAGCCTGGTCGGACGCGAGATCGCGCGCGAGCGCGGCTGGACCGCCCCGTCCTCGGACGCGAGCGGAAGCACCGGCGAGACCGCCGACACGAAGACCGAGGCGGTCGAGCAGGCCGACACCTCCCGCGCGGAGACCGAGACCGAGCAGGAGAAGGCCGATGGCTGAGTTTCGAGGCTCGCAGGCTCGCGCCTCAGGACAAGCGCTCCGCTCGCACCTCAACCACCGGGAAAGGACACTCCGTGGCTGACACATTGACCCCCGTCCTCACCGACAACTGGGGCTCGGAGCGCAGCTGGACGCTGGCGGCCTACGAGGAGCAGGGCGGCTACGGCGCGCTGAAGAAGGCGCTCGCGCCTGACTTCGGGGGGCCCGACGCCATCATCGCCGCGGTCAAGGACTCCGGTCTGCGCGGCCGCGGCGGCGCCGGCTTCCCGACCGGCATGAAGTGGAGCTTCATCCCGCAGGACAACCCCCGGCCCAAGTACCTCGTCGTCAACGCCGACGAGTCCGAGCCGGGCACCTGCAAGGACATCCCGCTGATGATGGCGACGCCGCACACGCTGGTGGAGGGCGTCATCATCAGCTCCTTCGCCATCCGCGCCAACACCGCGTTCATCTACATCCGCGGCGAGGTGCTCCACGTCATCCGCCGGGTCCAGGCCGCCGTCGCCGAGGCGTACGCCGCCGGCCACCTCGGCAAGAACATCCACGGCTCGGGCTACGACCTCGACCTCGTGGTCCACGCCGGTGCCGGCGCCTACATCTGCGGCGAGGAGACCGCCCTCCTCGAGGGCCTCGAGGGCCGTCGCGGCCAGCCCCGCCTGCGCCCGCCGTTCCCGGCCGTCGCCGGGCTCTACGCCAGCCCGACGGTCATCAACAACGTCGAGTCCATCGCCTCGGTGCCGAGCATCATCGACCACGGCGCCGAGTGGTTCGCCTCCATGGGCACCGAGAAGTCCAAGGGCTTCGGGATCTTCTCGCTGTCGGGCCACGTGACCCGCCCCGGCCAGTACGAGGCCCCGCTCGGCATCACGCTGCGCGAGCTGATCGACCTGGCCGGCGGCATCCGCGAGGGCCACCAGCTGAAGTTCTGGACGCCGGGCGGCTCCAGCACTCCGCTGCTGACCGACGAGCACCTCGACGTCCCGCTGGACTTCGAGGGTGTCGGCGCGGCCGGCTCCATGCTCGGCACCCGCGCGCTGCAGCTCTTCGACGAGACCACCTGCGTGGTGCGCGCCGTGCTCCGCTGGACGGAGTTCTACAAGCACGAGTCCTGCGGCAAGTGCACCCCGTGTCGCGAGGGGACGTGGTGGCTGGTGCAGACGCTGGCCGCCCTCGAGAAGGGCCAGGGCAGCGAGGCCGACCTCGACCTGCTGCTCGACCAGTGCGACAACATCCTGGGCCGCTCGTTCTGTGCCCTCGGGGACGGCGCCACCAGCCCGATCTCCAGCTCCATCCAGTACTTCCGTGACGAGTACCTCGCCCACCTCCAGCACGGAGGCTGCCCGTTCGACCCGGCCGCCTCCACCACCTTCGCCACCGCCGGAGCCTCCGCATGAGCACCCCCCAGAAGACCGACGTCGACCTGGTCTCGGTGACCATCGACGGCATCCAGGTCAGCGTGCCCAAGAACACCCTGGTGATCCGGGCCGCCGAGCAGGTCGGCGTCCAGATCCCGCGGTTCTGCGACCACCCGCTGCTCGAGCCGGTCGGCGCCTGCCGCCAGTGCCTGGTCGACATCCCCGACGCCGGCAACGGCCGCGGCTTCCCGAAGCCGCAGGCCTCCTGCACGCTCCCGGTCGCCGAGGGCATGGTCGTCAACACCCAGGCCACCAGCGAGGTCGCCGACAAGGCGCAGCAGGGCGTCATGGAGTTCCTGCTCATCAACCACCCGCTCGACTGCCCCGTGTGCGACAAGGGCGGCGAGTGCCCCCTGCAGAACCAGGCGATGACCAACGGTCGCGGGGAGTCCCGGTTCTCCGCCTCCGGCGGCATCAAGCGCACCTACCCCAAGCCGATCAACATCTCCGCCCAGGTCCTCCTGGACCGCGAGCGCTGCGTGCTGTGCGCTCGCTGCACCCGCTTCTCCGAGGAGATCGCCGGCGACCCGTTCATCGCGCTCATCGAGCGGGGCGCGCTGCAGCAGGTCGGCATCTACGAGAAGGAGCCGCTGCAGTCCTACTTCTCGGGCAACACGATCCAGATCTGCCCGGTCGGCGCCCTGACCTCGGCCGAGTACCGCTTCCGCTCGCGCCCCTTCGATCTGGTCTCGTCGGCGTCCGTGGGCGAGCACGACGCCTGCGGCTCGGCCATCCGTGTCGACCACCGGCGCGGCAAGGTCATGCGCCGTCTGGCCGGCAACGACCCCGAGGTCAACGAGGAGTGGATCACCGACAAGGACCGCTTCGCGTTCCACTACGCCGACCAGGGCGACCGGATCACCTACCCGCAGGTGCGTGACGAGGACGGCTCGCTTCGGCCCGCCTCGTGGACCGAGGCGTTCGCCGTCGCCGCCCGCGGGCTGCGCGACGCCGGACCGTCCGCCGTACTGCTCGGGGGTCGGCACACCGTCGAGGACGCCTTCGCCTACAGCATGTTCGCGCGGGTGGCGCTCGGCACCAACGACATCGACTTCCGGTCCCGGCCGCACTCCGCCGAGGAGGCCCAGTTCCTGGCCTCGCACGTGGTGCTCTCCGGACCCGAGGGCGGCGCCGTGACGTACGCGGACCTGGAGCGCGCCGCGACCGTCGTCCTGGTGGGCCTCGAGCCCGAGGACGAGGCCGGCGCGATCTTCCTGCGCCTGCGCAAGGCCACCAAGCACGGCACCCGCGTCGTCGCGATCGCGCCGTTCGCCTCGCGTGGTCTCGAGAAGCTCGGCGGCCACCTGGTCGCCACCGCCCCGGGCGACGAGCCCGCCGCGATCGAGAGCCTCCTGGGCCACGCCGACCACGGGCTGGACGCCACGAGCGTCGTCCTGGTCGGCGAGCGACTGGCCACCGTGCCCGGCGCCCTGTCGGCAGCCGCCGCTCTGGCCGCCAAGTCCGGGGCCCGGCTGGCATGGGTGCCCCGACGGGCCGGCGACCGCGGTGCTGTCGAGGCCGGCTGCCTGCCGAACCTGCTGCCCGGAGGCCGGCCGGTGGCCGACGCCGCGGCCCGCGTCGACGCCGCCGCCGCGTGGGGCGTCGACGCCCTGCCCCACGCCGAGGGTCGCGACGGCGCCGGCATCGTCGCCGCGCTCACGGCCGGCGAGCTCGGTGGCGTGGTCGTCGGTGGGATCGACCCCGACGACACCGCCGACCCGGCGGCCACGCGTGCCGCACTCGAGGCGGCCCGCTTCGTCGTGGCCCTCGAGCTGCGCGAGACCGACGTGACCCGTGCTGCCGACGTCGTGTTCCCGGTGGCGCCGGTGACCGACAAGGCGGGCACCTTCGTCAGCTGGGAGGGCCGGACCCGTCCGTTCGAGGAGATCCTGTCCAACCCCGCCTCTCTCCCGGATCTGCGCGTCCTCGCCGGCATCGCCGAGGAGCTCGCCGAGCTCGGTGCGGGCGGCGTCCTCGGATTCCGCACCGTCGCCGAGGCACGACGCCGGATGGCCGAGATGGGCCCGTGGGACGGCGAGCGGCCCAGCGCACCGAGCGTGCCCGCGCTCGCCGCGGACGCCAGGCAGGGAGGTACGCAGGGCCTGGCCCTCGCGACCTGGAAGCAGATGATCGACAACGGCTCGATGCAGGACGGCGACAAGTACCTCGCCGCGACGGCGCGACCGACCGTGGCCCGCGTCTCGCAGACCGTCTTCGACGCGGTCGGCCCCGCGATCACCGTCACCGGTGACCGGGGCTCCGTGACGCTGCCCGCCGTCGTGGCACCGGACCTCTCCGACGGAGTGGTCTGGCTGCCCGCCAACTCCTTCGGGCGCGGGGTGCTCGCCGACGTGGCGTCGCCCGGCTCCCGCGTGAGCGTGAAGGGAGCGGACGCGTGATCCCCGAACTCACCGTCCTCGCCGCCGAGGACCTGAGCGCCTTCGGGCGCGACCCGTGGTGGCTGGTCATCGTCAAGGCTGTCCTGATCTTCGTCGTGCTGGTGGTGCTCACGCTCTTCCTCATCTGGTTCGAGCGCCGTGTCGTGGCGCGCATGCAGCACCGCATCGGCCCCAACGTCAACGGTCCCTTCGGTCTGCTGCAGTCGCTCGCCGACGGCGTGAAGCTGGCGCTCAAGGAGGACTTCATCCCCAAGGCCGCCGACAAGGTGGTCTTCGTCCTGGCGCCGGTCATCGCCGCGGTGCCAGCGTTCGTGACGTTCAGCGTGATCCCGTTCGGCCCGGAGGTCGGGCTGCCCTGGACCGACCGGACCACCCCCCTCCAGCTCACCGACATGCCGGTGGCCGTGCTGTTCGTCATGGCCATCGCCTCGATCGGCATCTACGGCATCGTGCTCGGCGGCTGGGCCAGTGGGTCGACGTACTCGCTGCTGGGCGGCCTGCGCTCGAGCGCGCAGATGATCTCCTACGAGGTCGCGATGGGCCTGGCGCTCGTCGCGGTGTTCCTCTACGCCGGCTCGATGTCGACCTCCGGGATCGTCGCGGCCCAGGACGACCTGTGGTTCGGGCTGATCCTGTTCCCCTCGTTCGTGATCTACGTGATCGCCATGGTGGGGGAGACCAACCGCGCGCCGTTCGACCTCCCGGAGGCCGAGGGCGAGCTCGTCGGCGGCTTCCACACCGAGTACGCCTCGCTGAAGTTCGCGCTGTTCTTCCTGGCCGAGTACATCAACATGGCCACGGTCTCGGCGCTCGCCACCACGCTGTTCCTCGGCGGCTGGCACGCGCCGTTCTGGATCGACGAGATCTGGGAGGGCGCCAACGAGGGCTACGTGCCGGTCATCTGGTTCTTCGGCAAGATGTTCGTCTTCATCTTCCTCTTCATCTGGCTCCGTGGGACGCTGCCGCGTCTTCGCTACGACCAGTTCATGGCGTTCGGGTGGAAGCGCCTGATCCCGATCGCTCTCGTCTGGATCATCGCGGTCGCCACCATCCGCACGCTCTCGCTCGACGACGGCATCGACCGGCAGTACCTGCTGATCGGCATCGGCGTGCTCGCGGTGCTCTTCCTCCTGCTGTTCCTCTTCGGCGAGGACCGCGAGGAGATCGACGACACTCCCGTCGTCGCCGAGCCCACGCCGGGCGGCTTCCCGGTGCCCGCGATGCCCGCGGGCGGCCCGGTGCGCGGCGCCGCGGCCCCGCTCACCTTCGACACCCCGATCTCGAGCTCCGCCGACGCCGGCGCGGGCAAGGAGGCACACGCAGATGGCTGAGTCCCGCGGCGTGAAGGAGCAGTTCTGGGACCCCATCGCGGGGTTCGGGGTCACCTTCCGCACCATGTTCCGCAAGGTCGTCACCGAGCAGTACCCGTTCGAGAAGTCGCCGACGGCACCCCGCTTCCACGGCCGGCACCAGCTCAACCGCTACCCCGATGGCCTCGAGAAGTGCATCGGCTGCGAGCTGTGCGCCTGGGCCTGCCCCGCCGACGCCATCTACGTCGAGGGCGACCAGAACACCGAGGACGGGCGCTTCTCCCCGGGCGAGCGCTACGGCCGCGTCTACCAGATCAACTACCTGCGCTGCATCCTGTGCGGGCTGTGCATCGAGGCCTGTCCGACCCGGGCGCTCACCATGACCAACGAGTACGAGCTGGCCGACGACAACCGCGCCGACCTCATCTACGAGAAGTCCGACCTGCTGGCTCCACTGCTGCCCGGCATGGAGCAGCCCCCGCACGCGATGCTGCTCGGCGACGACGAGGGCGCCTACTACCGCGGCGAGTACGCCGCGCCCGCCCCCGCGGCCCGTGGGGAGGCGACGTCGTGACCGCCTTCTGGATCCTGGCTCCGCTGATGGTGCTCGCCGCCCTCGGCATCCTCTTCGTGCGCAAGGCCGTCCACGCCGCGCTGCTGCTGGCGGTCGTGATGGTCAGCCTCGCGGTGCTCTACGCCGCGCTCGAGGCACCGTTCCTGTTCGCGGTGCAGATCATCGTCTACACCGGCGCCATCTTGATGCTGTTCCTGTTCGTGATGATGATCGTCGGCGTCGATGCCTCCGACTCGGTCGTGGAGACGATCCGCGGCCAGCGGGTACTCGCGATCCTCGGCGGTCTGCTGCTCGGGCTGACCCTGGTCATCGGGCTCGGCCAGCTGACCCTCGGCACCGCGGTCGGCCTCGAGCGCGCCAACGCCGGCGGCAACATCCAGGGCCTGGCCGACGTCTTGTTCTCCCGGTACGTGTTCGCCTTCGAGACCACCAGCGCCCTGCTCATCACCGCCGCGCTCGGAGCGATGGTGCTCGCGCACCGCGAGCGCCTGAACGCCAAGCCCGGCCAGGCCCAGATGTCCCAGCAGCGCCTGCGTGACTACGCCGACAAGGGCACCCACCTCGGACCGCTGCCCTCGCCGGGCGTCTTCGCGCGCCACAACGCCGTCGACACCCCGGCCCTGCTCCCCGACGGCACGGCGTCGGAGGCCTCGGTCTCCCGCGTGCTCTCGGCACGCGGCACGGTCCGCAGCGCCCCCGACCTCGCCGACGACATCGAGGAGGTCCAGCGCTCGCTGGGCTACGACGACCAGTCGCGCCCCGACGCCACTCCCGAGACCAGCGGCAAGGGCGGCGCGACCGCCCACACTGAGGAGCAGCCGTGAATGAGTACATCGTCCTGTCGGCGATCCTCTTCACCATCGGGTGCGTCGGGGTCCTGACCCGGCGCAACGCCATCGTGGTGTTCATGTGCGTCGAGCTGATGCTCAACGCCTCGAACCTCGCGCTGGTGACGTTCGCCAAGCAGCACGGCAACCTCGACGGGCAGATCGCGGCGTTCTTCGTCATGGTCGTGGCCGCCGCCGAGGTCGTCGTCGGGCTCGCGATCATCATGACCATCTTCCGGACGCGACGCTCGGCCTCGGTCGACGACGCGAGCCTGCTGAAGTTCTGAGAGGGCCACGTCCGAGATGCACCTTTTGACTGAGTCTGCCCACATCCCGGTGGTCGACCCGACCTCCGCCGACGGGATCTTCTCCCTGATGTGGCTCGTGATCGGGCTGCCGCTGGCCGGCGCCGTCGTCCTGCTGCTGGGCGGTCGGCTGACCGACCGCTGGGGCCACCTGCTCGGCACCGCCACGGCGGCCGGGTCCTTCGTCGTGAGCCTGCTGATGTTCCTGTCCCTGATGGACCGCGGCGAGGACGAGCGACAGATCTCCCAGCACCTCTACGACTGGATCCACGTCGGCGGTCTCGACGTCGGCATGGACCTGCTCTACGACCCGCTGTCGGCGCTGTTCCTGCTGCTGATCACCGGCGTCGGCACGCTGATCCACGTCTATTCGATCGGCTACATGGCGCACGACCCGCGCCGTCGTCGCTTCTTCGGCTACCTCAACCTCTTCGTCGCGGCCATGCTCATGCTGGTCATGGCGGAGAACTACGTCGGTCTGTTCCTCGGCTGGGAGGGCGTCGGCCTGGCGTCGTACCTGCTGATCGGCTTCTGGCAGCACAAGCCCACCGCTGCCGCCGCCGCCAAGAAGGCCTTCGTGATGAACCGCGTCGGCGACATGGGCATGGCCCTGGCGATCTTCCTGTTCTTCGTCACCTTCGGCACGACCAGCTTCAGCGGCATCAGCGAAGCGTCGGCGGGCGCCTCCGAGACCACGCTCAACGCGCTCGGCCTGCTGCTCCTGCTCGCGGCGTGCGGCAAGTCCGCCCAGGTGCCGCTGCAGGCCTGGCTGCTGGACGCCATGGAGGGCCCGACCCCGGTGTCGGCGCTCATCCACGCCGCCACGATGGTGACCGCGGGCGTCTACCTGATCGTCCGCTCCAACTTCGTGTTCGAGCTGGCCCCTGCCGCCCAGACCGCTGTGGTCATCGTCGCCACCGTCACGCTGCTGTGGGGCGCGGTGCTCGGGTGCGCGAAGGACGACATCAAGAAGGCGCTGGCCGGCTCCACGATGAGCCAGATCGGCTACATGATGCTGGCCGCCGGTCTCGGCACCGCCGGCTACGCGTTCGCGATCTTCCACCTGCTCACGCACGGGTTCTTCAAGGCCAACATGTTCCTCGGCGCCGGCTCGGTCATGCACGGCATGGACGACGACGTGGACATGCGCCGCTACGGCGCCCTGCGGCACGCCATGCCGGTCACCTTCCTGACCTTCGCCATGGGCTACCTGGCCATCATCGGCTTCCCCGGATTCTCCGGGTTCTGGTCCAAGGACAAGATCATCGAGGTCGCCCTCACCGAGAACCTCGTGGTCGGCCTGGCCGCCCTGCTCGGCGCCGGCATCACCGGCTTCTACATGACCCGGCTGATGCTGATGACGTTCTTCACCAACAAGCGCTGGCGGGAGGGCGTGCACCCGCACGAGTCGCCGGCGGTCATGACCGTCCCGCTGATCGTGCTGGCCGCGCTGTCGGTCCTCGCCGGCGTCCTGCTCCTCGGCGACTGGATCGTCGACTGGCTCTCGCCGGTGGTCGGGCACGTCGAGCACCACGAGCCGCCGCTCCCGGCGCTCGCCATCACCGGCATCGTGGTGCTGGTCGTCGCGGTCGGCGTCGCCCTCGCCTGGTTCCTCGTGGCCAAGCGGGAGATCGCACTGACCCCGCCCGAGGACGTCTCCTTCGCCACCAGGGCGGCGCGCGCCGACCTCTACGGCGACGCCATCAACGAGGGCCTGGTCGTCAACCCCGGCCGGCACCTCGTCGGCGGCCTGCTCACGTTCGACCGCCACGGTGCCGACGGCGCCTTCACCGGGGGCGCGCTCGCGGTCTCCGGCATCGGCGGACAGCTACGGAAGATCCAGAACGGTTTCGTGCGCTCCTATGCCCTCTCCCTCCTCGCCGGCGTGCTCCTCGTCGTGCTGGCCCTGCTGGCGGTGAACCTCGGATGAACGACTTCCCCTGGCTCACCCTGCTGATCGCCGTGCCCCTCGTGGGTGCGCTGGTCGTGGGCTTCGCGCCCCCCGCCGTCACCAAGGTGGCCGCGGTCGGGGTCTCCCTGCTCACGCTCGCGCTCGGTGTCGCGATCGCTCTGCAGTACGACGTCGACGGCGGCATGCAGCTGCAGGAGCAGCACACCTGGATCGAGGCGTTCGGCGTCAACTACGCCCTCGGCGTCGACGGCCTGGGCCTGCTCATGGTCCTGCTCACGGTCGTCCTCGTGCCGATCGTGCTCGTGGCCGGCTGGTTCGACGGGGACGAGGGCAACACCCGGGCGTTCTTCGCCTGGGCCCTGGCCCTCGAGGCGCTCTCGCTCGCGGTCTTCTGTGCCACCGACGTGTTCCTCTTCTACGTCGTCTTCGAGGCCACGCTGATCCCCGCGTACTTCCTGATCGGCGGCTACGGCAAGGCCGGTCGCGGGGGCGCCGCGGTCAAGTTCTTGATGTTCCAGCTCGCCGGCGGGCTCGTGCTGCTGGCCTCGGTCATCGGGCTCTACGTCGTCTCCGCGCAGCAGGGCACGCCGTCGTACCTGCTCTCGGACCTCGCCGAGCTCGACATCTCCACGGAGGCCGGACGCTGGCTGTTCGCGGGGTTCTTCATCGCCTTCGCGATCAAGGCGCCGCTGTTCCCGGTCCACACCTGGCTGGCCGACACCACCGAGAAGGCCACCCCGGGCGTCAGCGTCCTGCTGGTCTGCGTGCTCGACAAGATCGGCACCTTCGGGATGCTGCGCTTCTGCCTCGGGATCTTCCCGGAGGCCTCGGAGTGGGCCACGCCGCTGGTCATCGTGCTGGCGCTCATCTCGATCGTCTACGGCGCCCTGCTCGCGATCGGCCAGGACGACATCCTGCGCCTGATCGGCCTCACCTCGCTGAGCCACTTCGGGTTCATCACGATCGGCGTCTTCACGATGACCACGCAGGGCGGCTCCGGCGCGATCCTGTACATGGTCAACCACGGTCTCGGCACGGCCGCGCTGTTCCTGCTGGCCGGCTACCTGATCCGACGCCGCGGCACCACGCTGATCAGCCAGATGGGCGCGCTGGAGAAGGCCACCCCGGTGCTCGCCGGGCTGTTCCTCATCGCCGGCCTGGCGACCCTGGGCCTGCCGGGTCTCAGCCCGTTCATCTCCGAGTTCCTGGTGCTGCTGTCCGCCTTCGACTACGCCTGGTACGTCGGTGCCGTCGCGGTCACCGGCATCGTGCTCGCGGCCATCTACGTGCTGTGGATGTACCAGCGGGTCTTCACCGGCCCCGGCCTCCCGGAGCTGCAGGCCACCCCCGACCTCGACCGGCGTGAGGTCGGCGCGGTCGTACCGCTGATGCTGGCGCTCGTGCTCTTCGGCTTCTACCCGATGCCGCTGCTCGACGTGGCCAACCCGACCATCGACTCGCTCCTCGTCCACGTGGGCGTGAGCGACGACGAGCCCGACGTACCTGCCGGTTCCCAGGAAGGGGGCGAGCACTGATGGAGTTCGTCAAGCCCACCATCGAGTACTTCGAGCTGTCACCGTTGCTCATCGTCTTCGCCGCGGCCTGCCTCGGGGTCCTCGTCGAGGCGTTCCTGCCGCGCGAGCGGCGCTACCTGGTCCAGGTCGCCCTGGCCGGGGTCGGTCTGGTCGCCGCCCTGGTCGCGACGATCTGGGTCGCCACCGACCTGACCGAGCGTGGGGGCGGCGCCGCGCGCGGCCTGCTCGGCGCCTCCGACACGCTGGTCATCGACGGTCCGGCCGTCTACCTGTGGGGCCTCATCCTGGTGTTCGCGATCGGCGGCGTGGCCCTGTTCGCCGAGCGCCGGCTCGAGGTCGGCGTGTCGGCCTTCGCCGGCCAGGCCGCGGCACTGCCCGGCACCGAGGCGGAGCGCCAGGCGTCGACGCGCGGGCTGGACCACACCGAGGTCTACCCGCTGCTGATGTTCGCCGTCGCCGGCATGCTGCTGTTCCCGGCGACCAACGACCTGCTGACCATGTTCGTGGCCCTCGAGGTGCTCTCGCTGCCGCTGTACCTGCTCTGCGGTCTTGCGCGCCGCCGCCGGCTGCTGAGCCAGGAGGCCGCGCTCAAGTACTTCCTGCTCGGCGCGTTCTCCTCCGGGTTCTTCCTCTACGGCGTCGCGCTGGTCTACGGCTTCGCGGGGTCGATGCAGCTCGCGGAGATCGGCGAGGCCGTCCGCAACGACGTCGGCAATCAGTCGCTGCTGCTGATCGGCATGGGCATGCTGGCCGTCGGCCTGCTGTTCAAGGTCGGTGCGGCTCCGTTCCACTCGTGGACTCCCGACGTCTACCAGGGGGCTCCGACGCCGGTCACCGCCTTCATGGCGGCTGGCACCAAGGTCGCCGCCTTCGGCGCGCTGATGCGCCTGTTCTACGTCGGCTTCGGGCTCGAGCGCTGGACGTGGCAGCCGATGATGTGGGCGGTGGCGATCCTCACGATGCTCGTGGGCGCCGTCCTGGCGATCGTGCAGTCCGACGTCAAGCGGATGCTGGCCTACTCGGCGATCTCCCACACCGGCTTCCTGCTCACGGGCATGCTCGGTGTCCAGGCGGCGGGCGAGCTCGTGGACGGCCAGGTCACCTCGCTCGAGTCGGTCCTGTTCTACCTCACGACCTACGGCTTCGCGACGGTCGGCGCCTTCGCCATCGTCACGGTGGTGCGTGACTCCGGTGGTGAGGCCACGACGTTCCCGCGCTGGGCCGGTCTGGGCCGGCGCTCGCCGTGGATCGCCGGGGCCTTCGCGTTCTTCCTGCTGTCGATGGCCGGCATCCCGCTGACGGCGGGCTTCGTCGGCAAGTGGGCGGTGTTCACGGTCGCGATGTCGGCGGGGGCGTGGCCGGTCGTGTTGGTCGCGATCCTGGCGAGCATCATCGCGGTGTACTTCTACATCCGCCACATCCGGCTGATGTTCTTCAGCGAGCCCGAGGGGGAGGTCGCCGCGGTGACCGCGGCCTCGCCGCTGACGACCGTGACGATCACGGTGTGCGCCGTCGCCACGCTCGTCCTCGGCGTCGTGCCGGGCCCGGTGCTGGATCTCGTGACGAATGCGGGAGACTTCATCAGGTGAGCTCGAACCCCGCCGCGGACCTGGCGCTGCCCATCAGTGACGATGCGCTGGCGGCGCGCCTGCGCGAGCGGATGGCGGTGGTCGAGGCGGCGCTGTTCGAGCACGCGCAGAGCCGGGCGCCGTACGTCACCGAGGCGGCGCGCCACCTGCTCTCCGCCGGCGGCAAGCGGTTCCGACCGCTGCTGGTGCTCCTCGCGGCCGAGGCGGGTCATCGCGCGGGCGCCGACGAGGTCGTCACCGCCGCCTGCGTCGTGGAGATCACCCACGTCGGCTCGCTCTACCACGACGACGTGATGGACGAGGCGTCCCTGCGCCGCGGCGCCGACTCCGCCAACTCCCGCTTCGACAACCACGTGGCGATCCTGACCGGGGACTTCCTGTTCGCGAAGTCCTCCGAGCTGACCGCTCGCCTGGGGGCCGACGCCGTGCGCATCCAGGCCGAGACGTTCACGCGGCTGGTCGAGGGCCAGATCCTCGAGACCGTCGCGCCGGGACCCGGCGATGATCCCCTGCAGCACTACCTCGACGTGGTCGCAGGTAAGACCGGCTCGCTGATCGCGACCTCGGCCCGCTACGGCGCGCGGTTCGGTGGCGCCAGCGCGGAGGTCGAGGAGGCGCTCACGGCCTACGGCGAGATCGTCGGCGCGGCCTTCCAGCTCTCCGACGACATCCTCGACGTGGCCTCGGAGTCCGCCGAGTCCGGCAAGACTCCCGGCACCGATCTGCGCGAGGGCGTGCCCACACTTCCGGTCCTCATGGCCCGTGCCTCGAAGGACCCGGCCGACGCCCGGCTCCTGGAGCTCCTCGACGCCGACCTGACCGACGACGCTCTGCACGCCGAGGCGCTCGACCTGCTGCGCAAGCACCCGGCGATGCAGGAGGCGCGGGCCTACGTCGTCTCGCGCGCCGAGGAGGCCAAGGCGCTGCTGACCGTCCTGCCCGAGGGCACGGTGCGCGAGGCGCTCGAGGCGTTCGCGGACGTCGTGGCGGTCCGCTCCGCGTAGCAGGCAGGTCTACCCGGCTGTCGCCGACCTCGCCGCGAGCGCCAGCTGGCGGCTGCGGTGGCGCACCGCGTCCACGGTGAGGACGGTGAGGGCCAGCCAGACCAGCGCGAACCCGGCCCAGCGGCCGGGCGGCATGTCCTCGTGGAACCAGAACACCCCGAGCGCGAACTGCAGGATCGGTGCGAGGTACTGCAGCAGCCCCAGGGACACCAGGGGGATGCGGGTGGCCGCGGCGCCGAAGCACAGCAGCGGGATGGCCGTGACGATCCCGGTGGTCATGAGCAGCACGACGTGCCCGGCCCCGTGGGAGCCGAAGTCGGCATCGCCGCTCGTCCCGAGCCACGCGAGGTAAGTCGCGGCGAACGGCACGATCAGCAACGTCTCCGCGGTGAGCCCTTCGATCGCACCGACCCCGGCGGTCTTCTTGGCCAGCCCGTAGATGCCGAAGCTGAGCGCCAGGACCAGCGCCACCCACGGCAGGCGCCCGTAGTCCCACGTGAGCACCAGCACCGCCAGGATCCCCACGCCGAGCGCCAGCCACTGAGGGCGGCGCACCCGCTCGCCCAGCAGCAGCACGCCCATGAGCACCGTCACCAGCGGGTTGATGAAGTAACCCAGCGAGGTCTCGACGACGCGACCGTTGTTGACCCCCCAGATGTACATCGCCCAGTTGACCGTGACGCTCGCCGCCGACAGCACCAGCAGGGCCAGCACACGGCGGTCGCGGGCCAGCGCGCGGACCCGCGAGCCCCGGCGCAGCGCCACGGCGATCAGCCCCATCGTGACCAGCGACCACAGGACCCGGTGGGCCAGGATCTCGAAGGCTCCGGCCGGCTCCAGGAGCGGCCAGTACAACGGGAAGGCACCCCACATCAGATAGGCGGCCACCCCGAGGAGCAGTCCCTTCCTGGCCTCCAGCACGGCCCGAGCATAGGGTGAGCGCCATGGGGACCCCTCGTCTGGTCTGGCACGCCGCGAGGGCGCGGCTCGGGGTGCTCCTCGCCGCCCTCGTCGTCGGGTCCGCGGTCCCGGCCACCGCGGCCGAGCCAGGACGGCTGCCCGACCGGGCGTCGTACGTCGACGGCAGCCACTACCTGGCCGGGCAACTGACCGAGGGCGCCGGTCGGTGGGTGCACTACCAGCGCAAGAAGTGCGCGACCTGTGCCTGGAAGCACTACGCCACGCGCCGCGCCGACGCCCGGGGACGCTTCCGGTTCCGCATCGAGTTCCCGCGCACGGACCGTCCGGTATGGCGCTACCGCGGCCTCGCCCCGGCGGCCGGTGACCTGCCCCGGCTCGAGGGCCGAGTGTGGCTCGCTTGCGCCCGGGAAAACTGCTGAGAGCGGGGGTTTAGTCAGGTGACGGCGTGGATAGGACTAGGGTGCGTCATCCCCCATTCTTAGGAGAAACCATGCGGTCCACCATCCGCCTCGTCACTGCACTGCTCGCCGCCCTCGTCATGCTGGGCGCCACCCTGTCCACCGGCACGGCCTCGGCCACCGAACGCTCCACGGAGAAGGCGCGCACCTACCACGTCTTCAAGGAGCTCTCGGGCGGCGGCAAGAACGGCAAGTTCTACGTCAAGGGCCAGGTCGTCACCGCCAAGAACAAGGTCGTGAAGCTGCAGAAGAAGGCCTGCAAGCGCTGCGGGTTCAAGAGCTTCAAGCAGCAGCGCACCACCAAGGCCGGCCGCTTCAACTTCAAGTTCGGCGGCAAGGTCGGCGACTGCTTCCGCATCTACGTGCCCGCGAACGCCACCCACAAGGCGACCAACAAGTGGGCGGGCTGCATCGTCCGTCGTTGAGTTCACCTCTACGCAGCACGAGGGCCCTGCCGGTTCGGCAGGGCCCTCGTGGCGTCTCGGTCCCGTCGCGCTGGGGTGCGGCTGCCTCACGCCTCACGGGGTTTCGAGACGGCCCGGCCAGCGACCGAGCAAGCTCGGTCGCGGCCTCAGACGACGGTCCAGGTGTCGCCGGAGTTGATGAGCGCGCCGAGGCGCTCGGTGGGGTCTCCGGGGGCGTCGGCCTTGGCGGTGGCGATCTGGGCGCGGGCCTGGTCGTCGTACGTCGGGCGCTCGACCTGGCGGAAGATCCCGATCGGCGACTGGTTGAGGTAGCCGGAGTCGGTGAGGCGGCTGATCGCGAACGCGGTGGACGGGTCCGGGTTGTGCGCGTCGTGGACGAGCAGCTGGTCCTCGCCGACCTCGGCCACGAGCGCCACCTTGACGCCCCCGGTCACGCTGTCGCGGATCAGGCCCTTGGAGCCCTCGGCGCCGAAGCGGATCGTCTCGCCGTGCACGAGCGGGATGATCGCGTCCGCCTTGGTGTCGTTGTTCTTGATCGCGTCGAACGCGCCGTCGTTGAAGATCGGGCAGTTCTGGTAGATCTCGACCAGCGAGGTGCCGCGGTGGGCGGCGGCCGCGGAGAGCACGTGGGTGAGGTGCTTGCGGTCGGAGTCGATCGTGCGGGCCACGAACGAGGCCTCCGCGCCGAGCGCCAGCGAGACCGGGTTGAAGGGCTGGTCCAGGGAGCCCATGGGCGTCGACTTGGTGACCTTGCCGGTCTCCGAGGTGGGGGAGTACTGGCCCTTGGTGAGGCCGTAGATGCGGTTGTTGAACAGCAGGATCGTCATGTTGACGTTGCGGCGCAGGGCGTGGATCAGGTGGTTGCCCCCGATGGAGAGGGCATCGCCGTCCCCCGTGACGACCCACACCGAGAGGTCCTCGCGCGCCGTGGCGATGCCGGTCGCGATCGACGGCGCGCGGCCGTGGATCGAGTGCATGCCGAAGGTGTCGAGGTAGTAGGGGAACCGGCTGGAGCAGCCGATCCCGGAGACGAAGACGATGTTCTCGCGGCGCAGCCCGAGCTGGGGCAGGAAACCCTGGACCGCCTTCAGGACGGCGTAGTCGCCGCAGCCCGGGCACCAGCGGACCTCCTGGTCGGAGGTGTACTCCTTGCCGGTCTGGGGCGCGTCGTTGGTCGGGACGAGCTCGATCCCGGAGCGGACGCCCGGGAACGGCAGTCCGGTGGTGGTCTCGGTGCTGGTGGTCACTGGGGTGCCTCCTCAGGCGTGAGGTCGACCTCGATGCCCTCGGCCTCGGCGACCAGGGCGCCGATCGCGTCGGCGAGGACGGCGGCCTTGATCGGCATGCCGTTGACCTGGTTGTAGCCGACGGCGTCGACGAGGTACTTCGCGCGCAGCAGGGTGGAGAGCTGGCCGAGGTTCATCTCGGGGACGAGGACCTTGTCGTAGCGACGCAGGATGTCGCCGAGGTCGGAGGGGAACGGGTTGAGGTGGCGCAGGTGGACCTGAGCGACGTGGTAGCCGGCCTTGCGGACGCGCCGGCAGCCGGCGCCGATCGGGCCGTACGTCGAGCCCCAGCCGATCACCAGCACCTTGGCCTCGCCGGACGGGTCGTCGACCTCCAGCGCCGGCAGCGAGGCGGCGATGCGGTCGACCTTGGCCTGGCGGGTGCGGACCATGAGGTCGTGGTTGGCCGGGTCGTAGGAGATGTTGCCGTGCCCGTCGCCCTTCTCCAGTCCGCCGATGCGGTGCTCGAGCCCCGCGGTGCCGGGCACCGCCCAGGGACGGGCCAGGGTCTCCTCGTCGCGCAGGTACGGCCAGAAGTCCTTCTCCTCCGCGGTGACGGTGCCGTCCTCCGCGGTGCCGGCCGGGGTGACGACGTGGTTGGCCTCGGTCGCGAAGGCGGGGTCGATCAGGGGCAGGTCGTCGATCTCGGGGATGCGCCACGGCTCCGAGCCGTTGGCCAGGTAGCCGTCGGAGAGCAGCATCACCGGCGTGCGGTAGGTGATCGCTATCCGGGCGGCCTCGACCGCGGCGGTGAAGCAGTCGCCGGGCGACTGCGGGGCGATGATCGGCACCGGCGCCTCGCCGTTGCGGCCGAACATCGCCTGCATCAGGTCGGCCTGCTCGGTCTTCGTCGGCAGTCCCGTCGACGGGCCGCCGCGCTGCACGTCGATGACGAGCAGGGGCAGCTCGGTCATGACGGCCAGGCCGATGGCCTCCGACTTCAGCGCGATGCCGGGACCCGAGGTGGTGGTGACCCCCAGGTGGCCGGCGAACGAGGCGCCGATAGCGGCGCCGACGCCGGCGATCTCGTCCTCGGCCTGCAGTGTGGTCACGCCGAACGACTTGTGCTTGCTCAGCTCGTGGAGGATGTCGGAGGCCGGGGTGATCGGGTAGGACCCCAGGAAGATCGGCAGCCCGGAGCGCACCCCGGCGGCCACCAGGCCGTAGGACAGCGCGAGGTTGCCGGTGATGTTGCGGTAGGTGCCCGCCGAGACGGGGGCCGGCTTGATCTCGTAGGAGACCGCGAAGGCCTCCGTGGTCTCACCGAAGTTCCACCCGGCCTTGAAGGCGGTGATGTTGGCGTCGCGGATGTCGGGGACCTTGGCGAAGCGCTTGGACAGGAACGCGATGGTGGACTCGGTGGGCCGGCCGTACATCCAGGACAGCAGCCCGAGGGCGAACATGTTCTTGGCCCGCGCCGCGTCCTTGCGCGAGAGCCCGAACTCCTTGACCGCCTCCACGGTCATGCCCGTCAGGTCGACGGGGTGCACGTGGAACTCACCCAGCTCGCCGCCCGCGCCGCCCTGCTCGAGGGCGTCCAGGGGGTTGGAGTCGTAGCCGGCCTTGGTCAGGTTGCGGCCGGAGAAGTCGTGGCTGTCGACGATGATGGTCGCGCCCTTGGGCAGATCGCCGAGGTTGGCCTTGAGCGCGGCCGGGTTCATCGCGACCAGCACGTCCGGGGCGTCGCCCGCGGTCAGGATGTCGTGGTCGGCGAAGTGCACCTGGAACGAGGAGACACCCGGCAGCGTGCCCTGAGGGGCGCGGATCTCGGCCGGGAAGTTCGGCAGGGTCACCAGGTCGTTGCCGAACACCGCCGACTCCTGGGTGAACCGGTCTCCCGTGAGCTGCATGCCATCACCGGAGTCGCCCGCGAACCGGATGATCACCCGGTCGAGCTGCTTGACCTGCTTTGACACCTTGCCACCTTCGACGTCCGGAGCACCTGCCCCAGCGATCGTACTCGGAGCCCGCGAAGGCCTGGAACGCGATTCAGGCGGGTCGGTCCGACCCTCCCGGCCATGGCGTTCTTCTCACGATAGTCCGTCATGCGAGGCCGCGGCGGACGTCTCCTGCGCTGGACAGTGAAGTGCGACACACCGAATTCATCCACACGAACCTAGGTAATTCGACTACTCTGCTCGACATAAGCGCATTAACACCGTCGTGGGGGACGCCGCGGCACGACAGAGGGATGACACGATGAAGAAGACGATCAAGGCCGCGGTGGCGGGTGCCGCCACCGGGGTGCTGGCCTTGACCGGGTGCTCTGCTTCGGGTAGCAGCGATTCCGGCGAGAAGATCAGCGTCAACGCCTTCTCGGTCATGGAGGCGGCGAACAAGCCGGTCTTCGATGACTTCAAGAAGACCGACGAGGGCGACGGGGTCGAATTCGGCACCTCGTACGGCGCGTCGGGCGACCAGAGCCGCGGCGTCGTCGCCGGCGCTCCCGCCGACGTCGTCCACTACTCGCTCGAGACCGATGTGACTCGTCTCGTGGGCGAGGGTCTCGTGGCCGAGGACTGGAAGGACAACGCCACCAAGGGCATCGCGACCTCCTCCGTCGTCGTCTTCGTGGTCCGCAAGGGCAACCCAGAGGACATCTCGACCTGGGACGACATCGTCGAGCCCGGCGTGGACATCATCACGCCCAACCCGGGGTCGTCCGGCTCCGCGCGCTGGAACATCCTCGCCGGCTGGGCCCACGTGACCGGCAACGGCGGCAGCGAGGCCGAGGCCCGCGAGTACATCACCAAGCTCCTCAACAACACGATCGCACTTCCGGGGAGCGGCCGCGAGGCGACCACCGCGTTCACCGACGGCTCGGGCGACGTCCTCCTCTCCTACGAGAACGAGGCGATCCTGGCCAAGCAGAGCGGCGCCGACATCGACTACGTCATCCCGCCGGACACGCTGCTGATCGAGAACCCCGCGGCCGTCACCAAGGACGCCAGCAGCGCCGCCAAGGCGTTCCTGGAGTTCATGACCGGTCCCGAGGCGCAGGCCGACTATGCCCAGTCCGGCTTCCGTCCGGTCGTCGACGGCGTCACGGTCGGCGAGGTCGAGGGGGCCAACGACCCCTCCGACCCGTTCCCGACTCCGGAGAAGCTGTTCACCCTGGACACCGACTTCGGCGGATGGGGCGAGGCAGCCGACAAGTTCTTCGGCGACGGCGAGGACGGCAACCCGCTCGGCATCATCACCGAGCTGCAGCAGACCACCGGTCAGGTCGGCGAGGAATGACCTCCGCCCTCATCGGGGCGAGCGAAGTAGCCAGGCCGGCGTCCCCTGAGGGACGCCGGCCGCGGCGCGTTCGCCGCTCGACCCCACGCAACACCTTGACCCGCGGTGCCGGTCTCGGCCTCGGCATCGCGATGATCTGGTTCAGCCTGCTGGTCCTGATCCCCCTCTCCGCGGTCATCGCCGCGGCCGGCGCGGGCGGCTGGGACCGCTACCTGTCGGTCCTCCGCGACGACCAGACCTGGGCCGCGGTGACCCTCACCGTGGGCCAGGCCGCGATCGTCACGGTGATCAACATCGTGATCGGCACGGTCATCGCCTGGGTGCTGGTCCGCGACCAGTTCTGGGGCAAGCGGCTGCTCGACGTGGTCATCGACGTGCCGTTCGCGCTGCCGACGATCGTGGCCGGGCTGGTCCTGCTCTCGCTGTACGGACCCAAGAGCCCCCTCGGCCTGCACTGGGCGTTCACCGAGAACGCCGTCACGCTGGCGCTCGCGTTCGTGACCCTGCCGTTCGTCGTCCGGACCGTCCAGCCGGTGCTCGAGGAGCTCGAAGCCGACGTCGAGGAGGCCGCCGCCTCGCTCGGAGCCGACCGCCCGACGATCCTGCGCCGGATCATCCTGCCCAGTCTGGCGCCGGCCATCGCGGCCGGGGCCGCGCTGTCGTTCGCACGCGCGATCTCGGAGTACGGCTCCCTGGTCCTGCTGAGCGGCAACCTGCCCTTCGAGACCGAGGTGGTCTCGGTGCGCGTGCTGACCTTCATCGAGAACGGCAACAACGGCTCGGCCGCCGCGCTGGCCTCGGTGATGCTCTTCGTCGCCCTGGTCGTGATCGTGACGTTGGACCTGGTGCAGCGAAGGGTGGCCCGCCGTGGTTGAGGTCTCGCTCCCCGTCAAGTGGCTGCTGCGGCTTGCGGCCGTCGGCTACGTCTTCTTCCTCGTGGCCTGGCCGGTCACGCTCGTGGTGCAGCGCACCTTCGAGGCCGGCTTCGACAACCTCTCCGAGGCCCTGGCCGACGAGCAGGTGGTCGGAGCACTCCAGCTGTCGCTGATGATCGCGTTCTGGGCCGTCGTCATCAACCTGGTCTTCGGCGTGGGCATCTCGCTGCTGCTGGTGCGCTTCGAGTTCCCGGGTAAGCGGGTCCTCTCGGCGCTGATCGACCTGCCGCTGTCGGTGTCTCCCGTGGTCGTGGGCCTGGCGCTGCTGCTGGTCTACAACGCGCGCGACGGGTGGATCGGGCCCGCCGCCCAGAGTGCCGGGCTCCAGATCATCTTCAACTCACCCGGCATGGTCATGGCGACCTGCTTCGTGGCCCTGCCGCTGGTCATCCGCGAGGTGGTGCCCGTCCTGCACGAGATCGGGGACGACCAGGAGCAGGCGGCCCGGAGCCTGGGAGCCAGCACCCGGCAGACCTTCTGGCGGATCACGCTGCCCAGCATCAAGTGGGCGGTCGTCTACGGCGTGGTGCTCAGCCTGGCCCGCAGTCTCGGCGAGTTCGGGGCGGTCAAGATCGTCTCGGGCAGCATCACCGGAGAGACCCAGACCGCACCGCTCGTCGTGGAGTCGAAATACCAGGGCTTCGAGCAGCAGACGGCGTACGCGACGTCGTTCCTGCTCATCCTCGTCAGCATCGCCTGCCTGGTCGTCGTCGCCCTCCTGCGCCCTCAGCGCACCCACTGACTCGCTCGATCCCGAAGGACCCACCATGAGTATCGAAGTCAAGAACGTCACCAAGAAGTTCGGGGACTTCGTCGCCCTCGACGACGTCTCCGTGTCCCTGCCCACCGGTCAGCTGACCGCCCTGCTCGGTCCGTCCGGCGGCGGCAAGTCGACCCTGCTGCGGATCATCGCCGGCCTCGACAGCGCCGATGTCGGCACCATCGACATCGAGGGGACCGACGCCACCCGGCTGCCGGCCCAGAAGCGCGGTGTCGGCTTCGTGTTCCAGCACTACGCGGTCTTCAAGCACATGACCGTGGCCAAGAACGTCGCGTTCGGGTTGGAGATCCGCAAGCGGCCCAAGGACGAGGTCAAGCGCCGGGTGGAGGAGCTCCTCGAGCTCGTGCACCTGTCGCAGTTCTCCCACCGGCTCCCCTCGCAGCTCTCCGGCGGTCAGCGCCAGCGCATGGCGCTGGCCCGCGCCCTGGCGGTCGAGCCCAAGGTCCTGCTGCTCGACGAGCCCTTCGGGGCCCTCGACGCCAAGGTCCGCAAGGAGCTGCGCGACTGGCTGCGCCGCCTGCATGACGAGGTCCACGTGACCACGGTGTTCGTGACCCACGACCAGGAGGAGGCCCTCGAGGTCGCCGACGAGATCGTGGTCATCAACGAGGGTCGGGTCGAGCAGATCGGCACGCCCGACCAGCTCTACGACGAGCCGGCCAACGAGTTCGTCATGGGCTTCCTCGGCGAGGTCACCCAGCTCGGCGCGGTGCGCCTGCGCCCGCACGACATCGAGCTCACGGTGACTCCGGGCCCGGACGGCGCGATCGAGGGGACGGTCACGCGGGTCCTGCGCGTGGGCTTCGAGGTCCGGACCCAGGTCGCCACCGCCGGCGGCGACGTGACCGTCGTGCTCACCCGTACGCACGCGCGCCAGCTGGAGCTGGCCGAGGGCGCGAGGGTGTGGCTGACCGCCGCCTCGGGTGCGACCGCCGTCGCCGCGATGGCGGCCGTCTGAGGCACGGAGGGCGGGCGTCGGACCGGCGCCCGCCCTCCGGCTTCGGCTCAGCGGTAGTTCGTGAACTGCACGGCGAAGTCGTAGTCCTGCGACTTCACGAGCGCCTGCACGGCCTGCAGGTCGTCGCGCTTCTTGGAGGAGACCCGGAGCTCGTCGCCCTGGATCTGCGCCTTGACCCCCTTCGGACCCTCGTCGCGGATCAGCTTGGAGATCTTCTTCGCGTCCTCCGACGAGATGCCCTCCTTGAGCGCGATCGCGATCTTGGAGACGGTGCCTGACTGGCGCGGCTCGGAGGGGTCGATCACCTTCAGGCTCACGTCGCGCTTGATCAGCTTGCCCTTGAAGACGTCCAGGACGGCGGTGGCGCGGTCATCGGCCGAGGCGGTGATCTCGATCGCCTCGTCGCCCTGCCACTCGATGGTCGCGCCGGTGCCCTTGAAGTCGAACCGGGTCGCGATCTCGCGCGCGGTCTGACCGAGCGCGTTGTCGACCTCCTGCCGGTCGTACTTGCTCACGATGTCGAAGGACGAGTCGCCCATCTGGATCACCTGCTCCTGGTCTGCGGTTTTTCGTTCGCGGTTGTCGCTGCGCTATTGTTTCGCCTCGTTGCCGACCGACCAAACACCGGTCGTGCTTCGCCAGGCAGGTTGCCCGAGCGGCCAATGGGAACGGACTGTAAATCCGTCGGCTTATGCCTACGCAGGTTCGAATCCTGCACCTGCCACCGCAGCGCCCCGGCCCCCAGGACCGGGGCGCTTGAGCGTGTCGTCATGCCCACGACCGTGCGAGGATCGAGGTCGTGCAGGTCGTCTCCGTTGGGTTCTCGCCGGTCAAGGGCATGCGACACACGTCCTACGACGAGGTCGCGCTGGACGACCACGGACCGGTAGGGGACCGCGCCTTCTGCCTCGTCGACGTCGAGCGGCGCACCGTCCTACGGACCGTCACCCACCGTGCCCTGCTGGCGGTGGTCGCCGCATGGGACGGGTCGGTGCTCGACCTGGAGCTGCCGGACGGCCGGCGTGCGTCGGCGCCGCCGGTGCTCACCGGCGAGCGGGTCACGTGCGACTACTGGGGCCGCTCGGTTGCCCACGAGCTCACCGACGGGCCGCACGCCGCGCTGCTGACGTCGTACCTGGGCAAGGAGGTGCGGCTCGCCGCGTCGCCGCGCGGCGGCGTCGTGTACGGCGCCCCCGTGAGCCTGCTGACCACGGCCTCCTTGCGCGACCTCGGGGAGCGCACCGGCCGCGGGGACCTGCTCGACACCACCGCGCGCTTCCGGATGACGATGGTCGTGGACGCCGGCGACGAGCCGTACGCCGAGGACGGCTGGGCCGGCCGTGAGCTCCGAGTGGGTGAGGCGGTCGTCCGTATCCGGGGGCCGGTCGGCCGCTGCGGCGTCATCGACCTCGACCCCACGACCGGAGAGAAGGACGGCTCCCTCCTCAAGGCACTGTCCAGGTACCGCCCCACCACCGACGGCGAGCCGTGGTTCGGCGTCGACGCCCAGGTGGTGACCCCCGGCGCCGTCCGTCCGACCGCTGACCCGTCAGAGACTTTCTGACGGGTCACGGTGGTTGCGCGCAGTTGGCGACGGGTCAGTCGCGGGGGGAGTGGTCCTCGAAGTCGGCGTTGAAGGGGGAGTCCTTGCGGGAGAGGGCCTCGCGGCGCTCTTCGGGGGAGAGGGCCTCGACCTGGGCGAGGACGTCGGAGGGGAAGCCGCTGACCTCGGGAGCCTCGGCCAGGGGTACGACGGTGTGCACCACCCGGTCGGCGTAGACGTGCATCATCGTGAACGACGTGTGGCCGTCGACGCCGGAGACGAACCGCTTCACCGGCGCGGGGTCGGAGGTGTAGCAGGAGGCCGAGGCGACGCTGACCGGCACGCCCGCGAACTGCGAGTACGTCGAGAAGTGGAAGTGCCCGCCCATGATCTCGCGTACGTCGGTCCCGCGGACGACCTCCTCGAGCCGGTGCTGGTCGAGGAGCTCGATGATCTCCGCGGCCCGGAGCATCGGCAGCGGGATCGGCGGGTGGTGCATCGCCAGGATCGTGCCGTGCTCGGCCGGGGTGGCGAGCACGTCGGCCAGCCAGGCCAGCTGCGACTCCTCGAGCTCGCCGTGGTGGTAGCCCGGCACGCTGGTGTCCAGCGCCACGACCCGCAGGCCGGCCACGTCGTAGACGCGGTCCTGCGGCCCGGTGGCCTCCTCGCCGAACAGCCCGGCGGCGTACTCCGCCCGCTCGTCGTGATTGCCCATCGTCCAGACCACCTGCGCGCCCATCGCGGCCGCCGCCGGCTCGACGATCTCGCGCAGCCGCGCGTACGCCGCCGGCTCGGCCTTGTCGGCGAGGTCGCCGGTGAAGACCAGCGCCTGGGGGGCCGGATGCACGTGGGCGAGTCGCTCCAGCGCGCGCCGCAGGCCGGCCTCGGTGTCGACCCGGCCGTACTGCCGCTGCCCGCCGGCGAGCAGGTGCGGGTCGCTGAGGTGGGCGATGACGTGGGAGGGCGCGGGGTGCTGCCCGAACTGCGCGTGCATGCCGAGACCTTAGGGCCTGGGCGACTGTGTCCGCTCGAGAAGGAAGACCGGGATCCGCCGGGTGGTGCGCTCCTCGTATTTGGCGAAGTTGGGCCACGTGCGCAGCATCACCTGCCAGAGCTCGGCTCGCTCCTCGCCCTCGACCTCGCGCCAGGTCACCTCGTGCTCGACGCCCTGGTAGCGGACCGTCGCGGTGGTGGTGGCCCGGAGGTTGGCGACCCATAGCGGCGTCCGAGGCCCCCCGAAGTAGGAACCGGCGACCAGCCAGCCGTCTCCGTGCGGCACGCACAGGAGCGGGGTGGTGCGCGGGATGCCGCTCCTGCGCCCGGGCACGGTCAGTGCGAGGTTGGGCAGCCCCGCGACGTCGAGGAGCGTGACCCGCCCGCCGGTGAGCCGCTGCAGGCGGGTGTCGGTCCACACCACCTGAGGCAGCAGCCGGGGCATCCAGGGGAGGGCCCCGATGCGCACGGCGAGTGGTGTCAGCAGGCCCATGGCCGAAGGGTAGGCCCGGAGCAGAACGGGTTCTAGTGTGCCGACTCGATCCGCCCGCGCACGTCGCCGAGGGCGATCCGCCCGCCATCCGCCCCGGGCGCGGAGTAGCGGAGCACGACCTCGTCGCCGTCCTCCAAGAAGGTGCGTCCGTCACCCCACGGCTCGCTCCCGCCCCAGCTGAGCTCGAGGAGCGACCCGCGCTGGGAGGCCTCCGGGCCGCTGATCGTGCCCGAGGCGAAGAGGTCGCCGGTGCGCAGGGAGGCCCCGTTGGCGGTGAGGTGGGCCAGCATCTGCGCGGGCGACCAGTACATCGACGAGTACGGCGGCCGGCTCACGACCTCGCCGTCGATCACGACCTCGACGTCGATGTCGAGCCCGCGGGCGCGGTCGGGCGCGAGGTAGTCGAGTGGGCGCGGGTCCTGGCCGGGCAGGTCGACCCAGGCCGCCTCCAACGCCGCCAGCGGGGTCACCCAGTGGGAGATCGAGGTGGCGAACGACTTGCCGAGGAACGGCCCCAGCGGCACGTACTCCCACGCCTGGATGTCGCGCGCCGACCAGTCGTTGAGGCCCACCACGCCGAACACGTGCCGGGCGAAGTCGTCGTGCGGCACGGGGGTGCCGAGCGTCGAACCGGCGCCGACCACGAAGCCGAGCTCCGCCTCGATGTCCAGCCTCCGGCTCGGTCCGAACGTCGGCGCGTCCTCGGTCGGCGCCTTCCGCTGCCCGCTCGGGCGCACCACCGGCGTGCCGCTGGGCACCACCGTGCCGGCACGCCCGTGGTAGCCGACCGGCAGGTGTCGCCAGTTGGGCAGCAGCGGCTCCTGGTCGGGTCGGAAGATCCGCCCGACGTTGGAGGCGTGCTGCTCCGAGGCGTAGAAGTCGACGTAGTCGGCCACCTCGACCGGCAGGTGCAGCGTCACCTCCTCGAGGGGGTACGACGGCCCGTCGGCCTCGGCCGCCGTGCGGGCCTGCTCCCGGGTCTCGGCCCACACGTCGGGGCCGAGGGCCATGAAGGCGTTGAGCGAGGCGGACGCCAGCTGCGGCCGGCCGGTGGCGGCGTGCAGGTCGAGGACCCGGTCGCCCAGGCGGACCCCGACCCGCGGAGCCTCGCCCGCGGGCGAGAAGACGCCGTACGGAAGGTGGTGGAAGGACTCCGTCCTTCCATGGGGAGTACTCGCTGCGCTCGTACTCCCGGGCGATGCGGTGCTCATGCGACCAGCCCCAGCTCGCGCAGGTCGGCCCACGGCTCGGCGACCGAGCAGGACCCGAACGACGTGAACCACCGCCGTACGCCGGTCAGGTCCCGCGCGGCCAGTGCGGCCGCGTCCCGCGACTCCAGCGTGGCCACCACCTCCTCCCGCGACCCGCCGTCGAACGCGAGCCGGGTGGCGGCGAGCACGTTGAGGAAGCCGTGACCCTCGTCGTGGCGCACCGCGTGGTGCAGCCCGGCCGTGCACTTGAACGGCGTCTCGCGGTCGAGCGCCGCGTCGATCCACGCCGCGAGCGTGGCGGACGAGGGCACGTGGTGGGCCTCGAGGCCGCCGGTGCGGAGCTTGAGGCGCAGCTCGGCGCCGGCCACCTCGTCGGCGGCCGCGAGCCAGGAGTGGCCCGGGTCGTCCAGGGGCAGCTCGACGAAGATCGGCAGGTGCTCGTCGAGCACGCCCTCGGCGCGGGCCGCGTCCACGGCGGCGACCACCCGGCGCGCGTTGCCCGCGAGGTCGTCGAGGTCGCGCAGCGCGATCTCGAGGGCCGCGAGACGCAGCCCAAGCCGGCCGCACAGCCCCGCGGGGCCGGCCAGCTGACCGGCACCGCCGGTCACGACCACCGACAGGGGGGCCTCCAAGCCACGCACGGCAGGCAGGTCGGTGTCGCGGAGCACGAAGCTTCCGACCAGCTCCGCGCCCTCCTGCGGCGTACGGGCGGCATGGGCGGCGACGGCCTCGGGAAGCGGGACGTCGCCGGGCGGGAAGATCGCCGCGTCGTCGACGAGCCCCGCGAAGGCGGGTTCCAGGGACGGGGACACGCGGCTACTCTAGGTCAGTGACAGATAGCGGACGCAAACGTCCGCTGACCGAACATCCTCTTCGACGACTGGAGTCCCCGTGGCGTACTACCGGCAGGTCGGCGAGGTGCCGCCCAAGCGGCACATCCAGTTCCGCGACCTCGAGGGGCGCCTGTACTACGAGGAGCTGATGGGGGAGGAGGGCTTCTCCTCGGACTCCGCGCTGCTCTACCACCGCGGCGTGCCCTCGGCGATAGTCGCGAGCGAGCTCTGGGAGCTGCCCGACCAGGGCACCGCCCCCAACCATCCGCTCAAGCCGCGCCATCTGCGCCTGCACGCTCTCCAGACCGGCGACTGCGCCGTGACCGGTCGCCGCCTGGTGCTGGGCAACGCCGACGTCCGGATCGCCTACGCCGTCACCGGCACGAGCGCCTCGGCGCTCTACCGCAACGGCACCGGGGACGAGTGCGTCTTCGTCGAGTCCGGCTCCGGCACGGTGCAGACCGTCTTCGGGTCGGTCGACTACCGCACCGGCGACTACGTCGTCGTCCCCCGCGCGACGACGCACCGCTGGGTGCCGGCCGAGCCGAGCCGGCTCTACGCGATCGAGTCGAACAGCCACATCGCGCCGCCGAAGCGCTACCTCTCGCGCTACGGCCAGCTGCTGGAGCATGCGCCGTACTCCGAGCGAGACCTCTACGGCCCCACCTCCCCGCTGCTCGTCGAGGGCGAGGACGTCGAGGTGCTGGTGAAGCACCGGGCCGGTGGGCGGGTGGTCGGCACCCGGATGACCTATGCCAGCCACCCCTTCGACGTGGTGGGCTGGGACGGCTGCCTGTACCCCTACACCTTCAACGTCGAGGACTTCATGCCGATCACCGGCAAGATCCACCAGCCGCCGCCGGTGCATCAGGTCTTCGAGGGACACCGCTTCGTGGTCTGCAACTTCCTGCCCCGCAAGGTCGACTACCACCCGCTCTCGGTCCCGGTGCCGTACTACCACTCCAACGTCGACAGCGACGAGGTCATGTTCTACGTCGGCGGCGACTACGAGGCCCGCAAGGGCTCCGGGATCGGGCTCGGCTCGATCTCGCTGCACCCTGGCGGCTACGCCCACGGCCCGCAGCCCTCGGCCATCGAGGCCTCGCTGGGCGCGGAGCGATTCGACGAGTCGGCGGTCATGGTCGACACCTTCGCCCCCCTCGACCTCGGCGAGGCCGCGCTCGAGGCGGAGGACCCGGCGTACGCGTGGAGCTGGGCGAGCGACCGGGCCGGCCGTGGAGCAGAGAGCCAGTGAGCTAGGGAGCGACCGGCTGGCGGGTGAGCACCTTGTAGGTGTAGGCCGTGCCGATGAGCACGACCGGGACGCTGACGATGGCGCCGACGAGGCAGACGAGGAAGCCGAGGAAGGCGACGACGCCGCCGACGATGTACCAGACCAGGGTGTCGGCGAGGTTGGTGCGGACCAGGTGGATGCTGGCCTTGATCGCCTGCCAGGGGCCCATGCCCTTGTCGACGATGAAGTACAGCGTGTACTGGCTCGCGAAGCTGAAGACGATGCCCGGCAGGAGGCACAGCAGGAGCCCCACGGTCGTGAGGACCCCGATGAGGATCGAGGCGACGACGACCTGGGGCAGGTGATGCGGGGAGATGACGGTGGCCGGGGTGAACCGCCGCCCCTCGGTGAGGTCCAGGCCGCCACGGATCACGCCGGCGCTGATGATCTGCGCGACCACGAAGGACAGGGCGCTGAAGAGCAGCGAGACCAGGCTCGCCAGGCTCACGTAGCCGCCGCAGTCCTCATACGACGTCCCCCGGCAGCCCATGGCGTCGCGCACGAGGTAGCCGGCCCCCTGGACGACCCCGACGGCCACCACGATCGCGATCGCGGCGACGATCACCGCCCCCACGTTCGCCCGGAACTTCTCCCACCCGTAGCGCAGGGCGCTGCCGACGTCCCATCCGGAGGCGCCGAGCGCGGGCGCGCCGTACCCGCCGGGGGGCTGCGCGGGGGGCGGGCCGGGTGGCCGCTCGGGTGGCTCTGGGGGTGTGCCCTCAGGGGGTCCGTAGGTCGACATCGGCGTTCCTTCTCAGAGCCGGCGCCACGTCGGACGCAGCGTGGGTAGGCCCAAGCTAGCCTGGGGTGCACCGCCCGGACAGGGCCGGACGGATCCTCAGGATCCGGAGGATCGCCCCTTGGCAGATGGGTACTGGCGCACTATGGGTCGAAGGTCACGAGAGCACGAGATCAACGAGGCCCACGTCGAGGCCGGCGGGCCGTCGCACGCGGCCGCCGGCGTCACCGCCGTGGGCGTGGCGCTGAAGCGGGCCGTGGGCCACATGGGCGTAGTCCGCTCGGCGCGGACGCTGCTCAAGCTCAACCAGACCGATGGGTTCGACTGCCAGGGCTGTGCCTGGCCCGATCCGAGTCCGGAGCACCGGCACACCGCGGAGTTCTGCGAGAACGGCGTGAAGGCGGTCGCCGACGAGGCGACGCGCGACCTGATCGGGCGCGAGTTCTTCGCCGCCCACCCGGTCGCGGAGCTGGCCGAGCGCACCGACTACTGGCTCAACCAGCAGGGCCGGGTGATCGAGCCGATGGTGCTGCGCGCCGGCGGCACCCACTACGAGCCGATCTCCTGGGACGACGCGTACGCCCTGATGGCCGACCACCTGCGCGCCATCGAGCCCGACCAGGCGATCTTCTACACCTCGGGCAAGGTCTCCAACGAGGCCGCGTACCTCTACCAGCTCTTCGCGCGCTCCTACGGCACCAACAACCTGCCGGACTGCTCCAACATGTGCCACGAGTCGACCTCGGTCGGTCTGGCCGAGTCGATCGGCATCGGCAAGGGGTCGGTCACGCTGGACGACATCCACGGCGCGGAGCTGATCGTGATCATGGGCCAGAACCCCGGCACCAACCACCCGCGAATGCTGCAGGCACTCGAGATCGCCAAGCAGAACGGCGCCAGGATCATCGCGGTCAACCCGCTCAAGGAGACCGGGCTGGTGCGGTTCAAGAACCCGCAGACCCCGCGCGGCTTGCTCGGCCCCGGCACCGGCCTGGCCGACCTGTACCTCCAGATCCGCACCAACGGCGACCTCGCGCTGCTCCAGGCGATCGGCTCCCTGCTGCTGGAGTGGGGCTGCGTGGACCGGGACTTCATCGACCAGCACACCGCCGGCTTCGAGGAGTACGCCGCGGCGCTCGGCGCCCTCGACTGGGACAAGGTGCTCGCGTCCACCGCCTTGCCCCGCGAGGAGATCGAGGCGGCCGCGCGGATGTTCCAGTCGTCGTCCAAGACCGTCATCTGCTGGGCGATGGGCATCACCCAGCACCACAACGCCGTGGCGACGGTGAAGGAGATCGTCAACGTCGCGCTGCTCCAGGGCAACATCGGCAAGCCGGGCGCCGGCCTGTGCCCGGTGCGTGGTCACTCCAACGTCCAGGGCGACCGCACCATGGGCATCTGGGAGCGGGTCCCCGACCACTTCCTGGACCGGTTGCAGGCCGAGTTCGACTTCGACCCCCCGCGCGAGCACGGCCTCGACACCGTCGCCTCGATCAAGGCGCTGGCGCAAGGCGACGCGCGGTTCTTCATGGGCCTCGGCGGCAACTTCGTCTCCGCCGCGCCCGACACCTCCGTCACCGAGGACGCGCTGCGCTCGGCGGCGCTGACCGTCCAGGTCTCCACCAAGCTGAACCGCTCCCACGTCGTACACGGTCGTGAGGCGCTGATCCTGCCGGCGATGGGGCGCAGCGAGCGCGACCAGACCGGCGGCCGCCTGCAGAAGGTCACCGTCGAGGACTCGATGTCGTCGGTGCACACCTCCCACGGCCCGCTCAAGCCGGCGTCGCCGCACCTGCGCTCGGAGGTCGACATCGTCTGCTCGCTCGCGCTGGCGACGCTGGGCCAGTCCAGCCCGGTCCCGTGGGCGGACTTCCGCGCCGACTACGGGCAGATCCGCCGCTCGATCTCGCGGGTGGTGCCGGGGTGTGCCGCCTACGACGAGAAGGCGAGCCAGCCCGGCGGCTTCGTGCTGCCGCACCCGCCCCGCGACACCCGGACCTTCCCCAACGACGCCGGCAAGGCGCTGTTCCAGGTCAGCCCGCTCGAGGTGCTCCAGGTGCCCGAGGGCCGGCTGGTGCTGCAGACGATCCGCTCTCACGACCAGTTCAACACCACGATCTACGGCCTCAGCGACCGCTACCGCGGCATCGAGGGCGGCCGGCGCGTGATCTTCATGCACCGCGACGACATCACCGGGCTCGGCTTCGAGGAGGGCGACTTCGTCGACATCGTCAGCGAATGGGAGGACGGCTCGGTGCGGCAGGTGCCGACCTTCCGGGTCGTCGCCTACGACCAGCCGCGCGGCTGCGCCGCGGCCTACTACCCGGAGACCAACCCGCTGGTGGCGCTCGAGCACACCGCGGAGGGCAGCAACCAGCCGGCGTACAAGTCGGTGATCGTGCGGCTCGAGCCGTCCAGCGGCGGCCGCACGGGGGTGGTGCAGTCGAGCGACGCGCACCGGTTCACCAGAGGCGACGAGACCAAGCGCTACGTCGAGCCGCCCCAGCTCTCTTGACCCTCCGGCAGACTGGGGGACGTGGACCGGGACCGGGTGCAGCTGCTGACTCCGCGTGAGGTGCCGCTGGGCGGCCCCCGGGCGATGACGGTGCGGCGCACCCTGCCGCAGCGTGAGCGCTCCCTGATCGGCGCGTGGTGCTTCGTCGACCACTACGGCCCAGACGACGTCGCCGACACGGGCGGCATGTCGGTGCCGCCGCATCCCCACACCGGTCTGCAGACCGTGAGCTGGCTCTTCACCGGCGAGATCGAGCACCGCGACAGCGCCGGCAACCACGCCATGGTGCGCCCCGGCGAGGTCAACCTGATGACCGCCGGGCGCGGCATCAGCCACTCCGAGGTCTCCACCCCGCAGACGCGCGAGCTGCACGGCGCCCAGCTGTGGGTGGCGCTGCCCGACGGTGCCCGCGACGTCGCCCCGGGCTTCGCCCACCATGCACCGCCGCTGCTCACGGGCACCGGCTGGGAGGCGCGCGTCCTTCTCGGCTCGCTCCTGGGCGACACCTCGCCGGTGCCGACCGCGACGCCGCTGCTGGGCGCCGAGCTGTTGCTCGACCCGGGGGTCACCCTTGACCTCGACGTGGACCCGGCCTTCGAGCTCGGGGTGCTGGTCGACCGCGGTCGGCTCGAGGTCGCCGGCACGACCGCGGAGCGCGGTGACCTGGCCTTCGTAGCGCCCGGGTCGGCGTCCTTGAGGCTCAGGTCGTACGACGAGCCGGGGCGGGTGCTGCTGCTGGGCGGGCCGCCGTTCGGCGAGCCGATCGTGATGTGGTGGAACTTCGTCGGGCGCAGCCACGAGGAGATCGTCGGCTTCCGCGCGCAGTGGCAGGCGCAGATCGCCGACGAGGCCGGCGAGCCCGCCGATCCGGGCGCGGCCGGCGGGCTGCGCGAGGAGGCCGGCCCCGGGCAGCGGGTGGTGCGCGACGGGCAGCTGGTCCGCGACGGGCGCTTCGGCGTCGTGGTCGGCGAGCACCTGCCGCCCATTCCGGCGCCGTCACTGCCCAACGCCAGGCTGCGAGAGCGCCGCTGACCCGTCGGCACCCGATGGGAGGATGCCCGGCATGGGACCGGTGCAGGGTGAGGACGGCGTGCTGCGCTGCCCGTGGGCGGGCGGCCCGGGCCTCATGCGCGACTACCACGACACGGAGTGGGGCAACCCGGTGCACGGGGAGGCCGCCTACCTCGAGCGCCTGACCCTCGAGGCGTTCCAGTCCGGACTGTCCTGGTCGACGATCCTGCACAAGCGCGAGGCGTTCCGCGAGGTCTTCCACGGCTTCGACGCCGACGCGATCGCCGCCTTCGACCAGCGCGACGTCGAGCGCCTCATGGCCGAGCCGCGCATCGTGCGCAACCGGCTGAAGATCCAGGCCGCGCTGACCAACGCGCGGGCCACCGTGGCCCTGCGCGAGTCCGAGGGCCTCGAGGCGTTCGTGCTGGGCTTCCGACCCGAGGTGCCGCCCGCACCGGAGACGACCGAGGAGCTGGCGACCACCTCGCCCGAGTCGGTGGCTTTGTCCAAGGCGCTCAAGAGTCGCGGCTTCGCGTTCGTCGGCCCGAAGACGATGTACGCCCTGAGCGAGGCCGTCGGCCTCTTCGACCCGCACCTGGTGGGCTGTCACCGCCGTGGTGCCGCATGATCACCGGGCTCACCTGGCTCCTGGCCTGCCAGCTCGTCGGCGAGGTGGCCGTCCGGCTCCTCGACGTGCCCGTGCCGGGCCCCGTGGTCGGGATGCTGGTGCTGTTCGTGCTGCTGCGGGTGCGTGAGGTCCGCGACGACGCGAACGTCGTGCGGGCCGGCCTGGGGCTCCTGCGCCACCTGCAGCTCTTCTTCATCCCCGCCGGTGTCGGGGTTGTCGCCTACGCCGCCACGATCCGCGACCAGGCCCTGCCGATCGCCGTGGCGCTGGCCGGGTCTTGGCTCGCCGGGCTGGTCGTCGTGGGCTGGGCGACCGTGCTCCTGGAGCGCTGGCTGCCCCAGCGGAGCGCCTCGTGAGCGAGACCCGCGAGTGGCTGGTCCACTCGCCCGTCTTCGCCCTCCTGCTGACCCTGGTCGCCTACCGGATCGGGCGTGAGGTCCGCGATCGCACCGGCGGGCACGCCCTCGCCCAGCCGGTGCTCGTCGCGATCGTTCTCGTCGCGGCGGCGGTCGTGCTGCTGGACGTCGACTACGCCGAGTACCGCGACGGGACCGACGTACTCGTGTTCTGGCTGGGGCCGGCCACGGTCGCGCTCGCCATCCCGCTGCACCGCCAGGCCCACCGGCTGCGTGGCTTCCTCGTGCCGATGCTGGTCGCCATCCCGCTCGGCGCCGCGGTGTCGATCGCCAGCGCGGTCCTGCTCGTGCGGGCCTTCGGCGGTGACGAGCTGCTCGAGCGCACGACCGCCCCCAAGGCGGCCACCACCCCCGTCGCGATCGCCCTGGCCGAGAGCAACGGCGGCATCGCCGCACTCGCGGCGGTCCTGGCCATCCTCGCCGGCATCCTCGGCTCCGTCGCCGGCCCCGCCGTCCTGGACGTGCTCCGCGTGCGCGACCACCGCGCCCGCGGCCTCGCCCAGGGCGCCGTCTCCCACGGCATCGGCGCCTCCCGCATGCTCGCCGCCCACGAGACCGAGGGCGCCTTCGCCGGCCTCTCCATGGGCCTCACCGCCCTCGCCATGGGCATCCTGCTCCCGCTCCTGCTCGCCGTCCTGCTCTAGCCGCCCGCCGGCCGGTGAGGGCCTCAGGGACCTCGAGATTCACCGGGCACCCGGTGAATCTCATGCTTCCGGTACGAAACTTTGTCGGGGAGGCGTGAGTTTCACCGGGCGCCCGGTGAAACTCACCAGCCACCACCCCGCCGCTAGGTTGCTGCCATGAACCGCGTGCACACCTTCACCGACGACGCGCTGGGGGAGCTCGACGCGGTCGGGCTCGTCGAGGCGCTGCATCAGGGCGCCGTGTCGGTGCCGGAGGTGGTGGAGGCCGCGATCGCGCGGGTGGAGCGGGTCGACCCCGACCTCAACGCGGTCGCCTTCCGCGCCTACGACCGCGCGCGCGCCGAGGCGCGCGCCCCACGCGCCGGCTACTTCGCCGGCGTGCCGACCTTCGTCAAGGACAACGTCGACGTGGCGGGGATGCCGACCCAGCAGGGCACCGACTCCTACGTCGGTCGGCCGCAGGCCGCGGACGGCGACTTCGCGCGCATGTACCTCGCCACCGGCCTGCTGCCGCTGGGCAAGACCCAGCTCTCCGAGTACGGCTTCTCGGCCGCGGCCGAGCATCCGCGGCTCGGGGCGGTGCGCTCGCCGTGGTCGACCGACCACGTGGCCGGTGCGTCGTCGGCCGGGTCGGCGGCCCTGGTCGCGGCGGGGGCCGTGCCGTTGGCCCACGCCAACGACGGCGGCGGCTCGATCCGGATCCCCGCGGCGGTCAACGGCCTGGTCGGGCTGAAGCCGACCCGCGACCGGCTGGCGCAGGACAAGCTGGCGCGCGACATGCCGATCCGGATCGTGTCCGACGGCGTCCTGACCCGCTCGGTGCGCGATACCGCGGCGTTCCTCCGGGAGGCCGAGACGGTCTACCGCGCCCTGCATCTCCCGCCCATCGGTGACATCACGCGACCCGGCAAGCGCCGGCTGCGGGTGGCCCTCAACACCACCGGCATGGGGGTCTCCGCCGACGCGGAGGTGACCGCCCTCACTGAGGGCGTCGCCGCGCTGCTCGAGGACCTGGGCCACCACGTCGAGCCCGTCGAGGCGATGATGGTGCCGGATACGTTCCGCGATGACTTCCTGCTCTACTGGTCGATGCTGGCGATGTTCCTGGTCCGCACCGGCCGCCGTACCCACGGCCGGAGCTGGGCCCCGCAGAACCTCGACAACCTCACCCTGGGCCTGGACCGGCACTGTCGCCGCAACCTGCACCGGCTGCCGCGCGCCATCCGCCGGCTGCGGCGGACCCGGGCCCACTCCGAGGCCTTCTTCGGCCAGTACGACGTCCTGCTGACCCCTACGCTCGCTACGGGAACGCCGCAGGTGGGCCACCTCGACCCGACCCGCGACTACGACACGATCATGGGGCGGCTCCTGGACTGGGTGGCCTTCACGCCGCTGCAGAACGCCACCGGCGACCCGGCGGTCTCGCTGCCCCTGGCGACCACCGCGGAGGGGCTCCCGCTGGGGGTCATGTTCGGTGCCGGGGCCGGCCGGGAGGCCACCTTGCTGGGGCTGTCCTACGAGCTGGAACAGGCCCGCCCATGGGCTCGGATCCAGGGCTGAGATCGGGCCGACGGCGGGAGGGCGGGACCGATTTCTCCAACCGTGACCCCCCTGTGTATCGTTCTCCGTCGTTGCCCCTTTAGCTCAGTCGGCAGAGCGTCTCCATGGTAAGGAGAAGGTCTACGGTTCGATTCCGTAAAGGGGCTCTGGGTAGGCTCTGATGAGCCTGATCCCTTCCCCATGGCGGGGTAGCTCAGGTGGTTAGAGCACACGGCTCATAATCGTGGTGTCGCGGGTTCGAGTCCCGCCCCCGCTACGCAAGACGACTGAATACGACAAAGGACTTCCCGTGGCCAGCAAGAGCTCCGACGTTCGCCCCAAGATCACGCTCGCGTGCGTGGACTGCAAGGAGCGCAACTACATCACCAAGAAGAACCGCCGCAACGACCCCGACCGGTTGGAGCTGGCGAAGTTCTGCCCTCGGTGCCGCACGCACAAGGCGCACCGCGAGACCCGCTGAACCTCATGCCTCCGTTCGACCCGCCGCTGACCCGCGGCGGGTCGAATGCATTTCGGGGACGCTAGATTCGAGCCATGCCAGTCGACCAGTCCCTCGTCGGCCGCACCTTCCCGCCGACCCCACGCTACGAGGTCACCGAGGAGAAGGTCCGGGACTTCGTCGCCGCCACCGGCGGTGAGTACGCCGGAGGGCCGGCGCCCGCGACGTTCCCGATCGTCCTGGCCTTCGACGCCATGAACGCCTTCCTCGAGGCCGAGCGCATCGATCTGTTCCGCATCGTCCACGGCGAGCAGAGGTTCGCCTACGAGCGGGCCGTCCTGCCCGGCGACGTGCTCAGCGCGACCCTGACCGTCGCGACCCTGCGCCAGATCGGCGGCAACGACATCATCGGGACCACCAGCGAGATCTCGGACGTGATGGGCGCGGTCGTCTGCCGCACGTCGGCCACCCTGGTCCACCGGGGGGCCGAGGCATGACGCTCGAGACCCGGACCTTCACGATCACCCGCGCCGACCTGGTCCGCTATGCCGAGGCCAGCGGCGACCACAACCCGATCCACCAGGACGAGGCGGTCGCGCTCGGTGTGGGGCTGCCGGGCGTGATCGCCCACGGCATGTACACCATGGCGCTCGCCGCCCGCGCGGTCGACGGCTGGTTCCCCGGCGCCCAGGTGGTCAGCTTCGGCTGCAAGTTCACCAACCCGGTCGTCGTACCCGCCGAGGGCGGGGTCGAGCTGGAGGTCGCCGGCGAGGTGAAGGGCACCGAGGACGGGCTGACGACGGTCGCGCTCACCGTGACGTGCGGTGGCCAGAAGGTCCTGGGGATGCCCAAGGCCGTGGTCCGTGCCTGACCTGCGCGACCTCACAACGCTGCGCCTGGGCGGGCCGGCCGGGCGCTTCGTCACGGCCACCACCGAGGCCGAGCTGGTCGAGGCCGTCTCCGCCGCGGACGCGGCCGGCGAGCCGGTGCTGGTCCTCGGCGGCGGCAGCAACCTGGTCGTCGCCGACGAGGGTTTCCCCGGGGTCGTGGTGCACGTCGCGACGCGCGGGATCGACCCCGACGTGCCCGAGGGGGAGACCGACGCCTCGTGCGGAGGGGTGCTGGTCACCGTGGCGGCCGGGGAGTCCTGGGACGGGCTGGTCGCGACCGCCGTCGAACGCGGCTGGGTGGGCGTGGAGGCACTCTCCGGCATCCCCGGCGCGGTGGGAGCCACCCCGATCCAGAACGTCGGCGCCTACGGCCAGGAGGTCGCCCAGACGGTCGCCTCCGTGCGGGTGTGGGACCGGACCCTGCGCGGGGTGCGCACCTTCGCCAACGCCGAGTGCCGCTTCGGCTACCGCCACTCCCGGTTCAAGGCCGACCCTGGGCGCCACGTGGTGCTCGACGTGACGTTCCAGCTCGCCCAGGGCTCGCTCGGGGCGCCCGTGGCCTACGCCGAGCTCGCGCGCACCCTCGGCGTCGAGGTGGGTCGCCGCGCGCCCCTGGCCGACGTCCGCGAGGCGGTGCTGCGCCTGCGCCGGGCCAAGGGGATGGTCCTCGACGTCGATGATCACGACACCTGGAGCGCGGGGTCGTTCTTCACCAACCCCGTGGTCGCCCCGGCCGAGATCCCCGACGGTGCGCCCGCCTGGCCGGTCGACGGCGGGGTCAAGACCAGCGCGGCCTGGCTCATCGAGCACGCCGGCTTCGCCAAGGGACACGGGACCAGGACGGTCGCCCTGTCCGGCAAGCACCCGCTGGCCCTCACCAACCGCGGCGGCGCGACCACCGGCGAGCTGCTCGAGCTCGCCCGCGAGGTGCGCGACGGCGTCGCCGCCCGCTTCGGCATCACGCTGGTCAACGAGCCGGTGCTCGTGGGCTGCGCGCTCTAGTAGCGGCCGTCGTAGGACGAGGTCCAGTCGGTCATCCCCACGAACGCCACGACCACGATGACGGCCAGCACCGCCAGCACCGTGGCGACGATGCCGGTGATGAAGCCGGCGACGGCCTGACCGCGGTTGGTGTAGGCCCCCGGGTTGCGGTCGATCGTGCGCCTGGCGCTCGCGCCGGTCCAGATCGCGAACGGACCGACGAAGACGCCGGGGAAGGTCAGGCAGCACATCGGCGTGAGGAGGATCGAGACGATCCCGATGATGCCGAGCACCATCGACGTCGTGGCCTGGCCCAGGGGCTGTGCGTAGCTGTAGCCCGGCACCGGCTGGCCGTAGCCGACGAAGTTCGGCGGGTACGGCGGCTGGCCGTAGGGCTGCTGCAGGTAGGGGTGCGGCGGTCCGGGCGCGCCGTAGGACGGGGGAGGCGCCGTGGCCGGCGGCTCCGGGGTCGGCTCGCTGGGCTGACCGTACGTCGGCCACTGCGGCGCGCTGGGCTGCTCCGGGCCGGAGGGTGAGGCGAAGGGCTGCGTCTGGTCCGAGTCGTCCGGCCCCTGGTTGGTCACACGGAGGATCTTCCCAGGGGACGGAGCGCGCAAACAGCGGGTGGTCAGGCCAGCCAGGCGTCGATGTCGGCCAGGACCGCGGCGCGCACGTCGTCGGGCGCCCTCGAGGCCCGCACCGACATCCGCGCCAGCTCGGCGAGGTCCTCGTCAGTGAGCTCGTGGGCCGCGCGCATCGTGGCGTACTGGCCGGCGAGGCGGGAGCCGAACAGCAGCGGGTCGTCGGCGCCGAGCGCCACGGTGGCGCCGGCCTCGAGCAGGGTCGGCAGCGGCACTGAGGTCAGGTCGCTGTAGACGCCCAGTGCCACGTTGCTCACCGGGCACACCTCCAGCGCCACGCCGGCCTCGACGATGCGCTCGAGCAGGGCCGGGTCCTCTGCCGAGCGCACCCCGTGGCCCAGTCGGTCGGCGTGCAGGGAGTCCAGGACGGTGCGGATCGAGTCGGGCCCGAGCAGCTCCCCGCCGTGCGGGGCCAGGAGCAGCCCGGCCCGCTCCGCGATCGCGAAAGCCCCCGCGAAGTCGGCCGTGCGGCCGCGCCGCTCGTCGTTGGAGAGCCCGAAGCCCACGACGCCGCGCCCGACGTACTGCGCGGCCAGACGCGCCAGGGTGCGCGCGTCGAGCGGGTGCCGGGTGCGGTTGGCGGCGATCACGACCGCGATCCCGAGGCCGGTGCGCTGCGAGGCGTCGCGCACGGCGTCCAGGACGAGGTCGGTGAAGGCGGTGATCCCGCCGAAGCGCGCGGCGTAGCCGCTCGGGTCGACCTGGATCTCCAGCCACCGCCCCCCGTCGGCCACGTCGTCCTCTGCCGCCTCCCGGACCAGGCGCCGTACGTCGGCCTCGGTGCGCAGCACCGAGCGCGCCACGTCGTAGAGCCGCTGGAAACGGAACCAGCCCTTCTCGTCGGCCGCGCTCAGCCGCGGGGGCCACTGCGAGACCAGGGACTCGGGCAGGGCGATGCCGTCGCGCCCGGCCAGCTCGAGCAGCGTGCTGTGCCGCATCGACCCCGTGAAGTGCAGGTGCAGGTGCGCCTTGGGGAGGGCGTGGAGATCCCTCAAGCGAACAGCTTCTGCAGGCGCGAGAGGCCCTCGACGAGGTCGTCGTCGCCGAGCGCATAGGAGAGCCGCAGGTAGCCGGGGGAGCCGAAGGCCTCGCCCGGGACGACCGCCACCTCGGCGGCGTCCAGGATGTAGCCGGCCAGGTCGGCGGAGGTCTCGATGACCTGACCGCCGTACTCCTTGCCGAGCAGGCCCTTGACCGACGGGTAGGCGTAGAACGCGCCGCCGGGCATCGGGCAGACGACGCCGTCGATCTCGTTGAGCATCGACACGATCTTGTGGCGCCGGCGGTCGAAGGCCGCCTTCATCTCGTCGACGGCAGTCAGGTCCCCCTCGAGGGCGGCGATGGCCGCGCGTTGGGAGACGTTGGCGACGTTGGAGGTGGCGTGCGACTGCAGGTTGGTGGCTGCCTTCACCAGGTCCGCGGGGCCGATCATCCAGCCGACGCGCCAGCCGGTCATGGCGTAGGTCTTCGCGACCCCGTTGACGACGACACAGTTGTCCTGCAGGAACGGGCACAGGACCGGCATCGACCCGGTGTCGGCGTCGTCGTAGACGAGGTGCTCGTAGATCTCGTCGGTCAGGACCCACAGGTCGTGGTCCTCGACCCACTGGCCGATGGCGCGGATCTCCTCGGAGCTGTAGACGGCGCCGGTCGGGTTCGACGGGGAGACGAACAACAGCACCTTGGTGTGCTTGGTGCGGGCGGCCTCCAGCTGCTCGACGGTGACTTTGTAGTCCTGGGTCTCGTCGGCGAGCACCTCGACCGCCACGCCCCCGGCGAGCTGGATCGCCTCCGGGTACGTCGTCCAGTACGGCGCCGGCACGATCACCTCGTCGCCGGGGTCGATCATCGCCGCGAACGCGGCGTAGATGGCCTGCTTGCCACCGTTGGTGACGAGCACCTGGTTGGCCTCGATCTCCAACCCGCTGTCGCGGCGGGTCTTGGCGACGATGGCCTTCTTCAGCTCCGGCAGCCCGCCGGCCGGGGTGTAGCGGTGGTTGCGCGGGTCGCGGCAGGCCTCCGCGGCCGCCTCCACGATGTAGTCGGGCGTGGGGAAGTCCGGTTCGCCGGCCCCGAAGCCGATCACCGGCCGCCCCTCGGCCTTGAGCGCCTTCGCCCTGGCGTCCACCTTGAGCGTGGCGGACTCGGCGATCGCGCCGATCCGGCGCGACACCCGGCGCTCGCGCGGGTTGGTGCCCACGGGCGACTCGGTGGTCGACGAGGTGGGGGTGGAGGACGGGGCAGCGGACGAGTCAGACATGTCTGTCATCGTAGAGGCGCACCCCCGGGACCGACATCCGAGATCCGGGGGGTGGTCGGAGTCGTTTGGACGCGATCAACACCCGCACCGTAGACTCCACGTTTGGTGGATTCCCACATGTTGTCGCGCGCCCGGATCTCGAGGGTGCGCAGCGTGGGCCTCCGCGAAGGGCACTAGCTCAACTGGCAGAGCATCGGTCTCCAAAACCGAAGGTTGGGGGTTCAAGTCCCTCGTGCCCTGCGTAGCAGGAACGATCACCAGAAGCACCCGTCAGGACGACAGAGAGAGGTGAGAGCGTGTCGGACAGCAAGGCAGTCGGCGGCGGTTCCCGCAACCGCGACACCAGGACCGACAAGCGCACCAGCCTCCCGACGTTCTACCGGCAGGTCGTGGCCGAGCTCCGCAAGGTGGTCTACCCCACCCAGGAGCAGCTGGTCACGTACTTCTTCGTCGTCATGATCTTCGTGATCTTCATGATGGTGCTGATCTCGGCCCTCGACCTCGGCCTGGGCAAGCTCGCGCTCGCCGTCTTCGCCGGCGGCGACGGCTGACCCCCTCCCGGCGCCCCGTGACCACGGTCCGGGCGGGCCGGGGACCCGGACCACCCCCAGCAACACGACAAGCAATGTGATGGAGCAACACGTGTCGGAGCAGTACGAGCAGGTCGAGACCGAGGAGACGCCGGCGGACGCCGAGGCGACCCCCGTCGTCGACGAGGCCGCGGACGAGAGCCCCGAGGCGCCCGACGAGGCGGCCTCCGACGACGCCGCCACCGACCTCGAGGCCACGGACGAGCCGGTCGCCGAGGGTGACGAGAGCGACGAGAGCGACGACGCCGAGGCGGACACCGCCGAGGACCAGGACGCCGCCGAGGACGAGGACGAGGACCCGTTGGAGGCCTTCCGCCGCGAGCTGTGGGCCAAGCCGGGGGACTGGTTCGTGGTCCACACCTACTCCGGCATGGAGAACCGGGTGAAGTCCAACCTGGAGAACCGCATCATCTCCTTGAACATGGAGGACTACATCCACGAGATCGTGGTCCCGATCGAGGACGTCGTCGAGATCAAGAACGGCCAGCGCCGCACCCGCACCAAGCCCTCGTTGCCCGGCTACGTGCTCGTCCGCATGGACCTGACCGACGAGTCCTGGTCCGCCGTACGCCACACGCCGTCCGTCACCGGATTCGTGGGCCACAGCCACCAGCCGGTGCCGCTGAGCATGTCCGAGGTCGAGAACATGCTCGCCCCGAGCGTCCTTGCCCGGGCCGAGGCCGAGGCCGTCGCCGCCGGCACCCCCGCCAAGGGCGGCGCCGCCACCGCGAAGAAGCAGGTCGAGGTCGCCGACTTCGACATCTCCGACTCGGTCATGGTCGTCGACGGACCGTTCGCCACGCTGCACGCCACGATCACCGAGATCAACGCGGAGGCCCAGCGGGTCAAGGCCCTGGTCGAGATCTTCGGTCGTGAGACCCCCGTCGAGCTCAGCTTCTCTCAAATTCAGCGGGTCTGATCCGAGACCGACCCGGGGCTCGGTACCTCATCTGAACAGCACCACCGCACCACCAGCACGCACGACGTACCACCAGAGGGCCGCAGATTTCCCCATTCGCCGCGAACGGCGCAGAATGGTGCGGCTGCTCAGAACAGCAAGTGGCAGAGGACGCCGGACGTCCTCGTCATGACCACAGAACAGGAAGAGAACAGAACAGATGCCTCCCAAGAAGAAGATCGCTGCGCTGGTCAAGGTGCAGCTGCAGGCCGGTGCCGCGACCCCGGCCCCGCCGGTCGGTACCGCGCTCGGTCCGCACGGCGTCAACATCATGGACTTCTGCAAGGCGTACAACGCCCAGACCGAGTCCATGCGCGGCAACGTCATCCCCGTGGAGATCACCATCTACGAGGACCGGTCCTTCACCTTCATCACGAAGACCCCGCCGGCCGCCGAGCTGATCAAGAAGGCCGCCGGCCTGAAGAAGGGCTCGGGCGTCCCGCACAAGGAGAAGGTCGGCAAGCTCAGCAAGGACCAGATCCGCGAGATCGCGCAGACCAAGCTGCCCGACCTCAACGCCAACGACCTGGACGCCGCGATGAAGATCGTCGAGGGCACCGCCCGCTCCATGGGCGTCACCACCGACTGACAGAGCCCCGAGGCTGAGCCCGCGAGGGCCGGCACGAGGCACGACCGCACCTGTGGCAGAGCCGCGCTGGCTCACCTGACCACGACTGGCACCGAAAGAATCGAGAGAACCAGACATGCAGCGCAGCAAGACCTACCGCGCGGCGGCAGACACGTTCGACAAGGACGAGCTCTACGCCCCGCTGACCGCGATCAAGATCGCCAAGTCCGCCAGCAAGAAGAAGTTCGACGAGACCGTCGACGTCGTCATGCGCCTCGGCGTGGACCCCCGCAAGGCCGACCAGATGGTTCGCGGGACGGTCAACCTCCCGCACGGCACCGGCAAGACCGCCCGCGTCCTGGTGTTCGCCAACGGCGACAAGGCCGACGCGGCCCGCGAGGCCGGCGCCGACGTCGTCGGTGGCGACGAGCTGATCGAGAAGGTCAACGGCGGGTGGCTCGACTTCGACGCCGTCGTCGCGACTCCGGACATGATGGGCAAGGTCGGCCGCCTCGGCCGCGTGCTCGGCCCCCGCGGCCTCATGCCCAACCCCAAGACCGGCACCGTGACGCCCGACGTCGCCAAGGCCGTCTCGGACATCAAGGGCGGCAAGATCGAGTTCCGCGTCGACCGCCACGCCAACCTGCACTTCATCATCGGCAAGGCGTCGTTCTCCGAGGCCCAGCTGGCCGAGAACTACGCCGCCGCCCTCGAGGAGGTGCTGCGGCTCAAGCCGGCCAGCTCCAAGGGCCGCTACCTGCGCAAGGTCACGGTCTCCACGACCATGGGCCCCGGCGTCCAGGTCGACCCCAACCGCACCCGCAACGTCGCGGCGGAGGACGAGGGCCAGGCCTGAGGCCTCCCTTCTCACGTATGCCGGACGGCCGTCACCCCTCGTGGTGACGGCCGTCCGCCTTTGCGGTGCAGGTTCGCCTGCGTGAGTTTCACCGGGCACCCGGTGAAACTGGCGCCTTCCCTACGAAACTTCATACGGGAGGCGTGAGTTTCACCGGGCACCCGGTGAAACTCACGGTCGCGGCCCCCACCCCACCCCGACCTGGCAGGCTCAGCGGATGCGCTGCGTGATCCTCGACGACTACCAGGGCGTCGCGACGTCGTACGCCGACTGGTCGGTGCTCGGCGACGTGGTGGTCGCCCCGGTGACCGAGCACCTCGAGGGTGAGGCTCTCCTCGACGCGCTGTCGGGTGCCGAGATCGCGATGGTGATGCGCGAGCGCACCCCGCTGACACGCGAGCTGCTCGAGCGACTGCCGGACCTGCGTCTGGTGGTCACCAGCGGCATGCGCAACGCCTCGATCGACCTGGCGGCCTGCGTCGAGCGCGGCGTCGTCGTGTGCGGTACGGCGAGCAGCCCGGCGCCGGCGGCCGAGCTCACCTGGGCGCTCATCCTGGGGCTGGCGCGCCACCTCGAGCGCGAGGCGGCGTCGTTGCGTGCGGGCGGGCCGTGGCAGCTCACCGTCGGCCGCGACCTGGGGGGCGCGACCCTGGGCGTGGTCGGGCTGGGCAAGATCGGGAGCCGGGTGGCGCAGGTCGGTCAGACGTTCGGCATGGAGGTCGTCGCCTGGAGCCCGCACCTGAGCGACGAGCGCGCCGCCGAGGCGGGCGCGACCCGCGCCGAGAGCCTGTCCGCGCTGATGGCGGCCGCCGACGTGGTCACCCTGCACCTGGTCCTCTCGCAGTCCACGCGCGGGTTGGTCGGCGTCGCCGAGCTCGCCGCGCTCCGTCCGCACGCCCTGCTCGTCAACACCTCCCGCGCCGGTCTGGTCGACACCGGAGCGCTGCTGGACGCGCTGCGCGGCGGGCGGCTCGCGGGGGCCGGTCTCGACGTCTTCGACGAGGAGCCGCTGCCCCTCGACCACGCGCTGCGCTCGATGCCGCAGGTGCTGGCCACCCCGCACCTCGGCTACGTCACCGAGGCCAACTACCGCACGTTCTTCTCCCAGGGCGTCGAGGACATCGCCACCTGGCGCGCGGGGGAGCCGGTCCGTCGACTCGGCTGAGCCGGACCGCGCTGTCCCTGTGTGCCGGGTGTTGTCTCCGGCCCGTTAAACCTCGGTTTCCTCTTGCAGACTTGGGTTGTCGACCCTCTCGCTGCCCCCAAGACTGGCCGCTGTCCACCCAGCAGCGGCTCACGATCCGGGAACGTGCGGCTGCCTCGACTCCTCAGGAGCAGCAGCATGAAGGCATTGATCCGGACGGCGGCGCTGGTCGCTGTGGCGTCCTTGGCGCTCGGCGCCTGTGGCGGCGGCGACGAGGAGTCGGCGAGCGACGAGACCGGCGGCGCGGGCCCCGGAGCGGGCGGCACCGTGGCGGTGGCCTACGACCTCGGCGGTCGCGGGGACGGGGGCTTCAACGACCTTGCGTACGCCGGCGCGAAGGCCGCGGCCGACGCGCAGGGCGCCGAGGTCACCGAGTCGACGGCCAAGGAGACCGACACCGACGAGGACCGCGCGGCGCGGCTGGAGCTGCTCGCGCAGAGCGGCGCCGACCCGGTGGTGACCGTCGGCTATCTCTACGCCACCGCGCTCAACGAGGTCGCGCCGAAGTATCCCGACACCTGGTTCGCCATCGTCGACGACGCGACCGTCGATCAGCCCAACGTCGCGGCTCTGACCTTCGCTGCCAACGAGGGCTCCTTCCTCGTCGGCGCGGTCGCCGCCCTGGAGTCGGAGAGCGGCAAGGTCGGCTTCATCGGCGGCGTCGACACGCCGCTGATCAACGAGTTCGAGGCGGGCTTCCTCGCCGGCGCCGAGGCGGCGAACCCGGAGGTCGACGTCAGCACGTCGTACCTGACCCAGCCGCCGGACTTCGCGGGCTTCAACGACCCGACGCGGGGCAAGGAGTCGGCCAACGGGCAGTACGACTCGGGCGTCGACATCATCTTCGCGGCCGCCGGCGGCTCGAACGCGGGCGTCTTCGACGCCGCGAACGGCGCCGGGGCCAAGGTGATCGGCGTCGACAGCGACCAGTACGACACCACCGAGCCGCCGCTGAACGAGGTCATCGTCAGCTCGATGCTCAAGCGCGTCGACGTCGGCGTCCAGACCTTCATCGAGTCCGTCGCCGACGGGTCCGTGGAGGCGGGGGAGCGTCGCTTCGACCTCTCGACGGACGGGGTGGGGTACTCGACCTCGGGCGACCTGCTCTCCGAGGAGACCATCGCCGCGGTCGACGAGTTCGCCGCCCAGATCAGGTCCGGCGACATCACGGTCCCGACGACCGTTGAGTGACTCGCCACCGGTGAGCACTCCGTCGGGCTCCCTGGCCTACGCCGTGGAGCTCGACGGGATCACCAAGAGCTACCCCGGCGTCCTCGCGAACGACGACGTCCGCCTGCGGGTCGTGCCCGGCACGGTGCACGCCGTCGTCGGCGAGAACGGCGCCGGCAAGTCGACGCTCATGAAGATCCTGTACGGCGCGGCCCGTCCCGACCGCGGGACGCTGCGGATAGGCGGCGCCCCGGTGAGCTTCTCCTCGCCGTCCGACGCCATCGCCTCCGGCATCGGCATGGTCTTCCAGCACTTCAAGCTGGCCGAGAACCTCTCGGTGCTCGACAACGTGATCCTCGGCGAGGAGCCGGTCGGGCGCTTCGGGCGCATCGACCGCGACGCGGCCGCGCGACGGATCCTCGAGATCTCGGAGCGCTACGGACTGGCGGTCGACCCGCACGCGATGGTGCGAGACCTCGGCGTCGGCCGGCGCCAGCGGGTCGAGCTGATCAAGGTGCTCTTCCGGGGCGCCCGGATCCTGATCCTGGACGAGCCCACCGCGTTGCTCACCGTGCAGGAGTCGGCCGACCTGCTGAGCCGGATCCGCGGACTCTGCGAGGACGGCCTCACCGTGGTCTTCATCTCCCACCACCTCGACGAGGTCGTCGAGATCAGCGACGCGATCACCGTGATGAGGCGCGGCAAGGTCGTCGCCGACGTCCTGCGCGGCGAGGCCGACGTGCACGAGCTCGCCGTGCTCATGGTCGGTGCGGAGCCGGCCGCGCTGCCGCTGCGGGACCGGGGTCGGGATCGAGCGGTGCTGCTGCGCATGGAGGGCGTGACCGCCACCGCGCCGGGCGGGGGGCGCCTCGACCTCGACCTCGAGGTCGGCGCCGGCGAGATCGTCGGCGTCGCCGGGGTCGAGGGCAACGGACAGGACGAGCTGGTCGACGCGCTCCTCGGCGTGCTGCCGCTGACGGCCGGGACGGTGGTGCTCGACGGCCGCGACCTCGCCGGGGAGTCGACCGCCCAGCGCCGGGTGGGCGGCCTGGGCTGCATCCCCCAGGACCGGCAGCGCGAAGGTGTGCTGCTCGACCAGCCGCTGTGGCGCTCGCAGCTGCTCGGCCACCTCCACGACCGGCGCCTGGCGCGCGGCCCGTGGCTGCGCATCGGCGCCGTACGACGTGCCGCGGAGGCCGTGGTCGCCAGCTCCGACGTGCGTGTGCCGTCCGTCGACCTTCCGGCGTCCGCGCTCTCCGGCGGCAACCAGCAGAAGTTCATCGTCGGCCGCGAGCTCGACGCCCGGCCGGATCTGCTCGTCGCAGCCCAGCCGACGCGCGGGGTCGACGTGGGGGCGCAGCGGGCGATCTGGGCCCGGCTCATCGAGGCGGCCGAGCGCGGCACCGGCGTGCTCCTCATCAGCGCCGACCTCGAGGAGCTGTTGACGCTCTCGGACCGGATCGTCGTGATGGTGCGCGGCTCCGTGGTGGCCGTGCACGACGCCGAGTCCGCGACGGTGGCCCAGATCGGCCGCTCGATGACCCAGGCGGTGGCGTGAGCGGGCGGCTCGAGGGGCTGGTGAGGCGCGTCGTCTCGCCACCGCGCCTGGCCTCGCTGGGCCTGCACCTGCTCGCCGTCGGCATCGCCCTGGCCTTCGCGGCCGCCGTGCTGGCGGGCATCCTCGCGGCGTACGCGATCTCCCCGGGAGTGATCGTCGACGTCGTCGGACGGTTCGCACTGACGCCCGAGGGCTGGGTGGCGATGGTCAACAAGGCGACGACGTACTACCTGGCCGGACTGGCGGCGGCCATCGGCTTTCGGATGTACCTCTTCAACATCGGCATCGACGGACAGTACCGGCTCGGTGTGTTCGCCGCCGCCGTCGTGGGGGCGGCGGTGAGCCTGCCGATGGTGCTCCAGATCCCGCTGCTGATCACCGTCTCGTGCCTCGTCGCGGGCGCGTACGCCGCGGTCGCGGCGTACCTGAAGGCGAGCCGGGGCGTGAGCGAGGTGATCAGCACGATCATGCTGAACGCCGTCGCGACGGGGATCGTCGCGTTCCTCGTCGCGCCCGAGCGGCTCGGGGCGCGGGACGAGGGCAGCAACAACACGCAGACGCCGCTGATGTCGGAGTCGGGCTGGATGCCCTCGATCCCGGTGCCCGGCCTCGGCGAGATCTACGGGTTCACGGTGCTCGCCGTGCTCCTCGGGGTGGGGTTCTGGTTCCTGACCGAGCGGACCCGCTTCGGCTTCGAGCAGACCGCCGCCGGGCAGGCTCCGCGGGCCGCGCTGCTCGGTGGCACCGACCCGCGTCGGATGATCGTGCTGACGATGGTGGTCTCCGGCCTCATCGCGGGGCTCGTCGGTCTGCCCGAGCTGCTCGGCTCCGCGACCCACCGCTACGGCATCGGCTTCCCCGCCGGACTCGCCTGGGTGGGGCTCTCGATCGCGATCGTCGGGCGCAACCACCCGGTCGGAGTGGCGCTTGCGGCGCTGCTGTGGACCTTCCTCGAGCGCTGCGCACTGCCGCTCGACCTCATCGGCGTGCCCAAGGAGGTCGTCTCGGTCGTGCAGGCCACGGTCGTGCTCGCGGTCGTCACGTCCTACCAGCTGGTCCACGGGATCTCCACCCGCGCTGCCCGTCGCCGCGCCGCGTCGTACGCGGGCCGTGCCGTCGCGGTGGAGGCCGTCTCGTGACCCGGTTCTCCTGGTGGTGGGTGCTCGTCGTCGTCGCGCTGGCGCTGCCGGTCGCGGCGTACCTCGCGGACGCCCCCGACCTCACCTCGGCCGGGCTGGCCGGCGCCACGCTGCGCTTCTCGGTGCCGATCCTGCTCGCCGGCCTCGGCGGCCTGTGGGCGGAGCGCTCCGGCACGCTCAACCTCGGGCTGGACGGGATGATGATCATCGGAGGCTGGACCGGGGCCTTCGTCGGCCTCCAGTACGGCCCCTGGGCCGCGCTGGTCGGCGGGGTGCTCGGCGGGGTGCTGACCGGGCTCCTGCACGCGGTCATCACGCTCGCCTGGGGCGTCGATCAGGCGATCGCCGGCATCGTCATCAACATGGCCGCCCTCGGCATCGTGCGCTTCCTGTCGTCGATCACCTTCGCCCAGCAGGACGGCGGCAGCATCAGCCAGAGCCCCACGCTCGAGCCGGTGCCCACCGTCTCGCTCCCGGGTGCCTCGTGGCTGCTCGATCCGGTCGCGGACAGCGGCGTGCCGTTCCTCTCGGCGTGGGCGAGGATCCTGACCGGCCTGGTCACCGACGTCTCGGTCGCGACCCTCATCGGCCTGCTCCTCGTCCCCGTGACGTGGTGGACCCTCGCCCACAGCCGCTTCGGCCTGCACGTGCGGGCGTGCGGGGAGAACCCGTCGGCCGCCGACTCCCTCGGTGTCTCGCCGTACCGCATCCGCTACCTGTCCCAGGCCATCTCCGGAGCCCTGGCGGGCCTCGGCGGCGCCTACCTCGTGGTCGCCGCCTCGTCGGTGTATCGCGAGGGCCAGGTGGCGGGCCGGGGGTTCATCGGCCTGGCGACGGTGCTCTTCGGCAACTGGACGCCGGGCGGAGTCCTCGGTGGCAGTCTGCTCTTCGGCTTCACCGACGCGCTCAGCACCCGACAGGCCGCGTCGGTCTCGGCGCTGCTCCTCATCGGCGGCGCCGCCCTCGCCCTGCGCGCACTGTCGCTGCTGCGCCAGGGGCGCGGCTCCGAGGCATGGGGCAACCTGGTGGTCGGGGCGGCCGTGCTGATCTGGTTCGTGTGGGGGCCGCCGGTCCCGCGGGAGCTGGTCGTGGTCGCGCCGTACCTGACGACCCTGCTCGTGCTCGTCGTCGCGCGGCAGACCCTGAGACCGCCCGCCGCGGTCGGCATCGCCTACCGACGCTCCGACGAATGACCCCCTTCCCCCGACGGTCCGACGAATGAATCCCTCTAAGGAGACCAGATGACCAGCAACGCCTGGAAGGCCAGCGTGCTCGCGAGCTGCGCGACGGCGAGCCCTCTGTGCCGCGACGTGACGATCGACGACGAGCAGGTCTCGGCGGTCGCCGACTGGATGTGCTTCGAGGTGTTCGCGCCCATCGGGGGTGCCCAGCCCGACCCAGAGCGGCCCTTCCTCACCGATCCTGACGACCAGATCGACTTCGCGCTCGTGACGACCGCGATCAACTTCGCCTACACCGACTTCGAGACCGGTGTGCCGTGGTCGGTGGAGCACGAGGGGCGCGAGCTCGTCGACGCCGACGGCATGTTCCTGCGCTTCGAGCAGGCGCTCGCGGCCGGCGTGCCGGTGCTCGAGGGCGCCTGGCTCGCGTCGGTGACCGAGGAGCAGCTCGCCGAGGTGCTGCACGGGCCACGACCGATCCCGCTGCTCGGCGAGCGCGTGCGCGTGCTCAACGAGATCGGGGCCGTGCTGGTCGAGCGGTACGACGGGCGGTTCAGCACCTTCGTCGCCGACTGCCCCCCGCGGGCGTACGCCGACGGCGCGGGCCTGCTCGAGCGGCTGACCTCGGAGTTCGCCCAGTTCGACGACAGCTCGATCGTGCACGGCGTGCCAGTGCGCATCGACAAGCTCGCCCAGCTGGGCGTCTGGACCCTGCACCGGCTGGGGCTGGTGCTGTTGGAGGACCTCGACTCGCTGGCGGTCTTCGCCGACTACATCGTGCCCGCCGCGCTGCGGGCGTTGCGGGTGCTGCGCTACTCGCCCGCGCTCGCAGCGGCGGTCGACGACGGTCGGATCGTGCCCTCCGGGTCGGACTGGGAGAACGAGATCCGGGTCCAGACGATCGTCGCGTGCGCGCGGATCACCGACGCCCTCAACGAGCGGCGCGCCGAGCCGGTCGTCAACGCCCAGGTCGACTACCGCTTCTGGTCCGCCTTTCACGACCTGATCCGCCCACACCACCTGACCGTCACGACCCGGTACTGAGAGGAGCACCCGTGCGCCGACCCCGCCACGCCGAACCCCCGCCGGTCTTCCGTCCGGGGGGCCGACAGCGCCTCATCCTCGACGTCGACACCGGCATCGACGACTCGCTGGCCCTGCTCTACGCCGCGGGCCGCCCCGACGTCGACCTGGTCGCTGTCACGACCTGTGCCGGCAACGTCGGCGTCGACCAGGTCGTCCACAACACCCTCGGCGTCCTGGAGCTCGCCGGGGCCCCCCACGTCGAGGTGGCCAGGGGCGCGGCCGGCCCCATCGCGCGGCGGCTGGAGACCACCCCGGAGACGCACGGACCCACCGGCACCGGGCACGCCGTGCTCGAGCCGAGTGGCACCGTCTCGGACCGGACGGCGATCGAGGTGTTGGTGGACGAGGCCCGTCGTACGCCGGGAGAGATCACGCTGGTCACGGCCGGACCCCTCACCAACCTGGCCGCGGCCGTATTGGCCGAGCCCGACCTGCCGTTGCTGCTGCGTGACGTCTTCGTGATGGGCGGGACGTTCAGCCAGGCGGGCAACGTGCACCCGCGGGTGGAGTGGAACATCCACGTCGACCCCGAGGCGGCGCGCACGGTGCTGCACCAGTGGAGCGCGGCGGGGAAGCGCGGAGCGGTCCCGATCACGATGATGGGCCTCGACGTCACCGAGACCTCCGTGATCCGTGCCGAGGACCTGCTGGCGGTCGCCCACGCCGCCGGGCTCCCGGCGGCGGCCGGGACGGACGTCGAGGTGATGACCACCGCTCTCGGCTCGCCCGTGCTCGACTTCGTGCGGGACTCGCTGCGCTTCTACTTCGAGTTCCACGAGCTGCACGACGGCTTCTACGGAGCGCACGTGCACGACCCCTTCGTCGTCGGCGCCGCGGTCGACCCGACGCTGATCGCGTCCCTGTCGACGGTGGTCGACGTGGAGCTGGGTGGGCAGTGGACCACCGGCGAGACCATCGCCGACTGGCGCGGCCACTTCGACAAGCCCGTCAACGCCTACGTCGCCACGACGGGCGACGGCCCGGAGTTCATCCGGCGGCTGCGCTCGGTGCTGGCCGACCTGGTCCGGGAGGGCACCTCGTGAGGGGCCGGACCGTCGAGGTGCCCCGCGGCCACGCGACCCGGTTCGACCTGGCGGTGGGGGACCGGCTCACCGTCACGACGCCGGACGCCCGCTCGGGCGGTGACCTGACCTTCCCGTGGTTCGACCGGGGGATCACCCGCAATGTGATCGGCTACGAGCGCTACGGCGCCCCGCCGAAGCTGCCCTTCCACGTCCGGCCGGGCGAGACGCTCCACGACACCGACGGCACCGCGGTGCTGCTGCTGGAGGAGAACACGTCCCTGGGCGAGATCGACATCATGCTGCCCGGGTGCCGTCGCGCGACGTACGCCGACGGGCGAGCCGGCTGTCGCGAGCTGGTCGCGGCCGCGCTCGGCATCCCGGTGCGTGAGGTGACCGGGATGGCGTCGTTCTGGGAGAACACCACGGCGACCGCGGACTACTACGACCCGTTCGGGCCGAAGAACGAGCGCCCGGGGGACTCCTTCTCGGTGCGGGCCCTGCGTCCGGTCTCGGTGGCCGTCTCGGCGTGCCCCGACACCCGGATCCGGACGGTCCCCGGGGGTTGCCTGGAGGTGACGACGTGACGGCGCGGCGGCGCACCGGCTGGGTCTTCGACGAGCGCTACCTCTGGCACGACACCGGCACCGGCGCCGGTCCGCTGCCCGCGCGCCTGAGCCGGTGGATCGAGCCGATGGAGCACGTCGAGTCACCGCCGGCCAAGCGTCGGCTCGCCAACCTGGTCGCGGTCTCGGGGCTGCTCGACGAGCTGGTGCCCGTGCGGCCCGCTCCGGCCACCGAGGCGCAGGTGGAGGCGGTGCACGCCCCCGCGCTGCGGCGCCGGATCGAGGCCGAGGCGGCCGGCGGAGGCGGCGACGCGGGCGACGGGTCGAGCCCGTTCGGAGCGGAGTCCTACCGCATCGCCCTGCTCGCCGCCGGCGGTGTCGTCGCGGGCGTCGATGCCGTGCTCGACGGCGTCGTGGACAACGCCTACGCCCTGGTGCGACCGCCGGGCCACCACGCCTCGCGCGAGACCGGCTGGGGGTTCTGCCTCTTCAACAACCTCGCCATCGCCGCCGCGCACGCCAGGTCCCGCGGCCTTGAGCGGGTCGCGATCGTCGACTGGGACGTCCACCACGGCAACGGCACCGAGTCCATCTTCGCCGCGGACCCGAGCGTGCTCACGATCTCGCTGCACCAGGACGGCGCCTACCCGCCCGGCTCAGGCCCCGTGTCGTACGTCGGCGAGGGCCCGGGCACGGGCACCAACCTCAACGTGCCGCTTCCGCCGGGTTCCGGTGGCGGTGCCTACGAGCACGCCATGATGGACGTCGTGCGTCCCGCCCTCGCCCGGTTCCGGCCCGACCTCGTGCTCGTCGCCAGTGGCCTCGACGGCAACGGCGGCGACCCGATGGCGCGCCAGATGTTGAGCTCGGAGGGCTTCCGGATGCTCACCCGCCACGTGCGCGAGGCCGCGGAGCAGCTCTGCGGGGGCCGACTCGTGCTGGCACACGAGGGCGGCTACAACCCGTGGGTCGTGCCGTTCTGCGGGCTGGCGGTCCTCGAGGAGCTCAGCGGGGTGCGCACGGCGGTGGAGGACCCCTACCTCGCCGCCATCGAGGGGTACGGCCAGCAGCTGCGGCCGCACCAGGAGGAGGCCGTCGGGCTCGCAGCCGCGAACGTCCTCGGCGTGCCGGGCCCCGATGCCTGAGCCGGCGCCCGCGGGCCGCGTGATCGTGGTGGGGTCGGCCGGCGTCGACCGCACCGCCTTGCTGGCGCAGCTACCGGCGCCGGGGGAGACGGTGCTGACCCCACGCGTCCTCGTCGGCTTCGGGGGCAAGGGCAGCAACCAGGCGGTCAACGCGGCCGCGATGGGCGCGCGGACCGCCATGGTCGTCAAGCTCGGTGAGGACGCCGACGGCGCCGCCGTGCTCGACGACCTCCGGGCCGCCGGCGTCGACACGAGCGAGGCGATCGCCGACGCGGCGTCGCCGACGCAGCAGGCCTTCATCTGGGTCTCCGCCGATGGCGAGAACAGCATCGTCGTCGCCAGCGGCGCCACCGGCGGCCTCACCCATGACGACGTCGCCGCGGCGCTCTCGCGCTTGGCTCCGGCAGCGGGGGACGTCGTGCTCACTTGCGCGGAGATCCCGCGCGCGGCGCTCGAGGCAGTGCCCGCCGGGATCGGCGACGGCGCCACCTGGGTCCACAACGCGGCGCCCGCCGGCCGGCTCCCGGCCTGGGGGGACCGGCCGCCGATCCTCGTCGTCAACGAGGTCGAGGCCGAGCAGCTGACCGGCCTGGCCGATGTCGAGGCCGCGGCCGGCGTCCTCGGCGCCTCGAGCGTGGCGACGATCGTGACGGTCGGAGCCGGCGGTGCTCTGGTCGCCGACGGTCCCGCGATCCGGCGCGTGCCGGCCCCGACGGTGGAGGTCGTCGACACCACCGGGGCGGGCGATGCCTTCTGCGGCGCGCTGGCGGCCCTGTTGGTGCAGGGCCGGCCGCTCTTCGATGCGGTCGCGAGGGCGGTCGCCGCGGGGGCCGTCGCGGTCACCGCCCTGGGTGCGCGGGGCTCCCTGGCCACGCCCGAGTCCGTCGCGCGCCTGCTGGGGGAGTGACTCAGCCGCTCTCGCCCCGCCGGAGGAACGCCGCGACGAACGGCGCGCTGCCGAGCACGATGATCAGCCGGACGATCTGGGCCGCCGCCACGAAGGTGACGTCGCCGCCGGTCGCGGCGGACATGCCCAGGACGGCGTAGATGCCGCCCGGGTTCGTCGCGAGATAGGCGTCGAGGGGGGAGACGTCGGTCGTCCAGACGAGCACCCAGCCCAGGGCGGCGCAGGCCACCTGCGTGATGACGATGGTCAACAGCGCGGTCGGCAGCATGCCTCCGATCCGGCGCAGGCTCTCGACGGTGAACTTCAGGCCGACCTGGATGCCGATGAGGGCGTAGCCGACGGAGGCGACGAGCCAGGGCACCCGGGCATCGTCGAAGACCGGCACGAGCGTGAGCAGCGCGGCCGCCACGAGCGGGCCGATGATCGCGGGGGTGGGGAAGCGCAGCAGGCGCCCGCCGACCAGGCCGGCGACGATCGCAACCAGGGCGAAGGCCAGGTCGGTGAGCAGTGCATGAGTCTCCACCTCGAGCGGGTTCGCATCGCTGCTCGCGCCGAAGACGGTGGTGGCCACCAGCGGCATCGTGACGAGCACGACGAGCAGGCGCAGGTACTGCAGAGACGCCACCACGCGCGAGTCGGCGCCGAGCTCGTCGGCGACGGCGGTCAGTCCGGCGGCGCCTCCGGCGATGGAGGAGAAGGTCGCGGTGACGCGCGAGACGCCGTGGCGCACCAGCAGCTGCCCAGCGAGCACCGAGACGATCAGGGAGAAGCACGAGACCACCATGACGATCGCCCAGCTCGCGCCGAGCGAGGTCAGGCTGCCCCAGTCGACCGACGCCCCGACGAGCACACCGACGACCGCCTGGCCGACGGTGAACCACCGTCCCGGCAGCTGCAGCGGTCGGCGGGGACGCGACACGGCGTAGATGAGCCCGCCCAGAAGTCCACCGAAGAGGAGCGGGGTCGGGAGGTGGGCGACGGAGAGGATCGCGGAGGCGACGGACACCATCGCCAGCAGTAGCAGCCAGCGGAGCACGGGCCACACCGTAGACCCCGCGAGGGTGGTCACGCGGGCGATGCGGGACAGGTCACACAGGCGCCTCCTGTCCCCTTGTCCCCGTGCATGTAACACGGGTGAGAAGAACGGGCCGAAGCCGTAAACACCCGATTACACGGGGGTTCTGGGCGTCCGGAGGTCCCTACGCTCGCCCCATGAGTCGCTCCTCCTACACCCTGGCGATGGCCCAGCCACGTCGCATCCACGGCGATGACGGGAGCCCGAACGTCGATCACGCCGTCGGCCTCGTGACCGAGGCCTCGGCAGCCGGGGCCGACCTGGTCTGCTTCCCGGAGTTCAGCCCCGGCCCGATCGACCTCGACCTCCCTTCCTACGACGCCGGCCCGGCGCTCGCCGCCGCCGCGAAGGCCGGCGACATCAACGTCGTCTGGTCGCGAAACGAGGTCTGCGAGGACGGGCTCAACCGCCTTGTCGTGTACGTCGTCGGCCGTGACGGCTCGACGCTGCTGCGCTACGAGCGCACCCATCCCGCGACGATCCCCGCGGAGGAGACCGGGGGTGCCCTGACCTCGGCGGGCGAGGCCTTCGGCAACGTCGAGATCGATGGAGTGCCCTTCGGCATCGTCGTCTGCTCGGAGATGTGGACCCCCGAGGTCGCCCGCATCGTGGCGCTGCGCGGTGCCGAGGTGATCCTGTCGCCGGCCGGAGGCGGCTTCACGAGCCTGACCCGCAACTGGCAGATCATCAACCAGGCGAGGGCGATCGAGAACCTCTGCTACGTCGGCCTCACCAACAACCTCTTCGGCGAGGAGCAGGGCGCCGCGATGATCACAGGCCCCGAGCACCCCCTCGCCTTCGCGGGCCGACGCGAGCTCGTGCTCGCCACCCTGGACCTGGACCGGGTCCGCTGGCTGCGCGACCACGACGACTCGATGGCCGAGCCGAAGCGGTTCGACTCCGTCCCCGGTCTGCTGCGCGCCCGGCGCCCCGAGATGTACGGCGACCTCGTCGCCCCGCAGGCCGATGCCTACGACTATGTGACCGGGCGTGGTGCATGACCGTCCTGATCCGTGGCGGCTGGGTGCTCGCCCCGGAGGCGATCGCCGACGGCGCGGTCGTCGTCGAGGGCGCCCGGATCGTCGAGGTCGGCCCGTACGCCGACCTCGTCGCGCGGTATCCCGGCGCCGAGGTGCACGGGTCGGCGTACGACATCGTGTCCCCGGGCTTCGTCAACACCCACGGGCACTTCTCCGAGGGCCTGATCACCGGCATCGCCAGCGACTACACCCTGTGGGAGTGGATCTGCGCGCTGATCAACCCCGTCAGCTCGCACCTGGACCGCGGCTCGGCGTACCTCGGCACCCTGCTCTCCGGCATCCAGATGCTGCGTAGCGGCGTCACCACCGCCAACGACATGTTCGTCTGCCATCCGGCCGACGACGCCGCGCCGGTGACACCCGGCGTCGTCGACGCTCTCGAGGAGCTCGGCCTGCGCGGCGTGCTCTCCTTCGGAGCCGGTGACCGAGGCGGACGCTCGATCGGCCGCCAGGTCGAGGAGCACGACGCGCTGCGCGAGGCCGTCGCGAGCAGCACCCTGCAGACCTTCCGGGTGGGCATCGGGGCGCTCGGTGGCCAGAGCGACGAGATGTTCGCGGCGTCGGTCGAGTACGCCGTCGGCGGCGGCCACGGCGTGCACATCCACGTGCAGGAGATCCGCGAGGAGGTCACGGCGACCTTCGAGCGCACCGGCCGGACGGTGGTCGGGCACTGCGCTCACGAGGGCCTCTTCGCGGTGCCGACGCTCGCCGCGCACTGCGTCTGGGTCGACCGGGCCGACCGCGCGCTGATGGCCGAGCACCGGGTGGGCGTCGCCCACAACCCGGTCGCCAACATGATCCTCGCCAGCGGCGTCGCGCCCGTCACCGAGATGCGCCAGCTCGGCATCGACGTCGGCATCGGTGTCGACGGGGCGGCCTCCAACGACTCCCAGGACTTCCTCCAGGCGATGAAGTCGGCCGCGCTCCTGGCCCGGGTGCACCACCAGCAGGCGACGGCGATGAGCGCGCGCGAGGCCTGGGAGATGGCGACCATCGGCGGCGCCCGTGCCCTGCGGATGGAGGCGACGATCGGCACGCTCGAGGCCGGCAAGCAGGCCGACGTCGTCGTCCTCGACGGCACCGGACCGACCCTCGCCAACGTCCATGACCCCTATCAGGCCATGGTGTTCGTCGCCGGCAGCCGGGAGGTCAAGGAGGTCTGGGTCGGCGGGCGAGCGAGCCTGCTCGACTTCGAGGTCACCGCCGTGGACCCGGGCGAGGTCGCGGCGCGGTCGCGGCCTGTCGCCGCCGACCTGGTGCGTCGCGCCGGTCTCCCCCACCTCTCGGTGCTCGCAGGCTCCGGGTCGGCCGGGAGCTGACGTGGAGGTCGCGCCCGGCGTGGACGAGGTCTACCGCCGCATCCTGGACAGGATCCTCAGCGGGTACTACCCGACGGGGTCCCGCCTGCCGTCGTGCCGGGCGCTGGCCACCGAGCTCGGCTCGAACTCCTCCACGGTCGACCGGGCCATCGGCCGTCTCGCCAGCGGGGGCCGGGTCCGCACGGTGCCGCGGCGCGGCACGTTCGTGGATCAGCAGGACGGCGCCACCGTCGATGCCCGCGAGGTGGTCGCCACCGAGCTCGACGAGGTGCTCCTGCGCGCCCGCCGGCTCGGGTTCACCGCCCTCGAGCTGACCGGCATGGTCGAGGTCGCCCTGGACCGCGTGGACTCGGTTCGGCGTATCGCCGTCGTCGAGTGCAACGAGCGCGACCTGCGCCACGTGCAGAGGCTGGTGCAGCGCGCCAGCGGCGTGGAGGTGCAGCCGGTGCTGCTGGCGGAGGCGGCCGGCCGGGTGCTCGACGAGGAGTTCGACGCCGTCGCCGTGCCGATCTTCCACCTCAACGACATCGACGGGCTGGTCAAGGACCTCGACCAGGTCGTCGAGCTCAACCTCGTCGCGTCGCCGGCTGCTCTGCGGCGCATCATCGGCGTGCGCGACCAGGAGAGCCTCGTCGTCGTGGCTGCGAGCGCGCGCGGCGTGCAGTGGATGACCGCGCTCGTCGGGCAGTACTACCCCGGGCACATCCGGGGCGTCGAGCTCGGCCCCGACGCGCCGGACGACGGTGCGTGGCTCGAGGGCGAGCCGGTGCTGGTCGTCAACAACGCCGCCACCCTCGGGCCGATCGCGGAGGCGAAGGCCGGCCAGGTCATCGCCATCGAGTGGGAACTCGACGGTCGCTTCAACGCGGCTCTGCGAGCACGCGTCGAGAACGTCATCAGTGCCCGGGCGGTCGTGCCCCGGCCAGGAACAGGAGAAGCATGAAGCTGAACCTCGGGTTGTCGGAGTCCGCACGCACGCGGCCGCTGGCCGACGGTCGGGTCGTCGTGGACGGTTTCGACGCCGACGTCACGCTGACCGGCGTGCAGGCCCTCTTCAACCAGCAGACGGTGGAGCACACCTACGACGCGTGCGAGTTCCCGATCGCGACGTACCTGCGAACCCTGCAGGATCCCGCCCGCCCGTACCTGGCCGTGCCGGTGTTCCCCTCGCGGCACTTCCGCCTCTCGTGCATCTTCGTCAGCGAGCACGCCGACGTGAGGACCCCGGCCGACCTCGCCGGCCGGCGCATCGGGATCTCCGTCTTCGACATGGCAGCCGGTGTCTGGCTGCGCGGCATCTTGCACGACCACTACGGCCTGGACAGGTTCGCGCCGACGTACGTCATCGGCGGTCTCGAGGAGGCACGGAGCGGCGACGAGCACCCCCAGGTCTATCCCGACGGATTCTCCTTCGAGTCCCGCTCGGATGCCAGCCTGGCCGAGCTGCTGGCGGCGGGCGAGATCGACGCACTGATGACGGCGCGCGCCCCGTCGACCTGGCCCGTCGGGGGCGTGCGGCGACTCTTCGACGACCCGCGCCCGGCCGAGCAGGACTACTTCCGCACGACGGGCATCTTCCCGGCCATGCACGTGCTCGCCGTGAAGCGGCCACTCGCCGAGGCGCACCCCACGTTGTCGATGGCGCTCTACGACGCGTTCGTGCGCGCCCAGGCGCTCGCCCGGACGGACCTCTTCGACTCGACGGCGCTGGACACGCTGCTGCCCTGGCAGCTGGAGGAGCTGCTCGCCACCGAGCGCGACCTCGGGCCTGACCTCTGGGCGTCCGGCGTCGCCGCCAACAGACCGATGCTCGAGCAGGTCGTCGACTACTGCGTCGCCGACGGCCTCATCGGCACCCGCTTCACCGTGGAGGAGCTCTTCGCCGGTCCCGGCGCCGAGCAGATCCTCGCCACCTGAACGACCCTCGAAGGAGAGTGCACCTTGCGCACCGGAGCCGACTACACCGCCGCTCTCGACGACGGCCGGTCCGTCTACGTCGACGGCGAGCTCGTGGCCAACGTGGCCGAGCACCCGGCGTTCGCCGGGGTCGTGCAGACCATGGCGGCCGTCTACGACGCCTCGTGCCTGCCTGGCTCGCCGCTCGTCGACCCCGACACGGGCCGGCTCGCGATCTTCACGGTGCCGCGGACCCGGGAGCAGCACGATCGTCGCAAGGCCACGCTGGAGGAGTGGTCCAGGCTGACCCACGGCTTCATCGGCCGCGGGCCGGACCATGTCTCCGGCCTGCTCGCCGGCTTCTCCTCCCGCCCCGAGCTCTTCGACACCGACACCCACCAGCTCGGCGACAGCGTCCTCGCCTACCACGACAAGGCGGCGGCCGAGGGGTTGTGGGTGACGAACTCGATCGTGCCGCCGCAGCAGAACCCCAACGACCCGACCAGCCGGGTGCGGCCGGTCGTCCTGGTCGAGGAGACCGACCTGGGCATCGTGGTCGACGGCGCCCAGATGCTCGGCACCGGCGCGGCCGTGGCCGACGCGATCTTCGTGACGAGCATCCGGCCGCTCGCGCCCGAGGAGACGGCGCGGGCGCTGTCCTTCGTCATTCCCGTCGGGACGCCGGGCCTACGGCTGCTCTGCCGCAGGCCCTACGCCACCGCGGGCGAGAGCTTCGACTACCCGCTCTCCAACCGCTACGACGAGACCGACGCGATGGTCGTCTTCGACCGGGTCCTGGTGCCGTGGGAGTCCGTGTTCGCCGCGGGCAGCGTGCAGGTGGTCAACAGCCAGTTCTTCGGTACCGCCGCGCACCAGATCGGCAACCTCCAGTCGATCGTCCGGCTCACGGCGAAGCTGCGGTTCCTCACGGGTGTCGCGAGCCTGGTCGCCAAGGCCAACGGGCGCGACACCGACATGGCCATCAAGGGCCAGCTCGCCGAGATCTCGATGATCCAGACCGTCTCCGAGGCCCTCACGGAGTCGGCGCACGCCTTCGCCGAGCCCGATGAGCACGGCGTGCTCCGGCCGGCCGGCAAGTACCTCTACGCGGCCCTCGGCATGCAGACCGAGGTCTACCCCCGAGCGGTGAAGCTGCTCGGCGAGCTCGCCGGTGGTGGCGTGATCCAGGTGCCGTCCTCCGTGCGCGACTTCGACGACCCGGTCGCGGCCGAGGGGATGGACGTCGTCATGGGCTCCGACCACCTGCCGGTCCAGGAGAGGGTGAAGCTCTTCAAGCTCGCGTGGGACCTCGTCGGCTCGGAGTTCGCGGGGCGCCACGTCCAGTACGAGCGCTTCTACTCCGGCAATGCGGCCGTCGTCCGGGCTCAGGCGCACCGCTTCTACCCCTTCGCCGAGACCGAGGCTCTCGTCGGCGACTTCCTGGGGACCTACGGGCTGTGACCGGGGCACTCGCACCTGACGGCGACGTGCGCCTGCGGCCCACGTCCCACGGGCCGCTGGACGGCGTGCGGGTCGTCGTCAAGGACCTCTACGACGTGGCCGGTCGGGTCACCGCGGCCGGCAACCCCAGCCTGGCGGCGGGAGCCCCGGCGACCCGGCACGCCGCCGCCGTCGCCAGGGTGCTCGGCGCCGGGGCGAGTGTGGTCGGCAAGAGCGCCACCGACGAGCTCGCGATGGGCATGTTCGGTGTCAACAGCCACTTCGGCACCCCGGAGAACCCCTCCGCGCCCGACCGGGTGCCCGGAGGGTCCTCGAGCGGATCGGCGAGCGCCGTCGCCGCTGGCGACGCCGACCTGGGGCTCGGCACCGACACGGGCGGGTCGATCCGCTCGCCCGCGTCGTTCTGTGGGCTGGTCGGACTCCGGCCGACGCACGGGCGCATCGACACCGCCGGGGTCCGTCCGATGGCGCCGCGCTTCGACACCGTCAGCCTGCTCGCGCGCACGCTCGGCCCGGTGGCCGCGGCGTTCGGGGTGCTCGCCCACGACGCGGCGGGGCGGGGGCGCGACGACGTGCGCCGCCTGGTGCTGCTCACCGACCTGCTCGACCTGGCGACTCCCGACGTGGCCGCCCACGTGCGGCAGGTGGCGGCGGCCTGGGCCGACCGCCTCGGCCTGCCCCTGGTGGAGGAGCCGCTGCTCGTCTCCCCCCTGCCATCCGAGCTGCTACCGGTCTTCTGGCCGCTGATGAGCCGCCAGGTCTGGGAGAGCAACGGGGAGTGGGTGCTGCGCGACGAGCCCGAGCTCGGGGAGGGCATCCGCGAGCGCATCCTCGCGGCCGCGGACGTCACCGACGCCGAGGTGCGCGCCGCCGAGGCACAGCAGGTGCTGCTGGTGGAGCGACTGACGGAGCTGCTCGACGACGGGCTCGCCGTGCTGCCGACCACGGTGGACGCGGCGCCGCTGCGCGACCTGCCGCATGCCGACCTGATCGCCTACCGCGACCGCAACCTTGCTTTCGTCGTGCCGGCCTCCCTGGCCGGCGTGCCCCAGCTCTCACTGCCCACCGGCAGCGTGGTGCACCGGACCGCAGGCACGACGGCGCCGATCGGCACCTCGCTGCTCGGCCTGGCCGGCGACGACGAGCTGCTGCTGGCCCTCGCCCAGGAGATCGCATGAGTGAGCGCAGGCCCCCGGCGCCGTTCGCCCTCTCCTCCGAGGCGCCCCGGCTGGAGCCGCTCGACGGGGCCTCGGTCCTTGTGAACGTCGTGGTCAACCTCGAGCACTGGACCCTCGACCGGCCGATGCCGCGGGCAGCGTTGCCGGCACCCGGCGGGCTCACGGTCGTCCCGGACGTCGCCAACCACTCCTGGGTGCTCTACGGCCTGCGCGCGGGGCTGCCGCGGCTCGTGGAGGCGCTCGCGCCGCTCGGCAGCGCGGTCACGGTCGCGCTCAACGCCGACGTCATCGATCACTACCCCCAGGTCGCCGACCTGGTCGAGGCGCGCGGCTGGGAGGTCGTCGCCCACGGCGTACGGCAGCAGTCGATCCAGTCGTACGAGGCCGAGGAGCCGGTCATCGCGGAGGCGCTGACGCGCATCGAGGCGCGCTTCGGGCGCCCTCGCGGCTGGCTCAGCCCGGGCATGAACCAGACCGACGACTCGCTCTCGTTGATGCGGGCGGCGGGGCTGGAGTTCAACCACGACTGGATGGTCGACGACCGCCCGGTCTGGCTCGGCACCGACCACGGGCCGATCCTCGGGCTGCCCTACACGCTCACGCTGAACGACGTCACGACCTACCAGGTGGGCCTCCAGGCCGACGGCACGCTCGAGGACCGCGCGCTCCGTACGCTCGACCGGCACACCCACGAGGCCGCCCGCAACCCGCTGGTCATGCCGATCGGGCTGCACCCGCACATCATGGGCGTCCCGCACCGCATCGGGGAGCTGGAGCGGATCGCCTCCGCCGTCGCCTCGACCGCGGGCGTCGCCGCGGTGACGTCGTCGCAGATCCACGACTGGTACGCCGCGCAGGTGCCGGCCCCATGACGCTGCGCAGCGCCGATGCCACCCTGCGCGCCTTCACCCACGTCGCCGACGACCGGTCGCACGGGGACGGGCCGCTCGCCGGGATGCCGGTCGGGGTCAAGGAGATCATCGACGTCGCCGGGATGCCCGTGGGGCTCGGCTCGGCACTCTTCGCCGACCGGGTGCCCCGGACCGACGCGGAGGCCGTCGCCCGCCTGCGGGCCGCCGGCGCCGTCATCGCCGCGATCACGACCAGCACGCCCTTCGCCTGCGGCACCACGACGCCCACCGACAACCCACGCGCTCCCGGCCACACGCCGGGCGGCAGCTCGGCGGGGTCGGCCGCTGCGGTCGGCGCCGGCCTCGTGCCGGTCGCGCTGGCGAGCCAGTCGCAGGCCTCGACGATCCGGCCGGCGTCGTACTGCGGCGTGTGGGGGTTCAAGCCCAGCCACCTCGCCCTGCCGCGTGGCGGGATGCACCTGCTCTCCGACACCCTCGACGACCTCGGCGTGATGGCCTCCTCGCTGACCGACCTGACGGCCGTGCTGGACGTGCTGGGCGTCGTCCCGGGTCCGCCGGCACCGCCTCGAGTCGGGCTGCTGAGGCTCGACGACGGCGGGCTCCCGCGTCCCGAGACCCGCGCGGCGCTCGCCGGGCTCGTCTCCCGGATGCGCGGGCTCGGGGTCGAGTTCGTCGACGACGACCCGGGGCTCGCGGCGTTCGACGCCGCGGTCGTGGGGTCCGGCCAGGCGTGCTTCGACCTGTTCGCGGGGGAGTCGGCGGCGCTGCTGCGCACCTACGTCGCGGCCGGCGAGCCCGACCCCCGGCTGAGCGAGATGGTCGCCCACGCCGACGCGATCGGGCCGGAGGGGCTCGCCGCCGCGCTGCGGCATCGCGCCGAGCTGCAGGCGGCCTGGGCCGCTCTCACTCCGACGGTCGACCTCGTGCTGACCCTGTCCACCACCAACCCCGCCCCGTCCGGCCACGCCACCACAGGCTGTCGGCGGATGCCCGCGACCGCCTCGCTGCTCGGCGTGCCGGCGCTCTCGGCGCCGTGGCTCACCGTCGACGGACTGCCGCAGGGCGTCCAGCTGCTCGGTTTCGCCGGTGGTGACGCGGCGCTGCTCGGCGGGGCCCGCTGGCTCGACACCCTTCTACAAGGAGACCGATGACTGCGCTCGACACACTCGAGGAGCGGGTACGCCGCGACCTCGAGCTCACCGCCTACCCGCGACCCGAGTGGGTCCGCCCTCGCACCCGGGACGGCGAGCACGTGCTCGACGTGCTCGTCGTCGGCGCCGGCCAGGCGGGGCTCACGGTGGCCTTCGCCCTCAAGCGGCGCGCCGTCACCAACGTGCTCCTCCTCGACGCCGCGCCCGCCGGCAGCGAGGGCCCGTGGACGACGTACGCCGCCATGCACACGCTGCGGACCCCCAAGACCCTCACCGGTCCCGACCAGGGGCTGCCGTCGCTGACTCCGGAGGCCTGGTACCGCGCCGCGCACGGCGACGCCGCCTGGGAGGACCTGCGCTTCATCCCCAAGCAGCACTGGCAGGCCTACCTGGGATGGTTCCGCAAGGTGACCGAGCCCCGGGTGCACAACGGCGTGAGCGTCACGGGCATCCGGCCCGCCGGCGACCTGCTCGAGGTGGAGACCAGCGAAGGCGTGCGGCTCGCGCGGCGGGTCGTGCTTGCGACCGGCCTCGCGGGCAACGGCGAGTGGACCGTGCCCCGGATGGTTCGCGACGCGCTGGCGCCCCACCGCTACGCGCACACCGGCGAGCGGCTCGACTTCGCGCGGTTCGCCGGCCAGCGGGTCGGCGTGCTCGGCGGCGGTGCCTCGGCGTTCGACTACGCGGGCGCGGCACTCGAGCACGGCGCCGCCGGCGTCGACCTCTTCTACCGCCGCCCCGAGGTGCCGCGCGTGAACCTGTTCCGGTGGATGGAGTTCTACGCCTTCGGCGCGCACTTCCCCGACCTGCCCGACGAGGACAAGTGGCGCTACTCCGTGCACTTCCAGCGCATGAACCAGCCACCGCCGCAGGCCAGCTGGCACCGCTGCACGGGGTGGGACTCCTTCGCCTGGCACACCTCGGCGGACTGGAAGTCCGTCGAGGTCGACGGCGACCCCGGGACCGGCGAGATCGTGGTGGCGACCGGGGCGGGAGAGTTCCGGTTCGACGCGGTGATCAGCGCCACCGGTCCCAACGTCGACCTGGCCGCGCGGCCCGAGCTGCGCGACGTGGCGCCGTACGCCGCGACCTGGGCCGACCGCTTCACGCCACCGGCGGGCTGGGAGGACGAGGCCACCGCCGGCTACCCCTACCTCGACGGTGACTTCGGCTTCACCGAGCGCACGCCCGGCTCTGCCCCGTGGTTGAGCCGGATCCATGACTTCACCTACGGCGCGCGCGTGTCGATGGGACTCAACGGCAACATGAACTCCGGGCTCGGCGCCGGGGGCCGCCGCCTCGCAGACGCCCTCTCACGCTCGCTCTTCCTCGAGGACGGTGCCGCGTTCCTCGAGGACTACACCCGCTACGACCTCGCCGAGCTCACCGACCTGGGGAGGCCGGATGGTGGGCGCTGAGCGTGACCTGGTCGGCTACGGCCGCGAGCGCCCCGACCCGCGGTGGCCGGAGGGGGCGCGCCTCGCCGTCAATATCGCGGTCAGCGTCGAGGAGGGCGCCGAGCGGGGGGAGTGGCCGCTGACCGACGCCGGCGCCGCGGGGGTCGACGTGCCGGGCCGCGACCTCGCGGCCGAGTCGATGATGGGCTACGGCAGCCGGGTCGGCTTCTGGCGCGTGCACCGGCTGCTCACCGAGCGTGGCCTGCCCGCCACCCTGTCGGCCTGCGCGCTCGCGCTCGAGGCCAACCCCCTCATCGCGCCCGCGGCCCGGAGCGCGGGATGGGACCTCATGGGGCACGGGCTCGGCTTCGACAAGCACTACCTGATGGACGTCGACGAGGAGCGCGCCGCGATCACGGCCGCGGTGGCGTCGTTGACCCGGTCGTGGGGAGCCCCGCCCGAGGGCTGGTACTGCCGCTACGCCCCCTCGGCGCAGACCCGGCGGCTGCTGGTCGAGCACGGCCTCGCCTACGACTCTGACGCCTACGACGACGAGCTGCCGTACTGGGTCGCGGTCGCCGGACAGCGCCACCTCGTCATCCCGCACACGTTCTCCAACAACGACAACAAGTACGCCAAGGGCTGGTGGTCGACCTCGGAGGACGCGTTCGTCTACCTGCGCGACGCCTTCGACGTGCTGTACGCCGAGGGCGGGGGAATGCTCGTCGTGTCGGTGCACCCGCGGCTGACCGGCCATCCGGCCCGCGCGGCCGGTCTGGCGCGCTTCCTCGACCACGTCGTGGGGCACGAGGACGTGTGGGTCACGACGCGCGCAGGGGTCGCCCGGCACTGGCGCGAGGAGCACGCGCCGTGAGGACGCTGCTGACCGGTGGCGTCGTGCTGACCGGACCGGCCTGGGTGCCCGGCGCCGCCGACGTGCTCGTCGAGGACGGCCGCGTCGTCGAGGTCGGCCGGCTCGAGGGCGCCGAGCGCCTCGACGCCGCGCGGGTCTCGCTCGAGGGCCGGCTCGTGATGCCCGGCCTGGTCAACGCCCATACACACTCACACACCCTCCCGGCGCGGGGCGCGTCTCGCACCTGGACCCTCGAGGACTCGCTGCTCAACGGCGGCTGGATGTCCGGCCTGCGCAGCGAGGAGCTCGCCGAGCTGTGTGCGCTGCTGGCCGCCGCGGAGATGATCGCCTCCGGCGCGACCGGCGCCTTCGACCTGATGGCCCAGGCCGGTGGACCCGACCCCGCCGGGCTCGCGGCCGCCGTCCGCGGCTACGCCCGCGCCGGGCTGCGCGTCGTCCTCGCGCCGATGGTGGCGGACCGCTCCGTGCACGAGGCGGTGCCGGCGATCGGCGGGTGCTGCGGGCTCCCCCCGGGCGGCGTGCGGGCCGAGACGGTCGTGGCCCGGTGTCGCGAGTTCGCGGCGCAGTCCTTCCCCCCGCTCGTGGCTCCCGCGGTCGCGCCCACGATCCTCGCCCACTGCACGCCCGAGCTGGTCGCGGGGCTCCTGGCGCTCGCCGACGAGCACGACCTCCGGGTGCACACGCACCTGGCGGAGTCCAAGCCCCAGGCACTCAGCGGTGCGGCCCGCTTCGGGCGCTCCATCACCTCCGAGCTCGCCCGGCAGGGGGTCCTCGGGCCGCGGCTGACGGCGGCGCACGCGATCTGGCTCTCCGCCGAGGACCGGGGACTGCTCGGCGCGACCAGCTCGGTCGCGGTCGCCGTACCGGGCTCCAACCTGCGGCTGGGCTCCGGGACCGCCGACACCCGCGCCCTGCTCGAGGCCGGGGTGACGCTCGCCGTCGGCACCGACGGGGCGAACTCCGCGGACGCCCTCGACGTCCTCGACGCCGCCCGGCTCACCGCGCTGATGTCGCGGACGTCGACGCGGCCGGCCTCCTCGTGGCTGACCGTGGAGGAGGTGCTGACGGCGGCGACCGCCGGTGGTGCCGCCGCCTGCGGGTGGGATGACGTCGGGCGGATCGCGCCCGGGTACGCCGCCGACCTCGCGGTCCTCGACCTCGGGGCCCGCGCGTTCCTGCCACCGAACGACCTCGCCAACCAGGTGCTCACCGCGGCCCGGGCATCCGACGTCACCGACGTGATGGTCGCCGGGCGCTGGGTCTACCGCGACCGCGTGTTCCCCGGCCTCGAGCTCGCCGCTGCGTCCGCCCGGTTCCGCGACCTGGCGCTCGACCTGCAGGAGCGGCACGTCGCCGCCCGGGAGCGCGCGTCGCACGAGTCCGCCCTGGCCGCGCCCGACCTCGCGGACCTCCGTGCCGTGCCCTGGACCGAGGATCGGCTGCTGCCGTGACCACCGACGACCGGCTCGAGGTGGAGCTCGTGCACCGCGTGGACGCCGACGAGCTGCGCCGTACGATCGCCCGGGTGCCCGCGCCGGTGACGATCGTCACCGCCCACACAAGCGACGGACCGATCGGCTTCACCGCGAGCAGCTTCGTCAACATCTCCGTCGAGCCCCCGCTCGTCGGCGTCCTCGTCGGCGCCACCTCGCGCTCCTACGACCACTTCCTCCGGGCCGATCGGGTCGCCATCAACCTCCTCGCCGACCACCACAGCGAGGCTGCGGTCGTCTTCGCGGGCAAGGGCGACGACAAGTTCGACCACGTCGACCTCGACCCGGACTTCCCGGCCGCCCCGGTCATCATCGACGCGATGGGCGTCCTCGTCGGCCGCGTGGCCCAGCGGCCCGTGCTCGGCGACCACCTGCTGCTGGTCGTCCACGTCGAGCAGGTCGCCCGCCGCGTGAAGGCGCCACTGGTCTACCAGGACCGCAAGTTCCGGGCGCTGGCCGACCTGCAGCTTTAGACGTCGCAGCGCACAGTCCACACGCACTTGCCGGGCCGGCCGCCGTCGCGTACAATCGAACACACGTTCGATCTCGCCGATCCTGTCAACTCCACCGTTGTGGTGGAGCTCGCCGGCGTGCTCGCGGAGGCTCCGCTCGCGAACGACCCCGTCGATCAGGTCGACGAGATCCGCGCGCTCGAGACGCTGGTCTGTGCCGCCCAGGCGCGGCAGCAGCGACTGACCACGGCCTATGCGGAGAGCCGCGACGACCCGCGCGGCGTCGCGGCCGAGGTCGCGCTCGCGCGGCGCGAGTCGCCGCACCGCGGCCGTCAGCACCTCGGGCTCGCGCTGGTCGCCGGCGAGCTGCCGCACACCATGGCGGCGTTCCGTGCCGGCCGCGTCACCGAGTGGCGGGTCATGAACGTCGCGCGCGAGACCGCCTGCCTCTCCCTCGAGGATCGGGCCGAGGTCGACCGCGCGATCGCCGCCGACCCCGACGCCTTCGAGGCGTGGTCGGACCGCGAGGTGCTCGGCCGGCTGCGCTCGCTGGCCGCCCGCCTCGACCCGGCCTCCGTGGCCGAGCGCCGCCGCCGGGCCGAGTCCGGGCGCGGCGTCACAATCCGGCCCGCGCCCGACACGATGGTCTACCTGACGGCACTGCTGCCCGTCGCCGACGGCGTCGCGGCGTACGCCACCCTCTGCGCCGAGGCCGACCGGGCCCGGGCCACCGGCGACCCGCGCGGCCGCGGGCAGGTGATGGCCGATGCGCTCGTCGCCCGCGTCACCGGGTGCGCGGGCGACGACGCCGGGCGCCCGGTCGTCCCGGTCGCGATCGGGGTCGTCATGAGCGACCGGACGCTCCTCGCCGGCGCCCATGACCCGGCCGGCCTCGTCGACCACGGCCCGATCCCCGCCGACCTCGCCCGCGAGCTCGTGCTCCGCAACCTCGACGCCCACCAGCGCACCTGGGTCCGCCGCCTCTACGCCCGGCCCGGCACCGGCGAGCTCGTCGCGATGGACTCGCGCCGTCGGGTCTTCCCCCGAGCGCTCGCCTCGTTCGTCCGGTTGCGCGACCAGTGGTGCCGCAGGCCCTGGTGCAACGCCCCGATCCGCCACACCGACCACGTGGTCCGCTCTGCCTCCGGCGGCCCCACCTCCGCCGCCGACGGCCAGGGCCTCTGCGAGTCGTGCAACTACACCAAGGAGTCGCCCGGCTGGCACCACCAGCCCCGCCGCGGCCACGACCGCCACACCGTCGACATCACCACCCCGACTGGCCACGAGTACCGGTCGACCTCGCCACCCCTCCTCGTCTCACCCCGCCCCGCCTTCCGCCAGGTCGCCCTGGGGCGGTGGGTGCTGGGCGCGTAGGTGCTGCGTTAGCGGTGGAATGGGCTAGGTCAGGCTGACCCGATGCGTGCAGCAGTGGGCTGAGCAACCGGCGTCCCGGTTGCGCGATCCGGCACCGCATTTGTGGTAGCGTTTCGCGCAACACCTTCAGGAAGGTCTCGCCAATGACTATCAGCACCGAAGAGCCGTTCGGCCCGGATGATGAGCGACGCCTGAACGAGTTGGGCCTGTCCAGTGCCCTGATCCATGATGGCTTGCGCCGCGGCGCTTCGAGGGCGAACAACCGCACGGCCAGGGCTCTGCCATCGTCGCGTGGGACCGACATCTACTACGACGGCATGGAGGACTTCCACATCCTCCTGGCCGAGAACGGGTGGTCAATGGCGGAGGTCCGTCAGCAGCCCCGCCTCTTCCACCCGAAGGGTGTCGTGTCGTTCACTCTGTCGGCCGGAAAGAACGTCGGGCTTAGGAACATGCGGACCGACCGGAAGGGTCCCGCGACGCGGGAGAGTTTGGCCGAGGCGCCGTTCGTTCCGAGCTTGTTCCCCGACTTAGACGAAGTGCTCCTTAAAGAGCGGGCCAGCCACGAGCGCCTGAGTCAGGTGCCGTTCTACCTGCTGCTTATCGAGCGCATCGCCGGTGAGCGGCCGGGGTTGCGGATCGAGCTCGCACAGCCGGTCGACACCAACGACAGCGGTTGTGTGGTCGTTTGGGGCGAACGTATCAAGGTGCACTTCTTCGACCTCGATGGCGACCTGAGTGCCTTCGACGACCCGGATGCGGATGGCGGCGACGAGTTCGACGTCCCCGTTGCACCCCGCTAACAGAGCATGGTCCTTCCCTCCGCGCCTTTCAACCCAGCAAGGCTGAAGCTCGCGAGGCTTCGGCTCGGTTGGTCACTCACGAAACTTGCTGAAGAGAGCAGCGTGTCGCTCAGGTCGCTGACCGAGTATGAGACCGATAAGCGTCCACCGAGCGAAGAGAACCTCACCAAGCTGGCAGACGCGCTTGACGTGCCCGCTGGGTTCTTCCACCGCGAAGCGATCGATCTGGTCCCGGTCGAAGCTGCGAGCTTCCGAAAGCTCAGCAAGGCAACCGTCGGACGTCGCAACGCCGTCCTCGCATCAGCCTCGCTCGCCCTCGAGCTCTACCGCGAAATCGACGATCGATTCGAACTCCCGGTCGCAGACGTCCCGACGCACGACAAGCTCAGTCCGTCCCAGGCAGCCGACCTAGTCCGTAACCAGTGGAACCTCGGTGACCGACCCATCTCCAACATGGTTCACCTGCTGGAGTCCAAGGGCGTACGCCTGTCAGCGCTCAACCATGAGTACGGCGACATCGACGCATTCTGCTTCTACCGAGACGGCGTCCCTTACGCGTTCCTCAACACAGGCAAGACCGGCGAACGACAAAGGTTCGACCTTGCACACGAACTCGGACATCTCGTTTTGCACAGCGACTTCGAGATGGACCTCAGCACCTCGAAACAACGCGAAGCCGAAGCGCAAGAGTTCGCATCCGCCTTCCTCATGCCGGCCACCGCAGTGCGCAGCCAATCCATGTCCGGCGCCACAATTGAGCGAATCCTTAGGGCCAGGTCGTACTGGAAGGTCTCAGCCATGGCGCTCACCCACCGGCTCCACGAGCTCGAACTCCTCAGCGACTGGCAGTACCGCTCGACCTGCATCACGTTGTCGGAGCGCGGCTACCGCAAACAAGAGCCCGGCGGGATTGTGCCCGAGACCTCGCAACTATTACGCAAGGTCATGTACGGGACGGATGCGAGCCTGAAGGTCCGCGAGGTCGCAGCCGCCCTCGATCTCAACGCCGGCGAGGTCCGCAACTTCATGCGCCACCTCGTCCCCATGACGGCCTAGTCACCTCAAAGAGCGCGATGTCGAAAGCTGCCACTCATCGCGACGGATCTGGATGCGCCCTGAACGCGGCGGTAAGACGCAGCTTCGTCGGTCCCGAATGACGAGGTCACCCTGTGAGGTGACCGTGCGGGATGCGCCTGCGAAGCCCGTCAACTTGCGACGGTCGCGCAGGTCTGCATGCCTAGCAGGCCCCGAGGTCGGATTCGTTTCGGGTTCCCGAGAACTCGCTCCAGCCGTGCTGTCGAAGCCATACGTAGCCGGCGACGGAGCCGGCGGCAGGGCTGCGACCGAGCCAGACGCCGTCGATGCCGTCGATGTCTACCCCGACCTCGGGCAGGCCCTGTGTCTCGAAGGAACGGAGCATGGCAAACCCCTCGGTGAGTTCGACCCACAGCCACAGGTGTCGAGATGTCACGTTATCGGCAGCCAGGAGCTTGTGCACGTCTGAGAGGTGGTCCTCGCGTAGTTCCTCGGAGACGAGCGTGGCGGGAAGGTTTCGGTCGGCCGGTCGGCTGAACGCAAACCCTCTGGCCACCCAAACCTGGCCACCGTGTTCGTCAAGCAATGCCGCGGTGGCATCGGTGACGCGACTGAGGATCGAGAACCCGGCGCCGTCGAGGGCGCGTGCCGCCTCCCATTCGGGTGGCCGAAGCGAGGCTGGCGCGAACGCGTGCTGCTGCCACCGCGGCGTGTGGATCTGCTCGATTCCAAGCGTCTCCAGTGCGGGGAGGTGGGTCTGCAGCGCGTCGATCGCCGTGTCGGCCTCGATGACGCCTGCGTGGTGGGCAAGCCAGCAGCCTGTTAGCCCCGGGACGTCGACCCAGTCGTCGAGGGTTGCCCGGTTCCAGCGGTGGTCTCGCCCGACACGCTTCCCGTCGGCAATGGTGGTGACTTCGAGCGCGATTGTGTCCGCCTCAGTCGTGATGGTGAAGTCGTGCATATGGTCGCGGGAATTGTCGTCGTGCAGACAGCCGCGCACGGCCCCGCCGGTGAGAGCCGTCAGTTGCTGCACCACGGCGTTCGCCGCGGCGTTCTCTCGCTCTCGCTTGCTTGCCACGTAGGCAATGGACCACGGCAAGGACCGCGTGGCAAGTGAGAATCGCGGTGAGGTAGGCGAGTAGTGAGGGTACGGCAGTGGCGCGGCCCGACACTCGCCTGACCCGAGCGATCGTGGGTATCGACCGTGGCCGTCGACCGTGGCTGTGGCGCTCCCGGTGGGCTTTGCGGACGCATTCCCTGACGTTTTTATGCGAAAGCAAGCACCGCAGGCGATGCCCGTCTGGCTATCCTCCGGGCCATGAGCAACGCAGCCGGGGCGCAGGCAAACCGGGAAGAAGAGATCGCATTCCTCGCCATGGAGGAGGTCCTCGGGGTCGACATCCGGCTTGCGGATGCCGGCGCCGGCAACAAGATGCCTGACGGCACCTGGCTCGACCCGGATGGCCAGGGCCGGCGCGGCATCGTCGAGATCACCTCGCCCCCAGCCGCGGTCCTGATGAAGGAATGGGCGGCCGCGAAGCGGGAGGGGCGCGCCCAGAGTGAGAGCGGCTCAGTTCCGACGCGCTTCGGCGAGCTCGCGCAGGTGTGTACCGAGATGCTTGCCACGGACTGGGCGTGCGAGAACCTCGACAAGCTCTTGGCGCAACCCGCAGATGAGAGGCACCTGTTCCTTTTCGGGCGGGGCCACGACGTAGCGCACTACTTCTACCGACTCTCCGACACCTACGACGGTGCACCGGCGGAGCACGTCGAGGACCTGGAGCTCCCCGAGGGCATCTCGGACGTCTGGTTCCGCGGCCGAGCGCAACGAGACCCAGAAGATCGGCAAGGGTCGACGAAGGTCTGGCTCGCTCGATTCCAGGCCGGAGCCGGGTGGCGCCGCTACGTGGTAAACATCGAGGAGCGGCACCTGCCGTCCCCCAACGCCGGCATCGTCGACGACCCGGTTCCCGGCGGTTGGCGGGAGCCGAAGGACCGGTCGGTCCCGCCCGCCGGCGAATAGGGCCGGTTCGAGCTCCCGTCGGCTGGTGTCAGGGGGCAGCCGGGTGCTCGATGCGTAGGTCAGGTGCCACACACGGCAGTCGCGGCGGCGCCCCTCACGATCTGTCCTCAGGTGCAGGCGCATCGCGACTGGCCAGTGCTTGGCCTGACAGTCAGGGATCTCGGTATGTACGTTGACGTGTGCCCTACACCCGTCCTGCGGAACGGTGGTCAATCGACCTCGACCTCTTCACGTCACCAATCCCGCTGGTACGCCGTCGGCTTGGAGCGCCCGCTCGGCCCGGGGTGTACGTAATCACCTGCGGTGGGTGTGTGCCGCACGTTGGTACCTCCGGCAGCCTTCAGTCTCGGATCCGGAGTTTGGCGGCGCTTGGCAATCACCGCGGATCCGCCGAGGTGCTCTGCGCCGCATTTTGTACCGGCGAACAGCCGATGGTGCGCTGGCACGAGACCGAGACGGCCTTGGACGCTCGATCCATTGAACGGGAACTGAAGGCTCTCGGTGAACCCCCGCAACCCCGTGAAGACTTCGCAGGTTGCGTCAACGGAATTGCTCTGCGGAATGCCCTCATCTCCGCAGCTGGCCCATCGACTTGGGAGGCCGGATACATCGAGGCGCTATTCGACGTCGGCGAACAGCTGCACCGGGTGTTCGACAGTCGGTTTGAGCGTGTCTGGGCTGTGATCGGACAACCACCGGGACCGTGGTTGGGGTGATCACGGAGTCTTCCCGCGGGCTGTCGCGGCGGTAAGACGCACGTCGTGCGCAGCTCGGCTCGGCTTCGCCGTGTGCGACGACACCTCTTCTCTGAGTCCTGCATGGGAAGCGCGCCCTGGCACATGATGAACTCGATTGGTCCGGAGTGCACGATAGGAGGAGGGAAAGGTGAGTCGAGCGAACCCGAAGTTCGTTGACCAGATCCCGGTGAAGACGCTCGTGTTCACATGTAGCTGTGGCGGCCGGCGCTCCCGAACCCTGAAGAAGGTCAAGGTGAACATCGAGCGCCTCGACGATGGGTGTCACCGGTGGCGCGTTTGGGGACCGGTGGGTGCAACCCCGCACGCCGACAGGATCATTGGATCGTCGTAGGCCAGCCGTCGGCGGACGACATGCCTCCCGAGGGTTACGTCCTTCTTCTCGATGAAGCTCATGCTCCGGTGTTGTACGACCAGGACATCGCCAGCGACGAACCGGACGACCTCCTCGCGGACGGCTTCGAACGGATCGAAGCCAAGGGCGACAGTGGGATCCGCTATGTCTATTACAAGTTGCGCCTGCGATGCCCTCACTGCCAGCTCGACGTGACGTTGCGCCCAGAGGCAGCGGATCAGGTGGTCCGCGACCTGATTCGGTCCGGGGTGTCGAGCGTCGAACTGTCGACACTCGCGAAGTACGCTAGTCGTCAATAGCCCGAAGCCAGGGCGGGTACGGGTCGCCGGTCGACACATGAGCAACCGTGTCGGATGCCCCTCACGTAGGTGACAGATAGAAGCTCCTGAGGAGGGAGCCACTAAGTGGCAACCCTCCAGGAGTGCACCCGTGAATCATCAATCGAAGAAGGCTGGCCGGGTCGACGACCCTGCGACGGGACTGTTTCGCCTCGTCTTCGGCGTGACCGTCGCTCTGAGCACCCTGTGCCTGCTGCTGAACGTCGTGCTCGCGCTGGCCGTCAGCAACCCCTCCGCGCAACAACTCGACGTCTTGAGCACGCTTTCCACCGGTTGGAAGATGGGATTCGGAGCCATTGTCGGTCTTCTGGGCGGAAAAGCGGCCGCTTGACGGCTCCGGTTGCCGCGAGTGGGGACCTCAGGCGGCGGATTGACGCCGATTGGATGTGACCGGGTGCCGTGCGTCGACGATTCCGCCTATCGTCTGGTCCGTGATCCCGCCACCGCATCCGGGACCGCCTATCGAGGCGGACGAGCGATACTTCCGCTGCACGCTGCAGGAGCCGGTCCCGGGCCATCGGCAGGGGATAGTGATCGGGCACCTGACAGGAACGGAGATCGAGGTCGGTCGTCTCTCGTTCGCATACAAGAACGGCGATCCGCCAAGTCTGCAGACGGTCAGCTACTCAGTTCCCCCGATTGCGTGCGCCGTGGCTGTGCACGCGAACTGACAAAGGCACTGAGGAGGCGCTACCCCGGGGTGCGGCTGTCGACGAGCCCAGCGACTCCGACCAAGCGTGGCCGCGCGACCATGCTCGCGCTGCACAGAGAAGGCCTCATCGACTCGTTGTCGCTCGACCTTGAGGCGCTGGATCCCACCACACTCGAGGACGAGAACGACCAGGAGCAATGGGCGGGCATCACCTCGGTGCCAAATCCTTGCTCAGGCGAACACGAACCCGAGCGTTGAGAGAGAGGTACGTCGTATTGTGGAACGACCGGGAGTTCCCGTAAGTGACCATGCTGACGAGTTCCGCTGAACAACTCTCAACTGTAGTGCGAGCTTGCTCGGTCAGATCGTTCGCAGACGGCGCGACTGATTCGTGGATGTCGTGGACATCAAGCGCGCGGTCGGCGGGCTTCATCGACGAGCTCGAGGCCTCGGGAAGGGTCATGTGGATCGGAGAACCAGAGGTGGGGCTCCGGCCTCGGGACGCGGTCTCCTGGCTTCGACACGTCGATGAAGGGCTGAGTTCAATGATGACTGGCGACCCGGCGTACCACCGTTCGCTCGACGAAGGCGGCCCTCACTGCCTCGGCAGGGTGCCGTGGGTGCTGGCCCACACGCTCCCGATCGACCGGGCGGAGTCGCCTGGGAAATGCCTCGACTGCGGCGTAGCGGGCCCGGCGTACCTCGAGCCGTAATCATGGAGCGGGCGGGGTTCTCGGGTGCGCAGAGGCTCCGCGCGGCGCGAAGCGGCCGGTGGAGGGCGCGACCACCGCCCTAGCCGAGCACCTCATCTATGACGTCGAGGGGACCCGCTGCCGCCCAGTTCTCAAGGTTGGCGCGCGTGTTACCGCTGACGCTCCAGTAGCGGCGGCGAATCGCGCCCATGCTGGTCAGCTGACCGAGCTCTGCGATCCCGAAGGATTGTGCAATTTCGTTGGTCAGTCGTGCTGCCGTCTGAATCAAAGTGGGCGTTGCTGCCAGCAGGTCCTCGACAGGGGCGGCAGTCTCAGCTGGCGACAGTTCGCCGGCGACAGCGACGCTGCTACGACTCTCGCCGATGCCGAAGGAACGCGTGTGGCCGATCTCGATCGCTCGCGCGAGTGGACTGGGAAGGAGACGCGCTCGGACCACGACGTCTCCGGAGACGCCAGCTCGTGCCTGTGCATTTTCGGCCAAGCGCATAAGGCCCGTCAGCACGGCGAGGACGAGCTGTTCATCGTCGACGAGTGTGTGAATCTCTTGAGCCTGGTCGGTCTGCTTCTCTCTCGCAGTGCGATGAAGATCCGGAAGCCGGAGCGCGTACGTACCCGAACCGTCTGCGTGCGCCTCCATCGATGCCCACTGAGCATCCGGACTGTTCACTCCACCGTGCGCAATCAACCGGCTTCGCGAAGTTCGCACATGTCGAAAGCTGACGCCGTGCGGGCAAATTGACCACGCCTCTCGTCCGAGCATCCGGTTCTCGAACGTGCGGAAGGCTTCTTGGTCCAGATCGAACCCACCTGCTAGAGCAGGGACAAGAGATACGAGGAGCCAGGGGTTGACGTCGCGCTCGAGGATCTCGATTGCCTGATTCTCAATCCATTCCGCACGCTCTACGCGGGTTCGCGCGGAGTCGAGCCGCATGCGATACGCCTCGGCGACTTCGGGTTCCGAAAGGTACCGAGTGGTGGCGCCATTGTGACGGGGGTATCGCAATCCATCGTTGATTAACACTGCATGTGGCGCACTTGCACTGCGAGCAATGGCCAGTATGTAGAACCCGGTAGACGGGTTGCCGGCGGTAGGGATGTTGAGGATGTCCAGCGTTGGGTGGGGAGCCACCAAACTCGCGACGATCTGCCGCATTCGGGCTGTCTCCGCGTCACTCAAAGGAACGCCGGGCGTCGCGACCGCTCGTGCTTGCTGGTCTTCTTGCACTCCCAGCACGATCACGCCGCCTGCCGTGTTTGCCATCGCAGCCACGTCACCGGCGAGGGAACGGCGAGCCGAGTCGTTCGAGCCGTACAGCTCTTCCTTGTAGTCGATGTCGAACGCTTCCTCGACACCCGACGTCACAAGAGACTGGATATGACTCTCAGAAAGCTGATCGATCGGACTGTTGAAAAGTGCCTCGATGCGTCGGGACCGGAAGGTGGCCATTCTGCTCCTCGGTATCGATTGGGGTGCGCTTCCTGTAACACAGCACCCTCAAACTGCATTGGGTCGACCTCGTCCTCGAAGGTAGTTGCTTGCGTGGGAGTGTGAGCGACTTTGATTGGACCCAATGTTCTGGCCCAGGTGCGCTGGCTTGCTCGCACCGGCTGGGGGCAGCTCGCGCTGATCAGATGTCGTAGAAGGGCTGGGACTGCTGGCTCGGCGCCGCCACCTCTGGAGATGGTGGGCAAATCGCGACCAGCCCTTCTGGGCGGAGCTGAGGGAGTGATCAGACGCCGGCAACGTATGCAGTCAGGAAATGGACCCCGTGCCGGTCGAGGTTGCCGCGGGCTCGGTCGTAGTGCTCGGTCGTGCGCGGGTCGGCATGCCGAGCCAGGATCTGGGCGTCTCGGAGTGGAACGCCTGCATCGAGGGCGTTGGTGATGGCGGCGTGCCGCAGGGAGTGCGGGCTGATGTGGCGGGGGATGGTGGCGACCTTCGCGATTCGGGCGACCATCCGGTAGGCGTCGCGGCGGTCGGTCGGGTTGCCCGAGACTGGTCGGAGGATGAGTGGTCCGGTTGTGCGCTGGCCACGGCAGGCTTCCAGGACCCGGAGGACTGGCACGGTGATCGGCATAGTGGCGGGCTTGTTGCCTTTGCCGACCAGGTGCAGCACTCGGTGGCCTCGGAGGGATTCGGCGTAGTCCTCGATCCGCACCGCTGCGGCTTCGGATGCTCGGAGGGCATTTATGCCGAGCAGGTAAGCCAAGGCTCCGTGGTGAACAGTGAGGGTCTGCGCGACCTGTAGGAACCGGATTAGTTCGAGCCGGTCCAGCCCGTGGGTTCGAGACTCATCGCGGTGCACTTTCGGGAGCCTCGCGTAGACGGCGGGGTCCGACACGATGAGACCGTCGATGTGCGCGAACCGGAAAAAGCCACGGACCGCGTGCATCATGGTGACGACGGAGGAGTCCATCAGTCCCGAGCTCCCAAGTTGGCGGATGTAGAGCTCGACGTGAGCGCGCTGAATCCCCTGCAGCGGGTCAAGCCCGTTGCTCTCGCACCAGACGAACCAGCGTCGTAGCTGGAAGGCGTACAGCCGGTGAGTATGTCCCGAGTAGCGAGCAAGGTAGGAGACCGCCGCCAGTTGGGCTGGCGACATCTCGGTCGGTTGGAACGGTAGGAGTGCGGTCGCGCATGACATGGAGCCACCTCGCGGCGGCCTGGCTCTGTCCGGCCCGCCCGCCGTCAACGTGACCGGAGTCTGGGCCTATCCACGCTAGTCCTCTCGCCCCGACCGCCGCCGTCCGCTGAGCGGTTAAAGGACGCACTACCCGCGCAGGCGTGGCGTCAACCTGCCGAACTGAACGCGCCAATGGCCAAGCTGACGGTGCCAAGCATCTACTCTTCCGGCATGGCCACAGTCGTGACCCTTGCAACGACCGTCGCATCTGGCGTGATTGCTGCTGTGATCGCGCTTGGGTTCGATGGGTGGCGCAATGACCGGGCCAGGCGAAAAGACGGGCGTCAAGCCCTCCAGGAGATGCAGCGTGTCCTCGCGGACCTGTCCGCGTCCCTTCTAGCGCAGACTCGGTCATCGATGAGACTCCGCTCGAAACCCTCTCTTGGGGCGACGTTGCCCTCGCACGCCGCAGCGCTTACCCGTACCGAGATTTACCCTCGCCGAACGACCGAGAGCTCGTCACGAGGAGCACCATTCCGTTTGACCGATATAGCGACCTTCCCTATGACAACAGGCAGATCGCCGTAAACACATGGGCAGTGGAGCTTGAAGACGCCATCGACCGGGCCTACGCGACTCGCCTCAAGCGTCTTCAGATTCGTCTGCTGAGCCATTGGTCGAAGCGGCGGGACTCGCCGACTTCCGCTGGGCGCTAGACGGTGGCGTTCCACGAACTCCTGGCGTCAGGGTGTCCCGCCCACTCTGCAATGAGGAGGCCAGTAGTCACATCGCGGTGCCCGTGGTCGGGCAACCAATAGAAGCCGTCGCCATGTCGTCCGAAGACTGCGCGCTTGCCACCAATGACCTCGACAGTGCGGATAGTCGCAGTAGCTCCGTTGTCTGGTCCGCCGCTCAACAACACGAGAAGCGGGTCGATCCGGGAAGTGTGCGTAGAGGTGAGAGCTTCCACGCTGTCCGTTGTACGTGGTCCAGGTACTTAGTGTCTCGTCGAAGGATCGCCTCACCGCTTGTCCGGATGACGCCAGCACGCGGCGGATAGACGCAGGTCGGCGATAGCCGGGTCGCAAGAGGCCTGAACGCATCTGGTGCCGGCTAACGGCGCTGAGAAATCGAACATGAACCATGTGTCGAAGTCGATGTTCCAGTTCGGTCCTGTTGCCGACGAGCGGGCGTTCCCTCACTTCTTGGCTGCAGACTCTCGTCGCGATCGCTCTTCGACAGTCGCGGAGTCTGCAGTGACGGGCATCTTGCGCGTAGCACCGACGGGAGCGCTGCCTTCCGCGTTACGACTTCTCGCACGGTGGTCCAGAGGACGGACGTGCTCCGAAGGCAGCGACCTTTCAGTTTTGCGCCAGGAGAGTGGCCTCGACGTCAGGATGACCCCATGGAGGAAGCAGCTGAAGGCGGCGGCAGGCCACAGCGACTCTCGGATGATGACGTCGTTCGTTTTCTGGAGGAACTGCACGTCTGGGTGGCTGCTCAGATGGGTGGCTTGCGTGCGCAAGAGGGCTGGATGGTCTCGCCTGGTAGCCCCCTCGCTGGAGACGACCGAGCGACGGCGCCGCATCAGACCTCACACACTGCTCACGGGGCGCTGGGCGTCGCCCTTGACCATCTGCACGCGCTCACCTTCATGGTCGCCGAGCACAAGACTCTCCACCTCAACGCCACGTACACCCTGGCTCGTGGGGCCATCGAGAATGCGGCCATCACCTACTGGCTGGTCGCACCGCCAACCCGGCGCGAGCGGGTCTTGCGAACGTTGCGCCTGCACGCGATGGACGTGCGGGATGCGACGAACGCGACGGACGACCTGGGTGCCACCGCGCTCGTGACCCTGGATGAGCGGATGGAACAGTTGCGCGCGTTGGCGGCCGCGGCAGGCATTGACTCGACCAGCCCGAACTGGCCCAAGCGAGTGACCTCGGTCGAGATGGTGAAGGCGCTCGACGAGGGACTGAACATCGGCATCAAACCGGGACCGCTGGGCGCATGGCGTCTGTTCTCCGGGATGGCGCACGGCAGGCCATGGGCTTCCGCCGCCTTCATGAACCGCGAGGTCACGCCTGTCGACGGCTTGGTCTCGAAGGTGCGTCGCGCCAACACGCCTGACCGAGTGCTCTTCGCGGCGTCCATCGCCCAAGACGTCATCACTCTCGCTATGAACAAATACGAGGAGCGAGCCTGAGCCCCGCACGCGTGAGAAGAGGTAGCCGCCGCGTGGCGCTCAGCGATGTCGGCGGAGCGTCCTACCGTTCAGGTCATGCTGGATCCGACTGAACCGGACGTAGACGCGCCGCCGCGGCAGGTCTACGAGTGGACCGTCGTGCCGGGACATGACCCGCGCGTTCAGCGCAGGCAGACCGACGGACGGCTCGTCGGCTCGTGCACCTGCGACGCACGAGAAAGTGGTGTCAGTCGCAGCTGGCCCGACGAGCACCTCGCCAACGCGTGGCCGATCCTGGTGCCACGTGAGCCGGGGGAGAGCGTCCAGTCGTGGCGCGAGCGCCTCGTTACCGAACTGGATGAGGCGCGTGCGAAGGACGAGCACCTCTCGTCTGCACTCGGCGCACGCATGGCCGTGAAGCCGGGTGAGCCGTACCCGGCCATTACCGATGACGACGTCGCCGCCAGCCAGCGCGTCGAGGTGCTGGAACACCAGTTGGCCCAGGTGCCTTTCGAACGATTGGGAGGCCCGATGTGAGCACCGACCGGTCGGGCTTCTACGGCGGCAAGCACTACACCGAGTACATCGAGACGGTGAACAACCTGAAGCGCCAGGGTCGCCTCGACGAGGCCGTCGAATTGCTCGGACACCTGGTGGACGCGACCGAGAACGAAGCGCGAAACAACGCCGGGTGGGGCGTCGCCCCCTGGTACTACGAACAGTTGGCGATCATCCACGCCAAGCGCGGAGACGTCGACGCTGAGGTGGCAATCCTGGAGCGCTACGCGGCGAAGCCGCACGCGCCGGGCGCGAGACCGCCACAGATGGCCGCGCGACTGGAGAAGGCGCGAGCGAAGCGGGGCTAGGTCTCGTCACGTCCCACACGCCGTGGTCCAGTACCCCGGGCGTCGCATGAGTCGGCGGGCGGACGCGGCCTGTCATCGGCAGACCATGCGTTCCTGGCGGCGGACAAGCGGCGCCATGACGCGACCGGACGGCACGCGGCGGAATGCTGCAGACGACCGGCCAGCACGGACTCCGGAACGTCCCCGCCTCTCAACCCTGCGGATCTAGAGTGCCTACGTGTTCACCTACCTTGCGACCCTGGCGGCGGAAGTGCCAGACCCAGCTGACGTTAACTGGCTGCTGAGCGCGCTCGCTCAAGCCTCTGCCGCTTTGGTTGCGATCGTCGGTGGCCTTCTGGTTTCGCGCTACGTCTCCCTGCACGCCGAGCAGCAGGCGGCCGGTCGCCGAGTCGCGGACCTTAGGCGCCGTGTGGCAGAAGTCGAGACGGAAGTTAAGGCGGCACGGCTCGCGAGGGATGTCGAGGACATCGACTGGTTCCTTTATGACCCTAGGGTCTACGACGAGATCCGCGTCCGCGATTTCGAGCCGACGATCCTCAACGTCGTCGACGCAACGGGCGGCTACGGGACCGACCTGGACCAGGACCTCATGACCGAGCGCCTCGCCGCGCTCGCTGCCGACCTGAAGGACGCTTTCACGATTATGTGGCCCCTCGTCCCGGCCGGCGGCTCCCAGCCGAGCTGGATCGAGTTCCGGCGTCGCACGGGCGTGGAGGCGGGCGACGACGATGCTTGGGAGTGGGCATACGACTTCATCTGTGAGCACCGAAAGCGGGCAGCGGGCAATCGGAATCCCTTCGCGGCACTGGGCGGTCAGGCGATGAGGCCGATGTCTCGCCGAGACCAGGTGCACCTTGCGGCCCTGCGCAACCGAGTCGAGCGTGCGGAGGACGAGGCCAGGGCTCTAGCGCAGGAGCGAAGACTGGCCGAGGAGACCTTCGACGCCACTCGGCAGCCAGAGGGCTTTCGGCTCGGATTGCAGGTTCTCAGCGTGCTATCGGTCCTCGGCATGGGCGTTCCGGTCGTGCTTATGGCCTTCGTCCAGTACTCGCTGCCCTGGTGGGGCCGCTCCCTTACCGTGGCCGTCTTCTTCGTCGGAGTGGCGCTGCTGCTCCGCTTCCTCTTCGTCTACGCCGCGTTCCTGCGCGAGGACGGTGGCCGTGATCGGTTGCCAAGCAACGCGCTCTGGCTCTTTGTCCCGGCCAGATTCCAGCCGAAGTCGTCCGGCGGCTCGGAGCCGGAAATCCCTGCAGCCGACACAGATCAGGCCTTGAATGCCACCGGGTCAGTCGATGGCGTGCCGGAGGAGCCAGTCGGCGACGGAATGCGACAAGGCGACGAGGTCGAGCAAGCGGTCGAACCGGTGGGCGACACCCGTTAGTCAGGGTCCGGCGTTCAGGTCAGCTGGTCGCGGTCGTCGCCCGCCTGAAGTCAGCAGGACTACACGGACCGGGGCGTGGCGGAAAGTCGAGAGAAGGGCCGCTCTGCTGACCCCTACTCATCCAGGACCGCCAGGATCACGATGGCGACCGCAACTACGAGAAGAGCTGCATCCAGCTGATCGCGCCCATTCTTCGCTCATGCTAGTGGGCCACGTGTGCCCTGAGCTGCAGAATTGCGGCGGATTGACGCCTCCTTGAGGTGCGACGTGCGCCATGTCGCGTCCACACAATCGCGTAAGTTCCTCGCGTGACCGCCAAACTTCGCTGGGCTCCTGAACGCCTGCAAGCCTCGATCGACGACTCGCTCGAGCGGTACCGGACGTTGCGGGCGATGCCCGCTTCGACAGACGCCGAAAGGGCGGCGCTTTTCGCCGCGTTCAGGAGCTGGGATGAGCGGAACCAGCGGCTGCTCGACAGCGCATTCGCCCCCGTCCCGTGGCATGCGACGAGCCCCAAGAGCGACTACGCGACGCTTCAAGGCTTGGAATGGATCACCTTGACGGAGCTGCCAAGCGAGAAGGCGTCCGATCTCCTCGCGGACCTCGATGAGCGCGCGCGACGGCTCGATTCGATCAAGAACGATGTCGAGTTCTATGAGCTTGCAGAACCGGCAGATCGATCCGCATCGAGCCCTGGAGATTCGAACGACGAGACCACTGGGACGGTGCACACCGACCAGCCGCAGAGTGGTCGCTCAATCTTCCTGGTTCACGGGCGCGATCGAGCGGCAAAGGAGGAAGTCGCTCGTTTCATTGAGAAGGTCTCAGATGACGATCTCATCGTGCTCGAGGAGCAGCCGCATGTAGGCAGGACGATCATCGAGAAGTTGGAGGGTTACCTTCCGGAATCCAGCTACGTGGTCGTGATCATGACCGGGGATGATGAGGGCCGACTCAGAGGTGACGCTGAGCTCAATGCACGAGCTCGACAGAACGTCATCTTCGAGTTGGGCTGGGCGATCGGGAAGGTGGGCCGGCAGAACGTTGCCGTTCTCTACGAGGACGGAGTCGAGCTTCTCAGCGATTACTACGGCGTGGGCTACATCGGTTTCGACGCAAGCGGTGGCTGGAAGTTGAAGTTGGTCGGAGAGTTGAAGGCGGTTGGATTCACCGTAGACGCCAACCGGATCACCTGAGGCGTCGACCCACCCCCCCTGGTGCGCATGGCACACGAGCTCGAGCCACCCCTGCCGACGCCGGCACTCGGCCCGCCCACACCGCGGTAGAACGACCAGACCAACCGGGCACGCCGCCGGGACGCACGCGCCTGATTGAACGAGCCGCAGCAGGACTCGGTATGTTTGCTGCAAGGCTAGGGCCATGAGCCTGCTACCGATGGGCGAGGACGAATACGACAGCCACCCGGCAATTTGGCTGCGTGCCCTGCTCGCAGAAATGCCGGTGGGGAGCTTTCTGATTGAGCTCCACTCTGGGTACCGAGAACGTGCAGAACGCCGAGCGTTCGACCTCCTCAACGAGATCGCCAAGCAGGTGGACGAGCGCCTTATGCGAGACCGGTTGCAGAGCTCTGAGCACTTGGAGTCGATCTTCTGGCGTTCGATGCAAAGCGCGGCCGAGTCGACCCACGAAGGAAAGCGCCGCCTGCTGGGCAAGGCCCTTGCGAACGCGTTCTTGGATGAAGTGTCGGTCGACGAATCCGAGTTGATCTCCGGGCTCTTGGCAAGCATCGACACCCCTCATATCGCGGCACTCGCCAGGCTGAGCCAGGCGGAACGTGAAGCCCGCGAGTCCGGTGAGCTGCCCGAGCGGGCACAGTATGCAGAGCGACCGCTCATCGACGCTCTCCGCGAGGCGGGAGAGCGCGAGCATCCGCTGGTTCTAGGAGTCCTTGCAACACAGGGGACTGATTGATGTAACCAGCGGTTTCGGCGACAGCGAGGCCAGGTTCCGAGGTCTGACTCAGTTCGGTTCGACTCTACTGGAGGACCTCGGGCGGCTCGCTGACTGAGCATTCGCGCGGCTCAACCGGCGCTCGTCGTCCGACGGGAGCCATGCCCGCTCCAGACGCAGACGCGGCGACCTGGGCTACATGGGACTCACCCAAGGGTCCGCATCCCGCCAGCCGTCGGTAGTGCCGGTCAGACTGGAGCGCATGGGGAAAGACCGCAAGCGCCGCGAGCCGCGCCGAGCGCGCAAGCGCACAAAGGAGACTCTGAGCGAGTCGCCGATCAAGGTCGCGATCGCTACTACGCCGCAGAGCACAGGGGGGAACGTCGGGCGCTCGACCAGGACACCGAGTTGGCCAAGGCGGCGCTGCTGTACGCCGACGAGGTCGAGATGGTGAGCCTCGGCATGTCGATGTTCGAGGAACTCCGCCAAGTGATTGACGCGGGGGAGTTGGGTGGTTACGGCCTGCTCGCCTCGCTTGACGACGACACCATCAACTACCTCGCGACTCACGGCGGGTCCGAGAATACGCTGCCGCCCGACTGGCGGCAGACGCTTGAGGCGGCCCTGTCCGTGTCGCCGGAATCCCTTGAGGCGCTGGGTGTCGAAGGGGCTGATCAATTGCGGGAGTTGCAGGAGATGGCTGCCGAGCAGGGGCGCCGAACACAGCAGGACCTCGCAAACCTTCTGGACGAGCAGGGCGCTACCGAACTGGTGACGGCGATCCGGGGTGGTGCGATCAAAGTTGCCGAACTCGGCGCGTCGCCCTCCTCGACGCTTCGACCGACCGACCTGGACCCGACCGACAGCACCGACGTCCAGATGTGGAACTGGATCGACGCCCTCGTCGCTCGACTCACCGACAAGAAGACCCGGCTTCTCTTCGATCGCCAGGCAGGGGGCCTGATCCAATCCATGCTGGTAGAGGGGATGATCCCGGCTAACCCACAGGGCTTGCGTCTCGCGGCGCAAGCAGCTCTCGGCGCGGGCTTCACCGAGCGTCTGCCGGCATTTCCCACCGCCAAGATGGACGAACTGCTGGACATGCGGAAGGAATTGGCGCTGCCACTGGCCCGTTATCGGGGCGCGGTCGCTCGGTTCTCCAAGGACATGCCGCAGGTCCTTGGGGAGAACCTCGATTTTGAGGTCGAGCAACTTTGGATCGAGACGGTGAAGCCTGCCCTGCTCGGGCTGGAAGATGAGATGGCCGACCACGGCTTGGTGCGGGAGATTGCCCGGTCGCTGGACGTTCAGAACATCCGCGATTTCGGCGGATGGACAGCAGGCACGTACTTCGCGGTCGCGAGTTCTACAGCACTTGACGCCCTAGCCACCGGGCTCATCGCCAGCGCTGCCGGGGGAGCGGCGACGGTTGCACTGGAAGCCGTCAGGGCCAGGCGAGAGGGGCAGCTCGGGCCGAAGGCAAGCGAGTTCTACTACCTCTACGAAGCGAACCGTCGTCTGAGCTGAACAGATTCCCACCCACGTCATAGTGGGCAGAAGGCCTGTCAGCCTGTCCCGACTACGACGCCGTGCGGCAGCGGGTGCTTCGCGGAGACGTGCACGTTGCTGAATCCCGCCTGCTCGACCAGCGCGACCAGCTCCGCGAGCCGGCGGGCGCGGCCCGGGGTCTCGACGTGCATCATCAGGTCGAAGAGGGGGCCGAAGGCGCCAGGCGGGTCGCCGGGGAGCTCGAAGACGACGACCCGGCCGCCGGGGGCGAGGATCTCGTGGGCGACGCGAAGGACGGTGGCACAGTCGTCGTCGGTGAGGTCGTGGAGCAGGTGCGAGAGCAGCGCGACGTCGTACGACGCGGTGCCGACCGTCGAGGCCGCGTGGGGTGAGAGCAGGTCGACGGGGCTGACCGAGACCGAGGCGGGCAGCACCGACGCCGCCCAGGCGGCGACCGGGGGGAGGTCCACGAGGGTGACGGTGTGCCCCGCGGCGGCGAGGGGGGCGGCGTACGCACCGAGGCCGCCGCCGAGGTCGGCGACGCGGGAGCCGGTGGGGATGACGCTCGTGAGGTCGGGGCCGGTGGTCTCGGCGAGCACGACGAGCGCCTCGAGGAAGGACCGGGCCTGCTCGGGGTCCGTGGCGAGCCGGGTCGCCCAGGGCGCGAGCTGCGGGACTCCGGTGCGCACGGAGTCCTCCAGCGAGAGCCACACCCGCGCGAAGTACGCCTCCTTCTCCGCGACCAGACGCAGATCGCCGTCGGAGGCGAGCCGGCGGGCCGCGGAGGTGAGGGCGTAGCGGGAACCGTCGGTCGTCAGCAGCTCGACCCCGACCAGCGCATCGAGGAGAGCGCGCGTGGCGCCGGCGTCGGTGGAGATGGCGTCGGAGACCGCCGCCGGGGACAGGGGCCCGTCGGCGAGGCAGTCATAGACGCCCAGCCGCCCGGCCGCGACGAGCGCGGCAGCGGGCTGGTAGCCCGTGACGAGGTCGATCACCTTGAACACGTCGCTCATCGGATGCCCTTTCTCATCGAGCGGTAGGCCTGGAAGCCGCGGACCAGCCCGCGCACCTCGGCGCGCAGCCGCTCGACCCGAGGCGGCGGCGTCGCGGCACCGGACAGCACGGTGGTCGCGACCGCCGAGCCGGAGGCGCCCGACAGCCCGCCCCCGGGGTGTGAGCCGGCGCCGGCGAGGTAGAGCCAGGGCAGCTCCGTGCGCAGGTCCGCGTGGCCGGGCACGCGCCAGCCGAGCAGCTGGTCGAGGGTGTTGTCGAGATGGTTGGGACTGCCGTCTCCGCCGACCCGACCGGCCCAGGTCGCCGGTCCCGAGACGACCAGGTCGACCAGTCCGGCGCGCAGGTCGACGCCGAGCACCGAGGAGACGTGGTCGACCAGCCGCTCGCCGGCGAGCCGCTCCCGCTCGGCCGTCCACGGGCCGTCGGCGGCGTCGAGGGGGACGACCGAGCTCAGCCAGGTGGCGGCACCGGTCACCCCGGCCGGCTGCCGGCCCCGGCCGACCATGGACCACGGCGAGGTGGGCAGCTGGCCGGCGAGGATCTCGCCGAAGCCGCGACGTACGTCGCCCGGCTCGGCGACGGCGTACCAGATCGCGTCCGTGTCGTGCCACGGGAGTGGGACCGGCGCCGAGGAGACGACCGTGACGGTGAGCTCGGAGACGTTGAAGTGGCCGCTGTGCAGGTCGTTCGTCGCCGCCCTCAGCGCCGGTGCCGGATCCGTCAGCAGCGACCCGGTGCGGGGCAGCCCGAGCGTCGAGACGACGACGTCGGCGGCGAGCACGGTGCCGTCGGCGAGCTCGACCTCCCCGCCACCGCCGCCGCCGGACTCGTCGAGACCGCCGCCGAAGGCCGCGCCGCGGCGCCGGTGCGTCGAGAGCCTTACGACCGGGGCGGACGTGCGTACCTCCCCGCCGGCCGCCTCGAGCGCGGCGACCAGGCCGTCGACCAGCGCTCGGGAGCCGCCGACCGGGCGCACCGACGGGCCGCCGTGGGCCAGCGGCAGCAGGAACGCGAAGAGACCGGTGCCCGGCGCCCACGCGGGCACCTGGGCGTGCGAGGCCTGGAGGGCCAGTGCGGCGCGGGCGAAGGGGTCGGTCAGGGTCGCCTCGATCACCGTCTCCGCCGACTGCACCATCGTGCGGAAGAGGGCGTCGCCACTCGGCACCGTCGCGAGAGCGGCCGCGACCTGGGTCGGGGTGGGTGGGGTGGCGAAGGTGCCGAGCAGCCCGAAGAGCGTGTCGGCGAGCTCGACCAGGCGACGGTACGCCGGCCCGTCGGCGCCGAGCTCGCGCACGGTGTGCTCCAGGTCGGTGTGGAAGACCCGCTGCGTACCGTCGGCGAAGTGGAAGCCGGCGGCGACCGGGTGCTCGACGTAGTCGACGTCGAGCTCGAGCTCGCGGGCGACGGCGAGCACGCCGGCATGCTCCCACGCCCCCCGCTCGACGACGACGCCCGAGCGATGGGTCTCGGTCCAGACGCAGCCGCCGGGCTCGACGCCCTGCTCGAGGACGGTGACCCGGCAGCCCGCGCGCGCCAGCCGTACGGCGGCGACGAGCCCGTTGTGACCGCCACCGACGACGATGACCGACCGGCTCATGCCAGCACCGAGTGGCCGGTGGCAGCGAGGCCGGACGCGCGCGCGATGCGCTCCATCAGCGGCCGGCAGCGCACGATCTGCGCCGTCTCGTCGACGCTCGCGCAGCGGTGGTCCGAGACGACCTGCGCGCCGTCGACCCACACGTCGCGCACCGAGCGCGGCGACGCGCCGTAGACCAGCTGAGACACGGGGTCGTGGAGCACCGAGACGTCCACGGTGTCCTGGAGGAGGACGACGTCGGCGCGCTTGCCGGGCTCGAGGGAGCCGACCAGGTGGTCGATGCCGAGGGCGCGGGCGCCGTCGATCGTGGCCATGGTGAGCACGTCCAGCGCGTCGATGACCAGGGCGTCGTGATGGTGCAGCTTCTGCAGCAGCGCGGCGGCCTTGACCGCCTGGAGCATGTCCTGGCTGTCGTTGGAGGCGGCTCCGTCGGTGCCGATGCCGACCACGACGCCGGCGGCGCGCAGCCGCGGCACCGGGCAGACCCCGGAGGCCAGGATCATGTTGGCGACCGGGTTGTGCGCGATCGCCACGTCGTGCCGGGCGAACGTCGCGATGTCGGACTCGGTCAGCCAGACCCCGTGCCCGGCGATCAGCGGCCGCTCGAAGAGCCCGATCCTCAGCGCGTGGTCGACGGTGCGGTGTCCCCAGCGGGCGCGGCTCGCGGTGATCTCCTCGCGCACCTCGGCGAGGTGGGTGTGCACCGCCCAGCCGTGCTCTCGGCAGAGCTCGACGCCGGCCGTGAGCAGGTCGTCGCTCTGGCCGAGCATCGTGCCGACGCCGTAGCGGAAGCCGATCAGCGGCGCGGTCGCGACGTGCGCCGCGAGGTCGACCTGCTCGGCGAGGATGTCGTCGATGATCTCGGTGGGCTCCAGGTCGACCAGGGCGCCCAGCGGCAGGTCCTCGGCTCCGTAGGAGACCACGCCGCGCATGCCGGCCCGCGCGAGCCCGTCGACGACCCCGAGGGAGGCGCGCGACCCCACGTGGCCATGGCAGAACATGTCGTTGACGGTCGTGACGCCCGAGAGCAGCATCTCGACGGCGCGCAGCGCGGTGCCCTCGGCGGCGTCCTCGCGGGTGAGCACGAGGCCCAGGGGCCCGACGATCTCCTCGCCCCACTCGAAGAGCGAAAGCTCGGAGCCCATGCCGGTCCCGAGCGCCTCCGAGAGGTGGGTGTGGGTGGAGATCAGGCCCGGCAGGACCAGCCCGGTGCCGTCACCGTGCACGGGCACGTCGGGGTGCGCGGCCCTCAAGGCGTCGTACGCCGCGACCTCGACGATCTCGCCGTCGCACACGAGCACGGCGCCGTCGCCGACGACGCCCTCGAGGTGGGCGCCGGGGGTCCGCTCGCGCTCGCCGAGCGGGGCGAGCCCGGCCATCGTGAGGACGTGACGCCCACGCACCAGGAAGGCGGTCATGCGATCTCCCCCAACGTGGTGCGCAGCGCCTCGAGGAAGACGTCGACCTCGGACCGCGTGATCACCAGCGGCGGCATGATCCGAACCGTCCCGGACTGGTTGAGCACCGACCCCGTGAGCACGCCCAGCTCCTGCATCCGGGTGACGAGCGGGTTGGCGTCGACCGAGACCTCCAGCGCGCACCAGAGCCCCTTGCCGCGCACGTCGACGAGCAGGCCGGGGAAGTCGGTCATCATCGTGCTCAGCTCGTCGCGCAGGTAGGCGCCGACCTCGGTCGCGTTGTCGAGCAGCCCCTCGTCGACGATGACGTCGTAGGCCGCGATGCCGGCCGCGCAGGCGACCGGGTTGCCGCCCATCGTCGTGAGGTGCGAGAGCGGCGGGTCGACGAACGTGGCGAACAGCTCGGCCCGCGCGAGCACCGCGGCGAGCGGAAGCCCGCCACCGGTCGCCTTCGCGCAGGTGACGATGTCGGGCCGCACGTCCCAGTGCTGGTGGGCGAACCACCGCCCGGAGCGACCCATCCCGCCCTGCACCTCATCTGCGATCAGCAGTGCCCCCGCGTCGTCGCAGAGCGAGCGCAGCCCGGGCAGGAAGCCGTCGGACGGCACCCGGATGCCTCCCTCCCCCTGGATCGGCTCGACGATCACGGCGGCCGTCCGGTCGTCGATCGCGGCGGCCGCGGCCGCGAGGTCGTCAAAGGGCACGAACTCGACCTCCGGCAGCAGCGGCTCGAACGGCGTGCGCCACTCCTCGCGCCACGACACCGACAGTGCGCCGAAGCTGCGCCCGTGATAGGCCCGCTCCATGGCGACGAACTTCGGGCGGCCGGTCACCTTGCGGGCGAGCTTGAGGGCGCACTCGTTGGCCTCGGCGCCGGTCGAGAGCAGGTAGGCCATGTCGAAGCCGGGACCTGCGGCGGCGACCAGGCGGTCGACCATCTCGACCTGCTCGGGCACCACGAACCGCCCGTAGACGTTGACGTGCGCGTAGCGCGCCACCTGCTCCTGCACCGCGGCGACGACGCGCGGATGGCAGTGGCCGACGTTGGCGACGCCGATCCCCGAGGTCATGTCGAGGTAGGTGCGGCCCTCGTCGTCGGTGAGGGTGCACCCGGACGCCGACGCCACCTGAAAGTCCTTGCGCCCCGGCATGTTCTGCGAGAGCCGCTCCACGAAGCGGTCGCGGTAGTCCTCGCTGGTGGTGATGGTCATGATGCTCCCTTCGGGATCGGGACGATGCCGGCGGGGCGGACACCGCGAAGCGCGATGAAGCGGGTGCGGGTGAGCTCCTGGAAGGTCCAGCCGAGGCCCTCGCGCCCGGCGCCTGCGAGGTCGACTCCTCCGAACGGCACGATCGGAGGGCGGTAGTTGTTGGTGCCGTTGACGACGACGCCGCCGAAGTCGAGCCGCCCCGCCATGGCCAGCGCGGTCGGCAGGTCGGCGGAGAAGACGGCGGCGGTCAGCCGCAGGCGGGTGGCGTTGGCCAGCGCGAGCGCCTCGTCGTCGTCGTCGTACGCCGTGACGGGCAGCACCGGCCCGAAGATCTCGTCGTCGTGGAGCACCGCCGCCTCGGCGGGCACGTCGGCGAGGACGGTCGGAGCGAACCAGGCGCCGTCCGGGGGAGCGCCGAGCGCACGCGTGGCGCCGTCGGCGATCGCGCGCTGCACCTGCTCCTCCACCCGTGCGGCCGCGCCCGCGTCGATGAGCGGCCCCAAGCGGGCTCCCGGCGAGAGCGGGTCGGTGGGGTCCACGTCGGTCAGCGCGGCGACCAGGCGCTCGGTCAGGTCGGCCGCGACGCTGCGGTGGGCGACGACGCGCTTGGTGGCCGCGCAGGCCTGGCCGTTCATGAGCAGCCGGCCCCGCAGGCACTCGTCGACGACGTGGTCGAGGTCGGCGTCGGCCCGCACGATCGCGGCGCCGTTGCCGCCGAGCTCGAGGTGCAGGGGGCGCAGGACGCCCGCGGTCGCTCGGGCCACCGCCACCCCGGCGCCGACGGACCCGGTCAGGGACACCGCGTCCACCCCGGGTGCGGCGCAGAGCGCCGCGGAGGTCTCGGTGTCGGCGTACACCCGCTGGAGGACCCCGGCCGGGAGTTGGCGCTCCAGCACGTCGAGCACGGCGGCGGTCGTGAGGGGGTTCTGCGGGGGGAGCTTGACGATCGCGACATTGCCGGCCGCCAGTGCGGCCGCCGCCTTCTCCATGGTCAGCTCGACCGGGAAGTTGAAGGGGATCACCGCGACCACGACGCCGAGCGGCACCCGCTCGACCATGGTGATGTCGCGCTCGCCGCCAGGGAGGCCGCCGGTCGCTGCCAGCTCACCGGCCGCGGTGCGGCCGAGCTCGGCGTTGCGGCGCAGCAGGGCGATCGCGCCGAGGACCTCGTGGTGTGCCTGGGCGAGCACCTTGCCCGACTCGCGGGCGTGCTGGCCGGCCAGCTCGTCGACGCGCAGGGCCAGCTCGTCGGCCGCCGCGACCAGCGGCTCGGCGCGCTGGTGCGGCGCCGCCCCCGCCCAGTCGCCCGCGGCCGCGCGAGCCGCGCCGACGATGCCCGCTACGCCCTCTAGCGGCAGCGCGGTGATGTCGCCGAGGACCTGTCCGGTCCCGGGCGCCCGGATCGTCGTGGTCACCGGGTCAGCTCGTCCAGGCGCGTGACGAGGGTGGCGGCCAGCTCGGGCAGGCCGAGAGGCGTGTCGTGGCCGTCGCCGCGGGCGAAGATCGAGCGCACCGAGGCGGCGCCCGCCGGCCGGCCCTCGCTCGCGAGCCGCTCCGCCAGTCGCTCCCGGGCCAGCGTCTTCTGCGCCGGCGTAGGCAGCACCTCGAGGCTCTGCAGCTCGCCCGTGGGTGCCGCGTCGAGCACGCCGAGCAGGAAGCTGCGGTGGGTGAGCCCGGGGGAGACCCACGCGAGGACCGCGTCGTACGACGGCGCCAGTCGGGTCAGGGTCGTGGTGAGAGCCTCGACCATCGCCTGGTGCATTGCGGCGTACGCCGCCCGCTCGGCCGGGCCCCACGCGAAGGCGCCGTCACCGCGCGGCACCGCGCTGAAGGTCGGGTGCTCGGGTGACACGGAGGTGCCGCGTCCCTCGAAGAGCCCCGGGTCGTCGTACGAGGTGGCCGGCGAAGGGCCCCCGCCGAGGGCGTCGGGGAGGTACATCGTGTGCTCATAGGGGATCAGCGCCAGCGGCTCGGAGATCACGAACCGGTCGAGCACGACCCCGTCACGCACCAGCGGCGCGTTGGCCAGCAGGTCGGGTGACTCGTCGGGGGCGAGCGCGGAGGCGAGCTCGGCCGGGCCGTCGTACGCGCTGCTCGGGCGCCACCCGGCGCCCAGGAGGGCGGCGTTGACTCCCCGATGCTCGCGGCTGGTGAAGTAGGGCTTCATCTTGGTGCAGGGCAGCAGCAGAGCGATCCGCGAGTGCGTGCCCGGGACGGCGCTCGGCGTCCACTCCTCCTGGACGTAGCGCAGCCACGATGCGACCCGGGGGTGGTCCAGGGCGTCCACGTTGGTCTGCGGCGAGTAGAGGCACAGGGTCGGGTCGAGCTCGAACGGTGCGCGGATCTTGCGACGCGAGCCGGCCAGGCGGGCCTCGGGGAGCAGCGCGGCCAGGGAGGCGGTCAGGGGGGTGGTGTGAGGGGCGGAGCCCCGGGGGGGGGGGGGGGGCGCGGGGGGGGGGGGGGGGGGGCGGGGGGGGGGGCGGGGGGCACCCCGCCCCCGGGGAGGTGGGGGTGTA
>NZ_JAJNRO010000004.1:0-845881 GCF_021083605.1 Nocardioides sp. cx-169
GCGGGCCTGGGGGAGCGGCGCGGCCTGGGTGGCGGTCTGGGGGGTGGTGGGTGGGGGGGAGCCCCGCGCGGCCTGGTCGGCCGCGCGGGACTCCGTCGGGAGGCTGGTGGTCACGAGGCGCTCACCCGGCGCTGATCGAGGTGTCGATGAACTCGTTGGTCACCAGCGTCTCGGGCGTGGCGTCGGAGACGTCGCCCTTGCCGTACTCGTCGACGATGTCGATGAGGGTCTGGACCCGCTCGAGGTCGAACGTGCCCATGACGCCGTCCTCGCTGTCGCCGAGCACCCCCAGCTCGACGCCCGTCTTGTGGGCGTACTCGCCGCCTTCCAGGCTGTAGACCCACCCGGTGTCGTACTCCTTGACGAGCTCCACGACCAGCTCGTTGGTCGCCGACGCGTCGTTGATGTAGTCGACCTGCGCCTGCTGCATGATCGGCACGATCTCCTTGAGGCAGTCGGCCTCCTTCTCGTACGTCGCCGTGCTGACGGTCAGCGCCTGGAAGTACTCGGGGAAGCCGGTGTCGTGGATCAGCTGGCCCTTGACGGGCTTGCCCCACTCCGGGATCTCCTCCTCGTACATGAAGGGCTCGGCCGTGAGGAAGCCCGCCTCGGCGAGCTCGCCCTTCGCGCTCACGAACGCGGCCGGCTTGTTCTGGTCGCTGCGGTCGACCTGGTCCTCGTCGATGACCCCGGTGCCGACGAGGTAGTCGACCCAGACGTCCTCGGACGAGCCGACCGAGATGGGGGCGCCCGTGCCCTTGAGGTCCGCGATCGTCTCGACCTCGGGGTAGGTCTCCTCGTCCCAGTAGACGGCGTACGGGCTGATCGCCATCGAGGCCAGGACGCCGATGACCGGGGTGTCGGCCTGCGTGGCCATGTACTCGCCCACGCGGCCGTAGCCGAACATGATGTCGCGGTCCTGATAGATCAGGGACTGGGCGGACTGGAATCCGACGGAGGTGCCGCCGATGCGGATCTCGATGTTCACGCCGCTGTCCTCGCCGTCGACGATGAGCGGGCCGGTGACCGACTTGGCGTCGGCGTCGATCGTGTAGTCGTCGCCGATGAGCTTGTAGATGCCGCCGTGCTCTGCCTCGGGCTCCCAGTCGGCCTGGATCACCACGGTCTCGGGACAGACCTCGGCGAGGACTCCCTCACCGGTGGTGGTGGCGGTCGGCTCCTCGTCCGAGCCGCAGGCGGTCAGGACCAGGGAGCCGACGAGCAGGGTGGAGCCGACGGCCATGGACCGTCGGATGCCTGATGTTGTCATGGTGGGTTCCTTCGAGGTGGGGTGGCGGGCGGATGTGGCGGGACTGTCGGTCGGGCGCCGTCAGCGGGCCCCCCACGCGGGGGACCACTTTCCGACGATCCGGCGTCCGAGTGCGCCGAAGATGCAGAAGGCCGCGATGCCCAGCAGGCAGGCGACGATGACGGTGGCGAGCATCTCGGCGGACTGGAGCCGTGAGCTGTAGCGCTGGAGGAGCAGGCCCAGCCCGGTCTGCCCGCGACCGAAGAAGAAGTCGCCCACGGTCGCCCCCACGACGGCCAGGCCGGCCGCGGTCTGCAGACCGACGAAGACGTCGGGCAGGGCGGAAGGGAACTGGAGCTTCACGAGGCGGGTGAAGGAGTCGGCCCCGCCGAGCGTGAAGAGGTCGTGCAGGCCGCGGTCGGCGCCGAGCATGCCCTGAAGCGGGTTGATGATGAGCGGGAAGAGGCTGATGATCACGCAGACCACGACCCGGGCGAACATCTCGAAGCCGAACCAGAAGCCGATGACCGGCACGATCGCGAGGATCGGGACGGTCTGCAGCAGGATCGCGTAGGGATAGAGGGACCGCTCGATCCAGCGGGCCTGGACCATCGCGACGGCCAGGAGGAGCCCGATGCCGACCGAGATCGCCAGGCCGATGAGCGCCGCCTGGGCGGTGACCCACAGGGCATCGAGCATGTCGGCGCGGATCTCGGAGTCGAGGAAGCCCTCGGTGAGTACGTCGTGCGGCGGCGGCAGCAGGAACTTCTCGTCCTCGGCCAGCACCTGGTAGCTGACGAAGTACCAGATCCCGAGCATCACCGCGAAGACGGCCAGGGGCGGCACGACCGCGACGAGGACCTTCTTGACCGAGCGGTTCACGCGGCCGCCTCCAGGCACTTGGCGACCTTGCCGGCGAGCTCGGCGAACTCCAGCGTGTAGCGCAGGTCGAGGGATCGGGGGAACTCGAAGGGCACGTGGAACTCCTCGACGATTCGGCCGGGCCGAGCCGACATCACGACCACCCGGGTGGACAGGAAGACCGCCTCCTCGACCGAGTGGGTCACGAAGAGCCCCGCGAACGAGCGGTCGAGGAAGAGGTCCATCAGGACCAGGTTGAGTCGGCCGCGGGTGATCTCGTCGAGGGCGCCGAACGGCTCGTCGAAGAGGAAGACCTCGGGGTCGAGCACCAGCGAGCGGGCCACGCTGGTCCGCATCCGCATGCCCCCGGAGAGCTGGTGAGGGAGGTGGTCGGCGAAGTCGGTGAGCCCGACGGTCGCCAGCGCGCGATCGACCGCCGCGCGGATGCCGGCCTTGCTCATGCCTTGGAGCTCGGCCAGCAGCCCGACGTTGCGGCGTACCGTCCGCCACGGCATCAGCGTGGCGTCCTGGAAGACGTAGCCGACGCTGTCGGTGGCGAACTGGATGTCGCCCGATGTCGGCTTGTCCAGGCCCGACGCCAGGCGCAGGAGCGTCGACTTGCCGCAGCCGGACGGGCCGATGATCGACACGAGCTCCCCGCGGGAGACGCTGAGGTCGGTAGGGGCGAGCGCCTCGACGGACTCAAAGGTGCGCCCCACCTGGCGGAAGGCCACCAGGGGCTGAGAAGTGCTGGACATGCGGCGAGGTTAGAAGCGAAATCGGCCGTCTTCGCCCCGGTTTACGGCCTGTTTACTGCTCGTCACCGTTCTTCTCGGCGGTGTTACAAACACTGGGACAGGGGGACAGGCGCCGCTCAGGCGGGGCCGCATCATGTGGGCAGGACCGGTGCCTGCCCGCTCGCGTCGGGTGCTGCCGTCCTGACCCGGGAGCGACTCGGCGCAGCGCGGCGCTCGTACGTGCGCACGCCCACCGAGCCCGATTTGGTGCCGCCTCCCTCAGGCCGTAGAGTTCGTACCTGAATCCAGAGACCGCCGGTTGTCCGGCTGCATCAGCAGCCAGACCGAAGGTTCCGCAGCGATGTGGACGGCCTGCGCAGGTGACAGAGCAAGACCCGCGGCTCGCCGTGAAGTCCACGCCCTGAGCATCTGCGCTCAGGGCGTCCGTCATTTCGGCGGACCCGGCGCGGTGGTCTCCCAGTCCGGAAGGAGACCCATGGCGCGGGCAGATAGAGACGCCGCCGTCGCGGAGATCGTTGACTCGTTCAACGACGCCGCCGGTGCCGTGCTGACCGAGTACCGCGGTCTGACCGTCAAGGAGCTGCAGGACCTGCGCCGCTCCCTCGGTGAGAACGCCAACTACGCCGTGGTCAAGAACACGCTGGCCAAGATCGCCGCCAACCAGGTGGGCATCTCCGGCTTCGACGACCTGTTGACCGGCCCGACCGCCATCGCCTTCATCAGCGGTGACGTCGTCGAGGCGGCCAAGGGTCTGCGTGACTTTGCCAAGGCCAACCCCACCCTGGTCATCAAGGGCGGGGTCCTGGACGGCAACATCCTCGACGCGAAGGAGATCGGCAAGCTCGCCGACCTCGAGTCGCGCGAGGTGCTCCTGAGCAAGATGGCGGGCGCGATGCTCGCCTCCCTCAGCCAGGCCGTCTACCTGCTCAACGCCCCGCTCGCCCAGGCCGCCCGGCTCGCCGGTGCGCTCCAGGCGAAGGCCGAGCAGGACCCCTCGATCCTCGCAGGTGGTGCCGGTACTCCGGTCGCCGCCGAGGAGGCCCCGGAGGCAGCCGCTGCCGACGAGGCCCCCGCAGACGAGGCCGAGGCTCCGGCCGAGACCGACGAGGCCCCCGCGGCCGACGAGGCTCCCGCCGAGGCCGACACCTCCGATGAGGGCGAAGCCACCGAGTCCTGACCCAGGACCTCGGTACCCCACCACCTGAAACCAGGCTCGCCGCCAACACCGGCGGGCCACCGAATGGAAGGAACCGCCACCATGGCGAAGCTCAGCACCGACGAGCTGCTCGACGCGTTCAAGGAAATGACCCTCATCGAGCTCTCGGAGTTCGTGAAGCAGTTCGAGGAGACCTTCGGCGTGACCGCCGCTGCTCCCGTCGCGGTTGCGGCCGCCCCTGCTGCCGGCGCTGCCGGCGGTGGCGAGGAGGCTGTTGCTCAGGACGAGTTCGACGTCATCCTCGAGGCTGCCGGCGACAAGAAGATCAACGTCATCAAGGAGGTGCGCGCCCTGACCTCCCTCGGCCTGAAGGAGGCCAAGGAGCTGGTCGAGGCCGCGCCGAAGGCCGTCGTCGAGAAGGTCGACAAGGCCACCGCGGACAAGGCCAAGGAGGCGCTCGAGGGCGCCGGGGCCACCGTCACCCTGAAGTGATCCACCCGTTCGCCGGGGGCTGACACCAGCCCCCGCCGAGCGACTGCACCGCCACGATGGGCGGCCATCCCTCCGGGGGTGGCCGCCCTTCGCGCTTTCCCAGCATCGAGACTGGCGTGCTTCGGGGGCAGCCTCCCGCCTCAACCTGCGGGCTCCGCCGTTTGCCCAGGTGAGCCCGGGGGTAGTGCACCACCGGCGTGACGAGGAGCACAAAGCCGCGTAACCTCACCGCGGGAACACCGTTGTTACTCACGAGTGGGTCCGTGTGTGCACTGACGCGCTCCATCTGGGGACGGGCCGACTCGGTCCGAGGGGAAGAGAGACGACATGGGCGTGGAGATCAAGGTCGAGGACCTCACCAAGTCCTTCGGCAAGCAGCTGATCTGGGGCGACGTGACCCTCACCATCCCCGCCGGGGAGATCTGCGTGATGCTCGGCCCCTCCGGCACCGGCAAGTCGGTCTTCCTGAAGACCCTGATCGGCCTCCTCAAGCCCGACAAGGGCTCGATCGTCATCGAGGGCACCGACATCGCGACCTGCTCGGAGAAGGAGCTCTACGAGATCCGCAAGCTCTTCGGCGTGCTGTTCCAGGACGGCGCCATGTTCGGCTCGATGAACCTCTACGACAACGTCGCCTTCCCGCTGCGCGAGCACACGAAGAAGTCCGAGTCCGAGATCCGCGACATCGTCATGGAGAAGATGGACCTGGTCGGACTGCTCGGGGCCGAGGACAAGCTGCCGGGCGAGATCTCGGGGGGCATGCGCAAGCGCGCCGGCCTGGCCCGCGCACTCGTCCTGGATCCCGAGATCGTGCTCTTCGACGAGCCGGACTCCGGGCTGGACCCGGTCCGCACGTCGTTCCTCAACCAGCTGATCATCGACCTCAACGCACAGATCGACGCGACCTTCCTGATCGTCACCCACGACATCAACACCGCCCGCACGGTGCCCGACAACATCGGCCTGCTCTACCACAAGCACCTCGCCATGTTCGGCCCGCGCGAGATGCTGCTCAGCTCCGAGGAGCCGGTCGTACGCCAGTTCCTCAACGCCCAGCGCGTCGGGCCGATCGGCATGTCGGAGGAGAAGGACGCCGACGAGCTCGCGGCGGAGGAGGGCCAGGAGCTGCCGCCGCTGCCGCCGATCCCGATGCAGCAGGAGCCGTCCAACGGCATCCCCCGGCGCAGCCAGCGCGAGCCCGGAGCCTGGTGCCGGGACAACGGCGTGACGCCGCCCCCCGGCTCGTTCGAGCCGAACATGTCCATGGCTATCGGGACCTGAGGGAGACGACCACCTCGTGGCATCCACCGCGACCCGGGTACTCGCCCCGGTCGGCACCGCGGGCCAGCTCTTCGCCTTCGGTCTCGACGTCGGACGGGCGCTGTTCCGGCGACCCTTCCAGCTGCGCGAGTTCCTGCAGCAGGCCTGGTTCATCGCCTCGGTCACCATCATTCCGACGGCACTGGTCGCCATTCCCTTCGGCGCGGTCATCGCGCTGCAGGTCGGCGGCCTGATCAAGCAGTTCGGTGCCCAGTCCTTCACGGGATCGGCGTCGGTCCTGGCGGTGATCCAGCAGGCCGGGCCCATCGCGACGGCACTGCTCATCGCAGGTGCCGGCGGGTCGGCCATCGCCGCCGACCTCGGGGCGCGCAAGATCCGCGAGGAGCTCGACGCCATGATGGTGCTGGGCATCGACCCGATCCAGCGGCTCGTCGTCCCCCGCGTCCTCGCCTGCATGATGGTGGCGTTCTTCCTCAACGGCCTGGTCAGCGTCGTCGGCGTCGCCGGCGGCTACGTGTTCAACGTGGTCCTGCAGGACGGCACCCCAGGTGCCTACCTCGCCAGCTTCACCGCGCTCGCCCAGCTGCCGGACCTGTGGGTCGGCCTGCTCAAGGCGCTGGTCTTCGGGTTCATCGCCGCGATCGTGGCCGCCTACAAGGGGATGAACGCCGGCGGCGGGCCCAAGGGCGTGGGCGACGCGGTCAACGAGTCCGTGGTCATCACGTTCCTGCTGCTGTTCGTCGTCAACTTCGTCATGAGCACGATCTACCTCCAAGTCATCCCACCGAAGACGGGTTGACATGGCGAACATGAAGGCGGTCTACGAGAAGCCCCTCGGCTCCCTGAACGAGCTGGGTGGCCAGCTCGCGTTCTACCTCGGCGTGCTCCGTGCGATCCCCCGCTCGGTCAAGCGCTACCCCAAGGAGATCATGCGGATCCTGGCCGAGGTCACCCTCGGCTCCGGGTCGCTCGCCGTCATCGGCGGGACCGTCGGCGTCATCGCCGGCATGACGTTCTTCACCGGTGCGCAGGTGGGTCTCTCCGGGTACGCCGCCCTCAACCAGCTCGGCACCGCGGCGTTCTCCGGCTTCGTGTCCGCCTACTTCAACACGCGAGAGATCGCCCCGCTCGTCGCGGGCATCGCACTGGCAGCCACGGTCGGCTGTGGATTCACGGCCCAGCTCGGCGCCATGCGCATCTCCGAGGAGGTCGACGCCCTTGAGACGATGGCCATCCCCTCGATGCCGTTCCTCGTCGCCACGCGGGTCGTCGGCGGCCTGATCGCGATCATTCCGCTGTACGTCGTGGGGCTGCTGTCGTCGTACTTCGCGAGCCGGCTGATCGTCACCCAGTTCTACGGTCAGAGCTCGGGGACCTACGACTACTACTTCAACCAGTTCCTGCCACCGGGCGACGTGCTGTGGTCCTTCGGCAAGGTGCTGGTCTTCGCCGTCGTCGTGATCCTGATCCACTGCTACCACGGCTACAACGCCTCCGGCGGGCCGGCGGGCGTCGGCGTGGCCGTGGGCCGAGCCGTCCGCACGAGCATCGTCGCCATCAACGTCCTCGACCTGTTCCTGTCCATGGCCATCTGGGGCACCACCACCACCGTGAGACTGGCGGGGTGAGGGCATGAGGATCCTCGGCAACCACAAGGTCCTGGGCGTCGCCTTCCTGGCGCTGCTGGTCTTCGGCGTCTATGCGACCTACGCGGTGTTCACCAAGAAGTTCGTCGACTACGAGGAGGTCCGGCTCGAGACCTCCTCGATCGGCCTGCAGCTGCCCAGCCGGGCCGACGTCAAGATCCGCGGGGTCATCGTGGGCGAGGTGCTGGAGACCCGGACCCGCGCGGACGGCGCGGAGCTCACCTTGGGCATCTTCCCGGAGAAGATGGACACCATCCCCGCCAACGTCACCGGCTCGATCGTGCCGAAGACGCTCTTCGGTGAGAAGTACGTCAGCCTGGAGATCCCGGACAGCGGCCCCGAGGGCCGGCTGCGCACCGACGCCGTCATCGACCGCACCGCGGTCAGCACCGAGGTCGAGCAGGTGCTGTCCGACCTCTACCCGCTGCTGCGCGCCGTACAGCCCGCCGAGCTCAACATGACGCTCAACGCCGTCGCCACTGCCCTCGAGGGCCGAGGCGAGCTGATCGGCGAGAACCTCGAGACCGTCGATGCCTACCTCAAGCGGCTCAACCCGCAGATCCCCGGCCTCGTGGAGGACCTGCGGCTGACCGCGCAGGTCTCCGACGTCTACAGCGACGTGCTGCCCGAGGTGGCCCAGATCCTGGAGGACACCGTCACCACCACCGGCACGCTCGAGGACCGCGCCCCCCAGCTCAACGCGCTCTTCACGGAGGTGGCGTCCTTCTCCGACACCGCGCGGGGCTTCCTCGCCGAGAACGGCGACAACATCACGCGGCTCGCCGACGTGGGCTCCCAGCAGCTGCGGGTGCTGGCCAGGTACGCCAAGGTGTTCCCCTGCCTGACCTCCGGCATCGTCAAGGCCGGCAAGCTCCAGGCGGAGGCGTTCCGCGGTTTCACGCTGCACATCGTGCTGGAGACGCTGCCGCGCCAGCCGCGTGCCTACGGACCGCAGGACAAGCCGCGGATCGCCGAGGACCGCGGCCCCGACTGCCTGAGCCTGCCCAACCCGCCCTGGAGCCAGGCCAACCCGTTGCGCAACCAGCCGGACCTCGACGACGGGGTCGACGAGCCCACCGGCAAGGGCACCTCGCGCGTATCGCCCGGCTACTTCTTCGACGGGGCCGGCGAACCGGGCAGCGTCGAGGAGTCCGACCTGCTCAAGGAGCTGATCGGCCCCGGCTTCGGAGTCCCTGCCTCCGAGGTGTCCGACCTCAGCGTCCTGCTCGTCGCGCCGATGGCGCGCGGCGCGGAAGTGAGCCTGCGCTGATGCCCCGCCTCGACAAGCGCACCACCGGTGACCTGGTCAAGCTCCTGGTCTTCATGGTCGTCACGACGCTGGCGACCGGCGTCCTCGTGATCACCATCGGCAACCTCTCGTTCGGGGGCTCGCGCGACTACCGCGCGGTGTTCGTCGACGCGACCGGCGTGGTCAAGGGCGACGACATCCGCATCGCCGGGGTCAAGGTCGGCACCGTCAAGGACGTCGAGATCATCGACCGGACGCGGGCGCGGGTGTCGTTCACGGTCGAGGACGAGACCCGCCTCACCGAGTCCACCCACGCCCAGATCAAGTACCGAAACCTCGTCGGCCAGCGCTACATCTCGCTGACCCAGCAGGTCGGGAACGACGCGGTGCTCGACGAGGGCGACACGATCCCCGTGGATCGCACCTCGCCCGCCCTGGACCTCACCGTGCTGTTCAACGGGTTCAAGCCGCTGTTCGAGGCGCTCTCGCCCGACGACGTCAACAAGCTGTCCTACGAGATCGTCCAGGTCTTCCAGGGCGAGGGTGGGACGCTCGAGAGCCTTCTGGGCAACACGGCCACCATCACCACGACGTTGGCGGCGCGCGACCAGGTCATCGGCGACCTGATCACCAACCTGAATCTGGTGCTCGACAACCTCGCCGACCGCGACGACCAGCTGACCGACCTGATCAAGACCTTCCGGGTGTTCGTCTCCGGCCTCAACCAGGACCGCGACGCGATCCTGGACTCCCTCGACCAGATCTCGGCGCTCTCGGTCGAGACCGCGGGCCTGGTGGAGGACGTCCGCCCGCCGTTCGTCCAGGACATCAAGCAGCTGCGCCGCTTCGCCACCAACGTGGCCCGCAACAAGGGCGAGCTGGATCGGGCCCTGCAGGTGCTGCCGATCAAGCTGGAGAAGGTCGGCCGCACCGCGATCTACGGGTCGTGGTTCAACTTCTACCTCTGCAACTTCCGGGGCCAGGTCCGTCTGCCGGGCATCGCCCCACTCCAGCTCGACTACGACACCGCAGCCGCGAGGTGTGATCTCGGATGAAGCCCTTCCGCGAACGCAACCCGGTCGTCATCGGGGCCGTCAGCATCACCGTCCTGGTGCTGATGCTGGTCGCCGCCTTCCGGGCCCAGGACCTGCCGCTGATCGGCGGCGGTGACACCTACTACGCCTCCTTCGCCGAGGCGGGCGGACTCAAGGCCAACGACGAGGTTCGCATCGCCGGCGTCCGCGTCGGGAAGGTGGAGGCGGTCGAGCTCGCCGGTGACCACGTCCGGGTCACGTTCCGGGTGAAGACCGACTCCCACTTCGGCAACCAGACGGGCGCGGCGATCAAGGTCAAGACGCTGCTGGGCGCGATGTTCCTGGCGCTCGAGCCGGCGGGGAAGGGCCAACTCGACGACGGCAGCGAGATCCCGGTGGAGCGCACGAGCTCGCCGTACGACGTGGTCGAGGCCTTCTCGGGTCTCGCGGAGACCTCCTCCGACATCGACACCGACCAGCTGGCTGCCTCGCTGAGCACGCTGGCCGACCTCACCCGCAACACCCCGGAGGAGTTCCGCACCGCCCTCGACGGCGTCTCCGCGCTGTCGCGCACGGTCGCCTCGCGCGACGCCCAGATCAACACGCTGCTGCAGAACCTCGACCGGGTCTCGACGGTCCTGGACGAGCGTGACCAGGACATCGTCGGGCTGATGCGCGACTCCGACGTCCTCTTCCGGGCGCTCGTGGCCCGGCGGGAGGCCGTGCACGACCTGCTGGTCTCGACCTCGACGCTCTCGAAGGAGCTGACCCTGCTGGTGCAGCAGACCCGCCAGGACCTCAAGCCCGCGCTGCAGAAGCTCGAGGAGGTGGTCGACGTGCTCAACAAGAACGAGGACAACCTCGACAACAGCCTGCGGCTGATGGCGCCCTTCTACCGGGTGTTCGCCAACACCCTCGGGAGCGGGCCGTGGTTCGACACCTACATCCAGAACCTGCCTCCCGTCGGGACCCCGTCGCTGTGACCGCACTCAAGAAGTACCTCGTCCCCCTGGTCGTGCTCGTCCTCGTGGCTGCCGCCGTTCTCGCCATGACCGGCGGGGACGACCAGAAGCGACTGGTCGCCCACTTCCCGCGCACGATCTCGGTCTACGAGGGCAGCGAGGTGCGCGTCCTGGGGGTCCCGATCGGCCGGGTCGAGAGCGTCAAGCCGTCGGGCACCGACGTCGAGGTCACGATGGCCTACGACGCGAAGGTCAAGGTCCCTGCCGATGCGCGCGCCGTCATCGTCGCTCCCTCGATCGTCGGCGATCGCTACATCCAGCTGACCCCCGTCTACACCGAGGGCGAGGTGTTGGCCGACGACAGCGTGCTCGAGGGGGAGCGTACGGCGGTGCCGCTGGAGCTGGACCAGATCTACTCGAGCCTGGACCGGCTCACCGTCGCCCTGGGCCCGGACGGCGCCAACGCCCAGGGGTCGCTGAGCGACCTGCTGGAGGTCACCGCCGAGAACTTCGGAGGCCAGGGCGAGCAGCTCAACCAGACCATCGAGGACTTCAGCACCCTCACCTCCACCCTGGACAACAACAAGGAGGAGCTGTTCGGCTCCGCGGAGCGGCTCGGCAACTTCATCGAGACCCTGGCCGACAACGACGCCACGGTCCAGAGCTTCAACAGCTCCTTGAGCTCGGTGTCGACGATGCTGTCCGGCGAGCGTCAGGAGCTGGCGGCCTCACTGCGCAACCTGTCCGTCGCGCTGGGGGAGGTCGGCACTTTCGTGCGCGACAACCGGACCGTGCTGGGGCGCAACATCAAGAAGGTCAACCGGGTCGCGAAGGTGCTGGTCAAGCAGCGGGCCGCCCTCGATGAGACGCTCAAGCTCGCCCCGCTGGCGCTGAACAACCTGGCGCTCACCTACAACCCCGACGCCGGCACTCTCGACACCAACGCCAACATCGGCAACCTCGTGCACGAGATCACCAACAACCCCACGCTGCTGCTCTGCAGCCTCATCGGCGAGGCGGACCCCGACGGGGAGCTGTGCGACCTGATCGAGGGGCTGCCCCTACCGCGCAACGCCCCGTTCGGCGCTGGGACCGGCACCGGTTACGGTGCCGCCTTCGACCCCACCCTGGGCGGTCTCGTGAAGGTGGACCAGTGAGGGGCCGGCTGCGGCTGCTGGTCGCGCTCGTCTTCGGCAGCCTGCTGCTGACCGCGTGCGACTTCGACGTCTACGACCTCCCCCTGCCCGGCGGCACGAGCGCCGGGGACGACGCGATCGTCGTCCAGGTGATGTTCGCCGACGTCCTCGACCTGGTGCCGCAGTCCACGGTCAAGGTCAACGACGTCTCCGTCGGTCAGGTCACCGAGGTGGAGCTCGCCGGCGAGGTGGCCAAGGTGACGATCGAGCTGCGCAACGACACCGAGCTCCCGGACCAGCCGATCGCCGAGATCCGCCAGACCAGCCTGCTCGGCGAGAAGTTCGTCTCCCTCAAGCCGCCCGAGGGCGGCGGCAGCGGCCAGCTCTCCACCGGCGACGTGATCCCGCTGGAGCGCTCCGGTCGCAACCCGGAGGTCGAGGAGGTCCTCGGTGCCCTCAGCCTGCTGCTCAACGGCGGCGGGGTGGCCCAGCTCAACACGATCACCCAGGAGCTCAACCTCGCCCTGGAGGGCCGCGAGGACAGCGCCCGGTCGGTCCTCACCCAGGTCGACGAGCTGATGGGTCAGCTCGCGACCAACAAGGACAACATCGTGGACGCGATCGAGTCGCTCAACCGGCTCTCGATCTCCGCCGACCGGCAGAAGGGCGCCATCAACTCCGCGCTCGCCGAGCTGCCGAGCGCCGTCACCTCGCTCGACAAGCAGCGCGGCGACCTGGTGAAGATGCTCCAGGCGCTCAACCGGCTCGGAGACGTGGGAGTGGATGTCATCCGCTCGTCGAAGGAGGCCACGGTCGACTCGATCCGCCAGCTCCAGCCGGTGCTGACGCAGCTGGCCAACTCCGGCGACGACTTCGTCAAGGCGTTCAACGTCTTCCTGACGTACCCGTTCGTCGACGAGGTCGTGGGGCGCGACCCGCAGGTCGCGCGCAACCTGCACATGGGCGACTACACCAACCTGTCCATCACCCTCGACATCGACCTGACGGGGGAGGTCCCCGGCATCCCCGTGCCCGGCCTTCCGTGCACGCCTCTGGGGGACCTGCCCGACACCGGCCCCCTCCCGGATCTGGAGGAGCTCTGCGCCGACGCCAACGCGGCGATCCAGCAGTGCCTGCAGAACCCCACGGTGCAGAACTGCGCCGCCCTTCCGGGATCGGTCGTCCAGGCCGTGTGCAAGCAGGTCCCGATCCCGGGCCTGTGCCCCGGCGGTGGCGGTGGCGGTGGCGGTGGCGGCATCCCGAGCATCCCCGGCCTCCCCGAGCTCCCCGGCCTCCCCGAGCTCCCGGGCCTGCCCGGCGGTCTCGGCGGTCTGGGGCGCCCGGGCTTCGACCCCGAGGGCGGCGCCGCCCGCGGACCGACGATGGGACAGCTCATGGAGCACTACGACCCGGCGCTCGTCTCCCTGCTCGTCCCGGGACTGGTGGTCCGATGATCACCCGGCGCACCAAGGCCCAGCTGCTGGTCTTCGTGATCATCACGCTCCTCGGCGTGACCTATGTCGGCGCGCGCTACGCCAAGCTGGACCGCCTCGTGGTCGACGACAGCTACACCGTCGTGGCGCACTTCCCGGAGTCCGGAGGGATCTTCGCCGGTGGCGAGGTGAACTACCGCGGCGTCAAGGTCGGGCGGGTCGACAAGCTCGTGCTCACCGACCAGGGCGTCGACGTGCACCTCGGCATCGAGAACGACTTCGACGAGATCCCCGCCGAGACCCTGGCCGTCGTCGGCAACCGTTCCGCCGTGGGGGAGCAGTACGTCGAGCTGCAGCCGAAGGTCGACGACGGCCCGTACCTGGAGGGGGACTCCGAGATCGACGAGGCCGACACCCGGCTGCCGATCTCGACCAACCAGCTGCTCACGAACCTGTCGAACACCGTCGCCTCTGTCGACACCGACGACCTGCGCACGACCGTGGACGAGTTCGGGCTGGCCTTCTCGGGTGCAGGGCAGGACCTGCAGCGGATCATCGACTCCGGCACCTCGTTCATCGAGGTCGCCAACGAGAACTTCGACGTGACCAGCCGGCTGATCGAGGACAGCAACGTCGTGCTGCGCGGCCAGCTGCGCTCGGAGAGCGCCCTTCGCAACTTCGCGCGCGAGCTCTCGCGCTTCAGCGGCACCCTCGCCGCGTCCGACGCTGACCTGCGCCAGCTGATCGAGGACGGCTCCGCCACGGCGGCCGAGCTGAGGTCGTTCCTCGAGGAGAACGAGGTCGAGCTCGGCAGCCTGATCAACAACGTGCTCACCACCGGTGAGGTCGTCGTCAAGCACCTCAACGGGATCGCCCATGTGCTGGTGGTCTACCCCTACGTGGTCGAGGGCGGCTTCACTGTCGTCTCCAAGTCGCCCTCGGGGCTCTACGACGCCCACTTCGGCCTGATCCTCACCAACACGCCGGTGTGCCACGAAGGCTATGAGGGCACTGAGCGGCGAACGCCACAGGACCGCGACGACCTGCCGATGAACGAGAACGCCCGGTGCGCCGAGCCGGCGAGCAAGAGCAACGCCCGCGGCTCCCAGAACCTCAACCGGGTCGTGGCCACCTTCGATCAGGAGACCGGCGAGCTCGAGTGGGGCTCGCGGGCCGCCCAGCCTGAGGGGAGCGGTAGCGTGGCTCCGCCGGCCCTCGGAGAGGATTCGTGGAAGTGGCTCTACCTTCAGCCGCTGACGTCATCTCGCCGGTGACCGACAGCAGCGAGAACCGTCCGCCGGACCGCCACTCGACGCCTCGCCAGGCGCTCGATCGCGCGCTGGTCCCCGTCCTGGTGCTGGTCATCGTGGGGTGCCTCGCCTCCTTCGCGGTCTTGCTGGTGACCGGCTCCCGTGCGCCCGAGGGCGCCTCCCTGGGTGGTCGGGTGTCCGCCTTGTTCGGCGCCGACGACCCCCTCGTGGCGGAGCGCGAGAAGGCGATGTCGCAGGCCCAGCAGTTCGTGCTCCGGGTGCACACCTACGGCCCCCAGCTCCTGGACGAGAAGAACGCCATGCCGGAGTACCGCAAGCTGGTCACCGAGGTGATGACCCCCAAGTTCGGAGCCGGCTTCGAGGAGCAGGCGGGCCTCGCGGAGGCGACCGTCGCGCAAGCCGGCGTCGCGCGCGTGGCCGAGGTGTTCTCCTACGCGACCTCCAGCATCGACTCCGACTCCGCGCAGGTCCTGGTGGCGGGGTCGTTCACCACCTCCTACCCCGACCCCAAGAACGCCGACAAGCGGATCGCGACCGACGCCATCCCGTTCCGCTACGAGGTGTCGCTGAAGAGGATCGAGGGCGACTGGCTGGTCGACGACTTCAAGGACCTCACCGGTGAGCCCGAGCAGGAGGCGGCGCCGTGACCCCGAACTGGTACGACCTGCTGGACGTGGACCGCGACGCCACGACCGAGGAGATCCGGGCCGCCTGGAGGTCGGCCATCGCCGACCTGGAGCCCGACGATCGCCGCTTCCGCGTCTACAACGAGGCCGGGGCCGTGCTCCTGGACCCCGAGCGGCGGGCGGCGTACGACGCCACCCTCCCGCAGGACGAAGACCAGGCTCACGAGGGCCACGAGGAGGCTGCCGGCGCGGCGCCGGACGTCCGAGCCGACACAGAGGCGGAGAAGCTGCCTGAGGATGGGCCGCAGGACACCGCGGAGCCCGAGGGCGAGCGGTCGGGCGACGACCGGAGGGCGGGCGCGCGGCTCTGGCTCACCGCCGTGCTGGCCGTCGTGGCGCTGGCGCTGGTCGCCGCCAGCGTCTACGCGTGGACCCGACCCGCGCCCGTCGACGAGGACGCCGCGCGCGCTGCCGCCCGCGCGGCGGTCGTCCCGGTCCTGTCCTACGACTACCGCACGCTGGACGAGGACGCCGCGACCGCCGGCTCCTACATGACGCCGCGCGTCCGCAAGGACTACGACGACACCATGCAGGTGATCAAGGACAACGCACCCCAGACCAAGACCGTCGTGCGCGTCGAGGAGCCGCTCGCCGACGGCGTCGTCAGGTCCAGCGAGGACCGGGTCGACGTCCTGCTCTACGTCAACATGCCGACCACCAACGCGCAGGGAGCGCGCACGTACCGCAACCAGGTCACCCTGCGGATGGTGCTCGCCGATGGCGAGTGGCTGGTCGACGACTTCACGACCAACCTGACCCAGCGGTAGCCCCTGGGGGGAGCGAATCGACAGGCGCGCGGCGGTGGTGCTTGACCTGAGGACCGCGGGAGCGCATGATCCTCGGCGACGCTCATCGTTGCGGTGCATGCAGAGGTTGTTGTGTGCCCTCGTTTAGTGTATCGTGGCGCATTGCGCCTGCCCTCAAATACTTGTCATCCTGCCCGGTGGTTGAGCCTGTGGTGGGTGGGCGCGTCTCTCACACAGCGACACGTCGAAGGACAACTCTTGGCCGCGCGCAGCACTTCCGGTAACTCCCGCCGCATCTCTTTCGCAAAGATCGAAGAGCCTCTCGAGGTTCCTCAGCTCCTCTCACTTCAGACCGACGCCTTCGACTGGCTGATCGGCAACGAGAAGTGGGACGCCGTCGTCGAGCGCCGACGCGCCGAGGGCGAGGACGTCTCCGCCAAGTCCGGCCTCACCGAGATCTTCGAGGAGATCTCGCCGATCGAGGACTTCTCCGAGACGATGTCCCTCGCCTTCGAGAACCCGGTCTTCTACGACCCCAAGTACACCGTCGACGAGTGCAAGGAGAAGGACTTCACCTACTCCGCTCCGCTCTACGTGTCGGCGGAGTTCACCAACAACGACACCGGCGAGATCAAGGGCCAGACGGTCTTCATGGGCGACTTCCCGCTCATGACGCCCAAGGGCACCTTCGTCATCAACGGCACCGAGCGCGTCGTCGTCTCGCAGCTCGTCCGCTCGCCGGGCGTCTACTTCGAGCGCACCGCCGACAAGACGTCCGACAAGGACATCTACACCGCCAAGCTGATCCCCTCGCGCGGCGCGTGGCTCGAGTTCGAGATCGACAAGCGCGACCTGGTCGGCGTCCGCCTGGACCGCAAGCGCAAGCAGAACATCACGGTCCTGCTCAAGGCCCTCCAGGCCGTCGCCGAGGACATCGGCGAGGAGTACGACTACGACGCCGTCATGGCCGAGCTGCGCCAGTACGAGTCGATCCAGCTCACCGAGGAGAAGGACCACACCCAGGGTCCCGACGACGCGCTGCTCGACATCTACCGCAAGCTGCGCCCGGGCGAGCCGCCCACGCGCGAGGCCGCGCTGACGCTGCTGAAGAACTACTACTTCAACCCCAAGCGTTACGACCTCGCCAAGGTCGGTCGCTACAAGATCAACAAGAAGCTCGGTCTGGTCGAGGCCTTCGACCACCAGACGCTGACGATCGCCGACGTCGTGGCCGCCATCCGCTACATCGTGGCGCTGCACGACGGCCGTGAGCAGCTCGAGACGCCCCAGGGCACCCTCGACATCGGCGCCGACGACATCGACCACTTCGGCAACCGCCGCATGCGCACGGTCGGCGAGCTCATCCAGAACCAGCTCCGCACCGGCCTGGCCCGCATGGAGCGCGTGGTCCGCGAGCGGATGACGACGCAGGACGTCGAGGCGATCACGCCGCAGTCCCTGATCAACATCCGCCCCGTGGTCGCGGCGCTGAAGGAGTTCTTCGGCACCTCGCAGCTCTCGCAGTTCATGGACCAGACCAACCCGATCTCCGGCCTGACGCACAAGCGGCGCCTCTCGGCGCTCGGTCCCGGCGGTCTGTCTCGTGACCGTGCCGGCATGGAGGTCCGCGACGTCCACCCCTCGCACTACGGCCGCATGTGCCCGATCGAGACCCCGGAAGGCCCCAACATCGGCCTGATCGGCTCGCTCGCGTCCTACGGGCGGATCAACCCGTTCGGCTTCGTCGAGACGCCGTACCGCAAGGTCGAGAACGGCAAGGTCACCGACAAGATCGACTACCTCACCGCCGACGACGAGGACCGTTACGTCATCGCGCAGGCCAACGCGGCGCTCGACAAGAACGGCAAGTTCGTCGAGGAGCGGGTGCTGGTCCGCCAGCGCTTCGGTGAGGTCTCGGAGATCCTGGCCGACGAGGTCGACTACATGGACGTCTCGCCGCGCCAGATGGTGTCGGTCGCGACCGCCCTGATCCCGTTCCTCGAGCACGACGATGCCAACCGCGCGCTCATGGGCGCCAACATGCAGCGCCAGGCCGTGCCGCTCATCACGAGCGACTCGCCCCTGGTCGGCACGGGCATCGAGTACCGCGCCGCGGTCGACGCCGGCGACGTGGTCGTGGCCGACAAGGCCGGTGTGGTCAAGGACGTCTCCGCCGAGGTCATCGAGACGATGAACGACGACGGCACGTACTCGACGTACAAGCTGGCCAAGTTCAAGCGCTCCAACCAGGGCACCTGCATCAACCAGCGTCCGCTGGTGGCCGAGGGCGACAAGCTCGAGGTCGGCACCCCGATCGCGGACGGCCCGTGCACCGACAACGCCGAGATGGCGCTCGGCACGAACCTGCTCGTCGCGTTCATGCCCTGGCAGGGTCACAACTACGAGGACGCGATCATCCTCAGCCAGCGTCTGGTGCAGGAGGACGTCCTCACCTCGATCCACATCGAGGAGCACGAGGTCGACGCCCGGGACACCAAGCTGGGCCCCGAGGAGATCACCCGCGACATCCCCAACGTCTCCGAGGAGATGCTGGCCGACCTCGACGAGCGCGGGATCATCCGCATCGGCGCCGAGGTCACCACGGGCGACATCCTGGTCGGCAAGGTCACGCCCAAGGGCGAGACCGAGCTCACCCCCGAGGAGCGCCTGCTCCGCGCGATCTTCGGCGAGAAGGCGCGCGAGGTGCGCGACACCTCGATGAAGGTGCCCCACGGTGAGTCCGGCACGGTCATCGGCGTGCGGGTCTTCGACCGCGAGGACGGCGACGAGCTGCCCCCGGGCGTCAACCAGCTGGTGCGGGTCTACGTCGCCCAGAAGCGCAAGATCTCGGTGGGCGACAAGCTCGCCGGTCGCCACGGCAACAAGGGCGTCATCGCGAAGATCCTGCCGATCGAGGACATGCCGTTCATGGAGGACGGCACCCCGGTCGACGTGGTCCTCAACCCGCTCGGCGTGCCGCGACGGATGAACATCGGTCAGATCCTCGAGCTCCACCTCGGCTGGCTCGCCAAGCAGGGCTGGGACCTGGACTTCGCGGACGACAAGTCCGACGCCGACTGGAAGCAGCGCCTGATCAGGATCCACGCGGACAAGGCCGCCCCCAACACCAAGGTGGCGACGCCGGTGTTCGACGGCGCCCGCGAGGACGAGATCACGGGCCTGCTGGGCGCCACCACGCCCAACCGCGACGGTGTGCGGATGATCGGCGAGTCCGGCAAGGCGAACCTGTTCGACGGCCGCTCCGGCGAGCCGTTCGCGGACCCCGTCTCGGTCGGCTACATGTACATCCTCAAGCTGCACCACCTCGTGGACGACAAGATCCACGCGCGCAGCACCGGCCCCTACTCGATGATCACGCAGCAGCCCCTGGGCGGTAAGGCCCAGTTCGGTGGCCAGCGGTTCGGCGAGATGGAGGTCTGGGCGATGGAGGCCTACGGCGCCGCCTACGCCCTGCAGGAGCTGCTCACGATCAAGTCCGACGACGTGCCCGGTCGCGTCAAGGTCTACGAGGCGATCGTCAAGGGCGAGAACATCCCCGACTCCGGCATTCCCGAGTCGTTCAAGGTGCTCGTCAAGGAGATGCAGTCGCTCTGCCTGAACGTCGAGGTGCTCAGCCAGGACGGCACGCAGATCGAGCTCCGTGACGCGGAGGAGGACGTCTTCCGCGCCGCCGAGGAGCTCGGGATCGACCTGTCGCGCCGCGAGCCCAGCTCGGTCGAAGAGGTGTGAGTCGCCGGCGCCCCTCCACCGCGAGGGGCGCCGGCCTCCGCCCCCCATTCTCTTTAACTTTTAAGTACTACGAAGGGTTGCAGCCATCGTGCTCGACGTGAACTTCTTCGACCAGCTCAAGATCGGCCTGGCCACGGCGGACGACATCCGCACGTGGAGCCACGGCGAGGTCAAGAAGCCGGAGACCATCAACTACCGCACGCTCAAGCCCGAGCGTGACGGCCTCTTCTGCGAGAAGATCTTCGGTCCCACCCGGGACTGGGAGTGCTACTGCGGCAAGTACAAGCGCGTGCGCTTCAAGGGCATCATCTGCGAGCGCTGCGGCGTCGAGGTGACCCGCTCCAAGGTGCGCCGCGAGCGCATGGGCCACATCGAGCTGGCCGCGCCCGTGACGCACATCTGGTACTTCAAGGGCGTCCCCTCGCGGCTCGGCTACCTGCTCGACCTGGCGCCGAAGGACCTCGAGAAGGTCATCTACTTCGCCGCCTACATGATCACCGCCGTCGACGAGGACGCCCGCCACCGCGACCTGTCCTCGCTCGAGGGCAAGGTCCAGCTCGAGCGCGAGCGCCTCGAGAAGCGTCGCGACAGCACGCTCGAGGACCGCATGAAGAAGCTCGAGGAGGACATGGCCACCCTCGAGGCCGAGGGTGCTAAGGCCGACGCGCGCCGCAAGGTCCGCGACGGTGCCGAGCGCGAGATGAAGCAGGTCCGCGACCGCGCCCAGCGCGAGATCGACCGGCTCGACGAGGTGTGGAGCACCTTCAAGTCGCTCAAGGTCCAAGACCTCATGGGTGACGAGCTCCTCTACCGCGAGATGAAGAACTGGTTCGGCAAGTACTTTGAGGGCCACATGGGCGCCACGGCGATCCAGAAGCGCCTCGAGAGCTTCGACATCGAGGCCGAGGTGGAGTCGCTGCGCGACACCATCGCCAACGGCAAGGGCCAGAAGAAGGTCCGCGCCCTCAAGCGCCTCAAGGTCGTCGACGCCTTCCGCAAGACCGGCAACAAGCCGCAGGGCATGGTCCTGGACGCCGTTCCGGTCATCCCGCCGGACCTGCGGCCCATGGTCCAGCTCGACGGTGGCCGCTTCGCGACCTCCGACCTGAACGACCTCTACCGCCGCGTGATCAACCGCAACAACCGGCTCAAGCGGCTGCTGGACCTCGGCGCGCCCGAGATCATCGTCAACAACGAGAAGCGGATGCTGCAGGAGGCCGTCGACTCGCTGTTCGACAACGGTCGCCGTGGCCGCCCCGTGACCGGGCCGGGCAACCGCCCGCTCAAGTCGCTGTCCGACATGCTCAAGGGCAAGCAGGGCCGGTTCCGTCAGAACCTGCTCGGCAAGCGCGTCGACTACTCGGGTCGTTCGGTCATCGTGTCGGGTCCGCAGCTCAAGCTGCACCAGTGCGGTCTGCCCAAGCAGATGGCCCTCGAGCTCTTCAAGCCGTTCGTGATGAAGCGCCTCGTGGACCTCTCGCACGCGCAGAACATCAAGTCGGCCAAGCGCATGGTCGAGCGCGCCCGCCCGGTCGTGTGGGACGTCCTCGAAGAGGTCATCACCGAGCACCCCGTGCTGCTCAACCGTGCGCCCACGCTGCACCGCCTCGGCATCCAGGCCTTCGAGCCCCAGCTGATCGAGGGCAAGGCCATCCAGATCCACCCGCTCGTCTGCACGGCATTCAACGCCGACTTCGACGGTGACCAGATGGCGGTGCACCTGCCGCTGTCGGCCGAGGCCCAGGCCGAGGCGCGGATCCTGATGCTCTCGACCAACAACATCCTCAAGCCGTCGGACGGCCGTCCGGTCACCATGCCCACCCAGGACATGATCATCGGCCTGTTCTTCCTGACGACCGACCGTGAGGACGAGCCGGGCGCCGGCCGTGCCTTCTCCTCCCCGGCCGAGGCGATCATGGCCTACGACCGTGGCGAGATCTCGGTGCAGAGCAAGGTCAAGATCCGCTTCAACGACATCGTGCCGCCGCTGGACCTCGAGGTCGGCCCGGACTGGGAGGAGGGTCAGACGCTGACCCTCGAGACCACCCTGGGTCGCGCGCTGTTCAACGACACCCTCCCGGCCGACTACCCCTTCGTGAACTACGAGGTGGGCAAGAAGGCCCTGGGCGCGATCGTCAACGACCTGGCCGAGCGCTACACCAAGGTCGAGGTCGCGGCCTCGCTCGACGCCCTCAAGGACACCGGCTTCACCTGGGCGACCCGCTCGGGTGTCACCGTCTCCATCGACGACGTCACGACGCCGGTCAACAAGATCGAGATCCTGTCGCGCTTCGAGGAGCAGGCCGCCAAGGTCCAGAAGCAGTTCGAGCGCGGTCTGGTCACCGACGACGAGCGCCGCCAGGAGCTCATCGAGATCTGGACGGAGGCCTCCAAGGAGGTCGGCGACGCCATGGAGGCGACGTTCGAGCGCTCCAACCCGATCTACATGATGGTCGACTCGGGCGCGTCCGGAAACATGAACCAGATTCGTCAGGTCGGCGCCATGCGCGGTCTCGTGGCCAACCCGAAGGGCGAGATCATCCCGCGCCCGATCAAGGCCAACTTCCGCGAGGGCCTGTCGGTGCTCGAGTACTTCATCTCGACCCACGGTGCCCGCAAGGGTCTGGCCGACACCGCGCTCCGCACGGCGGACTCGGGCTACCTGACGCGTCGTCTCGTCGACGTGTCGCAGGACGTCATCATCCGTGAGGACGACTGCGGCACCGAGCGTGGCCTGCCCAAGGTCATCGGCGTCCGCGGCGCCGACGGGGTCGTCCGCAAGGACGACAACGCCGAGACCGCGGCGTACGCCCGGTCCGCGTCCAGCGAGGTCACCCACCCCGAGACCGGCGAGGTGCTGGTCGAGGCGGGCGGCGACCTGGGCGACGTCAAGATCGGCGAGCTCGTGGCCGCCGGCATCGAGACGGTCAAGGTCCGCTCCGTGCTGACCTGCGACGCCAAGACCGGCACGTGCGCCAAGTGCTACGGCCGTTCCCTGGCCACCGGCAAGCTGGTCGACATCGGCGAGGCGGTCGGCATCATCGCCGCGCAGTCGATCGGGGAGCCCGGCACGCAGCTGACCATGCGGACCTTCCACACCGGTGGTGTGGCCTCGGCCGACGACATCACGCAGGGTCTGCCCCGCGTGGTCGAGCTCTTCGAGGCCCGCTCGCCCAAGGGCCGGACCCCGATCTCGGAGTCCGCCGGTCGTGTGGAGATCGAGGACACCGACAAGACCCGCAAGGTCCTGGTGACCCCCGACGACGGCTCGGAGGTGCAGGAGTACCCGGTCTCGAAGCGCTCGCGCCTCAACGTCGAGGACGGCCAGCACATCGAGGTCGGGCATCACCTGACGTCCGGTACGCCGGACCCTCAGGACGTGCTGCGCATCCTCGGCGTCCGCAAGGCGCAGGAGCACCTCGTCGACGAGGTCCAGGCTGTCTACCGCAGCCAGGGCGTGTCGATCCACGACAAGCACATCGAGATCATCGTGCGGCAGATGCTGCGCCGGGTCACGGTCATCGAGTCGGGCGAGACGAACCTGCTCCCCTCCGACCTGGTCGACCGGGTGCGCTTCGAGGAGGAGAACCGTCGGGTCGTCTCCGAGGGCGGCAAGCCGGCCTCGGGTCGTCCGGTGCTCATGGGCATCACGAAGGCCTCGCTGGCCACCGAGTCGTGGCTGTCGGCGGCCTCCTTCCAGGAGACCACCCGCGTCCTCACCGACGCGGCGATCCACGGTCGCTCCGACTCGCTTCGCGGCCTGAAGGAGAACGTGATCATCGGCAAGCTGATCCCGGCCGGCACCGGCCTCGAGCGGTACCGCAACATCCGGGTGGAGCCCACCGAGGAGGCCCGCGCCGCGGCGTACTCCGTCACCGGCTACGACTCCTACGACTACGAGTTCGGCAACGCGGGCTCCGGTCAGGCCGTCGCGCTCGACGACTTCGACTTTGGGTCCTACCAGAACTAGGACGAAGTCCTAGGTCTGGTAAGGCAGGACCCAGATCGAGCAAAGCAACGCCCGCCCACGCTTGCGTGGGCGGGCGTTGCTGCGTCGAGATGCAGTCACGGGCGCGGGACAATGCTCTCGACTCTCGACTCGCTGCGCTACCTCGTCCTCGGGTACGCCGACTTCTACTGGGTCTCGCACCCGGCAGCGCACCACTTCGCGAACCTCAGGTGCACACCGCGGCTAAGCGCGACGATCCTCGACACCACGGCACCGGTCGGCGGGGCACGCGCGGTCTACCTCACCGGCATCGCGCTGACGTGTCGAGGGGGTGATTCGGTGTGTGAGCGGGCAACTGAGAGAATCGGGGCGTGACCCAGGCGCCGACGCAGACCGACATCCTGGTGGTCGGTGCCGGCCCCGCCGGGTCGGCGGCTGCGGCCTGGGCGGCGCGCGGCGGCGCCGACGTGGTGCTCGCCGACGCGGCGGTGTTCCCCCGGGACAAGACCTGCGGCGACGGCCTCACGCCACGCGCCATCGGCGAGCTGCAGAAGCTCGGCCTCGAGGACTGGCTGCGCGCCCACACCGTCAACCAGGGGCTGCGCGCCCACGGGTTCGGCCAGACCCTGCTGCTGCCGTGGCCGGGTGGCACGCTGCCGTCGTGGGGGAGCGCGGTGGCGCGCACCGAGCTCGACGACCACCTGCGCACGACGGCGATCAAGTCCGGCGCGACCGCCATCGACGGCATCCGTGCGGTCGACGTACGGCGTGAGGGTGCGCGGGTCGCGGCCGTGGTGTTCCAGCGCGGCGAGCAGCGCTTCGAGATCGCCTGCCGCCGTCTCGTCGTCGCCGACGGCGTGCGCTCGCCCCTCGGCAAGCTGCTGGGTCGCGAGTGGCACCGCGACACCGTCTACGGGGTGGCGGGCCGCTCCTACGTCAGCTCCACCATGTCCGACGACCCGTGGATCAGCTCTCACCTCGAGCTGCGCGGCGAGGACGGCGAGATCCTGTCGGGCTACGGCTGGATCTTCCCGCTGGGCACCGGCGAGGTGAACATCGGCGTGGGCACGCTGGCCACCGCCAAACGGCCCGCCAACGTCGCGATCAAGCCTCTGATGTCGTTCTACGCCGACGAGCGCCGCGAGGAGTTCGGGCTCTCCGGCGAGCTGCGGATGCCCACCTCGGCGCTGCTGCCCATGGGCGGCGCGGTCTCCCAGGTGGCCGGAGCCAACTGGGCGCTGATCGGCGACGCAGCCGGCTGCGTCAACCCGCTCAACGGGGAGGGCATCGACTACGGCCTCGAGACCGGGCGCCTGGTCGCCCAGGTCATGACGGAGACCGACGATCTTGCGACCGTGTGGCCGGCGCTGCTGCGCGAGCACTACGGCGAGTCGTTCTCGATCGCGCGCCGCCTGGCCGGGCTGGTGACCGTGCCGCGGCTGCTGCCCACGCTCGGCCCGGCGGGCATGCGGTCGGACTGGCTGATGACGCTGGCCCTGCGCTGGATGGGCAACCTGGTGACCGACGAGGACCGCGACCGCGCCGCGCGCGTGTGGCGCTGGGCCGGGCGCCGCTCGCTCGCGCGCGACTCGCGACCGCCGTTCACGTGAGCCGCCGCTCCGAGCAGGTCCAGCGGGTAGCGGCGTACGCCGTCGTCCTGCGGGAGGGGCAGATCCTGCTCAGCCGGCTGTCGCCGAAGCTGGCGCGCAGTGAGACGTGGACGCTCCCCGGCGGCGGCGTCGAGCACGGTGAGGACCCACGGGACGCTGTCGTCCGCGAGGTCTACGAGGAGACCGGGCTGCCGGTCACCGTCGGGGAGACCGCGCACACGTTCTCGCTGTACCTGCCCGACACCTGGCGCCAGGGTCGCCGGGTCAACGCCCACAGCATCCGTCTCGTGTACAACGGCTGGGTGCCGGTCGACGCGCCGGAGCCCCATGTCGTCGAGGTCGACGGGTCGACCGCCGAGGCGGCCTGGCAACCCCTGGCCGACGTGCTCGACGGGACCGTGCCCACCGTCTCGCTGGTCCGTGAGGCGCTGTCGGCCCACGAGACCTTCCGGCTGCAGCGGGTGGCGGCGTACGCGCTGGTCGAGCGCGACAGCGCAGTGCTGCTGGCCCGCGTCTCGCCCCGCGGCTTCCACACCGGGCTGTGGTCACTGCCGGGCGGCGGCATCGACCACGGGGAGCCGCCACGCGACGCGGTGGTGCGTGAGGTGCGCGAGGAGACCGGCGTCGCCGTCGAGGTGGGCGAGGTGCTCACCGTGGACGACGAGCGCATCCGCGGCACGGCCCCCTCCGGCCGCGACGAGGAGATGCACGCGGTCGGGATGGTCTTCACCGCCACCGTCGTGGGAGAGCCGGGGCCGCTGGTGACCGAGGTGGGTGGCACCACGGACGCGGTCGCGTGGGTGCCGGTCTCCGAGATCGAGAGCGGCGCGGTGCCGGTCGTGCCGCTGGTGCGCTCGGCGCTGCGCGCCCGCACCGGCGGGCTATCTTGACGGGGTGAACCAGGGGCGAGCGTGAGCGACCTGGTCGCCGCGCTGCGGCGTGAGGGGGTCGCGGACGTCGACGACTCGGCGCTGGCCCGGGCGCTCTACTCCTCCGACGCCTCGCTCTACCGCGTCGTGCCGCGGGTGGTGGTGCGCCCGCAGCACCGCGACGAGCTGGATGCGGTGCTTGCCGTGGCGAGAAGCGCGAGCGTGCCGGTGACGATGCGCGGGGCCGGAACGTCGATCGCCGGCAACGCCGTGGGGGAGGGCATCGTCGTCGACACCTCCCGACACCTGCGCCGGATCCTCGAGATCGACCCGGAGGCCCGCACGGCACGGGTGGAGCCGGGGGTCGTCCACGCGGCGCTGCAGGCCGCGACGGCGCCGTACGGTCTCAGGCTCGGGCCCGACCCCTCGACCCACACCCGCTGCACGATCGGCGGCATGGTGGGCAACAACGCGTGCGGGTCACGGGCGCTGGGCTACGGCCGCACGTCGGACAACCTGGTCGCCGTCGACGCGCTCTTCGGCTCCGGTGAGACCGATGTGTCGGCGCGCCTCGGGGAGCTGGCCGACGCGCACCTGGCGCACGTGCGCACTCACTTCGGGCGGTTCTCCCGGCAGGTCAGCGGCTACGCGCTGGAGCACCTGCTCCCGGAGAGCGGGCGCCGCGTCGACCGGCTGCTGGCGGGCTCGGAGGGCACCCTCGCGCTGCTGCGTGACGTGACGGTGTCGCTGGTTCCCGAGGAGGTCCGGCACCTGCTGGTGCTGGGCTACTCGTCGGTGGTCGAGGCCGCCGACGCGGTGCCGGCCCTGCTGGCTGTGGAGAGCCGGCCGCGACTGTCGGCGGCCCGTGGTCGGCTGGTGGCATGCGAAGGACTCGACTCCCGGATCGTCGATCTGGTCCGCGCGCGCCGAGCCGTGCCGGAGCTGCCCCGCGGCGCGGGCTGGCTCTTCGTCGAGGTCGCTGGCGAGGACGCCGAGAGCCTGCTGGCGGACCTGGAGGCGGCGTCGGGTTGCCTGGAGCGGCGGCGGGTGAGCGACCCGGGGGAGGTCGCCCAGCTGTGGCGGATCCGCGAGGACGGCGCGGGTCTGGCCGCGCGCAGCCTGGCGACACCGGCCTACTCCGGCTGGGAGGACGCGGCCGTGCCGCCCGAGCGGCTCGGGGCGTGGCTGCGCGACTTCGACGAGCTGCTGCGCGAGCACGGCCTGGACGGGGTCCCCTACGGGCACTTCGGCGATGGCTGCGTCCACGTCCGCATCGACTTCCCCTTCCACGACGGGGCCAGTGGGCGGCGGGTCTTCCGCGACTTCCTGACCGCGAGCGCGCTGCGCCTGCGCGAGCACGGCGGCTCGCTGTCGGGCGAGCACGGCGACGGACGCGCGCGCTCGGAGCTGCTGCCGTTGATGTACGACGCCGACTCCCTGGCGCTGTTCAGGGCGGTCAAGGCCGCCTGCGACCCCGACGGCCTGCTCAACCCCGGGGTGCTGGTCGCGCCCGCCCCGCTGGACGCGGACCTCCGGCCCGGCCGGCCGCGGCTGTCGATCTCCCCGGCCCTGCGGCTCACCCACGACGGTGGCTCGCTCGGCGACGCGGTCCACCGGTGCACGGGCGTCGGCAGATGCGTCGCCGCGACCTCGGCCGACGTCATGTGCCCCTCCTACCAGGCCACCCGCGAGGAGAAGGACTCGACCCGGGGGCGGGCCCGGGTCCTGCAGGAGGCGCTCGACGGCACCCTGGTCCACGGCCTGGCCGATCCCGCGGTTCACGAGGCGCTCGACCTGTGCTTGTCCTGCAAGGGCTGTGCGTCCGACTGCCCGACCGGCGTGGACCTGGCCACCTACAAGGCGGAGGTGCTCCACCAGACCTACCGGGGACGGCGCCGCCCGCGCGCCCATTACACGCTCGGCTGGCTGCCGGCCTGGGCCGACCGGGTGGCGCCCGTGGCCGGCGTCGCCAACGCCCTGCTGCGCTTCGGCGCGGTGGCGCGGCTGGCGAAGGCGGGCGCCGGCATCGACCGCAGGCGCTCGCTCCCGGTCTTCGCCCGGCGGACGCTGCGCTCCCAGGTCCGCTCCGCTGAGCCCGGCGCTCCGGACGTGTGGGTGTGGGCCGACTCCTTCACCGACCACTTCCACCCGGTCGCGGGCACGGCCGCGCTGCGGGTGCTCGCGGCGGCCGGGCTCACCGCCCGGGTCATCCCCGAAGACGCCTGCTGCGCGATCACCTGGGTGACCACGGGCCAGCTCGACCGCGCCCGCACGATCCTGGCGCGGACGGTGGCGACCTTGGCGCCGTACGTCGCGTCGGGGGTGCCGGTGCTCGGCCTCGAGCCGTCCTGCCTCGCGACGCTGCGCAGCGACGCCGTTCAGCTGACCGAGGACCCGCGGGCGGCGGTGGTGGCGGGCGGCGTGCTCACGCTGGCCGAGCTGTGGGAGCGCCTGCGCTGGCCGCTGCCCGACCTGACCGGCACCGAGGTGGTGGCGCAGCCGCACTGTCACCACGCCTCGGTGCTGGGGTGGGACGCCGACGAGCGGCTGCTGGCCGCGACCGGGGCGTCGGTGACCCGGGTCGCGGGCTGCTGCGGGCTGGCCGGCAGCTTCGGGATGGAGCAGGGCCACTACGAGGTCTCGGTGGCGGTGGCCGAGACCCACCTGCTCCCGGCCGTGCGTGCCGCGGCCCCCGGGACGGTGGTGCTCGCCGACGGACTGTCCTGCCGACTGCAGCTCGACGACCTCGCGGGGGTACGGGCGATGCACCTCGCCGAGCTGCTCGCTCCTAGACTGCCTGGATGAACCCACGCTATCGCCGACTGGTCATCCCGGTCGCCCTGGTGGGTCTGCTGCTGCTCGTCGTGATCACGGCCCTGGTGCGCGGATGAGCGAGCCGCTGCTGGTCGTGATGGACCGCGTGCGCGGGCTGCTGCTCGACCCCGACACCCTCGTGCGGGCCGTGGCGTCGGGCCGGCACAAGGGCCGACAGCCGCCGCGCTGGCGCCGAGTGGAGCTGCGCTACGTCGATCTCAAGGCAGGTCGGCACCTCCAGGTCGTGGCCTACGACGAGACCCAGGCCCATACCAGCAACCATGCGCTGGCGGCGGCGCCGGCGGCCGTCGACGAGCTGCTCCGGGAGCCGTTCGGCAACTGGCATGTCGAGACGCTCACCGAGGTCCACCAGATCAGGGTCACCAAGAAGCTCGAGGCGATGGCGCACACCAGCGCCCGGGCCGAGGCGGCCGAGGTCGACCGCGGCCACGACCGTGACAAGGACCGGCTGCTGCCGGAGAGCGACCCGGTGTTCCGGGCCCTCGGCCTCAGCGACGCCCAGGGCCGGATGAAGCCGAGCCGTCACGCGAAGTACCGCCAGGTGGAGGAGTTCCTGCGGCTGCTCGACTCCTCGATCACCGACGCGATCACCAAGGGGAGGCTGCGCCGCCCTACCCCCGAGGAGCCCCTGCGCATCGCCGACCTCGGCTGCGGCAACGCCTACCTCACGTTCGCCGCGGAGCGGTTCTTGACCTCGGTGCGCGGGCTGCCGATCCACCTCACCGGCGTCGACGTGCGCGAGCAGTCGCGGGACCACAACGCCGTGATCGCCGCCGAGCTGGGCGCCGGCGCCGAATTCGTGGTCGGCTCGATCTCCGGGGTCCAGCTCGACCCGGCGCCGGAGGTCGTGCTCGCGCTGCACGCCTGCGACACCGCCACCGACGAGGCTCTGGCGAGAGCGGTCGAGTGGCACGCGAGCTTGGTGCTCGCCGCGCCGTGCTGCCACCACGACATCGCGGCCCAGCTGCGCAGCGCCGCCACCCCCACGCCGTACGCCATGCTCACCCGCCACGGCATCCTGCGCGAGCGCTTGGCCGACACGCTCACCGACGGCCTGCGGTCCTCGCTGATGCGCGCGCAGGGCTACCGGGTCGACGTGATGCAGTTCGTGGAGAGCAAGCACACCCCTCGGAACACGCTGCTGCGCGCGGTCCGCACCGGTGCCCCGGACTCCGACGGCGCCGTGCGCCGTGAGTACGACGAGCTGGTCGAGCTCTGGGGGATCACCCCGCGACTGGCCGTGCTGCTCGACGCATGATGCTCGTGGTGGAGCGGCTGCTGGCCGGGGCGATGGTGGTGCCGTTCGCCCTGGGGCTGACCTCCGCCGACGCCGAGCGCCGCGACGTCGTCCTCGAGTTCGCAGACCCCCAGATCGTCGAGTCCAGCGGCCTGGTCGCCTCCGGCGGGCTGTTCGTGACCGTCAACGACTCCGGCGACGAGGGCCGCACGTTCGTCGTCGACCGCGACGGCGAGACCGTCGGCGGTGCGTCCTGGGGTGAGGCCACCGACGTCGAGGCCGTCGCGCCGTGGGGACGCGACCGCGTCCTGGTGGGGGACATCGGCGACAACCGCCGCAACCGCGACTCGGTGCGGCTGCTGCGGCTGCCGCTCGAGCGTGAGCAGCGGGAGGTCGCCCCGGAGGTGTTCGAGGTGACCTACCCCGGTGGGCCGGTCGATGCCGAGGCGCTGCTCGTCCACCCGGTCACCCAGCAGGTGCTCGTCGCTTCCAAGGAGCTGCTCGGCGGCACCCTGTACGCCGCCCCACGCGAGCTCAGCACGTCGCAACCGAACCGCCTGCGGCCCCTGGGCCCGGTGCTCGGCTTCGTCACCGACGGGGCGTTCTTCCCCGACGGCCGGCACCTGGTGCTCCGCGACTACGGTCGGGCCGTCTTCTATGCCTATCCGTCGCTGGAGCCGGTGGCGACGGTCGACCTGCCGAGGCAGGAGCAGGGCGAGGGGATCGCGGTCGACGCGCGCGGCACCGTCTACGTCAGCAGCGAGGGCCAGCGCAGCGAGGTGCTGCGCATCGACCTGCCTGGCGCGCTGCGGGACGTGGTCACGCCGCCCCCGCCCAGCCCCACGCCCACCCCCAGTGCGAGTACGACCCGGGAGCCGGCGCCCGCGACACAGGGCCGCGAGGGCCGCGAGCTGCCGGAAGAGGCGTCGGACGAGCGCCCCTTCTGGCCGTGGTTCCTCACCGGGTGGCTCGGCCTGGGGGTCCTCGTCGTCCTGCTCTACGCGCTGCGCCGCCGATGAGACCCCTGCGGGTGAGACGCGTGCGCGTGCGTCCGGCATAAGGTCGCCGGGTGCCACGACTGCGCCGCACGTCGCCCGACCAGCCGGGCTGGATCCGCCGCCGGGCGGGCAAGGGCTTCGTCTACCTCGACCAGGACGGCCAGAGGCTCCCCGACGAGGACGTGCAGAGGGTCCGGAGCCTGGTGATCCCGCCGGCGTGGAAGGACGTCTGGGTCACGCCGTACGAGAACGGTCATCTTCAGGCCGTCGGCACCGACGACGCCGGGCGCCGCCAGTACCTCTATCACCCGGTCTGGCGTGAGCGACGCGACGCGGAGAAGTTCGACCGGATGCAGGACTTCGGCCGGGCCCTGGTCCGCGCACGCGAGCTCGTGGTCACCGACCTGGGCCGCCAGGGAATGCCCCTGGAGCGCGCCTGCGCCGCCGCCGTACGCCTGCTGGACCTGGGCTACTTCCGGATCGGCAACGACATCTACGCCGACACCCACGGCAGCTTCGGGCTGACCACGCTGGAGCGTCGGCACGTCAAGCGGCGCCGGGACCGGCTCGTCTTCGCGTTCGTCGGCAAGTCCGGCGTCGACCACCGCATCGAGATCGACGACGTCACGGTGATCGAGGCGATCGAGATCATGCGCCGCCGCCGCGGCGGCGACCTGCGGCTCCTCGCGTACAAGAACGGGCGCTCCTGGCGCTCGATCCTGCCCGAGCTGGTCAACGAGTACGTCCGGGGCAGCACCGGGCTGGAGGCCACGGCCAAGGATTTCCGGACCTGGCACGCGACGGTGCTCGCCGCGGCGGCCCTGGCCGAGGCCGAGGAGCACGGGGAGACCCGGGCCTCGCGCAAGCGGGCGGTGGCCGGCGCCATGAAGGAGGTCTCGGAGTTCCTCGGCAACACCCCGACGCTGGCGCGCTCCTCCTACGTCGACCCGCGGATCATCGAGGCCTACGAGGAGGGCAAGACGATCCGCGGCACGACGCGGCGCTCCTACGACACCCCCGACGAGCGCCAGGCCGCCCTGGAGCGCGCGACGCTCAAGCTGCTCAAGCAGACCTGACGTGGAGCTCTCCGCGGTCCAGGGCGACATCACCGAGCAACACGTCGATGCGCTGGTCAACGCCGCCAGCCCGGAGATGCGCGGCGGGGGAGGCGTCGACGGCGCCATCCATCGCGTCGGGGGACCGGCCGTGCTCGAGGACTGCGTGCGCCGCTTCCCGCACGGCCTGGCCACCGGTGACGCGGGCTGGACGACTGCGGGCGACCTGCCGGCGCGCTGGGTGATCCACGTGGTGGGCCCCAACCGCCGCGCCGGCCAGACCGACCGGTCGCTGCTCACGTCCTGCTACTCCCGCGCCCTGGGCGTTGCCGACGAGCTCGGCGCCCGTACCGTCGCCTTCCCCCTGGTCGGCGCCGGCATCTACGGCTGGCCCAAGGACGACGCGATCGCCGCGGCGGTCGAGACCCTGCGCGCCACCGAGACCGGCGTGACCGAGGCGCGGATCGTCGCCTTCGACGGCCCCACGTACGACGCCGTCGTGGCCGCCCTCCGCTGACCCGTCAGAGGCTTCTGACGGGTCAGCGGGGAATCCGGCGAGCTTGTGACGGGTCAGCGGGGCTCAGGCGGTGTGCTCGACGACGTAGTCGATGCAGGCGGTGAGAGACTCGACGTCGGCGGGGTCGATGGCGGGGTACATCGCGATGCGGAGCTGGTTGCGGCCGAGCTTGCGGTAGGGCTCGGTGTCGACGATCCCGTTGGCGCGCAGGGTCTTGGCGATCGCGGCCGCGTCGATGGCGTCGTCGAAGTCGATGGTGCCGATCACCAGCGAGCGGGAGTCAGGGTCGGCGACATACGGCGTGGTGTACGACGTCTTCTCCGCCCAGCCGTACAGCGCGTCGGAGGAGGCGGTGGTGCGCTCCACCATCCCGCTGAGGCCGCCCTGGGCGTTCATCCAGTCCAGCTGCTCCGCCATGAGGAAGAGGGTCGCGACCGACGGGGTGTTGTAGGTCTGGTTCTTCGCGGAGTTGTCGATGGCGGTCGGCAGGTCGAAGAACGCCGGGATGTGCCGGTCACTGGCCGCGATCGTCGCGGCGCGCTCGAGGGCGGCCGGCGACATGAGCGCGATCCAGAGCCCGCCGTCGGAGGCGAAGCACTTCTGCGGGGCGAAGTAGTAGGCGTCGACCTGAGTGAGGTCGACGGGCAGGCCGCCAGCGCCGGAGGTGGCGTCGACCAGCACCAGCGAGCCCTCGTCGGCGCCCTCGGGGCGTACGACGGGCGCCATCACGGCGGTCGAGGTCTCGTTGTGGGCCCAGGCGTAGGCGTCCACGCCGGCCTCGGCCTGGGCCGTCGGCCGCGAGCCGGGCTCGGACTTGATCACCGACGGCGCGTCCAGCCAGGGCGCGTCGGCCGCGGCCTTGGCGAACTTGGAGGAGAACTCACCGAACGACAGGTGCTGGCTCTTGGTCCGGATCAGGCCGAACGTCGCGATGTCCCAGAACGCCGTCGCGCCGCCGTTGCCGAGCACCACCTCGTAGCCGTCAGGCAGGGAGAACAGTGCGGCCAGACCCTCCCGCACGCGGCCGACGGTGTCCTTGACCGGGGCCTGGCGGTGCGAGGTGCCCATCAGCGAGGAGCCGGTGGCAGCCAGTGCGTCGAGGTGGCTGGTCTGGATCTTCGACGGGCCGGCGCCGAAGCGGCCGTCGGCGGGCAGGAGGTCTGCGGGGATCTGGAGGGCGTCGCTCACGTGGCAACCTTCCGAGGTGGGAGGGGTGGGTGCTGACGACGCTGTCAGGGAGGTCCCTATTGTGTCAGCACCGTTGCACGCGCGATAAATCGGAGGACTGCTGTGCGGATCGAGCGCGTCGGTTACGGCCACCCCGACGCCGTGCGCCTGGTCGCCGATGTGCAGGCCGAGTACGTCGTGCGCTACGGCGGGCAGGACGACTCCCCGGTCGACCCGCTGGAGTTCGAGCGGCCGCACGGCAGCTTCTTCGTCGGCTACGTCGACGACGTCGCCGTGGCCACCGGGGCCTGGCGGCGCTCGACCGTCGAGGCGTTCGGCACCACGCAGACCTGCGAGGTCAAGCGCATGTACGTCGTGGCGGCGGCACGCGGCCAGGGGCTCGCGCGCCGCATGCTGGCGCACCTGGAGGCGTCGGCGCGCGCCGCGGGCGCCCGGGCACTGGTCCTGGAGACCGGGATCAAGCAGCCGGAGGCGATCGCGCTCTACGAATCGTCGGGCTACGTGGCGATCCCGGGCTACGGCTACTACCGTGACTCACCGCTCAGCCGCACGCTGGGCAAGCCGCTCGTCTGAGGAGGGCGCGATGCTGCTCCCGGTGAAGGTCGCCCGCGGAGTCGCCCATCTCGCGCGAACCACGCGGGCCGAGGCTCAGTCGCCGACGACGAGGTAGCGCTCGTCGGTGATCTCGCGACCCCAGTAGACGGCCTCGGGGAGCCGCCGCAGCCGCGCGGTCAGCCCGACGTCCTCCACCAGCGCGAGCGTCTGGTCGGCCGTCAGCCCCGCGCCGGTCGACCATCCCACAGCCTGGCGTCGCTCATCGTGACTCCCAGTGCGCGACCGTGAGCGGCTCCGGACGGAGCCGCTCACGGGGCGCGACGGCTCGGCTCAGCCGGCCCACTCCGACTTCCAGCCGTCGACCTCGTCGGCGCCGCGGGCACTCGGGCCGGTGTAGATCGCCGACGGGCGGATCAGGCGACCGGTGCGCTTCTGCTCCAGGATGTGCGCGGACCAGCCGCCGGTGCGCGCACAGGTGAACATCGAGGTGAACATGTGCGGCGGCACCTCGGCGAAGTCGAGGACGATCGCGGCCCAGAACTCCACGTTGGTCTCGAGGACGCGGTCGGGCCGGCGCTCGCGGAGCTCGGCCAGCGCGGCCTTCTCCAGTGCCTCGGCGACCTCGTAGCGCGGCGCATTGAGCTCCTTCGCCGTACGGCGCAGCACGCGGGCGCGCGGGTCCTCGGCGCGGTAGACGCGGTGGCCGAAGCCCATCAGCCGCTCACCGCGGTCGAGCAGGCCCTTGACGTAGGCGCCGGCGTCGCCGGACTCCTCGACATCGGCGATCATCCCCAGCACCCGCGAGGGGGCGCCGCCGTGCAGGGGGCCGCTCATCGCGCCGATCGCGCCGGAGAAGGCGGCCGCGACATCGGCCCCGGTGGAGGTGATGACGCGCGCGGTGAACGTGGAGGCGTTCATGCCGTGCTCGGCCGCCGACGACCAGTAGGCGTCGATGGCGTGCACGTGCTTGGGGTCGGCCTCGCCCTTCCAGCGGATCAGGAACTTCTCGGCCAGGGTGCCGCCCTGGTCGACGAGCCGCTGGGGGACGACCGGCAGCTGCAGACCGCGCGCCGACTGGGCGGCGTACGAGAGGACCATGACGGCCACGCGGCTGAGGTCCTCGCGGGCCTGCTCGTCGGAGATGTCGTAGGTCTGGCCGAAGCCGAACGCCGGGGCCAGCATCGCGACGGCGGCCTGGACGTCGACGCGGACGTCGCCGGTGTGGACCGGCAGGTTGTAGGGCTCGGCCGGCGGCAGGCCGGGGGTGTAGCTGCCGTCGATCAGCAGGCCCCACACGTTCTCGAACGGCACCCGACCGACGAGGTCCTCGATGTCGACGCCGCGGTAGCGAAGCGCGGAGCCCTCCTTGTCGGGCTCGGCGATCTCGCTCTCGAAGGCGATCACGCCCTCCAGCCCGTGGTGTACCTCGGTCATTGTGGCGACTCCTTCGTCTGGCGCCCGGGTGCCGGGCGCGCCGCAGGCATTCTGCACCACGGCCTAGCCTGCAGGTCATGGGAGACAACACTCACGACGACTCCGACATCGCCGCGCTTCGCCAGGAGTACGCCGCCGGAGGGCTTGCCGAAGCCGACCTGGCCCGGGATCCCGTGGCGATGTTCGGGCGGTGGTTCGCCGACGTACGCGCTGCGGGGCTGCACGAGCCCAACGCCATGGTCGTCTCCACGGTCGGGGCCGACTCCCGGCCGTCGTCGCGCCTGGTCCTGCTCAAGGGCTACGACGACGAGGGCTTCCGCTTCTTCACCAACACCGCCTCGCGCAAGGGCGAGGAGCTCGCCGCCAACCCGGCCTGCGCACTGCTGTTCCCCTGGCACCTCCTGGAGCGGCAGGTCCGCGTCGACGGCACCGCCGAGCTCCTGCCGCGCGACGAGGTCGAGGCGTACTTTGTCTCTCGTCCCCGCGGCTCCCAGCTCGGCGCCTGGGCCTCCCACCAGTCGCAGCCGGTCGCGGACCGCGGCGAGCTGGAAGACGCCTACGCCGAGGCCGAGCGCCGCTTCCCCGACGACGTGCCGGTGCCGCCACAGTGGGGCGGCTACCTCGTCCGCCCGCAGGTCGTGGAGTTCTGGCAGGGCCGTCGCGGGCGCCTGCACGACCGGCTGGTCTATCGCGTCGGCGGGGGCGGCGGCTGGACGACGGTACGGCTGGCGCCGTAGGCATCGGGTGGAGCCTCTGGGCCTTCTCCTGCCCTTCTGGGCCGTTGTTCTGCCCCAGAAGGGCAGGGTTATCAGCATCTGCTGATAACCCTGCCGACAGAACCCCGTTGTGAGTGAGCGCTCACTCAGTTACAGTCGCACCCATGCCACCCCGTGCCCGGCCGATGGCGGCCGACGAGCGTCGCACCGAGCTGACCGACGTGACGTTGCGCCTGCTGCGCGTCCACGGTCGCGCGGTCACGACCCGCCAGATCGCAGAGGCGGCGGGGGTCGCTGAGGGGACGATCTTCCGGGTCTTCGACTCCAAGGAGGAGCTCGTCGACGCGGCGCTCGCGCGGGCCTTCGAGCCGGGCGACCTCGTGGCGCGCATCGAGGGCATCGACCGGGACCAGCCGCTGAGCGCGCGGCTGCTCGACCTGGTCAGCGTGCTGCAGCAGCGCTTCCGCGCCACCTTCGACCTGATGCTCAAGGTCGAGCTGGTCGGGCCGCCGGGCCACGTGCACGACTCCGAGGAGGCCGAGGAGCGGCGAGCCCGCCTCACGCTGCTGCTCACCGACCTGGTTGGCGAGGACGGCGACCAGCTCGCCGTGCCCGTCGACCACTTCCTGCACATCCTGCGCCTGCTGACCTTCGCGGGCAGCCACCCGAAGGTCACCGAGGGCCGGCTGCTCACCCCCGAGCAGATCGTCGAGACCGTGCTGCTCGGCCTCGGGAGGAGGGACTGATGCTGCTCCAGCTGATGCGCACCTACCTGCGCCCCTACCGCGCCTCGCTGTCGGTGATCGTCGTCCTGCAGCTCGTCTCCACGGTCGCGCTGCTCTACCTGCCGAGCCTCAACGCCGACATCATCGACGACGGCGTGGCGGTCGGCGACACCGACTACATCGTCCGCGTGGGCGCCGTGATGCTCGCCGTCTCGCTGGTGCAGGTCGCGTGCTCGGTCGTGGCCGTCTGGTTCTCGGCGCGTACGGCGATGGCGTTCGGCCGCGATCTGCGCGCGGCCGTCTTCCACCGGGTCGGCTCGTTCTCCGGGCGCGAGCTCGCGCAGTTCGGCGCCCCGTCGTTGATCACCCGCAACACCAACGACGTGCAGCAGGTGCAGATGCTGACGCTGATGACCTGCACGATGGCGGTCTCGGTGCCGATCATGATGGTCGGCGGCATCCTGATGGCGATGCGCGAGGACCTGGGGCTGTCCTGGCTGCTGGCGGTCGTGGTGCCCGCGCTGTTCGTGTGCGTGGGCCTCGTCGTGTCCCGCATGGTGCCGAGCTTCCGGCTGGTGCAGGAGCGCATCGACGGCGTCAACCGCGTGCTGCGCGAGCAGATCACCGGCATCCGGGTCGTCCGCGCGTTCGTCCGGGAGCCGCACGAGACCCGCCGGTTCGCGCGTGCCAACGACGACCTCACCGAGGTGTCGGTTCGGGCCGGCCGGTGGATGGCCACCATGTTCCCGCTCGTGATGCTCGTCGTGAACGTCTCCAGCGTCGCGGTGATCTGGTTCGGCGGCCACCGCGTCGACCAGGGGCAGATGGAGGTCGGGGCCCTGACCGCCTTCCTGAGCTACCTGATGCAGATCCTGATGTCGGTGATGATGGGCACGTTCATGCTGATGATGGTGCCGCGCTCGGCCGTCTGTGCCGACCGGATCGCCGAGGTGCTGGCCACCGACTCGTCCGTGGTCCCGCCAGCGCATCCGGTGCACGAGGTGACGGGACGCGGCGTGCTGGAGCTCGACGGCGTGGGTTTCACCTATCCCGGCGCCGAGCAGCCGGTGCTGAACGACGTGAGCTTCCAGGCCCGCGCGGGGCAGACGGTCGCCGTCATCGGGTCGACCGGCGCGGGCAAGTCCACCCTGCTCAACCTGGTGCCGCGGCTGTTCGACGCGACGGCAGGCGAGGTGCGCGTCGACGGCGTGGACGTCCGCGATCTCGACCCCACCATGCTGTGGTCCAAGATCGGCCTGGTGCCGCAGCGGGCGTTCCTCTTCACCGGCACGGTGGCCTCCAACCTGCGCCACGGCAAGCCGGACGCCACCGACGAGGAGCTCTGGCGTGCCCTGGAGATCGCGCAGGCGCGCGACTTCGTCGAGGCGATGCCGGAGGGCCTGGACGCGCCGATCGCCCAGGGCGGCACCAACGTCTCCGGCGGCCAGCGCCAGCGCCTGGCCATCGCCCGCGCGCTCGTACGCCGTCCCGAGATCTACCTCTTCGACGACGCGTTCTCCGCGCTCGACCTCGCGACCGACGCCCGCCTGCGCGCGGCGCTGCGCCCGGAGACCCGCGACGCCACGGTGGTCCTGGTCGCGCAGCGCGTCTCCTCGATCCGCGACGCCGACCTGATCCTCGTGCTCGAGGACGGCCACGTCGTCGGGCGCGGCACCCACGAAGAGCTGCTCGCCGGCAATCCGACGTACCAGGAGATCGTCACCTCCCAGCTGAGCGCGGAGGAGGCGGCATGAGCGCCCCGACGCGCGACACCGCGGGCACGATGAAGGAGACCGAGCGCATCCAGCCGGCCGGTGGCCCCGGCCACGGTCCGATGGCCGGCGGCATGGTCGGACAGAAGGCGATGAGCTTCGGCCCCTCGGCCCGCCGCATGCTGCGCCGCATGGCGCCGCGGCGCCGCCAGGCCTACGCCGTGGTCGCGCTGGCCGTCGTGAGCGTCGCTCTGATGTCGCTGGGTCCGAGGATCCTCGGCGAAGCCACGGACCTGATCTTCGACGGCTACCTCGCCCAGGAGCCGATCGACTTCGACGCGGTGCGCGACGTGCTGCTTGGCGTGCTCGCGATCTACATCGGCGCGTCGGTCCTGTCCTGGCTGCAGGGATACCTGCTCAACGACGTCGTGCAGGGCACGGTCCGCGACATGCGTGCCGACGTCGAGGACAAGGTCAACGCGCTGCCGCTTCAGTACTTCGACCGGCAGCCGCGCGGTGAGCTGCTCAGCCGCGTCACCAACGACATCGACAACGTCAGCCAGACGCTGCAGCAGACGATGAGCCAGCTGCTCACCTCGCTCCTGACCGTGGTGGCGGTGCTGTCGATGATGTTCTGGATCTCGCCGGTGCTGGCCCTCATCGCGCTGGTCTCGGTGCCGGTGTCGATGTATGCCACCACCCGGATCATGAAGCGCTCGCAGGGCCAGTTCGTCGCCCAGTGGCGGCGCACCGGCCGCCTCAACGCCCACATCGAGGAGACCTTCTCGGGTCACGCCCTCGTGACGGTGTTCGGCCGGCGCCCGGAGGTGGAGCGGACCTTCGAGGTCGAGAACGACGAGCTGTACGAGGCGTCGTTCAAGGCGCAGTTCGTGAGCGGGCTGATCATGCCGCTGATGATGTTCATCGGGAACCTCAACTACGTCGTCATCGCCGTCGTCGGCGGCCTGCGCGTGGCCAACGGGACGCTGTCGCTGGGGGAGGTGCAGGCCTTCATCCAGTACACGCGGCAGTTCACCCAGCCGCTGACCACGGTGGCCTCGATGATGAACCTGCTGCAGTCCGGCGTCGCGTCTGCCGAGCGGGTCTTCGAGTTGCTGGACGCCGAGGAGCAGGTGCCGGACGTGGCGGGGGAGCCGCTCCTCGACGGTCGCGGTCAGGTCGCCTTCGAGGACGTCTCGTTCTCCTATGACCCGGCCGAGCCGCTCATCTCGGGGCTCTCGCTCGTCGCCCGGCCGGGGCAGACGGTCGCGATCGTGGGGCCGACCGGTGCCGGCAAGACCACGCTGGTCAACCTGGTCATGCGCTTCTACGAGCTCGACGCCGGACGGATCACCCTCGACGGCGTGGACATCACCGCGATGCCGCGCGCCACGCTGCGCGGCGGCATCGGGATGGTGCTGCAGGACGCCTGGCTCTTCGAGGGCACCATCCGCGACAACATCGCCTACGGTCGCCCGGGGGCGAGCGAGGATGAGATCCTCGAGGCGGCCCGGGCGACGTTCGTGGACCGCTTCGTCCACTCGCTGCCCGACGGCTACGACACGATGATCGACGAGGACGGCGGCAACCTCTCGGCCGGCGAGCGGCAGCTGGTGACGATCGCCCGCGCCTTCCTCTCCGACCCGGCGCTGCTGATCCTCGACGAGGCGACCTCCTCGGTAGACACCCGCACGGAGCTGCTCCTGCAGCACGCGATGGCCGCGCTGCGCAGTGACCGGACGTCGTTCGTGATCGCGCACCGCCTCTCCACGATCCGCGACGCCGACCTGATCCTGGTCATGGAGGCGGGGCGGATCGTCGAGCAGGGCACCCACGACGAGCTCCTCGCGGCCGGCGGCGCCTACAGCCGGCTCTACCGCTCCCAGTTCGCCGCGGCGCTCGCGTGAGGGGGGCGGCCCGCCTGCGGTTGATATCCCCTTGAGCGGCGGGCCGCGGCGACCTACGGTGGACGTACACGGGAAAGGAGGTGGTCCGAAGAATGAGTTCTTTGAGGACGCGTGAGGTGGCTGCCCGCTAGCAGCCCAGCATCATGCCGGGTGGAAGTGCCCGGCAGGCTGCTGACGAATTCCTAGCAGCTACCCGACCCGCAGGCGATCCGGGATCACGTCCCCCGGAGCGGCCTTCTCCGGAAGGCCACGCCTGCGGGTCGCTGCATTTCCGCAAGCCCCCGGCGTGGGGCTGGACACAGTGGATGCCGGGGACGACGAGCAGGGGATATAGTTGATCTTGGCAACCTTCTAGCACGCATGAATCGAGCTTCTGTGTCACAGGCAGTCCCCCCGTCCGCCCCGTCCATCCCGTCGGGGCAGGCCCCCGTCCAGATGACCCACCGCGAGATCCTGGAGGCCCTGAGCGGCCTGCTGCTCGCGATGTTCGTCGCCATGATGTCGAGCACGGTCGTGTCCAACGCACTGCCCGTGATCGTCACCGACCTCGAGGGCAGCCAGACCGGCTACACCTGGGTGGTCGTCGCGACCCTGCTGACGATGACGGCCACCACCCCCCTGTGGGGCAAGCTCGCCGACCTGTTCAGCAAGAAGCTGCTCGTCCAGACGGCGCTGGTCATCTACTCGGCCGGCTCGCTGGTCGCCGCGTTCGCACCCACCATGGGCGTCCTGATCGGCGCCCGTGCCCTGCAGGGCCTCGGCGTGGGCGGCCTGACCGCGCTCGTGCAGGTCGTCATCGCCACCATGGTCAGCCCTCGCGAGCGCAGCCGCTACTCCGGCTACATCGGCGCGGTCTTCGCGATCGCCACGGTCAGCGGCCCGCTCATCGGCGGCCTGATCGTGGGCAGCCCGCTCGGCTGGCGCGGCTGCTTCTTCGTGGGGCTGCCCATCGCCGCGCTGGCCTTCGTCGTCCTCCAGCGGACCCTGCACCTGCCCGTCGTACGGCGCAAGGTGCACGTGGACTACCTCGGCGCGACCCTCATCATGGGCGGCGTGAGCGTCCTGCTCGTCTGGGTCTCCCTGGCCGGCCAGCAGTTCGACTGGGCCTCCCGCACGACCGCGCTGATGCTTACCGGCGGCATCGCCGTCATCGCCCTCGCGGTGTACGTCGAGTGGCGCGTCGCCGCCGACCCGATCATCCCGCTGCGCCTGTTCCGCGACCGGACGACCGCCCTGGCCACGCTCGCGTCGGTCATGGTCGGCGTGGCGATGTTCGGCTCGACGGTCTACCTCAGCCAGTACTTCCAGCTCGCCCGCGGCATGTCGCCCACCGAGGCCGGCCTGATGTCGATCGCGATGGTCGGCGGCCTCCTGGTCTCCTCGATCGTCACCGGCCGGATGATCACCACCACCGGCCTGTGGAAGCGCTGGCTCGTGGGCGGGATGGTCCTGGTCATCCTCGGGCTGTTCCTGCTCGGCACGATCGACGAGAAGACCCACCTCGCCGTCGTGGGCGGCTACATGGCGCTGGTCGGCCTGGGCCTGGGTGCGACCATGCAGAACCTCGTGCTCTCGGTGCAGAACAACACCCGCATCGAGGACATGGGCGCCGCCAGCTCGGTCGTCGCGTTCTTCCGCTCGCTCGGTGGCTCGATCGGCGTCTCCGCGCTGGGCGCGATCCTGGCCACGCAGGTCGCCGACAGCGTCAAGGACGGGTTGGCCAAGATGCACATCCGGCCCGACTCGCACTCGAGCGGCGCCATCCCCGATCTGGACACGCTGCCGGCGCCGATCCGCGCGCTGTACGAGGCGTCGTTCGGTGAGGCCGTGGGTCACCTGTTCCTGGTCGCCACGCCGTTCGCGGTCGCCGCGCTGATCTGCGTGCTCTTCATCAAGGAGGTGCCGCTGCGCACCTCCAACTTCGTGGCCGCCGAGGCCGAAGAGCCGGCCGCCCGATGACCAGAGTCGAGCTGCTGCGCCACCTCGAGCAGGAGGTGGGCGTGATGATGCGTCGCGTCAAGCGGGTCGTCGCCGTCAGGGCCGAGCTCGTGCACGAGGACCTGCAGCCGGCGGCGTACCTGATGCTGAGCTACGTCGCCGAGCACGGCCCCCTGCGGGCCTCCTCGATGGCGGAGATCTTCTCCACGGACAAGGGCGCGATCAGCCGTCAGGTGCAGCACCTGGTGGACCTCGGGCTCGTGGTCCGGGTGCCCGACCCCGATGACCGCCGGGCGTGGCTGGTCTCGGCCACGGACGAGGCGGCGGCGCGCCTCGACGAGGTGGCGCGCCACCGCCGCCAGTGGCTCGACGAGCGGCTCGGCGACTGGACCGACGAACGCCTGGAGGACTTCACCAGGCTGCTCATGGACTACAACGAGGTGCTCGGCCGGTCGCCGACCGGCCGGGGGCCCGATCGACGAGGCCTGACCAGCCGGACGTGACCCAACCCGGGTCGTGACCAAGTTCATGTTCACCCGGTCGGGCCGCGACGGTGTCAGCTCGTCCTGACCCAGATCGCGGTGTCGGGAGGCAGCCCGCCGTCGGCCGGCCCGGTGGCCAGCAGTGTCTCGCCTGCGGGCAGCGGCGCGGCGTGCGAGCCGCAGTTGACTGCCAGTGTCACCCGCCCCCGGCGCACGGTGAGGACGTCGTCGAGCACGGTGAGGGTGATGTCGTCGCCGGCGTCGCGCAGCCACTCCCGCCGTAGCGCCAGAGCCCGCCGGTAGAACGCGAGCGTGGATTCCGGGTCGGCCTCCTGTGCCGCCACCGTCAGCGGCGCCCAGTCGTCGGGCTGAGGGATCCAGGGCTGGCCCTCGCCGGGCCCGAAGCCGTACGGCGGTCGGTCGCCCGACCAGGGGATCGGCACCCGGCAACTGTCCCGCCCCGGCTGGCCGGTGCGGAACCAGGACGGGTCCTGGCGGTACTCCGGCGCCACCTCGACGTCCTCCAGGCCGAGCTCCTCGCCCTGGTAGAGGTAGGCGGAGCCGGGCAGGGTCAGCGAGAGCAGGGTCGCCGCGCGGGCCCGCGCCCGGCCGATCGCTCCGCCGCCGTAGCGGGTCGCGTGGCGCTGGACGTCGTGGTTGCTCAGCACCCACGTGGGCGTGCCGCCGACCGCCTCCATGGCCGGGAGGGTGCGCTCGATCACCTCCGCGAAGGCGGTGGCCGACCACGGCGCCAGCACCCAGTCGAAGTTGAACGCCTGATGCAGCTCGTCGCCGCGCACGTAGGCGGCGTTGGCCTCCACGGTGCTGGTCCAGGCCTCCGCGACGGCCATCCGGTCGCCGGCGTACTCGGCGAGGATGCGGTGCCACTGGCGGTAGACCTCGTGGACCTCGGGCTGGTCCCACATCGGGGCGTCCTCAGCGAGGCCGCCGACCTCGAAGTGGTCGAGCTCGGTGCGCTGCCCGCGCTGGTCGCGCAGGCCCTCCTCCTTGAGCAGGCCGTGCGCCACGTCGACGCGGAAGCCGTCGACGTCGCGCTCCAGCCAGAAGCGCAGCACGTCCGCGAACATCGCCGCGACCTCGGGGTTGCGCCAGTCGAGATCGGGCTGGGTGCTGTCGAAGAGGTGGAGGTGCCACTGGTCGGTGTCCCCCACCCGCGTCCAGGCCGGGCCGCCGAAGACGGAGAGCCAGTTGTTGGGCGGCTCGCCTGCGTCCGCGCCGCGTCCGGTGCGGAAGAGGTAGCGGGCCCGCTCCGGGCTCCCGGGCTCGGCGGCCAGCGCGGCCTGGAACCAGGCATGCTCGTGCGAGGTGTGGTTGGGCACCAGGTCCACGATGACCTTCAGCCCGAGCTCGTGCGCGCGGCTCACCAGCGCGTCCGCGTCGGCCAACGTCCCGAACAGCGGGTCGACGTCGGTGTAGTCGGCGACGTCGTAGCCGTGGTCGTGCTGGGGGGAGCGGTAGAACGGCGTCACCCACACCGCGTCGACGCCGAGGTCGCGCAGGTACGGCAGCCGCGAGGTGATGCCGGGCAGGTCGCCGACGCCGTCGCCGTCGGAGTCGGCGAAGCTGCGCACGTAGACCTGGTAGACGACCGCCTGGCGCCACCACTCGCGCCCGCTCACGCGAACGCCGCCGGCTCGATGGTGATCCACACGTGCTCGGCGCACGCCACGACCCGCCCGTCGGCGTCGTACAGCGTCGAGGCCGTGAACGTCTTGCGGCCCTCCTGGCCGCGTGCGGCTCCGACCACCACGTGCTCCTCGTCGATCGCCGGCAGGGCGTCCACCCTCGCCGTCATGGTCCCGAGCACCATCGGTCGGTCGGCCATGTCGGCGGCCCAGGCGCCGACGCAGTCGAGCGCCGCCCAGGTGACGGGCAGCGACGCGTGCGGCACGTCGTCGCGGTACTCGTGCCAGTCCTCCGCGTGGCTCGGGTGCGGCCTCCAGGTCCCGGCCGCGCGGGCCTGGCCGTCCTCCGGCGTCACCTCGCCGGGGAAGATCCGCAGCCCGTCGCCCTCCTCGCGCTCGGTGCCGCAGGCGAAGCAGGTCGGGAACGGGTGCGAGCGCAGGCCGGGGTACGTCGCCTCGGCGCCCCGCGCCTCGTCGGCGGGCACCGGTCCCACCGGCTCGAGGTCGCGCTCGGCCCGCCGGGCCTGCGCGACCGGGCGGCCGTCGTACGTCGCGACGCGGGCGCCGCCGTCGTCGGTCAGCGGCAGCGCGACGTCCAACGGAGGCGGCTGGCGCAGCGCCACGGTGACCGCGGGCCAGGCGTGACCTCGGCCCGCGTCGAGCGGGATCGTCGCCGCCAGGGCGCCGGCGGTCCAGCCGCCGTTGCCGGACGAGGGCGGGCCGCAGAAGCGTCGGGGCACGATCAGCCGGTCGTTCGACGGGTTCATCGGATCTCCTCCCAGCGGGCGATGGCCTCGCGGCGCTCCTGCGCATGATCCACGATCGGGTGCGCGTAGCCCACCCGGTCGCGGTCGTCGGGGCCCGGGTCGTGCGGGTCGGCGACGTCGGTCAGCTCGGGTACCCACCGGCGCACGTAGGCACCCTCCGGATCGAAGCGGCGGCCCTGGCTGGTGGGGTTGAAGACCCGGAAGAACGGCGAGGCGTCGGTGCCGCTGCCGGCCACCCACTGCCAGCCGTGCTGGTTCGAGGCCAGGTCGCCGTCGACCAGCCAGCGCATGAAGTGGCGGGCCCCGTGCTGCCACTCGACGTGCAGGTCCTTGACCAGGAAGCTGGCCGTAACCATCCGCGTCCGGTTGTGCATCCAGCCGGTGGCGCGCAGCTGGCGCATCCCCGCGTCGACCACGGGGAAGCCGGTGCGGCCCTCCTGCCAGGCCTCGAGGTGGTCACGGGGGTCGTCGTAGCGCATCCGAGCGAACTCGGGACGCAGGTAGTCGCGGGCCGTGCGCGGCCGGGCGAACAGCACGTCGGCGTAGAACTCCCGCCAGGCCAGCTCCTTGCGGTAGGTCGCCGCGCCCGGGTTGGGCAGCCCCGCCAGGTCGGCCAGCAGCGTGCGGGGGTGGATCTCGCCGTACTTGAGGTGCACCGAGAGCCGGGACGTGCCGTCGACGGCCGGTCGGTCACGGTCGTCGCCGTAGGCGGCGACGACGTCCAGGAAGTCCGCCCAGCGACCGTGCGCCGCGGCCTCGCCCGCCTCCGGCAGGGCGAGACCCTCCGGCAGCCGGATGTCCGGCAGGTCGGTCGTCTCGCGCAGGCTCAGCCAGGCCGGGTCGGTCGGCGCGTCGACGGGCGCGCGCCAGCCGTGCTCGGCCCAGGCCTTCGAGTACGGCGTGAAGACCCGGTAGGGCTCCCCGCTGCCGTTGGTCACCCGCCCCGGCGCGACGGCGTACGGCGAGCCGGTGCGGACGAGCTCGACGCCGGCGTCGGCCAGCGCGCGCTCGACCGCGGCGTCGCGGACGCGACCGTAGGGCCCGAAGTCGGCCGCGACGTGGACCCGCTGGGCCCCGACCTCCCGGGCGGCCTCGACCACACGTCGTACCGGATCGCCGGGCACGACCGCCAGCGGGACGTCGGCGCCCAGGGCGCGCAGGGAGGCGGTCAGGTGGCTGCGACGGGAGGGGCCTGAGGGGCACCAGAGAGCCGGGTCCAGCACGAACAGCGCGAGCACCTCGCCCTCGGCGCACGCCTCCACGAGGGCGGGGTTGTCGCGGGTGCGAAGGTCGCGGCGGAACCACATGACAGCGGGCATCGCGTCCACGATGCCAGGGACATCCACGCATGCGTCAGAATGGGTGGGTGAGCGACCTGATCGACACCACCGAGATGTACCTCCGCACGATCTACGAGCTCGTGGAGGAGGGCATCGTGCCGCTGCGTGCCCGCATCGCGGAGCGGCTGCACCAGAGCGGCCCCACGGTGTCGCAGACGGTAGCCCGGATGGAGCGCGACGGGCTGCTCACCGTGCAGGGCGACCGGCACCTCGAGCTCACCGACGTCGGTCTCCAGCTCGCGACCCGGGTGATGCGCAAGCACCGGCTCGCCGAGCGGCTGCTCACCGACGTCATCGGCCTCGACTGGGAGCTCGTCCACGAGGAGGCGTGCCGCTGGGAGCACGTGATGTCCGAGACCGTGGAGCGCCGCCTGCTCCAGCTCCTCGACCACCCCACCGCCTCGCCGTACGGCAACCCGATCCCCGGCCTCGAGGAGCTCGGCCAGGTCGAGGTCGGCGAGGACTTCATGGACGGCGTCGAGTCGCTCTCCCAGGCCGCCGGTGCCGAGGAGGGACGGGTGCTCGTGCGCCGGATCTCCGAGGAGATGCAGAAGGACGAGGCCCTGATGAGCGCCATGCGCCGCGTCGGTGCCCTGCCCGACAAGACCGTCACCGTCGTCGCCACGGACGAGGGCGTCCTCGTCGGCTCCGGAGGCGAGACCGCCGAGATCGTCCCCGACGCGGCCGATCACATCTTCGTCAAGCGGCTCTGAGGACCGACCCGTCCCCGCCCAGCCCGCCGGTCAGCCCGCCAGCGCCCCCAGGAACTCCGAGCACCCGACGTCCAGCTTGTACGTCGCGTGCTCGTCGCCGCGGGTGCTGCCGCGGTTGACGATCACCACCGGCACGCCGAGCTTCGCGGCCCGGCGGACGAACCGCAGGCCGCTCATCACGGTCAGGCTGGACCCGGCCACGAGCAGGGTGCCGCCCGCGGGCGCCAGCGCCTCGACCGCCGCGTAGCAGCGCTCGACGCGGTGCACCGGGACGTTCTCGCCGAAGAAGACGACGTCCGGCTTCAGCACCCCGCCGCACCCCTCGCACGCCGGCACCACGAAGCCGGCGGTGTCGTCGAGCTCCACGTCGCCGTCGGGCCGGACCTCGGCCGTCGCGTGGCGCTCGGCGAAGCCGGGGTTCAGCGCCGCCATCCGCTCGTGCAGCGCCACCCGCGACGTGGTCGCACGGCAGCCCAGGCACACGACGTCGGCGATCCGCCCGTGCAGCGCGACCAGCCGCCGCGACCCGGCCGCCTCGTGCAGCCCGTCGACGTTCTGGGTGATGAGCAGCTCCGGGTCGAGCCTGGCCAGGGCTCGGTGGCCGTCGTTGGGGGCGGCGTGCCGCATCCGGCCCCAGCCCAGGTGGCTGCGCGCCCAGTAGCGCTGCTGGGCGGCCGGTCCCGACACGAACTCCTGGTAGGTCATCGGGGCCCGCGTCGGCGACCCCGGCCCGCGGTAGTCCGGGATGCCGGAGTCGGTGGAGAGCCCGGCCCCGGTGAGGACGACGACCGGCCCGCCGCCCAGGAGGGTGCAGGCGGCGTCGTACGTCGTGGCGGTCGGAAGTGCCGTCATGAGGCCCTCAGCGGGCGTAGCGCAGCTCGGCGCGCGCCCGCGCCCTCGCCGCCTCGACCTCGCGGTCCTTGGGCGGCGCGGTGGTCACCAGGTCGTCGAGCAGGTGCTGGGTCAGGTGCGCGATCTCCTGCACGGCCCGGTCGAAGACCGCCTGGTTGGCCTGGGACGGCTTGGTCGTCCCCGACACCTTGCGGACGTACTGCAACGCGGCCGCTGTGACCTCGTCGCGCGTGGCCGGCGGTTCGAAGTTGTTGAGCGGGCGGATGTTGCGGCACATGCGGCCGAGTTTACGTCGCCTTCCGCTGACCTGTCAGAAACGTTCTGACGGGTCAGCGGGGAATGGCGTGAGTGGGTGACGGGTCGGTGCTCAGAGGGCGAAGAGCTCGACGTCGTCGCCGGTGACGAGGGCGACGCGGCCCTCGGGGAGGGGGACGAGGCGGATGTCGGCGACGTCCCTGCCGTGATCGACCTCCACCATGCGGTTGGTGATCTCCTCGCCGGTGAAGGAGAGGACCGAGACGTACCCGGTGCGGCCCCGCTCCACGACGGTGAGCGCGACCCGCTCGGCGCCGAGCCAGGTGAACTGGCGGGGGTCCTGGCCGGCCATCGCGGTCGAGCCGCCGGCGTACTTCAGCACGTCGAGGCGTCGCGGCCGCGCCAGGTCGTGGATGTTGAAGAGCGACACCTGCGCACCCCAGCGACCACGCTCGCCCGGGCCCTGGCCCATGCCGACCAGCCAGTGCTTCCCGAGCGGGTGCAGGTACTCGGAGAAGCCGGGGATCTTGAGCTCGCCGCCGAGGCGCGGGGCGGTCTGGTCGGTGAGGTCGACGGCGTAGAGCGGGTCGATCTGACGGTAGGTGACGACGATCGCCAGGGCTCCGAACCACCGCACCGACTGGATCTGCTCGCCGTCGCCGAGGTGGTCGAGGCGGCCGATCTCGACCAGCTCGTCGCCCTGCGCCTGGAGCGTCACGACCGAGTTGAAGTCGCCCGTCTCCTGCGTCGGGCCGACGGCCAGCCGCAGGACACCCTCGTGCTCGTCCATCGACCAGCGGTCGGCGACGGCGCCCTCCACCTCCCCGGACCCGACGTACGACGCCCCGACGCCGTCCAGCGCGAAGTCGAAGACGTGCGTGACGCCGTCGTCCACGGGCACGACCGTCCGCGGACCGTCGATGATCGAGTCGAAGCAGCACCAGCCCCATGGGTCGGCCTGGGTCGCGAGGTACAGGTGGTCGGACGACTCGTAGGCCAGGGGGGCGGAGCCGGCCAGCCCCAGCGTGCGGAGCTCAGTGGCGGAGTCGGCCGCGAAGCCCACCACCGCCATCGTGTCGAGCGCCAGGTCGGCCTCCGGGATCGCGACGTCGCCGCACGCCACGAGCTGCTCGGTGCCGGCATCGCCGGCCACGCGGGGGATCCAGTCGTCGAGGGTGGAGGCCCGCACGACCTCGCGGTTGGCGCGCAGCGCGTCGCGTCGCCGCTCCTTGCTCGTGCCGCCCCGGCGGCGCGGCTCCACGAACGGCAGGTCGGGCAGACCCGCCTGCAGCACCAGTCGCACGTCCTTCCCGTGCTGGCGGGCGGTGACCAGCCCGCTGGTGTAGTCGACGGTCTCGACCACGGCCGGCGTCGCCGGATCCGCGACGTCGACGGTGACCACACGGGTGCGCGCGCCGTCCCGGCCGAGGCGGCCGATCGCCACGACCGTGTCGCCGGCCAGCAGGATCTCGGCGTCGAGCAGGTCGCCCAGGTCCAGCGAGGTCAGCTCGGAGACGTCCGCGCCGCTGACGTCGTACGTCGTCAGCAGGTCGCCCTCGACCCGCACGAGCACCTCGCCGTCGGTCTTGACGTGGTCCGGCTCGTCGACGCCGGCCTCCTGCACGTTGGTGCCGGTGTCGCTGCTGAGGGACTGGTAGGACTTCGCCACCCGCGAGTTGGCCGCCCCCGTAGGGGAGGGTGACGGGAGGCCGTCACGCGCGGTGGCCTGCTCGAGCATCCACGGCCCGCCGTAGCCGTACTCCTGCCACCCGAACGGCCCCACGAGCTTCAGCGCCCGCTCGACGTAGGAGCTCCGCAGCGCCTCGCACGAGGCGGCAGGCTGCAGGTCGCCGTGGAACGCCGCCGGCGTGATCGGCGCCGTGTCGCCCCCCGGTCGCGTGGGCCCGGGGCCGCCGGGCCCGTCCGAGGACGGCTGCCCGACCAGGATCCCGGCGACGAAGGCCGCGGCGATCCCCGCCACGACCGCGCCGCGCACCAGCGGCCGCACGACGCGTCGCCGGGCGGGACGCCGGCCGCCGGCCCGCATGATGTCGGCGACGGGCGCCGGCCCCACGGGCAGGTCGTCCCAGAGGCGTTCCAGGTCGTTCATGGCGCCCTCCTCGGGCTGGGGCCGTCGCTGAGGTCCGCGAGGTGGTGGTCGGCGGCGAGCTGGGCGAGGGCCCGGGAGAGGCGGCTCTTGACGGTGCCGGGCGGCACGCCGAGCGCGTCGGCGGTCTGCTGCTCGGTGAGCTGCGCGAAGTAGCGCAGCACGACGACGTCCCGGTTGACCTTGCTGAGCCCCGCCATGGCCCGGTGGATGGCGTCGGCGGTGTCGACGTCGGCCATGGGGTCGCGCGCCCCGGTGCGGCCCTCGGGCAGCACCTCGGTCGCCTGCTCGCCCCACCACCGGCGCCGCTTGCTGTCGCGCAGGCCGTTGACCAGCATCCGGTAGACGTAGGCGTCGCGGTTGTCGGCGGCGCGCACCTTCGCCCATGCGGAGTAGCAGCGCGCCAGCGTGGTCTGGACGAGGTCCTCGGCCTCGGGCAGCCGGCAGCCGAGGAACACCGCCGACCGCACCAGGGCCGGCCACGCCTCCTCGGCCCAGGAGGCGAACTCGGTGTCGGGATCCATGCGGTCGTGACGTCCTCGTAGGTCGGGGCAGGCGGGGCGGTCAGGGGTACGACGAGGTGGCCACCGGACCCGGTTCCATCCGGAGCCGGACCAGTGCCACGATGGCCCATGCCCTCACCAGAGTCTCGCGAGTACGACGTCGTTGTCTTCGGAGCGACCGGGTTCACCGGCGGCCTCACGGCCGCGTACCTCGCCGAGCACGCACCCGAGGGCCTGCGTTGGGCTCTCGCGGGCCGGAGCCCCGACAAGCTCGAGCAGGTACGGCGCAGGCTGGCCGAGGCCCACCCGGAGCGAGCGGAGCTGGCCGGCCTCGACCTGCTGCCCGCCGACGTCACGGACGCCGCCTCGCTGGCCGACGTCGCGGGCCGCGCCCGCGTCGTGACCAGCACGGTCGGCCCCTATCTGCAGCACGGCGAGCCCCTGGTCGCCGCTTGCGCCGAGGCCGGCACCGACTACGTGGACCTCACCGGCGAGCCGGAGTTCGTCGACCGCATGTACGTGTCCCATCACGCCACCGCCGTGCGCACCGGCGCCCGGCTGGTCCACGCCTGCGGCTTCGACTCGATCCCGCACGACCTGGGCGCGTACTTCACCGTGCAGCAGCTCGCCGCCTCCGGGGCGGTGACCCTGCGGGGGGTGGTGCGCGCCAGCGGGATGTTCTCCGGCGGTACCTTCCACTCCGCGATCAACGCGATGTCGCGACCCCGGCAGTCCAAGGAGGCGTGGGCGGCCCGGCGCCGCATGGAGCCGAAGCCGGCCGACGGGCGGTCCTCACGCGCGGTCGCGGGCAAGCCGCACCGTGACCGGCAGCTCGGCCTCTGGCTGCTGCCGATGCCGACCATCGACCCGTTCGTGGTGGCGCGCTCGGGTGCCGCGCTGCCGGCGTACGGGTCGAGCTTCCGCTACTCCCACTACGCGGGCACCAAGACGCTGCGCTATGCCGCCGGTGGCACGGCCGCCGTCGCCGCGATGGCGCTGTCGGCCCAGGTGCCTGCGCTGCGCAAGCTGCTGCTGGGCCGGGTCGCGCAGGGGGAGGGTCCCGACGAGGCCAAGCGGGCCCGGTCGTGGTTCACGGTCGACTTCGTGGGCGAGGGCGACGGCCGCACCGTGCACACCCGGGTCGCCGGCGGCGACCCAGGCTACGGCGAGACGGCCAAGATGCTCGGCGAGTCGGCCCTGTGCCTGGCCCTCGACGACAACCCCGAGACCGTCGGGCAGGTGACGACGGTCGAGGCGATGGGGGACCACCTGCTGGCGCGGCTGGAGCGCGCGGGCCTCCGTTTCGAGGTCGTCGCCTGAGCTCCCGGCGCTGCGGTGTGGCGGCCGACTTGTCCGCGGCGACGGACCGTCCCCGTGCTCCTTGTGGCGGCGGACCAACACGGGAGGGGGCCTGGCTCCTTAGCGTGATCTGCATGACAGCACTGACGGACGTCGAGACCTGGATCGCCGAGCAGCTCCCGGCCCTCATCGAGAAGTACGACGTCCCCGGTGCCGCGGTGGCCGTCCTGGCCGGCGGCGAGGTGGTCGACCACGCGGCGGGCCTCCTGAGCCGCACCACCGGCGTGGAGGCGACCCCAGACTCGGTCTTCCAGATCGGCTCGGTGACCAAGGTCTGGACCGCGACCCTCGTCATGCAGCTAGTCGACGAGGGCCGGCTCGACCTCGAGCTGCCGATCCGCACCTACCTGCCGGAGTTCCGCATCGCGGACGAGGCGGCGGCGGTCAAGATCACGACCCGCCAGCTGCTCTCGCACACCGCCGGCTTCGAGGGCGACATCTTCACCGACACCGGCCTCGGCGACGACTGCGTCGAGAAGTACCTCGACGTCCTGCACGAGGTGCCCCAGCTCTTCGCCCCCGGTGAGCTCTTCTCCTACAACAACGCCGGCTACTGCGTCCTGGGCCGCCTGGTCGAGGTGCTGCGCCAGAAGCCCTACGACGCCTGCCTGCGCGACCACCTGTTCGCGCCGCTGGGGCTCACCCACGCCGCCACCGGCCCCTACGAGGCGATCCTGTTCCGCGCCGCGGTCGGCCACCTACAGCCCGCGCCCGACGCGCCGTACGAGGCGGCGCCGGTCTGGGCGATGGCCCGCTCGAACAGCCCGGCCGGCTCGATGCTCGCGATGCGCCCGCGCGACCTGGTCACGTTCGCTCGGATGCACCTGGAGGGCGGGGTCGCTGCCGACGGCACGCAGGTGCTCTCGCCCGCGAGCGTCGCGGCGATGCAGGAGGCGCAGGTGGCGCTTCCCGACCTCGGCCTGATGGGCACGCACTGGGGCCTGGGCTGGGAGCTGTTCGAGACGCCGGACGGCGTGCTCGTCGGCCACGACGGCAACACCATCGGCCAGGCGGCGTTCCTGCGCACGGTGCCGGAGCGCGGGGTGGCGATCGCGCTGCTCACCAACGGCGGCGACGCCTTCTCCCTCTACCGCGACCTCTATTCCCACCTGCTCCTCCAGCTCGCCGACGTCACCCTGCCCGCGCTGCCGGCGCCGCCCGCCGAGGCGGAGGCCATCGACGCCTCCCGCTATGTCGGCACCTACTCCGCGGAGGTGTTCGACATCGACATCTCCCAGGAGGACGACGGCCGGATCTGGATGGATCTGAAGCCGAGCGGCATCGCCGAGGAGTTGGGCGAGAAGCCCGAGCGCAAGGAGCTCGTCCACTACGACGGTGACAGCCTCATCCCGGTCGAGGCGGACCGTGGCATGTTCATGCCGCACGCGTTTCTCGGTGACGACGGCGCGGGTCACGCGCTGTATCTCCACGTCGGCCGCGCGGTACGCCGCGCCGGTGCCTGACCCGTCCACCCACTCCGCAACCACGCACCACGTCACCAGAGGACCCGCCCATGAAGCTGACCGCCACTGCTCTCGGCCTGTGCGTCACCACTGCAATGCTCGCCGGCTGCGGCGGGGGCGGTGACGACCCCGGCTCGCCGTCCGGAGGAGGCGACGTCGTCGACGGCGGCACGTTCACGATGGCGATCGCCGGCGACCCCGGCAAGCTCGACCCGCACTCGTCGGCCAGCACCCAGCTGTTCACCGTCAACCAGCTCGCCTACGACAACCTGGTCGCGGTCAACGGCGACGGCGAGATCGAGCCGCAGCTCGCATCCGAGTGGACCGTCGACGGCACGACGGTCACGTTCACGCTGAACGACAACATCACCTGCGCCGACGGCAGCGACTTCACCGCGACCACGGTCGTCGACAACGTCGCCTACGTGGGCGACCCGAAGAACAAGAGCCCCTACCTCGGCACCTTCCTGCCGGTGGGCGCCACCGCGAAGGCCGACGACGCCGCGGGCACCGTGACCGTGACTCTCGCGCAGCCCGCGCCGTTCGTCCTCAACGGCTTCGCCAGCCTGCCGATGGTGTGCGAGTCGGGGCTGGCCGACCGCCCGTCGCTGGCCGCGGAGACCGCCGGCACCGGCCCGTACGAGCTCACCGAGGCGGTCCCGGGCGACCACTACACCTACCAGATCCGCGACGGCTACGCGTGGGGACCCGACGGTGCGAGCACCGACGAGAACGGCATGCCGGACACCGTCGTCATGAAGGTCGTCCAGAACGAGGGCACCGCCGCTAACTTGCTGCTCTCCGGCGAGGTCAACGCGGCCACGATCCAGGGGCCGGACGTCAAGCGTCTGGACGGTGCGAACCTCTTCTCCAACAGCACCCCCGCCATGGTGGGGGAGCAGTGGTACAACCACAACGAGGGCCGCGAGACCAGCGACGCCGAGGTGCGGATGGCCCTCACCACGGCCCTCGATCTCGACGAGCTCGCGTCCGTGGCGACCGCCGGCGAGGGCACGCCGGCCACGACCCTGGCCTCCCTGGCGCCCACCTCGTGCCCGGGTGACTCGATCTCCGAGGCACTGCCCGCCCAGGACGTCGACGCGGCCAAGGCCGCCCTCGACGGCAGGGAGGTCACCTTCCTCTACTCCAGCGCCGCCGGCACCGCCGTGTCCGCGGCGGCCGAGCTCGCCGCCCAGCAGTGGGAGGCGGCCGGCGCCAAGGTCACGACCAAGGCACTGGACGAGACGGCCCTCCAGGGCGTCATCTTCGGCACCGGCGACTGGGACATCGCGTGGGTCCCGCTCAACGTGAGCAGCCCCGACCAGCTGGTGCCGTTCCTGTCCGGACCCGGCGTGGCCGAGGGCGGCACGAACTTCGCCGGGATCGACAACCCCGACTACACCGCGGCGGTGCAGGAGGCGACCGCGATGAACGGCGTCGAGGGCTGCGACACCTGGCTCGAGGCCGAGTCCAACCTGGTCGCCGCGGCCGACCTGGTGCCCTTCGCCAACAACCAGGTGAAGACCTTCGGCAACGGCGCCGAGTTCGAGTACCCGGGGCAGCTCGTGCCCACGAGCATCCGGATGCTGGCGAAGTAGCCCATGGCCCAGGCGACCACGCTCGCCCCGTCGACCCCACGGGTGGGCTTGACCACCCACCCGTGGGTGCGGTTCGGGGTACGCCGTCTCGGGCGCCTGCTGGTGTCCCTGTGGGTCCTGGTGACCGCGTCGTTCCTCATGATCCACCTGATCCCGGGCGACCCGGTGCGAGCGGCCCTGGGACCGACGGCGCCGGCCAGCCTGGTCACGGCCAGGCGCGCGGAGATGGGCCTCGACGACCCGCTCCCCGTGCAGTACTGGCACTATCTCCAGCACCTCTTCACCGGTGACCTCGGCACCTCGCTGGTCTCGCAGCTGCCGGTGTCGCAGATCGTGTCCCAGCGGTTGCCGGCGACACTCCAACTCGCGCTTCTGGCTTTCCTGGTCGCGATCGCCGTGGCGGTGCCGATGGGCGTCGTGATGGGCGTCCTGACCCGGCGCGGCCACGGTCGACGCACCGAGCTCGCGTTCACGACCACCAGCGTGATCCTCGGCATCGTCCCGGACTTCCTGATCGGCGTGGGCCTGGTCTACGTCTTCGGCGTCAACCTCGGCTGGCTCCCGGTGGCGGGCAACGGCAGCCCGGACGCCTACGTGCTCCCCGTGCTCTCGCTCGCCATCGGCCCGGCCGCGATCCTGTCGCGGATCGTCCGGGTGGAGATGGTGTCGGTGCTCCAGGCCGACTTCATCCGCACCGCACGCGCCAAGCGGCTGCCGTCGCGCACCGTCTACCTCTCTCACGCCCTGCCCAACGCGCTGACCGCTTCGCTCACCCTGGGTGGGCTGATCCTCAGCGCCATGGTCGCCGGCACGGTGCTGGTCGAGAACGTGTTCGCCTGGCCCGGCCTGGGCAGCACCATCGTCTCCTCGATCCTCAACAAGGACTACCAGGTCGTGCAGGCGGTCGTGATCGTGTACGGCGTCGGCGTGCTCCTCGTGAACACCGCGGTCGACGTGGCCCTGGCCCTGCTCGACCCCCGCTCGACGATCCGGGAGGACTGACCATGCGCCGCTGGCTGAGAGTGCTGCGCACTCCCTTGGGCCTGGCCGCGACCGTGCTCACGGTCGGGGTGCTGCTGCTGGCCGTCGTGGCCCCGATCCTGTGGACCGACGACGCGAACGCCGTGGACACCGGCAACATCCTGGCCGGGCCCTCCGCCGACCACTGGGCCGGCACCGACAACCTCGGGCGCGACATCTTCTTCCGCACCCTGGTGGCGACGCGGCTCTCGGTCCAGCTCGCGCTCGCGGCGACGGCGATCGCCGTGGTCGCCGGCCTGATCCTCGGCGCGGGCTCGTTCCTGCTGGGCCGCCGGGCCGGCCGGCTCGTCAGCGCCGGCATCAACATCGCCGTCGCCTTCCCGGGCATCCTGCTGGCGCTGTTCTTCGCGGTGGTGTTCGGTGTCGGCGCCACCGGTGCGGTGCTCGCCATCGGCTTCGCCGGCGCACCGACGATGGGCCGCCTCACGCAGACCCTCGTGGCCAGCGTCGCCTCCCGCGACTACGTCGCCGCGGCGCAGGTCGCCGGCGTCGGCCGGGTGCGCATCCTCCTTCGTCACGTGCTGCCCAACATCGCCGAGCCCCTCGTCGTCAACGCCACCATCGGCGCCGGCGGGGCCCTGCTCTCCTTCGCCGGGCTCTCGTTCCTCGGCCTCGGCGTTCAGCAGCCCAAGTACGACTGGGGTCGGCTGCTCTTCGACGGCGTCGGCTCCATCTACGTCAACCCGGCAGCCGCGCTCGCGCCGGGCGCGGCCGTCCTGCTGGCCGGCCTCGCGTTCAACCTGTTCGGCGAGTCCGTCGCCACGAGCCTCGGCCTGTCCACCGTCGCGGGGGTCCCGCTGCGTGCCGAGGACGAGGAGGAGGCCGGCTCCGTCGACCTCCCCGGCGAGTCCCGGCCCGAGCAGGCCGTCGACGGCGTCGAGCCCGGTCTGGTCCTCGACGTGCGCGACCTGCGGGTCACGTTCCCCGGTCCGACCGGCCCGATCCGTGCCGTCCGCGGCGTCTCCTTCTCCGTGCGCCGCGGCGAGGCCGTCGGCGTCGTGGGGGAGTCGGGGTCGGGCAAGTCGCTCACCGCGCTCGCCGTCTCCCAGCTGATCGATGACACCGGGCGGGTCGAGGCCAGCCGGCTGGAGCTGCTCGGCACCGACCTGCGTGACGGCGGCGCCCTGGCCCACCGGCACCTGCTCGGCACGTCGCTGGCGATGGTGTTCCAGGATCCGATGACGTCGTTCAACCCCACCCGACGGATGGGCAACCAGCTCGCCGAGGTCGCGCGTCACCACCAGGGCATGGACCGCAAGCAGGCCTTCGCCCGCGCGGTGGACCGCCTGCGCGCCGTGCGCATCCCCGACGCCGAGAAGCGCGCACGGCAGTACCCGCACGAGTTCTCCGGCGGCATGCGCCAGCGCGCGATGATCGGCATGGGGGTGATGGGCAACCCGGCGCTGATCGTCGCCGACGAGCCCACGACCGCGCTGGACGTGACCGTCCAGCAGCAGGTGCTCGACCTGCTCGCCTCGATCCGCGAGGCCGACGACGTCGCGCTCATCCTGATCAGCCACGACGTGACCGTCGTCGGCGAGGTCTGCGACCGGGTGCTCGTCATGTACGCCGGGAAGATCGTCGAGGACCTGCCGGCCGCCGGGCTGGCCACGGTCGCCCAGCACCCGTACACCCGCGCCCTGGTTGCTGCGGTCCCCGACATGGACACCGACCTGGACCGGCCGCTGGCCGTCGTGCCCGGTCGCCCGGTCGACCCCTCCGATGTGCCGCCGGGGTGTGCGTACGCCGCCCGCTGCCCGCTCGCCGACGCCCACTGTCGCGAGGTGGAGCCGCCGCTGGCCCCGGTCGGCGGGGGGAGCCTGGTCGCCTGCTGGCACGCGGGCGAGCCCCTCGAGCTGAGCGAGCGCACCGGCGAGCTCGTGGAGATGGAGCCCCGATGAGCGCCACCAGCGATCTGCGCTTCGAGGACGTGACGGTCTGCTACGAGGGCGCCGGCCGGTCGTTCACCGCCGTCGACGGCGTCAGCCTGACCGTGCCGGCCGGCGCCGTCGTCGGTCTGGTGGGGGAGTCCGGCTGCGGCAAGTCGACCCTCGCCCGCGCCGCGGTCGGACTGGCCCCGCTCTCCGGCGGCCGGATCCTGCTGGGCGGCGAGCCGGTGCCCCAGCGCGGTCGCCGGCGCCCGCTGCAGATGGTCTTCCAGGACCCCTACTCCTCACTCGACCCGCGGATGTCGATCGGCGAGAGCATCGCCGAGGCGATCCCACCCGGCATGTCCCGCGCCGAGCGGTCGGCCGAGGTCGAGCGCCTCCTCGAGCTCGTCCACCTCGACCCCGGGCGGTCACGAGTGCTGCCCTCGGCGCTGTCCGGCGGGCAGCGCCAGCGCGTCGCCCTGGCCCGCGCCCTGGCCGGGCAGCCCCAGGTCGTCATCGCCGACGAGATCACCTCGGCGCTGGACGTGTCAATCCAGGGCGCCGTGCTCAACCTGGTGCGCGAGCTCCAGCGCGAGCTCGGGCTCTCGATGCTGTTCATCTCCCACAACCTGGCGGTCGTGCGCTACGTCGCGAGCCATGTGGCCGTGATGTACCAGGGGCGGATCGTCGAGCAGGGCCCCGTCGCCGAGGTCCTCGTGGAGCCCCAGCACGACTACACCCGCGAGCTGCTGGCCGCGGTCCCCGGCTCCCGCGCCGCAACCTCCCCCGGCACCCCCCCCGGCCCCCGGGCCACCCCGACAAGGAGCACCTCGTGACCCGACGGATGCGCATCGACGACCTGACCGCCCTCGCGGTCCCCTCCCAGCCGGCGATCTCGCCCGACGGGACCCGCGTGGCCTACGTCGTGCGCACCCTCGACACCGAGGCGGACCGGCACGTCGACCGCCTCTGGATCGTGGGTACGGCGGACGGTGCGGGAGCGACGGGGCCCCGCGGGCTCACCGGCGGTCCGGCCGACGGCGCTCCGCGCTGGTCGCCCGACGGCTCGCGCCTGGCGTTCCTGCGTGCCCACGACGGTCCGGCCCAGATCTGGCTGCTGCCGGCCGACGGCGGCGACCCCGAGCAGGTCACCGACCTGCCGCTGGGCGCCGGCGCGCCGGTGTGGAGCCCCGACGGACTGCGGATCGCCTTCTCCGCGGCGGTGGAGCCGAGCCCGCGCGGCAACGGCCCGATCGTCTCCGAGCGCCTCGACTACCAGGCCGACGGCGCCGGCATCCACGGCGCGGTCCGCAGCCAGCTGCACGTGCTCGACCTGGCGAGCGGCGAGTGCCGCCGGGTCACCGACGGGCCGCACCACGCCGGCGAGCCGGCGTGGGCGGCCGACGGCAGCACCCTGGCCTTCACCCGTCCCGTGGGGGCGGACGCCGACCTCACCTTCCGCACGGGCGTGCACCTCCTCGACGTGGACGACGCCCGCGCGCGCCCCCGCGTCGTGGGGTTCGCCGGCGGCGTCGCCGCGACCGCGTCCTTCACCCGCGACGGCGACCTGCTGGTCATCGGCTGGCCCGGCGACCCGCGGGGCCACGCCCGACTGTTCCGCGTCCCGGTGGACGGGGGTGACCCGGTCGACCTGACCGGACACCTGGACCGCAACGTCATGCCCGGCGCGACGGCGTACCCGGGCGGGCGTCCGGTGGAGGCCTTCGGCGGAGTGCTGTTCTGCCTGCGAGACCGCGGCTGCACCCACCTGTATGTCGGCGACGGCCACGAGGCCCGTCCGGTCCTCGCCGGAGAGGGTCGCGTCGTCTCCGGACTCTCGGTCGCCGGCGGCACCGCGGCCGTGGCCCTGGCCACCCCCACGTCGTTCGGGGAGATCGTGCTGGTGGACCTGGCCTCGGGCGTGGAGCGGGTGCTCACCGACCACGGCGCCTCGCTCGCCGACATCGAGCTGTTCGAGCGGGTCCCGCGCACGTTCCGCATCTCCGACGGCACCGAGGTGCAGGGCTGGGTCGTGCGCGACCCGGCGCTGAGCGGCCCGGGGCCCCTGCTGGTCGACGTGCACGGCGGACCGCACAACGCGTGGAACGGCGCGGCCGACGAGATCCACGCCTACCACCAGGAGCTCGTCGCCAGCGGCTGGACCGTGCTGCTGGTCAACCCCCGCGGAAGCGACGGCTACGGCGAGTCGTTCTACGACGCCGTCAACGGGGCCTGGGGCGTCGCCGACGCCCAGGACGTCCTGGAGCCGGTCGACGCGCTGGTCGCGGAGGGCCTCGCCGATCCCGAGCGACTGACGGTGACCGGCTACAGCTACGGCGGCTTCATGACGTGCTACCTCACCGCGCACGACGACCGCTTCGCCGCGGCCGTAGCCGGCGGGGTGGTCAGCGACCTGGTGAGCATGTACGGCACCTGCGACGACGGCGCCCTGCTGGGCAGCGTCGAGCTGGGGGGCACCCCGTGGCAGGAGCCGGAGCGGTACGCCGCGATGTCCCCGATCACGCGCGTCGCCGACGTCCGGACCCCGACCATGATCCTGCATGGCGGCGGCGACCTGCGCTGCGACCTCGGCCAGGCCCAGCAGTGGCACACCTCGCTGCGCCAGCTCGGCGTCCCCACCCAGCTGGTCATCTACCCCGAGCAGTCCCACGAGTTCATCCTCACCGGACCCCCGAGCCACCGGCTCGACTACGCCCACCGCGTGGTCGGCTGGCTCGAGCAGCACACCCTCTCGGCGGGCCGTCCCGCGATCGACCTCGCGCACTGGGAGCGGCGCTTGGCCGAGCTCGCCGAACGCCACCATGTGCCCGGCGCCCAGCTGGGGATCCTGCGGCTCTCCCCGCAGACCGAGGACGAGTTGGTGACCGCGTCGTACGGCGTGCTCAACGTGGAGACGCAGGTCCCGACCACCGACGGCTCGCTGTTCCAGATCGGCTCGATCTCCAAGGTCTGGACGGCCACGGTCGCGATGCAGCTGGTCGACGAAGGGCTGCTGGAGCTGGACGCCCCGATCGTCGAGGTGCTGCCGGAGCTGCGCCTCACGGACCCCGACGTGACCAAGACCGTCACCCTGCGCCACCTGCTCAACCACACCAGCGGCATCGACGGGGACGTCTTCACCGACACCGGCCGCGGCGACGACTGCCTCGAGAAGTACGTCGGACTGCTCGCCGACGCCGGTCAGAACCACCCCCTCGGCGCCACCTGGTCCTACTGCAACTCCGGCTACTCGCTCGTGGGCCGGCTCATCGAGAAGGTCACCGGCGGCACCTGGGACCAGGCCATGCGCGAGCGGCTCTTCACGCCGCTCGGGCTGACCAGGACCATCACCCTGCCCGAGGAGGCGCTGCTGCACGGCGCGGCCGCCGGGCACCTCGAGCACGAGGGCGAGCAGATGGTGGCCCCGGTGTGGCAGCTGCCGCGCTCGCTGGGCCCGGCCGGGCTGATCACGGCCACGGCGGCCGACGTGCTGGCGTTCGCGCGCCTGCACCTCGAGGGCGGGGTGGCCGCCGACGGCACGCGGCTGCTCAGCGAGGACAGCGCGGCCGCGATGGCCGGCCACGAGGTCGACCTGCCCGACCGGCTCGTGCTCGGCGACTCGTGGGGCCTCGGCTGGATCCGCTTCGGCTGGGGCGAGGATCGCCTGATCGGCCACGACGGCAACACCATCGGGCAGGGCGCGTTCCTGCGGATCCTGCCCGAGCAGGGCCTCGCGGTCACGCTGCTCACCAACGGCGGCAACGCCCGCGACCTCTACCAGGACCTCTTCCGCGAGCTGTTCGCCGAGCTCGCCGGCGTCGAGATGGCCGAGCCGTTCGTGCCCCCGGCCGACGCCGAGGTCGACATCGCGCCGTACGTCGGCACCTACCGGCGCCACTCGGTCCTGATGGAGGTCTTCGTCGCCGACGACGGACCACGCCTGCGCACCACGATCAGCGGCACGATCGCGGAGATGCTGCCGGACCCGGTGGAGGAGCACCCCCTCGTGCCGGCCGGGCCCGGGCTGTTCGCGATCCGGCCGGAGGGTGTGGAGACCTGGGCGCCGGTGACGTTCTACGAGCTGCCGACCGGGGAGCGCTACCTGCATCACGGCGTCCGCGCGACGCCGCGGGTGGAGTAGTGGACGCCTTCCTGGATCCGTTCCTGGCCGACCTGCGCGAGCTCGTCGAGTGCGAGTCGCCCTCCTCCGACCACGCTGCCGTCGCCCGGTCCGCGGACGTGGTCGCCCGCGTGGGCGCCGCGCGCCTCGGCGTACCGCCGGAGCGGGTGGTGCTCGACGGCGTCACCCACCTGCGCTGGCGGCTCGGGTCCGGGCCGCGCCGGGTGCTGCTGGTGGGCCACCACGACACCGTGTGGCCGCTGGGCACGCTCGCGTCGCGGCCGTTCGCCGTCGAGGACGGCGTGCTGCGCGGCCCCGGCTGCTTCGACATGCTCACGGGCGTGGTGATGGCCTTCCACGCGCTGGCCTCCCTCGACGACGTGGACGGTGTGACCCTGCTGGTCACGGGCGACGAGGAGCTCGGCTCGCCCAGCTCGCGCGGGCTGGTGGAGGACGAGGCGCGCCAGGCGGCGGCCGCGCTGGTGCTGGAGGCGTCCGCCGACGGCGGGGCCCTCAAGACCGCCCGCAAGGGCGTCTCCCTGTACGACGTGCGGGTCACCGGCCGTGCGGCCCACGCCGGGCTCGAGCCCGAGCGGGGAGTCAACGCCACGCTCGAGCTGGCGCACCAGGCGCTGGTCGTCGCCGCGCTGGGTGACCCGGACCTGGGCACGACGGTCACCCCGACCGCCGCGCGCTCGGGCACCACGACCAACACGGTCCCGGCCGCGGCGTCGTTCTCCGTCGACGCGCGGGTCCGCACGATCGCCGAGCAGGACCGCGTCGACGCCGCGATGCGCTCGCTGCGGCCGGTGCTCGAGGGGGCCGTGGTCGAGGTGCTCGGCGGCCCCAACCGGCCGCCCCTGGAGGAGCCGCTGTCGGCCGCGCTGTTCGCGCGGGTCCGTCGCCTCGCGGCCGAGCTCGGCCTGCCCGAGCCCACCGCCGTCGCCGTCGGCGGCGCCTCCGACGGCAACTTCACCGCCGGCGTGGGCACCCCCACGCTCGACGGGCTCGGCGCGGTCGGCGGCGGCGCCCACGCCGACCACGAGCACGTCCTGGTGGAGCCCGTCGCCGGCCGGACCACGCTCCTGGCCCGCTTGGTCGCCGACCTCCTGCAGGACCAGCCGGCTCGGCCGGGCCTCGAGCCGTCTGGGGCGACGAACGACCTGCTCCGGACTGGTGGGCTGCGACCATGACGGGGCCGGAGAACCTGGCCAGCATGGGTGGGGTGAGCAACGTAACAGTGCCTCGGGCACCCGACCTCGACCTCGCCGTACAGGCGGCCGACGCCGCGGCGCTGGCCGCCCGGGTCTCCGTGCGGGAGGTGGTGGACCTGGCCGAGCTGGGCGAGGTCGTGGCCCTGTTCGCGACGATCTGGGGACGCGATGCCAACCCGCCGGTCACCCTGGAGCTGCTGCGCGCCTTCACCAAGGCCGGCAACTACGTAGGGGGCGCGTTCGAGGACGGCCGGCTCGTCGGCGCCTGCGTGGGCTTCTTCCACGCCCCGGCCGAGGACGCGCTGCACAGCCACATCGCCGGTGTGTCGTCGGCGGCGACCGGCCGCAGCGTCGGCTTCGCGCTCAAGCTGCACCAGCGCTCGTGGGCGCTGCTGCGTGGCGTGTCCGAGATCGCCTGGACCTTCGACCCGCTGGTGAGCCGCAACGCGCACTTCAACCTGGTCAAGCTGGGCGCCCTGCCCGTGGAGTACCTGCCGAACTTCTACGGCGCCATGCCCGACCGCCTCAACGGCGCCGACGACTCCGACCGGCTGCTGGTGCGGTGGCCACTGCGCGCCGCCGTCGTCCAGGCCGCCGCGACGGGGGACGGCCCCCGCCCCGTCGTCGGACCCGACGCCGTCGTCGCGCTGGGCGTCGGTCCCGACGGGCTGCCGGCCCGGGGCCGGCTCGACGGCACCACCTCGCTGGTCGCGGTCCCCGCCGACGTGGAGGACCTGCGCCGCAGCGACCCCCGGGCCGCGCAGGAGTGGCGCCGGGCGGTCCGCGACGTACTCACCGAGCTGGCTGCGGGCGGCGCCCGCATCACCGGCTTCGACCGCACGGGCGGCTACGTCGTCCGCCGTACCTCCGAAGGAGTCTCCTCATGAAGCTGGCCGGCGTCGAGCTGCGCTGGGTGTCGATGCCGCTGGTGTCGCCGTTCCGGACGTCGTTCTCCACCCAGACCACCCGGGACCTGCTGCTGCTGAGGGTCGTGACCGACGAGTCCGAGGGCTGGGGCGAGTGCGTCGCGATGGCCTCGCCGCTGTACTCCGAGGAGTACATCGAGGGTGCCGCCGACGCGCTGCGCCGCTTCCTGGTGCCGGCCCTGGCCGCGGCCGGCCCGCTCGACGCGTCGCTGGTCGCCCAGGTCCTCGGTCCCTTCCACGGGCACCGCATGGCCAAGGCCGCACTCGAGATGGGGGTCCTCGACGCCGAGCTGCGCGCGGAGGGGCGCCCGCTCTCCCGTGAGCTCGGCGCCGTGCACGACCGGGTGCCGTGCGGCGTCTCGGTCGGCATCATGGACGACCTCGGCCAGCTGCTGGACGCCGTCGGCGGCTACCTCGACGAGGGCTACGTCCGGATCAAGCTGAAGATCGAGCCCGGCTGGGACGTCGAGCCGGTGCGCGCCGTACGCGAGCGGTTCGGCGACGACGTGCTGCTCCAGGTGGACGCCAACACCGCCTACACCCTGTCGGACGCGCGCCACCTCGCGCGCCTCGACCCCTTCGACCTGCTCCTCATCGAGCAGCCGCTGCCCGAGGACGATCTCTTCGGTCACGCGGACCTCGCCCGGTTGATCACCACCCCGGTCTGCCTGGACGAGTCGATCACCTCCGCACGGACGGCAGCGGCCGCGATCCGGCTCGGCGCCTGCTCGGTGGTCAACATCAAGCCCGGGCGGGTCGGCGGCTACCTCGAGGCGCGGCGGATCCACGACCTGTGCGTGGCCCACAGCGTGCCCGTGTGGTGCGGCGGGATGCTCGAGACCGGCCTGGGACGCGCTGCCAACGTCGCCCTCGCCGCCCTGCCCGGGTTCACCATGCCGGGCGACACGTCGGCCTCCGGCCGCTACTACGCCACCGACGTCACCGCGCCGTTCGTCCTCGTCGACGGCCACCTCCCCGTGCCCACCGGCCCCGGCCTCGGTGTCGACCCCCTCCCCGACGCCCTCGCCGCCGTCACCACCCACACCGAGTGGCTCCCCGCCTGAGGCACCGCTGACCCGTCACCAACTCACGCCGTTCCCCCCTGGCCCGTCAGAAAGTCTCTGACGGGTCAGGGGGGCGGGTGGTGGGGGCGGCCAAACACTGGGGCAGATCTTGTGCGCGGGGACGAAGTAGGGTGAGCCAGACCTTCCTACCGTCAGGGTGGTGATCCCCGCCGTGAACCTGCGCCCGCGCGCCAGCCTGGGACGTGTCCTGGACGACCTGGGCGCCACCCTGCTCGACCTGGCGGCCGGTGATGCCGAGGGCACCCAGGAGATCGGCGGCGTGGTGATCCACGACCCGTTGGACATGCCGCTGCTGCCGGCGGGGGCGCTGGTGCTCGGGGTCGGTGTCGACGAGCCGGACCGGGTCGTGGCACTGCTGCGCGCGCTAGGCCGGGAGGGGGCCGCCGGCCTGGTGTTGCGGGGGCCGGTGCAGGTCACCCCCGAGGTCCGTACGGCGGTCGAGGAGTCGGGCGTGACCCTGCTCGGCCTCAGTCGTGGCGCCCCGTGGGCGCACCTGGCGGCCATGCTCCGCTCGCTGCTCGCCGAGGGCGACGTCGGGGTGGCCGAGCCCGAGTCGATGGGCGGACTCCCGTCGGGGGACCTCTTCGCCGTGGCCAATGCCATCTCCTCGCTGCTGGACGCCCCCATCACGATCGAGGACCGCAGCTCCCGGGTCCTGGCCTTCTCCGGTCGTCAGGACGAGGCCGACCCGTCGCGCGTCGAGACGATCCTGGGCCGCCAGGTCCCCGAGCGCTACGCGCGGGTCCTGTCCGAGCGCGGCGTCTTCCGCGACCTGCATCGCAGCGACAAGCCGGTCTTCATCACGCCGATCCCGATGGAGGGCAACACCTTCACGCGGCCGCGCGTCGCGGTCGCGGTGCGCGCCGGCGACGAGGTGCTCGGCTCGATCTGGGCCGCCGTGCCCGGGCCGCTGAGCGACGAGCGCACCGAGGCGCTCTGCGATGCCGCCAAGCTCGTGGCGCTGCACCTGCTGCGCGTCCGGGCCGGCGCCGACGTACAGCGCCGGCTGCGCGCCGACCTGCTCAGCTCGGCGCTGGAGGGTGGGGCCGGTGCGCGCGAGGCGCTCGACCGCCTCGGCCTCGGCGCCCAGCCGCTGATGGTGCTCGGCGTGGCCGTCACCGGCTCCGATGTCGGGGACGGCGCGGACGGCGACGCGGTGGTCGCTCACGAGCGGGAGCGGCTGAGCGACGCCTTCGCCATGCACCTCAGCGCGGTGCACCCCAAGTCGGCCGCCGCCCTGATCGGTGGGGTGGCCTACGGGCTGGTGCCGGTCCCCGGAAGCGCCGACGGGGCCGAGGAGCGCGCCTCGCGCATCGCGCAGGAGTTCCTGGACCGCGTGGGGGACCGCCGCAACGCCGTCGTCGGCATCGGCCCGATCGCGGGCGACGTCGGCGAGCTGGCGCACTCACGCTCCAGCGTCGACCGCGCCCTGCGCGTCCTGCGCGACGGCGGCGGGCGCCGCGTCGCGCGCCTGAGCGACATCCACGTCGAGGCCCTGATGCTCGAGATGCGCGACCTTGTGGCGGCGCGCGGCGACCGGCCCGAGGGGGCGCTGGCGCGCCTGATGGCGTACGACGCCCAGCATCACGCGAACCTCGTGGAGACCCTGCAGGCGTGGCTGGAGGCCTTCGGCGACGTCGTGGCGGCGTCCGAGCGGCTCTACGTCCACCCCAACACCTTCCGCTACCGGCTGCGCCGGCTCATGGAGGTCGGGGAGATGGACCTCTCCGAGCCCGACGTCCGCTTCGGGGCACTGCTGCAGCTGCGCCTGCTGCCGCCGGCGACCACGTCCCGCACGCCGGCGGAGTGACCCGGTGCTGACGGGCGCGAGACGCCCGCTCAGCACCCGCGCGAGAGCCGGGTGCTGCGGGCCCGGCGGCGCCCCCAGCAGCACGCACTGGCCGCTCGCCACCGAGAGGTCGTCGAGCTGGAGCAGGGCGGTACGGCGACCCCGCACCCGGACCCCCTCGAGCTCCAGCTGCAGGTCAGCACGGGCCCGCACTCACGGCCGCCTCAGCGCGGGGACGAAGGCCGCGACGACGAGCAGCACCCACGTCGTCAGGATGTAGACCCACGGGTACGTAGAGCTGGTCAGGAAGACGACGGACAGCGCGATTGCGGTCAGGACGCCCGAGTAGCCGGAGAGCCCTCGTTGATGGTCTCGGAGGTTTCGCCGAGCGCGGGCGCGGGCCAGGCCACCCGCGACGGTGGCGGGACAGGACCAGCCCTGGTCGCCGAGCGCGGTGAAGGCCGCGGCTCCGATGAGTGCCGTTGAACCGCTGCATGCCGAGCTCCAGATCGTCGGCGCCGGAGCGCATCAGCCAGCTGTTCGGCGGGGCCGCGGCGTGGGTCGTCGACATGGTCGGCTCCTGGCGGTCAGTTCTTGCGGATCCTCGGGGAACTGCCGTCGGTGAGCAGGGCACGTACGGCCTGCCACGCCGTCGTGAGGGCGTGCACCATCGTCTGAGTGTCGTCTCCCAGCAGCCGCACCCAGACGCCGGCGTCGCACGGCAGCGTGCTGACGCCCAGGACGAGGCCGTCCGCAGCGAAGGGGCTCAGGACCCGGTGCAGCAGGTCGCCGATCTCGGCGGCTCCGGCGCGCTCGGTGAGCACGTAGAGCATGGAGAGCACGTCGCGGTCGTCGAGCACGGCCAGGCCGCCGGTGGCGCCGGCGATTGGGGTCAGTCGCACCCGGTCCAGAGCCACGACCGATCCGTCGGGGCGGCACACATCGAGGTCGGAGGCGAGCGCGGAGTACTCGTGGTGCTCGCCGCGCGCGAGCCGCCCCGCCACGAAGGTCTCGCCGAGGACGAGCGTGGCCGAGGAGGGCAGCGAGACGCGGGTCTGCTGGTAGAACCGAGCCTCGGCGAAGGCGATGACCGGGTCGGGCAGGTACTCCACGTAGGCATCGGCTCCCAGGGCGATGTTCGTCTGGGCGACCGCGTAGTCGTGCTCCATCCGCAGCACCTTCGTGTACGCCGCGGTCACGTGGGCCGAGGTGCCGTCCCCGAAGGTCAGATCCGTGCGCAGGCGGTCGCCCTGCATGACCCCCGCGCCGGTCGAGAGCAGGTACGTGTAGGGCATGTCGGGGCGCGCCGGGTCGTAGTAGTGGGGATGCATGATCTGCAGCGGCGACTTCTCGTAGTGCCCGACTAGCTCGGTCGCCCGTCCGGTGAGCGCGAACTCGAGGTCCAGCAGCCCGACCTTGCCCGGGCTGCCGGTGGGCAGGGTGTCCAGCGGGCCGGCGTGGCGCGCCACCTCCGGCGGCACCCGCGCGGGCTCGTAGTAGCGGGGGTCGAGACGGTGCCCGCCGTAGCGGGGCTCCGGCGTCGGCGGCTCGGGCGGGACGGGGGTGGTGTCCGCCATGTCACGGGCGGTGGCGAGGGTCATCGGGTCAGCGCCCTCGGTCGCACTGCCCAGGAGCCGAGCAGGAGGTCCTGCAGCTCGTCGACGCCCTCGCTCGTGAGTGAGTTGGTGAGGATCACCGGCTTGCCGTCTCGGACCGGGATCGCGTCGGACTCTGTGACCGCCGCGTTCGTCCGGAGATACCGGGTGTCGATGTCGTTGGTGATCACGGCGGGCTGCCGCCCCGTGGCGAGCAGCCGCGGCACGAGGGCCTCCGTCAGGGCGGTCTTGCCGGAGCCCACCGGGCCGCCGATCCCGATGCGCAGCACGTTCTCTTTCATTCATCCACCTCGTCGTCGTTGGGTCGTGGCCGGGCGCTGGCTCAGCTCGCGAAGAGCCGACCCTGCGCCCGCTCGTGCTGGGCGGACATCACGTCTGCCATCGGCACACAGCCGCCCAGGTCCTCCAGTGGTCGTCGGGCTGCTTCCTCGGTCACCTCGGCGATGGTCGGGCCGACGGCGTGCAGCACCACTTGCACGTCGCGGCGGTCGAGCAGGCGCAACCGCAGCGCCGCACCGAGGAAGCTCACGGAGAACGCCGACAGGTCGGAGGCGACCGCCTGCTGGATCGGCACTCCGGCACTCGCGTAGGCCACGGCGGTCGCGACCGCCTGGCAGCCCGGCGTCTCCTCGGCCGTGACCATCCGGTGCCACTCGTAGAGCGGGGGCCCGCTCATCGCCTCGAGCGCCACATCGGTGATCTGGTGTCCGCTGCGCACGCTGGCTCGGCGCATCTCGGCATTGAGCTTGGCGGCGAACAGGGTGTGGTCGATGAGGCACACCCGCGCCCAGTCGCCCGCCTGGATCGCGTCGTGGGCGCGGGCGAGCGCCGTGGCGTCGCCCGGCCCCAGCGAGTGGAGCAGGAGGCCCTTCAGGAGCCCCTCGACCCCGCCCCGGTCGACGGCGTGGGCCTGGGCATAGCCCTCCAGCCCGTGCGACATCGTGGAGAACCCGCTGGGGAAGGCGGAGTCCGAGAGCTGCAGGCTGACCAGCAGGTCGGGGATGGGGATCGTGGTCATCGAGACCTCGGGCCAGGAAGAAGGGCTGGTTCATCGGCAGGGACTGCGACGGCAGCGAGGCCCTCCGGTCGCCCATGTGGCCCCAGGTGATGAACCCGCCTTTGATCACCAGTCGCGGCTTGACCGCGTAGGAGTCGATCGGCCAGAGCACCGGCTGGGTCGTGGTGGTGATCCTTGCGGCTGCCAGGCATGAGTGGGTCCCTTCGTCGTGGGCCACGCGCGTGACCCGCCCTCGGTCAATGGGGGGAGGAGAGGTGCTCGGTGGGGGAGGGCTCGCGACCTTCGCGGTGGCGTGTCTCGGCCCGCGCCGCTGGAGTGCGACCCGCGGTCGTGGGCTCGGCGACGGTCGAGGGGTGGGAGTGGGAATGAGCAGCCGGGGGGTGGGGAGGGGCGTGGGCAACCTCGCCCTCCCGCGCGTTCGGGTGGGCATAGCCGTGCCCGTGGTCGGCGAGCAGCCCGGCCGTGATGCCGTCGTCGCCGTGAGCCAGGTCGTGGCACGCCTCGCGCGTACGGCGCCCCACGACGTCGACCACCGCCTGGGGGGACAGTAGAGGCCCGAAGAAGGACACGCGCCCGGCCGGCAGAGCAACGGGTGCGAACCGCGCGAAGCCGGCCGGCACCACGATGACCTCGTCGCTGCCGAGCAGCCGTGCCCGTTGTACGGCAGAGGCGAGGTCGGCGGCGTTGCTCAGGCAGGCGGGCTCCACCGGCACGCCGGCACCGTGGGCTCCCACGAGGTGAGCGACACGGTGCAGGTCCGCGTCGTCGAACGGGTTGGCGGCGGCGGCGGCGAGCAGCAGTCCCGCTCCCGGGCGATCCCGCGCGGTCTCGATGGCGGCCCGTCGCAGCCAGGTGACGAGATGATCCTGGGTGCCGAAGTCGGCACAGAGCGCCAGCCGGCCGGCCCCTGCCCCACCGGCAAGCCACCTCAGGGTCTTCGCCGTATCCGCCACCATGCCCGGGTCTCGCCCCCACGTCATCGGGAGAACGGCCACCACGGAGCCGCCCGCGGCGAGTTCCGTCACGACGGCGTCGTGCAGCGCTCGACCCGGCCGGGTCACCAGCGCGGAGGGCAGCGCCTGCAGGAGCGGTAGGAGGTCGGCCCCATTGGCGCTCTCATGACCGCCCACGAGGATCGTAGTCGTCGCGTGCTGTCCTCCTGGGGGGAGCATGGTCACGCCGCCACGGGATCGTGGCAGGAGACGAGCTTGCTGCCGTCGACGAAGGTCGCCTCGACTTGCAGCAGGGCTAGCCGAAGCCGCACGCCGGGCATGCTCCCGAGCTCGCAGACGACATGCTTGCCCAGCTCCATGCACTCGGCCGCAGACCTGACGTCGCGCGCGGCCTCGAGGATGGCTTCGGGGATAAGCGCCTCCGCCTCGCTCAACTTGAGCTTGGTGCCGCGATCGCGCCGGCGACGCGCGAGGTCTGCGACCTGGTCGATGAGGAGCTTGTCGATCTCGCGGGGGGCCAGGTTCATGGCGTCGACGACCTTCTGCTGGGGAAATGGGTCCGGCTACCGGTCTAGTTGCCTTCCGATGGCGTCAGCAGAGCCACCAGGCCCGGATTCAGAGAGTCACGAGCCTCTATTCACAAGCAGTTCGACATGTGGTAATGGGAGGCGTGCCGTACCCCCGGGCCCGCGACCATGTCCAGGACCGCACCCAGACCCCCTCTCCCAGCGGGACCTGGTCACACCGGGCGCGGCCCGGGGCGTACGCCTGACGGGTCAGGAGGGGCCCGGTCTGGCTCCTGCTCGGGGCCTGTTCCCCGGCGCCACGCTCGTGGACCTCTTCCGGACGCTGAGAGCCTCTACCTCGACCCGCCACTCCATGCACCCACCTCGGTCCCGCTGCGCCACTCGTCCGGGACGCGGGCGGGCAATGGGGGCGTCGAGGACCAGCGACGGTGCTGCTGACCCTCACCGGTGCACACCCATGTGCGCGTCATCGCACGCAGCATGCTGTCATGGCGGGTGTCGGCCTCGAGGACCACTCACCAGCGCCGTGGCGGAGGGCCCTCCGCCGAGCAACGGCTCGTCACGGTCAGCGGCCACGGGGAGGCACGGTGAGCACAAGCAGACCGGCCTACCTGCGTGCCTCCTCCATCGGACTGGTGCTGGTGGGTGGCGGTGTGGGCGCCGGCACCCAGGAAGGGCTCTCGCTCGCCGTCTCCGACCTGGACGGCGTCCCGGTGGTGGTTCCGGTGGTCAACCTGGTGGGCGCCTTCCTGCTGGGCTACCTCTACGAGGCGTTGACCCGCCGGGATCCCGGGCCCCTGACCACCGCGCGCCTGAAGCTCCTGCTCGGCACCGGCTTCTGTGGCGGGCTGACCACCTACAGCTCCCTGGCGACGGACACGGCGGTGCTGCTCGACGACGAGCGGCTCGCGGTGGGGCTGCTCTACGCCCTTCTCACGGTCTCGCTGGGCGCCGCGGCGACCATCGCCGGGATCGTCGCCGGCTCTCGGAGCCCACGTCGCGGCGACCAGCCGCCGGGGGAGGCGCCATGACCGCCGGGCTGTTCCTCCTCCTGGTCCTCGGGGGCGGGGTGGGTGCCGCGCTGCGCTACGTGGCGGACGGCGCGATCAAGGCGCGCACCCACGACTCGTGGTTCCCCTGGTCCACCGCCATCATCAACCTCACCGGCTCTCTTGCGCTCGGGTTCCTCACCGGCCTGGTCGTCAGCCGCATCGCGGACACTGACGTGAGCGCCGTGGTGGGGACCGGCCTGCTGGGGGGCTACACCACCTTCAGCACGGCCAGCTACGAGACGGTCCAGATGGCGCGCGAGGGGCGCATGGCCCACGCGTTCGTCTACGGGTTCGGCGTGCTCGTGGCCGGTGTCGGCCTGGCCTTGGCGGGCTACCTGTCGGGGTCGCGGGTCTAGGGCGACACGTGACAAAGGGGGGATGGCTCCTTGTGCTCGGAGGCGATGGTCGAGGCCGGCATGGTCGGGGTCAACCGCGGCATGGTCTCGCTCCTTCAGTGCGCTTCGGCGGGTTTCGGCGCGGTCACAGAGCGGCCTGGGGCGCGAGGGCGCCCGCGACGGCATCCGGAAGTTCACCGAGCCCCAGTCCCTGATCGTCGATGGGGTCGACTGAGGTACAGCCTCACTCAGCTCCCGCATCTCGGGAGTGTCAGACCGAACGCAAGGCGCAGGTCGTCGAACGCGACCGCCTCTACGACGAGCGCGCCAAGCTGCTCCAGGCCCACTAACGAGGGGCCGTGCCACTGGACCTGCTCAAGACCGAGCAGGACCGCATCGCGCGTCAGATCGCGTTCCTCGACTCACGCACCGAGGCCAGCGAGATCGACTACGACCAAGCCCGCGCCCACCTCGATGACTGCCTAGCCCTGGCAGGCAACGCCCACGCGATCTACGTGAGCATCGACGACTCACTACGCCGCATCGCCAACCAAGTCCTTCTTCGACCGCTCACCGTCACCGACGACGACGCCATCGACGCCGAACCTGGAGTGCCCTTCGGCACCCTGTTCAACCCCGAAGTCCCGGCCACCGCCCTCGCCCGCCAGACAGCAGGCGGAAACGGGACGGTTCAAACCGGAAACGTCGCTGGTTCGTACAACGACGCTCTGGTGCCCCAGGCAGGAGTCGAACCTGCGACCTTTCGCTTAGGAGGCGGCTGCTCTATCCGCTGAGCTACTGGGGCGTGCCATGTGCACATTCGTGCTGAGAGCGTCCACTGACGCTAGTCATTTTGTCAGTCATCACTGGACTCGACGAACTCAGCCCCCGGGCCGTGTCTGACTGAGTCGGCGCTCGGGGCTCTTCGCGGATGTGAGGGCAGCACGAGCGCGCGTTGCCCGGGGGCGCGGATACTCCGGCGTGGCTGCTCCAATTCGTGAGAGCGCGAAGTGTGGTCTACCCGCGGCGGAGCGGGCCTACCCGCAGCGACGGGCGCCATCGACGGCATCTCCGCCGCCCGGTGCTGCGGCGGCGGCTTGCGGGGTCGCCGGGTGCTGCGGGCGCCGGTGTGGACGGCCAGCGCCGCCCGGCGGTCGAGGACCCGGGCCCGCCGCCGATGGGTCGTCCGAGACGCGACTACTCCGCCGCCGCGGACTCCTCGCCTACCTCGAGAGGGAAGTGGCAGGCGACGTACTGGCCGGGTCGGACCTCGCGGACCACCGGCTCCTCCTGCACGCAGAGGTCCTGCGCCTTCGGGCACCGCGACTGGAACCTGCAGCCCTCGGGCGGGCTGAGTGGCGAGGGCATGTCGCCCTTCAGCGCCGGCCCCGCGAAGCCCTTGTCGGGATCGGTGAGCGGCACCGAGTCCAGCAGCGCCCGCGTGTACGGGTGGGCCGGGTTGTCGTAGACCTCCACGGAGTCGCCGTACTCGCAGACCTTCCCGAGGTACATCACCAGGACGTTGTCGCTGACGGTCCGCACCACGCCGAGGTCGTGGGCGATGAAGACGATCGTCAGGTTGAACTCCTGCTTCAGCTCCTCGAGCAGGTTGAGGATCTGCGCCTGCACCGACACGTCCAGGGCGGAGACCGGCTCGTCGCAGATCAGCAGCCGCGGACTCAGTGCGAGCGCGCGAGCGATCGCGACTCGCTGCGCCTGCCCCCCGGACAGCTGGCGCGGCAGCATGGCCGGGAAGCGCTCGTCGGCCAGACCGACCTGCGCCAGCATGTCCTCGGACATCTTGGTGCGAGCGGACTCGGGTTCCCCCTCGATCGTCATCCCCTCGACGACGATCTCCTTGACCGAGCGCCGCGGGTTCAGCGAGGCGACCGGGTCCTGGAAGATCATCTGCATGTCGCGGCGCAGCTTGCGCATCCGCTTCTCGGGGATGGCCTCGATCCAGTCCTCGCCGTAGCGGATCCGCCCGCCGGCGATCGGGTCGAGACGCAGCACGGCCCGACCGGTGGTGGACTTCCCGCACCCCGACTCACCGACGATGCCGAGCGTCTCGCCCTGCTCGACATCGAAGCTGATGCCGGCGACGGCCTTGAACGAGCCTCCCTTGGTGTGGTATTCGACTTCGAGGTCCTCGACCCGCAGGAGCGTGCCTTCACCTCGAAGATGGGCGGTTCCGCTACCGGCCAACGAGATCACCCACCATCGATGAGGCGTCCGAGGACGCGCGGTTGAGGCAGGCCACGTCGTGGTCGCTGCCGACGGACTCCATGACCGGTCCCGGATCGGTGCAGGCATCCAGCGCGTACTCGCACCGAGGGGCGAACCGGCACCCGGGGGGCAGGTTCGTCGGAGGCGGCAACGAGCCGGAGATCAACCGCAGCGGGGTGTGCCGCTGATGGTCGATGGTCGGCGTCGCCCCCAGCAGCGCGTGCGTGTAGCGGTGCTGGGGTGCGTCGAAGACCTGCCGGGTCGAGCCGATCTCGGCGAGCTTGCCCGCGTACATGACCGAGACCCGGTCGGTGCGTCCGGCCACCACTGCCAGGTCATGGCTGATCAGCATCAGCGACATGCCTCGCTCCACCTGGACCCGGCGGAGCAGATCGAGGATCTGGCGCTGGATGGTGACGTCGAGCGCGGTGGTCGGCTCGTCGGCGATGAGGAGATCCGGCTCGCACGCCAGCGCGGTCGCGATCATCACCCGCTGACGCATCCCGCCGGACAGCTCGTGCGGGTAGTTGCGCAGCCGGCGCTCCGGGTCGGGCACGCCGACCTCCTTGAGGAGGTCGAGGGCCCGACCGTGGGCCTCGGACTTGCTCACCCCGAGATGGCGACGCATCCCTTCGGTGAGCTGGCGCTCCACGCGCACGACCGGGTTCAGGGACCGGCCGGGGTCCTGGAAGACCATCGCGATCTGCTTGCCCCAGACCTCCTCCAGCTCCTTGCGACCGAGGGTCAGCAGGTCCCGCCCCTGGAAGAGGACCTCCCCCGACCGCCCCGAGCGGGGTGGCATCAGGCCCATGATGGCGCGGGCCATCACGGACTTGCCGGATCCGGACTCGCCGACGACGCCGAGGGCCTGCGAGCGGCCGACGTCGAGACTGACGCCGTCCACCGCACGCACCACCCCGCGGACGGAGCCGATGTGAGCATGAAGGTTGCGAACCCGAAGCAGGGGCGCGTCGCTGATCACCTCCTGACCCGCCCCGCGCTCGGGCTGGACGCCGGTCACTCCTCGATCCACAGGGTGTCGGGGAGCAGCGAGCCGAAGCCGTACTGCTGGAGTCCGCCGACCTTGGAGTTGGCGATAACACCCATGGCGGCCCGGGTGTACATGATCATCGGCTTCAGCTCTGCGAACCGCTCCTGGACGATGCGGTAGTGCGCCCGCCGGTCCTCGTCGGTCGTCGCGGTCCGAGCGTCCGTCAGCGCCTTGTCGAGCTCCGGGTCGTTGATCCCGCTGTGGTTTCTCTGGGACTTGCTGAAGAGAGTCATCCAAAAGCGATTCTCACCCATGGAGCTCATGATGACGTCGTAGTCGTGGTCGCGGGCGAGCGTTGCGTACTGGGCCATGTCGATCGTCTCCGACTCCACGGTCACGTTGTCGTAGGCGCTCAGCTGGGTCTGGATGCTCGAGATGAGGACCTGCGATGCGGGGCTGAACGCGATGATGGTGAACTTCACCGGCTTGCCCTCGGCCTCCAGCTCGTCGAACAGCTTCCGGGCCTCGTCGGGGTTGTGCTCGTGGATCGGGATGTCCTCGAAGAACGGCGAGTCCTCGGTGAACAGATGGGTGGGAACCTGCCCAGTGCCGTTGTTGACGGCGTCGTCGACAAGCTCAAGGTCGATCGCCGCCGACAGAGCAGCCCGCGCCCGCACGTCGTCGAACGGGGGGCGCCGGGTGTTGAGGACCAGGCCGACGCCGCCGCCCTCCTGGTGGTTCAGCATCTGCAGACCCTCGTTCTGGGCCTTGTCGAGGTTGAGCCACGAGCTTTCCGTGGTCAGGTCCGCGCCGCCGCTGATCAGGTTGTTGATCCGCTGCTCGGGGTCAGTGATCGTGCGGATGTCGATCGCGTCGAGGTAGGGCCTCGGGGCGTCGTAGTAGTTCTCGTTGCGGACCAGCTTGATGACGTCCTGGCGCCGCCACTCCGCCAGGACGAACGGCCCGGCTCCGATCGGGTTGGCATCGACCTCGGCCTGACCTGCCTTGATCGTCGCGGGCTTGCCGATCCAGTTGAGAGCCGTCTCCCGGATCAGCGCGGGGAACTGCGCGTCGGGGGAGACCAGGGTGATGTCGACGGTCAGGTCGTCGACGACCTCGACGGCGGTGATGGTCAGCGAATCGGTCAGGTAGCCCGACGCGACTGCGGGGTCGCCCATGTGCTCCCAGTTGAACTTGATGTCCTCGGACTTCATCGGGGTGCCGTCGGAGTACGTGATCCCGTCTCGCAGCTTCAGCGTCCACGTCAGGCCGTTGTCCGAGGTCTCCAGCGACTCGGCCATGCGGGGCACGGTCTCGTTCGTCTCGAGGTCGTTGAGGATGAGCTGGCCGTACAGGGCGTTGCCCAGGATCGACTGGCCGCTCACGTTGTTATGGAGCACGACGGGATCGAGGCTCCGCGGGTCGGCGGGCTGGATGACCGTCGCGGTGCCGCCCTGGACGGGCTCTCCGCTGGGGCCGTCGGCCGAGCCGCCGCCGCCGCCGCCGCTGCCGCTGCCGCCGCATGCGCTCAGAACGAGGCCGCAGGCCAGAGCGGCTGCGGTCGCGCGGGCGAGTTTTCTCACGGACATGTTGAACCTTTCCTCGGGATGGAGAACTTCAGCTCGAAGGCAACGACGTTGCCGTCGTCGATCAGTCGTGCATGGTGCGGTCGAACCGCTGCCGCAGGTGGTCGCCCACCTGGTTGAGAGCGAAGACGGTCAGGAAGATCACGGCAGCCGGTACGAAGACCAGGTGCGGGTCGGTGGCGATCGAGCTGCGCCCGTCGTTGATCATCCCGCCCCAGCTGGGACGGGGCGAGGGGATGCCGAAGCCGAGGAAGCTGAGGGAGCCCTCCGCGACGATGAGCGCCGCTGCGACGATCGGGAAGAACGCGCCGAGCGCCGGCAGGACGTTGGGCAGGATCTCCTTGATGAGGATCCGGGTGTTGCTGGCCCCCATGTTCTTGGCGGCTCGCACGAACTCGCGAGACGACCAAGCGATCGTCTGGGCGCGCGCCAGCCGCACGAACGTCGGAATCGTGAGCAGCGTCAGGCCAGCCGTGATCGTGGTGATGCTCGGGGTCAGGATGGAGGCCAGGGCCAGCAGCAGGATCAGGGGCGGGAAAGCCAGCATGGCGTCGGTGAGCAGGCTGATCACCCAGTCGGTCCGGCGACCCAGGTAGCCGCCCAGCAGGCCCAGCGTGGTGCCGACCACGAGGCCGGCCGTGGCCGCCATCAGGCCGATGAGCAGTGAGACCTGCGCTCCGTGGATGCACCGCGCGAGGATCGAGCGACCGAAGCTGTCGGTCCCCAGCAGCAGGTCAATGGAGCCGAGGCCGGGCCGCAGCCTCGAGGTGTCGACCGGCTCGGAGTAGCCCGCGACCGGGAGCACCCCCGCGAGGAGCGCTGCGCAGAGAAGAACCCCCAGCCAGGCATAGCACGAGTAGACGATCGCCGACCTCTTGCGCTTGGGCGCCGGTACCACCGGTAACGCGACCGGCACCGGAGTGACGTCGCTCTCGGCTGTCGACGTGGTGAAGGTAGTCATCCTCGTTCCGCCTTCCGGACCCGCGGGTCTAGCAACCCGTAGCTGATGTCGACCAGGGTGTTGGCGCCCACATAGACCACGGCGACGAAGACGACGATCCCCTGGACGGTGATGATGTCGCGGCCGAAGATCGCCGTCGAGACGAGCTGCCCGAGCCCCGGGAGCCCGAACAGGGTCTCGACGACGACCGTGCCGCCGATGAGACGCCCGAGGCTGATGCCCGCCACGGTGATGAGCGAGAACGACGAGGGACGAAGAGCGTGCCGGAACATCACGTAGGCTCGGGTCATGCCCTTGGCGCGGGCGGCGGCCACGTAGTCCTCACGCAGGGTCCCGACCAGGTCGGACTGCAGCAGCCGGGTGAAGACCGCGATCTCGGTGAGGGCCACCGCGAACGCCGGCAGGAAGGCGCCGCGCAGATTCTCCCCCAGGCCGTCACCTAGCTGGGTCCACCCCGAGACCGGGAAGTATCCCGATTGCACCGCCAGGAAGTAGATCAGGATCGGTCCGGCCACAAAGGCGGGGACGGCGAGGAGTACCGAGGTGATGCCCGCGATGCCGCGGTCCAGGAGACTGCCCGGCAGCGAGGCAGCGGCAACCGCGAGGATCACCGAGAGCACCAGCGCCATGAGCAGGGCGAGCACAGCGATCTCCAAGGTGACCGGCAGGCGGTCCACGATCGCCTCGCTCACTGGCACCCTGCTGATGGGGGAGGTCCCCAGGTCGCCCTGTACGGCCCCGCCGAGCCAGTCGCCGTACCGCTGCCACAGCGGATCGTCGAGGCCGAGCTCGGCGTTGAGAGCCGCGACCGTTTCGGGAGTGGCGTCCTCGCCGAGCATCGCGTCCGCCGCCGAGCCCGGAGCCAGGTCGAGCAGACTCAGCGACGCGATCGTCACGAGGAAGATCACCAGAAGGGCGCGGATCACCCGCTTCGCCATAGAGCTCCACACCAGGCGGCGCCGCTTGGGGGTCTGCGCGCCGGCCGACGGCGCCGGAGCGGCGCTGGGCTTGGTCACCGTCTGCGCGGTCATCGCCCAGCCCAACGCGTCGCGCCGGGTCGCCGCCCGTCTGGAGTGGGAGCCAGGCGCTGGACGGGTCCGTGCCCGAGGAGACTGGTGCCAGCCGCATCGCACGGGAGTCCACCGAGACGGAGCCCAGCGTGTCGCTCTCGTAGGCGCCTCCCTTGAGCCTCCAGTCGCTCAGCTTGAATCCGAGCTCGTGGTGCGGCCAGGCGGTCTCGGCCGGTGTCCGTGGTCATCTCGCTCCTCAGAGAGTGGTGTCGGTGGTGCGAACGCTCCAGTGGGCTGGCTCGTCTGCTGCATGTCGTGTGGGGAACCTGGGCGGGGATGGGCCCAGCCGGACGGGGACTCGAGGTGAGCCCGTCGAGAGGCCCCAAGGATGAGGGGGTCGTTGCTGGATCGGAGACGGCGGACCTGTGGGTGCCGCCGGCGCCTCGGGCGTCAGATGCGCCGCTCACGAGGCGGGGCCCTCCTGGGGCGCACCGCCGTCGCTAGACGGCACGGGGGAATCCACGCCGGCCCGAGCCGGCCTCCGCGTTAGGAGGACCTACGGTCTCCGCGGTGCGCGTGTGTCACTGACAGTGCCTTCCTGTGAGCCCGATCTGTCCCTATCGCACCCTGTGATTGCCACCACACAGCCGCTGATGGCGACGCTAGGGGGTATGTATTGATCGGTCAACACCTAACACCAAAAATCCCACCCGCGGATGCCGCCGACGTCGCCGGGAAATCGGCACCGGTGGATGCGTTCCTTGCGGCCTCAGAGATCCGCAGGCGCCGGCCGCAGCGGATTGTCGGCGTCCGCGGCGGCCTCGGGCGTGATCCGGTGCCCGGTCGTGAGGGCGCGTCGGACCGCCATGTAGTCCCGAGGCGAGTTGATGGAGTTCACCGCGATCAGCCTTTGGTCGCGGAAGTAGAAGACCGAGAACCGCTCCTCGCCGGGGTCGCCGCGCAGGACCGTCTGGTCGAAGCCTCCGGAGAGCCCTGCGATCTGCAGCTTCAGCGTGTCCTGGTCGGACCAGAACCACGGCACCGCGTCGTAGCTCACCGGCGCACCGGTCAGGGCGGCGGCGGCGCACTTGGCGTGGTCGACGGCGTGTCCGACGGACTCCAGCCGAACCAGTCCGTCGGCCGAGGGGTGTGGCGTCGCTGCACAATCCCCCACGGCGACGACCCGGGGGTCGCTGGTCCGCGCGAACTCGTCGACCACGATGCCGTTGTCGACCTCGAGCCCCAGCTGTCGGGCGAGCTCAACCCGGGGCTCGACCCCGATGCCGACGACAATGAGCTCGATAGCGACGCGCTCGCCGCCGTCCAGGTGGGCGGCCGCGACCCGTCCCGCTCGACCCTCGATCCTCTCGATCGAAGCGCCCAGCAGCAGGCGGGTGCCGCGGCGCTCGTGTGCCTCGCGATAGAAGTCGGACACGAGCGGGGAGACGACGCGGCCGACGAGCCGGTCGCTTGCTTCGACGACGGTCACGTCCTTGCCGCGCGAACGGGCGACCGCTGCGGCCTCGAGGCCGATGAAGCCGCCGCCGACGACGAGCACGCGCTCGGCGTCCTGCATGCGCTCCTTGAGTTCAGTCGCGTCGGCGAGATCACGCAAATAGCAGACCCCGTCCAGCTCCGCGCCCGGCACGGTCAGGCGGCGCGGCCGCGACCCCGTCGCGAGGGCGAGCCGGCTGAACTCGAGCGTCGTGCCGTTGTCGCACGTCGCCACCCCTGGCTCGCCGTCCGCCGGCAGCCGTACGTCGAGTACCCGGTGCTCGGTGCGCACCGCGATCCGTTCGCGTGCGTAGAACTCCTCCGAGCGGAACTCCAGCGACTCGGAGTTGACGGCGCCTAGGAGGTAGGCCTTCGAGAGCGGGGGACGCTGGTACGGCGGGCGCTGCTCCTCGCTAAGGATCGTGATCGGCTCGTCGGCGCCGAGGTGGCGAAGCGAGATCGCCAACTGGACTGCGGCTTGGCCGCCGCCGACGATCAGGACGCCGGCAGTCGGTTCCGAGGTCACGAAGCTCTCACGAGCTCGGGCCGATCTCGACCGTCAGGCCGTTCAAGGCGTCGCTCATCTCGATCTGGCACGACAATCGGCTGCTTGCGCGGCGCTCGACTGCGTCGTGCAGCATCTCGTCCTCGTCGCTGTCGACCTCGCCCACTGCGTCGAGATAGTCCTCGTCCACGTACACGTGGCAGGTGGCGCAGGTGAGGGCCCCCCGCACCAGTGCGACGATGCCGGGGACGCCGTCGCGCACGGCGACCTCCATGATCGAGGTGCCCTCGGCCACGTCGTACTCACGGACGCTGCCCTCACCAACGCGAATGGTCAGGTGCGGCACGGCTTCCCAGCTCCCTCAATCTTTTATTGACCAGTTGGTCGAATATTCGATACGAATGGGGTGGTTGTCAACCGACGTTCCTGCTGGGTGGGCCGCGCCCAAATTAGTTGACACGTCGATACAATTCCTTGAAGAATCCCCAGACGCGCGTTTCGGCGCGGTTAATAGTTGTCAGGCCGTGAGGCCGGAGGGGAATGGGCGAGCCATGGAGCGTGTTGCGTTCGTAACCGGAGGGGCCTCGGGAATGGGGCTCTCGATCTGCGAGCACCTGGCCAGGGAGGGGCACGCCGTCGCGGTCGTCGACCTCGACCAGGCGAAGGCGCAGGAGGCGGCAGACGCAATCCGAGAGTCTGGCGGGAAGGCCATCGCGTGTGTCGTCGACGTCAGCGACCGGGAACAGGTCGAGGACGCCGTCAAGCAGACCCAGAGCGACCTCGGCACGGTCGGCATCGTGGTGACCAGCGCCGGTGTCGCGCGCTCGGAGCCCTTCGTCGGGATCAGCCTGGCGTCGTGGAACCAGGTGATGGCCGTCAACTTGACTGGCACCTTCAACTGCGTGCAGACGGTGGTCCCCGGCATGATCGAGGCTGGATGGGGCCGAGTCGTGCTCATCTCCTCCTCCAGCGCCCAGCGCGGTGCCCCGACGATGACGCACTACGCCGCCTCGAAGGGCGGCGTCATCGCGTTTGGGAAGACGCTCGCCCTGGAGCTGGCGCCGCAGGGAATCACGGTCAACAACATCGCGCCGTCCGCCATCTGGACTCCGATGGTTGAGCAGCAGCAGTCCGGGGGGGCGTTGGGCAGCAAGGAGGCCTTGACCCGCAACATCCCGGTCGGGCGCCTCGGCACCGGCGACGACATCGCCGCCGCGTGCACGTTCCTGTGCTCGGACGGGGCGTCGTACGTGACTGGACAGACCATCAGTGTCAACGGAGGCTCGTTCGTTGGCTGGTGATCGGCTCCCAGGGCCCAACAGCGCAGCCGGCCGCGGGGTCGCGTCGACCCCGCGGCGGCTTGCGCGGGGCGCGGCGTGCTCCTTGACAACCTCACGTGAGGTCCACCACAGTTTGGTTCAGACCGATCAGTATATTTAGGATGGACATGACCTCATCGCCCTACCCCGTACGCATCCCGCCCCGGGATCGGTCCGATTGGGACTCGGAGGTGGGTGAAGCCCTGTCCGTGCTGGCGCCGCCGAAGAATGCCAGTGCCCCGCCTCGGGACGAGCCGGCCCCGCAGGCGCCGCAGGAGCCGCGCCCGGTCGCCAACATCCTGGGCATCTTCACCTGGCACCCGGCGCTCACGAAGGCGTTCTTGGGTTTCAACAACCACCTGTTCGCCTCAACCCTGACCGACCGGGTCCGGGAGCTGGTCACGGTGCGGGTCTCCTGGGTGCGCGATGGGGAGTACGAGTGGGCCCAACATGTGCGCATGGGCAAGGCCGTGGGGCTCAGCGACCGCGAGATCGACGCGATCTCCGAGGGGCCAGATTCACCGGTCTGGGAGCCCGTCGAGGCGGCGCTGCTGCGCGCGGTGGACGAGATCGTCGCCGAGCGCTACGTCTCGGACGCCACCTGGGCCGCGCTCGAGGGTCACTTCGACCGTCAGCAGCTGATGGACATCGTCTTCACCATCGGCGCCTACGACATGCTGGCGATGGCCTTCAACGTCTTCGGACTGCAGCTCGATCCGGGCATGGAGGGCTTCCCCCTCGACGCTCGATGAGCGCCCGTGGTCCGGCCGAGCCACCCGCAGATCCGGCCCGCGGGGCCTGCGGGCCCATCGTCACCCATCTCCGGCCGTCGCCGACCCGCGACGCCCGCCAGGCTGGCCATCATCCACCTGATTTCGTTCGCAGCACAGAGACTGGAGCACCGGCGTGACCGACCTCAATAATGTCGACTTCTTCAACGACCCCCAGCTCGCCCTCGATCCGTACCCGCTTTTGGAGTACCTCGCGGCCAACCGTCCTGTGTGGCGCGAGCCCACGCACGGGGTGGCTCTCGTCGCCGGTCACCAGGAGGCGATGGAGGTGCTCCGCGATCCCGCGACGTTCTCCTCGAGCACGATCGTCTCCGGTCCGGTGCCGCCGTTCCCGGTAGAGCTCACCGGGGACGACATCACCGACATCGTCGCCCAGTATCGCGACGACCTGCCGATGGGCGACCAGATCGTCGCCTTCGACCCCCCCAAGCACACCGCGCACCGCGCCATCCTGATGGGCCTGATCACCCCCAAGCGGTTGAAGGAGAACGAGGAGTTCATCTGGCGACTCACCGATCGCCAGCTTGACGTCGTGCTGCCTCTGGACCGGTTCGAGCTGATGACGCAGTACGCCCACCCATACGCACTGCTCGTCGTCGCCGATCTCCTCGGCGTTCCCGAGGAGGATCACCAGCTCCTGCTTCGGAAGAACGGTTTCAGCATCGACCGGGTACCCGGCGTGGGGGTGGGGACCTCCGGCGAGGAGGATGGCTCGAGCCACGGCGGCCTCGCGGCGCTCTACGATTACTTCATCGAGGCGATCGAGGACCGCCGCCGCGAACCCCGCGGCGACGTCCTCAGCGGGATGGCGAACGCCACGTTCCCTGACGGCTCCACGCCCGAGCTCATCGACTGCGCCCGGATCGCCTCCAATCTGTTCTCTGCGGGCCAAGAGACGACGGTCCGCCTGCTGGGCACGGCGCTCAAGCGGATCGCCGAGGACGGCGACCTGCAGACGCTGTTGCGTGAGAAGCGCGAGCTGATCCCCAAGTACATCGAGGAGACCCTCCGGTTCGAGGGGCCCATCAAGGGCGAGTTTCGGCTGACGCTCAAGACCACGCAGCTGGCTGGGGTCGACCTCCCTGCCGGGACTCCGGTGATGCTCCTCAACAGCGGCGCCAACCGCGATGCCCGCCGGTTCGAGTCTCCGGGGGAGTTCCTGCTCGACCGGGCGAACGCTCGGAATCACCTGGCCTTCGGGCACGGTGTCCACACCTGCCCCGGCGCTCCATTGGCCCGCTCGGAGGTCCGGATCACCATCGAGCGGCTCTTCGACCGCACGGATGACATCCGGATCTCGGAGGCCGACCATGGCCCCGAGGGGAACCGTCGCTTCGACTACATGCCCACCTACATGTTCCGCGGCCTGACCAAGCTCTTCTTGGAGCTCACGCCCAAGGCCTGAGCCTCCCACCGCCCGCGCGGCGACCGGCCCTGAGCATCAAAGGAAGGAAGAGCAGTGCCAACCGACGACTCCCGGGAGATCCGGATCGACCGTGGCTTGTGCATGGGCTCCGCGCAGTGCTGCTGGTACGCGCCGGGCACCTTCGACCAGGACGACAGCACCGTCGCCATCGTGATCGATCCCCAGGGCGACCCCGAGGCGGAGATTAGGGCGGCCATCGAAGCGTGCCCGACCCAGGCGATTTCACTGGTTCGCGCGGACGCGGGCCAGTCGGCGACGGATTAGCTCCGGCGGGGCGCTGCCCGCGGCGCGCGGGCCGCAGGCTGGGCGGGGTCCGCGCCTGGCTGGCCCGCGTCGCTATAACTATAAGTCGGGGTCGATGCAGATCCGCTTCGTGCTGGACGCGCGGCGCCCGGAGTGGCACCGGTGGCGGGCTCCCGGAGATCCGCGGGTCGCAACGGGATGGGCCCTCCCGCCGGTCGAGGAATCGTACCTTGGTCTCGACCGTTGTGCCCAGCACGTCGTGCTCACCGGCACGCCGGAGCGGGCGCTGCGCCTATTCGTCGGAGTGCTCGGCGGCAGCTGATGTACGAGGTGCGATGAGGTGCTCGGCGCCTCGTGCTCCTACGTCGCGCTGGCGACGGGTCGATGAGTTCGCGGTACCTGGCGCCGGCACCGCGGCGCACCACGATCTGGTCGCGCGGACGGTCGCACGAACGTCTATCACTCGCTCTCCCTCACGTTGACCGACCTCGACCTGGCCGGAGGAGCACATGCGTGCCCATGGCGTGAGCATCCGCGCGCGCCTCCGCGCGGAGGGACGCGATCGTCACCGATCCCCGCCCAGTGTCAGCGTCGAATGGCGCTGCGCCGTTCTGTGGTTCCCGGCCCGCGTACCTCAACCGACAGCATCGCGCCTCGATTCACGATCGGACCGCCCATCTGCAGGCACCCCTAGGAGAAGCGACGTGTCCAAGGCCCCACCCCACGTCTGGCCGCAGCAGGTGCTCGGCACGCAGCTCTCCGTGTGGGGAGGTGTGGCGCCGACGACGGGCTCGGCACGAGAGCTCCGTGATGCCCGAGAAGCGGGTCGCCGCAATGCACCCGGGTGAGGTCCCTCGCCACAAAGTGCGCGGCTCGTCGCCGGAGTCGAGCGCGGGCGAGCGCGCAGCCACGACGCCGATCCGCAGATTAGGGGCTAGAGGGGTTTGATCGACGGCAGGCCGCCTTGACCAGATCTAGTATTGACCAATCTGTACAAATGTCTCTACCGTCGCATCAAAGCGCCGCCAGGCTCACGCGTGGCGGCCCATCACCCTCCTCAAGGACCACTGTGAATCGCACCCGACGCCGTCTCGTGGCCGACCTCGCGTTCTCGTGGGGGGCCGCCCTCCTCGCCGTCGTGAAGGCCCTGGGGTCGGTCAGGATTGAACCGGCCCTGGTCTGCGGTGCGGTGTACGGCGACGCCGCGACAGCAACGCGACCTTCGACCGGCGCGCCTGGCTCGACCAGGGCGGCGAGACGAATCATCGCGTCGCGACCAAGCTCAGTCCCAACGAAGGCCAGAAGTAGCCTCCCCCCGCTCGTGTGGTCGACCGCGCCTGCTATTCCCAGTCCCGTGTCTCGCAATCAAGGAGAAGTCCATGGATACCTTCAGCTTTGACGGCCGTGTCGCCGTCGTCACCGGTGCCGGCCGCGGCATCGGCCGCGCCTACGCCGTCCTGCTCGGCGCGCTCGGCGCCAAGATAGTGGTCAACGACCTCGGTGGCGGGAGGGACGGCTCGGGCAGCGACCTGGGCCCGGCCGAGAGCGTGGTGGCCGAGATCGTCGCCGCGGGCGGCTCCGCCGTGGCCAACGGCAACGACGTCTCCGACCCCGATAGTGCCAAGGCCATCATCGACCAGGCGGTCGCCGAGTACGGCCGTATCGACATCGTGGTCAACAACGCCGGCAACATCGTCTGGGGTGCGCTGCCCGACGCCGACCTCGGCAACATCGAGCGGCACCTGGACGTGCACGTCAAGGGATCTTTCAACACCGTCAAGGCGGCCTGGCCGCACTTCCTGGAGCAGGGCTACGGCCGGGTCGTGCTCACCGGCTCGACCGGGATGTTCGGACTCCCGGACAACCTGGGCTACGCCATCGCGAAGGCCTCGATGATCGGCATGGCCAAGAGCATGACCGTCTCGGCGGGCCAGCACGACATCAAGATCAACGTGGTCGCCCCGAACGCGATGACCCGGCTCGGATCGCGCGAAGAGGGCGGCTCTGCCGACGACGTCCCCGAGGTGCCGGGCATGGAGCCCGAGCTCGTAGCGCCGCTGGTCGCCTACCTGGCGCACGAGGCCTGCCAGGTCAGTGGCGAGACGTACGTCGGCGGGGCGGGCCGGACCGCCCGGCTGTTCGTCGGGGTGACCCAGGGGTACCTCAACGAGCCCGGGACGACGCCCGCGGTCGCCGATGTGGCTGCCAACTGGGACGCCGTCAATGACGAGACCGGCTACTACGTCCCGGGTGACATCATGGACTGGGCCGGGCACTACATGTCGCACCGGACCCCCGACGCCGCTCAGATGGAGCGCGTCACGCCGGACCAGTCAGGCGCATCCCGCTGACCCTAATTCCGGCGCTCGGGAGGTACGCTGCCGGGGGCACTGGGCCCACGTTTGAAGGACGGTGTGATGGGAACGACAGGCGCTTTGCCGGTCAAGAAGGAACGTGTCAAGTCTCGTAAGTACTACGACCGGCGCGAGCGGGTCATCGACGTGGCCGTGGAGCTCTTCTCTCGCAACGGCTATGCGAGCACCGGCGTCGCGGACATCGGCGACGCCGCCGGTCTGGCTCGCGGTGCGCTGTACTACTACATCGGCTCCAAGGACGCCCTGCTCGCCGAGATCCACGACCGGGTCATGGACCCGCTCCTGAGGGAGGCGGAGGCGGTCGCGGCACTCGACGTCGACCTGCGGACCCGGCTGCGACTGCTGTCGGAGTCGCTGCTGTGGCAGGTGATCCACAAGAAGGACCACGTCTGGGTCTTCCTGCACGAGTACCACCAGCTCGAGGGGGAGCGGCGTGCGCAGTTCCGCGAGAAACGCCAGGAGTTCGAGGGTTGCGTCCAGGGTGTGATCGCGCAGGGGGCCGCCCACGGTCTATGGACCGTCAGTGACCCGCAGCTGGCGACGTTTGCGTTCTTGAACCTGCACAACTACACCTACCAGTGGGTCGGCGGTCGCCGCGACCTCGAGGTCGAGGGCCTGGCTGGCTTCTACTGCCACGTCTTCCTCGACGGCATCGCCTCACCCGCGGAGGCCGACGAGGTCAGCCCCGGCCTGCTCGCGGGCCGGGCGTTGCTCGACGAGCTGCGGCGCCCCGACTGAACTGGGGGCGCCGCCCGCCTCACATCTGGAGGGTGAGCACTCGCTCGTGAAACCGCCAGGCCTCGCCGTCGTGGTGGAGGACGTCGGCGTAGTGGCCGGTCAGGCTGACGCCCCAGCCGTCCTCGGAGCGCGAGAACAGCGCCAGGTCGGAGTTGGCCCGGGCCGTATCGGGGCCGGTCCGCTCGACCACCGTGTTGCCCACCAGGTGGAGCTGCGGGCCGGCAGGCGTCATCCCGCCGTAGCCGGCCCGGAGCTCGTCGCGGCCGACGAAGCGAGCCATCCCGACGATCTCGGAGACCCCGTCGGGGCAGAAGAGCGCGACCAGCTCGTCGGGCTGGTGGGCATCCAGGTGCCGGGCGTACGCGGCGATGGTTGCGTGGATGCCCTCGGTGCTGATGTCGCTTCGGACAGCCGTCATGGATCCTCCAAGAAGTGGGAGTCAATAGCATTGACCGATCGGTACAAGGATCATACCCTGAGGTCGGCCGTCAAGGTGGACGGTCGGGCCAAACGAGGAGGAATCGTGGCGAAGCGGTGGGAGCAGCGTCCAGAGCGGTCGACCTGGGGAGACTGGGGTGACGAGGACGAGCTGGGGAGCATCAACCGACTGACCCCACAGAAGGTCCTGGAGGGGGTCCGCGAGGTCGAGCACGGGATCACGTTCTCGCTCAGCTTGCCCCTGGACTACCCCGGGGGCAACGCGCTGCACGACCGGCGATTCCCGCCGGAGGTCCACCCGATCACGGACATGGCCCAGCGGAAGGGCAACTTCTACAACGTCATCGCTCGCGACGAGCTCGACCCGTCCTACGTCGACGTGTGGTCCGACGACCTCGTCACCTTGTACCTGCAGTACTCCACCCAGTGGGACTCGCTGGCCCACCAGGGCCAGCTGTACGACGCCATGGGCGACGGGGTCGAGCGTCCGACGTACTACAACGGCTTCCGCGGCGACGAGGACATCATCGGCCCGAAGGAGGACGCCCGCGGCGACGGCAGCGGCAGCACCTCGTGGACGAAGCGGCTTGGCCTGGAGCACATGGCCGAGCACGGTGTCCAGGGTCGGGGCGTGCTGGTCGACCTGCACCACCATCTCGGCGACGCCTTCACCCCGGTGACGCTCGCGATGCTCCAGGAGATCATGGCCGCCGACAAGGTGATCGTCCAGCCTGGAGACATGCTGGTGCTCCACACCGGGTTCGCGGACCAGATCCTGGCCTGGGACAAGAAGCCCGACCCGGTGAAGATCCGCGCGATGTACTCGCACCTCGACGCCTCGGACGACGCGCTGCTCGAGTGGATCGCCGAGTCCCAGATCTCCGCGCTGATCGCGGACAACTACGCCGTCGAGGGCTTCATGCCCTCGAGTCCCGAGCCGCACAGCCTCCTACCGATCCACAACCTGTGCCTGTTCCGGCTCGGCGTGCCCCTGGGCGAACTGTGGAACACCGGCAACCTGGCGCGCTGGCTGCGCGAGAACGACCGCAGCCGGTTCCTGCTCACGGCGCCGCCGCTGAACCTGCCCGGCACCCAGGGCAGCCCGCTCACCCCCGTGGCGACGGTCTAGCCAGACCCGGGCATCGGGACCCACCCCTCACGCGGGGGGTGGGTCCGGCCCGGGCGCGCCCTGAACCGGCGCGCCCACGCACGATCTCCCACCCCAGCCCCACCCCCGAAGCCATCCACGAGAGGAGCCCCCGCCATGCAGGCAGTCCGCTGGCACGCGGCCCGCGACGTCCGCCTCGAGGACGTCGCCGAGCCCGAGCTCCTGCCCGGGACGGCCATCGTCGAGGTCGCCTTCTGCGGAGTGTGCGGCACCGACGTCCACGAGTACGCCCACGGCCCGGTGATGATCCGGCCGGGTGCCCACCCGCTGAGCGGCGCCACGCCGCCGCTCACCCTCGGGCACGAGTTCAGCGGCCGCGTGGTCGCGATGGACGGTGCCCACCCCGGCATCGAGGTGGGCACGCGGGTCGTGGCCGACCCGTGCCTGCGCTGCGGCGTGTGCCGCTGGTGCCAGCGCGGCGAGTACCACGTGTGCGCCAAGGGTGGCTCGATCGGCCTGGCCGCCGACGGCGGGCTGGCACCCCTGGTGCGGGTCCCGCTGATCGAGCTCCACCCGGTCCCGGACGGCGTCTCCGACGAGCACGCGGCGCTGGCCGAGCCGTTGTCGGTGGGCCTGCATGCCGCCCGACGGGCGCAGATCACGCCCGGCGAGAGCGTGCTCGTGCTGGGCGCCGGCCCGATCGGGCTCGCCGCGGTCGTGGGTGCCCGGCTCTCCGGCGCGGGCCAGGTCTTCGTGAGCGAGCCCAACCCGGCGCGCGCCGAGGTCGCCCGGACCATGGGCGCCACCGAGGTCTTCGACCCGACGACGGACGACGTCCGGACAGAGGTCTTCACCCGCACCGGACGCATCGGCCCCGACGCCGCGATCGACGGCACCGGGATGCCGGTCGCCATCGAGCTCGGGCTGCGCAGCCTGCGGCGCGGCGGCCGGATGGCCGTCGCCGGCATCTCGCCGTCCGAGCTCAAGGTCGACCTGCGCCAGCTGGTGCTGTACGAGCGGACGCTGCTCGGCTCGCTCGGCTACAACTTCGACATCCCCCGGGTCCTCGACCTGATGGCCAGCGGGCAGCTCGACCCCTCGCCGCTCGTGACCGACGTGCGCCCGCTGAGCGTCGTCGTCGCCACGCTCGAGGAGCTGTCAGCCCCCAACCAGCACATCAAGGTGCTGCTGAACCCCCAGGAGACGTGAGATGGACTTCTCGCTCGAGCCCGAGATCGTGGCCCTCAAGAAGATGGTGCGCGACTTCGCGGAGAAGGAGATCGTGCCCCACGCCGCCGGCTGGTCGGAGCGCGGCGAGTTCCCCACGTCGGTCTTCCGGCAGCTCGGGGAGCTCGGCCTCATGGGGATGCTGGTGCCCGAGGAGTGGGGCGGCATGAACGCCGGCATGGTCACCTACGTCGCGGTGATGGAGGAGATCGGCCGGGCCGACCAGTCGGTGGCCGCGGCGTGGAACGCGCACTCGACCATCGCCTCCCTGCCCCTGGTCATGTTCGGCACCGACGAGCAGAAGGAGCGCTGGCTGCGGCCGCTGGCCGAGGGCCGCAACATCGCGGCGTTCGGCCTCACCGAGCCGGGTGCCGGCTCCGACGCCGCCGGCATCACCACCCGGGCGACCCGGACCGAGGACGGCTGGGTAATCGACGGCGCCAAGATCTTCATCAGCAACGCCGGCACCGACATGAGCCTCGGCGTGACCGTCCTGGCCCAGACCGGCACCGGAGCGGACGGGCGCAAGCAGTTCGGGGCCTTCTTCGTCCCCAAGGGCACGCCCGGCTTCGAGATGGGTGAGCCGCTCAAGAAGCTCGGTTGGCACGCGATGGACACCCGCGAGCTCTACTTCGCGAACTGCTTCGTGGGCGCCGACCACCTGATCGGCGACCCGGAGGCCGGCCTGACGCAGTTCCTCAGTGCGCTGGACCCCGGGCGGATCAGCGTCGCGTCGCTGGGGCTCTCGTTGAGCCAGGCGGCCCTCGAGCTCGGCGTGGACTACGCCGGCATCCGCTCGCAGTTCGGCAGGAAGATCGGCGAGCACCAGGCCATCGCCCACAAGGTCGCCGACATGGCGACCCAGGTCGAGGCCGCGCGCTGGCTCGTCTACCGGGCCGCGTGGCTCGCCGACGAGGGGCTGCCCTACCGCAAGGAGGCGGCGATGGCGAAGCTGTTCGCCTCGGAGGTCGCCAACCGGGTCTCGAGCGCGGGGGTGCAGATCCATGGCGGGTACGGCTGGATGGTCGAGTCGACCATCGCGCGCTTCTACTCCGACGCCAAGATCCTCGAGATCGGCGAGGGCACCAGCGAGATCCAGCGCAACGTCATCGCCCGCATCGTCCTCTCCGGGGGCGCGGGTCGCTGAGGCGACCGGCCCGACCGCTTCTCGTCACGCAGGGAGAAATCCGTGGAGAACCTCGCAGCCATCCTGGACCGCAACGCGGACCGGCGCCCGGACAAGGTGGTGCTGACCGACGCCCGGGGCTCGCTGACCAACGCCGACCTGCTGGCGCGCGTGAACGCCCTTGCCGAGGGCCTCGTGGACCTCGGGGTGCGCCGCGGCGACCGGGTGGCCCTGCTGATGTCCAACCGCATCGAGTTCATCGAGGCCCTGTTCGCGATCACCCGGGTCGGGGCGGCGTTCCTGCCCCTCAACACCCGGCTCGCACCGGCCGAGTGGACCTACATCCTGGGCCACAGCCAGGCCCGCGCGGTGATCGCCGACGGCGACCTGGTGGGGCGCCTCGACCCACTGCTCGGCGAGCTGCCGGACCTGTCCGCGGCCGTGAGCATCGACGGCGTCCAGCCCGGGTGGTCGTCCTACGACGAGCTGCTCGCGGCGCATGCCGGGGCCCAGGTCGAGGTCGTCGACGTGGCCGGCAGCGAGCTGCAGCGGCTGATGTACACCTCGGGGACCACCTCGTACCCCAAGGGCGTGCGCATCAGTCACGCCAATGTGATCTGGAAGAACCTCGGCCTGATGATCGAGTTCGGCCTGACCTTCGAGGACGTCACCGCCGTGCCGGGGCCGCTGTACCACGTGGGCGCGCTCGACATGGGCGGGCTGGCGACCCTGCACGCCGGCGGCAGCCTGGTCCTCCTGCCGCGATTCGACACCGCCGAGCTGGTCCGGGTGATCGAGCAGCACCGCGCGACCACGGTGTGGCTGGCCCCCGCGATGGTCAACGCCCTCCTGCAGCACGAGAGGACCGCGACCGCGGACCTGACGTCCCTGCGGGTCATCATGTCGGGCGGGGAGAAGATGCCCGAGGCGCGGCTCAAGCAGATGCTCGACCTGCTGCCCGGCGTCTGGTTCGCGGATGCCTACGGCCTGACCGAGACCGTGTCCAGCGACACCTTCATGCCCCGTGAGGCCATGCGCAGGAAGCTCGGCTCGGTCGGCAAGCCGCTGTCGCACCAGCGGGTGCGGATCGGGGACGCCGAGGGACGCGACGTGCCTTGTGGCACGGTCGGCGAGGTGCTCCTGCGCGGGCCCAAGGTGTTCTCCGGCTACTGGGGCGACCCCCAGGTCAACGAGGGCGTCTTCGTCGACGGCTGGTTCCGCACCGGGGACCTGGGCCGGCTCGACGAGGACGGCTTCCTCTACATCGAGGACCGCAAGAAGGACATGATCGTCTCCGGCGGCGAGAACATCGCCAGCCCCGAGGTCGAGCGGGCCCTCTACGAGCACCCCGACATCGTGGAGGCAGCGGTGATCGCGCACCCCGACGAGCGATGGGGCGAGGTGCCGCACGCGTTCGTCGTCCTCCGCGCGGGAGCCACGCTGTCGACCGAGGAGATCCAGGAGTTCTGCCGGACCCGGCTGGCGAGGTTCAAGGTGCCCAAGTACCTCACGATCGTCCCCGAGCTGCCGCGCACCGCCTCCGGCAAGGTCGTCAAGCGCCGGCTCCGCGACGCGCCCACGGTCCAGGAAGACTGAGCAAAGGTGAATCACATGGTGTCCACGCCCACCGAGGCAGGCCGCACCGCTCCCGGCGCCGTCACGGCCGAGGACCTGACCGAGATGTACCGGCGGATGGTCCGGATCCGGCAGTTCGAGCAGAGCGCGTCCAAGCTGTACGCCGCGACCGAGATCCCCGGGTTCCTGCACCTGTCGATCGGCCAGGAGGCGACCGCGGTCGGCGGCTGCTGGCACCTCGGCGACGGAGACGGCATCACGTCCACGCACCGCGGCCACGGGCACTGCCTGGCCAAGGGCCTCGACCTGGCGCCGATGTTCGCGGAGCTGATGGGCCGCGAGGCCGGGACCTGCCGAGGACGCGGCGGGTCGATGCACATCGCCGACCCGGGGGTCGGCATCTTCGGGGCCAACGGGATCGTCGGCGCCGGCCTGCCCATCGTCTCCGGCGTCGCGACCGCCGCCCAGCTGCGCGGCCGGGGCGAAGTCGCCGTGGGCTTCTTCGGCGACGGTGCCGTCGCCCAGGGCATGTGGCACGAGGCGGTCAACCTGGCTGCGGTGTGGGACCTGCCGGTGGTCTTCTTCTGCGAGAACAACCACTACTCGGAGTTCTCCCGTGAGGAGGACCAGCACCGCGCCGGGCTTGCCGCCCGGGCCGCCGGCTACGGGATCCGCTACGAGGCGGTCGACGGCAACGACGTGGTGGCGGTCGCCGAGCTGATGCACCGGCTGGTCGCGGGGCTGCGCACCGGTGACGGCCCGGTGCTCGTGGAGGCCGACACCTATCGCTGGCACGGCCACTACGAGGGCGACCCGATCAGCTACCGCGAGGCCGCGGAGCTCGACGAGTGGAAGAAGCGCGATCCGCTCGTCGTGGCGCGTGCCCGGATGCTCGAGCTCGGCCTGGACGTCTCGGTGGCCGACGAGATCGACCGTGAGGTGACCGCGCAGATCGGGGCCGCCATCGAGGAGGCGCGTTCCTCGCCGTTCCCGGACCCCGAGGCCCTCCTCGACTTCGTGATGGTCGAGGACGACGAGCCGGAGGAGGTGCCCGCCGAGCCGGGCGAGCGGTTCCGGATGATGGATGCCGTGCGCGAGGCGGTGACCTACGAGCTCGAGCACGACCCGGACGTCTATGTCGCGGGCATCGACGTCGGCCGCGGAGGCAACGTCTTCGCGCTGTTCCGCGGCCTCGCCGACCGCTTCCCCGGCCGGGTGCGCGACACCCCGATCTCGGAGTCCGCGATCGTGGGCGGCGGGGTCGGCGCCGCCATGGCGGGGATGCGCCCGGTCGTCGAGGTGATGTACATGGACTTCATCGGCGTCTGCCTGGACGCCTTGATGAACCAGGCGGCGAAGCTGCGCTTCATGACCGGCGGCCAGGCCTCGATTCCCCTCGTCGTCCGGACCCAGTTCGGTGCCGGGCGGTCGTCGGGGAGCCAGCACTCGCAGAGCCTCGAGGCGATGCTGGCGCACATCCCCGGCCTGACCGTGGTGATGCCCTCCGACCCGGCCGAGACCTACGGCCTGCTGCGAGCCGCGATTCGCAGCCCCAACCCGGTCGTCTTCGTGGAGAACCGGCTGCAGTACGGCCTGAAGGGCCCGCGTCCCCAGGCCGACTACCTGATCCCGCTCGGGAAGGCCCGGATCGCGCGACCCGGGCGCGACGTCACCGTGGTGAGCTACTCCCGGATGCTGCAGGAGGCCCTCGCCGCGGCCGACGAGCTGGCGGGGGAGGGGATCGAGGTCGAGGTCGTGGACCTGCGCACGGTCGCGCCCCTGGACCGGGCGACGGTGCTGGAGTCGCTGAGCCGGACCCGGCGGCTCGTGGTGGCCCACGAGGGCGTCCAGGACTTCGGGGTCGGCGCGGAGATCGCGGCGCTCGCCGCGAACGAGGGCTTCTGGCACCTCGACGCCCCGGTCGTGCGCGTCGCGCCGGTGGCGATGCCCGCGCCGTACTCACCAGGGCTCGAGAAGGCGTGGCTGCCCGACCGGACGGTCATCACCGACGCCGTGCGCCGCGTCGTCCAGGTGCCCGCACGATGAGGGCCCAGCGCGCACCGCACGCGAGTGCCCAGCCCCAGCAGCCTCCCGCCGGGTGGCAGCCGTCGCGTGCCGCGGCGGCCCCCGCCTCGGCGACGACGCTCCTGGCCGCGCCGTCGGCCGGGCCGCGTTTCGTCGCCGACGTCGACCTCGACGTCAGCGGCGCACGACGGGATGCCGGAGGCGAGGACGACCTCACGGCCGAGATCGTGGTCTGCCTCCTGGCGGCGTGCCGTGCCCACGGGCTCGTCGACGACGGCACCTCCCTCCAGGTCCTGAGCCCGGCTGCCGACGGCTGGCATGGGGTGTCCTACCGGCAGGCGGCACGGCAGTCGGCGTTCGGGATCGCGCGCGGCCTGGCCGAGATGGCCCCGGTGGCGCTGGACCAGGATCCCGGCACCTTGCGGCTGGTGCGGCTCGAGGGATCCGGCGTCCGGTGCGCCACCGACTGGGGGCTGCCCGGTCTGGCGACCATCACCGTCGGCGCGCCCGCTCCGGTCGCCACCCCCTGGGTCCAGCAGGATGCGGGTGGGCTCAGCATCGTCACCCGGTGGCTGGTCCGGGTGTCGCTCGCGACGCCGCCCGGCGCCGAGACCGCGCGCGCCGCCGTGAGTGCCCTGGCCGCCACCGAGCGCGCGCTCGCGGAGCCCGGGGCGCGCGCCTGAGTATGAGACTGACCGGGGCCTGATATCGGTGCCTGGCACAGAGCGTTACGGTCACCACGCCCTGCGATCCAGGACCGGGCGATCGGACCGCTGTGACGACTGGCACGCTGCGTGCGGTCGACGCCCGCCTGGCGGCGCTGCAGTTCCTGAACCTGCACAATCACAGCTACCAGTGGGCCCGCACCGCCAACCGCACGCGGAGCGTCGCGGAGCTCTCGCGCGAGTTCTGCCGGACCCTGCTCCATGGGATGGCGGTCGGCCCGGTCGAGCTGGGTGAGCTCGACGACGCGGTGGCGCCGGCTCCTCCTGCCGCCGGTCCCGGCCAACGTCCGCGACCCGGCGCCCCACCAGATCCCGACCCCGGGCGGAAAGGTCCTCGCCATCCCTGGCAAGTGCAGATCGATCAGTACAGAATAGGTCCATGACTTCGGTGCGGACCGCGGCGCGGGTCCGGCTGGTGGTGATGGTGCTCGCGCTGGCCGGGGTCCTGGTGGCCCTGGTGGCGACGCTCATCGTCCCGCTCGTCGCCCACCTGCCCGAGGTGTTCGACGTCAGCCCGGTCGCCGCGTCCTGGCTGCTCACCAGCACGCTGGTCGCCGGTGCGGTGGCCACCCCGATCATGTCCCGCCTGGCGGACCAGCACGGCAAGCGTCCGATGCTGCTGATCTCGCTCGCCCTACTGGTGCTGGGCTCGCTGCTGCTCGCGACGTCGAGCTCCTTCGTCCTGGCCGTCGCCGGGCGCTCGCTGCAGGGGTTCGGATCCGCGCTGATCCCCATCGCCATGAGCATCCTCAAGGACGTCCTGCCGGCCGAACGGGTCGGCTCCGGGGTGGCGCTCGTGAGCGCGACCCTAGGCCTCGGCTCGGCCATCGGCCTCCCGCTGGCCGGGGTGCTGTACGGCGCGACGGGGTGGAGCGGCCTGTTCTGGCTGACCGGGGGCCTGGGGCTGCTGCTGATGGTGGCGGTGCGGGCCGTCCTGCCGGCGCCGGCCCGCGGCTCCCGGGTCCGGCACGCGTTCGACTGGTGGGGTGCCGCCCTCCTCCTGTGCGTGCTCGTCCCGCTGCTGCTGGTCGTCTCCCAGGGCAACACCTGGGGCTGGGACAGCCCCCGGATCCTGGTGCTCGGCCCTGTCGCGACGGTGGCGCTGGCCGCGTGGGTGCTGTGGGAGAGACGGGCTCCGGCGCCGCTGATCGACGTACGGCTGGCCGTCCGGCGCCGGGTGCTGCTGACCAACCTGGCCTCCGCGGCGGTGTCCCTGGGCATGCTGGCCAACCTGCTCGTCGCCGCCGGGCAGCTCGGCGCTCCGGAGTCCGTCGGGGGCTTCGGCCTCAGCACGGGGGGCATCGGCCTCGCGGCGGCGGCGCCCGCCGTCGTTCTGGTCCTGAGCGCGCCCCTGGTGGGTCGCCTGCTCCGGGTGTTCGGCGGTCGCTGGGTCCTGAGCGTGGGCGCGCTGGTGATGGCCGTCAGCTACGTCGCCCGGGTCTTCCTGGACGGCTCGGTGCCCCAGGTGGTCCTCGGGGCGGCGCTCGTGAGCATCGGCACCAGCTTCTGCCTCTCGGCCATCCCGATCATCATCATGGCCGCGGTCCCCTCCCGGCAGACCGCCTCAGCCAACGGTGTGAACTCCCTGTTCCGCACGATCGGCACGTCGGTCTCGACGGCCGGGCTGGCGGCCCTCACGAGCGCCACCGCGGTCGTGGCCGGCGGCCTGGAGTACCCGTCGGTGCAGAGCCACCACATCGCCCTCCTGAGCTGCGCGTCGGCCGCCCTGGTCGCGGCCGGCCTCGCCTGGGCGATCCCACGGACCCCCGAGGCCGCAGCCCGGCCCGGGTCGGATGCCCTGATCGCCGTGCCCGGCGTGCCAGGCGAGATCGTGGAGCTCACATGAAGGACCGATCATCGCGGCCCGATGTCGGCGTCCTTGCCTTCGTGACCGACCGCTCGATGCCGCTGCTCGAGCTCGCTCAGGAGGTCGAGGCGCGAGGCTTCGACGCGCTCGTGCTGCCGGAGCACACCCACATCCCGCTCTCGAGTGCGGAGGCCTTCCCGGACGGGGAGATGCCCGAGCGCTACCGGCGCACCCTGGATCCGTACGTCGCCCTCGCCGTCGTGGCCGCGCGCACCGGGCTGGCGATCGGGACCTGCATCTCGCTGGTGGCCCAGCACGACCCGATCACCCTGGCCAAGACGGTCGCCACGCTCGACCTCGTGTCCGGCGGTCGCTTCACCCTGGGGGTCGGGTACGGATGGAACGTCGACGAGCTGGCCAACCACGGTCGAGACCCGTCGCGACGTCGCGGGATCGTCACCGAGCACGTCGCCCTGATGAGATCGCTGTGGCGCGACGAGCTCGCCGAGTTCCGGGGCGAGCACGCCACGCTCGCGCCTTCCTGGGCCTGGCCCAAGCCGTCGGCCGAGGCCGCGGTCCCGGTGCTGCTCGGCTGCGCGCCGACGGCCCGGGGCTTCGAGTCGGTCGTGGGCTGGGCCGACGGGTGGATCCCGGGCGGCGACGACCCGGAGCTGCTCGCCGGCTGGATGGTGGACCTGCGCACGCGGTGGGAGGCGGCGCGACGGCCCGGCTCTCCCGTGGTGTGGGCGATGCGCACCGTGGTCGACGACGCCACCCTCGCGCGGCATCTGGACCGCTATCGCTCGCTCGGCGTCGACCAGGTGGTGCTGGACGTGCAGGCGCTCTCGCGCGAGGAGTTGCCGGCGGTCCTGGACCGGTACGCCGACGTGGTGCGCGACGTGCTGGGCGAGGCGTCGGCCTCGCCGTGAGCACCGCCGCGCGCGGGGCACAGGTTGGGCCCGCGTGCGAGCGGGACGGCTACGGAGCCTCGTCCGCGGGCTGGGGCCGCCGGGAGATGACGAGCAGGCCGAGGGCCGCCAGTGCTCCGAGCACGGCGGCGGCGAGCGCCCACCACACTCCGTCGAGGTCGAGATCGGCGACGTGGTCGAGCGACCAGGCGCCGGGACCGATGGCGGCGATCCCCACCGCGACCAGTGCCACGAGCAGGACGTATTCCGAGCCGCCCTTGAAGACGAAGTAGCCCTTGCCGCGGTGGTCGGTGAGGGCCGCCACCAGCATCAGTCCGACGAAGGCGGAGCAGGCCAGGCCGGTGAGGAGGCCGAGGGCCAGCAGGAGCCCGGCCACGATTTCGGTCGCGGCGGCCAGGCGGGCGTGCAACCACGCGGGCTGGAGCCCGAGGGCCCCGAACCAGCGGGTCGTGCCTGCCAGGCCGCCGCTTCCGAAGATCTTGTTCAGACCGTGCAGCACCAGCATCGGACCGAGGGCGAGACGGATCACGAGCATGCCGATATCTAGCTCCATGCCGGTGTCCTCGGATCGATTCGTTGTGCTGGTGCGCCGGTCGGGTGACTAGACCGCCGTGGCGGCGGGGGTGACGACCTCGGCGAGCTTCTTCGAGGTGTCGAAGCCCACCACGCCGGCGAGCGTGCCGCCCAGGATGGCGGCCCGGTCCTCATCGTCGACGCCCTCGAAGTTGAAGGCGACACAGTCCCGGCTGTCGCGGAAGGTGCCCTCGGCGTGCGGGTAGTCGTTGCCCCACATGATCGTGGAGAGGCCGGTGATGTGACGGGCCTGCACCGCGGTCGGGTCGTCGGCGAACTGCACGTGGATCTGGCGGCGCAGGTAGTCGGTGGGGCTCAGCGGGAGCGGCCACTTGGCGTTGATTGCGAACAGGCGGCCCATCGCCGGCTGGTCCTTGGGGCCTCGGCTGTCGTCCCAGAACCCGAGCCACCAGTCGGGGTCCTGGCCGATGCCGGTGCGCCACGACTTCTCCATCATGCCCATGTAGGACACGAGCCACCCGGCGCCGAACTCCACGAGGTTGAAGTGGAGGTTCGGGAACCGCTCGCAGACGCCGCCGCCGATGAGCGAGGCGATGATCTCCTGCGGGCTCGCCGCGGCGGTGTTGCCGCCGCCCATGGTGCGACCGGCGACCATGTCGTCGGTGAGCTGACCCTTGCCCATGTTCATGGCGGTCATGAGGCCCTTGACCGTCGTGGCCGTGTGGGAGACGTTCTCCTTGACCATGACCCCGCCGGTGGCGACGTGGAAGAAGATCGGCAGCCCGAGGTCCTGGGCGACCGTCCAGACCGGGTCGTACTCCTTGGTCCAGTACGGCTTCGGCGGGATCTCCGGGAGCAGGAGCGCCCGGATGCCCAGCTTGGCCACGCGCTTGATCTCCGCGACGGCGTCGGGGACGTCGGTCAGCGGGATGGCGGCGGTGGGTCGGAGCCGGCTGCTGTAGGCCAGGTAGTTCTCGGCGACGAAGTCGTTGTAGACGCGGGCGTGGGCCATCGACAGCTCGTGGTCGTCGGTGAAGAGCACGAACAGCGAGAGGTTGGGGAACATCACCGAGGCGTCGACGCCGTCGATGTTCATGTCGCGGATGATGTTGTCCGGGTCGCCGTCCGGCGTCTCGCCTCCGGTCTGGCGGTACTTGGAGATGGTCCACCCGTCGAAGCCGATGGTGTGGAGCTTCTTGAACTCGGTGTGGCCGCCCGGGACGATCGGCTCGTCGAGGGTAAACTCCTCCTCCCACAGGGCGCGGTCGCGCAGGTGCTTGGGGAGCCGGTCCTTGTAAAGGTCGACCGGCTCGATGATGTGGGAGTCACCCGAGACGACGAATTCCTTGAATACGTGGCGTGCCTCTGACATGGAGTCCTTCTTTCGGTGCAGACGCGGCGGTGTGAGACGGACCTCACACGTTTTGTGAGACTGAGTGTCAGGTTAGAGACCGGAGCCCAGTTCCGCAATGGGGTCTCACCAGCGGTTAGGCTCGGACCATGACGGAGAGTCGCACCACCCGGACGATCGCCCGCGAGGCCGTGCGCGCTGACCTCTCCCAGGCGGCCTTCCAGCTGACCCGTCAGCGCGGCTTCGACAACATCACCGTCGGCGACATGGCGGCCGCCGCCGGCGTCTCGCGCAGCACCCTGCTGCGCTACTTCGCCTCCAAGGAGGAGGCGGTGCTCTACGCGTTCAGCGTGCATGTCGCCCGCTTCGCCGAGGCGCTGCGGGCCCGTCCGGACTCCGAGGACGACTGGACGGTCCTGCGCCGCTCCCTCGAGGGGGTCATCGACTTCTACCTCGCCGACCCGGTCGGCGCGCTCGAGATCACCCAGCTCGTCATCGAGACCCCCGAGCTGTACGCGCACCAGCTGCAGCGCCAGCACAGCTGGCGGCCGGTGCTGGCCGAGGCGCTGGCGGCGCGCGCGGGCCTCTCCGTCCCGGTCCCCATCGCGCTCGAGGTCAAGGTGGGGGCCGCCCTCAGCTGCCTGTCGATCGCCGTGGAGCGCTGGGTCGCCTCCGCGGGCGCCCTCGACCTGCTCACCCTCCTGCGCGAAGGGCTGGACGTCATCGCTCCGACGCCTGCGTCGGTGAGCTCGGTCATCGAGGCCTGACCCCGGCTCCGATCGGCGGCACCGGCCTGGCTGCCGTGGAGCCACCGCGGCGCGGGCCGGCGGCGGGCCGCAGGCGCACGTCCTGACCTCGACGCCGGGGACCTGCGCGCCCACCTCGGTTCCGTGACGCCTGGGCAACTTTTATGATCGTCGGCCCAGAATTCGTTGATCGATCGGTACAAAGCGGCTAAGGTCGCCCGACGAAGGGTCCGCCGCCCATCAGGCCGGTGGCGCTTCATTCACCGGTTCGGGATCCATCCACGACACGGAAGTCAGAACGCTCATGGCCGGTAGTGGCACCTCGCATTTACTCCGGACCTCCAGGGTCGTCCCCGTCGAGGACCTGCACGTCGAGCTGGACAGCTCCCTGCGCCGCGAGCCCGTCCGGGTCGTCACCGGGCGGAGCTTCGACATTGCCGAGGGCGTGAGCCTGGGCCTGGTCGCGGGAGTCCAGAAGCGGCAATGCGACCACGGCCAAGGCCATCCTGTAGCCCCAGTGCATCACCGGGGGCACCATCACCTTCGAGCAGTGGGACCTGCCCGCCTGAGGCGATCCGAGTTGCGCCAGATGCGCACGCGGACGGAGACGGTCTTCCAGGACGCCTGGTCGTCGTTCCATGCCCCGCACAGTGTCGAGGAACCCCTCACCGTGCGTGGGGGGCCACCGACAAGGGGGAGCGGCGCGAGCGCCGAGCAGGAGCCGCAGGTGCGCATGCTCGCACCGGGTCACTTCATCGCCTGTCACTTCCCTACCCCTCGGGCCGAGTCCGCGGACGCGCCCGTCCTCACCACCAATGGAGCCGCAACATGACCTCTTCCTCCTCTCCCGTCGACGTCCTGGTGATCGGAGCCGGCGTCACCGGCCTCCACCAGCTGATGGGCGCCCTCGACGCCGGCCTCTCGGTCAAGGTCCTCGAGGCCGGCCACGGGGTGGGCGGCACCTGGTACTGGAACCGCTACCCGGGCGCCCGCTTCGACTCGGAGAGCTGGACCTACGGGTTCCTGTCCGAGGAGATCTGGCGGGAGTGGAACTGGAAGGAGCAGTACGCGGGGCAGCCCGAGATCGAGGAGTACTTCAACTTCGCGGTGGACCGCCTCGACCTGCGGCGCCACATCGAGTTCGGCGCCAAGGTCGTCTCCGTGGTCTGGGACGACGCCTCGTGCACCCACACCGTCACGACCGAGGGCGGTGCGTCGTACAACACCCGGTTCGTGGTGGCCGCGAGCGGCAACCTGTCGGTCCCCTTCATCCCCGAGATCCCCGGTCGCGCCGACTTCCGCGGCGATCAGCACCACACCGGTCGCTGGCCCGACGGCGTCGACCTCACGGGCAAGCGGGTCGCCCAGATCGGCACCGGCTCCAGCGGGGTCCAGATCGTCCCGGCCGTCAAGGACCAGGTGGCCCAGATCACCGTCTACCAGATGAACGCCGACTGGGTGACGCCGCTGAACAACGGGCCCCTCTCCGAGGAGGAGCGGGCCCGGATCCAGCGCGACTACGAGGAGATCGTGGCGGTCCTGAACAACTCGCCGAGCGGCTTCGAGCACCGCTCGGAGGGCCTGTCCTCCACCGATCACGACCTCGAGCAGCGTCGTGCCTTCTTCGAGAAGACCTGGAACAGCCGCGGCTTCCGCAAGCTCACCGAGAACTACATCGACCTCACCACCAACCCGGAGATCAACCGGGAGTGGTGCGAGTTCATCGCCGACAAGATCCGCACCATCGTCAAGGACCCCGTGATCGCCGCACGCCTCACGCCCACGGACGGCGGGTACGGCGGTCGTCGCCCCCCGTTCGGCACCGGCTACTACGAGGCCTACAACAACCCCAACGTCGACCTGGTCTCGCTCCAGGAGACCCCCATCGTGAGGATCACGCCGGACGGCATCGAGACGACGGAGGGGCACCGCGAGTTCGACGTCATCATCTGGGCGACCGGCTGGGACTTCGGGACCGGCGCCCTCAACCGGCTGGGCGTGCGCGGCCGCGACGGCCTCGCGCTCGAGGACCACTGGAAGTCTGGCCCGCTGAGCTACCTGGGCATCATGACCCACGGGTTCCCCAACTTCTTCTTCCCCGGCGGCCCGCACGGCTCCACGGGCAACAACCCTCGCTACTCCGGGGACCAGGTCGCCTGGACGACCCAGGTGATCGTGCACGCCCGCGAGCAGGGCGTGGGGGCCGTGGAGGCCACGGAGGCGGCCGAGCAGCAGTGGACCGGCCGGATGAACGAGAGCAAGGGCCTGTTCCTCGAGAGCAGCTACTTCCACGGGGCCAACATCCCCGGCAAGCCGGTCGCCCAGCTGCTCAACCCCACCGGTCGCTGGGCGATGCAGGAGGTCATGCGCGAGGACGCGGCCGCGGGCTACCCGGCGCTGCTCATGACCGGTCAGGAGTCCGGGCAGCCGTCCGCGGCCCAGGGCGGGGCCGACGACGTGGCGGGCGCGGTGCGCAACGCGATCGGCGCCCACACCCAGGCCCAGGACGCCGGCGACGCCGAGCGGATCGCCTCGCTCTACCTCCCCGACGCGGTGCTGGCGCTGCCCGGCAGCGAGCCCCTGGTGGGGCTCGAGGCCCTCCGCCAGGCCTTCCTCGGCTGGGCGCCGACCGCGCCGCAGAAGCACCTGGTCGGCAACACGGTGGTGACCCAGGTCTCCGACGACGAGGCCCACGCGGTCAGCGACGTCGTCTTCTTCCAGCGCGGCGAGTCCGGCTGGTCGGTGCAGGTCACGGGGCGCTACGAGGACACGCTGCGCCGCACGGCGGACGGCTGGCGCTTCGGCCGGCGCGACGTGCAGTACACCGCGTGACCGCGGTCGAGCTCCAGGCGCATCCCGACGAGCCCCGGCTCGGCGTGCTGCGCCTGGACCGGCCGCCTGTCAACGCTCTCGACCAGGACTCCTGGGACCGCCTGGCCGCGATCGGCAGGGAGCTGCACGACCCGGCGTCGCCGTACCGCGCCCTGGTCGTGACCGGGGGGCCGCGCACGTTCGCGGCCGGCGCTGACGTCGCGGAGCTCGTCGGGCTCGAGCCGGCCGTCTTCGACCGGCGCAACCGGGTGCTGCAGGGGGCGTTCGACGCGATCGCGACCGCGCCGCAGATCAGCGTGTCGGCCATCAACGGCCCCGCGCTGGGCGGGGGCCTCGAGCTGGCCCTCGCCACGGACCTGCGGCTCGCATCGCAGGACGCCCGTCTCGGCCTGCCCGAGATCACGCTGGGCATCATCCCCGGCTCCGGCGGCACCCAGCGGCTGCCGCGGATGATCGGGCTCGGGCCCGCGCTCGACCTGATCCTGTCCGGGCGGATCGTGCGAGCCGACGAGGCGCTGCGGATCGGGCTCGTGCACGAGGTCCTGCCGGCCGCCGAGGTCGAGGACGCCGCCATCGCGCGCGGGCTTGCGTTCGCCGCGGGTCCGGTCGCTCTGCGCCACGCAAAGGCCGCGGTCCGCGAGGGCCTGGAGCGTCCGCTCGCGGAGGGACTCGCCCTCGAGGCCGAGCTGATCGCGGCCAGCTTCGCCACGGCGGACGCTCGGGCCGGGCTCGTCAGCTTCCTCGAGCACGGGCCGGGTCGCGCGGTGTTCCGCGGGACCGACGAGATCGGGGCAGGAAGCTGACTACACATGATCGATCGGCACGCAACGACGGCCGTGACCTGGAGGAGAAGACAGACGTGATGGAGAGCTGGGCCGACGTGAGCGGCCGGCGAGTGGTGCTCACCGGGGCGGGCCGCGGCCTGGGGCGGATCCTGGCGTCGGCCTTCGATGCCGCCGGGGCCCACCTGGGCCTGGTCGCGCGGACGAAGGACTCGCTGGACGACCTGGCTCAGACTCTGAAGGGAGACCCGCTGGTCTGCGCGGGCGACGTGCGAGACGACGAGTTCAACGGCCGGGTGGCGCGTCAGATGGTCGAGCGCTTCGGCGGGGTCGACGTGTGGATCTGCAACGCCGGGATCTCACCGGAGATGACCTCGGTCTCCGACATGAGCCCCGAGACCTGGCGCGAGATCGTCGACATCAACCTGACGGGCACCTTCCTGGGTGCGCAGGCCGCGGCCCGCGTCATGGAGCCCGGCGGGCGGATCATCATCACCGGATCGGTGATCGGGGACCGGCCCCGCGCCGGGCTGTCGGCGTACGCCGCCTCGAAGAGCGGCGCCCACGCGCTCACCCAGGCGCTGGCCCTCGAGCTCGGTCCCCGCGACATCACGGTCAACGCGGTCGCTCTGGGCTGGTTCGACACCGGCCTGGGCGCGCACTGGCACCGTGACGAGCGACGCGAGAACGACATCGTCGACCACACCTCCCTCGGCCGCTGGGGCACCGCGGGTGACCTCCCCGGCGCCTACCTGTTCCTGGCCTCCGCGGCCTCGGGGTACGTCACGGGCACCACGCTCACGGTCGACGGCGGATACTCGCTGATCTAGGAGGCCGACGGGCTCCCGGACGCACGACGTCCTGCGGTCGTCCCCAGGGTCGTCCCGTGCTTCGGGAGTCCCGGCCGCAGCACATTCCCGCCCCGCACGCAGAAAGCGAAGGCAACGTCGCTGTGACGCACCCGCTTCCCTGGGCCGACCGGCCTACCACCGCCGTCCCCCCGTTCGACCAGGCGCGAGCCGAGGCCGCCGTGCGCGAGCTGCTGTTCGCGATCGGCGAGGACCCCGACAGGGAGGGGTTGCAGGACACCCCGGCGCGAGTCGCGCGCGCCTACGCCGAGGTCACCTCCGGGCTCAGGATGAGCCCTGAGGAGGTGCTGACCACGACCTTCATCCTGGACCACGACGAGATGGTGCTGGTGCGCGACATCGAGCTGTGGTCGATGTGCGAGCACCACCTCGTGCCGTTCACCGGCGTCGCCCACGTCGGCTACATCCCCGCCGAGACCGGCAGGGTCACCGGGCTCTCGAAACTCGCGCGACTCGTCGACGTCTACGCCAAGCGGCCCCAGGTCCAGGAGCGGCTCACCACGCAGGTGGCCAACTCGCTGATGGACATCCTGGAGGCGCGCGGGGTCATCGTCGTGATCGAGGCCGAGCACCTGTGCATGACGATGCGCGGGGTGAGGAAGGCCGGTGCCCGCACGATCACCTCGGCCGTGAGGGGCTCCTTCCTGACCGACCGGGCCACCCGGAGCGAGGCGATGGCGCTGATCCAGAGCCCGCCCCGCTGAGCGGAGGCCGGCCCGCAGCGACACCGGCCCGACCACCCCGGGTGCGCTCCCTCGAGGGGTCGCGGGTTTGGACTAGTCGCCGCCCGCGGTGACAATTTGGCTATCACACGTATCTTCGCCACGGCGAACGCGACCCCCACGACCAGAGGTGCAGATGTCCGACGAGCAGCAGCCTGCTGAGTCGGAGTCACCGACCCCGCAGGGCGGCCGCCGCCGGGGACGGTCCCCCAAGCGTCACGTCGTGGCGCGGGTGCTGATCACGACGCTCGTGGTGCTCGGCATGGTCACGGGGCTCTCGGTGGTGTTCATCGCTCGTCACCTCTCCGACAACCTCACGGTGCTCGACCCGAGCGACCAGCTCTCGAACCGCCCGGACAAGGTCGACGAGGGCCCCGGCGAGCCGCTGAACATCCTCGTGATGGGCTCCGACAGTCGCGAGGGCGCCGGCAACAACATCGACGGCCTCACCGGCGACGGCGCGCGCTCCGACACCACGATCCTCATGCACCTCTCCGCTGACCGGGAGCACGCGTACGGCGTGAGCATCCCGCGCGACTCGCTGGTGACGCGTCCCGACTGCGAGGACAAGGACGGCAACACCATCCCGGGCGGCGAGAACCAGATGTGGAACACCGCCTTCGCGCTGGGCGGGCCGGCGTGCACGATCCAGCAGTTCGAGCAGCTGACCGACGTCCGGATCGACCACTTCGTCGTCGTCGACTTCGCGGGCTTCCGCGACATGGTCGACGCCATCGACGGGGTCGAGGTCTGCATCCCCGAGGACATCGAGGACCCCGCCCACGGGATCAACATCCCGGCCGGCACCCGCGAGATCCGCGGCAAGGAGGCGCTCAACTACGTCCGCGCGCGCTACACGCTCGGCGACGGCTCCGACATCGGCCGCATCCAGCGCCAGCAGGCGTTCGTGGCGGCGATGGCCAAGAAGGTCGTCTCCGGCGGCACGCTCGCCCGCCTCGACCGCGTGGTCGCCTTCCTCGACGCGGCGACCAAGTCGCTCATCGTCGACCCCGGGCTCGAGGGTGTCTTCAAGATCGGCAAGCTCGGGCTCGGCTTTCGTGGCATCGGCCTGGACAACATCAAGTTCCTGACCGTCCCGTGGGCCTACGACACCCGCGACGGGTTCGAGGGGCGCGTGGTGTGGCGCCCCGACGCCTCGAAGGTATGGCGCAAGGTGCGCGAGGACGAGCCGCTCACCAAGCGCCTCAGCAGAGGCTCGATCAACGCCGGCAACGTGCCCGGGTCCGGCTCCGGCGGCAGCCCCGGCACGCGTCCCGACCGGAGCGACGAGGAGGAGGCGGCCGCCCGCGAGGCCGCCGGTCTCTGCGCATGAGCGACCCCACGACCGACCCCACGACCGACTCCGCGACCGGCGAGGGGCGCGAGCCTCGCGCGGAGAGCGCCTGGCAGCGCCGGCGCCGCCTCGAGGCGGTCTTCGGAGACACCCTGCCCGACACCACCAGCGACGAGCAGGACCCCGCGGGGGCCGACGACAACGAGGCCTGGCTCAAGGCGCAGGTGCCCCCGCACCACGGGGGATGACGCGTCGTCGCGCAGCAGGCCCGGTCAGGTCCGCGGTGGCCCCTCGGCCTGGCTCGCGAGCAGGTCGCGGATCTCCTGGAGCAGCTTGACGTCCTCGGGCGTGCCCGGCTCGGGGCTGGGGAAGAACCGCTCCTTCGCGGCGACGTAGGGAGTCACCACGAAGAAGTAGACGACTGCGGCCAGGATCAGGAAGGCCACGAGTGCGGTCAGGAACGGCCCGACCTCGACCTTGCCCGGCGCGTAGTCGTCGAAGTTCGGCTGGCTGCCGCCCAGGACCTTGGCGATCGCCGACAGCAGCATCTGGGTGAAGGCGGTGACGACGGCGGCGAACGCCGTACCGATGATGACCGCGACCGCGAGATCGACGAGGTTGCCGCGCAGGATGAAGTTCTTGAAGCCGCTCATGGGGTGCTCCTCGCTTCCGAGAGGCGGGCCGGCGCCCACCGGTCTCTCGACGCTAGCCCTCGGTCCAGGTGAATGTCACAACGGTGCGGACCGCGGCAGCGGTGAGCGCGCCGACCTCGGAGGGGGTCACGCCGACCACCACCAGGCGGCCCGGGAGGCCGCTCGCCGCGGCGGCGCCGTCGTCGGCCGGCAGGGCCAGCACCGGCACGTCGCGGGCCACGACCTCGGCGTCGCCCGCCTGCGGGTCGGCGGCGACCAGGTCGATCCGGTCTCCGACCGACAGCAGCCCCACCATGCCCGGATCCGGCAGCCGCACCGGGGTGGCGACCAGGTCCGGACGGCCCTCGGTGAGGGCCGGCCCGACCAGCCGGACCGCGGTGAGCGGCTCCCCACGGCGCAGGGGCCCGGCGAGCGTGTGCCCCACCGGGTCCTCGGCGAGGTCGTCGGGCACCGACTCCGGGGTGAAGGCGACCCGGACCAGGTCTTCTCCGTCGAGCACCGTGCCCGCGGCCAGGTCGTGGGCGGCGACGGGCACCTCGACGGTCGCGGGCGGCGGAGCCGTGGCGGCGTGCAGCCCCGCCGCGACCGCGACGGCGACCAGCAGTGCCGCGAGCGGCCGGCGCCGGCGCAGCACGGCGCGGCGGGCCTGCCGCACGGCATGCCCCAGGCGGGGCCGCCCCGGTCGGTCAGCGGGGGAGGAGTCCATCCCCCGACGCTAGGCGAGGACGCGCGGCGGCGGGCCCGCTCTCCACAGGGGTCAGGAGGAAGCGGCGGCGGCCGGCTTCGCTTCGACCTTGGGCTTGCTCTCGGTCTTCGTCTCGGTCTTCGTGTCCGAGGTGCTCTCGCTCTTGGCGGCCGGAGCGTCGCTCGAGGTGCTGGTCGAGCGGCTGTCGTTGCGGTAGAAGCCGGAGCCCTTGAAGACCACGCCCACGGCGTTGAACAGCTTGCGCAGCCGGCCCTGGCACTCCGGGCACTCGGTGAGCGCATCGTCGGAGAAGCTCTGGAACTGCTCGAAGGTGTGGTCACACTCGGTGCAGGCGTACTGGTAGGTCGGCACGGGGTCTCCTTCGATGGCGCGGATCTGGCACTCCGCCCTGGCGACTGCCAATGCTACGACACGGCACAATGAGTGCCGCCATGACCGAGGACACCACAGCTACCCGCGGGCCGTGGGCATCCTTCCTCGCACTCCCGCGCGCGGCGCGCGTCACGTCGTACGTCGCCGTGGTGGTCGTCCTGGCGCTCGTCGCCGGGCTCGCGACGGTCGTGGTGCTCGCCCGCCGCCCCCTTCCACAGACCTCCGGGGAGCTGTCGCTTCCCGGCCTTGAGGCCGAGGTCGAGGTCGTGCGCGACGAGCACGGCGTCCCGCAGCTCTACGGCGACTCGCTGCTCGACCTGGTGCGGGCCCAGGGCTACGTGCACGCCCAGGAGCGCTTCTTCCAGATGGACGTCCGCCGCCACGCCACGGCGGGGCGGCTGGCCGAGCTGTTCGGCAAGGACGCGGTCGAGAGCGACGCCTACGTCCGCACCATGGGCTGGCGCCGCGTCGCCCAGCGCGAGCTCGCCCTGATCGAGCCGGCCACCCGCGCCGCGCTGGAGGCGTACGCCGGCGGCGTCAACGCGTTCCTCGCCGAGAGCTCGCCCACCGAGATCGCGCTGGAGTACACCGTGCTCAACGCCGGCGGTCTGGACTACCACCCCGAGGACTGGACCGCGGTGGACTCGCTCGCCTGGCTGAAGGCGATGGCGTGGGACCTGCGCGGCAACATGGCCGAGGAGATCGACCGGGTCCTGGTGGCCGGGTCCGTGGGCGAGGAGCGCGCGGCCGAGCTGTATCCGGCCTACCCCTACGACGAGCATGCTCCGGTCGTCGACCGGGGCGCCGTGGTGGACGGGGTGTTCGAGCAGGACGCCACCACCGGCGGCACCCGCGACCCGCGCCGCCCGGCGTTCACCGCCGACCAGCAGGCGCCGCTGGCCCGCCTGCGCGCGGGGCTGGCGCGGATGCCGTCCTGGCTGGGCCGCGGCGAGGGCCTGGGCAGCAACGCCTGGGTCGTCGATGGAGCGCACTCCGCGACCGGTGAGCCGTTGTTGGCCAACGACCCGCACCTCGGCGTCGACCTGCCCGGGGTCTGGATGCAGACGGGGCTGCACTGCCGGCGCGTGAGCCCCGAGTGCCCCCTCGACGTCGCCGGTTTCACCTTCGCCGGGGTGCCGGGCGTGGTGATCGGCCACAACGCCGACATCGCCTGGGGCTTCGCCAACCTCGGCCCCGACGTCACCGACCTGTTCGTGGAGCGGGTGCGCGGCGACACCTGGCACTACGACGGACGGGAACGTCCGCTGCACGTGCGCACCGAGACGATCGAGGTGGCCGGCGACGAGGACGTGGAGCTGACGGTGCGCGCCACCGACCACGGGCCGCTCGTCTCCGACGTCGACGACGTCGTCGACGTCGTCGGTCAGGTCGCCGACCTCGCGCGGCGGCAGGGACCGGCCCCCGACGAGTACGCCGTCGCGCTGTCCTGGACGGCACTGCAGCCCGGCACGGCGGCCGACGCCATCCTGGCCCTCAACCTGGCGACCGACTGGGACTCCTTCCGCGCCGCCGTGGCCGGCTTCGCCGCGCCTGCGCAGAGCATCGTGTACGCCGACCGCGAGGGCCACATCGGCTACCAGGCGTCGGGACTGGTGCCGATCCGCAGGTCCGGCAACGACGGTCGGGTGCCGTCGGCCGGGTGGCTCCCGGAGAACGACTGGACCGGGGAGGTCGTGCCCTACGAGGGCCTGCCCCGCGCACTCGACCCGGAGGGCGGCGTCATCGTCGCCGCCAACCAGGCCGTCATCGGCGAGGACGACTACCCCTACTTCCTCGGCGACGACTGGGACCAGGGCTACCGATCGGAGCGGATCGGCCGGTTGCTCGATCAGGAGAGGGAGCTGTCGGTCGACGAGATGGCGGCGCTGCAGCTCGACGACCGCAACCCCCTCGCGCCGGTGCTCACGCCGTACCTGCTGGGGGTGCGGCTGAGGCCCGGATACGCCGACGACGGCCAGCGCCTGCTGGACGACTGGGACTTCCGGCAGCAGGCCGACAGTGCGGCGGCCGCGTACTTCAACGTCGTGTGGCGCGAGCTGCTCGAGAGGACCTTCCACGACGAGCTGCCCGAGGAGTCCTGGCCCGACGGCGGCAACCGGTGGATGAGCGTCGTCACCCGGCTGCTCGAGGAGCCGGGGTCACCGTGGTGGGACGACCTCGCCACCCAGGACGTCGTGGAGACCCGCGACGACATCCTGCGTGCGGCCCTCGTCGGCGCGCGCGACGAGCTGACCGCGCTGATCTCGCCGACCCCGCGCGAGTGGACCTGGGGCGACCTGCACGAGCTCGACCTGCGCTCCCTGCCCCTGGGCGAGTCCGGCATCTGGCCGGTCGAGCGTCTGGTCGACCGAGGCGGCTGGGAGGTGGGCGGGGGCGCGGCCACCGTCGACGCGACCGGCTGGGACGCCCGGGAGGGCTACGAGGTGACCACGGCCGCGTCGATGCGGATGGTGGTCTCGCTCGGCGACCTCGACGCGTCGCGGTGGGTGAGCCTCACCGGGGTCTCCGGCCACCCGTTCAGCGGGCACTACAGCGACCAGACCGACCTCTGGGCGGCCGGCGAGACGCTGCCGTGGCGGTTCTCCCGCGACGCGGTCGTCGCCGACGCGATCGACACGCTGACCCTCGTCCCGGTCCCCGAGGACGGCTGAGCGGTCCGACCGAGGGCTCACTCCTGGAGGCCGTCCAGCACCCGCATCGCCTTCATCCCGTGGGTGTAGGCCCCGCCCGCGCGCAGCGCCGCGGTGACGAAGGTGGTCTCGGCGATCTCCTCGCGGGTCGCCCCGGCCTCGTGGGCCGCCTTGGTGTGGCTCTCCAGGCACATCTCGCACTGGGTCGTGAGGGCGACGGCGATCGCGATGAGCTCGCGGTACTTCGGCGGGATCTCGCCCTCGGTGTTCGCGAACACCGACTCGGCGAACGCCGCGTAGCCGGCGGCCTCGGTGGGTGCGGCCTTGCGCAGCGCCGGGGCGTAGGCGCGGTCGGACTTGGCGGGGGTCACGGTCATGGCAGGTCTCTCCTGGGTCGAGGGTGGTGGGTGGGCCGGGGGCAGAGGTCAGGACGCGGGCGTGGTCCACGTGGAGGTGAACCACGACACCTCGCCGGTGTCCGGCTGGTAGGAGCGCCGCGGCAGCGTGCCGATGTCGGCGCCGTAGACGTGGATCCCCACGCACGGCTCGTCGCCGCCGCAGAACACCTGGTGCACGTCGTCGTCGGTGGTGCAGCACACGGTCACCTGGCCGGCCGTCCAGTCGACCTCGGCCTCGCGGCGGGGGACGTCGCCGTCGTGGGCGGGCTTGGTGAAGGCGACCTCGCGCTCGACGCCGGAGTGGATGCCGACGACGCCCCAGGTCTCGTGGCCGTGGACGGGGGTGCCCTGGCCGACGTTCCAGACCGCGGAGGCGATGGAGAAGCGGCCGGCGGGGTCGACGTGGAGCGGGTACATCACGTAGCGATCCTCGCCGGGCTTGGTCACCGACGGCGGCAGGTCGATCCCCGCGGCGAGCGCGGCGCGCAGCCGGTCGGCCACCAGTGGGGTGAGCTCGTGCTCGTCGTGGTGGGTGTCGACGAGCTCGCCGACCTCCTGGACGAGCTCCGCGAGGCGGGGGTCCTGGACTGTGGTGGTCATCGTGCTCCTTCGGGGGTGCGGGCGGGGGCGGATCGGTCGCGGTACTGGCGGACCCGGTCGCGCAGACCTGGCCGGCCGGCCAGCGAGCGGACGAGCTGGGCGAGCGGGTCGGGGGCAGACGGTGCGCCGGCCCGGCGCAGCGCCGCCGTCGTCCCGGGCGGGAGTGCGCGGGTCGCCTCGGCCAGCCGGGCGATCTCGGCCTCGGCCTCGTCGCGCCCGACGAGCGGGGTCAGCAGGCCGTGGTCGGACGCCTCGATGCCGGTGATCCGCCGGCCGGTGGCCGCGGCCTCGGTCGCGAACGAGGGCGAGGTGAGCGCCGCGAGGCGCGCGGTGCCGAGGACGGCGCCGAAGCCGGCGCCGGGGAAGCGCAGCGAGGCGCCCGGAAGGCCGAGGCGCACGTCGGCGGCCAGGGCCAGGTCGGCGCCGGCGCCGACCGCCGGGCCCTGAACGAGCGCGACGGTGAGCGCAGGCAGCTCCGCGAGGCGCTCGAGCAGGAGCTGGATCCGCACCAGTCGCAGCAGCAGGTCCGCATCGCTCTCCTCGTCGAGCGTGCCCATGTCCAGGCCTCCGCAGAAGACCCGGCCGCGCGCCTCCAGCACGACCACGTCGGCCGTCGCCCCCACGGCGCTCAGCTCGTCGTGGAGCCGCTCGACCGTGGCGGCGTCCAGCGCGTTGGCCCGGTCGGGCCGGTCCAGGACCAGGCGGGCGATGCTCACGCGACACCCCACTCGGCCAGGACCTCGGCGGTCTGCTCACCCAGGCGCGGCGCGGCGCCGTCGAGCCGCGGCTCCGTGTCCGTCGCGCGCACCGGGAACACGGTGGTCCATGACGGCCCGGCGACCGGGACGTCGTAGGGCCGCACGAGCCCGCTCTCGCGCAGAGCGGGGTCGGCCAGGACGTCGCCGAAGGTGTTGACCGGCCCGGCCGGCACGCCGGCGGCGCGCAGCCGCTCCACCCAGTCGGCCGCGGGGCGCTCGGCGAAGCGCTCGGTGAGGAGCTTCTCGAGCTCGAGCTGGTGGGCCACGCGGCCGTCCTGCGCGGCGAAGCGGGGGTCGTCGGCGAGGCCGGGGTCCCCGAGGACCTCGCAGACCGCGCGCCACAGCCGGTCGTTGCCGGCGGCGAGGACGAAGGGCGCGTCGGCCGCCGCGAAGACCTGGTACGGCGCGTTGCGCGGGTGGCGGGTGCCCCGCGGCGTGGGGTCGACGCCGCTGCCCCAGTACTCGCTGGTCTGCAGCGCCGAGGTCGCGAGCAGGCAGTCGAGCATCGGCACGTCCAGGTGCACCGAGCGCCCGCTCGCGCGGACCTGCGGCAGCCAGGCGACCACGCCGAGCGCGGCGTAGAGGCCGCTGGTGAAGTCCGCGACGGGCACCCCCGCCTTCACCAGCTCGCCCTCGTCGGTGCCGGTGACGCTCATCATCCCGCTCATGGCCTGGATGACGACGTCGTAGGCCCCGAGGCCGGCGTACGGCCCGCTCTGTCCGAAGCCCGAGACCGAGGCGTAGACGAGGCCTCGGTGCTCGGCCGCCAGCTCGTCGTAGCCCAGGCCCAGCCGGGCCAGGACCCCGGGCCGGTAGTTCTCCACGACCACGTCCGCGGCCAGGCACAGCCCACGCACCCGGGCCAGGTCGTCGGGGTCCTTGAGGTCGGCGAGCACGCTGCGCTTGTTGCGGTTGACGCTGGCGAAGTTGTGGCTGAACCGCTCCTCGCCGTCGGTCGCGAGCGGCGGCCACTGGCGCATCTGGTCGCCGTCAGGACCCTCCACCTTCACCACGTCGGCGCCCAGGTCGGCCAGCAGCATGGACCCGAAGGGCCCGGCGGCGACATGGCCGAACTCGACGACCCGCACCCCGTCGAGGGGCCGGGGGGTGGCGGAGGAGGTCATGGTCTGCCCTTCGGTCGGTCGGTGAGGCGGCGAGTCGCGGTGCCCGAACAATACTAAATCACGTGACTTATGGTGATTCGCGGGGTGTCGGCGCGTCGACGGTTCGGAATGTAAGACAAGTAAGTCAGTATGGTTTATGGTGAATGTTCCGACGTCCTCTCGGGCTCCCGCTCCTCACCCGGAAAGGCTCACCTCGATGAGCAGACTCACTCGTTCCCCTCACGGCCGCCGGCTCCCCGCCCTCGACCGCCGCGCCCTCCTAAGCGCCGGCCTCGGCCTCACACTGGCCGTCTCGATGGCGGCGTGCGGCGCGGACGCGTCGACGCCCGGCGGCTCGGGGGGCGGTGCCGGCGTCGTCAAGTGGGCCTGGCAGCTGCCCACGACGTGGGACCCGGTCACCTCCTCGGCCGGCTCGGACGTCCAGATGCTCGCGCTGACGTACTCCTCGCTGACCCACATCGACGAGAAGGGCAACGCGATCCCGCACCTCGTCGAGAAGTGGGAGTACAACGGTGACGGCACCCAGGTGACGTTCACGCTCCAGGACGGCCTGACCTTCAGTGACGGCGCGCCGATCGACGCCGAGGCCGTCAAGGTCAACCTCGAGCGGGGTCGCGACGCCGACAACTCCCTGATCGCCCCTCAGCTCGCCGACCTGGTCGACGTGACCGTCGACGACGAGCTGACCTTCACGCTCACGCTGGACGGCCCGAACTACCAGTATCCGAACCTGCTGGCCGGCAAGACCGGGATGCTCGTCAACCCCAAGGCCATCGCCGACGACGTCGAGTCGCTGGCCACCAAGCCGGCCGGCTCGGGCCCCTTCACCCTGGACAGCTACACGCAGAACGCCAACGCCAAGCTGACCCGCAACCCGAAGTACTTCCAGGCCGACGAGATCTTGGTCGCCAACTTCGAGCTGTACCCGGCCGCCGACGCGGCCACCGTCGTGGCCTCGGTCCAGTCCGGCCAGTACAACGTCGGCCTGCTGCCGGGCAGCCAGGTCCAGGCCGCCGAGGCCGCCGGGCTCGACGTGCAGGAGATCCCGTCCCTGTACGTCGCCACCCTGGACGTCAACGTCACGAAGAAGCCGTTCGACGACCCCGCGGTGGTCGAGGCCCTGCACTACGCGGTGGACCGCCAGGAGCTCGTCGACGCGGGCCAGTTCGGAGTCGGCGAGGTCAACTACCAGCCGTTCCCGCCGGGCCACGTCGGCTACAACGAGGAGCTCAAGGACGTCTTCGCCTTCGACCCCGACAAGGCGAAGGGCATCCTGAGGGACGCCGGCTACACCGAGCCGATCCCGCTCACGATCTCGGCGTCCAACCCGGAGGGCGTGCCCGAGCTGCTGCAGTCGCAGCTCGAGGAGGTCGGCTTCGACCCCGAGATCGAGACGATCCCGGTCGCTCAGTTCACCCAGCAGGTCTACATCAACCACTCCAAGGCGCTGGCCGTCGACGGCTTCGCCGGGCGCGAGTCGCCGGCACAGGCCTTCCAGGTGCTGTTCAGCGACACCGGCCTGATGAACCCCGGCCGCCAGTACGACCCGTCGGTCCGGGCGGCGATCGAGAAGGTCATCGCCACCCCGCTCGACGACCCGAAGTACGCCGAGCTGCTGCAGGAGGCCGTCAAGGTCGCGGTCGAGACGATGCCCAACACGTTCCTCTACACGGTGCCGCGCGTCCTCGTCCGCAACACCTCGGTCTCCGCGGTGCCCGAGAGTCCGGCCCTCGTCGAGTGGAACGGCGTGAGGGTCCAGTGAGCACCGCGACCCTCACCGCCCCGGTCGCAACGGGGGACGTCTCGGGCCACGCAGCCATGGCCCCCACCCGCGTCAGCCGGGCGGTGGGGGTCGCGACACCCGTCGCCAGGATGCTGCTCGTCGCGGTCACGGTGTTCCTGCTGTCGTCCGTGCTGACCTTCGCGCTCGGCGCCATGTCGGGGGCCAACCCAGCCGCCGCGGTGCTCGGCGAGACGGCCACGCCGCAGGACATCGCCCGCATGAAGGCGGAGTTTGGCCTCGACCAGCCGCTGTGGCAGCAGTACCTCACCTGGCTGGGGCACCTGCTGCAGGGCGATCTCGGCGTCTCGTGGTTCACCACCGTGCCGGTGACCGACAGCATCGCCGCCGCCCTGCCCGTTGACCTGTCGATCGCGGGACTGGCGCTCCTGATCGCGGTGCTGCTCGGCGGCGGCGCCGGCATCGCCGCGGCCCTGAGCAACGGCGGGGTCGTCGACCGCTGCGTCACCGTCGTCTGCTCGGTGCTCGCGACGATGCCGCCGTTCGTGATCGGCATCGGCCTGATCGTGATCTTCTCGGTCAACCTCGAGTGGCTGCCCTCCGGCGGCTACGTGCCGATCAGCCAGGACCCGGCGCAATGGCTGCGGTTCGCGATCCTGCCGGCGCTCGCACTGAGCGTCGATGCCGCCGGGTCGCTGGCCCGCCAGCTGCGGACCTCGCTGGTCGGCGCGCTGCGCGAGAACTACGCGACCGGCGCCGAGATGCGAGGCTTCTCGCGACGCCGCGTGCTCTTCGGGCACGTGTTGCGCAACGCCTCCGGCCCGGCGCTCGCCGTCCTCGGCTTCGCCGTGCCGACGATCATCGGCGGCGCCGTCATCGCCGAGAAGCTCTTCAACCTGCCCGGCATCGCGCAGCTCGCACTGCAGTCTGCCGAGCAGGGCGACGTCCCGGTGATCCTCGGGACGCTGATGGTGACCGTGGTCGTGGTGCTCATCGCCAGCACGGTCGTCAACCTGCTCCAGACCGCGCTCAACCCACTGGCCCGCCGGGCCGCCCGACCCGCCGGAGGCAAGTGATGGACACATTGCGCAGGGTGTGGCGGGTCCCCGCCGCCAAGGTCTCGATCCTGGTCCTCCTGGGCGTGGCCGTGCTCGTGGTCGCCGGCGGCTGGCTCGCGCCGTACGACCCACTGGCGCAGGAGCCGTCGCAGATGCTGCTGGGCCCCAGCGCCGAGCACTGGCTCGGCACCGACTACCTCGGCCGCGACGTGCTCAGCCGGCTCATGGCGGGCACCCGGGTCTCGGTGGCCGGCGCGCTCGAGGCCGTCGGCACCGCCGCCCTCATCGGCATCCTGCCCGGCCTGGCGTCGGCCTGGCTCGGCCCGCGGTTCGAGTGGTTCTCGCTGCGGGTCACCGACACGCTCATGGTCATCCCGTTCACGGTCTTCGCCATCGCCGTCGTCGGCACCCTGGGCAACGGCCTGCACCAGTCGATGATCGCGATCGGCATCCTGATGTCGCCCCTCTACTTCCGGATCACCCGTGCCGTCACCCTCGGCCTGCGCCAGCAGCAGTACGTCGAGGCCGCCGAGCTCATGGGTGCCTCCCAGTGGTGGGTCCTGCGCAAGCACATCTGGTCGAAGGTGCTGCCGACGATCGCGGTCACCACGGCCCAAGCCGTCGGCGCCGCGCTGCTGGTGATGGCCTCGCTGACCTTCCTCGGCCTGGGCGTCACCCCGCCCGCCCCGACCTGGGGCGGGATGCTGGCCAGTGACCTGGCCTACCTCGCCCAGCAGCCCTGGGCGCCGCTGTACCCCGGCGTGATGATCATGCTCACCGTCGGTGCGCTCAACCTGCTCGCCGACATCATCCGCGAGGCCACGCCCGACGCCGTACGCCGCACCTGGCGCCGGCCGGCCCCGGTCGGCACCGGCCTCGCCGTCGGCTCCTCCGTCGCAGCCCAGCCCGTGGCCCTCGACGATCCCGCCTCGACCGAGCTGAAGGAGGACGGCGATGTCCGTGTCCCCGCTGCCTGAGCCCACCCTGCGCGTCGACGATCTCGGCGTCACCGTCGGCCAGGAACGCCGCGCGGCCGTCCGCGGCGTGTCCTTCCAGATCGCCCGCGGCGAGTCCGTCGGCCTCGTGGGGGAGTCCGGCAGCGGCAAGACGCTGACCTGCCGCTCGGTCCTCGGGCTGCTGCCGGCCGGCTGCGACGTCGCCGAGGGGAGCATCCGCCTGGGCGACGGGGCCGACCAGGTCGAGCTGACGACCGTGCGCCGCCGCGGCTGGGACCGGCTGCGCGGGCTGCGGCTCGCCGCGGTCTTCCAGGACCCCGCGTCGTACCTCAACCCCTCGCTGACCGTCGGCCACCAGCTCGCCGAGCAGCTGCGCGTCAAGCGCCGTCTCAAGCGCCGGGAGGCGCACGTCCGCAGCGTCGAGCTCTTCACCGAGGTGGGGCTGCACCGGCCCGAGCAGGTCTTCCACCAGTACCCGCACGAGCTCTCGGGCGGCATGCTGCAGCGCGTCCTGATCGCGATCGCGGTGGCGCTGGAGCCGGACCTGCTCATCGCCGACGAGGCGACCACCGCGCTCGACGTGGTGATCCAGGCCGAGATCCTGCAGCTGCTCTCGCGGCTGCGCCGCGACCACGACCTGTCGCTGCTGCTGGTGACGCACGACCTCGCGGTCGTCGCGGAGACGTGCGACCGGATCCTGGTGATGTACGGCGGCGAGATCGTCGAGAGCGGCCGCACCGAGGAGGTGCTCGCCGACCCGCAGCACCCCTACACGCGGGCCCTGCTCAGCGTCGCCTCGATCGGCGACTGGAGCCGCCGGCGGCTGGACGTCATCCCGGGTTCCCCGCCCGAGGCGGGCGAGCAGATGCCAGGCTGCCGCTTCGCGCCGCGCTGCGCGGACGCCGCGGCGGTGTGCACGGCCGGGCCGGTCGCGCTGCGCGAGCGCGGCTCCGGGCGGGCCGCCCGCTGCGTACGCTTGGACGAGCTCGCCGGCGCGCACGCCGGGGGTGCGGCATGACCGCCGCTCTCGACGCCTCGGCCGCTCCGCTGCTGTCCGTGCGCGACCTCACGGTCACCTACGCGCCGCCGCGCCGCCGGGGCTCCCTCGGCACCGGCGCCGCGCTCTCGGGGGTCGACCTGGAGATCCACGCGGGCGAGATCGTCGGCATCGTCGGGGAGACCGGCTCCGGCAAGACCACGCTGGCTCGCGCCACGGTCGGGCTCGTGCAGCCGGCGGCCGGCTCCATCGACTTCGCCGGCGCCGAGCTCGGCGGGCTGCGGGGGCGGGAGCTGCGCGACTTCCGGCGTACCGGGCAGGTGCAGCTGGCGTTCCAGGATCCTCTCCGCTCGCTCGACGGCGACCTGACGGTGGCGCAGGTCGTGGGGGAGCCGCTCGAGATCGTCGGCACCGACCGGGCCGAGCGCCGCCGGCGCGTCGACGAGGCCCTGGACCTGGTGGGACTGGAGCCGACCTTCCGCGATCGCTACCCGCGCCAGCTCTCGGGCGGCCAGCGGCAGCGGGTCTCCCTGGCCCGCGCGATCGTCACCCGGCCGCGGCTGCTGTTCTGTGACGAGCCGGTCAGTGCGCTCGACGTGTCCAACCGCAACCTGGTGCTGCGCCTGCTCGACCGGCTCCGTGAGGAGCTCGGCCTGGCCGTCGTGATCATCGCCCACGACCTGTCCTCGCTGGCCGGGATCGCCGACCGGGTCGCGGTGTTCTACCGCGGCCGGCTCGTCGAGCAGGGCCCCATCGGCGAGGTGCTGGAGCGGGCCGCGCACCCCTACACCGCGCTGCTCGCCGCGTCGGCGCCCAGCGTCCAGCACGAGGACCGGCTGCGGCCCGACCAGCTGCGGCACCCCGTGGGCGACGTCGGCCGCGACTGGTCGCCGGGCGCGTGCGTCTTCGCCGCCCGCTGCGCCTTCGCCCACGACGCCTGCCACGAGCAGCCCGCGCTGGCTCCGGTGGCCGGCACCGCGCGCCGTACGGCGGCCTGCCACGTGGCCGACACCTGGCGTGCCCAGCTCACGACCACCAACCCCGCCCTCGGAAAGGTTCCCGTCACATGACGATCGAGTTCATCGGCTTCGCCTCGACCAAGGAGTACAGCGAGTCCGGCGGCACCGCCGACGGCCCCGTCGTCGACCCGGCCTACCTGCGCGCCGTCGCGACCGCGCACGAGGAGTCGGGCTTCGACAAGGTGCTGGTCGCGCACTCGTCCGCGAGCCCCGACGGGTTCGTGATCGCCGACCAGGTGCTCACCGCGACCGAGCGCCTCGCGGTGCTGCTCGCGCACCGCCCCGGCTTCCTCGCCCCGACGCTGGCGGCGCGGTCCTACGCGACGCTCGACGCCTTCCACCCCGGTCGCATCGCGATGCACGTCATCACCGGCGGCGACGACGCGGACCAGGCCCGCGACGGTGACTTCTCCGACAAGCCGACGCGCTACGCGCGCACCGACGACTTCCTGACGGTAGTTCGCAAGGAGTGGGAGTCCGAGACCCCCTTCGACCACGAGGGCGACTTCTACCGGGTGGCGCAGGGCTGGTCCTCGGTCCGGCCGGCGCAGCCGATCCCGGTCTACTTCGGCGGCGCCTCGGGCGACGCCGTGCGGGTGGGGGGCAAGCACGCGGACGTCTACGCGTTCTGGGGCGAGCCGCTGGCGGGCATCGCGGAGCGGATCCGTGAGGTGCGCGCCGCGGCGGCGCCGTACGGCCGTCGGACGCGGTTCAGCGTGAGCCTGCGCCCGATCGTGGCCGACACCGAGGAGCAGGCGTGGGCCAAGGCCGAGGAGATCCTCGAGCGGGCCAAGGAGCGCGCCGGCGGCCCGCAGCCCGGCTTCAAGAACCTCGACCACCAGCAGCAGGAGGGCTCCAAGCGGCTCCTCGACGCTGCCGCCAAGGGCGACGTGCACGACAAGCGGCTGTGGACCTCGGTCGCCAAGGTCACCGGCGCAGCCGGCAACTCCACGGCCCTCGTCGGCAGCCACGAGCAGGTCGCGGACGCGCTGCTGGACTACGTCGACCTCGGCGTCAGCACCCTGCTGATCCGCGGCTTCGAGCCGCTGGCCGACGCCATCGCCTACCGCACGGTGATCGACCTGGTTCGCGAGGGCGCCTCCCGGCGTACGCCGGTGGCGGCTTCTGCCTGACCCCTCTTCGTCGGCACGCCCTTGTGCACCCAGGGGCGTGCCGACTCCCTCCACGACAGATCGGACCCCCATGACCACCACCGCACCCGACACCCGCACCGCACCTGCGCCGTACGAGCGGCCGGTCGAGCTGCTCGGCATGATCGGCACCCGCGACCAGTCCGAGAGCCGCCCGGGCTCGGGGCCGGCGATCGACGCGGACTACACCCGGCGCTTCGCCCGCGCCCACGAGGACGGCGGCTTCGACCGCATCCTCATCGGCTACGGGTCGAGCTGGCCCGAGGGCACCCAGGTCGCCGCCCACGTCGCTGCGCACACCGAGCGCCTCGGCCTCCTGGTCGCGCACCGCCCCGGCTTCGTCGCGCCCACGCTCGCCGCGCGGACGTTCGCGACCATGGACCACTTCTCGAAGGGCCGGGTCGCCGTCCACGTCATCACCGGCGGCAGCGACGTCGAGCAACGTCGTGACGGCGACTACCTCGGCCACGACGAGCGCTACGACCGCACCGACGAGTACCTGCAGATCCTGCGCCGGGCGTGGACCTCGACCGACCCCTTCGACTTCGAGGGCGCCCACTACCGGCACGAGGGGTACGCCGCCGGCGTGCTGCCCTACGGCGAGCGGCACCTGCCGCTGTTCTTCGGCGGCTCCTCCGCGGCGGCGTACCGCGTCGGCGCCCGCCACGCCGACACCTTCATGCTCTGGGGCGAGCCGCTCGCCGAGACCGCCGAGCAGGTCGCGTCGGTGCGGGCCGCCGCGGCCGAGGCCGGGCGCGAGGCGCCCCGCATCAGCGTCTCCTTCCGCCCGATCCTCGCCCCGACCGATGAGCTGGCCTGGGAGCGGGCGCACGAGGTCCCGCACCGGATCCAGCACGGTCCGGCCAGGGCCCTGCTGGAGACGGCCACGAGGACGACCGACGACGTCCCGCAGAACGAGGGCTCGCGGCGGCTGCTCGCCGCGGCCGCGAAGGGCGACCTGCATGACCGCGCGCTGTGGACCCCCACCGCCACCGCGGCCGGCGCCGGCGGCAACACCACCGCCCTCGTCGGCAGTCCCGAGACCGTCGCCGCCGCGATCCTGGACTACGTCGAGATCGGCGTCGACACGATCCTCATCCGCGGCTACGACCCGCTCGACGACGCCATTGACTACGGCCGCCACCTGCTCCCGCTCGTGCGGCAGGAGGTCGCGCACCGGCGCTCCTCGGCCGCCTGAGGGTCGGGGTCGAGGGCTAGGAACGCCCGCGGAGTACGCCGGTCAGAGGCGTACGTCGTCTCACCAGCGAGCGACTCGCCACGCCGCGCCGTACGCTGCGACGGCCGCGGGCAGCTCGCGGAAGTGCTCGGTGAGCGCCATCAGGGTCAACGTGGCGAAGCAGGCCAGCCCGAGCAACGCGGGCCAGTCCGCGTCATCGGCGGTACCGGCGGGCTCGGCCTGCCGTGGCGTCCGGTCGAGGGACATGACCCCCTCCTTCATCCGACCTGGATACCCGATTTTGTCCAGTGACTCAGTCGACTAAAGGGTAGCGCGTCGGCGGCAAGATGTGCGGAGGGAAGGGGCAGGGTCGGTAGGCCCCGTGGGACTCGAACCCACAACCAAGAGATTAAAAGTCTCCTGCTCTGCCAATTGAGCTAGGGGCCCGGGGGGCTGGGGTTCCGTCCGGAGAAACACCTGGACAATCACGATGTAGTTTCCAGCGTCGCCCGCGCACCCGCCGCCACAGGGTATCGGCCCGGTCGACATCCCAGGACAGAGTCCCCTGCCCGGTCCGAGCGGAACTGGCGTCTGCGGCGCTCCGGCACAGGTGTCGACTGCAAGGGGGAGGTGGCGATGGCGGCCGCGGTAACTGCAGATTCCCCTTCACCTGGTGCGTGCGATCCACCAGTTACCGGCGGGTAGGCGGGCGGGCGCCGAAGCGACGGGCACACCCGCACTGAGGACGTCTCCTCACCCGCACCGTCCTCATCATCGACCCGTCGACCGGGGAGACCATCGGGCCCGCTACCTGATGACGACCCCGGCAGGCGGGAAGGCGCGCGTCGAACCGGCCTGACGCGCCGAGCCGGGCAGACGAGCAGGTCGATCCAGGCGCAAGTTTCCGGCCCGCTCATACGTTTCGTCCCTCGGGCCGGGGTACCGGTGGAGCGTGTGCTTCTCCATGAGCGCCGATCTGACTGCCGGGGCGGCCCTGCTCCCCGTCGCTGCGATCTGCCTGCGCGAGGTGCGCACGGCGCGGGAGCTGCCGTTCGCGTCGCTGCCGCTGCTCTTCGCGCTCCACCAGCTGACCGAGGCCCTCGTCTGGCGCGGCGCGTCGGACTACGTCTCGGCCGGTGTCCAGCACGCCGCCGCGGTGATCTACGTCCTCTTCGCCTTCCCGGTCCTCCCAGTCCTGGTGCCGCTCGCCGTGCTGCTGCTCGAGCCTCGGGGACGGCGCCGGCGGGTGGCGCCGTTCGTGGTGCTCGGCGCAGTGGTCGGGGCGTACCTGCTCTGGGCAGTTCTCGACGGCCCGTTCCTCGTCAGGGAGGAGCCGCACGCACTGATCTATGACGTCAACCTGACGTACGGGCCGATGTGGGCCGTGCTGTACATCGTGGCGGTGATCGGCCCGTCGGTGCTGTCGGGCTACCCCTCGATCGTCGTCTTCGGACTTCTCAACCTCGTCGGGCTCACGGTCGTCGCCATCATCTACGTCCAGGCTTTCGCGTCGCTGTGGTGCGTTTACGCGGCGCTGACCTCCGCGCTGGTCGTCGTGCACATGGTGCTGCGCCGCCGGCTGTCGGACCTCCACCGCCTCGAGGGTCAGGGGCTGGCGCGCGCCTGAGGCGGTGGTGATCGAGACAGCCGCCGCAGGTCGCGGAGACGCTACGCCTGCGCCGGTCGCCTCTGGAATCTCTCCGAGCGCCTCACCACCCCCCGCGCCCGCCCTGCGGTGTGCGTTCTCGACCATCTCCGCGCGCTCTTCCGGGGTCATCGACGCCAGGACTGGCGGTAGTCGTCCACGCCGTCGGCGATGAGCTTGGAGGAGGCTTGGTCGTCGGCCAGGTCGCGGAGGCGCCGTCGGCCGGAGAGCGCCTCGGTGAGCACGTTCTTCGTCACCAAGACAGGCGCCGGCCTTGGGAGTGAACTCGATCGGGACTGGGGGGCCCGAAGGTCCGGTGAGGGCCTCGGTGGGTGGGTGGGGCATGGCGGACTACTGCGCAGGCGGCGGTACCGGAATGCCGCGGTCGGTGAGGGCCTGTTCGGCGCGCACGACCAGCTCATCACGTCTGCCTACCATCTTCCGCAGGTTCACCAGCACGGTGTCGCCGCGCAGGCTCGGGCGCAGCAGGTCGAGGTCAGGACGGGCCAGCAGCACGTCGTAGTACGGGGTGAGGATGGCATCGCTGAACTTCAGCTTCGCCGCGATGGTCTCCAGCGGGGTGCCGAACTTCGCCACGACCTCGTTGACATCCGCACCGGCGTCCAGCATGCGCTCCAGCAGCTTGGCCTCGCCCGTGAAGTCATGCTCGTTGCGGCCGAGCAGGAGGTGCAGCGGCTGCCCTTCGCGCACATCGGCGCCGTCGTCGAGAAGACGGTTCGCGATGGCGACCCGCTGGGAGGTGTCAGGGTTGCTCAGCGCCAAGGTCAGCGGAGTCCCGGACGCGTAGGCGTAGTTCACCCACGCCGGCTCGTAGACCCGGTTGAGATCATCGACGGTGCCGTACGTCAACGCCCGGTACAGCTCGGCGGTGTCACGGGGCACGTTGCGCTTGAAGAGTCCCATGTGCGGTCTGCCTCCTCGGCTTCTCGTCCTTCAGGTCCTGGCTACGGCACTTCGTCAACGTGTGAACTGTTTCCCGCTGGGAGATCCAGCCGTGCGAGTCGCTCGCCACCCGACCGCTCCGCACCCGAAGCCACCCCCGCAACGAGGGAAGCGGCCCGGGGCAGGACCGCCTCGAGTCGTCCGGGCCCACGGTAGCGGCGCAAGAAGTCCTCCGGACAGATCTCGAGCCGCGCCGTCCTTGGCGAAGGCCCACACCTGGCCCTGGCGGCTGGTGGCGGTTTCAGCCGCGCCCGGGACCCAGATCTCAGGAAAACGTTGACGCGTGTCAGCCCACGTTGTTTCGTGTTTCTCACCCGGACTCTCGCTGGCTAGCAGCCCCCCGCACGGACCGATGGATCGTCGGCACGTGACGTGCCCGCGCAGCGTCCTCTCGGAAGGAGTCAGCCCGATGTCTGCATTCACCCGACGGCGCCGCTGGGCCCGTGCCCTCGCACTGTCCACACCCGTGGCGCTCGTGACCGTCACGCTCGCGTTCGCGGGCACGCCAAGCGTCACGGCTGCACCCTCGGCCCCCACCGTCGCCCTCGAGCGGCTAGCCGACGAAGAGCCCATGGTCGTCGAGGTGCTCCTCGACGACACCGCCGAGCTGGACCGACTGGTCGCGACCGGTGTCGACCTCGAGCACGGAGTCGAGCAGGAGCAGGACGGCCTGACCGTGCGCGCCGTGGTCACCGACAGCGAGATCGAGTCCCTGAAGGCCGCCGGCTACGAGATCGGCGAGGTCCTCTTCACCGCCGACGACTCCGCCGCGGCCCTGGCCGGGCGCGCGGACATCATCGCGGCGCAGCGTGCGGCCAACGCCGCCGTGCAGCGCGGCAAGTCCAGCGGCCTACGCCTGCTTCCGGGCTCGACGCCGGCGGACTCCTCCGACGTGCGGATCATCCGCGCCGACTACTACACGAGCTTCGGGACCGGGGTCCTCTCGGTGGAGGCGAAGTGGATCGACGCCGCCACGGCCACCACCCCCCTGGTCGTCCGGCGCGACAGTGGGCCGGGCACGCCGATGGGCTCCGGCGGCACCCAGACGATCTCGCCCTTCGTCGACGCCGGCGTCTACCTCTACCACCTCGGCGCGACCAACGTGGACGTCGACGTCCGCGGGGAGCCGGTCCGGCCCGACCGCGTCCAGATCACCAGCCCGAGCGGCGACGTCGCCATCGCCCGGGTCAACGACTGGCTGCCCACCGGCACCGAGCAGGACCCGTTCAAGGGTGCCGGCTACCAGGAGGACTTCATCACCAAGTACCTGGTCCCGACCGAGCTCTACGCGCGGGTGCAGCAGCTCGCCAAGACCTACCCGGGCCTGGCGGAGGTCGTCACCCTGCCGAACGCGTCGGGCGGCTACCGGCGCAAGGCGCAGGCGCTCCTGGAGGCGACCAACCGCCTCACGGCCAACATCAACGGCAGGACCCTCGATCTCCCGTACGCCGCCGCCTCCTCCGGCGCGTGGGCCACCCTGGCGCCGACGGCATCGACGACGCCGGGACCGGTCGCCGTGCGACGCGTGACCTCGGCGCCCAACCCGGCCTGGCCCCTGGCCACGCCGAGCATGGGGTGTGGTCCGATCACCGGTCTGCCCGCCGGGGCCATCGCGGTCATCGACCGCGGCGAGTGCAGCCTGGCCGACAAGGTCCACAACGCGCAGAACGCCGGCGCGGTCGCGGTGGCGCTCGTCAACGCCACCACCGGGCTGCCGAGCGCGCCCAGCGGCACCACCACCCCGACCGCCGGCGGGGCCGCGGTGACGCTGCCGACCGTCGGGATCTCGCTGATGGACGCCACCCGCATCCGCAACGGCGGCGCCACGGTGACGGCCCGGCTCGTGCCCGCCCCGGCGGTCCCGAACGACGCGCGGCTGGGCGTCGAGTCCCGGGCCTGGGGCCACGAGGGCGGCAACGACATCGCCGCCCAGATCATCGACCCCGGGGCGCCGAGCGCGCCACTGACCGTGACCGTGACCGGCACCAGCATCAGGGTGAGCGTGGCGACGGATGCCACCGGCGCGATCGTCAGCACGGCCGCCGAGGTCGTCGCGGCGCTGCTGGCCGACCCGTCCGCTGCCGCGCTGGTCGACGCCTACCCCTACCGGGGCGAGACCGGCGCCGGCGTGGTGCGGGCGACGCCGGTCATCACGCTGAGCGACAACCTCAACGCCCCGGCCTGGGTCTCGCGCGACCCGCACCCGGTCTACGCGCTCAAGATCGGCAAGACCCGCAACGGCACCAAGCCGGGCGTCCTGGCCTATGCGCAGGAGCACGCGCGGGAGTGGGTGCCCCCGCTGGTGACCCTCGAGGCCGCGGAGCGGCTGCTGCGCAACTATGCGACCCACGCGCCCACCCGGGAGCTGGTCGACAACCTGGAGATCTGGATCGCGCCGTCGATCAACCCCGACGGCGGGCACTACTCGTTCTTCGACTTCGCCTCGCAGCGGCGCAACCTGACCAGGCACTGCGCCCAGGGCGGGGCGTACGACGCCACCGCGCGCAACAGCTGGGGGGTCGACCTGAACCGCAACTTCACTGAGTACAGCGCGCACGACGGCTACTCCGGCGCGTCCACGACGAACTGCACCAGCGACACCTACGCGGGCCCCGCAGAGCTGTCCGAGCCGGAGGCGCGCAACGTCGACTGGATGATGGCCCGTCCGAACATGCGCTACTCCATGAACATGCACTCCTCGGGCGACTACTTCATGTGGGCGCCGGGCGCCTACAAGGCCGAGGGACGCGTGACCGCCCCCCGGCCGAGCGTCGGCGAGGAGGCGTACTTCTGGCAGGCGTCCAACCAGATCCTCACCGCGATCAAGCGCGAGCGCGGGATGTCGGTGACCCCGGCCCGGACCGGGCCGATCATCGACGTGCTGTACTCCGCGGCCGGCAACTCCGGCGACCTCGCCTGGTACAAGTACGGGCTGTACGGCTGGAACTTCGAGGTGGGCCGCACCTTCCAGCCCCCGTTCGAGGCGCTCACGCCGACCGGCCCGGGAGCGCACCAGGAGGCGATGGAGTACGCCAACGGCCTGGTCGCGCTGCTCCAGGTGGCGCGCGGTCAGGACCTCGATGTCCAGTCGCCGACGACCGGGATCGAGTTCCTGGAGACCTCCGACCCCGCGCGGGTGGACTTCGAGTTCACCTCCAGCGAGGCGGTGGAGATCTACTACACGCTCGACGGCACTGTGCCGACCCGGACGAACGCCACCCGGTGGGAGTCCGCCGGCGACCGTGAGGGCGGCAGGCGGCTCAGCGTCGCGAAGGGCAGTCCCGTCTACTGGTACGCCGTCGACGCGGCCGGCAACGTCGAGCGGAGCTACGACCCCACCGATGCCACCGACCGGCGCTACCGCAAGTGGGTCGCCGACCCCGAGTGGTCGCCCGAGGCGGCCGCGCCGACCGTCCGGCTGAGCGTGGCGCCGACCAGCGTCAGGCAGGGCGAGCGGGCCACGGCCACGGTCTCGGTCACCGCGACCAACGACTTCGGGCTGAAGCCCTCGGGCACCGTCTCGCTCACGGCCGGTGGCGCCAAGGTCGGCACCATCACCCTGGGCGCCGACGGTAGAGGCACCGGTCGGGTCGGCCCGTTCGCACGGGCCGGTTCGGTGCCGGTCGTGGCGACGTACTCCGGCGACGACCTGACCGCCGGCGCCTCCTCGAGGCCGGTCACCGTCAGGGTCGCGGCCGCGTCGAAGGTCGCCTCGAACGTCGCGGTCCTGAAGGTGTCGCCCGACCGGATCACGCCGAGCACCCGGGCACGTCTGACCATCCGGGTCGCCGCGCGCGCCCCGGTGGCGGGCAGGGTCGTGGTGCGCTCGGCCGGCCGGGTCGTCGCCAGCGGCCGGGTCGGGGCGAGCGGCCGGGTCGTGCTGACCCTGGCCAGGCTCGGCAAGATTGGCCCGAAGACACTGGTGATCCGGTACGCCGGCAACACGCGGGTGAAGGCCGACACCACCCGCACGGTGGTGCGCGTGGTGGGCTGAGCGCGAGCCGCATCCGGCGGGGCCGGCAGCACCTCCGGGGGCCTGCCCCAGCCGGCTGACCCAGCGGGTGACCCGGCCAGGTGGCCTAGCCGGGGTCACGGTTCGCCACCAGCGGGGACAGCCAGCGGCTGTCCGGGTCGGCGTCGACGAGGAGCGAGCGGACCAGGATCGAGAGCGGGACGGCCAGGATGGCGCCGATGGGACCGATCACGCCCGCCCAGAAGATCAGGGAGAGGAAGGTCAGGGTGGAGGTCAGGCCGACCGAGTTGCCGACGACCCGGGGGTGGATCACCGAGCCGATGACGAAGTTGACCGCGAGGTAGATCGCCACCACCGCCAGCAGGAGGCCCGGTCCGCCCTCGAGCAGGGCCAGGACGGCGGGCGGCACCAGCCCGATGAGGAACCCGATATGGGGGATGTAGCTGGTCAGGAAGGCCAACAACCCCCACAGCAACGGCGCCGGGACGTCCAGCAGCTCCAGGGCGATGGTGTCCAGGACGGCGGCGATCAGGCCGAAGACCGTGGAGACCAGGAGGTAGCGCCGGGTGTCGTGGGCGAAGCTGCGCAGTGCCGCGACCAGGTCCGGCCGCCCCCGGGCCACGGTGGTGAGCTGATCGGAGAACGCCCGGCTGTCGACGGTCATGAACAGTACGAGCGCCAGCATGAACACGAGGCCGGAGAGCAGTCCGTAGACGTCGGACAGGGCCTCGGTGGCGACGCCCACGAGCCTGCCCAGGTCAAGCCCGTCCAGCACGTGCCGGATCTGCTCGGTCGAGACCCCGGCCCGCTCCAGGAGGTGGATCGCGTCCGAGGCCGCGTCGTTGAAGTCGTCCTTGTACTGCGGGAGCAGGGTCGCGAACTTGGCCCCGGCCACCACGATCGCCACCGCCAGCCCGATCGCCACGGCGGCGACCAGCAGCACGCACAGCGTCGTGACCACCCAGCCCCACAGGTGACGGTCGAGTCGCACGCGCAGAGGATGCACCGCGATGGTGAGGACCAGGGCGAGGAAGGCCGGGCCGATCAGGCCGGCCGAGGCGCGCATGCCGGAGATCACGAGGAAGGCCGCCGCCAGCCCGAGCAGCACGATCAGGCCCCGCGGCAGGGCGCCGTCCCGCTTCGTGCCGGCGCTCCACACCGACTGCCGCTTCGGTGGCTCCGGGCCGGGACGGTGGTCCTCGGGCTCCGCAGGTGGCGTCGTGGGCACGGGGGCTCCCTCCCGCCCGAGCGCCGAGGCGCCCTGGGCTGGTCCGGCTCCACGAGACTCGGGTCCACCGGCGCCGGCGGGGACGGACCCACTACCGCACTCGACGATACGCCTGCCCCGATGACGCCAGGAACCCTCGCGGCCAGGGCGGCGGGGGTGGCCGTGCTTCCATGACCCGTGCTCAACCGACGCGGCGCCCTTCCCCTCCTGGTCCTCATCGTGACGCTGGTGACGCCCGCGGTGACGCAGGCGATCCCGAGGGCGACCAGCGCGGCGCCGGCCTCGGCGGTGGTCCGGGTCAACCAGGTGGGCTACGCCGTGGGCGAGCCTGTGGTGGCCTATGCCATGACGCGCACGGCCGCGCCGACGGCGACGTACGCCGTCGTCGACGAGGAGGGGACCGTCGTCGCCTCCGGTGCCGTAGGCCCCGACACCGGGCGCTGGAGCGACCGCTGGCCGCATGTCTACCGGGTCGCGGCGCCGCCGGTGCGCGAGCCCGGTCGCTACCGGCTGGACCTCCGCGGTGCCGCCACCGGCACGTCGCCGACGTTCACCGTCGCCGAGGACGGCCAGCTGTACGCGCCGCTGGCCGTCAACGGGGTGCGCTTCTTCCAGGCGCAGCGCGACGGGGCGCGGCAGGTGCGCGGTGTCCTCGCTCGCCGCCCCAGCCACCTGGCGGACCGGCGCGCCCGCACCTACGAGCCGCCGCGCCTGCGGGGCGGGCGGCTGGCGGGGGAGCTGCGAGCGACGGGTCGCCGGGTGAACGTCGAGGGCGGCTGGTTCGACGCGGGGGACTACCTGAAGTTCGTGGAGACGGCCAGCTACGCCGACGCCCTGCTCCTGGTCGCCACCCGAGACGCGAGCCGACCGGTGCCGGGGCTCCGTGCCGAGGCGCTGTACGGCGCACGATGGCTGGACCGCGTCTGGCTGGAGCGGTCCCGCACGCTCGTCTACCAGGTGGGGATCGGCGAGGGGGGCCGTGGCTTGCTCGGCGATCACGACGTCTGGCGGCTGCCGCAGGCCGACGACCGTCGGCGCGTCGGACCCGGCTCGCCGGCGTACCTGCTCAAGCACCGGCCGGCGTTCGTGACGGGCGCGCGCGACCAGCGGATCAGCCCCAACCTCGCCGGCCGCACGGCGGCCGCCTTCGCGCTCGCGGCGCAGGTCCTCGCCGCCGACAACCCGCAGCGCGCGCGCGCCTACCTCGCGAAGGCGCGAGGCGTCCTGGCCCGCGCCAAGACGCGGCAGGTGGGTCGGCTGCTGACCACCTCGCCCCACTCCTACTACGAGGAGGACGAGTGGCGCGACGACCTCGAGCTCGGGGCCGTGGAGATCGCGCTGGCGGGTCAGGCGCTGAAGGTGCCGCTCGGCCGACAGCGCGCCGACCTGCGCCGGGCCGCCCAGTGGGCGCGGGCCTACCTGCGCAGCCCCCGGCACGGCTGGTACACCCTCGCCCGCGACGACCAGTCCGCGCTCGCGCACGCCGACCTGGTGCGTGCGCTCGACGCCCACCCGGACCTGCGGCTCGCGGTGACGCGTGCGGACCTGACCGGGGACCTGGCCGCCCAGCTGCGGATCGCCCGGACGCGGTACGCCGACCCGCTGGCCTTCGGCGGCGACGAGGATCCGGGCGCCGACTTCGCGTTCGGGGTCGCCGTCACCGAGCGGCGCTACCGCGAGCTCACGGGAGACGGAAGTTTCGCCGCGCTCGGCGGCTCCCTGCGCGACTGGGTGCTCGGGGCGAACGCCTGGGGCACCTCGCTGGTCATCGGCGCCGGCAGCACCTTCCCGCGCTGCCCCCACCACCAGATCGCCAACATCCTGGCCGCCCGCCCCGGCTCGGACGGGACCCTGCTGGGCGCGGTCTCGAACGGCCCCGCAGAGGCGGCGGCGTTCCGCGACCTGGGCAGACCGGGGGCTTACGCCCGCCGATGCGCCGCGGGCTCCGGGTGGGCGGCCTTCGACGGCCAGGGTGCGCGCTACCGCGACGACGCTCGGGCGTACGCCGCGACCGAGCCGGCGATCGACTACGTGGCCGTCTCCGTGCTGGCCTTCGTGCTCGAGTCGGGGACTGCCGGCTAGGGGACCCGGCGCACAGGTAGGTCTTTCCGAGGGTCTCACCGGGGGACTTCGGACTCCTCGCCCAGGTGGCGCGAGCGGGGGGCCCTAGCCTGTTCCCGGGAGGCACGTCATGGAGTTCAGACAGCTCGAGTACTTCCGGGTGGTCGTCGAGGCCGGCTCGGTCTCGCGGGCGGCCAAGCGGCTGCATCTCACCCAGCCGCCGCTCAGCACCGCGATCTCTCGGCTGGAGAAGGAGTTGGGCGTCCAGCTCCTCGAGCGCACCGCCAAGGGCGTGGTCCCGACCGCCGCCGGGCTGCACCTGCTCGCCGAGGGCGGTCAGCTGCTGGCCCAGCGCGACCGGCTGGTACGTCGTCTCGCGCTGATGGGGGATGGGGCGATCGGCGAGCTTCGGGTCGGTGTCGAGCCGATGGTGGTCAACGAGCTGATCGCCGAGGTCGTGGGGGCGTTCGTCGACGCCGTCCCCGGCGTGCACGTCAGCCTGACCGATGCCGCGCCGGACGCCCTGCTGCAGGGTGTGCGGACCGGGGAGCTGGACATCGCGTGCGTGCCGTTCGGCCCCGACCAGTTCGCCGACTTCGTTACCGAGTTCTGCGACTACGAGCGGCTCGGACGGATGCCGGTGCAGCTCGCGGTCCCGACCGCCCGCCGGCGCGAGCGGCACGACGGTGCACGCGGCTGGGGGAGGTGGGTCGTGCCGTACCGGCTCTCCGCCTTCAGCGGCTTCCCCGAGGCGATCGAGGCGGCGCTGGCCGACGACCCCACGTTCGACACCATCGAGGTGTCAACCCCGCAGACGGCGGTGGGCTTCGTCGCGGCCGGCCTGGGCGTTGCGCTGGTCACCGAGCGAATGGCCAAGGCCAACCCCGACGTGGCCGCGCTCTGGGCGCCCGACTGGGTCCCCGACATGGGCGTCTCGCTGCTGTGGCGACGCGGCGCCGAGGTCACACCGCTGATGGCGCGGTGGGTCGAGGCCAGCCGCGAGGTGGCCCGCTCGCGGCTCGTGGAGGTCGACTCGTATACGACCGCGAATACCCCTGACGACGAATCGGAATGACTCCACCCTGTCGCTGACAGGCCGTATCTCACGATGCGGGCGCCTTTTCGACCGATCGCTCGGCTCGCCCCAAGGCGGGGCCTCGGGCCCTGGTTTGCGGTAGCCCCGACCGCATCGCCGCAGGTCAGCGCCCTGACAGGCCCGGCCGTGAGTGCGAGTCGGACCTCGGTTCCCGGGGTCGCGGCACGCAACAGCCGCTCGATGTCAAGGCCCCGGGAGGCCTGTCTTGTGTGGTTGACGCGTTGTCAGGATCCGCCTTGAGCCGGTCCCGAGACCTGGCTCACCTTTTGCCACCAAGCCTGGAGAGCCGAGCCCATGAGCGAGCTGCTGATCAAGGACGACACGACCGAGCAGGACGTCGACCTCGTCCCCTTCACCGGCGAGGAGTACCTCGCCAGCCTTGACGACGGCCGCGAGGTCTGGATCTATGGCGAGCGCGTGGAGAACGTCGCGGAGCACCCCGCGTTCCGTAACTCCGCTCGCATGATCGCCCGCATGTATGACGCGCTGCACGACCCGGCCCGCAAGGACATCCTCACCACGCCGACGGAGTGGGGCGGCTTCACGCACCGCTTCTTCCGCGCCGCGAACAGCGTCGAGGAGCAGGTCGCCGCCCGCGACGCGATCGCGGAGTGGCAGCGGATCACCTGGGGCTGGATGGGCCGCTCGCCGGACTACAAGGGCTGCTTCCTCGGCACCCTCGGCGCCAACTTCGACTTCTACCGCGGCTACGAGGAGAACGCCCTCGCCTGGTACCGCAAGGCGCAGGAGCGGACGTACTACATCAACCACGCGATCATGAACCCTCCGGTCGACCGCGCCGACGGCGCCGAGGCCGGCAAGGACGTCTTCATGCGGGTCACCCGCGAGACCGCCGAGGGCATCTACGTCTCGGGCGCCAAGGTGGTCGCGACCGGCTCGGCTCTCACGCACTACACGTTCGTCGGCCACGTCGGTCAGGTCGCGATCCAGGACCCGGCGTACTCGCCGGTGTTCATCACGCCCACCAACGCCCCCGGAGTGAAGCTGATCTGCCGCACCTCCAACGAGTACCGCGCCGCCGTGCTGGGCAGCCCGTTCGACTACCCGCTCTCCAGCCGACTGGACGAGAACGACGCCATCCTGGTCTTCGACGAGGTCTTCGTGCCGTGGGAGAACGTGTTCATCCACAACGACCTCGAGCAGGCCAACCGCTACAACGTCCACTCGGGGTACCTCGAGCGAGCCTCGCTGCACGGCTGCACCCGTTTCGCGGTCAAGCTCGACTTCCTGGTCGGCCTGCTGTCCAAGGCGCTCGACGTGACCGGCGCCGGGGAGTTCCACGGCGTGAAGTCGCAGCTGGGCGAGGTCATCGCCTGGCGCAACACCTTCTGGGCGCTCTCCGACGCGATGGCCAAGAGCGGGGTGCCGTGGAAGAACGGCATGGTCCGCCCCGACCCGCACTTCGCCGGCGCCTACCGGGTGATGAACCAGCTCGCGATGCCGAAGATCAAGAACATCATCGAGCAGGTCGTCGCCAGCGGGCTCATCTACCTCAACTCCCACGCCAGCGACTTCAAGGCGCCCGAGATCAGCGGCTACCTGCAGACCTACCTGCGCGGCACCAACGGCATCACCGCGGAGGAGCGCGTCAAGGTCATGAAGATGCTGTGGGACTCCATCGGCACCGAGTTCGGTGCCCGCCACGAGCTCTACGAGATCAACTACATCGGCAGCAACGACGTCACCCGTCAGACGAACCTCTTCGCCGCGATGGGCACCGGCCTGCTCGAGGAGTGCCGCGAGTTCGCACAGTCCGCGATGGACGACTACGACCTCGACGGCTGGACCGTCACGGACATGGTCTCGCCCGACGACGTCAGCATCCTCGGCCGCTGACGGCCGAGACCGAGAGAGAGGCAGCCATGGCGACCGCAGTCGACTGCGCCCAGGTCACCTACGAGATCCCCGACCTGGCGCTCCAGGAGAGGTTCCTGACCGCGTTCGGGATGACCCGGGCGGAGGGCAGCGACGAGCAGACCCTCTACATGCGCGGCACGGGGACCCAGCACCACATCCATGTCAGCCGCAAGGCGGCCCGGCAGCGCTTCGTCGGGGCGTCCGTCGAGATGGCGACCCGCGCGGACCTCGACGAGCTCGCCGCCATGGAGGGCTCCTCGCCGGTCCGGGAGGCCACCGAGCCGGGAGGCGGCCTCGAGGTCGTCATGCACACCCCGGACGGGATCGAGATCAAGGCGATCTGGGGTCGCGCGGCGGCCGAGCCGATCCCGGACCGGGCGCCGTTCAAGTTCAACAACCTGATCGAGAAGCCGCGCGTCCACGAGCCGGTCCGGATCAGCACCGCCCCGTGCACCGTCGCGCGGCTGGGACACTTCGTGCTGCACGTGAGCGACCACGACGCGACCGTGGCCTGGCTGACCGAGCGCTTCAACTTCCTGCCCTCGGACTACATGGTCCCGCCGGGCACGGACGGGCCGCCGTACGGCACGTTCCTCCGGCTGGACCTCGGCGACCAGCTGGTCGACCACCACTTCCTGCTGGTCCTCCAGTCGGACTGGGTCGGCGTGCACCACAGCGCCTTCGAGGTCCTCGACCTGGACGCGGTCATGTCGGCGCACGACTACCTGCTCCAGGAGGGCTTCTCGCTCGACGTCGGTGTCGGCCGGCACCGTCTCGGCAGCCAGGTCTTCGACTACTGGAAGGACCCGCACGGGTTCCGCATCGAGCACTACACCGACGGCGACGTCGTGGACGCCGGCCACCGGCCCACGACCTTCAACGGCACCGCGAGCGAGACGACGCAGTGGGGCAACCGCCCGCCGCTGGAGTTCTTCCAGTGAGCCCCGAGGAGGAGGCGGCCCTCGAGCAGCTGCGCCAGGTGGGCACCGCGAACGTCGCCAACGCGCTGTACGCGCGCGGCTTGCGCAACGTCGTGATGCACGGCGTCGCCCCGCTGGCCCCCGGTCAGGAGCAGCTCGTCGGCCCGGCGTACACACTGAGGTTCATCCCGGCCCGTGAGGACCTGGACTCGATGGCGGAGTACGGCAAGGACTCCAACCTGCACCGGCGCGCCATCGAGGAGGCGCCGCCCGGCTCGGTGCTGGTGATCGACGCTTTCGGCTCCACCCGCGCCTCGTCCATGGGCGACATGATGGCCGCCCGGCTGCGCCGGCGCGGGGTCGCCGGTGTGATCACCGACGGTGGCTACCGCGACACCACGGCGATCGCGGCGACCGGCCTGCCCTGCTACCAGAGCGGCAACGCCACGCCCGCGACCCCGATCGTGCTGCACCCCGTCGCGCTGGACGAGCCGATCGGCTGCGCCGGCGTCGCGGTCTACCCCGGCGACATCGTGGTCGGGGACGGCGACGGGGTCGTGGTGATCCCGCGTCACCTCGTCGTCGAGATCGCCGAGGCGGCCTACGCCGCCCACGAGTACGAGCAGTTCGCCGAGCTGCAGATCGGGGCCGGTCGACCCCTCTTCGGCCTGTTCCCGGCGACCCCGGAGAGCACGACGGAGTTTCACGCCTGGGTGGCCGCCGGCCGCCCCGCCCCAGAGGAGATCGCATGACCGACGTCAACCAGGCCACCATGAAGTCCCTCGAGGTGCTGATCCACGCCACGGAGCTCGATGAGGACCAGTGGATCGACTACCCGGAGTACGGCTTCCGCCAGTACTTCCTGTTCAAGAACGAGGAGACCGGGGCCAGCATCGCGCTGCTCGAGTACGAGCCGGGCGGCCGGATCCCCACCAAGCACACCCACGCCTCGAACCAGTTCATGTACTGCCTCGAGGGCGACTACGAGTACACCGACTCCGGCAAGCGGCTGCGGCCCGGGTCCTTCTACATGAACCCGAAGGACCACCCGCACGGCCCCACCCTCGCGCACGAGCGCAGCGTGCTGGTCGAGATCTACGACGGCCCGCACTACTACGAGAAGCCCGAGTACCACACCGACGAGACCATCGGCGACTTCCTCGCCAAGGACCCGGCATGACCGCCGCGAACGGGAGCACAGACATGACCGACCAGAGGTTCGACACCGCCGAGGCGCTCGCCGCCTTCGGCCTCCAGCGGGTCCACTCCGGGACCTACTCGGCCGGCACCGGCTGGGGCCCGGTCGAGGGCCGCGACCTGATCAACGCCGAGTGTCCCGCCGACGGCACGGTCGTCGCCCGGGTCGCCAGCTCGACGGCTGCGGACTACGAGGAGATCCTGGCCACGGCGACCGCCGCGCAGGAGCGGTGGCGCGACGTCCCCGCGCCCCGGCGCGGGGAGCTGGTGCGGCGGATCGGGCAGCTGATCGAGGAGAACATGGACGCACTGGCGGCCATCGTCTGCCTCGACACCGGCAAGTCGGTGGCGGAGGCCAAGGGCGAGCTCAAGGAGTCGGTGGACATGTCCGTGCTTGCCGCGGGCCAGGCACGGATGCTCTACGGCCACACCCAGCAGTCGCAGCGGGTGGACCACCGGATGTATGACCAGTGGCTGCCGCTGGGCGTCGTCGGGATCATCAGCGCCTACAACTTCCCCGCGGCCGTCTGGGCTCAGAACGGCTTCCTCTCCGCGATCGCCGGCAACACCGTCATTTGGAAGCCCAGCCCGAAGGTGCCGCTGACCGCGATCGCCGTGCAGCAGCTGGTCAACCGGGCCGCCGAGGAGCTGGGTCACCCCGGGGTCTTCTCGCTCTACCTGCCGGCGGACGACGCCGACGCCGAGCTGATGGTGGCCGACCGGCGCGTCGCCATGATCTCCTTCACCGGCTCCACCGGTGTCGGCAAGCGGGTCGCCGCGGTGGTCGGCTCGACCCTCGGCCGGCGCTACCAGCTCGAGTGCTCCGGCAACAACGGCTGCATCGTCGACGAGACCGCCGACCTGGACCTCGCCGCCAAGGCACTGACCTTCGGCGTCGTCGGCACCACCGGGCAGCGCTGCACCAGCACGCGACGGGTCATCGCGCACGTCGACATCGTCGACGCGCTGGTGGAGAAGATGAAGCGGGCCTTCGACCAGATCCCCCTCGGCGACCCGCGCGACCCCGACAGCGTCGTCGGCCCGCTCATCGACGCCGCCGCGGTCGACCAGTACCGGCGGGTCCTGGAGCAGGCGACCGCCCAGGGCGCCTCCGTGGTCTACGGCGGTCAGGTCCTGGACCGGCCGGGCCTGTACGTCGAGCCGGCCATCGTCACCGGCGTGAAGCCGGACTTCGAGATCGCCCAGGAGGAGACGTTCGCGCCGATCGTGTCGGTGCTGACCTATGAGACTCTTGACGAGGCGATCCGGATCCACAACGACGTCGCGCAGGGCCTGGCCTCGGGCATGCACTCCACGAACCTCACTCACATCGAGACGTTCCTGTCGGCGCGCGGCAGCGACTGCGGGATCGTCCGGATCAACATGGGGACGACCGGCGCCGACGTCGGGGCGGCCTTCGGTGGGGAGAAGGAGACCGGGGGCGGGCGCACCGCCGGGTCGGACGCCTGGCAGGGCTTCATGCGCCGCCAGTCGGTGTGCGTGAACTGGGGCGGTACCTCCGCCTGGGACCACCTGATCGAGCTGTGAGGAACCCGTCATGAACATCGCCATGAGCACCGTTGCCAGCACCCAGGGCCAGAGGAAGCAGCGGGTCCGCTCGGACTCGGTGCGCGAGCCCGCCGACAAGCTGTGGTCGAACTGCTACCGGATCGGCGACCTCGTCCTCGTCTCGGGCATGACCGCCCGGGCCGACGACGGCGAGACCGTCGTCGGCGGCGAGTACGAGCAGGCCCAGGTGGTCTTCACCAAGATCAAGGACCTGGTGGAGGCCGCCGGCGGCGTGATGGACGACGTGGTCAAGATGACCATCTTCGTCACTGACATCACCCGCAACCGCGCCGTCTGGAAGGCCCGCGAAGAGTTCTTCAGCGGCGACTTCCCCGCCTGCACCCTGGTCGAGGTCTCCAGCCTCGCCAAGCCTGAGATCGTCCTCGAGATCGAGGCCATGGCGGTCGTCGGCTGCAGCGCCGGCTGACCCTCCCCGCCCGTCCCACGCAGCGTCACCACCCCTCTCAGACCGTCCGTCCCCGATCCGGGCGCGACCCCCGTCGCCGTCCGCTGAGGTGCCCACCGAAGGAACGCCCATGACATCGATCGACCAACCCCGCTCACCCGGGTCCGTGACCTCCTCGCTGGCCGCGGCCGCCGAGGACCACGCCCTCGTCAGCGTCCCGGCGGCGGAGCGCCGCAGCGGCTTCCAGCTCGCCCTCTCGCCGGTCAGCGTCGCGACCGCGCTGGTGATCTTCGCTATCGCCGGGTTCACCGTGACCCTGGCCGGCTTCGCCTGGGGACTGGCCGCGGGCGTCGCGGTGGCGGTGTTCGGCTTCGCCCTCGGCAAGCTGCTGGGCGACATGGCCTACCGCACCGGCCTGTCCGGGACGGTGACCTCGAGGTTCTTCGGCTTCGGCCAGCGAGGCTCGGCCGTCGGCTCGGTCGTGTTCGCGGTGATGATCCTCGGCTTCCTCGCCGTCGAGTCCGCCCTGCTCTACGAGGGCACGCTCCTGATGTTCGAGTGGGACGACACCTGGGCCTCCAAGATCGGCGTGTACGGCGTCCTCACCCTGCTGTGGATCGGCCTGGCCATCTTCGGGCTCAAGCTCGCGCTCCGCGCGGGTGCCGCGATGATCGTGGTGACCCTGCTGGTCACGGCGTACATGATCGTGCAGATCTACGTCGTCGACGGCGCGAGCATGTCCGCGGTCTTCGAGTTCGAGGGCGTGGTGCCGGGCGGCGGCTGGACGAAGTTCGAGACCGCCGTGTCGGTGATGGGCGCGACCGCCGGCACGATCGCGCTGGTCACCGCCGACTTCGCCCGCTACGCCCGTACCCCCAAGGACGTGACCGTCCTCGCCGCCGCCGGCCCGCTGGTGCAGAACATCGTCATGGTCGTCCTCGGCTCGCTCGTCGTGGTCGGCGGCATGCCCGAGGTGGTCGAGTACCTGATGGCCCGCGACGCCGGTCTCAGTCCCGAGGCGGCGGCCGGTGCCGGCAGCGACCTGGTCATGGGCAACACCGGCGCGTTCTTCGTGATCTTCGCCGGCTGGGCCGGGTTCATCACGATCTACGCCGCCCAGGCGAAGGCACAGGCGATCAACGCCTACTCGGGCTCGCTGACACTGGTGAACCTCGTCGACTCCCTGTTCGGCAAGAAGCCCGGCCGCGCCGTCATGGTCGTGGTCGGCAACATCATCGCCCTGGTGATGATCGCCGCCGGCATCCTCGACGAGTTCAACACCTACCTGACCTACCTGGGTGCGATGACCCTGGCCATGGCCGGCGTCATGATCGCCGACTACTACGTCGTGCGGCGCGCCAGCGTCGCCGGCAGCCACCGGGTCGAGCGGTGGAACTGGGCGGGCGTCATCACGCTGGTCGCGGCCGCCGTCGTCGGCATCTGGCTGATGGAGGCGGAGATCGTCACCCTCGGCTTCCTGGTGTCCTTCGTGGTCGCCCTCGTCGGCTACCCGCTGCTCCGCTCGGCGATGCCCGAGGGCACCGCCACCGGCTTCGTCGACGAGGCCGACGCCCTCGCCGAAGCGTTCTGACCCACCGTCGTGTGAAGAGGAGACCCCCCATGTCCCAGAAGCTGGTCGAGGCGTACTCCGTCACGGACCCCTATGCCCTGCGCGCCGCCTTCGGGCGCTTCGCCACCGGTGTCGTGGCCGTGACCTACGAGGCCGACGGGGTCCGCTACGGCATGACCGCGAACTCCTTCACCTCGGTGTCCCTGGACCCGGCGCTGGCCCTGGTCGCGGTGAAGAGGACCTCGCGTGCGCGGGAGTTCCTCGAGACCGGTCACTACACGGTCAACGTGCTCGCGGAGGAGCAGCTCGACACCGGGCTGCACTTCGCGGGCCGGCCGGGTGGGCCGGAGGTCGAGTGGGTGACCACCGGCCGGTCGCCGCGGATCGCCGGTGCCCTGGCGTACTTCGAGTGCGAGCCGTGGGCGACGTACGACGGCGGCGACCACGTCCTGGTCGTGGGCCGGGTCACCGCCTTCGGCGAGGGATCCGGCGCCGCCGAGGCGGCGCCGCTCGTCTTCTTCGAGGGCGCCTGGCGCCGGCTCGCGGCGGGGGCGTGCGCATGAGCACCACGGTCGGGTTCGCGGGCGACTACCTCGACCTGCTCCTGGAGGCCTCGTTCCGGCCGGGCTCCCAGACGCCGGCCGCCGGGGAGGACCGGGCGGCGGCGGGAGAGGCCTTCCCACCGGTGCTCCTCCGAGGCCTGGCGGAGGTGCTGGGGCGATGAGGCTCGCGACGATCCGCACCGAGGACGGGACCCGGGCGGTCCGGCTCGAGGGGGACCGGTTGGTCGACCTCGGCCGGCCCGACCTGGGCGCGCTGCTCGCCGAGGCGGACTGGGAGCTGGCGGCGTCGGCCGACGAGGGCCGGACGTTCGCGGCCGCGGGGGCGGACTTCGCCCCAGTGGTGCCGAGCCCGTCGAAGGTGGTCTGCGTCGGGCACAACTACACCAACCACATCCAGGAGATGGGACGCGAGCTGCCGGCGTACCCCACCCTCTTCCCCAAGTTCGCCGACACCCTCATCGGCGCGAACGACCCGCTCGTCAAGCCGCCGGAGACCGACCGGCTGGACTGGGAGGTGGAGCTCGCGGTCGTCATCGGGCGTCAGGTGCGACGCGCGTCGACCGCCGAGGCGGAGGCCGCGATCGCCGGTTTCACCGTGATGAACGACGTCTCCGTGCGCGACTGGCAGTTCCGCACGATCGAGTGGACCCAGGGCAAGATCTGGGACTCGACCACCCCCGTGGGCCCCTACCTCGTGACCCCCGACGAGCTCCCGGGCGGCGTACGTCCCCGGCTGAACGTCCGCACGCTCGTCGACGGGGTGGTCATGCAGGACGACGACACCGCGACGCTGCTCTTCGACCCGGTCGCGCTCGTGGAGTACGTCTCGACCGTGATCACGCTCCGGCCCGGCGACCTGATCGCGACCGGCACCCCGGCCGGGGTCGGGCAGGCTCGGGACCCGCAGGTGTTCCTGCAGCCGGGCAGCACGGTGAGCGCAGTCGTCGAGGGCATCGGCGCCTGCACCAACGTCGTCGTCGAGGCCTCGTTGTGACGTCTCGGCACGTGGTCGCGATCGGGTGACTGCCGGGCCTTGCCGCGTGCCGATCGGGCCACGGAGTCGATGACCTTTGGCCCTGCACCGGCACGGCGCCTGGGCCGAAGGTGGCAGGGAGCGTCCGCTCCGCGGGTGCCGACTGGGCGACTCAGGAGGCCCGATGTCGACCGAAGTGCCGCCGCGGAGCGACTCCTACCCCGTGCGTGTCGATGCCGAGCTCGACCCGCAGACCTCGCGGGCCCTCTGGCTGGTGAAGTGGCTGCTCGCGATCCCGCACTACGTGGTGCTGTCCTTCCTGGGGGTCGCATTCACGGTCACGAGCGTCCTCGCCTTCTTCGCGATCCTGTTCGCCGGGCGCTACCCACGGGCGATGTTCGACTTCAACGTGGGGGTGCTGCGCTGGTCGTGGCGGGTCACCTTCTACGCCTACGGCGCCCTGGGCACCGATCGCTACCCGCCCTTCTCGCTGCACGACGTGGCCGACTACCCCGCCCATCTCGACGTGGACTACCCCGAGCACCTGTCCCGCGGGCTGGTCCTGGTCAAGTGGTGGCTGCTGGCCATCCCGCAGTACCTCGTCCTCTTCGCGATCTTCGGCGGAGGGGGGTACGCCGCGACCGACGGGGACCTGTCCTCGGCCTGGGTCCCGGGACTGCTCGGGGTGCTGGTGCTCGTGGCGGCCGGCTACCTGCTCTTCGCGGGGCGCTACCCCGAGCCCTTGTTCGACCTGGTGGTCGGGCTCAACCGGTGGGGCTTCCGGATCGTGGGCTACGTGACCCTGATGACCGACCGCTACCCGCCCTTCGCGCTGGACCAAGGCGGGCGCGACCCGGGGGGAGCAAGGCGGCCGCAGGAGGAGACCGGCTGGAGCGCCGGTCGGGCCGTGTCGTTGACGTTCGGCTCGGTGCTCGTGGCCACCGGGCTCACGTGCGCGCTCATCGGGGCGGTGCTGGGCGTGGTCGACGTCGGGGCCAAGGACCGGGACGGCTACTTCATGAGCGATCAGACGGACCTGTCCACCCGGACCAGCGCGATCACCTCGGCCAGCGTGGACCTGCGCGACGACGCACCCGGTGACTTCCTGCCGGATGTGGTCACCGGCGACGTCCGGGTCACCGCCGAGCCGGTCGCCGGAGCCGAGCTCTTCCTCGGCCTCGCCCGCACCCGCGACGTCGAGGACTACCTGGCCGGGGTCGACTACGTCACCGTGACCGACCTGCGCGACGGACGCCCGGTCTACCGCGCCCACGCGGGCTCGGACACCGCGGCTGCCCCCGGCGAGCAGGACTTCTGGACGGCCCAGGACTCCGGCCGCGGACGGTTGAGCATCGACTGGAAGCCGGCCGACGGCGAGTGGAGCTACGTCCTCATGAACGCCGACGGCAGCCCCGCGGTCCGCGGCGACGTCGAGGTGGGAGCCGAGCTCCCGATCATCGGGACGCTCGCCGCGGTGGTTGCGGTGACGGGCCTCGTCCTGATCCTCCTCGGATTCGTCCTCGTGGCCCTCGCTCTGCGCGCCGCCTCCCGGCACCGTCGCGGCAGCCTCCGGGCGCCGCCTGCCGGGACCTCCTGACGGCGGCGCGGTGTGAGGAGGCGCGTGCCCACTGCTGCGGCCGATGGAGGCGGTCGGCGGTTAGGAGCCCTCTTTGCGTGTGCTGCGGTCCGGACGGGTACCGCCGACGAAGTCGAGAAACCTGGAGGGACCCATGTCCACCACCACCGTCATCATCCTGATCATCGTCGTGCTCGTGCTGCTCGCCGTGATCGGCGTCGCGGTCGCGATGGCCAACAAGAAGAAGGCCGAGGCCCGCCGTCACGAGGCCGAGCAGCTGCGGATGCAGGCCGGCAGTCACCAGGGCGCGGTCGTCGAGACCGCCAGGGACGCGGAGCAGCGCGAGGCCGAGGCGAAGATCGCTCGCGCCGAGGCCGAGCGGGCCGAGCAGCGGGCCACCGAGGCCCGCCAGGGCCACCACGTCGAGGAGGCTCGCTACGAGGACCAGCTGCGCGAGGCCGACCGGATCGACCCCGACGTCGACCACCGGGCCACCGACTACCGCCCCGGTGCGGTCGGCACGCCGGAGGCCACGGGCACGCCGGAGACCACGGGTGCGCCGGAGGCCTCGAGCACCGACCCGGGCACTGCGCCGGAGGGCACCCACCGCGCCACGCCGGGCGGCCCTGCCTGAGGCTCCTGCGGCGCCGACGTGCCTCTGGTCGGGCCCGGAGGGGACCCGTTTCCCGCCCGGACATCTGCCGGAAGCACAAGCTTCACAGGTGCTCGCAAGATTGGTGGCACCAAAAAGTTTGGATCGGCGATTCGCTTGGTAGTGTCTGCCGTGCAACAGATGCAAGTTCCAGCTGGTCTGACGCCCGCGGAGTTTGTGATCCAATGGCGTTTCTGGTTTGTGGTAATACCAATCACGGGTCGGAGCGACGTGTCACCGCATCTGTGCGGGTCGCCGAAGTGGCGGCTTTCGTTCCGATAACAGGAGTAATGAGCACATGGCTCAAGGCACCGTGAAGTGGTTCAACGCTGAGAAGGGCTTCGGCTTCATCGCGCAGGAGGACGGCGGCGACGACGTCTTCGTGCACTACTCGGCGATCCAGACCCAGGGCTACAAGTCCCTGGACGAGAACCAGAAGGTCGAGTTCGACGTCACCCAGGGCCCCAAGGGTCCCCAGGCTGAGAACGTCCGCCCCGTCTGATCGACGCGGCTGAAAAGTCTTCTACGCGAGGCCCCCACCCGGTTCGGGTGGGGGCCTCGTGGTCTTCCCGGGTGGTGCGGGATGGCCCGATCTGACCAGAGGAGATCGCCCCGTTTGCGCATAGGCTCGACAGGGAACCATCCTGGGATGGACAGGCCCGGCGGACGGAGGCTCCTCGTGCACGATCAGTTCGACGTGACGCTGGAGGACGTCGACCTCCTGGGCGAGGTCGAGCTCACGACCAACCTGATCATCGCCGCCAGCGAGTCCGACGGCCACCTCTCCGCCGACGAGATCGACCAGATCCTCGGGGTGGATCCCGGGCCGCCGCAGCCCCGACGCGAGGCCTGAGGGCCTCGGCACCGACCCCTCGACCCGCCGACGCACCCGGCGGGTTTTTCGTCATCTTGGTTCTCATACCGTAGGGGGGTATGGTGTCGGCATGGCGGACGGTCACCAGCACGGCTACATCCAGCGCAAGGACGACTACCTCAAGCGCCTGCGCCGCATCGAGGGGCAGGCGCGGGGGCTGCAGCGCATGGTCGAGGAGGAGCAGTACTGCATCGACATCCTCACCCAGGTGGCCGCCATGACGAAGGCTCTCCAGGCGGTCTCGATCGGCCTGCTGGAGGAGCACATGCACCACTGCGTCGTCGACGCCGCCCGGGCGGGTGACGCCGAGGCGCGCGAGAAGGTGAGCGAGGCGGTCGAGGCTATCTCCCGCCTGGTCCGGTCCTGAGAGGAACACGATGAGCCACACCAGCACCTGGAACGTCACCGGCATGACCTGCGGCCACTGCGCCGCCTCGGTCACCGAGGAGATCGCCGAGATCCCCGGTGTCGAGAGCGTGGAGGTCTCCCACGAGGCCGGCACCGCCGTGGTCACCAGCGCCGAGCCCGTCGAGCGCGCCGCTGTGGAGGCGGCCGTCGTCGAGGCGGGCTACGAGCTGGCCTGACATGTCCGACACGGCGACGAGCCAGGTCGAGCTCGAGATCAGCGGCATGACCTGCGCCTCGTGCGCGAACCGCATCGAGCGCAAGCTCAACAAGCTCGACGGCGTCTCCGCCAGCGTCAACTACGCCACGGAGAAGGCGAGGGTCGCCTACCCGACCTCGGTCACGACCGAGGACCTGCTGGCCACCGTCGCTGCGGCGGGCTACTCCGCCGCGCTCCCGGTCCCCGAGCCCGCCGCACAGGAGCCCGCGGGCGACCCGGAGCTGGACGCACTGCGCCAGCGACTCGTGATCTCCGCCCTGCTCACCGTGCCCGTGGTCGCGATGGCGATGGTCCCCGCCCTCCAGTTCGAGTACTGGCAGTGGGCCTCGCTGACCCTGGCCGCGCCGGTCGCCGTGTGGGGCGCCTGGCCGTTCCACCGTGCCGCCTGGACCAACGCGCGGCACGGCGCCACGACGATGGACACGCTGGTCTCCATCGGGGTGCTGGCCGCCTTCGGGTGGTCGGTGGTCGCGCTCTTCTGGGGGACGGCGGGCACGCCGGGCATGACCCATCCGTTCCGCTTCACCGTGGAGCGCACCGACGGGCTCGAGAACATCTACCTGGAGGCGGCCGCCGGGGTCACCACCTTCCTGCTGGCCGGCCGGTGGTTCGAGAAGCGGGCCAAGCACCGGGCCGGCGCGGCGATCCGGTCGCTGATGGACCTCGGCGCCAAGGAGGTGGCGCTCCTGCGCGACGGTCCCGACGGCGGCGAGACGCGGGTGCCCGCTGCCAGCCTGGCGGTGGGCGACCTGTTCGCCGTACGGCCGGGGGAGAAGGTGGCCACCGACGGAGTGGTCGAGTCCGGGCACTCCGCGGTCGATGCCTCGATGCTCACCGGGGAGCCGGTGCCGGTGGAGGTCGGCCCAGGGTCGGTCGTGACGGGGGCGACCGTCAATGCCAGCGGCCGGCTCGTCGTGCGCGCGACGCGGGTCGGCGCCGACACCCAGCTCGCCCAGATGGCGCGTCTGGTCGAGGAGGCGCAGAACGGCAAGGCGCAGGTGCAGCGGTTGGCCGACCGGGTCTCCGGGGTGTTCGTGCCGCTCGTCATCGCGCTCGCCGTCGCGACGCTCGGCTTCTGGCTGGGCGCCGGCGCCGACGCCTCGGTGGCCTTCACGGCCGCCGTGGCGGTGCTGATCGTGGCTTGCCCGTGCGCCCTGGGCCTGGCGACGCCGACCGCCCTCATGGTCGGCACGGGGCGTGGCGCCCAGCTCGGCATCGTGATCCGCGGTCCGGAGGTCCTGGAGTCGACGCGCGCCGTCGACACGGTCGTGCTGGACAAGACCGGCACCGTCACCACGGGCCGCATGGCGCTGGTGTCGACGGTCCCCGCGGCCGGGGAGTCGCTCGAGGAGGTGCTGCGCACCGCAGCCGCCGTCGAGGCGGGCTCCGAGCACCCGATCGCGCGGGCGGTGGCGGAGGCCTCGCCGGGCGCGGTCGCGACCGGCTTCCGCAACGTGGAGGGGCTCGGGGTGCAGGGCCGGGTCGAGGGCCGCGAGGTCCGCGTCGGGCGGCCGGTCCTGCTCGCCGACGCGGGGATGCCCCTCGGCCAGGACCTGCTCGCGGCCGTCGACGACGCCGAGGCCTCAGGCCGTACGGCGGTCGCCGTCGGGTGGGACGGGCGCGCCCGCGGGGTGCTGGTCGTGGCCGACACCGTGAAGCCGACCTCGCGTCAGGCGGTGTCGGACCTGCGCGCGCTCGGCCTGGCGCCGGTGCTGCTGACCGGCGACAACGAGCGCGCCGCGCGGGCGGTCGCGGCCGAGGTCGGCATCGACCAGGTCATCGCCGAGGTGCTGCCGGCCGACAAGGTCGACGTGGTGAAGCGGCTGCAGGCCGAGGGCCGGGCCGTCGCGATGGTCGGCGACGGCGTCAACGATGCCGCCGCGCTCGCCCAGGCGGACCTGGGCATCGCCCTAGGCACCGGCACCGACGTGGCCATCGAGGCCAGCGACCTGACCCTGGTCCGGGGTGATCTGCGGGTCGCGGCGACCGCCGTACGGCTCGCGAGGCGGACGCTGAAGGTGATCAAGGGCAACCTGTTCTGGGCGTTCGCCTACAACGTCGCCGCCCTGCCGTTGGCCGCCGCCGGCCTGCTCAACCCCATGCTCGCCGGCGCCGCCATGGCCCTCTCCTCCGTCTTCGTCGTCACCAACAGCCTGCGCCTGCGCCGCTTCTCCTAGCGGGTTGCTCGGTCGGGGTAGTCCCTAACAAAATCTGTCTCGGCACGCCGAGGGCGTGGCAGAAATTGTTAGGGACTACCCCAGCGGACGGGCCCTCAGCAGGTCGCGAACAGCACCGGGCCGGTGGAGAGGTCGGAGAGGACGGAGGCGCCGTCGACGGGGTCGAGGTCCAGGGTGAGCAGGGGGCCGTCGGCCTCGACCGGGCCGAGCTCGAAGCGGTCGCTGAAGTCGCCGCCCTGGCCGGGGGACGGTCCCGCCGCCAGAGCGGCGCGCGAGTCGGCGTTGGCGCGGGCCTGCTCGTCGCTCTCGAAGGTGAGCGCGAGGCGCAGGTCGAGGCCGGGCTGGACGGAGAGCGCGTACGCCGTGAACGGGTCCACCGCGCCGGCCTGCGCCAGCAGCCGGTCGGCCTCGGCCTGGTCGTCGGCGTCGGCCTGGCTCATCGCCAGGGCGCCGCATGCCTGGGCGCCGGTGTAGAGCGCCGCCGAGAGCGCCTCACCCGAGGCCTCGACGACCTCGTCGAAGCCCTCGACCGAGGGCGCGTCGCCGAGCGCGACCTCGACCGCGCTGCCGAGGTAGCCCTCGGTGTCGCTCGTGAGCACCAGGGACTCGTCCTCGAGCAGGGTCACGAAGCTGACCTCGGGCGTGACACCGCCCAGGCGGCCGATCGCCTCGCTCCCGCCGGCCCAGACCCCGTCCGCCTCGTCGGGCTCGGCGTAGCCCAGCCTGCGCAGGCGGTCGGCGATCAGGTCCCAGTCGGTCGAGTCCGGCAGGTGCAGCATCACGACAGCCCCCTCCTCCGACTGGCTGAACAGCTCCCAGTCGGCGGTGGCGGGGGAGAAGCCGTAGTGCACGTGCAGCTGCTGCGCCGACTCGGGCAGCGCGGAGGTCGAGGTCAGGTCGGCGTCGTACCCCGCGGCCATGAAGTCCACGACCTCCCCCTGTGGGCTGTCGGCGGAGAGGTCCACGCCGAGCTCGTCGCGCACCCCGGCCCAGTCGGTCCACGAGAAGCGGTCCCCGTCGTCCGGGGCGAGGGACATGGCGCGCTCGAGGTCGGTGCGGTGCACGTCGCGCCACCAGCGGACGCCGACGACAGCGGCGGCCACGACCAGCGCCAGCACGAGGACGCCGAGGCCTGTCGTCAGCAGTCGGCTGCGTGTCGCGGCGATGTCGGCCCTCCTGGCTCCGTGGTGGTGTGACACTAGTCGTCATGCCTGCCTCGCCAGCCCCGGACGTGGTCTCCGCGGGCGCCGTGATCTTCCGCCCCGGCAAGCGCGTCCTGCTGGTCCACCGGCCCAAGTACGACGACTGGTCCTTCCCCAAGGGCAAGCTCGACCGCGGCGAGCACCCGACCGCCGCGGCCGTGCGCGAGGTGGCCGAGGAGACCGGGCTGCAGGTGCGGCTCGGCGCACCCCTGTCCCATCAGCGCTACCCGGTCGCCCGAGGGCGCAAGACCGTGCACTACTGGACCGGCCGGCCCCTGGCCGACCACGACGTCAGCGGCTACGTCGCCAACGCCGAGATCGACGACGTCCGGTGGGTCGACGCCGAGGACGCGCTGACGACGCTGACCTACGACTACGACCGCGACACCCTGCGCGAGGCGCTGAAGGTACGGCGCAAGACCCGCACCCTCGTCGTGCTGCGCCACGGCAAGGCCCGCTCCCGCAAGGCCTGGCGCTCCGACGACCGCGAGCGCCCCTTGCTGCAGGTGGGTCGCGCGCAGGCCGAGCGGCTGGTGCCGGTCCTCGCGGCGTACGGCGTGGTGCGAGTGGTCTCGTCGGGCAGCACGCGCTGCGTCGAGACCGTCGCGCCGTACGCCGCGAGCTGCGGCTGTGACGTCGAGACCGACGACCGGCTCAGCGAGGAGGACGCCAAGCCGAAGCGGGTGCGCAAGCTGGTCGCCGGGCTGCTCGACGACGGGCGCCACGCCGTGCTGTGCACGCATCGGCCGGTGCTGCCGGAGGTGTTCGACGCCCTGGGCGTCGAGGACCCGTCGCTGGAGGTCGGCGAGATGCTCGTCGCCCACCTGCGCAAGGGCCGCGTCGTCGCGACCGAGCGGCACCTGGTGCGCTAGGCGAGGGGGCGCGTCGCGCGCCGCCCCCACTGGGCGGGTCGAGTTCATCCCTCGTTCACCGTCGGCCCCAGAGCCGGCCACCTGCGGCCTCGACACTCCTAATCGTCACCCCACAGACGACACAGGAGATCCGACGTGAAGATCACCTCCATCCGCCGTGCGCTCCTGCCCGGCATCGCCCTGCTGGCGCTCGCGCTCAGCGCCTGCGGTGGCGCCGACGCCGGCGCCAGTACCGGCGACGACGGCTCGGCCCAGTCCGGCAAGGTCGCCGTCGACGGCTCCTCCACGGTCTTCCCCATGAGCGACGCCGCCGCCGAGCTCCTCCTCGAGGAGGACCCCGACGTCAAGGTCACGGTCGGCGAGTCCGGCACCGGCGGCGGCTTCGAGGCGTTCTGCGCCGGGAAGACCGACATCTCGAACGCCTCGCGCCCGATCAAGGACGAGGAGGCGGCGGTCTGCAAGCAGGCCGGCATCGACTACACCGAGCTGCAGGTCGCGACCGACGCGCTCACGATGGTGGTCCACAAGGACCTCGACGTGGACTGCCTCACCGTCGACCAGATCGTCCAGCTCTGGGGCCCCGGCTCCCAGGTCAAGAGCTGGAACGAGCTCGACCCCCGCTTCCCAGAGCAGGAGATCGCGCTGTTCGGCCCCGGGACCGACTCCGGCACCTACGACTACCTGGCCGCCGACGTGATCGGCGACGACTCCGAGTCGACGCGCAGCGACTACGAGTCCTCCGAGGACGACAACGTCCTCGTGCAGGGCGTGGGCGGCACCGAGGGGGCGACCGGCTACTTCGGCTACACCTACTACGAGGAGAACACGGACACGCTGAAGGCGCTGGCCATCGACAACGGCGAGGGCTGCGTCGAGCCCTCCGCCGAGACCGCGCAGGACGGCAGCTACGCGCCGCTGGCCCGACCTCTGTTCATCTACGTCAACAACGCCGAGTACCGCGACAACGAGGCCGTGGCGACCTACGTCGACTTCTACATCGAGAACCTCTCCGAGATCGCCGAGGTCGGGAAGTTCATCCCGCTCAGCGACGAGCTGTACGGCGAGACCCGGTCCGCCCTCGAGGGCATCTCCGGCTGACCCGAGGACCTGACCCGCTCATGAGCAGCCTCTCCGGCACCGCGGTGCCCGACCTGAGCAAGAAGGCGCGCCCGGTCGAGACCGTGATCCGCGCGGTCCTGATGGCGTCCGCGCTGCTCTCGGTCGCCATCACCGTGGGCATCGTCGTGGCCCTGATCCGCCCAGTGATCGACTTCTTCGCGGAGGTCCCGCTCGGGGACTTCCTCGCCGTCGAGGGCGCCCACGCGGTGCTGCCGCTCGTCGGCGGCACGGCGATGACCACGGTCATCGCCCTGCTGGTGGCCGTGCCGCTGGGGCTCGGTGCGGCGATGTACCTCTCCGAGTACGCCTCTGCCCGCGCCCGCAAGGTGCTCAAGCCGACCGTGGAGCTGCTCGCCGGCATCCCGTCGGTCGTCTACGGCTTCTTCGCGCTCTCCTTCGTCACACCCACGCTGCTGCAGGACGTCCTGCGCCTCGACGTGGGCTTCACCAACGCCCTCGCGGCCGGGATCGTGCTCGGGGTGATGATCATCCCCACCGTGGCCTCGCTCTCCGAGGACGCGCTGTCCGCCGTACCGCAGGCGATGCGGCAGGGCTCGCTGGCCATGGGCGCCAACCGGATGCAGACCACGCTGCGGGTGGTGCTGCCGGCCGCGCTGTCCGGGGTCGCCGCGGCGATCGTGCTCGGCCTCTCGCGCGCGGTAGGGGAGACGATGATCGTCACGCTCGCCGCGGGCTCGTTGAAGAACCTCTCGCTCGACCCCCGCGAGGGGATGCAGACCATGACCGGCTTCATCGCGACCACGGCGGGCGGCGAGAACGCCGTCGGCTCCACGTCGTACAACGAGCTGTTCGCCGTCGGGATGCTGCTGTTCGTGCTGACGCTGGTCATCAACGTCATCAGCATCGCCCTCGTCCGACGATTCAGGCAGGCCTACTGATGAGTGTGGCCACCACCGCCGCCCGCGAGGTCACGCGCACCGTCTCGACCGGGCGCAGCAGGGACAAGAGCCTCGGCTCGCTGGTGTTCCTCGCCGCCCTGTGGTTCTCCCTCTTCTTCGGGGTGATGGTGCTCCTGGTGCTCATCGTCGACACCGCCATCCAGGGCGCGCCGCGCTTCGACTCCGCGCTGATCACCGAGTACGGCTCGCGGGTGCGCCCGGAGTCGACCGGCTTCCGCGCCGGCATCCTCGGCTCGCTGTGGCTGATGGGCTTCACCGCCCTGCTGGCCGTGCCCCTGGGCATCGCCGCCGCGCTGTACCTCGAGGAGTTCGCCGACGGCGACCGCTGGTGGAACCGGCTGATCGAGATCAACCTGCAGAACCTCGCCGCCGTGCCGGCCATCGTCTACGGGCTGCTGGCCGTTGCGATCATGGCGCTGCTGGGCTTCGGCCGCAGCGGCATCGTGCTCGGCGGCGCGATCGCGCTGGCGCTGCTGATCCTGCCGGTCATCATCATCACCACGCGCGAGGCCCTCCGCGCGGTCCCGCAGGAGATCCGGCAGGGGTCCCTCGCGCTGGGCGCCACGGTGTGGCAGACGACGTGGCGCCAGACGCTGCCCTCAGCCGTACCGGGCATCGCCACCGGCACCATCCTCGGCCTGTCGCGCGCCATCGGCGAGGCCGCGCCGCTGATCGTGGTCGGGCTGGCCGGGTCGGTGCGCTTCGACCCGACCGGCGTCCTGAGCGAGATCACGGCGCTGCCGATGATGATCTTCTCGCTCACCAGCCAGTCCCAGGAGGAGCTCCGCACCGCCGCCTCGGCCGCGATCATCGTGCTGCTGATCATGATCCTCGGGCTCAACGCACTGGCCATCTTCATCCGCAACAAGTTCCAGAAGACCTGGTAGGAGACCCATGTCCACGCACCCCGCCACCGCCACCGCCACCGTCACGGACCGGGCGGCGGTGGACGTCCGCGAGTTCGGCGTGATGACCGGCGCCGAGCCCGACCGCGACCTGCCCGCCGTACCACCGGAGCCGGTGATGGAGGCGCTGCGGCTCAACGTCCACTACGGCGACTTCCACGCGGTGCACGACGTGAACCTGTCGTTCGGCAAGCACGAGATCACCGCGCTCATCGGGCCGTCGGGCTGCGGCAAGTCCACCGTGCTGCGCTGCCTCAACCGCATGAACGACCTGGTCTCCGGCGCGCGGGTCACGGGGGAGGTGACCTACCACGGGCAGAACATCTACGCCCGCAACGTCGACCCCATCGCCGTCCGCACCCAGATCGGCATGGTGTTCCAGAAGCCCAACCCGTTCCCCAAGTCGATCTACGACAACGTCGCCTACGGCCCGCGGGTCACCGGCATGAAGGTCGAGAGCATGGACGACCTGGTCGAGGAGGCGCTGCAGGGTGCGGCCCTGTGGGACGAGGTGAAGGACAAGCTCAAGCAGTCGGCGTACGGGCTCTCCGGCGGGCAGCAGCAGCGACTCTGCATCGCCCGCACCATCGCCACCAGGCCCGACGTGATCCTCATGGACGAGCCGTGCTCCGCGCTGGACCCGATCGCCACCTCGCGCATCGAGGACCTGATGCTGCAGATGCGCGACGACTTCACGATCATCATCGTCACCCACAACATGCAGCAGGCCGCCCGCGTCTCCGACCGGACCGCTTTCTTCACCGCCCGCCCCGACGAGACCACCGGCAACCGCACCGGCCTCCTCGTCGAGTTCGACCGCACCAGCCGGATCTTCGCCAACCCCACCGACCAGCGCACCGAGGACTACATCTCGGGGCGGTTCGGCTGAGGTGGTCTGGCCGGGTAGTCCCTAACGACATCTGCCACTGAGCGCCCTCGTGAGGGCAGATTCTGTTAGGGACTACCCCGGCGTGAGGCCGCCCCCCAAGAGCCTGTGGATGACGCCGGCGCGGGCGTTGGCGATCGGCGAGTCTTGGTCGCCATGCGCCGCCGCCCCGTCACTGTGGCACCGACAGGTCACCACCCGGGCCATCCCGATGTGGTGGTGCCGGTGCGCATGGACCCGACGGGCTCGCAGGGGCCGAGGCCCGACCAGGTACGCCGCCGGACGTACCGCCGCACGAGCGCAGGACTCTACGTCCCGGCCGAGGTCAGCACAGAGAGGCCCGAGCAGCGCATCGTGGAGGCTGCGCAGGTCATCCCGGGATACGGCGGGGTCACCGGCTGGGCGGGGCTGTGCTGGCAGGGCGGTCGGTGGTTCCGCGGCGACGATCTCTGGGTCGACGGGGAGCAGTCTCACCGCGACGTCACGGTCGTGACGATGCTGCACGCCCGTCACCAGCCCGGGATCCGGGTGAGCGAGGAGCGGCTGCGGCCGAGGGACGTCGTCATGGTCGACGGCCTGCCGCTCACTGTGGCTGCCCGGTCGGTGTGCTTCGAGGCGCGCTATGCCCCCGACCTCCGCTCGGCGGTGCGGGTGTTCGACCTCGCGGCGTACAACGACCTCGTCTCGCTGGAGGAGTGCGGGGAGTACGTGACCTACCTCAACGGCTGGACCGGCGTGCCGCAGTGCCGCGAGGCCCTGGCGCTGGCCGAGGAGAACGTGTGGTCTCCGCGCGAGGTCGACATGCGTCTCGTATGGCGTGGGGCCACCGGCGCCCGAATGCGGCTGCTGTGCAACGTGCCGGTCTTCGACCTGCACGGCCGCTTCGTCGGTACACCCGACCTGCTCGACCCGGTGGCCGGCATCGTGGGGGAGTACGACGGCGGCCACCACCTCGCTGGTGCGCAGCGGGCCAAGGACGTCGCCCGAGAGGCGGAGCTCCGAGCGACCGGGCTGGAGTACGTCACGATGCTTGCGGCAGACCACCCGCACACGCATCAGTTTGAGCGACGCCTGCGTGACTGCATCCGAAGAGCCGAGCGTCGGCCCGCGGACGAGCGCCGGTGGACCCTGGAGCGTCCTGCCTGGTGGATCCCTACCGACACTGTCGCCCAGCGCCGGGCGCTCACCGAGTCCCAGCGCGCCCGGCTGCTCGCGCACCGCCTGGCGTGATCCCTCCGGTCCGGGTAGTCCCTAACGATTTCGGCCTGAGAGAGCTCTCTCGGCAGCAGATATTGTTAGGGACTACCCGACCGGCACGCCGCCGCACACGCCGCTCTCGGGCAGCACCAGCGGGGTCGACGAGCTCGGACCAGGCCGAGAAGAGCCGGACGTGGCCCCACTCGCCGACGGCGGCGCCGGCGCTCGTCCCGGCCTCCAGGATCAGGGTGCGCAGGCCGCGCGAGTGGGCGTGGGCGGCGGCGGCCAGGCCGATCGGGCCGGCGCCGACGATGACGAGGCGATGAGGAGCGGGCATGCCCGGCGATCTATCGATGGCGATCAATGAAAGCAACTATCGATCGTCATCGATTGTAGATTGGGGTCATGTCCGACCAGCCCGCGCTCGCGCCCGAGGCCGCGGCGACGTACGCCGAGTGGTTCGCAACCCTCGCCGACCCCACGCGGGTGCGCCTGCTGCACGCGGTGTCGACGTCGCGCTCCGGCGCGCTGCGTGTGGGGGACCTCGCCTCCGAGCTCAAGATCAGCCAGTCGACCGCCTCGCACCATGTGCGCCGCCTCGCCGAGGTCGGCTTCCTCAACGTCGACAGGGTCGGCACCTCGTCGGTGGTCTCGGTCAACCCGGCCTGCTGCACCGGCCTGCCCCACGCCGCGGACGTGGTCATGGGCACGTTGGCCGAGCCCCCGTGCTGCCCCGAGGACCTGCCGGACGACATCACGACGCGGACGATGGCCGACGGCGACCTGAGCGTCGTGCGTGCCATCTACGCCGACGGCCTGGCCACCCGCAACACCACCTTCGAGACCGAGGTGCCGCCAGCCGGTGAGCTGGCGACCCGGTGGCTGCCCGAGCATCGGTGGGTCGCGGAGCGCGAGGGGCAGGTCGTCGGCTGGGCCGCCGTGGGCGCCGTCTCCTCGAGGGCCTGCTACGGCGGGGTGGGGGAGATCTCGGTCTACGTCGCCCCGAGCGCGCAGGGCCACGGCGTCGGGAAGTCGCTGCTGCACCGCCTCGTCAACGAGGCGGACGCACGGGGCCTGTGGACGCTGCAGGCCGCGATCTTCCCGCAGAACCGCGCCTCGATCGCGCTCCACCACTCCGCCGGCTTCCAGACCCTCGCGGTCCGCTCGCGCATCGCCCGGCTCGACGGGGTGTGGCGCGACACGGTGCTGCTGGAGCGCCGTCGCGCCGGCGACTAGCCACCACACATCGATATCTGTCAATATCGACACATGTCGATGTCTGAGGAGTTCGCCTGCTGTACGCCGCTCGCGCGCGAGCCGCTGAGTGCCGATCAGGCCGCCCGGGTCGCGCCGATGCTGAAGGCGCTGGCCGACCCGGTGCGGCTGCGGCTGATGTCGATGGTGATGTCGCGCGAGGGCGCCGAGGCGTGCGCCTGCGAGCTGCTGCCGGCCTTCGAGCTCTCCCAGCCCACGATCAGCCACCACCTCAAGGTGCTGCACGAGTCGGGGCTGGTCGAGCGCGACAAGCGCGGGGTCTGGGTCTACTACCGGGCCCGCCCCGAGGCGATCGCCGCGCTGGGCAGCCTGTTCGACTCCGCCCTCGCACCCGCGTGACCTCCACCCGGGACCGCGAGCCGACCGCCGTACTGCCGCGGCTGTCGGGGCTGGACCGCCTGCTGCCGGTGTGGATCGGCGCCGCGATGCTCGTGGGCCTGCTGCTGGGCCGCACCGTCCCCGGCCTGGACGGCGCGCTCGCCGCGGTCGAGGTCGGCGGGGTCAGCCTGCCGATCGCGCTCGGCCTGCTGGTGATGATGTACCCGGTGCTCGCCAAGGTCCGCTACGGCGAGCTGGGCCAGGTCACCGCCGACCGGCAACTGCTCCTCACCAGCATCGTGCTCAACTGGCTGCTCGGACCGGCACTGATGTTCGCGCTGGCGTGGCTGCTGCTGCCCGACCTGCCGGAGTACCGCACCGGACTCGTGATCGTCGGCCTCGCGCGCTGCATCGCGATGGTGCTCATCTGGAACGACCTCGCCTGCGGGGACCGCGAGGCCGCCGCCGTCCTCGTGGCGGTCAACTCGGTCTTCCAGATCGTCGCCTTCGCCGCGCTCGGCTGGTTCTACCTGCAGGTGCTCCCGGGCTGGCTCGGCCTCGAGCAGGACGTCCTCGAGGTGTCGGTGTGGGAGATCGCCCTGTCGGTGCTGGTCTTCCTCGGGGTCCCTCTGCTCGCCGGCTACCTCACGCGCACAGCGGGGGAGCGGGCACGCGGGCGCGAGTGGTACGAGGGGACCTTCCTGCCGCGCCTCGCCCCGACCGCCCTTTACGGGCTGCTCTTCACCATCGTCGTGCTCTTCGCGCTGCAGGGCGACACGGTCACCGACCGCCCCGGCGACGTCGCCCGGATCGCGCTGCCGCTGCTGGCGTACTTCGCGCTGATGTGGGGCCTCTCGATGCTCCTGGGACACCGGCTGGGGATGTCCTACGAGCGCACCACCACGGTCGCCTTCACCGCCGCCGGCAACAACTTCGAGCTGGCCATCGCGGTCGCGATCGGGGTCTTCGGGGTCACCAGTGGACAGGCGCTGGCCGGGGTCGTCGGGCCGCTGATCGAGGTGCCGGTGCTCGTCGGGCTCGTGTACGTCGCCCTCTGGGGGCGCCGCCGCTTCACCTGGCCTGCTCCGGACTACCCGACCAGACGACTCAGGGCACGACCTCGATGAGGAAGTGGCTGATCCAGTAGCAGCCGGCGGCAACGAGGCCGGCCATGGGGAAGGTGAGGACCCAGGCGGCGACGATCGACTTCGCGACGCCCCAGCGGACGGCGGAGAAGCGCTTGGTGGCACCGACGCCCATGACCGCGGAGGTGATGGTGTGGGTGGTCGAGATGGGGGCGGAGTAGACGAAGGCGGTCGTGTAGAGCACGCCGGCGGCGATCGACTCGGCCGCGAAGCCGCGGGCGGGGTCGAGGTGGATGATGCGGCGCCCGAGGGTGCGCATGATCCGCCACCCGCCGGCGTACGTGCCGAGCGAGATGGCACCGGCGGCGGCGATGATCACCCACAGGGGCAGGTCGTCGCCCGGGTTGACGAAGCCGCCGGCGAGCAGCGCCAGGAAGATGACGCCCATCGTCTTCTGGGCGTCCTGCAGGCCGTGGCCCAGCGCCATGGCGGCGGCGGACAGGGTCTGCAGGAAGCGGAAGTTGCGCTGGAGGCGATGCGGGTTGCGCCGGCGGAAGATCCACATGATCGCCAGCATCAGCGCGAAGCCGGCGGCGAAGGCGAACACCGGCGAGATGATCATCGGTACGACGACCTTGTCGACGACCGTGGACCACTTCACGTAGATGCCCGACGCCATCGCCGCGCCGACCAGACCGCCGATGAGTGCGTGCGAGGAGGACGAGGGCAGGCCGTAGTACCAGGTGATGAGGTTCCAGGCGATGGCGCCGAGAAGTCCAGACATCACGATCACGAGGCCGTGCGAGCCGTCGGGCGGCGAGATGACGCTGCCGACGGTATTGGCGACCTCCTGACCGAGGAAGGCGCCGACGAAGTTCATGACGGCGGCCATGATCAGGGCCACCCGCGGCGTCAGCGCCCGGGTCGACACCGAGGTGGCGATGGCGTTGGCCGCGTCGTGGAATCCGTTGGTGTAGTCGAACGTCAGGGCGACGACGACTACGGCGATGACGAGCGCGAGTTCCACGGTGGGTCAGGACTCCTTGACGGCGATCTGCTCCACGATGTTCGCGACCTTCTCGAAGGCGTCGATCGAGTCCTCGAGGCCCTCGACGATGTCCTTCAGCTTCAGGACCTCGATGGTCTTGTACTCGCCAGAGAAGAGGTTGGCCAGGATCCGGCGGTGGTTCTTGTCGCCGGCGTTCTCCAGGCGGTTGATCTCGATCCAGTACTCCTCGAGCGACTGCATCGAGCGCAGGTTCGGCATCGACGCCGACGTCAGCTCGGCGCACCGCTGGAGCACCTCAACCTGCTGCGACAGCTCGGCCGGCAGGACCCTCACCTCGTAGAGCAGGATCATGTCGACGACCTCGTCCATCATGTCCATGATGTCGTCGAGCGCCGAGGCCAGCGAGTAGATGTCCTCGCGGTCGAACGGCGTGATGAAGGTGCTGTTCACCCGGCGCACGATGGCGTGCGTGGTCTCGTCGGCGGCGTGCTCGGCGTCGCGCATGCGCTGGCCCACGTCGGCGGCGTCGGCGCCCTCGCTGAGCATCTCGGCGAGCAGGTCGGCGCCCCTGACGAGGTGATTCGCCGACTCCGTGAAGAGGTCATAGAAAGAGGTGTCAACCGGACGGAATCGCAGTGCCACGAAGTGCTCCTGATCAGGCGGTGACGAACGCGACTCATGCTAGGGGGTGCATGTCTCGCGGGTGCAACTCGCGCCCCCTCGATCCTACGCGGGGGACAGGCCTCAGACCGTGCTCCACCGCCTGCGCTGGCCCTCGATGAGCGCCTCTTGGAGATGTACCTCACCGTCGTTCTGAGCCCAGAGTCCGTCGCTGCCGAGCACCCACGCGCTCGTGGTCGGAGCGAAGGCGAGGTCCAGCAGCCGCCCGATGGCGCGGACGCTGTCGGCCGCGGGCAGCCGCACCAGCACCTCGACGCGGCGGTCGAGGTTGCGGTGCATCATGTCGGCCGACCCGATCCAGGCGACCGGGGTGCCGGCGTTCTCGAACCAGTAGACCCGACTGTGCTCCAGGAACCGGCCGAGGATCGAGCGCACCTCGATCTGCTCCGACAGGCCGGGTACGCCGGGCCGGAGCGCGCAGATGCCGCGCACGAGGAGCTGCACCGGGACGCCCTCCTGGGAGGCGAGGTAGAGCGCGTCGATGACGGCCTCGTCGACCACGGAGTTGGCCTTCATCCGGATGCCGGCCGGCCGCCCGGCGCGGTGGTGCTGGATCTCGGCGTAGATCTGGTCGATGAGCCCGCTGCGGACGCTGTCGGGGGCGACCAGCAGCTCCTCGTAACGCGCGTTGCGCGACCAGCCGCTGAGGTTGTTGAACAGGTGGGCGACGTCCTCCCCGATGAGCCCGTCGGTCGTGATCAGGCCCAGGTCCTCGTACATCCGCGAGGTCTTGGGGTTGTAGTTGCCGGTCCCGATGTGGGTGTAGCGGCGGATCCCCTCGGGCTCGTCGCGCACCACGAGCGAGAGCTTGCAGTGGGTCTTGAGACCGACCAGCCCGTAGACGACGTGGCAGCCGGCCTGCTCGAGCTTGCGCGCCCAGCGGATGTTGGCCTGCTCGTCGAAGCGGGCCTTGATCTCGACGATCACCAGGACCTGCTTGCCGGCCTCGGCGGCGTCGACCAGGGCGTCGATGATGGGGGAGTCGCCGGAGGTGCGATAGAGCGTCTGCTTGATCGCGAGGACATGCGGGTCGGCGGCGGCCTGCTCGATGAAGCGCTGCACCGACGTGGCGAACGAGTCGTAGGGGTGGTGCAGCAGCACGTCGTGGCGGCGGGTCGCCTTGAAGACGTCGACCGGTGCCGAGGACTCCACCTCTGCCAGCCGGAAGTGGGTGGTGGGCACGAAGGCGGGGAACTTCAGGTCCTCGTGGCTCAGGTCGGCGATGCTGTGCAGCCCGCGCAGGTCCAGCGGCCCGGGCAACCGGAACACCTCCTCGTCGGACACGTCGAGCTCGGAGACCAGCAGCTCGAGCACCGCGGGGGCGATGGACTCCTCGACCTCCAGCCGCACGGGCGGGCCGAAGCGGCGTCGCAGCAGCTCCTTCTCCAACGCCGCCAGCAGGTTCTCGGCGTCGTCCTCCTCGACCTCGAGGTCCTCGTTGCGGGTGACCCGGAAGGTGTGGGCCTCCAGCACCTCCATGCCAGGGAAGAGCCGCTTGAGGTGGGCGCCGATGACGTCCTCGAGCGGCACGAACCGCGCGTTGCCCAGCGGCACGAACCGCTCGAAGATCGGCGGCACCTTGACCCGGGCGAAGTGCTCCTTGCCGGTCTTGGGGTTGCGCAGCACCACCGCCAGGTTGAGCGAGAGCCCGGAGATGTAGGGGAACGGGTGTGCCGGGTCGACGGCCAGCGGCGTCAGCACCGGGAATATCCGGTCGCGGAAGAGCCGCTTGCAGAACTTCTGCTCGTCGCGGTCGAGGTCGTCCCAGCGGACCAGCTCGATGTCGTGCTCCTTGAGCGCGGGCACGATGTGGTCGCGGAACTGCCGCGCGTGACGCTCGGTGAGCTCGCGGGTCACGGTCCAGATCCGCTCCAGCACCTCGCGCGGCATGAGCCCGGAGGCGGCTCGTACGGCGAGGCCCGCGGCGATGCGCCGCTTGAGGCCGGCCACCCGCACCATGAAGAACTCGTCGAGGTTGCTGGTGAAGATCGCGAGGAAGCGCACCCGCTCCAGCAGCGGCAGCGACTCGTCCTCCGCCAGCTCCAGGACCCGCTGGTTGAAGTGCAGCCACGACAGCTCCCGGTCCAGGAACCGGTGGTGGAACCGCTCGATCGCGGCCCTCGTCTCCTCGTCGGGGACGTAGGTGACGTCGACGTCGTACGACTCGTCGATGCCGCCGTCACCGCCGTCGCCGCCGACCTGGTCGTCGGCGTCGTCGGGGGCGCTCGCGCCGTCGACCGCGACGGGCTCCGGGACGATCTCGAGAGGCATCCTTGCAGTGTGCCACCGTCGGGTGAACAAGGCGTGCTGCGTGGCGGCTACCCTCCACCCTCGTGAGCGGACGGGGAGCGGCGGCAGCGGCACGAGCGGCCTTCGAGGCGGCGGCGCTCCGGGGCGCGATGGCGCTGCCGGAGCCGGTCCAGCGGGTCCTGGCCGGCCGGCCGGTGCTGCGCGACGGGCAGCGGCTGGCGACCGAGACCCAGCTGGCGCTGCGGCTGCAGCGACTCGGACGGGTTCCCGGCGTCGAGACCCTGCCGATCACCGACGGCCGCCGGGCCTTGCTCCACCAGACCCGGCTGGTGGCGGGCCGACCCACGATCGGTGCGGTCCGCGAGCTCGCGGTCGCGGGTCTGCCCGCGCGGCTCTACACCCCGACCGAGGTGCCCGGGCCGCTGCCGCTGCTGGTGTTCTTCCACGGCGGCGGCTTCCTGTACGGCGATCTGGAGACCCACGACGCGCCGTGCCGGGTGCTGGCCGAGCGGGCCGGGGTGCGGGTGCTGTCGATCGACTACCGGCTGGCGCCCGAGCACCCGTTCCCGGCCGCCTACGACGACGCGCTGGCCGCCTACGACTGGGCGCTCGAGCACGCCGAGTCACTGGGCTGCGATCCCGCCCGGCTGGCCGTCGGCGGTGACTCCGCCGGAGGCAACCTGGCCGCCGGGGTCGCGCTGGAGGCCGCCCGGCGCGGCCTGCCCCTGGCGTTCCAGCTGCTGGTCTACCCGATGACCGATGCCGAGCACGCCACTCGCAGCTACCCGATGTTCGACGAGGGCTTCTACCTCACCCGGCGCTTCATGGACCTCGCCGACGAGTGCTACCGCCCACGCGAGCTGGACCCGCGAGACCCGCGGCTCTCGCCGTGCCACGCCGAGCTGCCCGCCGGCCTGGCGCCGGCGTACGTCGCGACGGCCGGGTTCGACCCGCTGCGCGACGAGGCCGAGGCCTACGCGCGGCGGCTCTCCGAGGCAGGGGTCGAGGTGACGCTGCAGCGCTTCCCCGACCAGATCCACGGCTTCCTGCAGGTCGTGGGCGTGGGTCGCCGCACGCCCGCGGCGGTCGCGCAGATCGCCGCCCACCTGCGCGCGGCGCTCTCGGCCTAGCGGCGCCGACGGGGCCAGCGGGGGCGCTGGTGGTCGTCGCCGTCGCCGTCAGGGGCGTCGGCGGGCTCGGCCGCGTCGGCAGCCAGGTGCTGCGTGAGCTCGGCGAGCCGCTGCTCGGCCTCGAGCCGCTCGCGCAGGGTCTCCTCGACCAGCTCGGTCTGACGGCGTACGGCGGCCTCGACGGCGCTGCGCTCCATCGCGCGGTTCTCGGCGGCCCGCTCGGCCTCGGCGCGCAGCCCGGCCTGGCGAGCCGCCTCGGCCAGGGCTTCGTCGAGCTGGGCACGCAGCGACCCAAGCTCGGCGGCGTGGGTCTCGGCCACCGCCGCGGCCTCGCGGGTGAGTGCGGTGAGCTGTCGCTCCAGCTCGAGACGGTCGGCGGCCACCTCGAGGGCCCGGTCGGCGTGGGCGCCGGCGTCCCGCTCCGCGACGGTCCTGGCCGCGAGCGCCGCGGAGGCCGCCGCCTCGGCCCGGGCGCGCGCCTCGTGGGCCTCGCTCGCGAGCCGGGCGGACTCCTGCGCGGCGGCCTCGGCGGCGGCGCGGGCCTCGTGCGCCGACCGTGCCGACTCCGCCTGCTCGGCGGCGGCCTGCTGCGCTGCGGTCGCCTGGGCGGTCGCCTCGCTCGCCGCCTCGGCCTGGGCCCGTCCGGCCTCCTCGGCGGCGAGCCGCTCCCGCGCGCTCGCCTCGGCGGTCTGGGCCTGGGCCCGGGAGGCGTGCTCGGCCGCGGCGCGCGCGATGGACGCCTCCTCGGCGAGGCGCGCCTGCTCGGCGGCGGACTCGTCGGCGGCGCGGCGGGCGGCGGCCTGCTCGGCGGCGGCCTGCTCGGCGGCTGAGCGGGCCTCGCTCTGGGCGCGGGCGGTCTCCTCGGCGGCGGTGCGGGCCTCGTGGGCGAGGCGGGCTTGCTCGGCCTGCTCGGCGGCGGCGTGCTGGGCGTGGGTGGCGCTGGTGGCGGCGTCGGCGGCGGCGTCGGCCTGGATGCGGGCGGCGTGCTCGGCGGCGAGGCGGGTCTCGGCGGCGGCGAAGGCGGTCTCGGCCTGCTGGCGCGCGGTGTCCTCGGCCACCTGGCGCGCGGTGTGGGCCTCCTGGGCGAGGCGCGCCTGCTCGGCGGCGGACTCGTCGGCGGCGCGGCGGGCGGCGGCCTGCTCGGCGGCGGCCTGCTCGGCGGCTGAGCGGGCCTCGCTCTGGGCGCGGGCGGTCTCCTCCGCGGCGGTGCGGGCCTGCGCGGCCTCGCCGGCCAGACGGGCCTGCTCGGCGGCGGCCCGATCCGCCGCCTCCCGGTCGCGCAGGGCCTGGGCGGCCGACTGCTCGGCGGCGGCACGCGCCTTTTGGGCCTCCTCGGCCGCGCGCGCGGCCGACGTGGCGGCCTCCTCGGCTCCCGCACGGGCGGTCACGGCGGCAGCGGTCTCCTCCGCGCGCTCCCGCGCGGACGTCTCGGCGGCCTCGCGCCCCTGCGCGGCGGCGGTGGCGGCCTCCTCGGCCGCGATGCGGGCCGCGGTGGCCTCCTCGGTGCCGGCGGCCGCCAGCCGGGCGGCCTCCTCGGCCTCGCCCCGTCGTACGGCGGTCTCGGCGGCGGCCTCCTCGGCCACCCGCCGCGCCTCGGCGTGCTCGGCGAGCGCGCGCTCGGCGGCCTCGCGCGCCTGGATCGCGACCGCGGCGGCGGACGCGTGCTCGAAGGTGGCGCGCTCGGCCCGCTCGCGGGCCAGCGACGCCTCGCGAGCCGACTCCTCGGCCACCAGGCGCTCGGCGGCCTGCTCGGCCGCGGCCAGTTCGGCCGCGCGGTGCAGGGAGGCGGCGTGGGTCGCTGCGGAGATCATCTCCGCGGCGCGCGCCTGAGCCTGCTCGATGGTCTCGGTCGGCTCCGGCTGGCCCTTGCGGCGCCAGCGACGGGCGATCTCACCGTCGGAGGGTGGTGGGGTGGAGCTCACGGGGACGAGCGTAGTGACATCAGTAGACGACCGCTTGCGCGTCCGGCGCCAGGATCTCCTCGGCGAAGAGCGCCGCCCCCGCGATGTGGATGCCGGCCAGCAGGTCGTCGGGGGTGAGCCCGCGCCGTACGGCGCACTGGGAGCAGACCGTCACCCGACCCCTGTCGATCACCAGCTCGAGCAGGTCGGGGAGCGGGGTCGCGTGCGGAAGGGCGAACTCCGCCGCCCGGCCCGGGACCGCGAACCACGCGGCCTCCCCGGTCAGCCAGAGCGAGACGGGGACGTCGAGCGCGACGGCCGAGGCGGCGACGGTGAAGGCCTGGTTGCAGCGCTCGGCGTCCTCCGCGCCGCAGGTGACCTTGACGACGAGTGATCGCGACATGAGCACACATTAAGGTGGACGGGTGGCCTTCGAACTCCCGGACAACCTTCACCCCCAGTGCGGACCGGTGGCGTGGCTGCTCGGCACCTGGGCCGGCAACGGTCACGGTGACTATCCGACGATCGAGCCGTTCCAGTTCGGGCAGGAGCTGATCTTCACCCACGACGGCCGGCCGTTCCTGCACTACTTCTCCCGCTCCTGGATCATCGACGAGTCCGGGGAGAAGGTGCGCGACGCCGCGTTGGAGACCGGCTTCCTGCGCTGCCAGCCCGACGGGCAGATGGAGCTGCTGCTCACCCACAACACCGGGTTCGTCGAGGTCTACTACGGCGCCGCCGAGGGCGGCAAGGTCGAGGTCAGCACCGACGCCGTCGTGCGCACCCACACCGCCAAGGAGTACGTCGGCGGCCACCGGCTCTACGGCAACGTCGAGGGCGACCTGCTCTACGCCTTCGACATGGCGGCCATGGGCCAGGCGCTGCAGCCCCACACCTGGGCCCGTCTGCAGAGGAGGTGAGCGTGGCCGACTGGCGCAGCCGACTGCGGGAGAGCGGGCACCGGCTCACCCCGCAGCGAGAGCTGATCCTGGCCGCGGTCGAGGAGCTCGGCCACGCCACGCCCGACCAGGTGCTGGCCCATGTCCGGCGGCGCTCCGAGGCGGTCAACGTCTCCACGATCTACCGAACCCTGGAGGTGCTCGAGGGGCTCGGGCTGGTCCGCCACGCGCACCTGTCCGATCGCGCCCCGACGTACCACTCGGTCACCGACCATGAGCACTTCCACACCGTCTGCAGGAATTGCGGGGGCGTCACCTCCGTTGACCCAGGTGTGCTGAGCTCACTGCGCGAGACCCTCCGCGAGGACCATGGCTTCGCCATGGACGTGGGTCACCTGACCGTCTTCGGGACCTGCGCGGAAGGGTGTGAGTCATGACCGGCCCCACGCTCTCGCCCCTGCTGTCGCTGCCCGGTGCGGTCGCCGGCAACGGCGTCGACGCCCCTGTCGCCGCCCACTACGGCTCCTTCAACACCGAACAGCGCACGCTCGAGAGCGGCGAGGGCTTCGTCGACCTCTCCCACCACGACGTCGTCCGGATCTCCGGCCCCGACCGCCTCGACTGGCTGCACAACCTCACCACCCAGTTCTTCACCGGCCTGCCGCCCGGCGTGTGGACCCAGGCACTGATCCTGAGCCCGACCGGCCACGTCGAGCACGAGCTCCGCGGGGTCGACGACGGGGAGTCCTTCACCGCGTTCACCGAGCCCGGTGCCAGCGGTCCGCTCCTCGGCTTCCTCGAGCGGATGGTCTTCATGACCCGCGTCGAGGTCACCGACGTGAGCGCCGACATCGCCGTCACCTGGCGCCCCGACGGCACCTACCACCTCGTCCCGCGCGGCCAGCTCGAGATCTTCGCCGAGGCCGCCGGTCCGGCGTGCGGGCTGTGGGCCTTCGAGGCGCTGCGCATCGCCCGCGGCGAGCCGCGCTTCGGCCTCGACACCGACCACCGCACGATCCCCAACGAGGTCGGCTGGGTCGGTACGGCGGTCCACCTCGACAAGGGCTGCTACCGCGGCCAGGAGACGGTCGCGCGCGTCCACACCCTCGGCCGCCCCCCGCGCCGGCTCGTGCTCCTGCACCTCGACGGCTCCGAGAACCGGCTGCCCGTCCGCGAGAGCGAGCTGCTCCTGGGTGACAAGCCCGTCGGCTTCGTCGGCACCTCCGCCCGCCACCACGAGCTCGGGCCGATCGCGCTGGGCCTGGTCAAGCGCAACGTCGACCTCGACGCCACCTTGACCACGGACTCGATGCCGGCCGCCCAGGAGATGGTCGTCGACCCCGAGATCGGCCTGCACGTCCGGTCCCGCCGCTAGATGCAGGGCGCAGCGCTGGCGGTCGTCGTCCTGCTGGGGCTCGTCCTCTCGCGCCTCACGCTGCTGCTCCTCGCGGGACATGGGCCATGGGCGGGCAGCACCCTCGTTGCCTTCGACCAGACCCACGGCCTCAACACCGGCGACGTGCCCGTCCTCGCGCTGTGGGTGATAGGCGTGTCGGCGTGTTGGTTCCTCATAAAGAGACGCTAGTGGACCTCCAGCGTCACCGCCGCTACATCGGTAGGCTGACGCCCATGAGTGGAATGAAGGCCAACCTCGTAAACAGTCGTCGAGTGACGACGGTTCACAACCTACTTGCTGGATCCAAAAAAAAAGTCAAGGGCACTGGAAATCAAATCCAGTATGGCACTGCATTGGTTAAGAAGTCCACGCTGCGGATAAATGGGAGCGATAATATCATCGTCCTAGGTGACCGATCGCGCTTGGCAGGAGTCAAGATTACAATCCAGGGTGACAATCATACGCTTGTCATTGGTCCCGACGTGCGAATGAATAACCTTGAAATCGCCTTTGAAGATTCTGGATGCGAGATTTCTATAGGTGAGGCCACTACTATTGATGGCGGCCACGTGGCGGCGGCCGAGCCCGGTTCTCGGATTACGATCGGAAGTGGCTGTATGTTTTCTCGCGGTATTCATATAGTTACTACTGATTCGCATTCGATTCTGGATCAGGAGACGCGTGACCGCATCAATCCCGCGCGAGATGTTGAGATCGGCGACCACGTGTGGGTGGGAAGTTTTGCGAAGATTCTCAAGGGTGCAGTTCTCCACAGCGGCTGCATAATTGGCTTAGGTGCTGTAGTCACCGGGGTAGTCGACAGCAATACGGTTGTGGCGGGGAATCCCTCGCGGGTAGTGAAGCGGAATGTTGACTGGTCGAGGGCGCGAATCTGATATTGAAAACGTGACCCGAGATTGTGGGCTACGGGAAGAAGTGGCAACCTAATAGGTCGGTGCTGGCTGGGCTTCGGGGCCTACGCTGAGTCGACCGCAGGTCAGATCGATGGTATCGGAATGGGGGTGGACGAGCGGTGATCGACTCACAGTACGGCTCGGTCAATGATGGTGTCCTAGGCGCTGGTGGGCCGGCGCGGCCCCTTGCGGGAATTCGCGTGCACTACCTATGCCACTACGTGGGGCCTGGGATGGCAGCGAAGCGCGCCGGTAGTCCGGCTGCCATCGATAAGATCGAGTACACAAAGTCTGCACTGCTGCGGGCAGGGGCTGATGTACAGCTGGTCTCCGCTTGCGGAGCCAAGGCGGGAGAGGGCAGACTGCCGCGCGTCGCGCACGCCATAGGGCCGAGGGAACGACACATCTATCTGTCTGCTGGCCGCTTTCCCACCAAGTTTGGCTCCGCGGCCGCGCGCGTAGTGGCTTGGTGGAACGTCATTCGTTACCTGCTCACTGAAGTTCGCTCAGGGGAGGCTGTGCTTGTGTATCACGCACCCTCACTCATTGGCCCTCTGTCACTCGTGCGCAGATTTAAGCGCTTCCACTTGGTTCTGGAAGTTAATGAAATCTATTCGACTGTGTGGTCGAGCTTCGCGAATCTGAGAATGGCCGAAGAGCGCTTTGTGCGAAGTGCTGACGCGTACCTCTTCGTCAGTTCGATTGCCGCACGAAAGTTCTCGGGCGGAAAATTCTATGCGATCTCGCACGGGACCTACTTCCTGCCTCCTCAAGCCTCGCGAAGAGATGGGGGCGAGGTTGTTCACGCGGTGTACGCAGGCGTCGTGGATTCCAGAAGGGGTGCGGAACTTGCAGCAAAGTCTGCCGCCTTCTTGCCAGAGAACTTCGTCATTGATATTCTGGGTTTCGGGACCGACGAAGCCATCGCCGCCCTAGACGCCGAAATTCGTAGAGTCAACTCCACCATAGGGCGACAATGTGTGAGGTTCCATGGTCAAAAGCGCGGGAGAGAATTGACAGACTTCCTCCATTCTTGTGACGTTGGACTGAGTACGCATCAGTATCGAGGCGAAGAACTGGAAGGCTCTCAGTACTGCTTTCCGTCTAAAGTGTCTCTCTATGTAACGCATGGACTGCCCGTAGTGTCCGAGCGTCTCCAAGTTCTAGTGGACTCGAAGTTGGCACGTGCAGCCACGTTCTACGAACAGGCCACCCCTAATCTCGTCGCGGATGCCATCGTGAAAGGAGCACTCGAGGGTTCGCGCCTTGAAATGCGCGAGCTAGTGACTGAACTGGACAAAGCTTTCGTTGAGGAACTTGCGGTAGTGGTGAAGCACGGCGTCACTGCCGTCTAGGCGGCTGTAACTTGGATGTGACGTTTGCTTGTTCCGTGGGTCGGGCGTGCTTCATTCTTGGCTGCATCGGTTAATCGGGCAGAGTGCAACGTAGCCGATCCGGCTCGGTTGACCATACAGAGCGAACCTTGCGACATAGAGCGCGGTGTCTGCCTTGACGGCCCTGTGAGGGCGTCCTCACCTTTCTCCGTTGAGATCGACGGGCGGATGTCCCTTAACGTACAGAGTCGCCGGAGCCGGACCCGCCGGCGACGCGGGGACTTGGACGTTACCTCAGTCGACGCCGCGCAATAACAGCCTTGAGGATCGTAATCGTCGAGCCTTGGAGCAGGGGCGCGAAGACCAACGATGCCGAGCGTGTACGGGCCGTGGTTGCGTGCGGCGTCGGAACGTCGACCCTGCGCCTGGCAGTCCACATCTGAAACCCGGTGTGTGGTGCACTTCCTCAGCGCCGGTACTGCACGTGCGTGTCCGCGGCGGCGTGCGTGAACCCGAGGCCGGAGTAGACCGCGACGGCGGGCGCGTTGTCCGACTCGACGTAGAGGATCACCTCATCGACGTCGGCGAGGTGGTGCAGGCCAGCGAGCGTGAGGGCCTTGCCCAGACCCCGGCCCTGGGCGGCCGGGTCGATGCCGACGACGTACACCTCGCCGAGGGTGGGGGAGTGGCGCTTGGTCCAGTGGAAGCCCAGCAGGTGGCCGTCGCCGGCGTCGGCGACGAGCAGACCGGCCGGGTCGAACCAGTCCTCCGCCATCCGCGCCGCCAGGTCGTCGGCGTCCATCGCGCCCTGCTCGGGGTGGTGTGCGAACGCCGCCGCGTTGACCCGCAGCACCTCCTCGGCGTCGCCGGGCTCGTAGGAGCGCACCCGCACCCCGTCGGGTACGGCGAGCGGGGGCAGCGCCGCGGTGGTCGGTCGCCGCATCACCCACAGCGCGCGGACCGCCTCGAAGCCATGGGTCGCGGCCAGGGCGGCCGCCCCGGGGTGGTCGACGTGCGACCAGGCGAGCAGGGTCCGATCGCCGTGCTCGGAGAGAACCTGCTCGAGCAGGCGGCGCCCGACGCCGCGACGTCGGGCGTCGGGGCGCACGACCAGGCTCAGCTCGTCACCGACCAGCAGGGCGAAGCCGTCCTCGTCGCCCCACTGCTGGACGCGCTCGGGGTGGTGACGCAGTGCCCGCCAGGTGCCCTCGTCGACCGGTGCGGCGCCGTCGACCCTCTCCGCCGCGGCGGCGATCTCCTCCAGCGAACTCATCGCGCCAGCCTAGAGCGCCGTACTGCGCGCGCGATTCGCCCGAGCCGGCTCAGGCGTCCTGGCCCTCTCGCTCGGCGACGAGCGCGGCGTCGGCCGCGCCCTCCTTGTCCTTGGCCGGGACCACGAAGCGGTAGCCGACGTTGCGGACGGTGCCGATGAGGGTCTCGTTCTCGGGGCCGAGCTTGGCGCGCAGGCGACGCACGTGGACGTCGACGGTGCGGGTGCCGCCGAAGTAGTCGTAGCCCCACACCTCCTGCAGCAGCTGCTGGCGGCTGAAGACGCGCCCGGGGTGCTGGGCCAGGAACTTCAGCAGCTCGAACTCCTTGAACGTCAGGTCCAGGGAGCGCCCGCCGATCTTGGCGGTGTAGGTCGCATCGTCGACCACGACCTCGCCGGAGCGGATGACGTGGGCGTCGGGGTCCGCGGCGTCGCGGCGGGCGTTGAGGCGGCCGATGGCGAGCTTGATGCGGGCCTCGAGCTCGGCCGGGCCGCAGGTGTGGAGGACGACGTCGTCCATGCCCCAGTCGTGGTTGACGACCGACAGCCCGCCCTCGGTGACGATGAGCAGGACGGGGACGTCGGTGCCCGTCGTACGGATCAGGCGACACAGGTCGCGGGCCCCGGCGAGGTCCTGGCGCCCGTCGACGAGCAGCAGGTCGGCCTCGGGCGCCTCGAGCAGGGCGCTGCCCTCGGCGGGGAGGACCTTCACCTGGTGGCCCAGCAGCGCGAGACCGGGCAGCACCTCGGCTGACGACTGCAGGGCGCTCGTGAGTAGAAGCAGTGTGCTCACAATGGTCTCCTCCCGACAATGGGGCGGGGACCGAAACGCAACGCTGGGCTCCGGTCGGGCGAATCTGAGGAGAATGGTAGCGAAACGTGGCCGACACAGTAGATCGTTCCAAGTTAAATGAGACCGGGGTCATCGAGGTCCGTTACTGGGCCGCCGCACGATCCGCGGCCGGCGTCGACGGCGACGAGATCTCTGTAACCGGGCCGATATCTCTGGCCGAGGTGGTCGAGCGCGTCGCTCGCCTCCACCCCGACACCCGGCTCCTAGACGTCATCGGGGTCTGCTCGGTCCTCCTCGGCGACCGCCCCGTCGCCACCGAGGACCCCGCCGCCCTCCAGGTCCCGCCCGGCTCGACCCTGCAGTTCCTCCCGCCCTTCGCTGGCGGGTAGCCGGTCTCGAGGCTCAGGCGCCAGGGCGCCTTCGCACCTCGACCGTCGAGGGGGGCGCGTCGTTCGGTGGTCGAGGTGCGAGGAGGGCCAGCGACGAGCCTCGAGACCTGGTGAGTCGAGAGCGGGGGCCGATCGCGCGACCGCCGAGAGGTCCGGAATGCCGACACGCCTCGCCTCGTTAGCCATCACGTGCCCACCGGAATCCTCGTGCTCGTCATCGCCGTGGCGGCAGCGCTCGCCTTCGGCGCCTACCGGGCGTTGACCGACGGCCACTTCCGGGGGGCCGACCCGGTCCGTGACGCCGAGACACCGACCGAGCCCGCCCCGGCATCGTTGCTGGCCGGCACCGAGTGGGCAGACCAGCTGGGGGAGCGCGCGACGCTGCTGCAGTTCTCCTCGGCGTTCTGCGCGCCGTGTCGCGCCACCCGCCGGATCCTCACCGACGTCGCGGAGGTCGTCCCGGGGGTGGCCCACGTCGAGGTCGACGCGGAGCACCACCTCGACGTCGTACGCCGCCTGGGCATCCTGCGCACACCGACGACGATCGTCCTCGACGGTCACGGCGTCGAGGTCACCCGGGCCGCGGGTGCGCCCCGCAAGGAGCAGGTCCTCCAGGCGCTCGCCGGAATGAGCTGAGAGCTCAGCGCACGTCCAGGTAGTCCACCGACTCCTCGACGCCCGTGCGCAACCGCGCGAGGTCGACGCGCACCATGTGCGCGACCACCTCCTCGAAGTTCGCCGTCGCCTCCCAGTCGATGACGCGACGCGCCTCGGACGGGTCCGCCGTCATGGTCGGCGAGTCAGCCGGTCGGAGCAGCGCCGGGTCCGGCACGACGTACGCCGCGGGGTCCCCGGCGCCGGCCGCCTCGAAGGCCACCTCGAGTAGGTCCTGCAGCGTGTGGGTGACGCCGGTGGCGATCACCAGGTCGGTGGGCGCCTGCGTCTGGAGCATCCGCACCATCGCGTCGACGTAGTCGGCCGCAGCGCCCCAGTCACGGGCCACCGAGAGGTTGCCCAGGGCCAGCTCGTCGCGGCGTCCGAGGGCGATCTCGGCCGCTGCGCGGGTGATCTTCCGGGTCACGAACCGTAACGGGCGCAGAGGGCTCTCGTGGTTGTGGAGCACTGCGGTGCAGGCGAAGAGGTCGTGCTCCTCCCGGGCGCGGGTGGTCGCCTCGTGGGCGCGGACCTTGGACCTTGCGTAGGGGCTGTCGGCGGCGTCGCCGGTCTCCTCCGCGGAGCCGGCCTGGAGGTACCGCACGTCGAAGCCGGCCCGGTCGCGATGGTCGAGCAGGGCGGCGAGCATCCGCTCGGCGGCGGCGCCGTTCACCTCGTCGACGAGCTCGGGGTGGTCCCAGCTCGCGCCGACGGAGGAGAACCCGGCCAGGTTGAAGACCATGGTGGGGCGGTGTGCCTGGAGCAGGGCACGGAAGCCCTCGTCGTCGCGCACGTCGTGCGTGACGACCTCGACCCCGCCGAGGTAGACGCCCATGTCGGCCAGCGCGGGGTCGCCGGGCCGGACGGTCCCGACGACCCGGGTCCCGCGGTCGGCGAGGAGCCGCGCGAGATGGACCCCGTCCTGGCCCGAGACGCCCGTGACGAGTGCGGCCGGAGGCGCCACCATCAGCGCGGCTCGGTGCCGGGTCCCTCGGCGAGCGCGGCGATGTCGGAGTCGACCATCAGCTCCGCGAGCGCGCGCACCCCGGTCTCGGCCTTCCAGCCCAGCAGGTCGTGGGCCCGGGAGGCGTCACCGATCAGGGCGTCGACCTCGGTCGGGCGCTCGTAGCGCTGGTCGAACATCACGTAGTCGTGCCAGTCGAGGTCGGCATGCTCGAACGCCATCTGCACGAACTCCCGCACCGAGGTCCCCACCCCGGTGGCGAGCACGAAGTCGGACGGCTCGTCGGCCTGCAGCATCCGCCACATGCCCTCGACGTACTCCTTGGCGTAGCCCCAGTCGCGCACGGCGTCGATGTTGCCGAGCATCAGGATGTCCTGCACGCCGGCCTTGATCGCGGCCACTCCCTTGGTGATCTTGCGGGTCACGAACGTCTCGCCGCGGCGCGGCGACTCGTGGTTGAACAGGATCCCCGACACGGCGTACATGTCGTAGGCCTCGCGGTAGTTGACCGTCATCCAGTGGGCATAGAGCTTCGCGGCGGCGTACGGCGAGCGCGGATAGAAGAGGGTGTCCTCGGCCTGCGGGGGAGGGCTCGCGCCGAACATCTCCGAGGTGGACGCCTGGTAGAAGCGGCAGTCGAGCCGGGCGGCGCGGATGGCCTCCAGCAGGCGCACCGTGCCGATGCCGTCGGCCGAGGCGGTGTACTCCGGCATCTCGAAGGAGACCCGCACATGGCTCTGGGCGGCGAGGTTGTAGACCTCGTGCGGCTGCACCTCCAGGACCAGGTTGACCAGGCTGACGCCGTCGGTCATGTCCCCGTAGTGCAGGAACAGCCGCTCGCTCGCCTCGGGGTTGAGGTAGATCGGGTCGATGCGGCCGCGGTTGAAGCTCGACGAACGCCGGACCAGGCCGTGCACCTCGTAGCCCTTGGCCAGCAGCAGCTCGGCCAGGTACGAGCCGTCCTGGCCGGTGATCCCGGTGATGAATGCGCGCTTCGGCACGGTGGTCCCGATCTGGTAGTCCCGCGAATGGACGTCGACGCCCCGAGCATAGAGAGCCCCGGGGGCGCCCCGGGGGCGCCCCGGGGGCGCGCCGGGGGCGCCCGGGGCCGCCGCGCGAGCGCGTGGCACGGTGTGCCCGTGGACATGCGCGACGGTGTGAGGCGGGGCGCCCGCGTCCTGCTGCCGTGCTATCTCGCGGTGCTGCTCTTCGCCCTGCTCGCGCCGTCGGCGCGGACGCCGTCGGCCAGCGTCGGCTGGCTCGGGAGGGCGCTGGAGCGCCTCGGTGCTCCGGAGCAGCTGCTCGAGCCTTCCCGGGTCGAGTTCCTGGCCAACGTGGCCATCCTGGTGCCCGCCGTGGTGCTGGGTGCCGTGGTCTGGGCCGCGCCCTCGTGGCGCGACTGGACGGCGTACGGCTTCGTCTTCTCGGGCGGTGTGGAGGTGGTGCAGGCGCTGCTGCTCGAGGAGCGCTCCGCGACCTACGTCGACGTCGTCGCCAACACGCTGGGAGCGCTGGTCGGCGGCCTGCTGGTCGCCGTCGTGAGGCGCCGGCCAGGCGCAGTGTCTCACTAAGTGGACGCACCGTCCGACATGTGGACGTTGATTGGGTGGGACCTGGGTGTCGTCCCTACTCTGGGGACATGATCTCGACCTGGTTGACCAAGCGACGCGCAGTGGACCACTGCCGCGTGCGCTCGTCCCTGTGTCGAATGTCCTGACGGGTCCCGTCCGTCGCTCCGCTTAGTGTACTAGATCACTCTAGTTTCCTGCCGAGCCGAACTGCGCGCCGAGCGCGACGGGCCTCTGCCTTCCCCGGAGCCAGGACACAGGAGAGCCATGACCACCCAGATCGACTCGCGCGGCCCGCAGCTCAATGCTGCGGTGACGGCCGTGGTGCTGGCGACGGTGCTGGCCACCGCGCCCAGCTTCTTCGCGACGATCCTGCTGGCCGTCCAGGCGGCCCTCTTCGCGATCGGGGCGCTGCTCGGGGTCCAGCGCACCCCCCACTCCTGGGTGTTCCGCACGCTCGTCCGGCCCCGGCTCACGAAGGCGCCGGAGTGGGAGGACCCGGCACCGCCGCGGTTCGCCCAGTCGGTCGGTCTCGGCTTCGCCCTCGTCGCCCTGGCCGGCCTCCTGTCCGGCGTCACGGTGCTCGGCCTCGTGGCCACGGGCCTGGCCCTCACCGCCGCCCTGCTCAACGCCGTCTTCAGGTTCTGCCTGGGCTGCGAGCTCTACCTGCTCATCCGCCGCATCACCAGCACGTCTGGCCCGGTCGCCGCCGGCCGGTCCGCAACCAACTGAAAGGCAACACCACATGTCTCGCGAGAGCTCGCTCGTCTCCCCCCAGTGGGTGGAGGACAACATCGACAACCCCGACATCGTCATCATCGAGGTCGACGAGGACACCACGGCCTACGACAAGGGCCACATCAAGAACGCGATCAAGCTCGACTGGACCACCGACCTCCAGGACCAGGTCCGCCGGGACTTCGTCAACAAGGAGCAGTTCGAGGCCCTGCTGTCCGACCGTGGCGTCGCCAACGACCACAAGGTCGTCCTCTACGGCGGCAACAACAACTGGTTCGCGGCCTACGCCTACTGGTACTTCAAGCTCTACGGCCACCAGGACGTCGTCCTGATGGACGGCGGCCGCAAGAAGTGGGAGCTCGACTCCCGTGAGCTCACCGACGAACTGCCGACCCGCGAGAAGACGTCGTACACGGCGAAGGACCAGGACACCTCGATCCGCGCCTTCCGTGACGACGCCGTGGCCGCCATCGGCGTCCAGAACCTGATCGACGTCCGCAGCCCCGACGAGTACGCCGGTCGCCTGCTGGCCCCCGCCCACCTCCCGCAGGAGCAGGCCCAGCGCGCCGGCCACGTGCCCACCTCGCTCAACGTGCCGTGGAGCAAGAACGCCAACGACGACGGCACCTTCAAGTCCGACGAGGAGCTCAAGGCGCTCTACGCCGGGGTCGGCCTGGACGACTCCAAGGACACGATCGCGCTGTGCCGCATCGGCGAGCGCTCGTCGCTGACCTGGTTCGTGCTGCAGGAGCTGCTCGGCCTCAAGAACGTCAAGAACTACGACGGCTCGTGGACCGAGTACGGCTCCCTCGTGGGCGTCCCGATCGCCCTCGGCGACGAACCTGGTGACGCCTGATGTGCGGCGCGACCGAGGGCGGCCTGTCGCTCGACGGCGTGGACGTCAAGAAGGAGGCCATCATCCAGGGCCAGGTCTTGCGCGGGGAGGACCCCGTCGGCAACGCCTACGTGCGCCTGCTCGACCGCACCGGTGAGTTCACCGCCGAGGTCCCGACCTCGGCCACGGGCCACTTCCGGTTCTTCGCCGGCGAGGGGGAGTGGACCCTGCGCACGCTGGCCCCCAAGGCCGACCCCGTGGACAAGCGGGTGGTCGCCTCGGTCGGCTCCGTCGCCGAGGTCAACGTCAGCATCTGAGGCACCGTCGGCCCCGGCGACGCGTCGATCCGACGCGTCTCCGGGGCCGTCGCCTATCCTGCGGTCGATACCGTCCCTCGGAAGGGAGCGAGCTGTGGCTGCGCGCCGGAGCAGGCAGAACCCCGCGGAGCGTCGCAAGCGCCTGGTGATCCTGCAGCTCGCGGGCCTCGTCCTGCTCGTGGCCACCACCGCCTACATCGTCTACCAGTCGCTGCAGGTCGCCTGACTCAGCGCTCGAGCAGCAGCGTCACGGGGCCGTCGTTCACGGACTCCACGCGCATGTCTGCCCCGAAGGCGCCTCGCTCGACCCGCGCCCCCAGCGACTCCAGGGCCGCGCAGAACCCCTCGTAGACCGGCTCGCTCACCGACCCCGGCGCCGCGGCCTGCCACGTCGGTCGCCGGCCCTTGCGGGCATCGCCGTACAGCGTGAACTGGCTGACCACCAGCACCGGCGCCCCCACCTCCGACGCCGAGCGCTCCTCGCGCAGGAGCCGCAGGTCCCAGATCTTGCGGGACATCCACCCGATCTCCGCCTCGCCGTCGCCGTGGGTGACCCCGAGGTACACCAGCAGCCCGGGCTCGCCGATCCTCCCGACGACCGCCCCCTCCACCGTCACCGACGCCGACAGGACCCGCTGCACCACCGCTCGCATCCCCCCATCCTCCCGCCCCCTGCGCCACGGTGGCCGAGGCGCGACCGCAGCGAGCCCTCAGCGCCACAAACCCCCGCCACCACCCCCTCCAACAGCAAGACCTCCCGCGACGCGCCCGACCCTCGAAACACCTGCCCGCCTCTGACACGATGGCCCCCATGCCCGCCGTACCTCCCGAGGCTCTGCTGATCACCGTCGCCCCGACCGGCGCGGAGACCGCGAAGTCCGACTGCCCGCAGCTGCCGACGACGCTCGAGGAGCTCGTCGCCACCGCCCAGGCCTGCGAGGCCGCCGGCGCCGCGATGATCCACGTCCACGTCCGCGACGCGGAGCACCAGCCCACCCTCGACCTCGGGCTGCTCACGGAGACCGTCGACGCGCTCCACGAGACGACCGACCTGGTCGTCCAGCTCTCCACCGGCGGCTCGGTGCACGACCCGCTCGACCAGCGGCTGAAGGTGCTCGACGCCCGCCCCGACTCCTGCAGCCTCACCATGGGCACGACGAACTTCGGCGACGACGTCTTCGCCAACCCCTGGCCGTTCGTCTCCGAGCTCTACCAGCTCACGCAGGAGCGCCGGATCGTCCCCGAGTTCGAGCTGTTCGACCTGGGTCAGGCCCACGCCCTCACGCGCCTCCTCGACCGCTACGGCCTGCCGTACGGCGGTCGGGTGCACTGCGACTTCGTGATGGGCGTGCCCGGCGGCATGCCCGGCACGGCGGACGCCCTCGTCGCCGGCGTCGCGACGCTGCCGCCCGAGGTGACGTCGTGGTCGGCGACCGGCATCGGCCGCACGACCCTCCCGGTCGCGCTCGCGGCCCTCTCGAAGGGGGGACACCTGCGCGTCGGGATGGAGGACGTGCTGACCCTGAGCCGCGGCGTCCCGGTCGAGAGCAACGCCCAGCTCGTGGAGCGCGTCGCGTCCTTGGGCCGGGTCGTGCAGCGCCGACCGATGACCTCCGCCGAGGCCCGCTCGCTCCTCGCCCTCGAGGGGGACTAAGACAGCGCGCGAGCCGCATCGCTCTGGGTCGGATCCCAAGGCGCCCATCGGTCTAGACCGATCGGGCCTAGACGCGGGGATAGGAATTCTTTATCTCGCCACATGGGCTTTGAAATGGCAAGACGAACACGGCGTGTGTTTGACTGCGCCAGCACGTTCACATACTTATCGGCGTCTGAGACGCCACATGGGGAGAATCCTGATGAAGAAGCTCATCGTCGGCCTGCTGGCCGCATTCCTGATGGCGTCCGGTCTGGTGGCCTTCTCGGGCACTTCCGCGACCGCCGCCTGCCCCTACACCAGCTGCATCAACACCAACACCGCCCTGGGTGGCCCAGCGTCGGTGCGCAAGGGCAAGAAGGCGACGTTCAACATCAAGGTGACTGCCAAGCGCGGGACGGCCAAGCCTGTCGGCAGGATCAAGGTCACCATCAAGAAGAATGGTGGCGGCTACTCCCAGGTCGTCAACAAGAGCGTGAGCGGCGCCAGGAGCGTCAAGGCCGCGACCCGCAAGCTCACCAAGGTCGGCACCTACACGGTCACCGTGAAGTACACGCCGAAGGCCGGTTCGGTATTCAAGGCATCGACGAAGAAGAAGACCTTCAGGGTCAAGCGCTGACCCTCTGAATCTGTCCCCGAAGGGCCCCACGGACACGTGGGGCCTTTCGTGCGTTCGGAACCTGGCGTCGCGGGCGGCCAAGTGGTCCACCGGCGCGTCAAAGAACTGGAAGGATGCACATCGTGGTGACGCGTCGCAGGGTCCTGATGATGATCGGTGGCATCGTGCTCGTGGCGGTGGTCTTCACCGCCTGGCAGGCGGTGCAGCTACAGCGTGACCTCACCCAGGCGGAGGCCAGCGTCGACCGACTCACGGCCGCCGTGACCGACGGGGACGCCGCGGCGCGCGACGAGGCCATCGAGGATCTCCAGGAGGCTGCGGCCTCCGCAGCTGGCCGGACCGACGGCCCGTGGTGGGCGGTCCTGACCAAGGTCCCGATGCTGGGCGACGATACCGGCGGCCTACGCGCTCTGAGCTCGTCGCTCGACGTCATGGCCAACGACGGGATCGGGCCCCTCGCGACCACGCTCGACGATCTCGACCGGCTCTCGGCCGACGGCCGGATCGACCTGGACGTCGTCGAGGGCCTACGCGACCCCGTGGACAAGGCGCGTACGGCGTTCCGCGAGGCCGCCGCCGACGTCGACGGCGTGGACAGCGGCGGCTTCGTGGGCGCACTGCGCCCGCGCTTCGACGACTACGTCGACCGCGTCACCGACGCCGCGTCCGCCCTCGACGCGGCCGACACAGCGGTCGACGTGGTCCCCGCGATGGTCGGAGCAGAGGGTCCGCGCGACTACCTGCTGATCTTCCAGAACAACGCCGAGATCCGCGGCACGGGGGGCATGCCCGGCGCCTGGGCCCGGATCCATGCCGAGGACGGCAGGCTGGAGATGGTGAAGCAGGGGACTGCTCTCGACTTCCCCATGGCGGCTCGCCCTGTCCTTCCGCTCACCCAGGAGGAGACGGCCGTCTACGGGCAGGAGCTCGGCACCTACTTCCAGGACCCTGGCTTCACTCCGGACTTCCCCAGGGCCGCCGAGCTGTGGCAGGCGCACTGGGACGCTCGATACCCGAGCATCCCCATCGACGGGGTCATCTCCCTCGACCCGGTCGCCATGTCCTATCTGCTTGAGGGCACGGGACCGGTCGCGGTCGGCTCTCTGACCCTGACTCCGGACAACCTGGTGGAGGAACTGCTCAACAAGCCCTACCTCGAGCTGGACGTCAGCGCGCAGGACGCCCTCTTCGCGGAAGCGGCGGCCGCCATCTTCGGGAAGCTGACCGGTGACCTCGAGTCGCCCGTCGACATGATCCGCGGGATGGGTAGGGCCGCGGACGAGAAGCGCTTCCTGGTGGCGTCCTTCGACGAGACCGTGGGGTCTCAGCTCGAGGGGACCGCGGTGGCAGGCGCCTTCCCAGGAGACGACGGGAAGACGCCACACGTGGACGTCGGCCTCAACGACGCCACCCCGTCGAAGATGTCCTACTACCTGCGCTACTGGGGGGACGCCCGCGCGACCGGCTGCACCGGCGGACGGCAGAAAATCGAGGCGTCGATGAGCATGAGCCAGGCGATCGCGCCCGGCGAGGCGGCCGCACTGCCCGACTCCGTGACCGGCGGCGGCATCTACGGCACCGAGCCGGGCACCCAGCTCGTCCTGGTTCGTCTGTACGGGCCCTACGGCGGCACCATCGACCAGGTCCGGATCGACGGCGCTCGGGTGCCCCCCGAGAAGCAGCTGATCAACGGCCGACCGGTCACCACACTCGCGATGGGCATCGAGACCCGGGACGACGTCGTCATCACCTGGTCCATGACCTCGGGCCCCGGGCAGACCGGCGACGGGGCGGTCGGCATGACGCCCGGCGTGCAGCGGGGGAGCAAGGGGTCCACTTTTGCCAACGCGTGCTGATGCCAGGCGTTCCTCACGTATCCTCGGGGCGCCAAAGAACTCGAGACTGACAGGACGGCGCTGAGTGTTCAGCATCCTGCTCTCACCCCCCGACGTGGGTGAGCTGGAGCACAAGTACGTCTCCCAGGCGCTGCGCTCTGGCTGGGTGGCTCCTGCTGGACCGGACTTGACCGCCTTCGAGGAGGAGGTCGCGGATCGGGTGGGGGTGGCCCACGCGGTCGGCCTCTCGTCAGGCACCGCCGCGCTCCACCTGGCGCTGGTCTCGTGGGGTGTCGGCCCCGGTGACGTCGTCCCCGTGTCGACCCTGACCTTCGCGGCGACCGTCAACGCGATCCGGTATGTCGGTGCCACCCCGCACTTCGTCGACTGCGACCCCGAGACCGGCAACATGAGTCCGCAGCTCCTCGAGCAGGCATTCTCCGAGCTCGCCGACCAAGGCGCTCGGGTCCCCGTCGTCGTGCCCGTGGACCTGCTCGGTAAGTGCGTCGACTACACGCCGATCGCCCGGGCCGCCGAGGCTCACGGCGCCCGGCTCCTGGCTGACTCCGCCGAGTCGTTCGGCGCCACCTACCAGGACCGCGCAGCCGGTTCGTTCGGCGCAGCGTCGGTCCTCTCGTTCAACGGCAACAAGATCATGACCACCTCCGGTGGGGGCATGCTACTCACTGACGACGAGCGGCTCGCCTCACACGTCCGCAAGCTCTCGACCCAGGCTCGGGAGCCAGTGGCCCACTACGAACACGAGGAGATCGGTTACAACTACCGACTCTCCAACATCCTCGCCGCCCTGGGACGGGGGCAGTTGACGCGCCTCGACGAGATGATCAAGCGGCGACGGGAGTGGCGCGAGCGGTATCGAGCGATGCTCGCGCCCAGCCCGGGGGTCCGGATCCTGGGCGGAGCCGACGATACGCAGGACAACTGCTGGCTCACCGCCATCGTGGTGGAGCCCTCGGAGTCCAGGTGGACGGTCGACCACCTGGGGGCGGCCATGGCGGCAGCTGGCATCGAGACCCGCCCGGTTTGGAAGCCGATGCACCTGCAACCGGTCTCTACCGGATTGGCAGGAACCTTGGACGGGTCGTCGGAGCGGATCTTCAAACAAGGACTGACGCTGCCCAGCGGGTCCGCCCTCAGCGACGACCAGTTCAACCTCGTGCAGTCGGTGATCCAGTCGGTGATCGCCTCATGAGCGAGCTCCCCTATGACAGGTTCAAACGTGTCCTCGACGTGGTCATAGCAGCCGTATGCGGACTCGCGACCGCCCCGTTGCAGTTGGTGGTAGCGGCGCTCGTTCGGCTCAGGCTCGGTTCACCGGTCCTATTCCGGCAAGAGCGACCCGGAAAGGACGAACGCGTATTCGAGCTCTTAAAGTTCCGCACCATGCTCGTCCCCGATCCCGAGCACGGTCTAGTCGACGACGTGGACCGCATGACGCGGCTCGGGACGTTCCTCCGGGCGACCTCCCTTGATGAGCTTCCCACACTGTGGAACGTCATTAAGGGCGACATGAGTCTTGTCGGGCCCCGGCCCCTCCTCCTGCAGTACCTCGAGCGATACTCGCCCGAGCAGCGGCGACGTCACGAGGTGCGACCTGGGGTTACGGGACTAGCGCAAGCAAGCGGACGGAACGCGTTAAGCTGGCCGGCCAAGTTCGCCCTCGATGTTCAATATGTCGACAGTCGCTCCCTCGCGCTCGACGCAAAAATCATCTGGGCGACGATAGGAAAGGTCCTGCGCCGCGAGGGGATATCCGACGCTTCCACCGTCACTATGAGTGAGTTTTCAGGCACGGAGCGGTGATGCCGAAGCCCACGGTGTCGGGATTTCTAAAGGCGGTGAGCTCCACCAGTGGTGACACCTCGAGTGTCCAAGAGCATCCGAGCCCTGGATTCAATGTCGGCTATGTCGAAACTACTGTGCGCCTGCAGCAGAATGACGAGGTCTGCCTGGGCCAGGCCTTCTTCCAGGTTGGACACGCGGGTCGCGGGTACTGACCACTCCATCACCAGCGGGTCAAAGTACGTGAGTTCTGCCCCCAATTCCAACAGGCAGTTTGCCACGTCGATCGCGGGCGACTCACGCTGGTCAACGATGTCGGCCTTATAGGTAACGCCGAGTAGGAGGACTCGCGAGCCGCGAACAGCCTTGCCATGTTCGTTGAGCAGCCTCGTGGCGCGTTGGCTGACGTATGAAGGCATGGACGAGTTGATCTCTTGCGCGAGTTCGACGAAGCGAAAGGCGTAGCCAAGCTTCGAGCGGACACGGTGAGAGAGATAGTTGGGGTCGATGGGGATGCAATGGCCGCCTACTCCCGGCCCAGGGGTGAATTTATGGAAGCCGAACGGTTTGGTTTCCGCGAGACGAATCACATCCCAGAAATCGATCTTCAGTTCGTGGAAGAAACGGCTCATCTCGTTGACCAGAGCAATGTTGACGTGGCGGTAGGTGTTCTCCAACAGTTTTGCTGCTTCAGCCTCTCTGGTGCCAGCAGCGACAACGACTGTGTCCACCACCCGCCGATAGAACGTCTCCGCTACTTCCGCAGCTGTCTCAGAATCAGCGCCCACAATCTTCGGAGTGTTGCGAAGTCCATACTCGGCATTGCCGGGGTCGATGCGTTCAGGAGAAAAGGCCACCCAGAAGTCCCGGTTGCTGACCATCCCGGAACCGGCTTCTAGGAGGGGTGACACCACCTCGCTGGTCGTCCCCGGGTACGTGGTGGACTCCAAGACGACCAGCGTGTCGCGCTTTAGGTGGGGAGCGATCGACATGCATGCACCGCGAACGGCACCCAGGTCGGGCCCCCCCTCTGGAGACAGGGGGGTGGGAACACAGATGACCACGGCAGCGGCCTCGCCAACAACGGCAACGTCGGATGTAGCACTGAACCCGCGTTCAAGGAGTTGGCTGACGTCCGAGTTTGAGAGGTCATCCACATGTGAGAACCCCGCATTCAGACCAGCCACGACGTCAGGATTAGCGTCCAATCCGATCACCCGCATGCCTGACCGGCAGGCCTCAGCCACCAAGGGAAGACCCACGTACCCCAGCCCCACAACCACAAGATCGATCACTGTGCACTCCAAACCGAATGCGGACGACTGCGGGCGCCGCTCTCCCCGAGCGCAATGCTAGGCCGTAGGATGGGGAGACTCAGACTTGAGGGGGTAGTCAGTCGACCTGGGTGGCGGAGACGGGTCTCATCGGGCCGTCATGCAGATGTGTGACCGAACCAAGGGCCGCGGGCTCCAGTGTCGCCAACAGCACGCCAGTTAGGATAGAAGCCAGATTGTTGACGATCCGTCGACGGCCCGAGGGAAAGTGGCGTGGTCACCCTCGCGTCAGACCGCCGCGAGTTCGAGAGGGGCAGTAGCCCAAGCGTGAAGATCGTCTATCTCCACCAGTATTTTCGCACGCCTGCCATGTCAGGTGGCACCCGATCATATGAGATGGCTAGACGGCTCGTCGCCGCCGGTCATCAGGTCGATCTGCTGACGGCCGACCTAGACGGTGGTAAAGGGCTCACATGGCGGACCGAGTCGATCGATGGCATCAACGTGCACTGGCTCCCGCTGTCGTACGACAATCGGATGGGCTACCTTCGGCGAGTATGGGTTTTCGCTGTATATGCGGTGCGCGCGTCTTTTCGAGCCAGCAGACTGAAGACCGACTTGATCTTTGCTTCTAGTACGCCGCTGACTGTTGTTCTGCCGGCCGTTGCTGCGAGTCGCTGGCGCCGCCCCATGGTCTTCGAGGTCCGAGATCTGTGGCCCGATGTCCCGATCGCCTTGGGGGCTTTGCCGAACCCGCTGCTTCAGAGGCTTGCGCGGACTCTCGAGCGGTTCGCCTACCGGCGGGCGAGGGCGGTGGTAGCGCTCTCTCCGGGGATGGCAGATGGTGTCAGAAACGCCGGTTACCAAGGCCGCCTGAGCGTGATCCCCAACTCGTGCGACAACGACGTGTTTGCCGTCGATGCGTCGCTTGGCGCGGACTTTCGTCGGACACGATCATGGTTAGGGGACAGGCCGCTGGTGGTCTATACGGGCACCTTCGGGAAGGTCAATGGGATTTCCTACATGGTTGATTTGGCGAAGCACCTGGCCCTGATCGACCCTGAAGTGAGACTCCTCGCCGTCGGGGGTGGTGGGGAGGAAGCAATGGTGCGGCAGCATGCGGAACGCGCTGGCGTTCTAAACAAAAATTTCTTCATTGAACCCCCTGTTCCGAAGCGGGATTTGCCCGCGGTGCTGAGCGCAGCAGACCTTTGCAGTTCTTGGGTCATCCCGGTGCAAGAGCTAGAGGCAAATAGCGCTAACAAATTCTTTGATGCCCTGGCGGCAGGGCGCCCCGTTGCCATCAACCACGGCGGCTGGATGAAGGACCTGATCAACAATCAGGGGATCGGCCTTGTCCTAGACCCTCTAGATGCCCACGACGGCGCCGGCAAGGTACACAGGTTCCTTTCCGATCCCCAGGCGCTGTCGCGGGCCAGCGACGCGGCGCGGACGCTCGCAACCGAGGTCTTCGCCCGAGATGTGCTCGCAGACAAGCTTATCCGACTTCTTGAGCAGGTGCGCGCGGAAGATTCCCCTTCCCATCACTCGAGATGGAACCACGAGAGGAAACGCAAATGAACGACTTGCCGTCGACGGGGTCGCTCCGCGGCTCATCGGTCACAATCACGGGTGGGACGGGGTCCTTTGGACATGCGATGACCAAGCATCTTTTGAAGCGCGACGTCGGCTCGATTAGGATCTTTAGCCGTGACGAAGCCAAGCAGGATCGCATGCGGCGGGAACTGAATGATGACCGCCTACGCTTCTTTATCGGCGACGTACGCGATGAGGCGAGCGTACGCAACGCCATTGACGGCGTGGACTATGTATTCCACGCTGCCGCGCTCAAGCAGGTTCCCTCGTGCGAGTTCTTTCCTGACCAGGCGGTAAAGACTAACGTGATGGGCAGTTTCAATGTGGTCAATGCCTCGATCGCGAACCAAGTTCAAGCAGTTGTGTGTCTCAGTACGGACAAGGCCGTCTACCCGGTGAATGCGATGGGCATGTCGAAGGCCATGATGGAGAAGATCGCACTGGCCGCAGCCCGTAACCATCTGAATTCTCCCACGAGGGTGGCCGTCACTCGGTATGGAAACGTTCTCCTCTCGCGGGGCTCGGTGATCCCGCTCTTCGTGCATCAGGTGCTGTCCGGCAAACAGATGACTATCACCGAGCCGACAATGACGAGATTCCTGATGTCGCTGGATGAATCAGTGGAGCTCGTTGAACACGCCTTCACCCATGCCTCCCAAGGGGACCTCTTCGTCCGAAAGGCTCCCGCGGCGACGATCGACACATTGGCCCGTGCCGTGGCCTCAGCGCTCGGCGTGGAGGATCCCGATATTCGCGTAATCGGAGTACGGCACGGTGAGAAACTCCACGAAACCCTACTGAGCGTTGAGGAAATCACGACTTCAACAGACCAAGGCGACTACTACCGAGTCCCGCTTGACGCTCGCTCCTTGAACTACGAACTCTTCTTCGAAAAGGGGGAGACCCAATTTGTCCAAGCTGAGGACTACACGTCGCACAGTACTGTCCAACTCTCGGTGGAGCAGACCAAGCAGATGATCTTGGCTTTGCCTGACTTCCACAAGATCGTTGCCAGTGAGCGTCATGGCTGACTCGGAGGCTTCGGTTTTGATTCTTGGAGCAAGCGGTATGGCAGGGCATGTCGTAAGCACCTACTTGCGAGAGAGTGGCTACACCGTGACGACGGCCGCTTCGCGGCACCCACTCGACTCCAGCACCCACATGGTTGATGTGCGAAGGTTCCAAGACGTCGAGACCCTGCTGGCGACCGGCGGCTACGACGTCGTAGTCAACTGTGTAGGCGCCCTAGTGGCAGCCAGTGATCACGCTCCACCCCTTGCAGTCGCTCTGAACTCCCTTCTTCCCCACCAGTTGGCACACGCATGCGCCAGTTCGGGTCCGAGAATCATTCACCTGAGTACCGATTGTGTGTTCTCCGGGAAGACAGGTCCGTATCGTGAGGATAGTTTCCGCGATGGACCCGGCTTCTACGATCGAACGAAGGCGCTCGGAGAGCTAGAAAACTCAAAGGATGTTACGTTACGCACCTCGATCGTTGGGCCGGAGATCCGGACGCCCGCGACAGGACTTTTTCACTGGGTGATGAGCAGTCAGGGCGAGGTTCGAGGATTCACCCGATCCATTTGGAACGGATTGACGACGCTTCAACTAGCCAAAGAGATTGATGAATTGATCCGGCGCCATGACATTGCTGGAGTAGTCCAACCCGTGCCCGAGAACTCGATCAGCAAACACGACCTTGTCGAGTTGATTTCCACCACATTCCGGCACGAGAACCTAACGGTCACTCCGGTCGAAGGAAAGGACGCCGACAAGACGCTGCTTCAAACGAGAAGTGACTACCACCGCACGGTACCCGACTTTCAGCTCATGCTCGCCGACCTTCGTGACTGGATGATCGGACATGCTTACCTTTACACCCAGTACCCTCAATACAGGATCACCACGGACCAGTAGGACCCCCACGCTCAGTTATGCGATCGGTTTAAAGTAGAGGATTAGCATGAAGGTAATGACCGTCGTTGGCACTAGGCCTGAGATCATTCGCTTATCTGCTGTCATAGCGAGGCTTGACCAGTTTTTCGATCAAGTGCTCGTGCATACGGGGCAGAACTTTGACTACGAGTTGAGTGAGGTCTTCTTCGAAGAACTCGGGGTGCGGCGCCCCGACTCGTTTTTAGGGGCCGCGGGCGGGCGACTCGGAACTACACTCGGAAGTATTTTCGTCGGAATCGAAAACCTAATTGCTATACACAAGCCCGACGTCTTCTTGATACTCGGCGATACCAATAGTTGCCTGTCTGCCCTTATTGCCAAGCGGCTTCAGGTTCCCGTTTATCATATGGAGGCGGGGAATCGAAGCTTTGATGAGAACGTACCCGAGGAGATAAATAGGCGAGCCATCGACCACATCTCCGACTTCAATTTGGTATATACGGAACATGCCAGGCGGAACTTGCTGGCAGAAGGGCTGCCCCCGCGGCGAATCCAACTAACTGGATCCCCCATGGCGGAAGTTCTTCGTCTTCAACGACCGGGCATTGATGGGTCCACCATTCTCTCAGACCTCTCTCTGGAACGGGGGTCCTACTTCCTTGCCAGTCTGCATCGGCAAGAGAACGTGGACAATCGAGCACGATTGACGTCTCTGCTGCGCGGATTAAGCGCGGTCGCCGAAGAATACGATCGCCCCGTGCTTGTGTCGACTCACCCGCGAACTCGGGCGCGACTTGAGGGGGGCGAAGCCCACCACGTAGGTTTGCAGTTCCACAAGCCTTGGGGCTTCAATGACTACTCGAGGCTCCAGCTCGACGCAGCCTGCGTGCTCTCTGACTCAGGATCGGTCTCTGAAGAGGCCGCGATCCTGGGTTTTCCAGCCGTCACCGTGCGCGATGCGATTGAAAGACCTGAGGCGTTGGATGCCGGAAGCATCCTGATGAGTGGAACGGATCCCGCGAATCTGATTCGGTGCGTCGCGTTGGCACTTGACCCCGGGCAGCGGCGGGACATACCTGCGGAGTACGAGATTGACAACTGCTCGTCGCGGACTGTCGCATTCATTGCTTCAACATTCCACCGCCACGCCGAGTGGGCTGGGCTCAGACCCCTATCCAACTAGAAATCAAGGTTCTGATGAAGCGGTTCGGAAGCCACGATTGGATGCACATGCTGCACCGGAACACCGCTTCCGGGGCGGGGAGTACGGCTCCCGCTGACAGTCTGTGAACTTACATAGGGCGGGGCGGCAGGCGGGGCTGACCGCCAGCGTTGGTGGGTCTTTGCTCGTGCGAGGAGGGGCGATCCTCGTCGCTGTCCTTAGTCTGCCCGCCTATATGCGCTTCTTCCCGGAGAACGCGGCGCTAGGTGTCTGGTTCACAATTCTGACGCTGGTCGGATGGTGCTTAACTCTGGACTTGGGCCTCGGCAACGGACTGCGCAATCGGCTGGTGGAGACGCTCGCGCTTGAGAGCGTGAACGAGTCTCGCACCTTGATCTCTTCTACCTATGTGGCGAGCGGCGGCATTGCTGCCTGCTTGGGCATCCTACTTTTCCCAATCGTCTACTTTGTCGACTGGAATCGCGCTTTTAATGTTGAACCAGAGGTTCTAACTGCTTCAACCCTTCGCACGGCTGTGGCACTGTGTTGTGGAGCGATCGTCCTGCAATTGTTCCTGCGGCTTTCGACCGCGGTGCTCTTGTCGCGACAGCGTGCCGTCGCGAGTGCACTCCCCGGTCTCGGGACGAGTGCAGGAATGCTGTTGACGGTCCTCATCGTGAGTCCAGCAGATATCGATACCAACTTCGTCATACTGTCGGCTGCTTATCTGTTCTGGAGCGCCACCCCGCTGCTTGCGGCTGGGTTGGTGGCGTTTAGCGGGGACTTCAAGATATATCGCCCGTCAGTGAGATTCTTCAGTTTAGGCTCGCTCCCAGCTATTTTTAGGGTTGGCTTCGGGTTTTTGGGTCTTCAGCTTCTTTACATGGCCCTGATAACTACGGACACCCCACTAGTCTCGTGGCTATTCAGCCCGCGCTTCGTCGTCGACTATCAAGCCTACTTCCGACCCTTCGGGTTAGTGGGTTCCTTGTTCGTGGTAGCCATGACCCCCATGTGGTCTCGGGTGACCCACGCGTGGGTAGTGGGCGATACCCAGTGGATAGAAAGGGCCTACCGCCGTGCGAATATAGCGGCCCTTGTCGGGTTCGCAGGATGCTTGGCGGCGGTCCCAGTTATGCCCCAGTTGCTCGACCTATGGCTAGGGGCTGAGACGATAAATGTGCAGGGCGAATATTCGCTAGCTTTCGCAGTCTTGACCGGTGCCACCATGATGAATTCCGTGATGGCTAGTTTTACGAGTGGATTGGGCGAGATCCGATTCCAGTTACTCTTCTACGGAGTAGCGGCGTGTGCAAAGATCCCCCTGGCCCTATTTCTCTGCCGGCAACTCGACAGCTGGATCGGAATAGTCTGGGCCACGGCAGTGGGGCTCTTGGTGTACAGCGCATCCCAAGCATGGTGGCTAGCGAAGAAATTCGAGCCGTTCCGAGACCAGTCGCACTAGCGGTATGAACGGGCCCCTTCGAGCATCAGCCGTATTGCACCGCCAACTGATATACGTGAGGCGAAAAGTGAATGTTTGCGGACCGCGAACTGAATTACGAGTAGCCAGGTCAACCTGGGCGCCATGCGCTTGAAAACCGCCCCCCGATCCCTGAAATACTTTTCAGAGTATCCGTCAAACCACGAAGACTTGCCCATGTGGGTCATTCCAATAACGACTGGTTCGTATCTGATTCGAAGCCCCTTCCTCAGGGCATCGAACAGAAAGATGGACTCTTCGCCCATGCTGTGCGGGGAGCCAGACCCGAAAGCCTCGTCGAAAGATAGGCCGGAAGTTCTGACCGCTTCGCGGCGAAAAGTGATCTCAACTGAGGAGACCTTCATGGCTCCCAGGAATGTGAGTCGTCGACCCATTTGGGAGAAGTCCTTGGCTCGCTCGGTGCCGGTCCGACTGACTTGAAAGGCTATGATGTCCGCTTCGGGGTGGCGCCCATATGCATCCGATATCATGGTTGCATAATCTGGCGCCAGAATCACGTCGTCGTCAGTTATGACACAGATATCAGCGCTCGCGAGTTCGATCGCCTTGTTGCGGCTAGCGCTGAGCCCACGAGCAGTGCTCGTGTGTACCAAAACAGTATGGCCGTCGAGTTCTAGGTTGGTGTCACCGCAGAAGTCAGCTTGATTGATGACGACAGCGTCACTAGCCAACCCGAAGTCTGTGAGGAAGTTGAAGTCGTCACGGTACATCGTAGCTACCAAGACTTGAACGCTCAAGGGGGTCATCACAATCCACAAGTCATTGTCAGTTGAACGATTTATATGGATTCAAGCCGAACGCTCCAGCCTGAGTGAAGAAGAACAATAGGCAAGCAGGAACAGTAATCAACCACATGGCCGCCTTGATTGAAGGTTTCTCCTGGCGTTCGATGAGTTCTGGCACGAGTAGAACCAAGAAGATCAAATAGTAATATCCGGTCCTGCCGACGATAAAAGAAACACTGGCCAGAGCTTGGAAGAGAACTGCAAGATATAAGTAGTTCCGCGTTCCATTCAAAGTTGGTGAGTTATGCCCCTTGTCGTCTGGTCCCCCGAGGGCCAAGGCCGCCAACCACAAGAGCGCTAGGGCCACGAAGAGAAGCCCAGCGCCGGTGTTTTCTATGAGGACTGGGGAGTCTCGATAGAGGGAGTACAAAATGGGATAGATCTCTGCGCGAAGCGCAAACGTGGCGATGATGATCGCTATCCCGGCAATTACGATCGGCCCGGTGGGCAAAATTGGAAATAGCCAATAGGCGGGTATGAAGGCTAGGGCGCTTTGGTGGAAAAGCGACGCTGCAAGTACCATGGCAAGGAAGGGTAACGGTTTTCGGTCGATAATAAACCTGTATGCCCAGAAGCATATTGCGACGGCCATGGCTTGTCGAAGGCCTGAATACGAGAAGAGGTAGAACCCTAAGGTGGCGTATAGGAACACGCTTAGCGCGGGCATGCGGCTGTAGCGACGTATGGTCAGTCCGACGGGAAGCATTGTGACGATAGCCGTAATGGCAAGAAACCATTGATCACTCAGACCTTGTTTAGCAAGGAACTGGGCATAGAGACTAAAGCCGATCTCAAAGTTGTACAATGTGTCGCCAGCAAGGAAATCTAATGAATGCGAAAGATGAAATGCGTTCAAGTAGGAGCCTACGTCGATTCCGAGCTGTGGGTCGCGGAGCGCCTGAACCGTTGTGAGTGCACCGCATCCCACCAATGTCACGATGGATCCTCGCAATGCCCGGTTGGCTAGAGGCTGCGTCAGCCCTGCCGCGGCTGCCAGGGCGACCAGTGCGCACCAATATGGCGTCACTTGGTGTCTCTGGCCATCGCGGAGCGGTAGATTTGAAGGTACTCGGTGGTCATACGACGATTTGAATACTTGTCTCTGGCTCTCAAGCTCATTGCTTCCCTTTCCAACTCGGTACTTTGAGTGGATAGCTCGACAGCCGCAGCCAGGGCGGGAAGGTCGCCTTGAGCGACGAAAGTGCTGTGATCGGGAAGCGCGATCTGCTCAGGCCCGCCTGCTCTGTAGCCGATGACCGGTGTGCCGCACGCTAGGGATTCCGCGGTCACCATTGAGAAGGTCTCACGCCGACTCGTGAGCAAGGTCGCGTCTGCAGCGGTGTAGAACGCTGCCAAGCGGCGGGCATCGGAGATGCGGCCGACGCATACGACGTTCTCTGGCAGTTGTTTACCTGCACCCGGGGCCACATCCCCAAGTACCACGACTTTGACTCGGCTGCCCAACTGTCGTGCAAGCGCCACCACGTCTTGTCCTCCCTTGAAGGATGTGGGGGAGGCATCGAACAGCGGGGTGACGTGAAGTAGCACCTTCTGATCGGCGTTGCGGTGCATTTCAATTGGAGCGGGGGTGGTGCGTCTGAACACGTCGTCGTCGAGCCCGTTCAACACCGTTTGGTGTTTCAGATGACTGAGAATGGGCGAGGCCTGGGCACGTGCCTGCAACCATGGAGACACGGAAACAATCGTGATCTGGTCACTGAAGCCACGGAATGCATTCTCCATGCGTTCCCAACCCTCGCGGGTCCGATCTAAGACGAAGGATTTGGTGGCGTCGCGAAGTTGGGGACACCGACCGCAGCCGGGCGTGAGACGCCATTTGTCACAGTCCAAGGCATGTCCACAACCCCCGGTGTGCATGAATTCGGCATGTAAAGTCAAGACGCAAGTCTTATCCTTTACTCTTAGCCAATCGAGCAGCGCATAGATATTAACAAAATAGCCGTTAAGGCACTGCATGTGTACTATGTCGGGCTTTTCACGCTCAAGGTGGCGAATTATTCTTCTGGTAGCAAATTCCGAACCAGCGTATTGTAGCGAATAAGCCCTCGCCTTAGCCGCATTCCACTTCGCGGCCTTCTCCGAGGCCACTTTGACAACCTGGGCGTCATCGCTTTTGCGGCCACGCCCATAAAGGACAGATGATTGATGCCCTCTCCTTATGAGGTCATGGTGCAAATTTGAGGTGATGCGGCCCGTGCTTCCCGAAGAATAGACGTTATTGATCTGAACTATTTTCACAATTCTACCGACCCGCTGTGACCGCGCGCGGCTTGAATTGCGATTTCTCTAAAGTGGTAGTTGTTGCGCGTTGCAGAATGATTGGTCTCCGCTACCTCTATGGCACGCGCGCTCGAGCATGCGCGCATGCGGGGTTCCCGCATGGCTTTCTGTAGGGAAGGTCTAAGATTCTCCGGTGAATCTGCCACTATGGCGCTTTGGGTTTCCTTAAGGTACTGAGTGCTGGCGATCTCAGGTGGCGCGTAGGCAAACAGACATGTCCCGGTGGCGAGGTAGTCGGCGATCTTAGTCGAAAAGGCGTGTGTCAATTGCGCGCGGTAGGCGGGGTTAAAGCTCTCCACATGTATGTTGAGATGTGAACTGGTGATGGCTTTAATTACTGTACTTTGATCCACGAGACCGCAATAGCGTACCGCCGGTGCGGAGGCGAGCGTGGCCAGGACGGCTGCAGTTGGGGGTGGGCCGAAGATTCGGAGAACCGCGGCCCGGTTTATATCGTGGGCAACTGATGCCACCTCGAGGAGTGCCTCTAAGCGACCGAGCCCCAGGTTGCCGGTGTAAACAAGGTCGATGGCTTCAGTGGTCGCTGTCGTAGTCCGGGGTGAAATCTCTGTGGACGTCAGGAGGACTGAAGAGGGCGCGTTTGAAAGGTCGGAAAAAGTCTGCTGCAATGGAGAGCAACTATAGAAAACGTGGCTGGCGTGCCGGAAGGTGGCCCGTATAGCCCGCCGTAGCACGCGATGCCAGATCCGGTAGAGGGGAGCACTTGCCCTGTTGTTCCGGTCATCTAGATAGTTTGATTTCTTAAAGAAGTAGTCTTCGCTGTTATACACGAGCAGAGGCGCACTGTGAGCCTTGGAGAGGGCCAGGGCCAGGCGGAGCATGAAGATGGAATCGCCCGCCTGAACGAGAATGACCTGCGGTCTGAAATCTGCGACGAATTTCTCAAACGTACTCAGCCCTCGAACGTGGGCCGCGGACCAGAGGAGCTCCCTCGCCAGCATCCTGAACGCAGTGCGTCTGGGCCGCTTAGTCACCGAGGGAGAAGGAGCGGCCCTGGTCTGAGGTTGAACAACCGAGCCAATCGGTCCGCGGCGCACGAGGCGAAGCAGGACATCTCGATCCGTGATCCTGAAGTACTGGCCTGCGGTGGCAACGTCGGGTGTCTGGGCGCTGATAAAGAATTGTGCGATTCGGGAGGCGGGGTAGCTGCGGAGGAAGCTGTCCAAAGTGCGGCCGTTAGAGCCTGAAGTAGATAAGCAATTGTTGCTGACTATAAGCAACCTCGGCTCCGACCCGACCCGCGCCTCCTCCGCACTCTCACCGTAGGAGGGCGAAACGGACCGATTGTCGGTAACCGGTTCGCGGTGCATGGGGATCCGTTCGGTTAATGTGGGCTTTCAACCAGTGTGGCGGTCGCGTCAACTGGAACTGTTGATCATGCCAGCGCCAACCGTGATTCCAGTCGCTTCGTCAATCAGGATGAACGACCCGGTGGTGCGGTTCTTCGAGTACGGGTCACATAGCAGCGGCACGGTGGTGCGCAGCTGGACGCGGCCGATCTCGTTGAGGCCGATCTCCTTGGTCTCCTGGTCGCGGTGCAGAGTGTTGATGTCCAGGCGGTACTGGATGTCCTTGACCAGGGCGCGGGCCGAACGGGTCGTGTGCTTGATCGCCAGCTTCTGGCGGGGGCGGAGCGGCTCGTTGGTCATCCAGCAGATCATCGCGTCGATGTCCTGGCTGGGCTTGGGCGCGTTAGACGGCCGGGCGATCATGTCGCCGCGCGAGACGTCGACGTCGTCCTCGAGGCGGATGGTCACCGACATCGGGGGGAACGCCTCGGAGCTCTCCTTGTCGAAAAGGTCGATGCCGGCGATCTTGGAGGTCATGCCGCTGGGCAGGACGACGACCTCGTCGCCCGGCTTGAGGACGCCGCCGGCGACCATGCCGCCGTACCCGCGGTAGTCGTGGTGCTCGTCGGACTTGGGGCGCACGACGTACTGGACCGGGAAGCGCACGTCGACCAGGTCGCGGTCGGAGGCGACGTGGACGTGCTCGAGGTGGTGCATGAGCGTCGGGCCGCTGTACCAGTCCATCCGCTCGGAGCGGTTGACGACGTTGTCGCCGGACAGCGCGGAGATCGGGATGACCTCGAGGTCGGGGATGTTGAGCTTGGTTGCGAACGCTCGGAACTCGGCGTGGATCCGGTCGTAGACCTCCTGCGAGAAGTCGACGAGGTCCATCTTGTTGACCGCGAGCACCAGGTGGGGGACCCGCAGCAGGGACAGGATGACGGCGTGGCGGCGCGACTGCTCGGTCAGGCCCTGGCGGGCATCGACGAGCACCAGGCCGAGGTCGGCGGTGGAGGCGCCGGTGACCATGTTGCGGGTGTACTGCACGTGTCCTGGCGTGTCCGCGATGATGAACTTGCGGGCCGGGGTGGCGAAGTAGCGGTAGGCGACGTCGATCGTGATGCCCTGCTCGCGCTCGGAGCGCAGACCGTCGGTCAGCAGGGCCAGGTCGGTGTAGTCGTAGCCCTTGGAGACGCTGGTGGCCTCGACGGCCTCCAACTGGTCCTCGAAGATCGACTTGGAGTCCAGCAGCAGCCGCCCGATGAGGGTGGACTTGCCGTCGTCGACGGAGCCGGCGGTGGCGAATCGGAGCAGGTCCATCAGAAGTAGCCTTCCTTCTTCCGGTCCTCCATGGCGGCTTCGGAGAATCGGTCGTCGCCACGGGTGGCGCCTCGTTCGGTCACGCGGGCGATGGCGACCTCGGCGATGATCTCTTCGATCGTGCTGGCGGTGCTCTCGACGCACCCGGTCAGGGTCAGGTCGCCGACCGTGCGGAAGCGGACGGTGCGCTCCTCGGCGGTCTCGTTGCCCTTCATCGGGTTGAAGTCGCTCTCGGTCAGCAGCATGCCGTCACGCTCGAAGACGCGGCGCTGATGGGAGAAGTAGATGGAGGGGATCTCGATGCCCTCGCGGCCGATGTAGTCCCAGATGTCCAGCTCGGTCCAGTTGGAGATCGGGAAGATCCGCATGTGCTCGCCGGAGTGGATGCGGCCGTTGTAGAGGCTCCACAGCTCGGGGCGCTGCATCTTCGGGTCCCACTGGCCGAACTCGTCGCGGTGCGAGTAGACGCGCTCCTTGGCGCGAGCCTTCTCCTCGTCGCGCCGCCCGCCACCGAAGGCGGCGGTGAAGCCGCCCTCCTCGAGGGCGTGCAGCAGGGTGCCGGTCTGCATGCGGTTGCGGCTGGTCTTGCCGTCGTCGACGATCACGCCGTTGGCGATCGCCTCCTCGACGCTGGCCACGATCAGGCGTACGCCGGTGCGGGCGACCCAGCGGTCACGACACTCCAGGACCTCGGGGAAGTCGTAGCCGGTGTCCACCTGCAGGACGGGGAACGGGATCTTCGCCGGGTAGAAGGCCTTCTCCGCGAGGCGGAGCATCACGATCGAGTCCTTGCCGCCGGAGAACATCAGGACGGGCTTCTCGAACTCGGCCGCGACCTCGCGGATGATGTGGATCGACTCCGCCTCCAGCTGGTCGAGCTGGCTCAGCTGGTAGTCGGCATGAGTTTGGGTCATGGGGGAACGGGGACCTCTCGGTGGACAGCAACGGACATCGTAGCCAGGTGCCTCCCCGAGCACGAAGACGCGACCAATGTCGAGTGTGACACAGCAGTTTCTCACCGGGGAGTACGCCGTCGCGGTGGCCGCGAGGGGTCGGCTGGTGTGGCTAGGTGGTGCGGTCCGGCGGACGGGCTGGCTGGTGGTAGCCCAGCTCCTCCAGCTCGGCCACCGTGGGGGCGCCGAACATCGGCAGGCCCTGCTCCTTGCGCAGCAGTCCCCAGACCAGGGGCACCAGGAACACCATCGCCAGCCCGACGAGCCCGATGAGCACGGGGTGCGTCTGCTCGACGCCCAGGGGGGCCCAGCCGGCCTTGTCGAGCAGGGCGACGCCGGACATGGTCAGCACCACGACGATCGCCCGCCGGATGAACGACTGCGGCACCCGCGGCGCGAGCTTGCTGCCGAGGATGGTGCCGGGCACCGAGCCGAGGACCAGCGGCAGGGTCAGGCCCATGTCCAGGCCGTCGTTGACGATGATGTTGGAGATCGCGGCGGCGAGAACCAGCGGGACCGCCTGCACGAGGTCGGTGCCGACAAGCTTCACGGCGGAGAGCCCGGGGTAGAGCATGAGCAGCGCGACCATGATGACCGAGCCGGAGCCGACGCTGGTGATGCCGACCAGCAGGCCGCCGAGCGCCCCGACGAGGAGCGTCGGGATCGGGCGGATTTTGGGATTCGGGTCGCCGCTCGGGCCGCCGGCGCGGACCCGGCGCAGGTTGAGGTAGAGGCGAAGCGCGTAGGTGGAGGCCGCCAGGAGGAGGGCGAAGCCGATGCTCATCTTGAGCACGTCGTCGATGTCCTCGGGATCCACGACTCCCGCGAGCAGGTGCGGTCCGGCCAGCGCGGTCGGCACCGAGCCGAGGATGAGCCACTTGGCCAGGGCCAGGTTGGGGGAGCCCTCCCGCGAGTGGACGATCGCGCCGCCGGTCTTGTAGATCGCGGCGGCCGTGAGGTCGGCAGTGACGATCTTGGCGGTGTCGCCCACGCCGAGGAAGATCAGCGCGGGGGTCATGAGCGCCCCACCGCCCATCCCGGTCAGGCCCACGACGATGCCGACGACGAACCCCGCGATCAGGATGGAGGAGAAGTCGGCGGTGATCAGGTCGCTCATGCGCCGATCCTCGCCGACCCGGTGAGTGCCGGGACGACGACGCGCAGCAGCTCGTCGATCTGAGTGGCGCACGCCTCGGCCGCCTCCGGCCCCCGGCCGTAGGGGTCGTGGACGTCCAGACCGACGTCCGCGTTGCCGCGCCGCTCGGCGACCGCCGTCAGCAGGTCGGCGCCCGCGAGGTCGTTCGCGGTCGCCGCCTGGGCGAACTGCCCGAGGGTGAAGACCTTGCGGAACGCGGTCGGGTGGTCCTGCAGGATGAAGGTGCGGTGCGAGGCCTCCGCGGTCAGCACCAGGTCGGCCTGCTCGACGAGCTCGGGGCTGAGCGGGCGGCTGACGAACCCAGCGCTGTCGATGCCCCGCCGGCCGAGCGCCTCGGCCATCACGGCGTCCATCGGGTGCTCACGGAAGCCGTGGGTGCCCGCACTGCGGAACATGACGCCCTGGTCCTCGGCCGTCGCCGTGCGGGCCGAGAGCTCCATGTAGGGGGAGCGGCAGATGTTGGCGGTGCACACGAACAGCACGTTGAGGGTGGGGCTCGGTGCCGGCGCGTCGTCCTCCTCGGGTGGTTTCGCTCGCTCCGCTCGCACCTCAACCACCGGCGCTTCGCCCTCGGTGGTGGAGGCGCGAGGAGCGTCAGCGGCGAGGCTTGAGGCCTCGCGCTCCGTGCCCAGGTCGAGGTAGCCCGCGTCGCGGAGGGCGTCGAGGACGTCGGCGAGGGCGTCATCGATGGAGCGGCCCGTGGTGTCGACGCGGACGTCGGCGTCCGTAGGCTCCTCGTAGGGCGAGGAGATGCCGGTGAACTCGGGGATCTCGCCGGCGCGGGCCTTAGCGTAGAGGCCCTTGCGGTCGCGGCGCTCGCACTCCTCCAGCGGTGTCGCCACGTGGATGAGGAAGAAGGCGCCGCCGGCCTCTTCGACCATCGCCCGCACCTGCTGGCGCGTCTGGTCGAACGGCGCGATGGGGCTGCACACGGCGACGCCGCGGTGGCGCGAGATCTCGGCGGCGACCCAGCCGATCCGGCGGATGTTGGTCTCGCGATCCTCCTTGGAGAACGTCAGCCCGGCCGACAGGTTGCGGCGTACGACGTCCCCGTCGAGGCTGGTGAGCGTCCGCTCGCCCTGCTCGAGCACCCTGTCCATCAGGGCCCGCGCGAGGGTCGACTTGCCGCTGCCGGACAGGCCGGTGAAGAACAGCACGAGGCCCTGCTGCTCGGGCCCGGGCCGGTCGGCGTCCACGATCTCGGCGATCTCCAGTGGCAGCTCTCCGACGTCGCGGAGCCCGTGCACCCGGTCCAGCCCCGCGTAGTTGGCGACGACCTGAAGGCCGAGGTCGTGGTCGGTGGCCGCATCGCCGTGCGAGGCGAGCGGCACCGCGACCACCTCGGCGTCGAGGTACTCGGCGGCCACCAGGGTGGCGCGCATCAGCGCGACCGGTGAGAGCTCCGGCGTGCCGTGGCCGACCAGGGCCAGCAGCACGGTGGGACCGAGGTCGCGGATCTCGCGCAGCTGCACGTCGGTCAGGGCGTCCGTGACCGGCACGAAGGCCCGCCCGGCGTAGCGCTCGCGGACGACGGCGGGGGAGAGGTAGTGGCTGCGGAACGGGCCGTACTGGGCGTGGGTCAACGGCTCGACGGCCCAGCCATCCGGTCCGGCCACCGTGACGCGGGCCAGGGGGAGACCCTCGGGGTCGACCAGCTCCACGGCGCCGGCATCCGCCGCGGCGGCGGCGACATTCGGCGGCAAGGTCAGCGTGACGGGGCTGCCAGGCTCATTGAACGCCCGGATCGGCACCAGCGCCCCGACACTGAGCAGCTCGAGGTCGTCGAGCTCGCGCGGCGATGGGCAGTGCTGCGGGGCAGGAGGATGAGGCACGGACTCATCCTGCCGCATCGCCCGGGCCGCCCCGGACCCCGGCGCCGAGCGTTGTAGCGTGCACCCGCGCGCCACTGCGCCCCGACGAGAGTGAGACCGCGATGTCCGAGATGTCTCAGGACCGCCCTTGGGGGAGTTGGCACGTCATCGAGGACGGCCAGGGCTACAAGGTCAAGCGCATCGTGGTCCACCCCGGGAAGCGCCTGTCACTGCAGACGCACCAGCACCGCTCGGAGCACTGGGTGGTGATCTTCGGGATCGCCACCTGCACGGTCGACGGCGAGGTCGTGGTGGCGTCCCCCGGGCAGTGCATCGATGTGCCACGCGGCGCCACCCACCGGCTGTCCAACGAGCACTCCGAGGACCTGCAGATCATCGAGGTCCAGCAGGGGGCCTACACCGGCGAGGACGACATCACCCGGCTCGAGGACGACTTCGGGCGAGCACCCTGAGAGCATGAGCGCATGAGACGACGCCTGGCAGTGGTGGGCGGAGGCGGATTCGGCCGGGAGATCCTCGACATCGTCGACGCCATCAATGCCGCCGGTCGCCCCGGCGAGGGGTTCGACGTGATGGGTGTGCTCGACGACGGTCACCCAGACGGCGAGCTGCTGGCGTCCTTCGAGGTGCCGCACCTCGGGCCGACGGCCCAGATGCTCGAACTGCCCGCGGACGTGGCCGTCGTGGTGGGGATCGCCCATCCGCAGACGCGGCATCGCGTCGTCGAGTCCATGGGGGTGCGCGAACGACCGATCCTCATCCATCCCACCGCCACCATGGGCCGCAAGGTGACCCTTGGGCCGGGCGCGGTCGTCTGCTCGCATGTGAGCGTCGCGAACCACGTAGTGATCGGGCCGGACGTCCAGGTCGGCGCCAACAGCACGCTCGGCCACGACTCCACGCTGGGAGCCTGCGTGACCGTCAGTCCACTGAGCGCGATTAGCGGCGACGTTCATCTGGAAGACCGGTCCTTCGTCGGGACGGGGGCGAGCATCAACCAGGGGCTGCGAATCGGGACCGATGCGGTGGTGGGTAGCGGCGCCGCCGTAGTGCGAGACGTCGACCCCAAGGTGACGGTCGTCGGGAACCCGGCGAGAGTCCGCCCATGACCACGTCCCCCGTGCTCGCCGAGATCGTCCGTTCCGGCTTCGTCGAGGGCCACCACTACGGCTCCGTCGTCGCTCTGGCGGACAACGGCGGGGTGCACTGGTCCGTCGGACCGGTCGACCACGCGATGCTGCCGCGCTCGTGCAACAAGCCTGTGCAAGCCCTCGCCATGGTCCGGGCCGGCCTCGACCTGCCCGACGACCTCCTCGCGCTCGTGTGCGCGTCCCACTCGGGCGAGGACTTCCACCTCGACGGCGTACGCCGGATTCTCGCGACCGCCGGCCTCGACGAGTCCGCGCTGCAGACCCCGCCGGACTATCCACTCGATGACGAGGCCCGCATCGAGGCGCTGCGCTCGGGCCGGCCGACGACGCCGATCGCCATGAACTGCTCTGGCAAGCACGCCGGGATGCTGGTCACGTGCGCGGTCAACGGCTGGGACCTCGACACCTATCGCGACCCGGCGCATCCGCTGCAGCAGCTCATCATGAGCACCTTCGCGGAGCTGACCGGCGTCCCCGTCGAGGCCGTCGCCGTCGACGGGTGCGGGGCCCCGCTGCTGTCCACCACGCTCGTCGGTCTGGCGCGGGCCTTCCGCGCCCTCGCCGTTGCCAAGGATGGACCGGAGGCCCGCATCGCCGGCGCCATCCGTCGCCACCCGGAGTTCGTGTCAGGGACGCGTCGCGACGAGCTCGCGCTGCTCACCGCGATGCCCGGCGCCATCGGCAAGGCCGGCGCCGAGTCGTGCTACGCCGTGGCCCTGCCGGACGGACGCGCGTTCGCGCTCAAGACCGACGACGGGGCGGCCCGCGTGCGCCCCGTGCTGATGGCCGCCGCTCTGAGCCGCTCCGGTGTGGATCGGGAGGCGTGGGTCAACGGTGACGCCGTTCGGCGCACGGGCGTGGTCGAGCTGCTTGGTGGCGGCGTGCCGGTCGGAGAGATCCGCGCGGTGTTCTGAGGTCGTCGCGGGGTCTCGACACGGCTCGCTGCGCTCGCCGGCTCGACCAACGAGATGACGCGGTTTGCTGCGCTCGCCACGACCAGCGAGGGCCTGGCGCCGGCGGGGGTGAGCCCCTCGGTGGTCGAGCCGCGAGCGCAGCGAGCGTGTCGAGACCGGGGCGCGACCCGGGCCAGTGCTTGCTGGGTCGCCTGCCGAATTCCCGCTTAAAACAGGGGTTTGTGCCCGATGTCACCGGCTCTGAGTTTGCATTTTGCTTGCTCTTGTTAGCACTATGGAGCCATGGCAAAGGGAAAGGTCGGTAAGACCGTTGAGTCCCTCGGTGACTACCTGAAGGAGCAGCGGGTCGCCTCGCGGCTCTCGCTCCGTCAGCTCGCCGAGCAGGCCGGAGTCTCCAACCCCTACCTGAGCCAGATCGAACGTGGTCTGCGCAAGCCCTCCGCCGAGGTCCTGCAGCAGATCGCCAAGGCACTGCGCATCTCCGCGGAACAGCTCTACATCCGCGCCGGGATCCTCAGCCCGGAGGACGGTGTCGGTGGCTCGGTCGAGCTCGCCGTGCTCAACGACGCGGGCCTCACCGAGCGGCAGAAGCAGTCCCTGCTCGACGTCTACTCGTCGTTCCTGGCACTCAACGCCGGGCGCACCTCCGACGACGACTGACGCGTACGCCCCCACCCCGCAACCGAAGGAGAACGCCATGGCCAAGGCCAAGTTCGACATCTCGACCCTGGAGCTTCCCCCCGTCGCGGCGAAGCCGCTGTATGCCGGCGTCGGCGCCACCGACCTCGCCGTCGGGATCGTGCGCGACTACGTCGCCGACGTGCAGAAGAGGATCTCGGGCTACCAGAAGGACGTCCAGAAGACCGTCAGCGGCCTCGACTTCGAACCCAAGGCGCTGCGCGACCAGGCCTTGACCGCCGTCAGCTCCCGGGTCGAGGCCCTGCAGGCCGACGCCCTCACCCTGCCCGCCAAGGTGCAGAGCGCGGTCAACGAGAACGTCGCCACGGTGACCGGCACCTACGCCGACCTGGCCAAGCGCGGCGAGAACCTGGTCACCCGCGTGCGCCACCAGGAGTCGACGAAGGCCACCGTGTCCACGGCCAAGACCACCACCGCCAAGGCCAAGACCACCAAGACCCAGGGCGCCAAGGCCACCAAGTCGACCGCCAAGAAGGCGTCGACCGCGGCCAAGAAGACGGCCACGACCGCCAAGAAGTCCTCGGGCCCCGCCCGCAGCAGCGCGAAGGCGACGACCACCGCCGCGAAGAAGACCGCCTCCAACGCGGCCAAGGCGGCCACCGACGCCGCCCAGAAGGTCGGCGACTGAAGAACACCCGACGACGGACAGCTGACGCTGTTCTGACGCGCCACGAGGCCCCCCGGAGGTATGAGCTCCGGGGGCCTCGTCGTCCAATCGCTAGGCTGGGGCCATGGGACTGCAAGGTGACATCGCCGTGGTGCTTCAACTGGTGCTGCTGGCCGTCAAGATCTTCGCGCTGGTCACCGCGCTCACCTACTCGTCCGAGTCGTACGTCGCGGCGGGCAAGCTCACCAAGCCTGCGTGGGGGATCATCCTGTGCCTGGCCGTGGTGCTGCAGCTGCTGCCCGTCTTCGGGATGATCGTCAATCTCGCCTTCACCATCGCGACGATCGTCTTCCTGGTCGACGTGCGTCCGGCATTGGCCGGGCTTCGCCGCCGCTAGGGTGAGGCGCGACGGCCGGTTTGCGGTCGCGCCGAGGCCAGATGCGTCACTTCAGTCGGTTTCGGTCGGTTCCTCCCCTGCCGCTACAGTGACCTGCGCGCACGCATGGGGGGTGCACCGGAGGACGGGACGATCGTGGAGCTCAAGGACTACTGGCAGACGGTGCAACGACGCTGGAAGTTGATCGTCGTGGTCTTCCTGCTGTGTGTCGCCGCGGCCGGTTTCCTCACCTGGCAGGCGACCCCGAAGTACTCCTCGTCCGCGCGCATCTTCGTCTCGACCACCCCCTCGGACACCAACGATGCCCTCGCGGGGAACACCTTCGCTGCTCAGCGCGCGTCCTCGTACGTGGACCTGGTGGGGACGAGAAAGCTCGCCGAGAGTGTGGCCAGCAACTTGGGCGGGACGGCAGCGAACGACCCCGAGGGGCTTCGGGCGGCCATCTCGGCCGAGGTGGTGCCGGAGACCGTCAACATCGTGCTGACGGCGACGGACCCCGATCCTGCGGAGGCCCGTGACATCGCCCAGGCCTACGCCGAGGCCCTCAGCGACCTGGTCGCGGACCTCGAGACACCGCGCGGCCAGGCCAACGCGCTGATCACCGCCTCGATCGTCGACAACGCCCAGGTCTCGTCCTCCCCCGTGAGCCCGCAACCCGTGCGCAACATCGGCCTGGGGGCCGTCCTCGGGCTGCTGCTCGGCCTCGGCCTCGCGGTGCTGCGCGATCTCATGGACAACACGCTGTCGTCGAGCGACGACATCGCCCTGGTCACCTCCGCCCCCATCCTGGGCCACATCAACAGCGACCCTGCCGCCGTGAAGAAGGCCCCGGCCGTCGCTCTTGCGGAGTCGAGTCCGTGGGCGGAGGCGTTCCGCGTCCTGCGGACCAACATGCAGTACGTCGACGTCGACCACGAGCGGCGGGTCTTCGTGGTGTCGAGCTCTCTGCCGGCCGAAGGCAAGTCGACGACCGCGGTCAACCTGGCGATCACCCTGTCGTTGGCGGGCGAGCGGGTGGCGCTGGTCGAGTGCGACCTGCGCCGTCCCCTCATCGCGCGACGCCTCGGACTGGACGAGGCGGTCGGCACCACGAGCGTGCTGATCGGCAAGGTCTCGTTGGACGACGCCCTGCAGACCTATGACGGCACGGACCTGAAGGTGCTCGCGTGCGGGCAGCTGCCGCCCAACCCCTCCGAGCTCCTGCAGTCGCAGGCCATGGAGGTCCTCATCAAGGACCTTCGGGAGCGCTTCGACGTGGTGATCCTGGACACGCCCCCCCTGCTCCCGGTCACCGACGCCGCGCTGCTGTCCGCCCAGGCCGACGGCATGCTCGCCGTGGTGCGCCACGGCAAGACCACGCGCGACCAGCTCCGTCATGCGCTCGAGCGGGTCGAGCAGGTCGACGCGAAGTGCGTCGGCGTGGTCGTCAACCTGGCCCCCGCCAAGAAGTCGACCGGTTACGGCTACGGCTACGGCTACTCCTACGCCCCTCTCAAGGGTGGGGCCGGCAAGCACGAGAAGGTGTCGGACGCCTCCGTGCGCCGCTAGTCCGCGACGTCAACTGCTCTTCCGCCGATCGACAAGGATTCGGCGAACCGCCACGCTGGCTCTTCCCACGTGGTACCTCTGGTGCACCAAATATCCTGTTGGGAGCGCCTACCCGTGAGCAGCCTCGTGGTCCGAGTGCGCCGTTATCGGCTCGTCCTGTCCGCGAGCGTCGATGTGGTGGCGTGGATGTGCTCCTACCTGGTCTTCGCGTGGCTGCGGTTCGACACGGCAGCCGAGAGCGTCCCATGGCTCGAAGTGGCAGCCGTGGGCGCGGCGACGGCCCTGCTCTACCTCGTCGTCGCCGCCGTCGGCCGGCTCCACCAGGGCCGGGCCCGGGTCGCCAGCCTCGAGGAGATGCTGCTGCTCGGGCTCTGCGTCGTCGGCTCCGGGGGGTTGGTCACGGCGGTCAACCTGACCACCCAGTGGGTGCCGCGCTCGGTCCCGGCGGGGGCCACGCTGGCGGCATTGGTCCTGATGGCCTATGCCCGCGCCTCGTGGCGCCGCTTCAACGAGTACGACGACGAGCGGTTCGCGGACGGCTCGACCCGGGTCCTGGTCGTCGGAGCCGGCGACGCCGGCCGGGAGCTGATCGGCTCGATGATGCGCGACCCGGCACGCCAGTGGCGCCCGGTGGCGATCCTCGACGACGACCCGCGCAAGCGCCATCTGCGGCTCCGGCAGATCCCGGTGGTCGGCACGACGGAGAGCCTCGCCGAGAAGGCCGCGGAGTACCACGTGCACACGGTGGTCCTGGCGCTTCCCAGCGCGGACGCCGCGACGATCAACCGGCTCCGGCTGGCGGCTCTGGACGCCGAGCTCGCGGTCAAGGTGCTGCCGGCGAGCACCCAGCTCCTCGACGACCACGTGGGCATCCGCGACCTGCGCGACATCAACCTGACCGACGTGCTGGGCCGCAACCAGCTCGACACCGACGTCGCCGCCATCGCGGACTACCTCACCGGGCGCCGGGTCCTGGTCACCGGCGCCGGCGGCTCCATCGGCTCCGAGCTGTGCCGACAGATCCACCGCTTCGCTCCGGCCGAGCTGATGATGCTCGACCGCGACGAGTCCGCACTCCACGCCCTTCAGCTCTCGATCCACGGGCGGGCCCTGCTCGACTCCGACGAGGTCATCCTCTGCGACATCCGCGATCGGGCGGCCGTCACCGCCATCTTCGCGGCGCGTCGCCCCGACGTGGTCTTCCACGCCGCGGCGCTCAAGCACCTGCCGATGCTCGAGCAGTACCCCGCCGAGGCGGTCAAGACCAACATCGCCGGGACCGCCAATGTGCTGGACGCCGCCGACCTGGTCGTCGTCGATCGCTTCGTCAACATCTCGACCGACAAGGCCGCCAACCCGTGCAGCGTGTTGGGCTACTCCAAGCGGATCGCGGAGTGCCTGACCTCGGCCACGGCACAGCAAGCCGCCGGCACGTTCCTCTCCGTCCGGTTCGGCAACGTGCTGGGCAGCCGAGGCTCGGTGCTGACGTCGTTCGCCAAGCAGATCGCGGAGGGTGGCCCGGTCACCGTCACCGACCCCGACGTCACCCGCTTCTTCATGACCATCGAGGAGGCCTGCCAGTTGGTCATCCAGGCCGCCGCCATCGGGGGCCCGGGGGAGGCCCTGGTGCTCGACATGGGCGAGCCGGTGCGGATCCTGGACGTGGCACACCAGCTCATCGAGCAGTCGGGCACCCGGGTGAGTATCGAGTTCACCGGGCTGCGCGAGGGCGAGAAGATGCACGAGGAGCTCTTCGGCGACGATGAGCCGCAGCACGTCCGGCCGGTCCACCAGCTGGTGTCACACGTCCCCGTCCCCCTCATGCCGGCCCGGAGCGTGTCGGCTCTGCCCGTGACGGGCACCGCCGATGCCGTGCGCGACGCCATGGCCCGGCTCTGCGCGGCCACTGACGCCTCCGCGGCCGCGCCTCAGCGGGAGTCGGTCAGGTAGTCGCTCAAGGCGGCCATCGCGTCGACCGGCACGAACCCGGTGGACTCGAGCTTCGTCAGCGGCAGGACCGAGCTCGCCGGGCGGGGAGCCAGCTGCTTCCCGGCGGCGTACTCCTCGGTGGAGATGCGCGCGACGTCGTCACGTGAGCGCCCGCTCAACGCGAAGACCTGCGCAGCGACGTCCGCCCAGCTGGTCGTGGCGCCGCCGTTGGTGACGTTGTAGGTGCCGTACGGCGCCGCCGTGTCGACGAGGTGCCGGGTCGCGCGTGCCAGCTCGTGAGCGAAGGTGAGACGCCCGACCTGGTCGTCCACGACCTGGGGGGACACGCCCTTCTCGGCCAGGCTCTGCATCGTGCGCACGAAGTTCCTGCCCTCGCCGATCACCCAGGACGTGCGCAGCAGGTAGTGACGCTCGGCGGTGGCGACGGCGACGTCACCGGCCGCCTTCGACTGGGCGTAGACGCCCAGCGGCGAGAACGGCTCGTCCTCTGGGTGCTCGGCGGCGGTGCCGTCGAAGACGTACTCGGAGGAGAAGTGCACCAAGGTGAGGTGGTGCTCGTCGGCCAGCCGGGCCAGGGCCGCCGGGCCGGCCGCGTTGGCCGCCCACGCGGCGACCCGGCCGTCGGGGGTCTCGGCGGCGTCGACGGCCGTGTAGGCGGCGGCGTTGAGCACGAGCTCGTGGTCGTGCCAGGGCCAGGCGGCCAGCGCTGCGGGGTCGGTGAGGTCCAGCTCCTTGCGGCTCACGCCGAGGGCGTGGGGGAAGGCCTCCAGAAGGGCGCGCCCGAGCTGGCCTTCGGCGCCGAGGACGAGCGGGCGCGGACGCCCGACGGGGACGGTGTCCTGCAGGCGGGGGTTGCTCAGGTCCTTCTCGGAGATCTCGCACTCGGCGAGCGGGATCGGCCACGGGATCGCGACGGTCGCGTCGGCCAGGTCGAGGGCCGGGTAGGCGATGCCCGGGCGCCAGTGCTGGTTGACGAGGTAGCTGTAGGCGACCCCGTCGTCGAGCGTCTGGTAGCTGTTGCCCACCCCGCGGGGGACGAAGACGGCGACAGACGGGTCCATCTCCACGTGGAAGGTGGCGCCGAAGGTCTCTCCCTCGCGCATGTCGACCCAGGCGGCGAAGATCCGGCCGTTGGCCACGGAGACGAACTTGTCCCACGGCTCGGTGTGGATGCCCCGGGTGGCGCCGCGGGTGGCGTTGAAGGAGATGTTGTTCTGCACCGGCCCGAAGTCGGGCAGCCCGAGCGCGACCATCTTCTCGCGCTGCCAGTTCTCCTTGAAGAAGCCGCGGGCGTCCTCGCGGAGGTCGAGGTGCACGACCAGGAGGCCGGGGATGGGGGTGGTCTCGATCATGAGGTCAGGCATGCCGGATCCGATCGGTCGAGTCGTCGTGGGTGCTTACGTCACCGGGTCTCGACACGCGCGGTCGCGACCTCGTTCCTCGGTCGCGCGCGCTGCTCGACGACCGATGTGACGCCCCGGGCTCGCGAGCTCGCACGTGACGTCACTGACCCTTGGCGGCGTAGAAGGCCTCGGTGGTCTGCTTGTGGGGCCGCCACCAGTCCTCGTGCTCCTGGTACCACTCGATGGTGCGGGCGAGGCCGCCCTCGAAGTCGGAGTAGACCGGGCTCCAGCCGAGCTCGTCGCGCAGCTTGCTCGAGTCGATGGCGTAGCGCAGGTCGTGGCCGGCGCGGTCGGTGACCAGGTCGAAGTCGTCGGCCGGGCGGCCGAAGTGCGCGAGGATGCTGCGCACGACCTGCAGGTTGTTGCGCTCACCGTCGGCGCCGATCAGGTAGGTCTCGCCGATGCGACCCTGCTGCAGGATCAGCCACACGGCGGCCGAGTGGTCCTGAGCGTGGATCCAGTCGCGGACGTTGGTCCCGTTGCCGTAGACCTTCGGGCGGTCCCCGTCGATCACGTTGGTGATCTGGCGCGGGATGAACTTCTCGATGTGCTGCCAGGGGCCGTAGTTGTTGGAGCAGTTGCTGATGGTCGCCCGGACGCCGAAGCTCCGGACCCAGGCGCGCACCAGGTGGTCCGAGCCCGCCTTGGCGGCGGAGTAGGGGCTGCTCGGGTTGTACGGCGTGGCCTCGGTGAAGCGCTGCGGGTCGTCGAGCTCCAGGTCGCCGTAGACCTCGTCGGTCGAGATGTGGTGCAGGCGGGTGTCGTGGCGGCGGGCCGCCTCGAGGATCTGGAAGGTGCCGACGATGTTGGTCTGGATGAACGGCCCCGGCTCGGTCAGGGAGTTGTCGTTGTGCGACTCCGCAGCGAAGTGGACCACCGCGTCCGCGTCCGCGACCAGCCCGTCGACCAGCTCCCCGTCGGCCACGTCACCGACCACGAGCTCCACCCGGTCGGCGGGCAGTCCTTCGAGGGACTCCCGTGACGCGGCGTAGGTCAGCTTGTCGAGCACGGTCACCCGGGCGTCGGTCTCCCTCACCAGGTGATGGACGAAATTGGAGCCGATAAAGCCGGCGCCGCCGGTCACGAGTACATGGTCCACGCCCTCACCCTAGAGTCTGCGCATGCGCGGAATCATCTTGGCCGGCGGTACGGGCTCGCGACTGCACCCGATCACCCACGCCGTGAGCAAGCAACTCATGCCCATTTACGACAAGCCGATGATCTATTACCCGATGTCGACGCTGATGTTGGCGGGCATCCGGGAGATCCTGGTGATCACGACGCCCCACGAGGCCGAGCAGTTCCGCCGGCTGCTGGGCGACGGCTCGCAGTTCGGGATCGAGATCAGCTATGCGGTACAGCCCTCGCCCGACGGGCTGGCCCAGGCCTTCGTCATCGGCGAGGAGCACCTCGGCTCGGAGCCTGCGGGCCTGGTCCTGGGTGACAACATCTTCCACGGCGCCGGCCTCGGCACCCGGCTGCGGCGCTTCGCCGACATCGACGGCGCCGCGGTCTTCGGCTACCGGGTCGCGGACCCGTCGGCGTACGGCGTGGTGGAGTTCGACGAGAACCGTCGCGCGCTCTCCCTCGAGGAGAAGCCGGAGCACCCGCGCAGCCACTTCGCGGTGCCCGGCCTGTACTTCTACGACAACGGCGTGGTGGAGCTGGCCAAGCACCTGAAGCCGTCGGATCGCGGCGAGCTCGAGATCACCGACCTGAACCGGATCTACCTCGAGCAGGGCCGGCTCCAGGTCGAGGTGCTGCCGCGCGGCTCGGCCTGGCTGGACACCGGGACCTTCGACGACCTGAACGACGCCAGCAACTTCGTGCGCGCCATCGAGAAGCGCCAGGACACCAAGATCGGCGCGCCGGAGGAGGTGGCCTGGCGGATGGGCTTCATCGACGACGCCCGCCTCGAGGAGCTCGCCCAGCCGCTCGCCAAGAGCGGCTACGGCGCCTATCTCCTCGACCTGCTGGTCGAGGCCCGCCAGGAGGGCCGAACGGCTTGAGGTCGGGTGGGCCGGGGCGAAGGGTGCGCCAGTACATCGCTGCGGTCGGGATTGCTCTTTCTGGCCTCGCCCGCTAGCAACAGCGGGCACCTTTCCGGTGAAGAGGCGAGGTGCCTGGCGGTGCGGGGATCGACCCGTGGGCGACCGTCGGAACTTTCGTCTGGGTAGCGCCCCTGCCAACTGCCGATGTGGACGCTCCGCAGTCTGCGGCAGCGTCGAGGCATGAACTTCGTGACGGAGCTGGCTCTCGGCGTTTGCTTAGTCATCGTCGGGGCCGTGTTGGTGCTGGCATTCCCAGATGCCGAGTTCGTATGGTTCCGTGGCCAACCCCTGGGGGTCGTCCTTGGCGTCCTGGGTCTCGTGGATATCGCAACGGCACTAGCGCGCCGGTGGCAGCAGCCCCGGACGCGATGAGCTCCCCGGTGGCCCAGACGACGAGCTGTCCCTGGCTCAGTAAGCGCCGCGGGAGCCGAAGACGGCGCCGACGGTCTTGGCCAGGATCGAGAGGTCCTGGAGCATCGACCAGTTGTCGACGTAGTAGAGGTCGAGGCGGACCGTCTCGTCCCAGGAGAGGTCGGAGCGTCCGGAGACCTGCCACAGACCGGTCAGGCCGGGGCGGACGTGCATCCGCCGGTTGACGTCGCCCCGGTAGCGGGCCACCTCGCTGGGCAGCGGGGGACGAGGGCCGACGAGGCTCATCTCGCCGCGCAGGACGTTGAACAGCTGGGGGAGCTCGTCGATCGAGAAGCGGCGCAGCCACCGGCCGGGGCGGGTGATGCGAGGGTCCTCCCGCATCTTGAAGAGGACCTCGTGGTGCCCGACCTCGGCGTGCAGCTGCTGAAGCAGCGCCTCCGCGTCCGTCACCATGCTGCGGAACTTCAGGCACGGGAACTCGCCACCGTGTCGGCTGACCCGCGTCTGGCGGAACAGCACCGGACCGCGGTCGTGCATCTTGATGCTGACGGCTGCGAGGAGGAAGACCGGGCTGAGCAGAAGGACGAGGGAGGCGGAGCCGACGATGTCGAAGAGCCGCTTGCCCCATCGTGCTGCGTCGGTGGCCTTGGGCGGGTCGATGTGCATGAGCGGGAGTCCACCGACCGGACGGATGCGCACGCGCTCAGCCGAGACGTCCGTGACCGAGGGCGCCACGACCACCTGGACGTCCTGGTGCTCCAGGTCCCAGGCGATCCGCCGCATCTGCGTGGCAGAGCTCAGTGCGCCGCCGGCGAAGAAGACGATGTCGGCCTCATGCTCGAGGACCGCCGACGTGGCGTCGTCGCTGTTGCCCAGCACCGGGACGCCGCCACGAGTCTCCTCCTCCAGGTAGTGCGCAGGCGTGAGAGCACCGATCACCTGATAGCCGAGCCAGGTCTCGCGGCGCAGGACATGGGCGATCTCGTCGATGTGGCCGGGAGACCCGGCGATGAGCACCCGGTGGAGGAGGGAGCCTCGGCGCCGGGCGGCGTGCACGAAGCGTCGGAGTAGGACGCGTCCCAGGACGAGCGCGGGGATCCCGATGACGAAGGTGAGGAGGAAGAACCCGCGCGACAGCGGGAACCTCGCGAAGTAGCAGGCGACGCCCACGAGCCCCGCGGTCATGAAGCTGGACTGGACGACGCGCTTGTACTCGTCGGTCCCGGCGTCGAACACGCTCTTGGTGTAGCCCCCGGCGAGCACGATGGTGCCGATCCACCCCAGGACGATCAGCGGCCCGACGATGCCCAGATGTCCGGCGATGTCGGTGTCGGTCGCGAAGAGCACGTCACGGCCGAGCGCGCCGAGCATCGCCGAGGCGATGATGACGAGGGCATCGACCAGGAACGCCGTGGCAGGAAGGTAGCGGAGGGCTCGTGAGGACACGGACTTCCGGAGCCGTGTCTCACGGTCCCACAGGATCGTCATACGTCTTCCAAACGGAGCACAGAGAAGCAAGTGCGGCTGGGTTGCCACCAAGATGGGGCCCCCATGGACCCATGCGGCTCAATCTAGGTGCTCGCGCGACACCGTGCAGTAGGAATCAAAGAGCCGGTCCTAAATTTGTCCCGAATGAGGTGAACATCACATAGGGAGTCCGGGTAGCGTAGTCCGCTCGTGTGGTCGAGCCCTAGGTCGAAGGGCCTATGTCCCTCCCGAGTGACCGGCGCCACACTGGGATCATGACCGTGGTTCTCTGGGTGCTGGTCGGGTTGGTCGTGTGGACGCTCATCTCGCTTCCGCTTGCAGTGGTGGTGGGGCGAAGCATCGGCAGGCGGAGGGAGTCGGAGGGGGAGTTGAGCTCAGAGCCGGGCGGCGCGCGGCCGGTCTTCTTCCTTGCCGCCTGAGCCGGAGTCGCGTCGGTAGGCTGCCGGCCATGAAGGTTCTCGTCACCGGCGGCGCCGGCTACATCGGATCGACCACCGCCAAGGCGCTGGAGGAGGCCGGGCACACGCCCGTCATCCTCGACTCCCTGCTCTCCGGGCCCAAGGCGTTCGTGCGCGACCGGATCTTCTACGAGGGCGACGTCGCCGACCGGGACCTGCTGCGCCGCATCGTCGCGGAGCACCCCGACCTCGACGCGACGATCCACATGGCCGCGCGCATCGTCGTACCCGAGTCCATGGAGCTGCCCTACCTCTACTACCGCGACAACGTCGCCAAGTCGCTGGAGCTCTTCGACGAGCTCAACACGCTGGGCAAGACCCGCGTGCTGTTCTCCTCCTCGGCGTCGCTCTACGCCACCAAGGACGACTTCGAGGTCACGGAGGAGGACCCGCTGGAGCCGACCTCGCCGTACGCGCGCACCAAGCGGATGATGGAGCAGGTGCTGCAGGACATGGCGGCCGCGACCGACCTCAGCGCGGTCATCCTGCGCTACTTCAACCCGATCGGCTCCGACCCCGACCTCGAGTCCGGGATCTACGCCAAGGAGCCCTCGCACGTGCTCGGACAGCTCGTGATGGCCGCCCGCGGCCAGAAGGACGCCTTCACGATCACCGGGACCGAGCACCCCACCCGCGACGGCACGGGCATCCGCGACTACATCCACGTCTGGGATCTCGCCCGGGCCCACGTGCGCGCCATCGAGCGGTTCGACGACGTCATCGCCGCCGTCGACGGGCCCAGCACCGTCATCAACGTCGGCACCGGCGAGGGCGTGACGGTGCGTGAGCTCGTGGCGTCGTTCGAGCGGGTCTTCGGCCAGAAGGTCCCGCTGAAGGAGGCGCCGCCGCGGCCGGGCGACGCCGTCGGTGCCTACGCGAACGTCGACAAGGCCGCCGAGCTGCTCCAGTGGCGCACCGAGCTGAGCCTGGACGAGGCGATCGCGTCCGCCCTCGCCTGGGGTGAGAAGCGTCGGGAGATCCTGGGGTACGAGTGACCCGTCGTGGGGGATCGGCCAGCAGGTCCTAGGGCCCCGGAGGTCGCCGATCGGCGAGGCGCCGTCCGGGTCAGCGCGAGCGACGGATGGTGTCGAGGACCGAGCGCAGCGCCAGCACCATCACCACGATGAGGGAGATCTCCAGGGCCGTCATGGTCAGTAGGTGCCCCTCGGCCTGCTGGCCAAACCTGCCACGGCCGAGTGGCCGTGGGCGGCCATCGGCCACGGTCGCCGCCAGCGTCCCGACCAGCGGTGCTCTCTCCGCCCGGGGCAGATGGGCCACGGCTACCCTGCACAGCGTGCTTCGGACCGCCCATTGGGATGACTGGTCCCTCGACGACCTGCTGGCCGCCAAGGGGGAGACCCGTGTGAGCCTGGTGGTGCCGGCTCGCAACGAGGCCGCCACGGTGGGCGACGTCGTGACCCGGGTGCGCAGCGCCCTGGTGGACACGGTGGCGCTGCTGGACGAGGTGGTCGTGATCGACTCCGACTCCACCGATGCGACGTACGACGTGGCGACCGACGCCGGGGCGGTCGTCCATCGCTCGTCGGAGATCCGTCCGGACCTCGGCAGCGTCGGCGGGAAGGGCGAGGCGATGTGGAAGTCGCTGTTCGTCACCACCGGCGACGTGCTCGTGTTCATGGACGCCGACCTGCTCGACTGGGACACCCACTTCGTGCCGGGCCTGCTGGGGCCGCTGCTGAGCGCCCCGGACGTGGCGCTGGTGAAGGGGTTCTACGAGCGGCCGCTGCTCGCGGGGGAGGGCGGGCCGCTCGACGGGGGGCGGGTGACCGAGCTCGTGGCGCGACCGGTGCTGGCGCTGGAGTACCCCGAGCTCGCCGGGCTGGTGCAGCCGCTCGCCGGTGAGTGGGCGGTACGGCGCTCGCTCTTCGAGACGCTCTGGGTGCCGACCGGATACGCCGTCGAGCTGGCCGCGCTGATCGACACCCTCGCCGCGCGCGGGTCGGAGGCGATCGCGCAGGTCGATCTCGGGCGACGCGCGCACGCCCACCAGGGGCTGCTGGACCTCGGGGCGATGGCGACCCAGATCCTCGCGGCGGTGGCGCGTCGGCGCGGTGGTGTCGAGGCTCCCACCTCGTCCACCGAGGGGGACCAGATCGTGGAGCTGCGGCAGTACCGCTCCGAGGAGGGTGTGATCGTGCCGATCGAGAGGGTCGTCCACGTCGGCGAGCGACCACCTGCGGTGACCGTATGACGCTGCGTCTGGGACGTCACTCGTTCGCCGACGACGCCACCTTGATGATGGCGATCGTCAACCGCACCCCCGACTCCTTCTACGACCGGGGCGCCACCTGGGCGGAGGACAAGGCCTTCGAGCGGGTCCGGCTCGTGGTCGAGCAGGGCGCCGAGATCGTCGATATCGGGGGCATCAAGGCCGCGCCCGGCGTCGAGATCGATGCCGCCGAGGAGAAGGCGCGGGTGGTGGACTTCGTCGCCCGGGTGCGGGAGAGCTTCCCGGGCCTGGTGATCTCCGTCGACACCTGGCGGGCCGAGGTCGGCCGGGCCGCCTGTGAAGCCGGGGCGGACGTCCTCAACGACGCCTGGGGCGGTGCTGACCCCGAGCTGGTCGACGCGGCCGCCCAGTTCGGCGCCGGCCTCATCTGCACCCACACCGGCGGCGCGACCCCGCGCACGCGTCCCTACCGCGTCGAGTACGACGACGTCGTGCGCGCCGCGATCGAGGACACCACCGCCTACGCCGAGCGCGCCCTGGCCGCCGGGGTCGACCGGGAGTCGATCGTCATCGATCCGGCCCACGACTTCGGGAAGAACACCTTCCACTCCCTCGAGCTGACCAGGCGCCTGGGCGAGATGGTCGCGACCGGCTGGCCGGTGCTGGTCTCGCTGTCCAACAAGGACTTCGTGGGCGAGACCCTGGGGCTCCCGGTCGGCGAGCGCCTCACGGGCACGCTGGCGGCCACCGCCGTCTGCGCCCTCGCCGGCGCGCGCCTCTACCGCGTGCACGAGGTGGTCGAGACCCGGCAGACGGTGGACATGGTCTGGACGATCGCCGGGCGGCGCCCGCCCCGCCGGGCGATCCGGGGGCTGCAGTGAGCGGCGGGGCGGTGCGCGTCGCGCTGGTGCCCGGCGTGCCGGCACTGCTGCCGTCGTACCGGGGGATCGAGGACCCGGTCGCCGACCTGCGGGCCGCGTGCCTGGACGCGGTGCGCTGGCTCGGGGCGGGCTTCGGCGTGCACGGGTCCCTGCAGGGACTGAACGTCGCTCGGTGCCTCGCGGAGGAGGCCGGCGTCGCGGTGGACCTGAGGAGGGAGCATCCCGGCAGCGTGCTCGTGGTGGCCAACGGGAGCGCCACGCGCTCGGAGAAGGCGCCGGGTCACCTGGACGAGCGTGCCGCCGGCTTCGACGAGGGGCTGCGGGCGGCGCTGCTGGCCGGCCGGGCCGGTGACGTCGACGAGAGCCTGGCCCGGGAGCTGTGGGCCGACGTCGCGAGCCTGGTGTGGCTCGGCCGGGAGATCGAGGTCGACCCGGACTCGGTGCGTGTGGACTACGACGACGACCCGTACGGCGTGCAGTACTGGGTCATGCGCATGGAGGGTGTGTGGCGATGAGGGTGCTCGTCGGCCCGGAGACCGACGACCTGACGCGGATCTACGCCGCGCCGCGAACGCCGTGGCTGCGGGTCAACATGGTGTCGACCGTCGACGGCGCGGCCACGGGGGAGTCGGGCAGGAGCGGCTCCATCAACAACGCCGCCGACAAGCGGGTCTTCGACACGCTGCGCGCCCTGGCGGACGCGATCGTGGTCGGCGCCGGCACCGCGCGCATCGAGGGCTACCGGCCGGCGGAAACGCCGATCGTGCTGGTCAGCCGGCGCGGCGACGTGCCCGAGAGGCTGCGGGGGGCGCCGGCGGGCTCGGTGCTGCTGGCGACGACCGCTACGGCTGCCGGGCTGGTCGAGGCGCGCGACGTCCTGGGCCACGACCACGTCCTGACGCTCGGGGACGACCGGGTCGACCTGGCGCTGCTCAAGGAGACGCTCGTCGCCCGCGGCCTGGTCGACCTGCTCTCCGAGGGCGGGCCGTCGCTGCTCGGTGCGCTGCTCGCGCAGGGCGTCGCGGACGAGCTGACGACGACCGTCGTACCGCGCCTGATCGGCGGTGACCACCCGCGCATCGTGGCCGCGCCGCCCCTCGACGTCCCCCTGAGCCTGCACACCCTCCTCGAGGACGACGGCACCCTCCTCGCGCGCTGGCTCGTCGAGCGCCGGGGTGGTTTCGAGGCTCCTCGCTGGGGCTCGTCGCACCTCAACCACCGTGGGGGGCGGGGGACGGCCTAGGCTCCGCGGCATGGGTGAGGAGCTGGAGGTACGGCGTACCGACGGGGTCGTGGAGGTGACGTTCAACCGGCCGCAGCGGCACAACGCGTTCACGCGGGAGATGTACGCGGGGATGCGCGAACTCTGCGCCGAGCTGCGTGACGACGAGTCGGTGCGGGTGCTGGTGCTGCGGGGCGCGGGTGGGCGGGCGTTCGCGGCCGGCAACGAGATCTCCGACTTCCTCGAGGCCGACGCGGTGGCCTACGAGGATTGGATCCGCGAGCTGCTGGAGTCGCTGCACGCGCTGCCCCAGGTGACGGTGGCGGCCGTGTCGGGCGTCTGCGTCGGCGGCGGGCTGGCGGTGGCGACCCACTGCGACCTGAGGATCGCGACGGCGGGCAGCCGGTTCGGGTACCCGATCGCGCGCACGCTCGGCAACGCGCTGGCCGGCTCGATCGTCTACCGCTGCGCCGCGGTGTTCGGGGAGTCGTTGACCCGGGAGATGCTGCTGGCGGCGCGGCTGGTCGACGCGGAGCGCGCGTACGCCGTCGGCGCGGTCATGTCGGTGGCCGCCGACACCGAGGCTCTGGACGTCGAGGTGGCCACGCTGGTCGAGGGGGTCCTGGCGCTGTCGCCGGTGACGGTGCGCGCCACCAAGCACCAGCTGCTCGACCGCGCGCGGCGTCTCGAGGCGAGCCCCGAGGGCGACGCCGAGGTGCTGCGCGAGGTCTACACCGGACCCGACTTCGCCGAGGGCGTGCGCGCGTTCCTGGCCAAGGAGCGGCCGGCGTTCGGCCGCTAGGCACCTGACCGGTTTGGCCGGTGCCGCCCGGGGCATCACAGGAGGACCACTGGGGGACGTCGGGAGGGCACGGCATGCGGTACGACGCGATGCGCCCAAGCCGGCGGGCCCTGATCCTCCTCGGAGCGCTCATGGTCGCCGTGGCCGTAGCCGGCACGCTGTGGTGGCGAAGCGGCGCGGACGAGCGTCGGGTGGCCGCGGCCTGCGAGAGCTGGGAGGAGAACCTGCCGTCCCTGAGCGCCGCGATCTCGGAGTCCGAGGACGCCGCCGAGGCCGCGGCGAGCGCGCGGGCCGACCTCGTCCACGACCACGTCGAGGACCCGGACGCCCTCGACGAGGCGATCGAGCGCTGGCTGAGCGACACCGACGCCATGTTCGACAAGCTGGGGGAGGACGGTGACCCCACCGAGCGGGAGCGGGAGCTGCTGCGCCCACTCGCCGCCTCGTTCTCCGCAACCTGGGACCTGCGGCTGGGGCTGCGGAGCGACACCCCGAGCGAGGTCGGTGACACGGTCTCCGAGCTGGAGCGCCGGCTCCAGGCCACCGACGACGCCTGCTCCTCATCGGCGAGCTAGCCGCCGGAACCGTCGGGAGGGAATGCCGGCCCTCGGCCCCCTGTTGGGTCACGACATGACCTCGGACGACTCTCGGCGCGTGTCCCTGCTGCTCGGCGCGCTGTTCGGCGTGGCCGGCATGGGCTCGTCGTCGGCGGCGATGGCGCTGCCGTTGCTGGGCTCCGACCTCGGGGTCGGCGTGGGGGACGCCACCTGGACGATCAGCCTCTACGTCCTGATGCTGGCGGTGACCACCGCCGTCTACGGCCGGGTCTCGGACCTGGTCGGGGTGCGGATCCCGCTGCTGGTCGGCATCGGCATGATGACGTCGGGCGCGCTGGTCGCGGCGTTCGCGCCGACGTTCGAGGTGCTCCTCGTGGGCCGGATCCTCCAGGGCGCCGGCGCCGCCGCCGTCCCGACGCTGGGCGTCGCCGTCCTCAGCAAGCGGTACGACGGTCAGGTGCGCGACGTGGCGATGGGCCGGCTGGCCGGCATGGCCGCCGCGGTGAGCTGCCTGGGTCCGCTGATCGGCGGCGTGGTGGAGCACGCGCTCGGCTGGCGCTTCGTGATGGCCCTGCCGATCCTCGGCGTGCTGGTCCTGCCGTTCCTGTGGCGGGCGCTGAGCCCCGAGGGCTCCGGGGCCGGCCTCGACGTCCTCGGGGCCGTGCTGGTCGCCGCGACCGCCGCCGGCCTGGTGCTGGTCGTCCAGTCGCCGGCCACGGGCGTGCTCATCGCCGTGCTCGGCGGAGTCCTGGTCCTGCTGGGCGTCCCCGCGGTCGCCTGGCGGGTGCGTCGTCGCCCGCACGGCTTCCTGCCCGCCTCGGTGATCCGCGACGCCACGGTCGTGCGCAGCTCGCTCGCGGCTGCGGCCGTCCCGGCCGCGTGGTTCGCGCACCTGGTCGCCGTACCGGCCGTCCTCGTGCACGAGGGCTGGGAGGCGTGGCAGGTGGGGCTGCTGCTCGTGCCGAGCGCGGTGCTGGCGATGGCGATGCCGAGGGCCGCCGGGACGCTCCTCGACCGGGTCGGTCCGGCCGTCTCGCTCGGGCTGGCCGGGGTGGTCGCGACGACCGCGCTGCTGCTGGCCGCGCTCGGCACCTGGCTCGTCGCGCCGGCCGTCCTCGCGGTGGCCGTGTCCCTGGTGACGGTGGCCTTCGGGCTCGGCCAGCCGGCGCTGATGGCGGCGGTGGGGGAGTCCGTGGCGCTCGACGTGCGCGGCGTCGCCCTGGGCGTGGCGACGCTGCTGTTCCTGGTCGGCGGCTCCGTCGGGTCCGCGATGGTGGGCGGCCTCGGCGAGGTGGTCGGGATCCCCGCCTCGCTGGCCCTGCTCGCACTGCTGCCGGTGCTGGGCCTGCTGGCCCTCGTCCCCGAGCTGAGGCGCGCGCCCGAGCCGGTGTGACCGGGTCTGTCACAGTGGCTGCATGCATGTGGGCATGACCCTGCCGGTGATGGAGCCCGACCTGTGGCGCGGCGCCGGGACCCTCGAGGCCTGGGCGCACGCCGTGGACGAGGGCCCCTTCTCGTCGCTGTGCTTCGGGGAGCGGATGGCCTTCGACAACCCCGAGACCCTCACGCTGCTGGGCGCAGTGGCGGCATGGACCTCCCGCGTCCGCATCACGACGACCGTCGTCGTGCCGCAGCTCCACGACCCGGTCTGGCTCGCCAAGGCGCTCGCCACCGGTGACCGGCTGAGCGGCGGACGGCTGACCGTGGGCCTGGGCGTCGGGGGCCGCGAGGAGGACTACGGCGCCGTCGGCGCCAACCCGAACACCCGGACCATGCGCGGCATGGCCGCGCGCGTCGCGATGATGCGCCGGGTTTGGGCGGGCGAGGAGGTCCGCGACGTCACCCGCCCGGTGGGCCCGCTGCCGGTGCAGGACGGTGGCCCCGAGCTCCTGGTGGGGACGATGGGTCCCCGCACGATCCGCAGCGCCTCGGCGTGGGCCGACGGGCTCGCCGGAGTGAGCCTCGACCTCGACGCGGACGCGGCGTCGTTGCTCTTCGAGCAGGCCCGGGTCGCCTGGTCCGAGGCCGGCAAGGGGGCCCCGCGGCTGACCACGTCGTTCTGGTTCGCACTCGACGACGGCGACGGCTCCGCGCGCGAGCAGGTGCACCGCCACCTGCGCCACTACCTGAGCTGGCTGCCCGCGTCCCTGGTCGACGCGATGGCCCCGACGACCGGCTTCGCCGGCACCCCCGACGGACTGCGCGACACACTGCGGCGCTTCGAGGACGTCGGCGCCGACGAGGTGCATTTGATCCCCACCGGCTCGGACCCCGCCCAGGTCGAGCGCGTCGCGGAGCTGCTCCGATGAGCCCGCGGCGCGAGACCCGCGGCGCCTGGGGACAGGCCGCCGTCGGCGCCGCCGTCTTCGTCGCCGTGCTGTGGGCCCTCGAGCTTGTCGACACGGCGCTCTCCCACCGCCTCGATCAGTACGGCGTGCAGCCGCGCGAGGACGAGGGGCTGCTCGGCATCCTCTTCGCGCCGCTCCTGCATGCCGGGTGGGGACACCTCGCGGCCAACACCGTGCCGGTGCTGGTGCTGCTCTTCCTGGTGCTGGCCTCCGGCGTGCTCCGCGGGGTGCAGGTCACCGCGATCATCTGGGTCGTCGGCGGGCTCGGGGTGTGGCTGGTCGCGCCCACCCACACCGTGCACCTCGGCGCCTCGGTGCTGATCTTCGGCTGGCTGGTCTACCTGATGATCCGCGGCGTGTTCACCCGCCGGCTCGGCGAGATCGCCCTCGGGGTGCTGCTGTTCCTGCTGTACGGCGGCCTGCTGCTCGGCGTGCTCCCGGGCCAGGTGGGGATCTCCTGGCAGGGGCACCTGTTCGGGGCCGCCGGTGGCGCGCTGGCGGCGTACCTGACGAGCGAGCGGAAGGGGACTTAGCGCAGGCTCATGGAGCCCGAGAGCATCGGCTCCCAGCCCAGCTGCTGCTCCTCGGCGAGGCGCGCGTCGATCTGCTGGGCGACGTCCTCGGGCCAGTCGGAGGTCTTGCGGGTCTCCATGTCCATGTGGAGCAGGATCTCCTCCATCACGTAGCTCACGCGCGAGTGCGAGTCGTCGAGCAGGTAGACCACGACGTGCGCCGCGCGGCGCGAGCGGCCGACCAGCCGCACGCGGACGGAGATCTTGTCGCCGGTGCGCAGCTCGGAGAAGTAGGTCAGGTGGTGCTCGGCGGAGAAGACCGCCTGGCCGGCCGTGTGCGGCCAGTTCTGGGGGATGCCCACCTCGACGAGCGACTCGTCCAGGCCCTCGCTCGCGATGCCGAGGTAGTGGCGCACGTTGAGGTGGCCGTTGAAGTCCTCGAACGCGGCCGGAATGCCCTGTTGGGAGTACGCCGGAAGCGCGGCGATCTGGTCGTAGCTGGGCTGTGCGGTCACGCGCAGACCGTACCTGCGGGCCGCCCCAGGGTCTGCGGCGGGTCCGGTGGACGCGGGCCGGGGCCGTGCATACCCTGTGCCCGGGCGAGCGAGGGGCGGCGAGGGTGAGGGCGATGAGCTTCGACGAGGTCATGGAGCTCGTCGTGCACGGCTTCGAGGTCGGCGGCGTGACGATCCTGGTCGTCGGCTCCCTGGCGGGCCTGGTCGCCGCGGCGGCGTCGTACAAGCGCGTCGGCGCTGCCGGCGCCTACGAGCGCGCCCGCCGCAACGTGGGTCGCGCGATCCTGCTGGGCCTGGAGTTCCTGATCATCGCCGACATCGTCTTGACCATCACCGTCGACCCCACGCTCGACAACGCCCTGGCGCTCGGGCTGATCGTGCTCGTGCGGACCTTCCTGAGCTTCTCCCTCGAGGTCGAGCTCGAGGGCACGCTGCCGTGGCGGCAGCGGCCCGCCGCGAGCAAGCCGCCCACGGGATAGTCCCTCAGGAGTCGGCTGGGCTGTCCCGATCCGTCAGGTCACCTCAGCGAGGCGGCCAGGGCGGCGACCTGGTCGAGCGGCGGCCGGTAGCCCGGGAAGTAGCCGCAGACCCGGGTGGCGTGCTCGCCGAAGCGCCGGCGGAGTTCGGCGGCGCACTCCTCCGGGGTGCCGACCACGGCGAGCGTCTCCAGCATCGCGTCGTCGACGAGCGCCATCATCGCCGCGACGTCGCCGGCCTTGGACAGCGCGTTGAGGTCGGGCTGCAGGTCGGCCCAGCCCTCGACCTCGAGCACCGGCAGGTACGCCGGGGTGGAGGCGTAGAACGCCAGCAGCCCGCGCACCCCCAGCGCCGCGGCCTCCTGCTCGGCGGGCGTGCGGCCCATCGCCAGGATGGCCTGCGGGAGCACCGCGAACGACTCCCGCGAGCGGCCCGACCGGGCCAGTCCCTCCTCGACCGCCGGCAGGGTGCGCTCGCGGAAGTGCCGCTCGCTGTGGAAGGGCATCACCAGCAGGCCGTCGGCGACCTCGGCCGCCGTACGTGTCATCACGGGGCCGAGCGCGCCGAGCAGGACCGGCGCGACGCCGTACGGGTTGGGCCCGGGCACGAACGTCGGCGGCATCAGCGTGTGCTGGGTGTGCTCGCCCCGGAAGTCCAGCCGGGTGCCGTCCTGCCACGAGCCCAGGACCGCCTTGACCGCCAGCACGATCTCGCGCATCCGCGCCGCCGGCGGGCTCCACCGTGCGCCGTACCGCTTCTCGATGTGCGGCCTGATCTGCGACCCCAGCCCGAGCCGGAAGCGACCGCGTGACAGCAGCTGCAGGTCGTAGGCCGCGTGCGCGAGGTGCAGCGGGCTGCGCGGCATCGCGATCGCGACGTTGGTCATCAGGTCGGTCTCGACCGAGCCGGCCGCGCTTGCCAGCGGGAGGAACACGTCGTGCGGCCCCTCGAAGGTGAACAGCCCCGCGACCCCGGTGCCCGCCAGCTCCCGCGCGCGCCGCGCCGCTTCGTCGGGCCGGCCGTCGAGCTGGACGTCGAGGAGCATGTGCCGACGCTACCGGTGGGCGACTAGAACACGTTGCAGGTTGGGCGGTCACGCGCTGGCGCGGCGCACGAGCGTGGGCGGGTAGATGACCCGCATGGCGCGGACGCTGCTGTCGCCGTCGACCTGCTGGAGCAGCAGACGGGTGGCCTGCTCGGCCATGTCGACGATGGGGTTGCGGATGGTGGTGAGCTGCGGGTCGGTGCGCTCGGCGACGCCGAGGTCGTCGTAGCCGATCAGGGCGACGTCGTCGGGGACCGCGCGGCCGGTGGCGGCGAGCACCCGCAGAGCGCCGGCGGCCATGAGGTCGGAGGCCGCCACGATGCCGTCGAGGTCGGGGTGGTGCGCCAGGAGGGCGGTCGCGGCCCGCTCGCCGCCGCGCTCGGTGAAGTCACCGTGCTCGACCGCGTCGTCGCGCAGGCCGGCCTCTCGCATGGCTCCCCGCCAGCCCTCCAGCCGGTCCACGCCGGCGCTCATGTCGTCGGGCCCGGCGATGGTCGCGATCCGGGTGCAGCCGCGCGAGATGAGCGCCTGGGTGGCCTCACGACCCCCGGCGACGTTGTCGGTGTCGACGTAGGCGACCTTGTCGGCGCTGGTCCACGGCCGCCCGACGAAGGCGCACGGCAGGTCGAGCGCGGCCAGGTGGTCGGCCAGGCTGTCGCTGCGGTGGTGGGAGACGACGAGCGCCCCGTCGATGTGCCGGTTGCGCAGGTAGCGCAGCATCCGCGCCTCCTCCTCGCCCGGGCGCGTGAGCAGCAGCACCAGCTGCAGGTCACGCTCGGCCAGCACCCGCGTGACCCCACGCAGCGTGCGCGCGAAGAACGGGTCGGAGAAGACCCGCTCGTCGGGCTCGGGGACGACCAGGCCGACCGAGTCGGTACGCCGGGTGACCAGGCTGCGGGCGGCGTGGTTGGGGGTGTAGCCCAGCGCCCGCACGGCCTCGTCGACGGCGCTGCGGGCCTGCGCGCTCACGCGGTTACCGCCGTTGATCGCGCGCGACGCGGTGGCGCGCGAGACCCCGGCCAGGCGCGCGACCTCGTCGAGCGTCGGCGAGCCCCCAGGTCCCGCGATGCTGCGGCTTCCGTCCACGCGCGCCACCGTAGCGACCTCAGCTCTCCGGCGCCTGGAGGTTTCCGGTACGGGCGGTCTCCGCGTAGAGCAGGGCGCTCGACTTGGGCGTGCGGATCTGCGTCTCGTAGTCGACGTGGACGATCCCGAACCGCTTCTCGTAGCCGAAGGCCCACTCGTAGTTGTCGAGCAGCGACCACTGGAAGAAGCCCCGCACGTCCACCCCGTCGGCGATAGCGGCGTGGACGGCGGCGAGATGCGCGACGACGTAGGCGACGCGCTCGGGGTCGTGCACGCGTCCCTCCGCATCCACCTCGTCGTCGTAGGCGGCGCCGTTCTCGGTCACGTAGAGCGGGGGCGCGTCGTAGTCGGCGTCGATCCGCTTCAACAGCCGCGTGAGTCCCTCCGGCTGCACCTCCCACCCCATGGCCGTCCGCGGGAGGCCACGGCTCGGGAAGGTGACGTCCTCGCACCCGACGAACGGCGTGCGGGTCGGCCGCTCGGCGTGGGCGCCGTCGACGCCCGTCGTGTCCGGCTGCGGGTGGCCCGAGACGGCGTCGCCCTTGTAGTAGTTGATCCCGAGCAGGTCCAGCGGGGTGCCGATGAGCGCGAGGTCGCCGTCGCGAACCACCTCGGTCCAGGGCCGGCCCGCCCACGCGAGCCCGGCGGTGTCGGCCAGCAGGTCGGCGGGGTAGCGGCCGGTGAGGATCGGGTCGAGGAACACCCGGTTGTGCAGCGCGTCGATGCGCCGGGCGGCGTCCCGGTCGGCCTCGTCATCGGGGTCGAGGGCGTCCGCGACCGTGCAGTTGAGGGTGATCCCCAGGTCGGCGGTGGTGCCGCGCCGGCGCAGCTCGTCGACGACCAGGCCGTGCCCGAGCATCAGGTGGTGCGCGGCCACGAGCCCGGCCACGCCCTCCTGGCGACCGGGGGCGTGCTGGCCCCCGGTGTAGCCGAGGAAGGCCGAGCACCACGGCTCGTTGAGCGTCGTCCAGACCGGCACCCGGTCGCCGAGCGCGTCGTAGACGGAGAGCGCATAGTCGGCGAAGCGGTAGGCCGTGTCGCGGTTCGTCCAGCCGCCCGCGTCCTCGAGGGTCTGGGGCAGGTCCCAGTGGTAGAGCGTCATCCAGGGACGGATGTCGTGGGCCAGGAGCTCGTCGACGAGGCGGGCGTAGAAGTCGAGCCCCGCCGGGTTGACCGGGCCGGCGTCCGGCCGGACCCGCGGCCAGGCCACGGAGAACCGGTAGCTGCGCAGGTGCAGGCTCTTCATGAGCGCTACGTCCTGCGGCATCCGGTGGTAGTGGTCGCAGGCGACGTCGCCGGTGTCGCCGTTGACGACGGCGCCGGGCACCCGCGCGAAGGTGTCCCAGATGGACGGCGTACGGCCGTCCTCGCCGGTGGCGCCCTCGATCTGGAACGACGCGGTCGCGGCGCCCCAGAGGAAGTCGGGCGGGAAGCGGAGCTCCGCGCCCTGGCCGGTGTCGGTGCGGGTGTCGAGTGAGTGGGTCATCCCTTGACTGCTCCTTGCATGATGCCGGCGACCAGCTGGCGGCCGGTGAGGACGAACAGGACCAGCAGCGGGATGGTCGACAGCACGGCGGCGGAGAGCACCAGGCTGTAGTCGACGTAGTAGCTGCTCTGGAGCTGAGCGAGTGCGATCTGCACGGTGGGGTTGGTGGAGGGGAGCACGATCATCGGCCAGAAGAAGTCGGTCCAGACGGTCATGAACGTGAACAGCCACAGGATCGCGGCGGCCGGGCGGGCGGCCGGCACGGCGACGTTCCAGAAGGTGCTGAACATCGAGCACCCGTCGACGCGCGCTGCCTCGATCAGCTCGTCGGGGATCGCGTCGACGAGGTACTGACGCATGAAGAAGACGCCGAACGCCGTCACCAGGGTCGGCACCATGATCGCCCAGATGTGCCCGGTCCAGCCGAGCTTGGCCATCTGGATGAACAGCGGGATGACCCCGAGCTGGGTGGGGACGGCCAGCGTCCCGACGACGAACACCATGAGCCCCTTGCTGCCGCGGAACCTCAGCTTGGCGAACGCATAGCCGGCCAGCGTGCAGAAGAACACCACCGACGTGGCGCACACGGTCGAGACCGCGAGGCTGTTGCCGAGGGCCTTCCAGAAGTCGACGGTCTCGAAGACGCGCTGGGCGTTGCTGAAGAAGTGGCCTCCCGGCAGCAGGGGCGGGACCTCGCGGGTCACGACCTCCTTGGTGTGCGAGCCGACGATCAGCGACCAGTACAGCGGCAGTGCCGAGGCGAGGACGAACGCCGACAGCAGGCCGTAGACGAGGAATCCCGGACGGCGGCTCACTTGCGGCCTCCCGCGCCGAGGCGCTGCGCCACCGCGAGGTTGACGAGCGCGAAGAGCACGATGAAGAGGAACAGCAGCCAGGCGACCGCCGAGGCCATGCCGAGGTCGCGCAGGCGCCAGCCCAGCTCCCAGAGGTACAGCGTCACGGTCTGCCACTGCCGATCGGAGCCGCCGAGCCCGACGTTGTCGAAGAGGCGGGCCTCGGTGAAGATCTGCAGCCCTCCGATCGTCGAGGTGATGACGACGAAGATCACCGTCGGGCGGATCATCGGGATCGTGATCGACCGGAACTGGCGCACCTTGCCGGCTCCGTCCATGGCCGCGGACTCGTACAGGTCACGCGGCACCGCCTGCATGGCGGCGAGCAGGATCAGCGCGTTGTAGCCGGTCCAGCGCCAGTTGACCATGGAGGCGATGGCGATGTGGCTCGGCAGGGTGTCGACGTGCCAGGCGATCGGATCGATTCCGATCAGCCCGAGACCGCCGTTGATGAGGCCGTAACGGTCGCCGAACAGGTTGCCGAAGATCAGGGTGGCCGCGGCGGGGGCGACCACGAAGGGGATCAGCACGCTCATCCGCCAGAACGTCCGGGCGCGCAGCTGGGTGTCGAGCAGGCCCGCGATCGCGAGGGCCAGCAGCACCTGCGGGATCGAGGACAGCAGGAAGATGCTGACGGTGTTGCGCAGCGCCCGCCAGAAGTAGCGGTCCCCGAAGACCGCCCGGTAGTTGTCGAGGCCGACGTAGTCGCCCTGGCCGCCGATGAGGCCCCACTCGTGGACCGAGACGTAGGCGGTGTAGGCGAGCGGGAACATCCCGATGACGAGGAACAGGAGGAAGAACGGCGACACGTAGAGGTACGGCGAGAAGCGGACGTCCCAGCGGGAGAGCCGCTGCCGCAGGGTCAGTGGGGGTGGGTCCTGCGGCAGCGGCTCCGCCTGAGGGGCCGGCCCGACCGGGGAGGTCGAGGAGGAGACCTCCCCGGCGGGCGCGACTGGTGGGTGAGGGCTCATCGACGCCGGCTCAGCCGATCCGCTCGACGTCCGCGGTGAAGGACTCCCACGCCTCGTCCGGCGACTCCTGGCCCTGGTCGACCCGGAGGATGGCCGCCTGGAACGCCGTGATGATGTCGGCGTACTTGGGGCCCTTGTAGGGCTGCAGCTCCACGGCCGCGGCGCGGTTGGACAGGATCTGCCCGACCGGGGCGTCGTTGAAGAACGGCTGCGTCGCCTCGAGCAGCACCGGGTCCTTCTGGGCGTCGACCTGGCTCGGGAAGGTGAACTTGGCGTCGAAGGCCTTGATCTGCTGCTCGGGGGCGGTCAGCCACTCGGCCAGCTTCTTGGCCTCCTCCTGGTGCTCGCCCATGGCGGGCACGGTCAGGAACGAGCCGCCCCAGTTGCCGCCGCCGCCGGGGAAGGCATCGGCGATGTCCCAGCCCTTCACGCCCGCGGCGTTGCCCTCGATGATGCCGAGCATCCAGCCGGGGCAGGCCATCGTGGCGAAGCCGTCGTTCTGGAAGGCGGCGATCCAGTCGGGGGACCACTGGTCCAGGTTGGTGGCCAGCCCCGCGGCCTGCATCGACGTCACGGTGTCGAACACCTCGCGCACCTCGGGGTTGGAGGTGGCGACGACGTTGTTGTCCTCATCCTCGAACGGGTAGGCGAGCTGGTTGATCATCGCCTGGCTCGTGCCCTTGGACGAGTCGTACCAGGCGGTGTCCGGCATCTTCTCCACGAAGTCCTGGCCGGTCTCGAAGTAGGTGTCCCAGTCGGCGAACAGGGCGGCGACCTCCTCGCGGTCGGTCGGCAGCCCGGCCTTCTTGAAGAGGTCGGCGCGGTAGCAGATGCCCTCCGGCCCGATGTCGGTGCCGTAGCCGATGAGCTCACCGTCGGCGTTGGTGCCGGCCTTGACCTTCCAGTCCAGCCAGCGGCCCTCGACGCTCTCGTCGCTGAGGTCGATGAACGCGCCCTTCTCTTCGAGGATCGCCGGCATCCCGTCGCCCTCGATGGCCTCGATGTCGGAGAGCCCCGACCCCGCGGCGAGCTTGGTGTAGAGGTTGTCGCGGTGCTCCTCCCAGGTCCCCAGCTTCTTCTGGACGACCTTGATGTCGGGGTTGAGCTCCATGTACTCCTCGATGAGGCCCTCGTACCCGAACTCGTTGAAGGTCGCGACGGTGAGGGTGGTCTTGCCGTCCTCGGCCTCGTCGTCCCCGCCGCACGCGGCGAGGCCCAGGCTGAGGACCAGAGCACCGGCGGCGGCGAGCGCCAGGCGCCGGCGTCGCGTGGTGCTGGTCGTGAATGGTAAGCGGGGCTCCTGGCGGGGCCCGAAGGGTGAGATGTGCACGGGGGAACGCTCCTGCCGTTGTGCGGACTGCGGATCGGGGGTGACCCGGAGGGACGCGGTCTCGGTGTGAGAGCGCTTCCATGTTCTTGGCGTCCACAACATGACACGCGTCACACCGCCGTCACAACCTTCTGCCTGGCCCGGGCGTAATTAGGGTGTGGAGGTGTGGGAGCGCTTCCATGGGGTTGATGCTTGCGCGACACCGGGAGGACGAGTTTCACCGGGCGCCCGGTGAAACTCACGGCTCCCGTGCGAACCTTCGTACGGGAGCCGTGAGTTTCGCGCGGGTCGCGTGACGGGTGGTGCGGCCGCCGGCCGCCCGCCGCCCGCCGCCCGCCGCTCGCGCAGCCCGCGGCCGCGCCGGTCGGGCTCAGGCCCAGCGGCGGCGCGGCGGGGGATGGCGAGGGTGAGGGCCATGCCCAGGAAGGCGGCGCCGGCGCCGATGAGGAAGCCGACCACCATGGCGTCCTCAGAGGGCACCGGGAAGCCGTGGACGTCGGTGACCGAGGCCGCCAGGATGCCGACGCCGGCCGAGGTCACGCAGGAGACGACGAGCAGGTGCCGGGCGCGCCGTGGATGGCGACGGCGACCAGGTGGCCGCTGCCGAGCACGGCGGCGCCGACGGCGAGCGTCACGCGGGCGCCGTAGCGAGTGATCAGGGCGCTGGAGACCGGGGCGAAGGCCATCATGACCAGCCCGGCGGGGGGTCGTCCAGAGGCCGGCGGCGACCATCGACTACCGAGGCCGTGGTCGGTGAGCTCGGGCAGCTGCAGCAGCTGCGGCACGATGATCACCTGGGCCATCAAGCCGAAGCCGATCGCCACGGCGGCGATGTTGGTGAGCAGGACCGGGCGGCGCGCGGTGACGCGCAGGTCACAGAGCGGGGCCGGGTGGGCGAGCTCGTAGCGGCCCCAGGTCACCAGTGCGACGAGGCCGACGACGAGGCACGCCCACGGGCGCGCGGTGTCCCGACCCCACTCACGGCCCTTGGTGAGCGACCAGGACGGCCACGAGACCGACGGCGATGCCCAGCGGCGCCCACGAGGTCGAGCCGGGCTCGTCGGGCGGCCGGCACGCGCGGGATGAGGGGCGCGACGGGCAGCGCCGCGAGGACGGTCAGGACGGTCGAGGACCAGAAGAGCGCGTGGAAGTCGTAGCTGTCGGCGATCCACGCCGCCAGCGAAGGCCGATCGAGCCGCCCACCCCGAGGGTGGGCGCTCACGGCGGCCGTGGCCGTGCCGGTGCGCCCTGGCGGCACGACGTCGCGGATCAGGCTGATGCCGACCGGGACGAAGCCCATGGACAGCTCCTGCAGCGTGCGGCCGGCGAGCATGGGCAGTGCGAGGGGACGGACGCGGCGCCGTGATGGGGGAAGGGCCCAGCTGCGACCGCTCAGGCGAGCGGGGTGCCCAGAACCAGGTCCACGTCGCGCGCGGCCTCCCAGACCGTGATCGGCCGGGCGCCGATGGCGCCGTCGCGGGAAACGACCGTCAGCACGTAACGCCCGCTCGGCGGCCGAGGGATCTCGTAGCGGCCCTCGTGGTCGGTGCGGATGGTGGCGACGGCCTCACCCGAGTGGCGGGTCAGCACGACCAGGGCGTCGATCACCGGCGCGCCCTCGCCGTCGGTGACCACCCCCGCGAGGCGCAGGCGGTCGCGCAGGACGATCGGCGGCACCGGGGCCTCGCGGTCGAGGTGCATCATCCGGGACCGGGGCTGCCAGCCGTCGGCGGTGGTCACGACCAGGTAGTCCGCGGCGGTGGGGATGGCGGCGTTGAACCAGCCGTCCGAGTCGGCCTGGCCCCAGTCCACCGGCTCTCCTTCCGGTGTCAGGACGGTGACGACGGCGGTCCGGATGGGCCGGGCGCCCGCGTCGAGCACCTGGCCACGGACGACCTGCACGGGACGTCCCGCGCCCGAGCGGTCGCCCTCCTCGGCGTAGTCCTGCATCCGGAGCATCGGGACGCCGATGAGCGTGGCGCAGAGCGACGCGACGGCGGCCAGCCACAGCAGCGTGTTCAGGCCGCTCTGGCTGGGCAGCACCTGAGATCCGACCGTGATCACCGACGCGCTCGTGATCGCCGCGGTCGTGGCGCTGGCGGTCGAGGTCCCGAAGGCGCGCAGCAGCACGTTGAGGCCGTTGGCCGAGGCCGTCTCGGTCACGGGTACGGCGCGCATGAGCAGCGTCGGCACCGCGCCGTACATCATCGCGGTGCCGACGCCGACGACCACCGAGCCGATGACGACCTGGGTGAGGTTCTCGCTGAGGAAGACCCGAGCGGCGTAGGTCACCGCCATGATGGCCGCGCCGGCGATCATCGTGACCTGAGGGCCGACCCGGCGGATCAGCCACGCCGAGACGGGAGCCATCAGGCCGAACGCCGCGGCGTTCGGCACCATCCACAGCCCGGTGTGCAGCGTGTCGAGGCCCAGGCCGTAGCCGGACTCCTTCGGGACCTGCAGGAACTGGGTGGTGAGGAGCATGTTGATGAACATCGCGAACCCGGCCATGACCGAGGCGACGTTGACCAGCAGCACCGCGGGTCGGCGCGCGACCCGGATGTCGACCAGGGGGCTGGGCGTCCGCAGCTCGAGCGGGATCCAGAACGCGAGCACCGCGAGACCGACCACGGCCAGGCCGAGGGTGGTCGGGGAGCCCCAGCCCCACTGCGCGCCCTTGGACAACGCGAGCAGCATCGCGGTCAGCGCCGTCGTGAGCAGCACGGCGCCGCGTACGTCGAACGCGCCCTGCGTGCGGACGGGGGACTCCGGCAGCAGGACGAGCGCGGCGACCAGCAGGGCGCTGCCCACCAGGCCGGTCACCCAGAAGATGGCGTGCCAGTCCAGGTGCTCGACGAGCAGGCCCGAGAGCGGCAGGCCGACGCCAGCGCCGATCGCGAGGGTGGCGCTCATCAGGGCGACGCCGAGCGGGACCCTCTCGCGCGGCAGCTCGTCGCGCATGATCGCGATGCCGACCGGGACCACCGCCATGCCGACGCCCTGGAGAGCGCGGGCGCCGATCAGCAGCGGGAGCGCGTCACTGAGGGCGCCGAGCAGCGAGCCCAGCACGGTGATCGCCAGCGTCAGCGCCATCATCCGGCGCTTGCCGTACATGTCGGCCAGCCGGGAGATGGTCGGCGTGGCGACCGCCCCGGTCAGCAGGGTGGCGGTCACCAGCCAGGACGCGGAGTCCGCCGTGGTGTCGAGGTACTCGGGCAGCAGCGGCAGGAGCGGCAGCAGCAGGGTCTGCTGCAACGACACCACGATGCCGCACAGCGACAGGGTGGCGACGACGACGGCCGGGCTGCTCCGGGGGCGCGTCTCGAGCGACGCTGCGGGAGCGCTCATGCGGTCGCGACTTCCGACCGGCTACTTGCTCTTGCGGGCGCGGCTCGCGATCTTGGCCCGCTCGTTGGCGTCGAGGATCACCTTTCGGATGCGCACCGACTCGGGGGTGACCTCGACGCACTCGTCCTCGCGGCAGAACTCCAGGCACTGCTCGAGCGAGAGCTTCTTGGGCGGGATGAGCTTCTCGAAGTTGTCGGAGGTGGCGGAGCGGATGTTGGTCTGCTGCTTCTCCTTGGTGATGTTGACGTCCATGTCGTCGGCGCGGGAGTTCTCGCCGATGATCATGCCCTCGTAGACCTCGGTGGTGGGCTCGACGAACATCACGCCGCGCTCCTGCAGGGAGGTCATGGCGTACGCCGTGGCCGCACCCTTGCGGTCGGCGACGAGGGAGCCGTTGTTGCGCGAGCGGATCTCGCCGGCCCACGGCTCGTACTTCTCGAAGATGTGGTGGGCGATGCCCGTGCCGCGGGTGTCGGTGAGGAACTCCGTGCGGAAGCCGATCAGGCCGCGCGCCGGGACCAGGAATTCCATGCGCACCCAGCCGGTGCCGTGGTTGGTCATCGACTCCATGCGGCCCTTGCGGGTGGCGAGGAGCTCGGTGATCGTGCCGAGGTACTCCTCGGGCGCGTCGATGGTCAGGCGCTCGACCGGCTCGTGGACCTTGCCGTCGATGTCCTTGGTGACCACCTGCGGCTTGCCGACGGTGAGCTCGTAGCCCTCGCGGCGCATCTGCTCGACCAGGATCGCCAGAGCGAGCTCGCCGCGGCCCTGGACCTCCCAGGCGTCGGGGCGCTCGGTGTTGAGGATCTTGAGCGAGACGTTGCCGATGAGCTCCTGGTCGAGGCGATCCTTGACCAGGCGGGCGGTCACCTTGGAGCCCTTGACCCGGCCGACCAGCGGCGAGGTGTTGGTGCCGATGGTCATGGAGATCGCCGGCTCGTCGACGTGGATGAGCGGCAGCGCGACCGGGTTCTCGGGGTCGGCGAGGGTCTCGCCGATGGTGATCTCCGGGATGCCGGCGATAGCGACGATGTCGCCGGGCCCGGCCTCGGTGCCGGGCTTGCGCTCCAGGCCCTCGGTGACGAGGAGCTCGGTGATCTTGACGGTCTTGACGTCGCCGTTGCGGCGCATCCAGGCGACCTGCTGGCCCTTCTTGAGCCGGCCCTCGTGGATGCGGACCAGCGCGAGGCGCCCCAGGAACGGCGAGGCGTCGAGGTTGGTGACGTGCGCCTGCAGCGGCGCGCCCTCGGTGTACTCCGGCGCCGGGATGGTGTCGACGATGGTCTTGAAGAGCGGCTCGAGGTCCTTGGCGTCGGGCAACGTGCCGTTCGCGGGCTGCTCGAGGGAGGCGATGCCGGCCTTGCCGCTCGCGTAGACGACGGGGAAGTCGAGGGCGTCCTGGCCGTGTGACTCGTCGAGCAGGTCCATGAAGAGCTCGTAGGTCTCGTCGACGACCTCCTCGATGCGGGCGTCGGGGCGGTCGACCTTGTTGACCACGAGCACGACCGGCATGTCGGCGTTGAGCGCCTTGCGCAGCACGAAGCGGGTCTGGGGGAGCGGGCCCTCGGAGGCGTCGACGAGCAGCACGATGCCGTCGACCATCGACAGGCCGCGCTCGACCTCGCCGCCGAAGTCGGCGTGGCCGGGGGTGTCGATGATGTTGATCGTCATGCCCTCGGGCGCCGAGGGGCCGTTGTAGTGGATCGCGGTGTTCTTCGCGAGGATCGTGATCCCCTTCTCGCGCTCCAGGTCCCCGGAGTCCATGACCCGCTCGGCGACGCTCTCCGCCTCGTGGGCGGTGAAGGCGCCGGCCTGGCGCAGCATCGCGTCGACGAGGGTGGTCTTGCCGTGGTCGACGTGCGCGACGATGGCGACGTTGCGCAGGTTGGCGGTCTTGGTGGCAGACATGGGTGTACGGCGACTCTTCCAGTGGAGGTTCAGGGGGCCCGATGGGCCTCAGGGAGTCTAGTCGGGGTCTCGGTGATACCCGCATCGGCGACCTCGCGCGGTACGGGATCCGGGCGGTGTCTCGTGCAGGCGCCGGGTTTGGGACGATGCTCCACCACGCGTCACCAATGGGAGGATGCACACGTGAGCAATCCGTCGCCCGAGCGCGTGGTCCCGGTGTTCTTCCTGTCCGACAGCACGGGCATCAGCGCGGAGACGATGGGCAACGCGCTGCTCATCCAGTTCCCCGACCAGGTGTTCGAGCGCACCGTGATCCCGTTCATCTCCTCAGTGGAGGATGCCCGGCGAGTGGTGGACATCCTGGACGAGGCGATGAACGGGCCGGTGACCCCGTTGGCGTTCACCACCGCCGCCGAGGACCTCATCCGCAACGAGCTGCTCAAGACCAAGGCGCCGCTGATCGACTTCTTCGGAATGCACATGGACGCGGTGGAGGCGATCCTCGGCCAGCGCGGCATCCGCGAGCCGTCGCGGCTGCACGGCGTCGGCGACATCAAGCGCTACAACACCCGCATGGCCGCGGTCGAGTTCACCATCGAGCACGACGACGGGCAGAGCGTGCGCGCCCTCGACAAGTCCGACGTGATCCTGCTGGCGCCCTCGCGCTGCGGCAAGACGCCGACCAGCATGTACCTCGCGCTGCAGCACGGGCTGTTCGTCGCCAACTACCCCCTCGTCGACGAGGACCTGGAGTCCTCGGAGCTGCCGCGCCCGGTGCGCGACCTCCGGGACCGGTGCTTCGGCATCACCACGAGCGTCGACCGCCTCAGCCGGGTGCGCAACGAGCGTCGCCCCGGCTCCCGCTACGCCACCCCCGAGCAGTGCCGCTGGGAGCTGCGCCGCGCGAACGACATCTTCGCGGCGCACGGGGTGCCTGTCATCGACTCCTCGGCCAAGTCGGTCGAGGAGATCTCCACCCTGATCCTGCAGACCCTGAAGAAGAACGGCGGCGTCCCGAGCCGTCAGCGCTTCAAGGCCCGGGACAACCACCGAAGTGAGCAGCCATGACCACTCCCTCCCGCAACGTCCGCTGGTTCTCCGAGCTGGGCCTCGGTGACCTCGAGCAGGTCGGCGGCAAGAACGCCTCACTCGGCGAGATGGTCTCCCACCTCACCGACCTCGGGGTGCGTGTGCCCGACGGCTTCGCGACGACGGCCGAGGCCTTCCACCGCTTCATCGGGGACACCGGACTGGCCGAGCGGATCGCCGGCCTGCTCGACGGCCTGGACACCGACGACGTACGCCGCCTGGCCGAGGTGGGCCGCGAGATCCGCGAGGCGGTCGTCGGCCAGCCCTTCCCCGAGGACCTCGAGGCCGAGGTGCGCACGGCGTACGAGAAGCTCGCGGCCGAGAGCGGCGGGGAGGAGGCGTCGTTCGCCGTACGCTCCTCGGCCACCGCGGAGGACCTCCCCGACGCGTCGTTCGCGGGCCAGCAGGAGACCTTCCTCAACGTCCGCGGCATCGACGCCGTGCTGCTCGCGATCCGCGAGGTGTTCGCCTCGCTCTACAACGACCGCGCGATCGCCTACCGCGTGCACCACGGCTTCGCCCACGCCGACGTCGGCCTGTCCGCCGGCGTCCAGCGCATGGTGCGCTCCGACATCGGCTCCTCCGGCGTCCTGTTCACGATGGACACCGAGTCGGGCTTCCAGGACGCGGTCTTCATCACCTCGGCCTACGGCCTCGGCGAGGGCGTGGTGCAGGGCGCGGTCAACCCCGACGAGTGGTACGTCTACAAGCCCGCGCTGCGGGCCGGCCGGCCGGCCGTGCTGAAGCGCGGCGTCGGGGACAAGGCCACCAAGATGGTCTACACCTCCGACACCACGGTCGGGCGCACGACGGAGTTCGTCGACGTCGACCCCGCCGACCGGCGGCTGCTGAGCCTCACCGACGAGGAGGTCCAGGAGCTCGCCCGTCACGCGCTCGTGATCGAGGAGCACTACGGCCGGCCCATGGACATCGAGTGGGGCAAGGACGGCGTCGACGGGCAGCTCTACGTGCTCCAGGCCCGCCCCGAGACGGTCGAGTCGCGCCGGACGGGCGCGCAGGAGCGCTTCCGGATGCAGGGCTCCGGGCCGGTGCTCGTCGAGGGGCGTGCGATCGGGCAGAAGATCGGCGCCGGCGCCGTGCGGGTGATGACCTCGATCGAGGACATGCACGAGTTCCAGGAGGGCGAGGTCCTGGTCGCCGACATGACCGACCCCGACTGGGAGCCGATCATGAAGCGGGCCTCGGCCATCGTCACCAACCGCGGCGGCCGCACCTGCCACGCGGCGATCATCGCGCGCGAGCTCGGCATCCCGGCCGTCGTCGGCAGCGGCTCGGGCACCCGCGACCTCGCCGACGGCCGCGAGGTCACGGTCTCGTGCGCCGAGGGCGACACCGGGCTGGTCTACGAGGGCATCCTCGACTTCGCGGTCGAGCGCACCGAGCTGGCCGCCATGCCCGACGTACCGGTCAAGATCATGATGAACGTCGGCACGCCCGAGCAGGCGTTCTCCTTCGCGCAGCTGCCCCACAAGGGCGTCGGGCTGGCGCGGCTCGAGTTCGTCATCAACCGCCAGATCGGGATCCACCCCAAGGCCCTGCTCGACCTGGAGGCCGATCCCGAGAGCCTCGACCCCGCGCTGCGGGCGCGGATCACCGAGACCATCGCGGCGTACCCGAGCCCTCGCTCGTTCTTCGTGCAGCGCGTCGCCGAGGGGATCAGCATGCTGGCGGCGGCGTTCGCGCCCGAGCCGGTCATCGTACGGATGTCGGACTTCAAGTCCAACGAGTACGCCAACCTCGTCGGCGGTGAGGCCTACGAGCCGCACGAGGAGAACCCGATGCTCGGCTACCGGGGCGCCTCGCGCTATCTGTCCGCCGAGTTCGCCGACTGCTTCGCGATGGAGTGCGAGGCGCTGCGCCACGTCCGTGACGAGATGGGGCTGACCAACGTCTGGGTGATGATCCCGTTCGTGCGCACCCTCGCCGAGGCGCGCGGGGTCATCGAGCTCCTCGGCAAGCACGGTCTGGTCCGTGGCGAGAACGGGCTCAAGGTCGTGATGATGTGCGAGGTGCCCTCCAACGCGGTGATCGCCGAGCAGTTCCTGGAGTACTTCGACGGCTTCTCGATCGGGTCGAACGACATGACCCAGCTGACCCTGGGCCTGGACCGCGACTCGGCCCTGGTCGCGGAGGGCTTCGACGAGCGCGACCCCGCCGTACTGCACATGCTCGAGCTGGCCATCACGGCCTGCAAGAAGCAGGGCAAGTACGTCGGTATCTGCGGCCAGGGGCCCTCGGACCACCCCGAGCTCGCCGAGTGGCTCCTGGGCCAGGGCATCGAGTCCATGTCGCTCAACCCCGACACCGTCGTGGACACCTGGCTGCGCCTCGCCAAGCTCTCCTGAGCCTCCCGCCGCTGACCCGCCAGAAGCTTTTCTGACGGGTCAGCGGTGATTTCGTGCAGTGGGTGACGGGTCGGCGGTGATCGAAGGGTTGTGGGTGTCGGTGGGGTGGGGTTTCTTGGTGACATGTCTCGCCATCACTGCCTCGTGCCGGCGCACCGGTGCTTCGTGCCGCCGTACCTGCTCCACCGACTGAGCGACGCTCGCCCCGACCTGGCGAAGCGCTGGGCCGCGGCGGCTTTGGCCGAGGACGAGCGGCTGCGCTCGCGGCGGCTGCTGCGGGTCGGGGCGCCGCGGGCAGGCGAGGCGGCCGCCGGTGGTCCGGCCTGGGTGGTGCACACCGCCGGCAACGAGACCTCGCTCCCCGGCGAGGTCGTGCGCTCGGCCGGCGAGGCCGCTAGCGGGGACCCCGCGGTCGACGAGGCGGCGGCCGGCGTGGCCGGCTCGCTGGCGCTGTTCGAGGAGGTCTACGGACGCTCGTCGTACGACGACGCGGGCGCCCGCGTGTCGCTCACCGTCCACTACGGCCGCGACTACGCCAACGCGTTCTGGGACGGCACCCAGCTGGTCTTCGGCGACGGCGACGGGGAGGTCTTCGACCGGTTCACCAAGCCGGTCGACGTCCTCGCCCACGAGTTCACCCATGCCGTCACCGAGCACACGGCCCGCCTGGAGTACGAGGGCCAGTCGGGCGCGCTCAACGAGTCGGTCAGCGACGTCTTCGCCGCCTGCCTCAAGCAGCGGCTGCTCGGGCAGAGCCCGGTGGAGGCCGACTGGCTGATCGGGGAAGGGCTGTTCCTGCCCGGAGTGCAGGCGCGTGGCCTGCGTGACATGGCCAACCCCGGCACGGCCTACGACGACCCGGCGCTGGGGCGCGACCCGCAGCCGGCGCACCTGGACGACTACGTCGAGACCACCGAGGACTACGGCGGGGTGCACCTCAACTCCGGCATCCCCAACCGCGCCTTCCACCTCGCCGCGCTCGCGATCGGCGGCACGAGCTGGGGGGGAGCGGGGCGGGTCTGGTACGCCGCGCTGACCGGCGGGCGGGTCACCGCACGGACCGGCTTCGCCGCGTTCGCCGCGGCGACGGTGGAGGCCGGACGCGGCCTCGGCGGCGACGATCAGGCCGAGCAGGTCGAGAGGGCCTGGGTGGAGGTCGGGGTCACGCCGGCGGCCTCCGAGACCGCGCCCGGGGTCCCGCCACCCGCGGGGGAGCCGCGTCGCGTGCGGGTGCGCCGGGGCGGCGGGTTCGCGGGCCGGACCACCGAGGCGGAGGTGGACCTGGACGGCGACGACGAGCGCGCCGGCGAGCTGCGCGACCTGGTGTCGCGCATCGACCTGGCCGGGCTGCGACCGAGCCGGCCGCAGCCGGACCGGTTCGTCTACGACTTCGACCTTGCCGGCAGCACCGCGCGGGTGCTCGAGCAGGACCTGACCGACGACCTGCGCCGGGTCGTCCGGCTGGTGCTCGAGCGCTGAGCCGGGTCAGCCGAGCGCGCGGTCGAGTGCAGCCGCGACGTGCAGCGTCGTACAGGGGAAGAGCGGCAGCTCGGAGTCGGGCTGGTGCACGAGCAGCTCGAGCTCGGTGCAGCCCAGCACGAGGCCGCCGGCGCCGGCGTCCCAGAGCTCCTCGATGAGCCCGACGACCTGGCGGCGGGAGCTGTCGAGCACCTTGCCGTGCACCAGCTCGTCGTAGATGACCCGGTTGAGGGCCGCGTGGTGGCGGGGGTCGGGCACGTGCACCTCGAGCCCGTGGCCAGCGAGGCGTTCGGTGAAGAAGGAGCGCGACATCGCGAACGTGGTGCCCAGGAAGCCGACCGAGGTGACCTGCTGGGCCCGGCAGGCCTCCGCGACCACGTCGGCGAGGTGGAGCAGGGGGATCTCCACGGCGGCCGCCACCTGCTCGGCGACGCGGTGGAAGGTCGTGGTGCAGAGCATCAGGAAGTCGGCGCCGGCGCGCTCGACCCCCTGGGCGGCCGTGATGAGGATCTGGGCGACGTCGTCCCAGCGCTCCTGCTCCTGCAGGGCGGTGACCTCCGCGAAGTCCACGCTCGCGAGCACCGTGCGCGCCGAGCTCAGCCCGCCGACCCGCTGCGCTACGCCGAGGTTGAGAGCCTGGTAGTAGACGGCGCTGCTCTCCCAGCTCATGCCGCCGACGAGTCCGATGGTCTGCACGCGCTGCAGTCTGCCACCAACTCACGTGGGTGACGACCGGGGCGATCAGCCGCGCGGCACCCGGTGCACCTTGTGCTGCGCGGCCTGGGCCCGCGGCCGGATGACCAGCTCGTCGATGTTGACGTGCGGGGGACGGGTGACCATCCACCCGATCGCGTCCGCGACATCCTCCGCCGTCAGCGGCTCCGCCACGCCGTCGTAGACGGCCTCGGCCCGCTCCCGGTCGCCCTCGAAGCGCACCAGCGAGAACTCGTCGGTCTTCACCATGCCCGGGGCGATCTCGCACACCCGCACCGGCTGGTCCCAGAGCTCCAGGCGCAGGGTCTCGGTGACCACCTGGGTGCCGTGCTTGGCCGCGGTGTAGCCGGCGCCGCCCTCGTAGGCGATGCGGCCGGCCGTCGAGCCCACGTTGAGGATCACACCGGCGCCCGACGCGACCAGCGCCGGCAGCAGCGCCCGGGTGACCTGCATCAGGCCGATCACGTTGACCTCGTACATCCGGCGCCACTCGTCGCTGTCGGCCTGCGCCACCGGGGAGGAGCCGAAGGCTCCGCCGGCGTTGTTGACGAGGACGTCGAGTCGGTCGCCGACCTGCGCGGCCAGCGCAGCGACCTGCTCCTCGGAGGTCACGTCGCACACGACCGGCGTACCCCCGATCTCGGCGGCGAGCGCCTCGACCCGATCGGCGCGCCGGGCGGCGCAGTAGACGTGGAAGCCCGCGTCGGCGAGCGTGCGTGCGGTGGCGGCGCCGATGCCGCTGCTGGCACCGGTGACGACGGCGGTGGGGGAGGGGCTCATGGACGTCATTGTGGCCGCACTCCCGGCGGTGGTGGCAGACTCCCCCCGTGCATCTCATGGTCGTGGCCCGTGTCGCCGGCGTCCTGGGCGGCCTGGCGTGGATCGTCCGCCACGTGGCGGACGTCGAGGCGCTGCGCTGGCCGGGGCTGGTCCTGCTGGCCGTGGCGCTGGCGGCCTACGGCGCCGGGCTGGTGAGCCGCAGCGCGACGTGGCTGCGGGCGATCGTGGCGCTCTGCCTTCCGCTGCTGGTCTGGTCGGTCGTCGAGGTGGCCCACGGCGCCGGTGACGACTCACTCGTGGACGCCGTGGCCGGCGGGGCGGTGGCGCTGGTGAGCATCGCCGGGATGGTGCGTGCGCGGGCCGCCCGCCAGCCGGCCGGCGCGCACGCCGCCTGACCGATCTGCGCCCCGCGGGAATCAGCGGCGCCCCCTCGTGGTTGGTTGACCGGGGACGTTGGGCACGGGGCCCCACATCGGGCCCGTGCAATGGGGACAGACGAGGAGCGAGATGCAGCCGATCCGGCGGGTGGCGATGGTCAGCCTGCACACCTCGCCGCTCGACCAGCCGGGCACCGGCGATGCGGGCGGCATGAACGTCTACGTGATGGAGCTCGCCACGCGGCTCGCACGCCAGGGCATCGAGGTCGACATCTTCACGCGCGCCACCAACTCGGCGCTGCCGCCGCTCGTCCAGGCGGCGGACGGGGTCGCGGTCCACCACATCCACGCCGGCCCCTTCGAGGGCCTCACCAAGGACGAGCTGCCCGGCCAGCTCTGCGTCTTCGCCCGCGAGGTGCTGCGCGCCGAGGCTGCCCAGCCGCTGGGCCACTACGACGCCGTGCACTCCCACTACTGGCTCTCCGGTCAGGTCGGCGCGCTCGCCCGCGATCGCTGGGGGGTTCCGCTCGTGCACTCGATGCACACCATGGCCAAGGTCAAGAACGCCGCGCTCGCCGAGGGCGACAAGCCGGAGCCGGTCGCGCGGATCATCGGCGAGGAGCAGGTGGTCGAGGCGGCCGACGTGCTCCTGGCCAACACCGCTCTCGAGGCCCGGCAGCTCATCGACCTGTACGACGCCGAGCCGGCCCGCGTCGAGGTGGTCCACCCCGGCGTCGACCTGAGCGTCTTCCGCCCCCTCGACCAGACCGAGGTGCGCGCCTCGCTGGGGCTGCCCGCCGACGCCCAGGTCCTGCTCTTCGCGGGCCGGATCCAGCCGCTCAAGGCGCCCGACGTGCTTCTGCGCGCCGTGGCCGTGCTGCTCCAGCGCGACCCGCTGCTGCGCTCGCGCCTGGTGGTGCCCATCGTCGGTGGCCCCTCCGGCTCCGGCCTCGACCGACCAGAGTCGCTGGCCGCCCTGGCCTGTGAGCTGGGCATCGACGACGTGGTGCGGTTCGTGCCGCCGGTCTCGCAGGGCGAGCTGGCGCGCTGGTACGCCGCCGCGACCCTCGTCGCCGTCCCCTCCTACAACGAGTCGTTCGGGCTGGTCGCCGCCGAGGCACAGGCCACCGGCACACCGGTGGTCGCCGCGGCCGTGGGCGGCCTGACGACCGTCGTGCGCGACCAGCACAGCGGCTTCCTCGTCGACGGCCACGACGCCGGCGACTGGGCCACCGCGCTGGCCCGACCCCTCGCGGACCACGAGCTCCTGCTGCGGCTGCAGGCGGGAGCGCTGGAGCAGGCCCGACAGTTCTCCTGGGAGGCCACCGCCGCGCAGACGCTGGCCGTCTACGAGCGCGCCCACAGCCTCATGCGAGAGTCGGTGTCGTGAGCAGCTACCCCCCGGCCGCCCTGGTCCGCGACTACCTGCGCGACAACGAGATCGAGTTCGAGGAGGGCGACGAGGGCGTCTTCTCGCTCACCCTGCCCGGTGAGAAGAAGCTCCAGACCGCCGTACGGCTCGACGTGGGACCGCACGCCCTCGGCGTGCACGCGTTCGTCTGCCGCAAGCCCGACGAGAACCACGAGCGGGTCTATCGCTGGCTGCTCGAGCGCAACCTGAAGATGTATGCCGTCGCGTTCGCCGTCGACCGGCTGGGCGACATCTACCTCGACGCCCGGCTGCCGCTCGCCTCGGTCAGCCCGGACGAGCTGGACCGGCTGCTCGGCTCGGTCCTGACCTACGCCGACGACTCGTTCAACTCGATCCTCGAGCTCGGCTTCGCGGGGTCGATCCGCAAGGAGTGGGAGTGGCGCAAGCTGCGGGGGGAGCCCACCCACAACCTCGAGGCGTTCCGCGGGTGGCTCGAGGCGGAGGACGCCGCGGAGGCGGTCGGCGAGGACGCCCGACAGCCCTAGCGTCGGCGACGCTCAGGCTGGCGCGGGGGCGTCCCGGGCGGGGGTGCGGGGCTTGCGCCGCGCCACGGCGACACCGACCAGCGCGAGCGCGCCGCCGACGTACGCCATGGCCGGCGGGACCTCGTCGAGGAAGATCAGGCCCATCACGATGGTGAGGGGAGGGACCAGGTACGTCGTGACGCCCAGGCTGCTGGCCGTCATGTGCTGCAGCGCGTAGGCGTAGGTGGTGAACGCGATGGCCGTGGGGAACACCCCGAGGTAGACGACCCACAGGATCGACGAGGTGGGCGCAGCCGCCACCTCGCTCGCGAGTGCGGGCGCGAAGGGCAGGCAGGCGAGGGCGCCGACGGTGCAGGCCAGCCACGTCACGTGCAGCGCCGAGAGGCGGGCGACGAGCGGCTTCTGCAGGATCAGGCTGATGGAGTAGACGACGGCCGAGACCAGGCACAGCCCGACGCCGAGCAGGTCGCGGTCGCCGCCGCCGCTCGGCGACGTGCTGAGCCCGATCACGGCGACACCGCCGAACGCCAGCGCCAGGCCGAGACCGAGGTAGACGGTGAAGCGCTCGGAGAGGAAGACCGCCGCCAGCAGCGCGATCAGCACGGGGGAGACCTGGATCAGCATCGCCGCGGTGCCGGCGTCGACGCGCTGCTCGCCCTCGTTCAGCGCGACGTTGTAGACGCCGAACCACAGCACGCCGATGGTCACCAGCGAGACCCACTCCCGTCCGGTCGGTCGCGGCAGGCCGCGGCTGAGCGCCAGCGCGCCCAGCGCCAGCGCGCCGACCGCCGTACGGCCGAGGGAGAGGGGGCCGGCCGAGAAGTCCGGGCCGAGGTGGCGAATCGCCACGAACGCCGAGGCCCACAGGACCAGCGTCGTCGCGACCGCGGCCACCGGCAGCCAGCTCGGGGGCGAGGTGTGGTCCCGGGTGCTGGGCTCGGGTGCAGTCGTGCTCGTCACCGCCCCAGCCTATGGACCCCCTCGTGCCGCAGACACGTGGTTTTCGGACGGGGATGCGCGAGATGCGGACAGCCGTCTGACGCGGTGAGTTTCACCGGGTGCCCGGTGAAACTGGATCCTCCCGCACGAAACTTCGTACGGGAGGCAGGAGATTCACCGGGGGCCCGGTGAATCTTGTGACTCGCGCGCCGCCGCTACAGGTCGAGCTTGTACCCCAGCCCGCGGACGGTGACCAGGTACCTCGGCTCGCTCGGCTCGGGCTCCAGCTTGGCGCGCAGACGCTTCACGTGGACGTCGAGGGTCTTGGTGTCGCCGACGTAGTCGGAGCCCCAGACGCGGTCGATGAGCTGGCCGCGTGTGAGCACCCGGCCGGCGTTGCGCAGGAACATCTCGAGCAGCTCGAACTCCTTCAGCGGCAGCCGCTGCTCGTGACCCTGGACGGTGACGACGTGGCGCTCGACGTCCATGCGCACCGGGCCGGCCTCGAGGGTGTCAGGGGAGACCTCGGCGTCCTGGCCGCGGCGCAGGACGGCGCGGATCCGGGCGACGAGCTCGCGCGGCGAGTACGGCTTGGTGACGTAGTCGTCTGCACCGAGCTCGAGGCCGACCACCTTGTCGATCTCGTCGTCCTTGGCGCTGACCATGATCACCGGCACCGTGGAGGTCTGGCGGATGGTCCGGCAGACCTCGGTGCCGGGGATCCCCGGGAGCATCAGGTCGAGCAGGACGATGTCGGCGCCGTGGCGGTCGAACTCGCTCAGCGCCGCGTGGCCGTCGGCGGCGATGGCGACCTCGAAGCCCTCCTTGCGGAGCATGTAGGCGAGGGCGTCGCTGTAGCTCTCTTCGTCCTCGACGACGAGTACCCGCGTCATTGGACCTCCTCCTGGAGCTGCCGATCGGATGCCCCGCTTCCGGCATGGTGGGGCAACGAGAGGGTGAACGTCGAGCCCTGCCCCTCGGCGGACCAGACCCGGATCTCGCCACCGTGGGTGGCGGCGACGTGCTTGACGATGGCGAGGCCGAGGCCGGTGCCGCCGGTGGAGCGGTGTCGCGCCGGGTCGACCCGGTAGAAGCGCTCGAAGATCCGGTCGATCTCCGTGGTGGGGATCCCGATGCCCTGGTCGACCACGGAGACCTCGACGACCTCGTCCGCGCGCTTGGTGGTGACCAGCACCGTGGACTCCGGCTCGGAGTACGCCACCGCGTTGGCGACCAGGTTGGCGACGGCGGCGGTGATCTGCTCGTCGTTGCCGAGCACGGTCAGGCCGCTCGGACCGCTGTTGACGATGCGGATGCGCTTGGCGGAGGCGTCGATGGCGCTGGTGTCCATCGCCACCTCGATGACGTGGTCCAGCGACACCGGCACGGGGGAGTCGAGCGGGTCGTCGCCCTGCAGCCGCGACAGCTCGATCACCTGGTGCACCAGCTGCGAGAGCCGGTCGCTCTCGTGGAGCATCCGGTCTGCGAACCGCGTCACCGCGACCGGGTCGTCAGCCGCCTCGTGCACCGCCTCGGCGAGCAGCCGGATGGCCCCCACCGGCGTCTTCAGCTCGTGGCTCACGTTGGCCACGAAGTCGCGGCGTACCGCCTCGACGCGCCGCTCCCGGGTGCGATCCTCCACCAGCGCGAGCACCAGGCGCGAGCCCAGCGGCGCCACCCGGGCCGTGAGGTGGCGGTCCGGTCCGACGGCCCGTGCCATCACCAGCTCCGACTCGCGGATCTGCCCGTCGCGGCGTACCTGGCGCACCAGGTCCGCGAGCTCGTGGGACACCAGGTGAGTGCCGCGCACGAGCCCGAACGAGTACGCCGGGGCGGACGCCTTCAGCACCACACCGGCCTCGTCGACGACGAGCGCGCTGCTGCGCAGGACCGAGAGGACACCGGCGACCCCGGGCGGGACCACCGGCTCCTCCGCGTCGGGCGAGCGCTGCTGCTGGCGCTCGCTGACCGCCCAGGCGAGTACGCCGCCGCCCGCGACGAGGGCCCCCGCCAGGGCGGCGAGGAACGCCTGCGTCGTCGGGTCCACGAGGTGAATCGTACGGCCGCGTCCACCCCCGGTTCGGCCCCGGGAGCCAGGCTTCGCAGTGTTCACCCGGCGTTCATGCGTCCGCCCCGGCTGGACACCTCCGCCGCCTAGGGTCCCGGCCATGCGCGAGCTCTTCCATGACCAGCTGGACGCGATGTTCGTCGACCTCGCCGGCATCTGCGGCCAGGTCGAGACGGCGGTCGGCCAGGCCACCGAGGCCCTGCTGAGCGGCGACGTGGCCATCGCCGAGCAGGTGATCATCGGCGACATCGAGATCGACCGGGCCCGCGAGAAGGTCGAGGACGACGCCTTCGCGCTGTTGTCGCTGCAGCAGCCGGTGGCCGGGGATCTGCGCACGGTCGTCGCCGCGCTGCGGATGGTGACCGAGCTGGAGCGGATGGGGGACCTGTCGGTCCACGTCGCCAAGATCGCCCGGCTACGGGTGCCCCAGGTCGCCGTACCCGTGGAGATCCGGCCGACCGTGAGCCGCATGGCCGCCGTCGCCGAGGACATGGTGCGCCGGGTCTCGCAGATCATCACCGGCCGCGACGTCGAGGCCGCGATCGAGCTCGGTCGCGACGACGAGGTGATGGACCAGCTGCGCCGTCAGAGCTTCACCGAGCTGCTCTCCGACGACTGGCCGCACGGCGTCGAGGCCGCCGTCGACATCGCGCTCCTCGGGCGCTACTACGAGCGCATCGCCGACCACGCGGTCTCGGTCGCCCACCGCGTCGTCTTCGTCGTCACCGGCCTCAACCCGAGCTCGGTCGGCGCCTGATCGTCCGTACGGCGTGCTCGGGCGGGTCGTGCCGCGGTCCTTGCTGGATGTCGACGCGCCCGTCGCGACCTCGTCCCTCGGTCGCGGGGATCGCTCGATCTCGCTGAGCCCACGGAGCGGGCTCGTGCCTCGCCCGCTCCTGCTCAGCGACCCTGGTTGGCCACGGCGGCGGCGGCTGCGGCAGCGGCCTCGGGGTCGAGGTAGGTGCCGCCGGCGGTCACCGGGGTGAAGGTGTCGTCGAGCTCGTAGACCAGGGGCATGCCGGTGGGGATGTTGAGGCCGGCGATGTGCTCGTCGCTGATGCCGTCGAGGTGCTTGACGATGCCGCGCAGGCTGTTGCCGTGGGCCGCGACCAGCACCGTGCGACCGGCCGCCAGATCGGCGGTGATGTCGGACTCCCAGTACGGGAGCATCCGGGCGATGACGTCCTTGAGGCACTCGGTGCGTGGCATCTCGTCGCCGAGGTCGGCGTACTGCGGCAGGCCGACCTGCGACCACTCGTCGTCGTCGGCGAGCGGGGGCGGGGGAGTGTCGAAGCTGCGGCGCCAGAGCATGAACTGCTCCTCGCCGTACTCCTCCAGCGTCTCCTTCTTGTTCTTGCCCTGCAGCGCGCCGTAGTGGCGCTCGTTGAGGCGCCAGGACCGCTTGACCGGGATCCAGTGGCGGTCGGCGGCGTCGAGGGCGAGGTAGGCGGTGTTGATGGCGCGACGCTGCAGCGAGGTGTGGACGATGTCGGGCAGGACGCCGGCCTCGCGCATCAGCTCGCCGCCGCGGGCGGCCTCCGCGCGGCCCTTCTCGGTCAGCGCGACGTCGACCCAGCCGGTGAAGAGGTTCTTGGCGTTCCACTCGCTCTCGCCGTGGCGGAGCAGGATCAGGGTGTGGCTCATCAGTGCGCCTCGTCCACTTCGGTGTCGCACGACCAGGCCGTGGTCTTCTCGGCCGCGTCGTCGGTGGGCTCGGTCGACGGCTCGTCGCCGGCGCTCGCGGTCTCGCTGGGCTCGCCGCTGCCCGCGGACGGGGAGTCGGACGAGGACGCCGACGGGGCGCTGTCGAGCCCCTCGTAGAAGCCGCACTCGCGCACGACCGGGACCTCGACGTCGACGCGCTCCCCGCTGTCGAACTCGAACACCACGTCCACGACGTCGCCGGGCCGGAAGTCGCCCTCGACGCGGATGCCGTCCCCGAGGTCCGCCAGCTGTACGGCGCCGCGCCCGGTGATCTCGGTCGGCTCGACCTCGCCGGCACTCAGCTCGACCTCGCCACCACTGGTGACGCTGGCCAACTGGGCCTGGTCTTCGGTGTTGTTGGCGAGGGTGCCGCTCAGCGTGCCGGTGCCCTCGCTGCCGGAGATGATGACCGCCCCGAGCACGTCGACATCGCCGTCGCGATTGGTGCCGCCGTGCTGGACGGTGTTGATGCGGTCGGTCGCCAGGTTGAACCCGCAGGAGCTGAGGGCGGGGGTGGCGAGCAGGAGCGCTCCTGCGGCGAGCAGGAGCTTGCTGCGGTGGTGCATCGTCAGAGCCTTCGGTTCGATCGGGCGCCGCACGGCGAGGATGGGGCTCAGCCTAGTGCCCTCGCCGAGGGGTCAGCGGGCCAGGCCGGAGTACGTCGCCGCGAAGGCGATCGCCACGAGCACGGCCATGGTGTAGAAGCCCGACAGGACCAGCAGTCGAGTGGCGCCCACCCGCAGTCCGAGCTTGAGCGGCAGATAGGTCCAGCCGTCGTCGTTGTCGGGCACCAGGCCCCAGAGAGCACGCAGGAAGTGCACTCCGATGCCGAGCAGAGCGAACAGGACGACCATCAGCGTGCTGGGTGGGTCGCCCTCGAACTGCCCGCCCCATCCGCCGTAGGACAGGTAGGCCGGCAACAGGCCCCAGGAGACGGCCCAGGGCAGCCAGGAGAGGAAGCCGGTGCGCAGGACGACGTTGCCCATGATCGCGACGACCAAGGACACCAGGTAGGCGCTGCCGGCCGTGATCCCGGAGGTGACGGCCAGGGGCACCACCAGCAGGACGGCGCACGTGAGCGCGAACCACACGGTGCCGGGGTCCAGCTGCTCGCGCGCCAGCGGCTTGCCGGGTACGTCGTGGCGCGCGTCGCGCTGCCGGTCGACGAGGTCGTTGTGCCAGCCGATGATCGCCTGGCCCACGAGGACGGTCGCGCCCACCACGAGCACCTCGCGCGTCGGGCGACCCGACAGGGCGGCCGCGGCAGCCACGAATACGGCGGTCAGGATCGCCTGGCGCGGGTGGGCGGCCTGGACCAGCAGGACCGGGCCGCGCTCGGCCAGGCGCAGCCCCCGCCCCCGCCGCGGCTCGGGGTCCGCGGGGGCCGGGGCCGGGTCGGCGTCCTCGTCCGGCGTGGTCTCGGTCAGGGTCGCCCGGCTCGGGGGCTCCTCGACGCTCTCCTCGGACGGTGCCTGCCCGGCGGAGCTGCGTCGCCTCCAGCGCTGGGTCTTCGCCATCCGTGCAGTATCGACCACGACGTGCGCAGGGTGGGAGAAACACCGCCGAACACGCCATATTCGAGCTCTCCGGGCACAGGCGGAGAGGGGCTCCATCACAGGAATTCGATTTCGTCAACCCTGCTGCAAGCCTCTGACCTGCGCAAACACCAACGGCGCCGACACGCGGGCGTGTTAGAATGGACCCCTAGGAAGGGGTTCATCACATATGACTTTCACCGTCGGCGAAACGGTTGTTTACCCAAATCACGGGGCTGCAGTCATCGAGGACATCGAGATGCGGACCATCAAGGGCGAGGATCGTGAGTACCTCGTCCTCCGGATCGTCGCCCAGCAGGACCTGGTCGTGCGCGTGCCTGCGTGCAACCTGGACCTGGTCGGCGTCCGTGACGTCGTGGACAAGGCGGGGCTCGACCGCGTCTTCGATGTCCTGCGTGCTGCGCACGTGGAGGAGCCGACCAACTGGTCGCGCCGCTACAAGGCCAACCTGGAGAAGCTCCACAGCGGCGACGTCATGAAGGTGGCCGAGGTCGTGCGTGACCTGTGGCGCCGCGAGCGCGACCGCGGTCTGTCCGCGGGCGAGAAGCGGATGCTGGCCAAGGCGCGCCAGATCCTGGTCTCAGAGCTGGCCCTGGCCGAGCACACCAACGAGGACAAGGCCGAGGCCATCCTCGACGAGGTCCTCGCCTCCTGAGCTGAGCTCTTCGAAGGCCCCCGGCACCTGCCGGGGGCCTTCGACGTACCTTGGGCCACGTGGACGACGACCTCACCGCGCTCGGCGCGGTCATCGAGCAGGACCGCGGCTCGCTGCCGTTCGCGCTGATCCACGGTGAGGCGCTGGTGACCTGTGCGGCGTGGGCGCTGGGCGAGGCCGGGGTCACGCCCGTGGACCTCGGGACCGAGTGGGCCGGCATCGTCGACTCCGAGGAGCCCTTCGTGCTCCACGACAGCCTGTGCCCGATGACGCCCGCGGACTTCATCGCCTCCTGCGTTCGACTCGCCGTCGAGCGGGACCGGGTGGTCGTCGGCGTGCTTCCCGGGCAGGACGGTGCCGAGGCGGTCGCCTCGCCGGTGGTGCTCCCGGCCTCCGTGGTGAGGGCCAGCGAGGAGCCACCGGCTGCGGACTTCGAGGCTCTGGTGACGTGGCTGCGTCGCGACTTCGAGGTGGTGACGGTGCCGGCGCCGGCCACGGCCCGGCGAGTACGGTCGGTGGCCGACGTGGTCGAGCTCGAGGGCCTCACCCGGCCCACTCGCGCCTGACCGGCTCGTGACCGCGACTCTGCCACCGCCTACGGTGGGGGCGCCATGAGTACGCCCGTCGCCCGCCCTGACCACGCGGTGCTGCCGTTGGTCGGCCGGGGGGACGTCCCGTTCGCGCTCCTGCACCGCAGGCCGCTCCACGTCCATGCGGTGCGTGCCCTCGTGGAGCTCGGCTCGCACGCCATCTCGGTGCTCGTCGAGCCGCACCAGCGCGAGCGGGTACGGCATGAGGTCTCCCGCGCGGCCCCGATGGCCCGTGTCCTCGAGGTGGACGAGTGGTGGAAAGAGGTGGTCGCGGCGCCCACCGGCCTGCTCGTCCATGACCCTCTGTGCCCGCTTGCCTCCGCCGGCTTCCTGGCCTCGGTCGCCGACGAGGCCGCGCGCACCGGGATCTCCGCGGTGGCGTTCCGGCCGGTCACCGACACGGTCAAGACCGTCGTCGAGGACCGGATCCAGGGCACCATCGACCGGGAGGGGCTGGCCGGCCTGATCGCGCCCGCGGTCGTGGCCCAGGGGGTGGTCGAGTCTGCCGACGGTCCGCCCCCGCTCGGTGACTTCGGCGAGCTGGTCGCCTGGATGCGCGCGCGGGGCGACGTCTCCTTGGTCAAGGGGCCCTCGCTGGCGCGCCGGGTCGACGACACCTCGGCGGTCAACCTGCTGGAGTGCGTCGACGAGCTGCGCCGGCAGGTGCGCGCCGAGGACCACGCCCCCCTCAGCGACGGATGAGCTCGCGCAGCTCGTGCAGGAACTTGGCCGGCTGCCGCAGCACCGCCGCCGGCAGCCCGACCAGGAAGCCGCGCGGGTTGCGGGCCGCGCGGTGCCACATCCGGCGCGGCTTGCTCGTGAGGCGATGCTCGAGGTCGAGGGCGTAGGCCGGCAGCAGCGCCCGGTGCGAGAGCTCGAGGTGGCTGCCGCAGCGGGTGCAGCGCACCGACTCCAGCAGTCGGCCGGCGTAGTGGAACTCGTGGTCGGTGACGGTCTCGCAGCTGTCGCAGCGCAGGTCCGCGTGCTCGACGCTCATGCGAGCTCCCCGCTATGCCACAGGTCGCCCAGGTGCCGGCGGCCCCGCGCCGGCGCGGTCGCGCGCTCGAGGCCGCCGGACAGGTCCCACGACGCCTTGGCGAGCAGCCGCTCCGCCAGGAAGAGGTCCTCGGGGAAGGTGATCTTGATGTTCCCCGCGTCGCCGGGCACGCAGCGCACGGGGACGTCGGTGTAGCGCTCCATGCAGCTCGCGGTGTCGGTCCCGACGAAGCCGTCCGCCGCGGCCTGTCGGTAGGCGGCCAGGAGCGGCCGCGCGGCGAAGGCCTGCGGGGTCTGCACGGCCACGACCCGGTCCGGCGCCGACTCGGCGCCGTCGAGGGAGGTGAGGTGGCCCTGGTCGCGGACCGGGATGGCACCGCCGTGCTCCGCCGCCGCCGCGATGACGGCAGCGAAGAGCGCCGTCCCCGCCAGGGGCCGGGCGGCGTCATGGATCACGACCACGTCGACCTCACCGCTCTCGATGGCGGGGGCGAGGCTCTGCAGGGCCTCCCACTCGGACCCGTGGCGGCTGTCGCCGCCCGTCACGACCGTGACGTCCGGTGGCTCGACCTCGCGGTCGACCGTGGCCAGCACCTGCTCGCGGTCCTGCTCCCGGATGACCAGCAGGGTCCGGGTGACCGTCGGCAGCCGTCGCGCCCAGCCGAGCGACCAGGTGAAGACCCTTCTCCCGGCCAGCGGCAGCAGCACCTTGTTGGTGTGGTGGCCGGTACGGCGGCCCTCCCCGGCCGCCAGCATCACCAGTGCGGCCCGCGGGGAGGCCGGGTCGGAGAAGGGCGTGGCCACCCTCCGAGCCTAGCCGTCCCCGCGGGCCGTCGAGCATGTCGGACCGCGCTCAGGCGACCAGGGCCGAGCGGAGTGCGGCGAGGCCCGGGACGTCGGCTCCGGCGTCGTCCATCGCCTCCTGGATCCGGCGCATCCGCACGATCAGCAGCGACTCGTCGACCTGCACGTCGTCGTAGGTGAGGGTGTGGTCGACCGGGACGTCGCGGACCAGGGTGGCCCCGGCCAGGACTCCGAGCGGAACGCGGCCCGCCGCGGCGAAGTCGGCCGACGCCTCGATGTGGCCGCGGACCGTCGAACCGCCGATGCCGTCGACCCGCTCGCCGGCCTTCATGGCCCGCTTCGTCTGCGCGCCGACCTCGGCCGTCCAGTGCTCGGAGACCAGGCTGGCCCGCTTGTCGAGCGCCATCTCGTAGACCGTCAGGGGCGCCTCGATGCTGGCCAGGTGGTAGGGCCGGTACAGCGCGAAGTACGGACCGTCACCCATCTGCAGGTAGGTCATCTCGTGGTGCACGTAGGGGTCCTCGGTGCGGATCACCACGAAGACACCCGGGGCGACCGGGCCGGTGCAGTAGTCGACCACCCCGGCGCGGTCCAGGACGCCGCCGTCCTCCTTCAACGCGAAGGTCTGGTGCAGGGTCTGGACCGTCGAGGCCGGGCCGTGCATCCCGGGCGTGCTGACCTCGAGACCGGTCGTGTTGGCCAGCGACGCCATCTCGATCATGGCCTTGGAGCCGTCCACGAAGCTGGTCAGCATCTTGGGGTTCATCTGCTTGCCCGCCGCGCGCTCGGCCAGCGACTCGGGTGTCGCGTACGGGTCGAGCGGGTTGTTCTTGCCCTTGCCGGCGCAGATCACCTCGAAGTTCAGGTCGCGCGCGTAGTCGACCAGGATCTTGGTCTCCACGGGCTCGTCGCCGCGGCATACGGAGTAGACGGCTCCGGACTCCTCGGCGAGGCGGGCCATGTAGCGCCCGATGGTCACGTCGGCCTCGACGGTCAGCGTCGCGACCGAGATGCCGGCGGAGAGGGCGGCGACGGCTACCTGGACGGCGACCTCGGGGACGCCCGTGGCCTCGACCACGATGTCGAGGGGCAGCCCGGCGAGGTCCTCGATCCGCTCGAGGGCGACGCTGTGCCCGGCCTCGACGGCCGCGGCCGCGGCCGCGGGACCGTCGACGTCGACGGCCTCGATGCCGGCCTGGGTGAGGGCCTCCAGGGCCCGCTCGCGCTGGACGTCGAGTACGGCGGACAGGGAGATGCCCGGCATGCGGAGCAGCTGGGCGGCGAGCCCGCGGCCCATCTGTCCGGCTCCGACGAGTCCGACGCGCAGGGGGCGTCCGGTCTCGTCGAGCCTGTGTTGGAGCCGGTCTCGGTAGCTCATGGGGTCACTGCCTTCGGGGAGTCGGGGGAGCGGCTGATCCGGAACGTGTCGCCGACCGCGAGCAGCGGCAGGTCGCCCTTGCGGACACAGACGTCGCCTGGGAGCTTGGCCTCGGTGCGGCCGTCGGCCTTGAGGTCCAGGTGGCCCAGGTTGAGGAGGTTGTCGCGGACGACGTCGCCGACCGCGAGCACCTCGAGCGAGGTGCTCCCCACCAGGACGGTGTCGCCGGGGCGCGGGCCGTCGTCGGCGACGTCGGCCTCGTGGAGCACGGAGATGTCGTGGAGCTCGGCCGGCGAGCCGGCGCCGAAGAAGATGAGCAGCCCGTGCGAGAGGAAGGCCTCGACCTGGCCGCCGACCTGGGTGACCGTCGACTGGTAGACCGTGGCGGTGGTGGCCGCGCTCTCGGTTCCGCTCATGCCTCGGCCACGTCCTCGGGCTTCACGCCGGAGACGAAGAGGTCCTCGGTGATGAACTGCGCGAGCGGACCGGCGGGGCTGGTCGCGTGCACGTCGACGGTCTTGACCTTCTTCATCGGGTAGACCCCGACGCGGGCCGTGCCGCCGCAGTCGATGACGGCGACGGCGATCTTGTCGAACGGCGCCGAGCTCTTGAACCCGTCGAAGGCCTCGCCGCCCGTGAGGTCGGCGATCTTCTGCGCGACGGGGTGGATGCCGCCGCCGGTGATCGACGCGATCAGGGGACGGTCGTCGGTGGGGCAGATCGTGAGGGGTCCGCCCCAGCCGCCCCGACCCTTGGTGACCTGGACCGGCTTGTAGTCGCTCATGGTGGTGCTCCTAGCTGCCGACCGGGTCGGCGTCGAGATGGGGCCGGGGGTCCCGGCCTGGGGAGCCGCGCCGGGCGGGTCAGGGGCAACCCGCCCGGCGCGGGGTCGTTCAGTCCGTGCTGTAGAGCCCGAAGCTCGCCAGGTAGGCGATGACCACGGACAGCGGGCCGGTGACGAGTCGCGAGATCAGCACCGCTGGGACGCCGACTTCGACTGTCTCTGCCTCGGCCTCCCCGAGGGCGAGCCCGACCGGGATGAAGTCGCAGCCGACCTGAGGGTCGATCGCGAAGAGAGCCGGGAGGGCGTACTGGGGTGCGATGTCGCCCTTGGCGATGCGGTCGCCGAGGAGGACGCCGACGACCTGGGCGATGACGGCCCCCGGTCCGAGGACCGGGGAGAGGATCGGGATCGAGCAGAAGATGCTGATCGCGAGCAGCCCGATCAGGTTGCCGGCGAGCGGCTCCACGAGGTGGGCCAGCTTGTCGCCGAGCCCCGACTCGTTGATGATGCCGATCAGCACGGCGATGAACGCCATGAACGGCAGGATGTTGCGGATGACGGTGTCGATCGTGTCGCGGCCGGCTTGGTAGAGGACGCCGACGATGCCGCCGACGGACTTGCCGACGCCGACCAGCACCTTGTTGACGCCGTTCATGCCCCCGCCTCCGGGGGTGTTCGTCGTGGTGGTGCTCATGCCGGCACCTCCTCGGTGGAGGTACGGCGGGCCAGCATGCGCGCCGTGATGATCTCGGTGACGATGCCGCGGATGAGGATCACGAGCATGCCCACCAGCAGGTAGCGCACGGCCAGGTCGCTGGTGCCCAGGCCGAGCTGGGTGATGCCGGCGGCGATCCCGAAGTACACGAACAGCTCACCCGCGTTGGCGTGCGGGAAGAGCCCGGTGATCGGGTGGACGAAGCTCACGGCCGAGTCGTAGAACGCCGGCTTGTAGCGCTCCGGCAGGAACCGGCCCATGGTGTAGGCCATCGGGTTGGTCAGGAAGAAGACCGACACGACGGGGAAGATCAGGTACCGCACGGGGTAGTACTGAATGCCCGGCCGCGCGGCGTACTCGCCGAGCTTGTCGATCCGCTCGGGCCCGATCCAGCGGATCAGCGCGTTGACCGCGGTGAGCAGCACGACCAGGGTCGGGATGATCCCGGTGACGAGACCCAGGAAGACCTCGCCGCCGGCTTCGAAGAGGCCGATGAACCAGTCGGCGGCGTCGGCGAGCGCGCCGAACACACCCCCTGGCTCGTCGACCGTTGTCTCGGCGGCGGTGAGGTTCGCCGCCAGTTGGGTGAATGGCATGATTGCTCCTGTCGAGTCGACCCTCGCGTGAAGGCCTGGTCGGTGATGCTTGCCTGGCATCGATGGTTATTCCGCGGGCGGACCCGCTCGACTCCTGCGCCGCTCGTCAGTCCGGGCTCCACCCCGGACCGGCGAGCGGCGTGCTGCTACACGGGCGCCCGATCGATCGTGTCCACCCCCTGGCGCAGCAGCGTGACGGCCTGGCGTGCGGCCTCACGCTCCTGCCGGGTGAGCTGGGGGAAGTCGCGGTCGCCCTGGATGTGGTTGACCTTGACGTCGAAGAGAGCCGGGACCGGTCGGGCGCGGGCGAAGGTGGTGAAGCCGCGCAGCGAGATGGCGTCGCGCACGATCCGGTGGTCGTCGACCGCGAGGGCGACGAACGCCCGTCCGCCGCGGTAGCGCTTGCCGGCGACGCCGACGGTGACGGTGCCCGACTTCCGCAGCTCGCGCACGCGCCGGTTGAACGCCATGGACTGCTGGTAGGTGAAGTAGAGCTGGACCAGCCAGCCGGCGACGACGGCCACGAGCAGCCAGAGAGCGGTGGAGGTCATGAGTTCTTCCTGTCGGTAGAGCCGGTGGCGGACCCGCCGCGCACCTCGCTGAGGATGCTGCGGGCGAGGGTCTCGTCGCAGACGAGGGAGTCGATGATGTGCCCGCGCAGGGCGCCCACGACGCCGGGCGTCTTCGCGCGCCCGTAGGCGACCCCGACGACCTGGGGGATGGCGACGAGGTCCTCCAGAGGGAGCCCGAGGATGCGGTCGTCGACCGCGCCCCGCACGGGAGTCCCGTCGGCGGTGAAGTAGCGGGCCGCGACGTCGCCGACCGGCCCGGCGTCCCAGAACGCGCGACGGTCGGACTCGCTGAGGCTCAGCGAGTCCAAGATGGCCGACGACGAGCCGTGCGAGGGCGTGCCGACCCCGACGAACGCGATGTCGGCGCGCCCCGCCTCGACCAGCGCCTCCGCGATCGAGGGCTCACGGGTGAGCGCGTCACGCGAGGCTCGGGTCTCGAGGGTCGCGGGGGCGTGCAGGAAGCGGTACTCCGCACCCAGGCGGACGGCGAGCTCACGCACCAGCTCCTGGCCGCTGATCTCGTTGCGTACCGACGACAGGCCGCCGACCAGCTGCACCAGCGAGAGCCGGTGGAACTCCTGGTCGCTGGTCGTGGCGTACACCATTGACTGCAGCGCGTGGCCCCACGACAGCGCGACCCGCACCGAGTCCTTGAGGTTGTCGAGCAGCAGCCGGGCCGCTTGGGTGCCGACCTGCTCCTCGATCCGCGCGGCGGGGCCGAGGCTGGCGGAGGCCACCCGGACATCGCGCAGCCCGAAGGCCCGCTTCAGCTCGTCCTCGAGCTCGTGCACGCGGCCCGCCGGGTCGTTGATCCGGATCTCGACGATGCCCCGACTCAGCGCCTCCGAGAGCATGCGGGACACGTTGGACCGGCTCGTGCCCAGCTCGTCGGCGACCTGCGCCTGCGACTTGCCCGCCAGGTAGTACAGGCGCGCGGCGGCCAGCAGCATCGCTGGGTCGCGGGGATTCGGCACGGTCGTCACCTTTGTGCGTAAGGTTCGTCACATATGGTCACGACATGTATAAGAGTGTGAAGCAGGTCACGTCAAGCCCCCGAGGGGGTCCAATTCCCCCCGAGCGGTGATTCCGGCGCGGCGCTCGGGTGCGGCCGGCGGGCGCGCTCACCCCTCCAGCAGTGTCGTGAAGCGTGCCGCCAGCGCCGTGGGGGTGTCGGGGTCCGCCAGAAGGCGCTCGCGCAGGTCGGGGCGCTGCAGAGCCGTGATCAGGCGACCCAGCAGGCCGACCTGCTGCTGGGGGTCGTCGACCAGCAGCAGCAGCACCAGCTCGGCCTCGACCGTGCGGTCCTTGCTGCCCATCTCACCGAACGTGAGCGGGGCGGGCGGCACCAGCGCCGCCAGGGCCGGGACGCGCACGTGGGTGGCGTCCGCGTGCGGGATGGCCACCGGCACGGGAAGCGGCAGTCCGGTCGGGTACGCCTCCTCCCGTGCCAGCAGGGCGTCGACGTACGTCGGGGCGGCGAAGCCCTGCTCGGTGGCCGCCCGCCCCAGCAGCCGCAGCGCCGAGGTGGCGTCGCGGATGCCGGCGGCGGACGACCCCACGAAGCAGAGCGACGCCTCGAGGACCGGCTGGGAGGCGTCGGTCACGGGCCCACCGGAGCGGCGCTCTGCGCCTGGGCCTCGGCCTCGTCGCGCTTGAGGACGATCCGGCGCACGAACAGCGCGAAGGCCAGCGCGATCACGAGGCCGGCAACGGGACCGACGGGGCCGAGCTCGCTCAAGGCGACCAGGGCCCCCGTGAGGGGGTTGGCGCCGTCGACGAGGGAGGAGATGGTGTTGGAGCCGGTGGAGTTCTCGAAGCCCGAGGCCAGGGCCACCGAGGTGAAGGTGGGTGCGAGGGCCGTGGCGATGAACAGCCCGCCACCGATGGCGATCGCGCCACCGATGACCGAGCGCACGATGTTGCCGCGGAAGATCGGCACCATGACCGCCACGATGAACGGGATCGTGGCGAGGTCCACCAGCGGCAGCACCCGGTTGCCCAGGGGAGCCAGCGCGATGGCGACGAGCAGGGTCACGGGCACCAGGATCAGCGAGGTGGCGATCACGGCCGGCTGGCCGACGGCGATGGCGGAGTCGAGGCCGATGTAGTACTTGCGGCCCGGGAAGCGCTTGGCCATGAAGTCACGGGCGGCCTCGGAGACGGGCACGAGGCCCTCCATCAGGATCGCGACCATGCGCGGCAGGATGACCATGACCGCGGCGACGGTGATGCCGAGGGTCAGGATGCTGATCGAGTCGGCGCGCGGGTCGTCGAACCCGAAGCCGGCGATGCCCAGCAGCAGCCCGATGACCAGGCCCACGAAGAGGGTCTCGCCGAAGATGCCGAAGCGCCGCTGGATCGCGACCGGGTCGGCCTCGATCTTGTTGAGGCCGGGGATCTTGTCCATCAGCCGGTTGAGCGGGATCGCCAGCAGGGCGTACGGCGCCGAGGTGCCGTGCGGGAAGGAGATGTCGGGGAAGCCGAAGTACTTCTGGATCATCGGCGCGGCCAGGTCGGCCAGGGCGAGCACCATGATCATGGCGACGCCGGCGGCGAACAGGCCCCACCAGAAGCTGTCCATGACGACGGCGACCAGTGCGCCGCCCAGGGCGAAGTGCCAGTAGTTCCACAGGTCGATGTCGAAGGTGCGAGTCAGCCCCGCGAGCAGCAGGACGACGTTGAGCGCCAGGCAGAAGGGGATGATCACCGCGCCCACCTGGGAGCCGAACGCGATCGCGGCGCTGGAGGGCCAGCCGACATCGATGATGTCGAGGTCCACGTTGAGGCGGCCGGCCAGGGCCTGCGCGACCGGGCTGATCGAGTTGCCGAGCAGGCCGATGACCAGGTTGATGCCCACGAAGCCGACGCCGATGAGCACACCGGAGCGGACCGAGCGGGAGAAGCTCTGCCCGAGGGCCATCGCGAAGACCGCGATGAGGACCGGGAGCACGACCGCGGCTCCGAGGTCGTTGATGTAGGCGCTGACGGCTTCCATGGGATCACCTTCTGTGAGGTCGAGGCGGCGGGGTCGATGCGGAGGGCGGGCGGGGGAGGCGGGGTCCGGTCACTGCAGGTGGGAGACGACGTCGGCCAGGGCCTGGTCCTTGCCCATCCCGGTCAGGAACGGCAGACCGGGGACGACCGGGACGGTGATGCCGTCGGGGACCGCGGTCGTGGCGACGATGACGTCGACGTCGGGGGTGGAGCCGAGCAGGTCCATGACCTTGCCCTGGGTGACCTGCACGTCGATGCCCTGCGCGGCACAGTGCTCCTTGATGCTGCTGGCGACCATGGTCGACGTGGCGACGCCGGTGCCGCAGATGACGAGGACCTTCTTCACGGTGGTGCTCCTTCGGGTGGGGGCGTGCGGGTCAGTGGCTGAGCAGGCTCCGGGCGAGGGCCTCGTCGACGACCAGGCCGTCGACGTGGTGGCCCCGCAGGGCACCCAGGACGGCGGTCGTCTTGGAGCGACCGACCGCGACCCCGTAGACCACGGGGATGTGGTTGAGGTCGGCCAGGTTGACGCCGACGACCCGCTCCTCGACCGGGCCGCCGACGGGCTCGCCGCTCGCCGTGACGTAGCGGCCGGCGAGGTCGCCCACGGGGCCGCGCGCCCAGAAGTCCCGGTCCTCCTCCTCGTCGAGGCGCAGGGACTCGAGCACGGCCGCCGACGAACCGTGGGTGGGGTCGCCGACGCCGACGAAGGCGAGGTCCGCGCTACGGGCCAGGCCGAGGGCCGCGCGCACCGAGGACTCCTCGAGCAGCGACCGGGCGGCCTGGGCGGACTCGAGCGTCGCGGGGGCGTGGAGCAGGCGGTAGGAGGCCCCGAGCCGCACGGCGAGCTCGCGCACGAGCTCCTGTCCGCTGATGTCGTTGTTGACCGCCGAGACGCCGCCGAGGAGCTGGACGACCGTCACGTCGTGGTCGGCGTCGGTCGTCACCGCGAAGACCATCGACTGCAGGGCGCTGCCCCAGGACAGGGCCACGGTCATCGGCTCCTTGAGGCTCTCCAGGAGCAGGCCCGCGGCGAGGCCCCCGACCCGATCCTCGGCGCTGGCGCCGGACCGGGCCCCTCGGGGGGCGACCCTCGCCTCGGTGAGGCCGAAACGCGTGGCGAGCTGCTCCTCGAGCTGGCGGTGCCGGCCTGAGGGGTCGTTGAGCCGGATCTCGACGATGCCCTGCCGCTTGGCCTCGTCCAGCATCCGCGACACGTTGGACCGGCTGGTGCCGAGCTCCTCGGCGATCGCCGCCTGCGACCGGTCCTCGACGTAGTAGAGGTACGCGGCGCGCATGAGCGTGCTGGGGTCTCGTGGGGCTGCCATCGTCACCTTTGTGCATCTTGTGATCACATCTGGTAGGCAGGACTGTCGCCTGTAACGTGCGTCACGTCAAGGGGTTGACAGGGGTCGCGTGGGAGCGCCCATCGGCGCCGCGGGACCCGCAGGTCCCGCGACGCCGGCGCGGTGGGTGAGCGGCGGGGCTAGAGGGCCCCGCTCAGCCGCGCGGCGAGGCGCTGCAGGAGCTCCGCTGCGTGGGCGCCGTCGGCCACCCGGTGGTCGACGGTGAGGCCGGCCTCGACGGTGAGGGCCGAGCCCACGCCGCCGGGGACCGCGACCGGTCGCTGCCGGATGCTGCCGAGGGACAGGACGCTGGCCTGGGGCGGGGTCAGCAGCGCCTGGAAGCGGTCGACGCCGAGACCGCCCAGGTTGGACAGCGAGCCGTTGGCTACGCCCATGTAGGCCGAGTCCAGCTTGCCGGCGTGCGCCGAGCGGACCACGGCGCGGATCTCGGCGTCGAGGTCCGCCGCGCTCCCGAGGTCGGGCTCGAGGAACGTCGGCACCAGCAGCCCGCGGTCGGTGGCCACGGCGAGTGCGATGCTCGGCGGCCCGCTCTCCGTGGCGCGGTCGTCCTCCCAGCGGCACAGCAGGTCCGGCACCTCGCGCAGGGCCGCGGCGTACGCCCGCAGCAGCACGGTGGTCCAGGAGACCCCCTGGCGCAGGCCGTCGACCGCGTCGAGCTCGATCGTGCGCCATGCCGTGAACTGCGGGATCGCCGCGCTCGGCGTCATCTTGCGGGCCACGGCACCGCGGATGGCTGTCTTGCGGTCGCCGGCCGGGCGGGCCTGCGGCTGAGGCGCCCTGGCCGGTGTGGCCGGTGTGGCTGGCGCGGCCGGTGGTGCGGCCGGCGGCGCCGCAGGGGTAGCGACGGGCTGGGCCAGCGCCTCCACGTCGGCGACGCGGATCAGCCCGTCCGGGCCGCTGCCGACCACGTCGGCCAGGTCGATGCCGCGCTCGGCGGCGAGGCCGCGGGCGCGGGGGACGGCCGCGGGCGGTCCGGAGGAGGCCGGATCGGGCGGTGCGGGCGCCGCAGCCGGGTCGGGTGCGGGGGAGTCCTCGGCCTCCAGCACGGTGCGAGGGGCCTCGGTGGCGGGCACGTCCTCCGTGGTGGTCTCGACGGCCGCGGCGTCGGGCTCCGGCGCCATCAGCAGGTCGCCGAATCCGCCGCCGGTGTCCTCGCCCTCGACCCACCCGATGGGGTCGCCGACGTTCGCGACGCCGGAGGCGACCACGATCTCGACGAGGCGCCCGCTGACGGTGCTCTCGACCTCCATGTCGACCTTGTCGGTCATGACCTCACAGACGACGTCGCCCTCGGCGACCTCGGCGCCGACCGCGACCATCCACTCCGAGACCTCGCCCTCGGTCATCGTCATGGACATCTTGGGCATCCTGATGGCGAGGCGCGTCATCACGACTCCTTCATGATCGTGAGCGCCTGGTCGACGATGTCGGCGACCTGCGGGACCGAGGCGGTCTCGAGCTGAGGCGCGTAGGGGATGGGCGCGTTGAGGCCGCTGAGACGCTTCACCGGTGCGAGCAGCCGGTAGATGGTGGGGGACTCGGTGATCCTCGCGGCGATCTCGGCCGTGAACCCGCCGTGTCCCGGGGCCTCCTGGACCAGCAGCACCCGGCCCGTGCGGCCGACGTCCTCGAGGATCGGCGCGTCGTCGAGAGGGCTCAGGGTGCGAGGGTCGATGACGGAGACGTCGACGCCCTCGTCGGCGAGGATGCCGGCGGCCTCGAGCGAGCGCGACACCATGACGCCGGTGGCGACGATGGTGAGGTCGCTGCCACGGCGGACGACGTTCGTCTTCCCGAGGGGGACGCGGACGGCCTCCTCGGGGACGGGGCCGGAGGTGCGGTAGAGGAGCTTGTGCTCCAGCACGATGACCGGGTTGGGGTCGTCGATCGCGGACAGCAGCAGGCCCTTCGCGTCCGCCGCCGAGGACGGCATGACGACCTTGAGACCCGGCACGTGCGCGAACCAGGCCTCGAGGCTCTGAGAGTGCTGCGCGGCCGCGCCGGTGCCGGAGCCCAGGGGGGCCCGCAAGACCATCGGCACGGTGGCGGCGCCACCGAGCATGAAGTGGATCTTGGCGGCCTGGTTGACGATCTGGTCCATCGCCTGGTTGGTGAAGTCGGAGAACTGGATCTCCACGATGGGCCGCATCCCGGCGAGGGCCGCGCCCACCGCCGCGCCGACGATGCCGAGCTCGGAGATCGGGGTGTCCCGGATCCGCTCGGCGCCGAAGCGGTGGTAGAGGTCGCCGCTGACGCCGAAGGCGCCGCCGTAGATGCCGATGTCCTCACCGAGCATGAAGACCCGCTCGTCGGCCTCCATGGCCTGGCCAATCGCCTCACGGATGGCTTCGGAGTAGGTGATCTCGCGGCCGGTGTCGGTGGGCGCGCTGGTCGTCTGGGTGCTGGTCATGGGGGCTCCTGGGGGATGGGCGGGTCAGACGGGCGCGAAGACCGCGTCGAGGAGGTCCGAGGGGTCGGCGTCGGGGGCGGAGTTGGCGGTGCGGACCGCGTCGCGCATCTCCTCCATCGCCTGCGTCCGGATGCCCTGGATCTCCTCCTCGGACAGCAGTCCCGACTCCTTGAGGTCGTGCTCGAAGCGGAGGATCGGGTCCTGGGCTCGCCACTCCGAGATCTCCTCCTTGGTGCGGTAGAGGTTCTTGTCGGACTTGCTGTGGCCCTTCCACCGGTAGGTGAGGTTCTCCACCAGCGTGGGGCCCTCACCGGCGCGCGCCCGGTCGACCGCCGTGCGGGTGGCCTCGTAGACGGCCGAGACGTCGTTGCCGTCGACCGTGACGCCGGGGATGCCGTAGGCGGCCGCGCGGTCGGCGATGTTCTCGACGGCCATCGACTTCTCGGTCGAGAACGACATGCCGTACTTGTTGTTCTCGCAGACGAAGACGACCGGGAGCTTCCAGATGGCGGCGAGGTTCACCGCCTCGTGGAAGGCGCCCTCGTTGGTGGCTCCGTCGCCGAAGAAGCAGGCGACCACCCGGTCCTCACCGCGCATCCGGTAGGCGAGGGCCGCGCCGGTCGCGATCGGGATGCCCCCGGCAACGATGCCGTTGGCGCCGAGGTTGCCGGTCGCCACGTCGGCGATGTGCATCGAGCCGCCGCGCCCGCGGCAGTAGCCGGTCTCCTTCGCGAGCAGCTCGGCCATCATGCGGGTCAGGTCGGCGCCCTTGCCGATGCAGTGCCCGTGACCGCGGTGGGTCGAGGTGATGGCGTCGTCCGGGCGCAGCGCCATGCAGACGCCGGTCGCCGAGGCCTCCTGACCGATCGACAGGTGCATGGTGCCGTGCATGAGTCCGCGGGCGAAGAGGTCGTCCACGGCCTCCTCGAAGCGGCGGATGCTCCACATCGTGTGCAGGGCGTGGCGGGCTGCCTCCGCCGTGGCCATCGGCGCGTCGGTCATCGTTCCTCCTGATGCACATATGTGCGTGTATCAATCACGTATGACCGCACAGTAGGTGACGCGGGTCACCCGAGGCAAGGGTCGGCCGCGGCGGTCGGGGCGCGGGCGATCGTTTTCACGGCTGTTACACGGCGAAACAGGGGGCACACACGCGCAACCTAGGTTCCGAGACACGAAAGGAGGTCGCGATGACACCTCGCTCCCCTTACGCAGAGGAGTGGCAGCCGGTCTGCCGGGTGGCCGAGCTCGAGGTCGAGCGCGGCGTCACGGCGCTGGTGCACGGCCAGGCGATCGCGATCTTCCGGACGCAGGACGACCACGTCTACGCCCTCGGCAACCACGACCCGTTCGCCAAGGCCTCGGTCATCGCGCGCGGGATCGTGGGAACCCGAGGCGACGTCCCGTTCGTCGCGTCCACCTCGCACCGCCACGCTTTCGACCTGCGCAGTGGCAAGTGCCTTGAGGACGCCCACATCTCCGTTCCGGCGTACGACGTCAAGGTGGTCGACGGCGTCGTGCTCGTCGGCCACCGCAAGATGCACGCGGCCTGAGTCGACCCGGCTGCTAGATCACCAGGTTGAGCAGGAGCACGAAGATCAGGCCGGTGACCGACAGGATCGTCTCCATGGCCGACCAGGTCTTGATGGTCTGGCCGACCGAGATGCCGAAGTACTCCTTGACCAGCCAGAAGCCGGCGTCGTTGACGTGGGAGAAGAAGACCGACCCGGCCCCGACGGCGAGGACGACGAGCGAGGTCTCGCCCTGGCTGAGGCCCTCGGCCAGGCCGACCACCAGGGCGGAGGCGGTGATGGTCGCGACGGTGGCCGATCCCGTGGCCAGGCGGATCAGGACCGCGAGCAGCCAGGCCAGGACGATCACGGAGACGTCGAAGTCCTGGGCCCAGTCGGCGAGCCGGGTGCCGATCCCGGTGTCGACCAGCACCTGCTTGAAGCCGCCGCCGGCACACACGATCAGCAGGATCCCGGCGATCGGCGGCAGGGACGACTCGATGGACGTGGCGACGGCCTCGCGGTCCATGCCCGCGCCGCGGCCGAAGGTGAAGATCGCGACGACGACGGCGATCAGCAGGGCGACGACCGGGGTCCCGACCACGTCGAGCACCCGCTGGACCGGATCGTCCTCGTCGTCGATGAGGATGTCGGCGAGCGCCTTGCCCATCATCAGCAGCACCGGCAGCAGGACGGTGAAGAGGGTGACCGGGAACGACGGCCGCCGCTCCACCGTCTCCGACTCGCGCGCCTCGAAGCGGTCGGGCGCCGGCACCGGCACCCACCGCCCGGCGATCGGCGCGAACAGCGGCCCCGCGACGACGACGGTGGGGACCGCGACCAGCACTCCGAGCGCCAGCGTGGTGCCGAGGTCGGCGCCCAGAGCGTCGATGGCGACGAGCGGGCCGGGGTGCGGCGGCACCAGGCCGTGCATCGCCGAGAGGCCGGCCAGGGCGGGGATGCCCACGGTGACGAGGGAGAGCTGCGCGCGCCGGGCGACCAGGTAGATCACCGGCATCAGCAGGACCAGCCCGATCTCGAAGAACATCGGCAGCCCGATCAGCGCTCCCACGGCCGCCATGGCCCACGGCAGGCTCCGCGTGCTGGCGCGGCCGACGATGGCGTCGACGATCTCGTCGGCGCCGCCGGAGTCGGCGAGCAGCTTGGCGAACATCGCACCGAGCGCGATCAGGATGCCGACGCCGGCCGCCGTGGTGCCGAAGCCGGTCGTGAAGCTGGTGACCACGTCGGCGACGTCCACGCCGGCGACGACCCCGACGGCGAAGCCGCCCACGATCAGTGCGAGGAACGGGTGCACCTTGAGGAAGGTGATCAGCCCGACGATCAGCGCGATGCCGACCAGGGCGGCGAGCACCAGCCGGCCGCCGCCGGCGACCGGCTCGGTCAGCTCGGTCGCGGCCAGGATGACGGCGGGGGACATCAGCCGACCCCGGGCGGGGCCAGGTGTCCGGCGACCTGCTCGACGATCGCGTCCACCGACTGGTCCACGTCGACGACGAAGCCGTGCTCGTCGGCCTCGAGGGGCTCGAGGGTGGCGAACTGTGAGTCCAGCAGCGAGGCCGGCATGAAGTGCCCGGGCCGGGTGGCCTGGCGGCGGGCGATGACGCCGCGGTCGCCGTGCAGGTGCACGAAGGCCGTCTCGGGTGCGTGCGCCCGCAGCCGGTCGCGGTAGGCCCTCTTGAGCGCCGAGCAGGTCATCACCCCGCCCCCCTCGTGGTCGGCCAGCCAGATCCCCAAGGCCTCCAGCCAGGGCCGGCGGTCGTCGTCGTCCAGGGCGTGGCCGGCGGTCATCTTGGCCACGTTGGCCGCGGGGTGGAAGTCGTCGGCGTCGGCGAAGGGGGCGCTCAGGCGCTGGGCGAGGGCGGCGCCGACGGTGCTCTTGCCGGACCCGGACACGCCCATGACCACCACTGGTCCCCCCCCGTGGTGACGCCCGTCTGGAGACATGGCCGACAGCCTGCCCACCTGATCTGGTCTTGACAAGGGAGAGGGCCAGAACGTCTGGCCGAGACGGCGATGGACGAGGTCATCGCCTCGGGAGGCCTCGCGTCAGGCCTCGCTCAGCAGCAGGGCCGTGGCGATGGCGGCGACACCCTCGCCGCGGCCGGTGAGGCCGAGGCCGTCGGTCGTGGTGGCGGAGACGCGCACCGGCGCGCCGGCGGCGCCCGACAGGGCGGCCTCGGCCTCGGCGCGTCGCGGCCCCAGACGGGGGCGGTTGCCGATGACCTGGACGGCGAGGTTGGCGATCTCGAATCCGGCCTCGCGCACGCGCCGTGCGGTCTCGCCCAGGAGCGCCGCCCCGGAGGCACCGGCCCAGGCCGGGTCCGACGTACCGAAGTTCGAGCCGAGGTCACCGAGGCCGGCCGCCGACAGCAGCGCGTCGCACGCCGCGTGGGCCGCGACGTCGGCGTCGGAGTGGCCTTCGAGCCCGGCGGGCTCGTCGGGCCAGGCCAGGCCGGCGAGGTGGAGGGGGACGCCGGGGACGAGCCGGTGGACGTCGGTGCCGATACCGATCCGGGGCTGCTTCACCCCCCGATGATGCCTGAGCCACAATCGAGGGTGTGACGTCGACTCGTGGGGCCTGGCCTCTGGCCGGGATCCTCGCCGGTGCGGCGGGGCTGACGACGAGCTACCTCACCGCCAACCTGCTCTCCATCCGCGAGTCGCCCGTGGTCGCCGTGGCCGAGGACGTCATCCGGCTGACCCCGGGCCCCGTGGCCGAGGCGGCGATCGACCTGCTGGGGCATCAGGACAAGGCGGTCCTGGTCGCCGGGATCCTGGCGGTCGTCACGGTGCTGTTCGCCGTCGTCGGCCACCTCGCCCGGAGCAGCTGGTGGGCGCCGGTGCTGGTCCTGACCGCGCTCGCGGTCGCGGCGGCATTGGCGGTGCTGCTACCGCAGGGCACCGCCAACGCCACCGACGCGCTGCCGGTGCTGGTGGGGTTCGTGACCTGGTTGGTGGCCCTGTCGCTTCTCGCCGCCCCGCTGCGTACGGCGGACGTGGCGACCGAGTCGATCGAGCTCGGTGAGCCGGCCGCCGCGATGCCGGAGTCCTCGCGGCGAGGGTTCCTCATCGGTGCCGGCGCGGTCGCCGGCACGGCGGCGGTGGCGGGAGTGCTCGGACGGTTCGTCGGTGCGGGGCGCCGCGAGGTGGAGCGCATCCGCGGGCTGCTGCGGCTGCCGGGCGTGAGCGCCCCCCAGGTCCCGCCGCGCGCCCTCATTGGCGCCGACGGCATCTCGCCGTGGCTGACCAGCGCCACGGACTTCTACCGCATCGACACCGCCATCGCCATCCCGGTGATCAACCCGAGTGACTGGCGGCTGCGCATCCACGGGCTGGTCGACCGCGAGATCGAGCTGACCTTCGACGAGCTCAACGCCTTCGAGAAGACCGAGGCCTGGGTGACGCTCAACTGTGTGTCCAACCCGGTCGGCGGCGACCTCATCGGCAACGCCTGGTGGAGCGGGGTCCGCGTCGCCACGCTGTTGGCCGACGCCGGTGTGCAGCCGGGCGCGGACGCGGTCCTGCAGACCTCCGAGGACGGCTGGACCTGCGGCACCCCGCTGGAGGTGCTGACCGACGACCGCGACGCGATGCTGGCGGTCGCCATGAACGGCAAGCCGCTCCCCATCGAGCACGGCTTCCCGGTGCGCACGATCGTGCCCGGGCTCTACGGCTACGTCTCCGCGACCAAGTGGGTGGTGGACCTGGAGGTCACGCGCTTCGCCGACATCCAGGCCTACTGGACCGAGAAGGGCTGGGCCGAGCGTGGCCCGGTCAAGCTGGCCTCGCGGATCGACGTACCGGACTCGGGTGCCGAGGTCGCGGCGGGCGAGGTGACCGTCGCCGGGGTCGCCTGGGCCCAGCACACCGGCATCTCGGCCGTCGAGGTCGCCGTGGACGGCGGTGCCTGGCAGCAGGCCGACCTCGCCGACCCGGGCACGATCGACACCTGGGTGCAGTGGCGCGCGGTGGTCGACCTGGAGCCGGGCGAGCACCGCATCGTGGTCCGCGCGACCGACGCGGAAGGACTCGTGCAGACCGAGGTCGAGCGCGACGTCCTGCCCGACGGCGCCACCGGCCGGCATGGCATCGACCTGTCGGCGTCCGGCTGAGCGGCGGGCGTCGCCGTTACCAGAGCCGCGTCAGCGGCGCCGCCCCGATCACCAGTTGGTGTGGGCGGTGTCCGGGACCGGGTGGGCGGCGTCGGTGATGACGTAGGTGGTGCCGCCGGTGGTGGGGAGCCAGGCGTTCTCGAGCTCGCCGCGGTCGTAGGTACGGCGCACGCCCGCGCGGGTGGTAGAGGCGGGGTCGTTGACCACCACGTCGCCGGACTGGGTGAAGCCGACGACCACGAGCAGGTGTCCGTCGGTGGCGGAGATCGGGGCGCCGGTGAGCTCGCCCGAGCCGAATGCCACGGAGATGACCAGCGGGATGCCGGCGGCGATGAACCGCTCGGCCTCGCGCATCGAGCGCAGCCTCGTGACGAACGCGCCGCCGGTCTGCGCGGCGGCATACGCGGTGTTGAACGGCCAGTTGCCGGTGCCGTCGTAGGCCGTGTCGTAGGTCATCCGCGCCGCGTGGTCGACCCACGGGTCGACGTGGTCGGAGGGCAGGTAGGCATAGCGCACCGGCTTCGGCAGCGCGCCGTAGTAGCCGAGGACCATCGAGGTCGAGGTGGGCGAGCACCACGCCTCGCCGCCGCCGCCCCACTGCGGGTAGTGGCCCTCGTGGACCATCTGGGAGTAGCGCGGCACGTCGAGCACCGTGCCGCGGGCGACGCCGGGCTTGGACTCGACGACGTCCCCGGTGGGCAGCCGGGAGGCGACGGCCCCGATCGTGTCGACCGTCGGGCTGGCCTTGCCGGGCAGGCGCATGAGGGAGACGCGCAGCTGGTAGGAGCTGAGCCCGGCGCTGGCGTTGCTGCGCCAGGTGTCGACCGCGACGCTGGCCAGGTCGTCCTTCTGGCCCGAGACCGTCTGCCGCTTGGTGTGGCTGTCGCCTGAGGTCCAGCGGCCGAGCACGTCGAAGCTGGACCGCGCGCCGGCCGTGGTCCGCCCACGCACCTCGATCTCGACCCAGCTGTTGCCGGGCGTGGTGGCCTCCCAGGAGGCGATCAGCTCGGTGAGGCCGAACTTCGTCGGCGTCCACGGCGAGAGCCAGCGCCCGACCTGGTAGCTCTTCCCCGCATAGGTACGGCGCGCGGTCGCCGCCTTCGTGACGGCGAGGCGACCCTTGAGGACCATCGTCCCGGTGCGGGCTCCGGCGCGCAGCTCGGCCCCGGTCTCCCACTGCGTGTAGGCGATCGACCGCGGCTTGGCCGCGGCGGTGGAGGAGGACGAGGAAGTCGAGGCGGCGCCGGTGGCGGGCGTCAGCGGCGCGAGGAGCGCGAGGCCGAGGCCGGCGGCGGCGGTCGTGGTCAGCAGGGCGGGGAAGGGGAGGCGCACCGATCCACGGTAAGTCACACCAGTCACTTCTGTCACAGACTCGCTCGATGCGGGTCTGGGCACCCGCAACTCCTAGACTTGGCAGGTGACATTCCGGCTCTATGACACCGCGACCCGCGAGGTCCGAGACTTCGTCCCCCTCGAGGAGGGGAAGGCGGGTCTCTACCTGTGCGGGCTCACCGTGCAGTCCGAGCCACACGTCGGCCACGTCCGCTCCGGCGTCAACTTCGACGTCCTGCAGCGCTGGCTGCGCCACCGCGGCTTCGACGTCACCTTCATCCGCAACGTCACCGACATCGACGACAAGATCCTCACCAAGGCCGCCGAGCAGGGCCGCCCCTGGTACAACCTCGCCTACGAGATGCACCGAGAGCTCGACCGCGCCTACCGCGCGCTCAACGTCGCGCCGCCCACCTACGAGCCGGCCGCGACCGGCCACGTCCCGGAGATGATCGAGCTGATCGCCGAGCTCATCGTCAAGGGCCACGCCTACCCCGCCGAGGACGGATCCGGCGACGTCTACTTCGACGTGCGGTCGTGGCCGTCGTACGGCGAGCTGACCCGGCAGGGCATCGAGGACATGGCCGCCGCCGAGGACGCTGATCCGCGTGGGAAGCGCGACCCCCGTGACTTCGCCCTGTGGAAGGGCTGGAAGAAGGAGAGCGAGCCCGAGACCGCCGCCTGGCCCAGCCCCTGGGGACCGGGTCGCCCCGGCTGGCACATCGAGTGCTCCGCGATGGCCGGCAAGTACCTCGGCGCGGCCTTCGACATCCACGGCGGCGGTGTCGACCTGCGCTTCCCGCACCACGAGAACGAGCAGGCCCAGTCCCGTGCCGCCGGTCGCCCCTTCGCGACCTACTGGATGCACAACGCCTGGATCACCACCGCCGGCGAGAAGATGAGCAAGTCGCTCGGCAACTCGCTGACCATCCCCGCGGTGCTCCAGCGCTACCGCGGCATCGAGCTGCGCTTCTACCTGCTCATGGCCCACTACCGCTCGCACGTGGAGTTCAGCTTCGAGGCGCTCGACGAGGCCGCGGCCGGGCTGCGCCGCATCGAGAGCTTCCTGGAGCGTGCCCCCGAGGTCGAGACCGGCACCCTCCCGGACGCCTTCGTCGCGGCGATGGACGACGACCTCGGTACGCCGGCGGCGGTGGCGGTCCTCTATGACGCGGTCCGCGAGGGCAACCGGCTGCTGGCCGCCGAAGGAGATGCCTCCACGGCCGCCGCCGAGGTGCTGGCCATGCTCGACGTGCTCGGCCTGCACCCGGACGACCCCGCCTGGGGCGGCTCCGGCGGCGACGCCAAGCTGAGTGCCGCCGTCGACGTCCTCGTGGCCGGCCTGCTCGAGCAGCGGGCCCAGGCCAGGGCGGAGAAGGACTTCGCGCGCGCGGACGCCATCCGCGACCAGATCAAGGCAGCGGGGATCGAGATCGAGGACACCCCTGCCGGAGCAAGGTGGACCCTGTGACGCCCGGGGTTCACTTCGAGACGCTCCCTTCGAGGCTCGCAGGCTCGCACCACAGGACGAGCGCTGCGCTCGCTCCTCAGTACAGGTCGAGACGCTCGCTTCGCTCGCTCCTCAACCACCGAAAAGGACACTGACGTGGCCGGCAATTCGAGCCGCAAAGGCGCGATCCGCAAGACCAGCAAGAAGCCCACGGCCGGATCCGGTGGGCGGGTCAAGCGCGGCCTGGAGGGCAAGGGCCCCACGCCCAAGGCCAAGGAGCGCCCGTACCACAAGGCCTACAAGGCCGAGCAGAGGTCGCAGCGCTCGACCTCGACCCGCCCGCGCAAGAAGGGCACCGAGGCCGAGTGGGTCGCCGGGCGCAACTCCGTCGTGGAGGCGCTGCGGGAGGGCGTGCCGGTCACCGGCGTCTACGTCGCCGAGGGCGCCGAGCGCGACGGCCGGCTGCGCGAGGCCTTCCAGATCGCGTCCGACCGGGGCCTGAACCTGCTCGAGGTGAGCAAGGGCGAGCTGGACCGGATGACCAGCGGCGCCGTCCACCAGGGCCTGGCCGCGCGGATCCCGCCGTACGAGTACGCCCACGCCGACGACCTGCTCGACCTGGCCGCGGCCAACCACGAGCCGCCGCTGATCGTGGCGCTCGACTCGGTCACCGACCCGCGCAACCTGGGCGCGGTGATCCGCAGCGCCGCGGGCTTCGGCGCGCACGGCGTGGTCATCCCCGAGCGGCGCGCCGCCGGCATGACCGCGTCGGCCTGGAAGACCAGCGCCGGCGCCGCCGCCCGGATCCCGGTGGCACAGACGGTCAACCTGGTCCGCCAGCTCAAGGCCTTCCAGGACGCCGGCTGCATGGTGGTCGGCCTGGCGGCGGACGGCGAGGTGTCGCTGCCCGACCTGAACCTGGCAGACGGGCCCCTGGTGCTCGTCGTCGGCTCGGAGGGCAACGGGCTCTCGCGCCTGGTCGCCGAGACCTGTGACCAGCTGGTCTCGATCCCGATGGCTCACAGCCTGGAGTCGCTCAACGCGGGGGTCGCGGCCTCGGTCGCCCTCTACGCGATCGCGCAGGCGCGGGCCTGACCGATCCCGTGGCGCCGCAGCCCGACGAGCCGAGGGGCCACCGCGGGCGGGTCGGTCGTACGACGGTGCGCGGCGCGATCGGGCTGTCCTACGTGGCTGCCTGGCTCGGGCTGGCGCTGGTCGCGTCGGCGCTGGTGTTCCTCAACAGCAGCCGGACGGTCACGCTGGCCAGCCACGATGCGGTGATCCGGCCCGACCTGACCGGCCGGGCGGTGCTGCACACCGGCCCGGTGCTGCCGGACCTGCGCGTCGACTCCGGATCGCCCATCGGCGCCGACATCAGTCTGGGCAAGACCGAGGCGCCGTCGACCGAGGCGCTGGTCGAGCGCTACGCGGTGCTGGCCAGCCAGCCCGACGGTGCCGTCCGCAAGGTCAAGGGCGCGATCCAGGGGCTGCTGGTCGATGCGCTGCTGCGCGGCGCCGTGCTCGGGCTGGTGCCGGTCCTGCTGTTCGCGGCCGTGGGGGCCGCTCGCCGCCGCGAGCTGGCCCGCCAGGCGCTGTCTCGGCGGGGGGCGCTTGCGGCGCTCTTCGTGCCGCTGATGGTCATCGGCCTGTGGGAGCCCTGGGACGACGAGGACGAGCGCGTCGAGTCCGGGCGCAGATGGGTGTCGCTGTCCACCTTCCTCGGTCCCACGGTCCCGATCCCCGAGGAGGCCGACGGCGTCGAGGTGCTCGGCGACGTCACCACCTCGCAGACCCGCCGGCTCATCGAGAGCGCGGTCGACACCTACGCCAAGAGCGAGGAGTTCTACGCCCGGGCCGCCGAGGACGCCGCGGGCCTGGCGCTGCGCGAGCCCGAGGAGGACGAGACCGTCGTCGCCCTGATCTCCGACCGCCACGACAACATCGGCATGGACGCCGTGGCCCGCGCCATCGCGGACGCGGGCGGCGCCACCGCGGTCTTCGACGCCGGCGACGACACGTCGACCGGCAAGGCCTGGGAGGCGTTCTCGCTCGACTCGGTCACGGCCGCCTTCGACGGCTATGACGGGCACTGGGCCGTCACCGGCAACCACGACAACGGGCCGTTCGTCGCCGACTACCTCGACGAGCAGGGCTGGACGGTGCTCGACGGCGAGCCGGTCGATGGGCCCGGCGGCACCCGACTGCTTGGGGTCGGCGACCCCCGCTCCAGCGGCCTCGGCAGCTGGCGCGACGAGACCGGCCTGAGCTACGCCGAGGTCGGGGACCGCCTGGCCGACGCCGCCTGCGCCGCCGACGAGGGGGGCGAGCGCGTCGCGACCGTGCTGGTCCACGACTCCGACCTCGGTGACGAGGCGCTCGCCCGCGGCTGCACCGACCTGGTCGTCGGCGGCCACCTGCACGTGCAGGACGGACCGACGGCCGTGACGGCCGAGGACGGTCGGGTCGGCTACTCCTTCACCACCGGCACGACCGGCGGGGCGGCGTACGCCATCGCGATCGGCAGCAAGATCCGCCGCCCGGCGCAGGTCACCCTCCTGACGTACGCCGACGGCCGCCCGGCCGGGCTGCAGCCGGTCGTCCTGCAGTCCAACGGCCGGTTCGACGTCGGGGAATTCGTCCCGCTGGACTACAGCCCGTAGGCCTGGGAGGCCCTAGTCTGGCGAGATGGTCACGACCCGGCAGCGCCTCGTGGAGGCGGCGACCCAGGGCTTCGCCGACCACGGCATCCAGTCGGCCTCCCTGGTCGAGATCACGCGCCAGGCAGGGCAGCGCAACCGCGGCGCGGTCCACTACCACTTCGGCGGTCGCGACGGACTCCTCGTCGCGGTCCTGGAGCAGCACAACGCCTTCCTGCACGAGCGCGAGCTCGAGCTCCTCGCGGCCGCGCGCAACCGGTCCGACGACGACGTCGCCTCGGTCGTCGAGGCGATCGTCCGCCCCTGCGTGGAGCTCGCCGAGCAGTCGATCAGTGGCGCCAACTACCTGGTGATCATCGCCGAGCTGTCCGAGCACGACCCCTCGACGTACAGCCCCGAGGTCGAGGCGGCGCTGGCCGGCAGCGGGGCCTACGAGGTCTACGCCACGCTGCTGGAGCGGCTGCCGCAGCTCGACGAGGAGCTGCGCGACGAGCGGCTGAACCTGATGACCGCCTTCGTCCTGGGCACCGTGGCCCGACGCGTCCGGGCGCTCGCGGGCGACGAGCGTCACCGCGGGCAGCTCCCCACGAGCCGGTTCGTCGACAACCTGGTCGTCATGGCCTCCGCGATGCTGACCGCGCCCACCGTGGTCGCCTAGGAGCGTCGGCCGGGACCTAGAGTGGTCGGCGTGCCGACCGCCGTGGACCGACTGCTGCCCGACGAGGACGCCGAGGCGCTGCTCGCGTTGACGCGCGACATCGCGACCCGCGAGCTGGCGCCCCAGGTCGACGCGATGGAGGAGCGGGCGGAGTTCCCGGCCGACGCCTACCTGCTGCTCGGCCGGTCGGGCCTGCTGAGCCTGCCGTTCCCCGAGGAGGTCGGCGGTGGCGCACAGCCCTATGAGGTCTACCTGCAGGTGATCGAGGAGATCGCCACTGCCTGGCCCAGCGTGGGCGTCGGCGCCTCGGTGCACTCCCTCACCGCCACGGTGGTGGCCGCCAACGCCTCCGACGAGCAGCGCGCCACCTGGCTGCCGCGGATGCTCGCCGGTGACTGGCTCGGCGCCTACTGCCTCTCCGAGCCGCAGGCCGGCTCCGACGTCAGCGCGATCCGCACCAAGGCGGTCCTGGACGAGGCCTCCGGCGAGTACGTCATCACCGGCACCAAGCAGTGGATCAGCAACGGCTCCTGCGCCGACTACTACATCCTCTTCGCCCGCACCGGCGAGGACCCCAAGCGCGGGCTGTCGGCCTTCATCGTGCCGGCCGACACCCCGGGGATGAGCTTCGGTGCCCCCGAGAAGAAGCTCGGGCTGCACTGTGACGTCACCACCCAGGTGCTCTTCGACGGGGCACGGATCCCGGCCGCGCACCGCATCGGCGACGAGGGCGCCGGCATGCGGGTGGCGCTCTCCGCCCTCGACGCGGGCCGGCTCGGCATCGCCGCCGTCGCCACCGGCATCGCGCAGGCGGCCCTGGCCCACGCCGTGGCCTATGCGGGGGAGCGGGAGCAGTTCGGCCGGGCGGTCGGGGAGTTCCAGGGGATGCAGTTCCTGCTCGCCGACATGGCCGCGGACGTCGAGCGCGCGCGTGCGACGTACCTGCACGCGGCCCGGCTCAAGGGCGCCGGCCGCCCGTTCTCCCGCCAGGCCAGCATCGCCAAGCTCACCGCGAGCGACGTCGCCATGCGGGTCACCACCGACGCGGTCCAGGTCCTCGGCGGCAACGGCTACACTCGCGACTACCCCGTCGAGCGCCTCTTCCGCGACGCCAAGGTCACCCAGATCTTCGAGGGCACCAACCAGATCCAGCGCATGGTGATCGGCCGAGACCTCCTGCGCTGAGCCCTCCGTCGGGGTAGTCCCTCACGAAATTGCGATGAGAGCGCTCCCTGATGCGCGCATTCGTTAGGGACTATCCCGGACGTCGGCCGGCGCCGTGACGACCTCGTCGGGGCGGTGGGGCAGGACGTGCTCGACGTAGTCGCGGGCGGTGTCGCGGATGTTGACCTCGTGGCCGGCCTGCTCGGAGAGGTACCAGCGGTGCACGAGCACCTCGTGGAAGAACTCCGCGGGTGGGAGCTTGCCGCGCAGGTCGGCCGGGATCATGGCGGTGATGGGCTCCCAGACGTCGATGAGCCAGCGGTTGGCGACGAGCGTGCGGTCCTCGCGGCCGAGGTCGTGGTGGGCCGTGAAGGACGCGATGTCGTTGAGCAGCCGGCGGGCCTGGCCGTCCTCGACGTTGAGCCCGGTGAGCGCCTGCAGCTCGCGGCGATGGTGGCCGAGCTCGACGACCTTCGGCTGGATGCGGACCTGGTCGCCACCGAGGTCGGTGACGATGTCGAGCTCGTCGACGTCGAAGCCGAGGTCGTTGAGCCGCTCGATGCGCTGCTCGATGCGCCACATCTCGTCGGCCGAGAACTCCTCGACATCGGTCAGCTCGCCCCACAGGGCGGCGTACCGCTCCTCGATGGAGCCCGCCACCTCGAGGGCCTCGGCGTGCTCGTCGAGGGAGCCGCTGGCCTGCAGGTCGAGCAGCTCGGCGAAGACGTTCTCGGTGGCGATGGTCAGGTCGTACCCGCGCATCTGCTGCGACAGGCTGCCGCGGAGCTCGCCGGTCTCGGCATCGACGAGGTACGCCGCGAAGCCGCCGGCGTTGCGCCGGAACAGCACGTTCGACAGGGACACGTCGCCCCAGAAGAAGCCCTCGAGGTGCAGCCTGACCAGCAGCACCACCAGCGCGTCGATGAGCGAAGGGACGTTGTCGGCGGCGAGACCGTGCGCGAACAGGCTGCGGTAGGGCAGCGAGAACCGCAGGTGCTCGGTCAGCAGCGCCGCCGGCAGCTCGTTGCCCTCGGGGTCCACGCGCCCGGTGACCACGCCCTGGGGCCGCACCGCGGGCAGCCCGAGCCGGTTGAGGTCGCGCAGCAGGTGGTACTCCTTGAACGCGATGTCCGCGACCGTCTCCTTGATCGCGTAGGTCCGCTCGCCGAGCCGCACGATCCGCACGATGTGTCGTGACAGGCCGCGCGGCAGGGGGACGACGTAGCGGTCGTCCCACTCCTCCAGACAGGTCGCCCATGGCAGGCGCAGCAGCGCTGGGTCGGGCCGGTTGGCCACGATGTGGAGGGCCATACCCGCCACCCTAGACCCGCCAGACGGTCAATCCAGGGTGCTCGGAGGCGTGCGGCCCGACGGGGGCGTCCTCGGTCGAGACCAGCACCTCGCCCAGCTCGAGCGGCAGGTCCACCGCCCGACCCCCCGCTCGCCGGGCGCAGACGAGCACCGAGCCGGCGGGGTGCTCGCGCAGGTACATCAGGCAGTCGTCGTCGACGTGCGCCCAGCGCAGGCTGCCGCGGCGCAGGGCCACGTGCTCGGCGCGGGCCCTCGCGAGGGCGGAGTACGTCGCCAGCGTGGTGCGGTCCCAGGTCTCGGGGCGGTCCCACGGCATCGGCCGGCGCGAGTCCTCCCCGGCGACGCCCCCGAGGCCGATCTCGTCGCCGGCGAAGACCATGGGGACGCCGGGCAGCGTGAACTGAAGCCCGGCGGCGAGCCGGTGCAGCGCCGGGTCGCCGACCACGGTGCGGATCCGGGCGCTGTCGTGGGAGCCGAGCACGTTCCACGACGCGCCGGTGGCGCGCCAGCCGTAGCGGGCCTGCCACTCGCGCAGCGCGCGCTGGACGCTCCCGCCCGGCCGACGGGAGACGGGGACCGGACGGCCGAAGGCCCGGGCCGGCGAGGCGGGGTCGCGCAGCCAGGACCAGACGGGCCAGGCGAAGCCGGAGTAGTTCATGGTGCCGTGCCAGCCGTCGCCCTCGAGGTCGCCCGAGGCGTCGTGGTTGTGCTCGCCGATGACCAGCCCGTCGGGGCGCCCCTCCGCGACCGTACGCCGTACGTCGCGGGCGACGTCGTGGTTGACGTCGATCGCGCCGAGCCGGCCGGTCATGTTGGCGACGTCGATGCGCCAGCCGTCGACGTCGAACGGCGGGCGCAGCCAGCGCGCCACCACGCTGTCCGCACCGGCGACCATCGCGCGCCGGACGCCCTCGTCGGCGTGGTTGAGCTTGGGCAGGCTCTGCCAGCCCATCCAGCACTCGTAGCTGCCGTCGGGCCGGAAGTGGTACCAGGTGCGCCGCTCGGAGGCGGGGTCGGCGGCGGCGTCGAGGAACCACTCGTGGGTGTCCCCGGTGTGGTTGGTGGTCAGGTCGCCGAGGATCCGCCAGCCGCGCGCGTGGACGGCGGCGCTGAGGCGCGCGTAGGCGTCGTCCCCGCCGAGCAGGGGGTCGACGCCGTCGAAGGTGGAGGCGTTGTAGCGGTGGTTGCTCTCGCCCGGGAAGACCGGCGTCGTGTAGAGGATCGTGGCGCCGACGTCGGCCACGTGGTCGAGGTGCTCGACCACGCCATCGAGGTCGCCGCCGTAGAGCTGCACGGCGGTACGCGGGTCGTCGAGCTCGAAGACCACCTCGTCGTCCCACGCCGCGGGCAGCGCCCAGTCCGGGGTGGGCCGCTCGTCGGCGCGTGCCGAGCGCGCGAAGCGGTCGGGGAAGACCTGGTAGACGACGCCGTCGCGGCCCCAGTCGGGCGCGGGCTCGTGCCAGGTGACGGTGAAGTCGAAGGCGTCGGGCGGGTCGTGCTCGACCAGCCCGGCCGCGGTGAGCCAGCGCTGCCCGTCGGGCCCGTCGAGGAGGAAGCGGTAGTGGGTCACCGGGTTGTGCGCCGGCAGCTGCGCGGTCCACCAGACGGTGTCGCCGTCGCGGCGCTCGATGCGGCACTCGTGGAAGACCGGCTCGGCGTCGTACGTGGTGCGCACCCAGGCGGCCGTCACGGGATCGCCGGTGTGCGTGCGCATGCGGACGGCGACCGTGCCGTCGGGCGTGGGCCGGTCGTCGGGCAGGTACAGGGGAGAGCCGTCGTGGTGCGGCTCGTTCAGCAGGCTCATGACGCTCCCAGCCTCGCACGACCCGGCGCTCGAGCCGGGGGAGGGAGGAGCCCCGCCGAGACGAGAACAGGTTCTAGTTCGCTGCTACGCTCCGCGCATGGCCGAGACCCCCGGGCAGCCCCAGCGCGTCGTCGTCGTCACGGGCGCAGCGAGCGGGATCGGGTTCGCCACGGCCGAGCTCTTCCGCGACCTGGGCGACGTGGTGTTCGGGCTGGACATCCGGGCGGGCGTCCCCGAGGGGGTGACCTTCGTCCAGTGCGACATGGCCGACCGCGGGTCCATCGATGACGCGGTCGCCGTCTGCGCCGGGGGAGGGCGGATCGACGTGCTGGCCAACGTGGCGGGGATCGTGCAGTTCGGTCGCTTCGAGCAGATCACCGAGGACGAGTGGGACCGCGTGCACACGGTGGACCTCAAGGGCCCCTTCCTGCTGACGCAGGCCGCGCTGCCCTACCTCAAGGCGGGCGGCGGCAACGTCGTCAACGTCTCCTCGGTGGCCGGCCGCGTCGCGCAGCCCTATGCCACGGCGTACGCCGCCGCGAAGGGCGGCCTGACCATGCTGACGAAGGCGCTGGCGCTGGAGCTGTCGCCCGACGGCATCCGGGTCAACGCGATCTGCCCCGGCACCGTCGACACTCCGATGGTGTCCCACGTCGCCAGCATCTTCCCGCCGGACCTCGACCCGCGGCTGGCCGACCGGCTGATGATGATGCTGCCCGGCCGGGCGATCAGCCCCGCCGAGATCGGCTCCGCGATCGTCTACCTCGCCTCGAAGGACGCCCGCATGATCACCGGGTCCGTGCTCGCCTTCGACGGCGGGATGAGCTAGCGAGCTGGTCCTCGAGGTACTCCGGTCGCGCGACGGACAGGCCCACGGCCAGGAGCGGGACGCTCAGCGCGATCAGGGCCAGCAGCGGGACGGGCCAGCCCCCGCTCGCGTCGTGCAGCAGCCCGACGCCGAACGGTCCCAGCGCCGCCAGCAGGTACCCCGTCGACTGGGTGAAGCCGGACAGCGCGGCGGTGCCCGCCGGCGTCCGCGCCCGCAACCCGATCTGGGTGAGGATCAGCGGGAACGTGCAGGTTCCGACGCCCACCAGCACCGCCCACAGCCAGGCACCGTCGTACGGCGCCAGGATCATGCCGGCGTAGCCGAGCGGGTAGCAGCCCACCACCACCCACACGATCGAGCGCTGGTCCGTGCGGCGAGCGGCGAGCGAGGGGATCACGAACGACAGCGGGATGCTCACCCCGGTGATGACACCGAGCAGCACCCCGGCCTGCGCCGCGGAGTAGCCGGCGTCGCGGAAGATCGCGGGGAACCAGCCGAAGATCGCGTACGCCTGCAGCGACTGCAGCCCGAAGGAGAGCCCCATCGCCCGGCCGAGCCGGGTGCGGGCGACCGCCAGCAGGCCGATCGGCGCGTGGCCTGCCCGGTCGGGGTCGGCGTGCGGGCGGTCGTGGCGGAGCAGAGCCAGCCAGGGCAGCGCCGCGACGGCGGCGGTGAGCGCCCACACCGCGAGGCCGTCGCGCCAGTCGCCCAGGGCCTCACCGATCGGGACGGTGCTGACCGAGGCGGCGGTCAGGCCGATGGCCAGCGCCGTGGAGTAGAGCGCGGTCAGGAGGCCGACCCGTTGCGGGAAGTGCTGCTTCACCAGGGACGGCAGGATGACGTTGGCCGTGGCCATGCCGCCCAGCGCCAGGAGCGAGAGCGCCAGGAACGGGGCGACGGGGTCCGTCCGGCTGCGCAGGAAGAGCCCGGCGACCACGCACAGCAGGGCGACCAGGGTGAGCCGGTGCGTGCCCACCCGCCGGGCGAGTCGCGGCGCCAGCCCGCCGAACAGCGCGAACGCGAGGACCGGTAGCGACGTGAGCACGCCGGCCTCCGTGCCGGACATCCCGAGACCGTCGCGGATCTCGTCGAGCACCGGCCCCACGCTCACCGCAGCCGGGCGGAGGTTGAAGGCCAGCGCCACGATGCCGACCAGCACCAGGAGCTTGGCGGCGCGGCTCTCGGGAGCGGGCGCGTCGGTCACCGGGCGAGTCTGCCAAAACGTCGCGGAGGCGGCGCGGACGGGTGCTCGAGCGTCGCGTCGGCGGCCCGCCCGGGATGAGCGGCGGTGGCAGGATCGGGGCATGGAGTTGTTCGCCGTCGCCCGGGACGGGGCCGGGACCCTGAGCACGATGACGATGCCGTCGTACGACGACCTGACGCGGCTGGCCGCGGCCGGGGTGGAGCGGGTCGTCTGCCTGCTTCCGGAGCCGGAGGCGGCCCAGCTCGGGCTGGCTGACGAGGAGGCCGTGGCGGAGGGCGCCGGGGTGCGCTTCCACCGGCTGCCGGTCGCCGACTTCGGAGTGCCGGATCAGGACGCGGCCTGGGCACTCGTCGGCGAGGTGGCGGCCGCGCTGGCCGACGGTGAGCATGTGGTCGTCCACTGTCGTGGCGGCATCGGCCGGTCCTCGGTGCTCGCCGCCGCCCTCCTCGTGGCGGAGGGGGTGAGCCCGGCCGAGGCCTGGGCGCGCCTGACGGCCGCGCGCGGGGTCCCGGTGCCGGAGACCGACGAGCAGCGTGCCTTCGTCGACGCCTTCCATGCCAAAGGCGCCCCTGAGACCGAGCCGCGCGACACCGCCTAGGATTGCCCCGCGCGAGAGCGTGCCGCGTTAGCTCAGTTGGCAGAGCATCGCCCTTGTAATGCGATTGTCGAGAGTTCGATTCTCTCACGCGGCTCTGTGAGGGGAGACGCGTCCGGGCTCGTCACAAGTTTCACCGGGCACCCGGTGAAACTCACGCTTCCCCCACGAAGCTTTGTCGGGGAGGCAGGAGTTTCACCGGGCACCCGGTGAATCTCACGCCCCACGCCCCCCCCGCGCCACCTCAGCGCAGCCGGCGCACCTCGAACCGCTCGGGCGGGTGCGCGATGGCGTCCTGGGCGGCGACGAGCTGGATCTCGCGGGTGCCGGCGGCGAGGGTCGCCTCGAGGATCGCGAAGACCGAGGACGTGGTGCGGCCCAGGGCGAGCGCGGGGGAGCCGGTGGTGCGCAGGTGGGCGAGGTAGAGCGCGGCTGTGACGTCGCCGCAGCCGTTGGGCGTGATGGGCAGCAGGGGGGTGGTGACGACCCAGGCGCCGGCGTCGGAGACGGCGACGACGTCGAGCGAGTCGGGGTCGGAGCCGGCGTGCAGGACGCTGGTGACCAGGACGTCGCGGGGGCCGCGGTCACGTACGACGTCGACGGCCGCCAGCACCTCCTCGAGCGTGGTGGTGCTCGTCCCGGCCAGGAAGTCGAGCTCGAAGTGGTTGGGGGTGATGATGTCGGCGGTGGGGACGACGGTGTCGCGGAGGAACTCCGGGATGCCGGGCTTGACGAACATCCCGCGTCCGACGTCGCCCATCACGGGGTCGCAGCAGTAGACGGCGTCGGCGTTGGCCGACTTCACGGTGGCGACGGCGTCGAGGATGACCTGGCCCATGGCCGGGTCGCCCTGGTAGCCCGACAGCACCGCGTCCGCCTTGCCGAGCACGCCGCGGTCGCCGATGCCGGCGATGACCTCGGCGACGTCGGCCGGCGCGAGGAGCGGCCCGCGCCAGGCGCCGTACCCGGTGTGGTTGGAGAAGTGCACGGTGATCACCGGCCAGACCTCGTGCCCGAGCCGCTGGAGCGGGAAGACTGCCGCGGAGTTGCCGACGTGGCCGTAGGCGACCGAGGACTGGATCGAGAGGATCTGCACGGCGATGAGTGTCCCGTCCAAGGCCTGTGCGGAGCAAACTAGAACGCGTTACAGTTGCGGCCCGGCATCACTCGACCGACGCGAGGACCCACTGATGGCCAAGGCTGCCCCCTATCGCAACGAAGCCGACTACGTGGTGGTCGGCTCCGGCAGCTCCGGGGCTGCCATCGCCGGTCGCCTCGCCCAGTCCGGCGCCAGCGTGATCGTGCTCGAGGCCGGCAAGAGCGACGAGCAGTACCTCGTCAAGAAGCCCGGCATGATCGGGCCGATGCACTCGGTGCCGCAGATCAAGGCCCGCGTCGACTGGGGCTACTACTCCACGCCGCAGAAGCACCTCCTCGACCGCACGATGCCGGTGCCGCGCGGCAAGGTGGTCGGCGGCTCCAGCTCGATCAACGGCATGGTCTACGTCCGCGGCAACCGCGCCAACTACGACGCCTGGGCCGCCGAGGGCAACACCGGCTGGTCGGCCGACGAGGTCAACGACGCCTACCGGCGCCTGGAGGACTTCGAGGACGGCCCCAGCCGGTACCGCGGCGCCGGCGGGCCGATCAAGATCACCCGCAACAAGGCGCCCCAGGAGGGGACGCTGCAGTTCATCCAGGCCACCTCCGACGCCATCGGCGTGAAGATCCTCGACGACTACAACGCGGAGTCGCAGGAGGGCGTCAGTCGGATGCAGCAGAACGCCGCCCATGGTCTGCGCTACAGCGCCTCGCGCGGCTACCTCCACCACCTCGACGTGCCCTCGCTGCAGCTGCAGTCCGAGGTCCTGGTCACCAGGGTCGCCATCGAGGGCGGCCGCGCCACCGGCGTGGAGGTCACCGACAAGGACGGGTCGCGGCGCACGGTGCGTGCCGGCAAGGAGGTCATCCTCTCGGCCGGCTTCGTCGGCTCGGCGCAGCTGCTGATGCTCTCCGGCATCGGCCATGCGCAGCACCTCATCGACCACGGCATCGAGGTCGTCGCGGACCTCCCGGTCGGCGACAACCTGCACGACCACATGTTCCACGCGCTGACCTTCCACACGACCACGTCGAAGATGCGCGGCAATGCGTTCTTCTTCGCCAGGGGTGTGGCCCAGGAGGCGCTGCGTCCGGGCAGGACCTTCCTCGCCAACTCGGTCTTCGAGTCGGTCGCGTTCCTGCGGACGTCGCAGGCGACCGACGTACCCGACCTGCAGCTGCACCTGCTGCCCTGGTCCTATGTCTCGCCCAACCAGGACGAGCCGATCCAGCACAAGGTGGACCCGCGTACGTCGCTGACGCTGCTCGCCACGCTGATCTACCCCAAGAGCCGGGGCACGCTGCGCCTGGCCTCGGGCGACCCGACCGCGGCGCCGCTGATCGACTTCCAGTACCTCGCCGACGACGCCGACCTCGAGGTCCTCGCGGAGGGCTCGGAGATGGTGCGCGAGATCATGGGCGGCGCTGCGTTCGGTGGCGCGGTCAAGGAGGAGATCCACCCCGGCAAGGGGCTTCGCGGCTCCGAGCTGCGCCACGCGATCCTCAACCGGGCGACCTCGGTCTACCACGGCGTCGGCACCTGCCGGATGGGCGTCGACGAGCTGGCTGTGGTCGGCCCGGACCTCAGGGTCCGCGGCGTCGAGGGGCTGCGCGTGTGCGACGCCTCGATCATGCCGTCCATCACCGGCGGCAACACCAACGCGCCCGCGATCATGATCGGCGAGCGCGGCGCCGACCTCGTCCTCGGCAGCACCGGATCCCAGGGGGCATGAACATGACCCTGCAGCGCCCGGCGTCGGTCACCGACGCCTTCCTCCAGCGGCTCGTCTCCCGGGTCCCGTCCACCAGTGGCGGCACCTGGAAGCTCACCGAGGTCTACACCGGCGAGGTGCTCGTCGAGCTCCCGCAGTCGACCCCGGCCGACATCGAGGCGGCGTTCGCGACGGCGCGCTCCGCGCAGCGCGAGTGGGCGTCCTGGCCGCTCAAGAGGCGGCTCGCGGTCTTCGACCGCGCGCACCGGATCTTCCTCGACAACGCGGTCACGACCACCGACCTCATCCAGGTCGAGAGCGGCAAGAACCGGCGGATGGCGATCGAGGAGAGCTGCGACCCGCCGATGGTGATGAGCCACTACCTCAAGCGCGCTCCCCGGCTGCTCGCACCGGTCAAGCGCGGCGGCCCGGTCCCGTTCCTCACCACCTCGACCGAGATCCGCCAGCCCAAGGGCGTCGTGGGCGTCATCGCGCCGTGGAACTTCCCCTTCGCCACCGGCATGTCCGACGCGATCACCGCCCTCATGGCCGGCAACGGCGTGGTCCTCAAGCCCGACAACAAGACCGCGCTGTCGCCGCTCCACGGCATCGAGATGCTCGAGGAGGCGGGGCTCCCCCAGGGGCTGTTCCAGGTGGTGTGCGGAGAGGGAGTGGACGTCGGGCCCACGCTGATCGACCACGCCAACTACGTGATGTTCACCGGCTCCACCGCCACCGGGCGGGTGATCGGCGAGCGGGCCGGCCGCAACCTCATCGGCTGCTGCCTCGAGCTCGGGGGCAAGAACCCGATGATCGTCCTCGACGACGCCGACCTGGAGGAGACCGTCCAGGGCGCCGTCTTCGGGGCCTTCGGCAACACCGGCCAGATCTGCATGCACATCGAGCGGATCTACCTGCCCGAGGCGCACTACGACGAGTTCAAGGCGCGGTTCGCCGCCGCGGCGCAGTCGCTGTCGGTGGGGGCGTCGTACGACTTCGAGCCCGAGATGGGCTCGCTGGTCTCGCCCGAGCACAAGGAGCGGGTCCAGGCGCACGTGACGGACGCGCTCGCCAAGGGGGCCACCCTGGTGACCGGGGGTCGGGCGCGCCCCGACCTCGGGCCGGCGTTCTTCGAGCCGACGATCCTCGAGGGCGTCACCCAGGACATGCTGGCCGGCTCCACCGAGACCTTCGGCCCGGTCGTGGCCCTGCACCGCTACCGCACGGTCGATGAGGCCGTCGAGCTAGCCAACGACACCGAGTACGGCCTCAACGCCTCGGTGTGGGGCGGTGACCTGAGGCGGGCCGAGTCCGTCGCCCGGCGCATCGAGTCGGGCAACGTCAACATCAACGACATCCTCGCCACGGCGTTCGCGTCGAAGGGGACGCCGTCGGGGGGCGTCAAGCAGTCCGGCGTCGGTGCCCGCCACGGCGACCAGGGCCTGACCAAGTACACCGACGTGCAGAACCTGGCGGTGCTCAAGAAGCAGGTCATGGGCGCGCGCCCCGGCCAGGACTACGACGAGTACGTGAAGGGGATGCTGTCCGGGCTCCGGATGATGCGCAGGACCCGCATCCGCTGACCTGCTGGCCTCCTGCCCTGTCGGTCGGGCGGGTTTGCGGGTACCTCTAGGGGTATGAAGCTCACTCGGGCGGCCGCGCTGGGCGCCGCCGCGCTCGGCGCCGTGGCCGCACACGACCTGACCCAGCGCAAGCATGCGATCCTGCGCACCTTCCCGGTGATCGGGCACCTGCGCTTCCAGCTGGAGCGGTTCGGCCCCGAGCTGCGCCAGTACATCGTCACGTCGAACGACGAGGAGCGGCCCTTCAGCCGTGACCAGCGGCGCTGGGTCTACGCCTCCTCGAAGCTGGAGAACGCCTACTTCGGCTTCGGCACCGACAACGACGTCGAGAACGTCGTGGGTTACCCGATCATCAAGCACCGCACGTTCACCGGGCCCGGCGCCGCCACCGGGCGGCACGCCGAGGAAGGCGTCCGGGTGCCCGCCGCCAAGATCCTCGGCGCGGCCCGCGGCCGCGCTCTGGCCTTCCGCCCGGGGTCGGTCGTCAACATCTCGGGGATGAGCTTCGGCTCGCTCTCGGCCAACGCGATCGAGGCGCTCAACCGGGGCGCCGAGCTGGCCGGCTGCCTGCAGAACACCGGCGAGGGCGGGCTCTCGCCCTACCACCGCAACGGCGGCGAGCTGGTCTTCCAGATCGGCACGTCGTACTTCGGGTGCCGCGACGATGACGGGCGCTTCGACCTGGCGCGGCTCAAGGACCTGGTGGCCGGGGCGCCCGTCCGCGCGATCGAGATCAAGCTGTCGCAGGGCGCCAAGCCGGGCCTGGGCGGCATGCTGCCGGCAGCCAAGGTGAGCGACGAGATCGCGGAGATCCGCGGGATCAAGGCCGGCGTGGACTGCGCCTCGCCGAGCCGGCACCAGGTCTTCCACGACGTCGACTCGATGCTCGACTTCGTCGAGCTCGTCGCCACCGAGACCGGGCTGCCGGTGGGGATCAAGTCGGCGGTCGGCAACCTCGACTTCTGGGACCGCCTCGTCGAGGAGATGGTCGGCGGCCAGCGGGGCGTCGACTTCGTCAACATCGACGGCGGCGAGGGCGGCACCGGCGCGGCGCCGATGGTGTTCGCGGACTCGGTGGCCTACCCCTTCCGGGTCGCGTTCAGCGAGGTCTACCGGCGCTTCGCCGCGGCCGGCCTGACCGACGACGTCACGTTCATCGGCGGCGGCAAGCTGGGCCTGCCGGAGAACGCGACGGTGGCGTTCGCGCTCGGTGCCGACCTGGTCCAGGTGGGGCGCGAGGCGATGCTGGCGATCGGCTGCATCCAGGCCCAGAAGTGCCACACCGACCACTGTCCCACCGGCGTCGCGACCCAGAACTCCTGGCTGCAACGCGGCCTCGACCCGACCCTGAAGGGGGTGCGGACGGCCAACTACCTCACCTCGCTGCGCCGGGACCTGATCAAGGTCAGCGAGGCCGTCGGCGTCGTCCACCCGGCCCTCATCGGGCCCGACGACGTCGACCTCCTCGACGGCACCCGCTCTCGGATCTCGCTGCGCGAGCTCTACGGCTACGGGCCGGGGTGGGGCGAGCTGGGGCCGCGCCTGCAGGAGGACGTGCGCACGCTGATGGCGGTGCCCGGCTCGGAGTCGCGCCCGACCGGCGACGTCTCCGTAGGCTCGGGCCGTGAGTGAGATGGAGTACCGGCCCCTGGGCGACTCCGGGCTGATGGTGAGTGCGGTCGGCATCGGCTGCAACGCCTTCAGCAGGCGCGTCGAGCTGGCCGGCGTACGCGACATCCTGGCCGCCGCCCGCGACACCGGGATCACGCTGCTCGACACCGCCGACACCTACGGCGACCCGCCGGGGGGCAGCGAGTCGCTGCTCGGGGAGGCGCTCACCGGGCAGCGGGACCACTTCGTCGTGGCCACCAAGTTCGGCATGGACATGCGCGGCGAGTACGGGGAGGACCACGGTGCTCGCGCGTCGCGTCGCTACGTGCGGCGCGCGGTCGAGGGCTCGCTGCGGCGGCTGCGGGTCGATCACATCGACCTCTACCAGCTGCACGTCCCCGACGAGGTCACGCCGATCGAGGAGACGCTGACGGTCCTCACCGACCTGGTCCACGAGGGCAAGATCGGCTACCTCGGGTGCTCCAACCTCGACGCCTGGCAGGTCGCCGACGCGGACTGGACGTCCCGCTCCGCCGGGCTGGAGCGCTTCGTCTCCGTGCAGAACCGCTACTCGCTGCTCGACCGGAGCATCGAGGACGAGGTGGTCCCGGCCTGCGAGCACTTCGGCCTCGGGATCCTGCCGTTCTTCCCGCTGGAGTACGGGTTGCTGACCGGCAAGTACCGCCGCGGCCAGGCCGCCCCCGCCGGCTCCCGGGCTGACCTCGACCCCGCCCGCGCACAGTGGCTCGCCCAGGCCGACTGGGACCGGATCGAGGCCGTGACCGCCTACGCGGAGGCTCGTGACCTGTCGATGCTCGACGTGGCCATCGCGGGCCTCGCCGCCCAGCCCGCCGTCTCCTCGGTCATCGCCGGCGCCACCTCCGGCGACCAGGTCCGCCTCAACGCCGCCGCGTTGCGCTGGGTGCCGTCCGAGGCGGATCTGGTCGAGCTGGACGAGGCGACCGGGGTGGGGTGAGGACCGGGCCGGTCCCGGACTGGGGCGTCACGCCACCTGGAGGGAGCGCTTGGACAGTCCCATCCAGAAGCCGTCGATGACCTGGATGCCCGGATCGTCGGCGGTGGTGGCGGCGCCCAGGGTGACGAACAGCGGCGTGTAGTGCTCGACGGTGGGGTGGGCGTACGGCATGCCGGGCGCCTCGGCGCGGTAGTTGGCCAGGGCGTCCACGTCGCCGCGGGCCAGCGCCTCGCCGGCCCAGGCGTCGAAGTCCTGTGACCAGGCGGGGGCCGGCGCCTCGATGCGGAACTCCGTGAGGAAGGGCAGGCCGTGGGTGAGGAAGCCGCTGCCGATGATCAGCACGCCCTCGTCGCGCAGCGGGCGCAGGCGCTCGCCCAGCGCCAGGAGCCGCGTCGGGTCCTGGGTCGGCAGCGACATCTGCAGGACCGGGATGTCGGCTTCCGGGTACATGATCCGCAGCGGCACCCACGCGCCGTGGTCGAGCCCGCGTGAGGCGTGTTGGTGGACGGGCTCGCGGGCCGGCATCATCGCGGCGACGCGCTGCGCGAGCGCGGTGGCGTCGGGGGTCTGATACGTCATCCGGTAGTACTTCGCGTCGAAGCCGCCGAAGTCGTAGACGAGCGGCGCCCCGTTGGCGCTGAGGCTGACCGGCGCCGACTCCCAGTGCGCGCTGACGATCAGGATCGCCTGGGGGCGCGGGAGGTCGCGCGCCAGCGCGGCCAGCTCACCGGACCAGATCGGGTCGTCCAGGAGCGGGGGTGCTCCGTGGCCGAGGTAGAGGGCCGGCATGCGGGAGTCGTTCATGCCCACCTCAATGGTTGACGTTTCAACTTTATTCCTGGGGGAGGTCCCAGTCCAGCGCCTCGCCGCCCTGGTCGCTCAGCAGCCGGTTGACCCTGCTGAAGGGTCGGGAGCCGAAGAACCCCCGGCTGGCCGAGAGCGGCGACGGGTGCACCGACTCCACCCACGGCACCGGCGCCAGCAACGGCTTGAGGGACTGCGCGTCGCGTCCCCACAAGATCGCCGCGCACGGACCGCCACGACGCGACAGCGCACGGATGGCGCACTCGGTGATCTCCTCCCAGCCGCGGCCGCGGTGGGCGGCGGACTCGCCTGGCCGGACCGTGAGGACGCGGTTGAGGAGCATGACGCCCCGGTCCGCCCAGGCGGTGAGGTCGCCGTGCGCCGGTGCGGTGACCCCGACGTCGGTAGCCAGCTCGCGGTAGATGTTGGCGAGGCTGCGCGGCACGGGCCGCACGTGCGCGTCGACCGCGAAGCTGAGCCCGATCGGGTGGCCCGGCGTGGGGTAGGGATCCTGGCCGACGACGAGGACGCGTACGTCGGCGAGCGGGCGCTGGAACGCGCGGAAGACGTGGTCGCCGGCCGGGAGGTAGCCCCGTCCTGCCGCGACCTCCTCGCGCAGGAAGGCGCCCATCCGGGCGATCCGGTCGTCGACCGGGGCCAGCGCCTCGGCCCAGTCCGGGGCCATGAGGCCCTTGTCCACGAGGCTCTCGAGCGCACTCATGCGGCCTATTGTGGACGACGCCTCAGCGCCGCGGCGAAAGGTCGCCCTCCCGCTGGGTGATCCGTCGTAGGTTGGGGGCCATGGCTGCCACCCAGGTCACCGACAACGCCGAGCACCACCGTTTCGAGATCACCTACGACGGCGCGCTCGCCGGCTTCGCGGAGTACGAGCTCACCGACGGCGGCATCGACCTCACCCACACCGTGGTGCGCGACGAGTTCGAGGGCAAGGGCATCGGCGGCAACCTGGTCAAGCACGCCCTCGACGAGGCCCGCGACCGTGGCCTGCGCGTGACCCCGACCTGTGCGTTCGTGAAGAGCTACATCGAGCGCCACCCGGAGTACGGCGACCTGGTGGCCTGAGGGTTTCGAGACGGGACTTCGTCCCTCCTCAACCACCGGGGGAGGGACTACGTCCCTCGTCACCCTGCGGAGGGACGCGACAGGCGGTCGAGGAAGGCCAGCAGGACGGCCTCGCGCAGGGCAGGGGAGGCGAGGTCGAGGAGGGCGTTGATGTCGGCCCTTCGCGCGGGCAGCGCGAGCCCCTCCTCGCCACCACCGTCCAGCAGCCCCGCGGCGGCGAGCAGGCCGTCGAAGTCCTCCTCCGTGATCGAGGCCGGGTCCAGGGTGGCGACGTACGCCGCCACTGCGGGGTCCACCTGCACCGGACCGGCGGCCACGGCGACGCGCACCGACTCCGCCAGCGAGGCGAGGAGGTCGTCGACGTGCGCGAGGGTGGCGGCGCTGACGGAGAGATGCAGGTTGGCGGGGACGTCACCGTAGGTGAGCTGGGGCTGGACGTACCAGTCGCGCTCGCCCATCTCGTCGCAGATCGTGAACGGGTCGCAGGTCTCGTCGGTCGCGATCGCGACGAGTGTCGAGTCCGGCCGCGAGAGCAGCCGCAGCCCCTGGATCTCCGCCACCCCGGCGGCGATCCGGTCGGTGGCCTCCAGGACGTCGCGGGCGAGCGTGTCGTAGCCCTCGTCCCCGAGCATCTGCACGACCGCCCAGGCGCCCGCCGTCGGCCCGCCGGAGCGCGTCGACTGCATCGTGGAGTTGAGCATCGTGTAGCCGGGCCACGCAGCGGAGGCGAAGAACTGCGGGCGCCGCAGCGCCGGCGTGGCGTGCAGCAGGAGCGAGACGCCCTTGGGCGCGTAGCCGTACTTGTGCAGGTCGACCGAGATCGAGGTGACGCCCGGGACGGCGAAGGTCCACGCGGGCACGTCGCGGCCGAGGCGACCGGCGTACGGCAGCACCCACCCGCCGATGCAGGCGTCGACGTGGAGGCGCACCCCGCGGGCTGCCGCGGCGGCGGCGATCTCGGTGACGGGGTCCACCACCCCGTGTGCGTACGACGGGGCGCTGGCGACCACCAGCACGGTGGTGTCGTCGATGGCGGCCGTCATGGCCGCCGCGTCGGCGCGCAGGTCCGGACCGCAGGGGACAACGACGGCGCGCACGCCGAAGTAGTGCGCGGCCTTGTGGAACGCGGCGTGCGCGGAGCTCGGCAGCACCATCGACGGCGCGGCCACGTCCGGGCGCGCGTCCCGGGCGGTCTGCACCGCCAGCAGCACCGACTCGGTGCCGCCGGAGGTCACCGATCCCACGACGGTGTCAGGGGCGTCGAGGATCCCGGCGGCGAACGCGACCAGGTCGTTCTCCATCTGCAGCAGGCTGGGGAAGGCCGTCGGGTCGAGACCGTTGGCCCCGGCGAACGCGGCCACCGCGTCGCGCCCGAGCTGGTCCACCTCGGCCAGCCCGGAGTCGTAGACGTAGGCCAGCGTGCGGCCCCCGTGGACCGGCACGTCGCCGCGCCGCAGCACGTCGAGCCGGGCCAGGATGTCGCGGGAGCGGGTCATGCGTCGACCTCCGAGGCGTCGAGGGAGTAGCGACTCAGCCACCAGAGGCTGAGCAGCGTGAGGGCGGCGGGCAGCAGGGAGAAGCCCAGCACGATGGCCGTGAGCGCGGAGTCCGGCTGCACGGCATCGCCGTCGGTGCTCGAGCGGTAGTCGCCCAGCGCCAGCACCAGCGCGAAGACGCCGGGGCCCAGCGCGAGCCCGAGCGTCTCGCCCGCGGTCCAGACGCCGGTGTAGACGCCGGCCCGGTTGCTGCCGGTGCGACGGGCGTCGACGGCCGCTGCGTCGGGCAGCATCGCCATCGGGAACACCTGGCAGCCGGCGTACCCGACGCCGACCAGTCCCGTCGCGAGGAACACGACCGCGGCCGGAGCCGACTGCGCCACCACGGCCAGTGCGGCCCCCGCGGCGAGGATCAGCGAGGAGTAGACGTAACCGCGCTTCTTGCCGATCCGAGCCCCGATCGCCGACCACGCCGGGGTCAGCAGCAGTGCCGGCCCGACGAAACAGACGAACAGGAGCGTCGCCGCGCCCTTGCTGTCCAGCACGTCCTCGGCGAGGTAGGCCACGCCGGCGAGCATGCAGCCGGTGGCCAGCGCCTGGATCACGAACGTCGTCAGCAGGTTTCGGAAGTCGCGGGCGGTCGCCACGATCCGCAGCTGGTCGCGCAGCGACCCGGGACCGGCTTCCACCGCGCCGACGGGCGCCTCGCGGGTCCCTCGGTAGGCGCCGATGACGCCGGCGGCGATGATCAGCGCCATCACCAACCCCATCACGCGGTAGCCGTCACGCCCACCGACCGCGTCCCGGATCGCCGGAGCGGTTGCGCCGGCGATCATGATCGTCAACGCCAGGATCGCCACGCGCCAGGTCATCAGCCGGGTGCGCTCGTCGTAGGACGTCGTCAGCTCGGCCGGCATCGCGACGTAGGGCACCTGGAAGAAGGCGTACGCCGTCGCGCAGGCCAGGAAGGCGACCAGCACCCAGGCCGCCTCGGCGACCTTGGACCCCAGCTCGGGTGCGGCGAAGATCAGCGCGAACGCGACCGAGAGCGTCAGCCCGGCGCGCAGCAACCAGGGGCGGCGCGGCCCGCGGTGGTCGACGGTGCGGTCGCTGATGCGTCCCGCGATCGGGTTGAGCACGACGTCCCACGCCTTCGGCAGGAAGACGATGACGCTCGCCACGAGGGCCGCGATGCCGAGGCTGTCGGTGAGGTAGGGCAGCAACATCAGCCCGGGCACGGTGCCGAAGGCGCCAGTGGCCACCGACCCCGAGCCGTAGCCGATCCGGACTGCGCGAGGCAGTGCGGCGGTGCTCGCCACGGGTGCGGACATGCCCGCACCCTAAGGCGTATTCACCGCCCCCGCCGTCAGCTCTGCGAGGCCGCCGTCAGGTCGAGAGCGCCCGAGAGGACTGGGAGCCGTGCCGGCGCCGGCGGCGGGTGCCGATCGTGGCCGCCTCCGCGGGCACCGTGGGCGGCAGCTCGCTCGACCACTGGGTGAGCCAGTCATCGAGCGTCGGCCAGGTCCCCGAGCGGGCCTCGCGGCCCGTGAGCATGCCGAGGTGGCCGCCCGGCGCGATCTCGAACCGGACCTCGGGCGAGCTCTCGAGCAGGGGCTCGACGGCCCGGACGGCGGGCAGCGGGGCGATGCCGTCGGTCGCGCCCGCGAAGACCAGCACCGGTCGGTCGACGCCGGCCAGGGAGATGGTGCGCTCGCCGAGCTCGATCGAGCCGCTGGCGAGCGCGTTGCCCCGGATGAAGCGGTGGAAGAGCTGACCGTAGGCACGACCGGAGTAGGCCCGCATGCCTGCGGTGAAGCGGTCCACCGCCTCGACCTGGGCGAGGAACTCGGTGTCGTCGAGGCGGGTCCCGACCGCGACCGGCTTGGCGAGGAGCCGCTGGACGGCCGTGTGTCCGGACGCCCATCGCACCAGGGGGAGGGAGGCGAGCACCTGGGCGCCGCGCGCGGTCAGCCCCGAGCCTTGGGTCGGGTCGAGCAGCGGGCGCGCCGGCGCCACGAGCGGCACCTGGTCGAGGTCCACCGCCGCGCCCAGCACGGCCAGCGACGCCAGCGGGAGCTCCGGCCCGTCGGCGGCGGTGAGCAGCGCGAGGATGCCCCCGAGGCTCCAGCCGACCAGGTGGACCGGCCGGCCCCCGGCGTGCGCGGAGACCTCGCGGACCGCCGCCGGGAGCACGTCGCTGACCCACGGGTCGAGGTCGAGGTCTCGGTCCTCGAACCGCACCTCGCCGTACTCCACCTGGTACGTCGGGTGGCCGCCCGACACCAGACGCTCGGCGAGGGAGCAGCCGCGTCGCAGGTCGTAGCACAGCCCCGGCGCCCCGGGCGGCGTCACCAGCAGCACGGGGTCGCCGTGCTCGACGACCGTGGTCTCCGGCCGGTAGTGGTAGAGCTGCCGCAGCGGACCCTCGTCGATCAGCGTGCGCGGCGTCCCGCGCAGGTCGGCCACGCCGCCGCGCAGCACGACTCGTGCGACGTTGCCCGCCGCGGCGACGACCTGACCGGGCCTCGGGATCAGATCCATGTGCAGAACCTACCCCTGAGCCCCGACCGGGGCTCAGGGCTCGTAGGTGCGCAGGAGCCAGCGATGCTGGTCGGGGAGGGGCGCGAAGCCGACGGCGGCATAGAGCGCGTGCGCATCCTCGGTGGCGAGCATCGCCCGGCGTACGCCGAGGCCGCGCAGCGTGGCGTCGATCGCGGCCACGAGCGCCTTGCCGACGCCGTGGCCGCGCGCCGCGCGGTCGACGTAGACGTCGCAGACCCACGCGAACGTCGCGCGGTCGGTGACGACCCGGGCGTAGCCCACCTGGCGCCCGTCGTCGTAGGCGCCGAAGCTGAGCGAGCCCTCGATCGCGCGCTCGACGACCTCGCGCGAGCGGCCGAGGGCCCAGTAGGCGTCCTCGGACAGCCAGCGGTGGATCAGGCCGACGTCGAGCCGAGCGGGGTCGGTCGAGACCTCGAGCGTCACGAGCGCTTGGCGGGCCGGACCGGCTTGGCGTGCGTGTTGTCGACGTCGGCGAGCTCGGTCATGAAGCTGTCGGCCCACGCCGCCACGTCGTGCTGGCGGATGGTCCTGCGCATCGCGCGCATCCGCCTGGTCAGCCCCTTCTCGTCGGCGCCGTAGGCCTCGAGCATGGAGGACTTCATCGCGTTGATGTCGTAGGGGTTGACCAGCCAGGCCTGGCGCAGCTCGTCGGCGGCGCCCGCGAACTCCGACAGGACCAGTGCTCCGTCGTCCTCGAACCGGCAGGCGACGTACTCCTTGGCGACGAGGTTCATGCCGTCGCGGTAGGGCGTGACGACCATGATGTCGGCGGCGCGGTAGAGCGCGGCCATCTCCTCACGCGGGTAGGAGGAGTGCAGGTAGCTGATGGCGGGACGGCCGATGCGGCCCAGGTCGCCGTTGATGCGCCCGACCAGGCGGTCGATCTCGTCGCGCAGGATCTTGTACTGCTCGACCTGCTCGCGCGAGGGCACGGCCACCTGGACGAACACCGCGTCCTCGACGTCGAAGTGGCCGTCCTTGATGAGCTCGCTGAACGCGCGCAGGCGGGCGTAGATGCCCTTGGTGTAGTCGAGGCGGTCGATGCCCAGGAAGATCCGGCGTGGGTTGCCGAGGGCCTCGCGGATCGCCTTCGCCCGCTCGGCGACCGAGTCGCTCTGGGCGAGCTCCTCGAAGCCGCGGGCGTCGATGGAGATCGGGAACGCCGCGGCGCGCACCGTGCGGCCGTCGGGCAGGTAGACCAGGTCGCGGTGGGTCTTGTGGCCCACGCGCTGGCGTACCAGGCGCACGAAGTTGCCCGCGCCGCCCGGCAGCTGGAAGCCGACCAGGTCCGCGCCGAGCAGGCCCTCCAGGATCTGGCGGCGCCAGGGCAGCTGCTGGAACAGCTCGGCCGGCGGGAAGGGGATGTGCAGGTAGAAGCCGATGCGCAGGTCGGGGCGCAGCTCGCGCAGCATCTGCGGGACCAGCTGCAGCTGGTAGTCGTGGACCCAGACCGTCGCGCCCTTGTTGGCCAGCGCGGCCGCCTTCTCCGCGAAGCGCCGGTTGACCGCCACATAGGCGTCCCACCACTCCCGGTGGAATTCCGGCTTGGCGACCAGGTCGTGGTAGAGCGGCCAGATCGTGGCGTTGGAGAAGCCCTCGTAGAAGAGCTCGATCTCCTTGGCCGTCATGGTCATCGGCACCAGGTGCATGCCCTCGAACTCGAACGGCTCCAGCTCGGTCTCCGTGCCACCGGGCCAGCCGATCCAGGTGCCGTCGTTGGCCCGCATCACCGGCTCGATCGCGGTCACCAGGCCGCCGGGGGAGCCACGCCACCCCGGCGTCCCGTCACTCTGCTCCACCCGGTCGACGGGGAGCCGGTTGGCGACGATCACGAGGTCCGCGGGCACGGGCCCAACCCTATGCGCTGTCCGGCTGGTCCGGCACGGGTGTCGGGGCGGTCGGGCCGTACTCCAGCAGCGCCTCTGGGCATTTTCAGGCGCTTCTGGGGCGTTGTTCTGGCCCAGAAGGTCAGGTTTATCAGCAGATGCTGATAAACCTGCCCGCTCAGTCGGACGCGTACCGCACGCCCACCTGACGACGTAGGTCGTCCATCTGCCGCATCAGGAGCAGGGTGCGGTCGAGGGGGACGAGGGGGCTCTCGCGCAGGCCCGCCTGGACGCACCGGCCGACCTCGGCGATCTCGTTGCCGTAGCCCTCGCCGATCACCGGCTCGCCGGCCTCGATGCGCTCGGGCTCGCCGCCGACCGGCGTCCAGACGGCGTACCGAGGGTGGTGGAACTCCGGTGGGACCTCCAGCCGGCCCTCGTCCGTGGCGACCGAGGCCGCCCGCGACGACCACGACGTGAGCGAGGCGCACATGGTCGCGAGCGCCCCGCCGGCGTACCGGCCGGTGATGGCGACGTCGAGGTCGACCCCGGACCCCGAGGGGCCCGAGAGCGTGGCCGTCGCCGTCAGCTCCTCGGCGGGGCCGAGCATGAGATGGGCGAAGGTGAGCGGGTAGATGCCCATGTCGAGCAGGGCGCCGCCGCCGAGGTCAGGGTTGAGTAGGCGGTGCTCGGGGCTCTCGTCGACGCGGAACCCGAGCTCGGCGTGGGCCTGGCGGGGGGTGCCGAAGCGCCCGGCGCGCATGTCGTCGCCCAGACGGCGGATGACCGGGTTGCAGGCCATCCACATGGCCTCCATCAGGAACCGGTCGTGCTCGCGCGCCAGCCGCACCATCTCCGCCGCCTCGGCGATGTTGAGGGTCAGCGGCTTCTCGCACAGGACGTGCTTGCCGGCCGCGAAGGCCAGCCGCGCGCACTCGAGGTGCAGGGCGTGCGGGGTCGCCACGTAGACGACGTCGACGGCCGGGTCGGCCACCAGCTCCTCGTAGGATCCGTACGCCGCCGGCACGCCGTACTGTTGCGCGAACGCCTGCGCCGACTCCGACCGCCGCGAGCCCACGGCGACCAGCTCGTTGTCCGGGGTGAGGGCCAGATCGGCTGCCAGCTTGTGGGCGATCTTGCCGGTCGCGAGGATGCCCCAGCGCGTCGTCCGTGCCATGCGCCGACCCTAGGGGACAGCCGCTTGCGCGAGGCGAATGACATCGTTGTGGTTCGTCGCCTACAGTGGTGCCCGACGAGCACCGCACACACCGCACCGGGAGACAGCGCATGGACGCCGCGAACGCCCTCGACGGCCAGCAGGCCGGGGCCACGCCGACCCTGAGCGACCGCGACCGCGAGATCCTCGAGTTCGAGCGGCAGTGGTGGAAGTTCGCCGGCGCCAAGGAGACAGCCGTACGCGAGAAGTTCGACATGAGCTCCACGCGCTACTACCAGGTGCTCAACGCGCTCATCGACCGTCCCGAGGCCCTCGAGGCCGACCCGCTCCTCGTACGGCGTCTGCGCCGACTGCGCTCGCAGCGCCAGCGCCAGCGCTCCGCCCGCCGCCTCGGCTTCGAGGTCTGACCGTGCGTGCCCGTCGCCGCGACGAGCGCGGGGTGGTCTTCCCGTCGCCGGTGGTGATGCTCAGCATCCTCGCCGTGGCCATGGCGGCCGTCGCCTTCCTCGCCACCCGCGGCGCCGAGCCCACCGAGCGGGAGGTCGTCGCCTCCTCGGGGGAGCCGTCGGTCTCACCCACGCCCAGCGCGCAGCCCACCCCCAAGCCGAAGTCCAAGCCCAAGCCGGTCGTCGAGCGGGGCAAGACCTACGTCGAGGTCTACAACAACTCCGGCATCACCGGCCTCGCCGGCCAGGTCGGGAGCCGCGCCACCGACGCCGGATGGCAGGTCGTCGGCACCGACAACTGGGTCGGCTCGGTCAACGGCAACACCGTCTTCTACCCCCAGCGGCTCAAGGCGGCCGCCGAGCTGCTGGCCCTGGACCTCGGCATCGGGCGCACGGCCCTCGCCGTCGACCCGATGCGACTCGACCGGCTCACGGTCATCCTGACCGGCGAGCTGCGCTAGCTCGGGCGACCGGCCGCGTCGAGGAACCTCTCGAGCCGGCCGGGCCGACGCCGGCCTCGGGGTCGCAGTAAGCAGGACTCCTGCTCACCCCAGGTGGGGGGCATGGTTGGGTTGAGGCGTGGAGTTCACCTCGACTACCGGCGAGCAGAAGTACGCCGCCCTCGTGCGGGCCGCGGCCGAGACCATCGTCGGGCTCGACTTCGACGGCACCCTGTCGCCGATCGTCGAGGACCCCTCGCAGGCGCACATCCACCCAGATGCCCCCCAGGTGCTGCTCGACCTGGCCCTGCAGGTGGCCGCGGTCGCCGTGATCACCGGTCGCCCGGCGCGACAGGCGCTCGACCTGGGTGGCTTGGAGGAGGTCGGCAACGCGATCGGCGACGCCGGCAAGGAGCTGTACCTGTTCGGGCAGTACGGCAACGAGCGCTGGAGCTCCACCAACCGGCGCGTCATCGGCCCCCGCCCGCCCGCCGGCCTGGCGAGCTTCGAACGCGAGCTGCCCCGTGTGCTGCGCCGCGCTGAGGCGGCCGACGCGCACCTCGAGGACAAGGTCCTCTCGGTGGCCGTCCACACCCGCCGACTGCCCGACCCCGAGGCCGCATTTCGCCGGCTGCTACCCGAGATCCAGGAACTGGCCGCGCGCCACGACCTGGTGGTCGAGCCGGGCCGCCAGGTGATCGAGGTCCGCTCCGACGGCATCCACAAGGGCGTGGTCGTCGAGCGGCTGGTCGAGGAGCTCGGCGCGGGCGGCTTCCTCTTCGCCGGCGACGACCTCGGCGACGTCGAGGCCTTCGAGGCGGTCGCCACCCTCGACAAGCAGGGCCTGGCCACGCTCCTCGTCTGCTCCGCCTCCGACGAGGAGAACCGCCTCATGGACCTCGCCGACGTCGTCGTCCACGGCCCTGAGGGCGTCATGGAGCTGCTGCGCCAGCTCGCCGACGACGCGGCGGCGCTGCGGGCGTAGCGGGCGTAGCGGGTGGGAGATTCACCGGGCGCCCGGTGAATCTTGTGACTGCTGGGTCGATGGGCGCGTACGGACATCGCGCAGGCCCCTGCGTCATCGTCGGGCACCCCCGCACCACGGCAGGCACGAAACTCGCGCCTCCTGTACGAAGCTTTGTCAGGGAGGCGTGAGTTTCACCGGCCACCCGGTGAAACTCACGCGTGTCGCCCCCGGCGTTCGCTCACGACGAACAGCGGAACACCGAGTGCGGGCCGGAGGTTGAGTCGATCACGCTCAACCTTTGATCTCTCCTTCGAAAGAGGCGCCCCATGTCCGTGACCAATCTGCCTGTGCTGTTCGTCAGCGACCTCGTCGTGCTGCCCGGCATGGTCGTCCCCATCGAGCTCGACGAGGCCGCGCAGGCTGCGGTCGACGCCGCGCGCGCCGGCAGCGAGAACCGGCTGCTGGTGGCCCCGAGGCTGGAGGACCGTTACGCCTCGTACGGCGTGGTGGCCACCGTCGACCGGGTCGGCAAGCTCGCGGGCGGGGCGCCCGCCGCGGTGCTGCGCGCCGAGACCCGGGCCCGGATCGGGGCCGGGGTCACCGGTCCCGGCGCCGCGCTGTGGGTCGAGGCGGAGCCGGTCGAGGAGGTCGTGACGGACCACGTCCGCGAGCTCGCCGAGGAGTACAAGCGCCTGGTCGTGGCCGTGCTCCAGCGCCGCGAGGCCTGGCAGGTGATCGACTCGGTGCACCGGATGACCGACCCGAGTGCGATCGCCGACGCGGCCGGCTATGCGCCCTACCTCAGCGACGAGCAGAAGCGCGAGCTGCTCGAGACCCCCGATCTGGAACGGCGGCTGGAGACGGTGATCGCGTGGACGCGGGAGTACCTCGCCGAGGCCGAGCTGACCGACAAGATCGGTGCCGACGTGCGTGAGGGGATGGAGAAGACCCAGCGCGAGTACCTGCTGCGCCAGCAGCTCGCCGCCATCCGGAAGGAGCTGGGGGAGGGCGAGCCCGACGGCTCGGACGACTACCGCGCGCGCGTCGAGGCCCTGATCGAGCGGGGCGTGCCCGACGGTGTGGGCCAGTCGCTGCTGCGGGAGGTCGACAAGCTGGAGCGGTCCAGCGACCAGAGCCCCGAGACCTCCTGGATCCGCACCTGGCTGGACACCGTGCTCGACCTGCCCTGGTCGGTGCGCACCGAGGACAGCACCGACGTGGTCGCCGCCCGGGCCGTGCTCGACGCCGACCACCACGGGCTGGAGGAGGTCAAGGAGCGGATCGTGGAGTATCTCGCCGTGCGCGCGCGGCGCGCCTCCCGCGGCCTCGAGGTCGTCGGCGGCCGCGGCTCCGGCGCCGTGATCCTGCTCGCCGGCCCGCCGGGAGTCGGCAAGACTTCGCTCGGCGAGTCCGTCGCCCGGGCGCTGGGGCGCAACTTCGTGCGGGTCGCACTCGGCGGCGTTCGCGACGAGGCCGAGATCCGCGGCCACCGGCGCACGTACGTCGGAGCGCTCCCGGGCCGCATCGTGCGCGCCATCAAGGAGTCCGGCTCGATGAACCCGGTCGTGCTGCTCGACGAGGTCGACAAGGTCGGTGCCGACTACCGCGGCGACCCCGCCGCGGCGCTGCTCGAGGTGCTCGACCCGGCGCAGAACCACACGTTCCGCGACCACTACCTCGAGCTCGACCTGGACCTGTCCGACGTGCTGTTCATCGCGACGGCCAACGTCGTCGAGCAGATCCCCGGCGCCCTGCTGGACCGCATGGAGCTGGTCACCCTCGACGGCTACACCGAGGACGACAAGGTCGCGATCGCCCGCGACTTCCTGCTGCCGCGCCAGCTGGAGCGGGCCGCGCTGACGGCCGACGAGGTGACGGTCACCGACGCCGCCCTGCACGAGCTCGCGGCCGACTACACCCGCGAGGCGGGAGTGCGGCAGATGGAGCGGCTGATCGCCAAGGCGCTGCGCAAGGCGGCGACCCGGCTCGCGACGACCGACGCGGCCACGGTCTCGATCGACGTGCCGGATCTCAAGGAGCTGGTCGGGCGCCCGCGGTTCACTCCCGAGTCCCACGAGCGGACCTCGGTGCCCGGAGTCGCGACCGGGCTGGCCGTGACCGGGCTCGGCGGGGACGTCCTCTTCATCGAGGCGTCGGCGCACGACGGCGCGGCCGGCCTGACGCTGACCGGCCAGCTCGGCGACGTCATGAAGGAGTCGGCCCAGATCGCGCTGTCGTTCGTGCGGGCCCACGCGGCCGACCTCGGCGTCGACGCGAGCTTCTTCGACCGGGCGATCCACGTGCACGTCCCCGCAGGTGCGACGCCCAAGGACGGCCCGTCGGCCGGGATCACCATGGTGACCGCCCTGACCTCGCTCGCGACCGGGCGACCGGTGCGCTCCGAGGTCGGCATGACCGGCGAGGTCACGCTCAACGGCCGGGTCCTGCCCATCGGCGGGCTCAAGCAGAAGCTGCTGGCCGCGCAGCGCCACGGCCTGAGCGAGGTGTTCGTGCCGCTGCGCAACGAGCCTGACCTGGACGACGTCCCGGCCGACGTGCTCGACACGGTCACCGTCCACGTGGTCGGCGACGTGCTCGACGTGATCAAGGGCGCCCTGGCGCCGCAGGAGGCGGTGCACACCGCCGCCGCCTGACCCTCAGCGGTCGCGGCGTGCAGTGGGACGGGTCGATCGGGACGAGGCGGGCGCTCTCACGACGTGGGCAGGAGGTCCAGCATCCGGACCCGGCGTGCGCATCGTGAGACGCGGCCCGTACTGTTTCCACCAGCTCATCAAGAGGGACTGAGGGTACGGCCCAGTGAAGTCCCGGCAACCGCCGCGTGCTCCCTGCCATCGCGCAGTCGCGGAAACGGTGCTAATTCCGTCCCGGCGCGAGGTACGTGCCGGGGAAGATGAGAAGGAGGATCCATGAGCGCCGTCATCGCCGAGCACGTCACCGGCACCACCCCGGGCAGCACCCCCGGCATCCGCGAGGGCGCCTTCGGCAACGCGCGGGCCCTCACCTGCCGCGAGTGCGGCCACGAGGTCGAGCTCGGCCCGCACTACGCGTGCATGGAGTGCTTCGGCCCCCTCGAGATCGCCTACGACTTCCCGGTCGTCACGCGCGAGGAGATCGAGGCCGGCCCGCGCAACATCTGGCGCTACAAGGCGCTGCTGCCGGTGCCGACCGACATCGAGCAGAGCCCCAACATGGAGCCGGGGTTCACCCGGCTGCTGCGGGCCCGCAACCTCGGTCGCGAGCTGGGCATCGAGACCCTGTGGGTCAAGGACGACAGCACCAACCCCACCAACTCCTTCAAGGACCGCGTCGTCGCCTGCGCGCTGAGCGCGGCCACCGAGTTCCACTCGAAGGTGTTCGCCTGTCCGAGCACCGGCAACCTCGCCAACGCGGTGGCCGCGGCCGGCGCGCGGGCCGGGATCAAGACCGTCGTCTTCATCCCCAGCAACCTGGAGAAGCCCAAGCAGGTCAACTCCGCGGTCTTCACCGAGTCCCTGGTCGCCGTCAACGGCAACTACGACGACGTCAACAAGCTCGCCTCCGAGATCGCCGGCGAGGAGGACGGGTGGGCGTTCGTCAACGTCAACGTCCGCCCTTACTACGCCGAGGGCTCCAAGACCCTGGGCTACGAGATCGCCGAGCAGCTTGGCTGGCGCCTGCCCGACCAGATCGTCATCCCGGTCGCCTCCGGCTCGCAGCTGACCAAGGTGCACAAGGCCTTCCAGGAGCTCGTCAAGCTCGGCCTGGTCGAGGACAAGCCCTACAAGGTGTTCGGCGCCCAGGCAGAGGGCTGCTCGCCGGTCTCGACCGCGTACAAGGCCGGCACCGACGCGATCCGCCCGGTCAAGCCCGACACCATCGCCAAGAGCCTGGCGATCGGCAACCCCGCCGACGGCATCTACGTGCTCGACATCTGCCGCGAGACAGGTGGTGCCGTCGAGGACATCACCGACGACGAGGTCCGCGACGGCATCGTGCTGCTGGCCCGCACCGAGGGCATCTTCACCGAGACCGCCGGGGGCACCACCGTCGGCGTCCTGAAGAAGCTCGTCGAGAGCGGCCAGCTCGACCCCACCCTCGAGACCGTCGTCATCAACACCGGCCACGGCCTCAAGACGCTCGACGCGGTCGCCGACTCCGTCGGTCCCGCCGCCACCATCGACCCGTCGTACGCCGCGTTCGTCAAGACCGGCCTGGCCTGAGCCCCGCCCCACCGAACCAGGAGCCCCACCCGTGAGCGTTTCCGTCCGCGTCCCCACCATCTTGCGCACCTACACCGGCGGCGAGTCCGAGGTCACCGCCCAGGGGGCCACGCTCGCCGAGGTGCTGGACGACCTGGAGAGCTCCTACGTCGGCATCAAGGCGCGCATCCTCGACGACAACGGCGCGCTGCGCCGCTTCGTCAACGTCTACGTCGGCAACGACGACGTGCGCTTCCTGAACGACCTGGCGACCCCCACCCCCGACGGCACCCAGGTCTCGGTCATCCCGGCGGTCGCGGGCGGCTGAGCCCGTCGCGCCGGCGCCGCAGGTGCCGGCGCTCGGCCTCGTGGTCGCACGCCGCCAGCGCGTCGTCGTACGCCGCGCGGGCGGCGTCGGGGCGCCCGGCACGCGCCAGCAGCTCGGCGCGTACGGCGGGCAGGCGGTGGCCGGCCAACCGCAGGCCCTCCAGCGCGGCCAGACCGGCCAGCGGCCCGTCCGCCTCCGCGACGGCGACCGCGCGGTTGAGCCGGACGACCGGGGTGTCGGTGAGCGCCAGCAGCTCGTCGTAGTGCCGCACGACGCGCGGCCAGGCGGTGTCCTCGGGCCGCGCCGCGATCGCGTGCTCGCCGGCGATGAGGGCCTGCAGGAGCAGCGGCGTGGCGGGACCTTGGGCGAGCGGGACCAGCAGGGCCAGCCCCTCCGCGGCCTCGTCGTGGTGCCATCGGCTGCGGTCCTGCTCCGGCAGCAGCACCAGCTCGCCGTCCACGACCCGCGCGTCGCGGCGCGAGTGCTGGACCAGCATCAGCGCGAGCAGCGCGTCGGCGTCGCGGCCCGGCGCCAGCTCGCGGACGACCCTGGCCAGCCGGATGGCCTCCGCGGCCACGTCCGCGCGCAGCACGTCGGCGCCCGAGCCGGGCGCGTAGCCGGCGGTGAAGGCCAGGTAGGCGACGTCGCGCACGCCGGCCAGGCGGCGGTCGAGCTCGGTGCCGCTCGGCAGCCCGAAGGACGCGCCGGCGAGACGCTTGCGGGCGCGCGTGAGGCGAGCCGCCATGGTGGGCGTGCTCACCAGGAAGAGGCGGGCGATGTCGGCCGTGGACACGCCGAGGACCAGGCGCAGGGACAAGGCGGCGGCCGCCTCGGGAGGCAGGTCGGGGTGGGCGCAGAGGAGCACCAGCCGCAGGCGCTCGTCGGCGAGCGCGGCGGACACGCCGGGATCGGCCATGACGCGCTGTGCCTCCCTCCTCAGGTCGGCCTCGACGGCCAGCAGCGGCAGCGTGCGCGCCGCGACGGCCTCGGCGCGGAGCCGGTCGAGGATGCGCCGGCGAGCGGCGGTCAGCAGCCACGCCGCCGGGTTGCCCGGTACGCCGCCCGCGGGCCAGGTGCGTGCAGCCGCCTCGAAGGCGTCGGCGAGGCCGTCCTCGGCCAGGTCCAGGCGCCGGTACCGCGCGACGAGAAGGGCGAGCAGGCGCCCCCACTCGTCGCGCAGCGCTCGCCCGAGGGCCACCTCGAGAGCGTCGTCGGAGGCGCTCAGTCGAAGACCACGTCCAGGACGGGGCGCACCTCGACGGTGTACGCCGGCGGCAGCAGTGCGGCGGCCTCGACCGCGGCCTCGTGCGACGGCAGGTCCACGAGGTAGAAGCCGCCGGTCTGCTCGACGGTCTCGGCGTAGGGCCCGTCGGTGACGGCCCGGCCCGGGCCGGGACGGACGGTCCTCGCCTCCGCCGGTGACGCGAGAGCCTCACCCGCGACGATCGTGCCGCGCTGCTTCACAGCCGCGTCGAACGCCTGGAAGCACTCGAACACCGCCTGGCGCTCGGCCTCGTCGGCCGCGTCCCAGCGGGCGAAGTGGTCCTCCTCGGCCATCAGCACCAGGAACCTCATGACGACGCCTTCGCGCGGATCTCGATGGCGCCCTCGCCGCGGCCGAGGATCCGGCACACGTCGACCAGGTCGTCGAGGTCGGAGGACTCCACGACGTAGAAGCCCGTCAGCTGCTCGGCCGCCTCGGCGTAGGGGCCGTCCGTGACCGTCATCGAGCCGTCCGCGTCGGTGCGCAGGGTGCGTGCCTCCCGCGAGGGGCCGAGCTCGAGTCCGCCGGTGATCGTGTGACCGCGCGCCTCCAGGGCCTCCGAGAACTCCTGGTGCACGGCGTAGACCGCCTGCCTCTCCTCCTCGGACGCCGCCTCCCAGGCGGACTCGTCGCCCGGCAGGAGGATGACGTACGTGATGCTGCTCTGGGTCATGGGGACCTCTCACTTCGTCGCTCTCGGATTCTGACACCTCGATGACGGGCGAGGCACGCCGCGATCGACAGGGATGACAGTCTTTTCCGCATGACCGCCCCGCTCGTCCTGCTGGCCACCGACCGCGCCCACGCTGAGGGCGAGCCCGGGCACGCCGCGCTCGACGCGGCGTTCGCGGAGCGCGGCATCCGCAGCCGCTGGGCCGTCTGGGACGACCCGGCCGTGGACTGGGGCGAGGCGTCCCTGGTGGCGGTCCGTTCGACGTGGGACTACGAGGACCGCCTGGCGGGCTTCCTGGCCTGGGCCGAAGCGGTCGGTCCGAGGCTGCTGCACGGCGTCGACGTCTTCCGCTGGAACACCGACAAGGCCTACCTCGTCGAGCTCGCCCGGGACGGTCGGGTGCCCGTGGTGCCCACGGAGGTGCCGTCGACCGCGCAGGACCTGCGCGCGGCCGTGGCCCGGGTCCGGCCGGCGGTCGTGAAGCCGCGCGTCGGCGCCGGCGGGCGCGGCCTGGTCGTGGTCGACGACCTGGACGCGTGGTCGTCGCCCTCCGACCCCGGCGCCTGGGTCGTGCAGCCGCTGGTGCCCTCGGTGCGCGAGGAGGGCGAGGTGTCGGTCTTCGTCATCGACGGACGCCCGGTCGCCCAGGTGCGCAAGGTCGCAGGGAACGGGGATGTCCGGGTGCACGAGGAGTACGGCGGAAGCAGCCACGACACCCCGCTGTCGGAGGAGGCGACGCGGATCGCCCTGGACGCGGTCGGTGCCTCGGCCAAGATCCTCGATCGCGAGCTCGTCTACGCCCGCATCGACCTGCTTCGCCACGAGGGCGGGCTGATGGTCAGCGAGGTCGAGGTCACCGAGCCGGGTCTCTACCTGGACGTCCGGCCCGCCAACGGCGGCCTCTTCGCCGACGCGGTCGCGGCCCGGCTCTAGCGCCGTCCTCCAACCTTTGCCCGCCGCCGAGCGTTTGATGGGTGTCGAGGGGCGACGGGAAGGAGGGGCATGGACGACCAGGAGGCCTTCACGCGCTGGGCGCGCGAGCGGCAGCTCGCGCTGCTGCGGACCGCCATACTCCTCACCGGGGACCACCACCGCGCCGAGGACCTGGTCCAGGAGGCGCTGACCAAGGTGGCCGTGCGCTGGCGCCGGCTCCGTGCAGGCAACCCCGAGGCCTACGCCCGGCAGGTGATCGTGCGCGCCAACATCTCGTGGTGGCGCAAGCACCGCCGCGAGCTCGTCTCCGACGTGCCCGACCGCACCGATGCCACGGACGGCTACGGCGCCGTCGACACCCGCCGGCTGCTCGACGGTGCCTTCGCCGCGCTGACCCCGCGGCAGCGGGCCGTCGTCGTCCTCCGCTACTACGACGACCTGTCGGAGCGCGAGACCGCCGAGGCGCTCGGCGTGAGCGTCGGCACCGTCAAGAGCCAGACCCATCTCTCCCTCCGCCGATTGCGTGAGACCGCACCCGAGCTCGCCGAGCTGCTCCAGGAGCTGGGATGACCACCGACAGGCTGCGCGACCTCCTGCACGACCAGGTCTCCGACGTGACCACCCACGACCTGTCGGCGGCCGCCTGGCGCCACGGGCAGCGGATCCGACGGCGGCGCGGCATCGCCGTCGTGGGCGGTACGGCGGCAGCGGCGCTGGCGGTGACCGTCGGGGTGAGCGTGCTCGACGAGCCCGCCGGCCGTCCAGCCGACCTCTCGACGACGACGCCCGCACCGACGCCCGGCCCGACCGCCGAGCCCGATCCGCGGCCGACCTCCTCGGAGCCCGACGCGCGCTACGCCGGCGCGCCGGTGTGGGTGGGGCCGCGACCGGGGGAGGAGGCGGACCTCCCGCGGCTGGTGGGCACGGGGCTGCCGGAGGAGATCGACCTGTCGTCCGGCGCCCCCACGGCGGCCGGGATCGGCCGGGCCGTGGGCGTGCTCGGGGTCTGGCCCGACGGTGACCTGTCGCGGGTCGTCGCCGTCGGCGCCGACGGGTCGTCCTACGCCGTGCCGGTCGAGGGCGTGCTCGAGCGGGTCGCGGACGCGGGTGGCAACGTCGGGTCCGCGCTCACGTCGGAGAGCCTGTCGCCAGGAGGGCGTCGCGCCTTCTTCGTCCAGGAGCGCTCGCTCGAGGTCTACGACTTCGCGACCGGTGAGTGGACGAGCATCGCCACGCCCCCGTTCCTCGCCGAAGGTGCCATCTGGCTCACGGACTCCGAGATCTGGGTGCCCGAGAGCCTCGGCGCCCTCTCCGGCACGTCCTACGGCGTCAACGGCAGCGAGCCGGTGCCCTCGATGGTGAAGTCACTGGGCCTGGCCTGGCCCGGCGCTGCGGACGGCGAGCCGTTCGGGCCGCTGAGGTCGAGCTCCCGCGCGATGGCACAGAGCCACTTCCTCTCGGACGGGAGGGACGCGGTGGTCGCCGTCGTCGGCAAAGAGCCCCAGGTGTTGGTCTTCGACGCTCGCTCCGAGCGCTGGAAGGGCTGTTGCCCGGTCGTCGGCTGGGCTGCCTCAGGCACGGTGCTCTTCGAGTCCCGCCAGGAGGACGCTCGGGTGCTGGCCTGGCGGGTCGGCAGCGGCGACGTGCGCCAGGTCTCGAGAATCATCGGCTGGGTCGCCGGCCAGGAGTCCTATGTGGCCAGCTGGTCGCTGCCGACCGGCTGACGCGCGGAGGCGGCACGGGCATCGCGCCAGGGCGCGCCCAGTTGTTTGCACTCGCCTTGCCCGAGTGCTAAACATGAGGTTGGCACTCTCCACATGAGAGTGACAATTTTCCCCGGACCGGGGAGCTGAGGTCCGAAGCGCCGGCGAGAAGGGTTCGCCGGGCAGCCTGATCGTCCGTCGCGGGCAGCGAACCGGTCCGTCCACAGCTCTGAAGTGCGAAGGATCGCAGCAGATATGTCGAAGCTGATCGCTTTCAACGAGGAGGCCCGGCGCGGCCTCGAGCGTGGCATGAACACGCTCGCAGACGCCGTCAAGGTCACCCTCGGTCCCAAGGGCCGCAACGTCGTGCTCGAGAAGAAGTGGGGCGCGCCCACCATCACCAACGATGGCGTGAGCATCGCCAAGGAGATCGAGCTGGAGGACCCGTACGAGAAGATCGGGGCCGAGCTCGTCAAGGAAGTTGCCAAGAAGACCGACGACGTGGCCGGTGACGGCACCACCACGGCGACCGTCCTGGCCCAGGCGATGGTCCGCGAGGGCCTGCGCAACGTCGCCGCCGGCGCCAACCCGATGGGCCTCAAGCGGGGCATCGAGGCCGCGGTGGACGCCGTGTCCGAGCAGCTCTCCGCCATGGCCGTCGAGATCGAGACCAAGGCCCAGATCGCGTCCACCGCGTCGATCTCCGCCGCGGACACCACCGTCGGCGAGATCATCGCCGAGGCGATGGACAAGGTCGGCAAGGAAGGCGTCATCACCGTCGAGGAGTCGAACACGTTCGGCCTCGACCTGGAGCTGACCGAGGGCATGCGGTTCGACAAGGGCTACATCTCGGCCTACTTCGTGACCGACCCCGAGCGCATGGAGACGGTCCTCGAGGACCCCTACATCCTCATCGCCAACCAGAAGATCTCCTCGGTCAAGGACCTGCTGCCGCTCCTCGAGAAGGTCATGCAGTCCGGCAAGCCGCTGCTGATCCTCGCCGAGGACGTCGACGGCGAGGCTCTGTCCACGCTGGTCGTCAACAAGATCCGCGGCACCTTCAAGTCCGTCGCCGTCAAGGCCCCGGGCTTCGGTGACCGCCGCAAGGCCATGCTGCAGGACATCGCGATCCTGACCGGCGGCCAGGTCATCTCGGAGGAGGTCGGCCTCAAGCTCGAGTCGACCGGCATCGAGCTGCTCGGCCAGGCCCGCAAGGTCGTCATCACCAAGGACGAGACCACCATCGTCGAGGGCTCGGGCGACGCCGACCAGATCGCGGGCCGGGTCAACCAGATCCGCGCCGAGATCGAGAAGTCGGACTCCGACTACGACCGCGAGAAGCTGCAGGAGCGCCTGGCCAAGCTGGCCGGCGGCGTGGCGGTCATCAAGGTCGGCGCGGCCACCGAGGTCGAGCTCAAGGAGCGCAAGCACCGCATCGAGGACGCCGTTCGCAACGCGAAGGCGGCCGTCGAGGAGGGCATCGTCGCCGGTGGCGGCGTGGCGCTCGTGCAGGCCGCGGTCGTCGCGTTCGACAAGCTGGACCTCAAGGGTGACGAGGCGACCGGTGCCAACATCGTGCGCGTCGCGACCGAGGCCCCGCTCAAGCAGATCGCCATCAACGCCGGCCTCGAGGGCGGCGTCGTGGCCGAGAAGGTGCGCAACCTGCCTTCCGGTCAGGGCCTCAACGCGGCCACGGGCGAGTACGTCGACATGATCGCCGAGGGCATCATCGACCCGGCGAAGGTCACGCGCTCGGCGCTGCAGAACGCCGCCTCCATCGCGGCGCTCTTCCTCACCACCGAGGCCGTCGTGGCCGACAAGCCGGAGAAGGCGGCGCCCATGGGCGGCGGCGACCCGACCGGCGGCATGGGCGGCATGGACTTCTAGCCCCCCTGGTGCGAGCTTGCTCGCACCAAGCCAGGTGCGAGGGCGTGTCGAGACTCAGTCCGATCGCAGCACAGCACCACAGGAAGGCCCCCGGTCACAGACTGGGGGCCTTTCCCCTTTCCGCTCGACCGACGAGGGCGACGCCGGCGCCTAGCGCCAGCGGAAGGACACGACCACCGGATCGATGTCGGCCCGCCGCTCCTCGAGGCTGTCGGCGCGGCTGTGCTGGAAGGTCAGCCGGTAGAGGAACTTGCCCTTCTGCACGAACCAGGACTCCTCGGCGAAGTAGAGCCCGGTCCCGGTGTTCTTGTAGACGCCACGCACCCGGGCGGCCTGGGCGCCGTCGAGCCAGCCGGCCGGGAGCTCGTCCTTGGCCACGAGCTCGATGTCGGCGTTCTTCTCGGCGAGGGACTCCACGGCGGCCATGGCGACGATCTCGAGCAGGCTGAGCGACTCCAGCGGAAAGACCGGCTCCGTGCGCTCGAGGAAGACCGAGGAGTAGTAGCCCTCGTAGTCGGAGTAGTCGCGCGACCCGACGCCGTTGGGGATGTTGGTCTGGGTGACCCGGCCCCAGCCGGCCGGCGCGCGCATCTCCGCCCTGCCTACCTGCAGCTTGATCCCGGTGGCGGGCGGCACGGCCGGGTACGTCGGCGTGGGTCCCGTGCTCGTCGGCGGCGGCGGGGGCGGCGTAGGGCTGTAGGTCGGCGCCGTGACCGACGGTGGCATCGGCTCGGTCGGCTCGGTCGGCTCGGTCGTGGGGTCCGAGGCCGTCGGCTCGGAGGAGGAGGTCGAGGTGGTGCTCGGGTCGTCACCCGGGCCGCGCGTGGCGACCGCGGCGACGGTCCCCGCGATGAGGACCACCGCGGCGACGACGGCCCCCACGACCAGCGCGGTGCGGTGCCGCTTCGGTGCCGGCGGCGGTGGGCGGAACGGCAGCATCGTCGGTGCGGCCGGATGCGACGGGTGCGACGGCTGAGCGGGGTACGCCGGTCGCGGCGCCGAGGGCTGGGAGGGGTGCGAGGGCTGGGACCGCGGCGGCGCAGGCGGCGGGGGGCCGGGGGAGGTCGCCCGGTCGGGGACCAGCGGCGGGTGCGGGGTCGTCTGCGCGAGCCGCGCCAGCTCCTGCAGGGCGCTGCGCATCGCGTTGGCCGAGGGGTAGCGCTGGGCCGGCTCCTTGGCCATGGCCTGCCGCAGCACGTCGTTGACGGCCCGGGCGACCGGCGAGGTGGGCGCCAGCTGCGGCACCGGGTCGCTGAGGTGGCTCATGCCGATCTGCACGTCGCTGCCGGCGTACGGCGTGGAGTTGGTCAGGGCGGTCCACAGGACGCAGCCCAGGGCGTAGAGGTCGGCGCTCGGCGTGGCCGGCTCCCCGCGCAGGCGCTCGGGCGCGAGGTAGGCGAAGGTGCCGGCGACCGCGCCCGGTGCGGTGAGGCCCGGGCTGCGGTCCTGGGCGATGCCGAAGTCGCAGAGGTAGGCGAAGACGTCGGCGCCGTCGACGTTGCGCAGCAGGACGTTGCTGGGCTTGAGATCGCGGTGCACGATCCCGGCCGCGTGCGCGTCGGCCAGCGCCCAGGCGACCTGCGCGGCGATGTGGGCGGCAGGGGCGGTCGGGACCGCGCCGTGGCGACGCATGGCCTCGCTGAGGTCGCCGCCGGCGACGTACTGGGTGGCGATGTAGAGGCAGCCGTCCTGCTCGCCGTGGTCGTAGACCTGGATGATGTGCGGCGAGTCGAGCCGGGCCAGCACGGACGCCTCGTGGGCGAACCGCCGCCGGTAGTCCGGCTGCTCCGCGAGCTCGGGGGCCAGCACCTTGAGGGCCACGGTGCGCGCCAGGCCGCGCTGCTCGGCGGCGAAGACCACGCCCATGCCGCCGCGGCCGAGCGTGCCCGTGATGCGGTAGTCGCCGAACTGCTCGCCCACCGAGGGGAAGCGGGCCATCGTGTCTCCTCCGTCGCGGGCGGTCCGGCGAGGGGAACCTATCCGCTGGGAGGGTGTTCGAAACCCGGCGGGGTCGCTGAGGGACGTGCGGGGTCACGCGGGGGCGGCGTGTGTGAGGCTGGGGGTGTGGCCGACGACGACCCCCGCGCCGCCGAGCGCCGCGCCCGGTTCGAGGCGATGGCGCCCGGACTGATCGAGCCGCTGCGGCGGTTCCTGGCCCGCCGTACCGACCGCGCGGGTGCCGACGACGTGCTTGCCGAGACCCTGCTGGTCTGCTGGCGTCGCCTCGACGACATGCCCCAGGGCGCCCCCTTGCCGTGGGCGTACGGCGTGGCGCGCCACTGCCTCGCGAACGCGGAGCGCTCCGCGCGCCGGCAGGTTCGGGTGGCCGCGCGGGTGGCGACGGTCGATCCGCCCGCGCAGACGCAGCCGGGGCCCGCTGACCTCGCCGGGGCCGGTGATGAGCGGCTGCAGGAGGCGCTCGCGAGACTCACCGCGACGGAGGGCGAGCTGATCCGGCTCTGGGCCTGGGAGCAGCTGACGCCGGCCGAGATCGCCGAGGTCCTCGACCTGACGCCCAATGCGGTCAGCATCCGGCTGCACCGCGTGCGCGAGAAGCTCAGGCGGATCCTGCGAAAGAGCGGGGCCGCTCCCGGACATGAGGAGGCGACGGAAGGGAGGACCCCGTGAACGACGACGAGCTGCGACAGCGGCTGCAGGCCGGCGACCCGGCGTCCGACCTGCCCCCGGCGGACCCCGCCCGGGTGGCCCGACTCCTGGAGGACACCATGAACGCCGACCTCGACGAACCCGCCGACGACGGACAGCACGAGCAGCACGAGCCGCAGGAGAGTCGCGAGACCGGGACCCGCAACCGCAGCCCGCTCACCTGGCTGGTGGCCGCGGCCGCGGTGCTGCTCGCGGCGGTCGGGGTCTTCGCCCTGCTCGGCAACGACCCGGAGTCCGACGACGTGCCGTCGGCCGCGCCGAGCTCCTCGGCGTCGCAGCCGCCCACCGTCACCGAGCTCATGGCGCCGCCGCCGACCTCGGCGAGGTGCATGGTGCCCAACGCCGAGACGCTCGCCACCGCGCAGGTCGCCTTCTCGGGCACCGTCGAGTCGGTCGCGGCTGACTCGGTGAGGCTCGCGCCCGACCGGTTCTACGCCGGCGAGCCGACCGACCTGGTCGAGGTGAGCTCGCCGCCGGAGCTGATGACGGCGCTCGTGGGGGCGGTCAAGTTCGAGGAGGGCCGCCGCTACCTCATCAGCGCCAACGGGGGGCAGGTGGCGGTCTGCGGCTTCAGCGGCCCGTTCAGCCCCCAGCTCGAGGCGCTCTACGTCGAGGCGTTCCCGGGGTGAGCCTCGCGGGCCTGCTGCTCGCCGCCGGAGCCGGCAGCCGGATGGGCCTGCCCAAGGCCCTGGTCCACGACGGCGAGGAGTCCTGGCTCGGGCGGTCGGTCGCGGTGCTGCGCGCCGGGGGCTGCGAGGAGGTGAGCGTCGTGCTGGGTGCCGCCGCCGACGAGGCGCTCGGCCTCCTCGACGGGCTCGGCGTGGACGTGGTGATCGCCTCGGACTGGGCCGAGGGGATGGCGGCCTCGCTGCGCGCCGGGCTCGGCGCGCTCCCCGACCACGCCGAGGCGGCCGTCGTCCTGCTGGTCGACCTGCCCGACGTCACCGCCGAGGTCGTACGGCGCGTGGTCGCGGCGGGCGGGGGGGCCGGCGTCCTCGCGCGGGCGGCGTACGGCGGCCGGCCCGGCCACCCGGTGCTCCTGGGGCGCGACCACTGGGCCGGGGTCGGCGCCACCGCCGTGGGCGACCACGGCGCCCGCGGCTACCTCGCCGCCTACGGCGTCCGGCTGGTCGAGTGCGGGGACCTGGCGAGCGGCCGCGACGTGGACGCACGCTGACCCGCCCCGCGTCGCCAACCCGCGGCCAACGCGCACCGGGATAGATTCGAGACATGGAGCCCGCGTCCGCCGCCGCTCTCGCCGCGCAGCTCGGCGGGACCGGGTACCTGTGCGACGACGCCCTGGCGACCGTGGTGTTCCTGGCGCTGCGCATGGAGCGGCCGCTGCTCCTCGAGGGCGAGCCCGGCACCGGCAAGACCGCCCTGGCGGAGGCGGTCGCCGAGAGCCTCGGACTGCCCCTGGTGCGGCTGCAGTGCTACGAGGGCATCGACGCGACACAGGCCCTGTACGACTGGGACTTCCCGCGCCAGATCCTGCACCTGCGCGCCCTGGAGGCCGCCGGGAGCGCGTCCGGACAGGGCGTGGAGGAGGCCGAGAAGAGCCTCTACGACGAGCGGTTCCTCCTGGCACGCCCCGTGCTGGCCGCCCTGCAGCAGAGCCCGGCGGTGCTGCTGGTCGACGAGGTGGACCGGGCCGACGACGAGTTCGAGGCGTTCCTCCTGGAGGTGCTGTCGACCTACCAGGTGAGCATCCCCGAGCTCGGCACGGTCAAGGCCGCGACGCCGCCGGTCGTGGTCCTCACCTCCAACCGCACCCGGGAGCTGCACGACGCCCTGAAGCGGCGCTGCCTCTACCACTGGATCGACCACCCCGGGCTCGACCGCGAGGTCGAGATCCTGCGCTCACGGGCCCCCGAGGTATCGGCCCTGCTGGCCCGCCAGGTCGCGACCGTCGTGCAGCAGCTGCGCGACCGGCACGACCTGGAGAAGCCGCCCGGTGTGGCCGAGACCCTCGACTGGGCCCGCGCGCTGCACCACCTGGGCGCCTCCGAGCTGGATCTGGAGTCCGCGGCCCGCACGCTCGGCGCGCTCGTGAAGTACCGCGAGGACACCGACCGGGTCCGCCGGGCGCTCGACCAGATGCTGCGGGCATGAGCGACCCGGCGGCGCCACCGGTGCGCCACGAGGCCGACGAGGTGCTGGTGGGCTTCACCCGCGCGCTGCGGGCCACCGGCCTGCCGGTCACCCAGGACCGCGCGCGGACCTTCGTGGAGGCGGTCGCCCTCGTCGGCCTGGGCGACCAGCGCGCCACCTACACCGCGGGCCGCGCCACGCTCTGCGGCTCTCCCGACGACCTGGTCCGCTACGACCAGGTCTTCACCGCCTGGTTCGACGCTCGCGACGGGCTGCCCCGGGGCCGCTCCGCTCCGCCGTCGGTCCCGACCCTGTCCGGCCTGGCCGCCGACGAGGGCCCCGGCAGCGTTGGGGCGGCGGAGGAGAGCGTCCACGCGAGGGCCTCGGCCGCCGAGGTGCTCCGCCACCGCGACGTCGCCACCCTCTCCGCCGCCGAGAAGGGCCGGCTCGACGCCATGTTCGCCACGCTGCGCCCGCGCGCACCCGTCCGCCGTACGGCGCGGCACCGGGCGTGGCACCGCGGACGGGTCGACGCGTCCCGCACGCTGCGCGCGAGCCTGCGCCGCCTCGGAGAGCCGGCCGCGATCGAGTGGCGCCGCCGCGCGGTGCGCCCGCGGCGCATCGTGCTGCTGGTCGACGTGTCCGGCTCGATGAACGGCTACGCCGATGCGCTGCTGCGCCTGGCCCACCGGATCTCGCAGGGGGCCGGAGCGGTCGAGACGTTCACGGTCGGCACCCGGCTCACGCACCTGACCCGCGCGCTGCGCAATCGCGACGTCGAGCGGGCGCTGGTCGCCGCCGGGGACGCCGTGCCCGACTGGTCCGGCGGCACCCGCCTGGGCGAGACCCTGCAGGTCTTCCTCGATCGCTGGGGCCGCCGCGGCATGGCGCGCGGGGCGGTCGTCGTGATCTTCAGCGACGGCTGGGAGCGCGGTGACACGGCGCTGCTCGGCGCGCAGATGGCGCGCCTGAGGCGGGTCGCGCACCACGTGGTCTGGGTCAACCCGCACCGCGGCAAGGAGGGCTACGAGCCGGTCCAGCAGGGGGTCCTCGCGGCGCTGCCCCACGTCGACGACTTCGTCGCCGGACACTCGCTGGCGACGTTCGCGGAGGTCCTGGAGGTGGTGGCCCGTGCGTGACGTCCTGGACGACCTGATGGCGCGCTGGCAGGCCGGCGAGGAGATCGGCCTCGGCACCGTCGTGGCGACCTTCCGCTCCGCGCCCCGCCCGCCCGGCGCCTCGATGCTGGTGGCGCCCGACGGGGCCGCGGTCGGGTCGGTCTCGGGCGGCTGCGTCGAGGGCGCCGTCTACGACCTGGCCCAGTCGGTCGTCGCGAGCGGCGCGCCCGTGCTGGAGCGCTACGGCGTGAGCGACGACGACGCGTTCGCGGTCGGCCTCACCTGCGGCGGCATCCTCGACGTGTACGTCGAGAAGGTCTCGCGCGAGACCTTCCCGGACCTCGGGGAGCTCGCCGCCGACGTCGAGGTGGGGCGCCCCGTCGCGCTCGCCACGGTCATCGAGCACCCCGACCCCATGCGGGTCGGCCGCCGCCTGGTGGTGCGGGCCGACCGGGCCGCGTGCACCGGAGGCCTGGGGTCCACGCGCGCCGACGACGCCGTCCACGACGACGCCCTCGGGCTGCTCGCCGCCGGCAGCAACGCCACGCTCACCTACGGCCCCGACGGCGAGCGCCGCGGCGAGGGCATGCGGGTGTTCGTGTGGGCCTTCGCCCCCAAGCCGCGGCTGCTGGTCTTCGGCGCGATCGACTTCGCCGCCGCGGTCGCCCGGGTCGGCGGCTTCCTCGGCTACCAGGTCACCGTCTGCGACGCCCGGCCGGTCTTCGCCACCACCAGCCGGTTCCCCGACGCCCACGAGGTGGTCGTCGACTGGCCGCACCGCTACCTCGAGGCCGAGCAGGCCGCCGGGCGCCTCGACGGCCGCACGGTCATCACCGTGCTCACCCACGACCCGAAGTTCGACGTCCCGCTGCTCGAGGTGGCGCTGCGGCTGCCGGAGGTGGCCTACGTCGGGGCCATGGGCTCGCGGCGTACCCATGACGACCGGATGGCCCGCCTGCGCGAGGCCGGGCTCACCGAGGAGGAGCTCGGTCGGCTCTCCAGTCCGATCGGGCTCGACCTCGGCGCGCGCACTCCGGAGGAGACCGCGATCAGCATCGCCGCGGAGATCATCGCCGGCCGCTGGGGCGGCAGCGGTGAGCGCCTGGCGGCCACCGAGGGGCGGATCCACCGCGACCTCGACCGCGTCGACGGGGCGTCGTGATGCGGGCCCCGGGCTGGGTCGCGCCCCTGCTCCTGCTGCCGCTCGCGGCCTGCACCAGCGACACCGAGGAGCCCGGGCTGCAGCCGGCCGACGAGGCGCCGACCTCGTCGGCCAGCCCATCGGCCAGCCCATCGGCCAGCCCATCGACTGCGCCGCCGTCGCCGGTCGCGCCCTCCGAGACCCTGCCGCCGGTGCTGGGCCCCCGCTCGCTCCCGGCGCTGATGCGCGAGGACTTCCGCGCGAGCCGGATCCGCTACGGCGCGGTGATCGAGCAGACCGAGCGCTACACCCGCTACGAGGTCACCTACCGCAGCGGCGACCTCACGGTCTCGGGCATCCTGCTGCGCCCGCGCGGTCGGGGACCGTTCCCTGGCATCGTCTTGAACCACGGCTACATCGAGCCGGCCTACTACGCCCCTGGGCAGGGGCTGGCGCGCGAGCAGATCGCCCTGGCCGACGCCGGCTTCGCCGTGCTGCACACCGACTACCGCGGCCACGCCGGCTCCGACCCTGCGGGTCGGCTCTCCCGGGAGACGCGCCTGGGCTACACGCGCGACGCCATCCACGCCGTACTGGCCCTGGAGCGCGAGCCGTTCGTCGACGACGACCGGATGGCGATGCTCGGGCGCTCGATGGGCGGCGGCGTCACGCTCAACGCCCTCGTCGTCGCCCCCGGACTGGTGGACGCGGCCGTGATCTACGCGTCGGTGTCCTCGCGCTACCTCGACAACGTGCGCCACTTCGTCGAGCCCGAGCGCCCCGACGAGGTCGCAGCGCTCTACGACGCGCTCGGCACGCCGCGGTCGGCGCCCGAGGTGTACGCCGGGCTCTCGCCACGGACCTACTTCGACCGGATCACCGAGCCGGTCCTGGCCCACCACGCCGACACCGACGAGACCTGCCCGTTCCCCTGGGCCGTCGCCACGGACCGCGCCCTGCGCCGCGCGGGCGTCGACGCCCAGCTCGAGGTCTACCGGGGTGAGTCACACGCGTTCTCGTTCGACTGGCAGCGCTCGATGGACCGCACGATCTCGTTCCTGCGCCGCCGGCTCGGCTGAGGCTCGCCTCCGAGGTCCGCTCGGCGGCTGTGATGCAGGTCACCTCCTGGGTGCTACGTTGGCGCGGAGACCAGATCGGGGATCACCATGGCGCTCGGTGAGCTGCGTGACCGCAAGCGCGAGGCCATGCGCGCCTGGACCACCTTCGTCGAGTCCGGCGACCTGGCCGCGCCCGTCGTACGCCCCGAGATCCTCTCCAGCTGGACCCGCTCGACCGCCGCGATCACGCCCGATGTCACCGAGGCGCCGCTCGCCGACGAGGACGAGACTGCCTCGATCTGGAAGGACTCGCCGCTCCAGGTCGCGGTCGAGAGCGTCGAGGCCGAGCTGCGCCGTACCGCCGAGGACGGCGACCTCGTGCTCGCCGTGACCGACGCCGAGACGCGCATCCTGTGGACGTACGGCGGTCGGGTGATGCGCCGCAAGGCGGAGACGGTCAACTTCGTGGCCGGCGGTCGCTGGGACGACGAGTCGGTCGGCACCAATGCGCTGGACCTGGCCAACCGGCTGGGAGAGCCGGCCATGGTCTTCAGTGCCGAGCACTACGCCTCGATCGTGCACAGCTGGGTCTGCTGGGCAGCGCCCGTGGTCGACCCGGTCACCGGCCTCCAGCTGGGGGTCCTCGACCTCTCCACGACCTGGGACCGCACCCACCCCATCGGACTCGCGACCGCGCGCGTCATGGCCCGGCTGATCGCGTCGGCGCTGCCCCAGTCGGCGCACCATCCCTCCGCCCGCGCCGACGAGCTCACCCAGGACCCCGGTCTGGTGATGACCCTGCTCGGCACCGCCGAGGTGCGGCTGGACGGGCAGCGGCTGCTGCTCAACCGCCGTCAGACCGAGATCCTCGCGCTTCTCGCCCTGCACCCCGAAGGGCTCTCGCTCGACCAGCTCCACGCGCTGGTCTACGGCGACCAGGCGGTGACGTTCTCGACCCTCAAGGCCGAGGTGTCCCATCTGCGCGCGGCGCTCGGTGGCCAGCTCTCCTCGCGCCCCTACCGGCTGCTGATGCCCGTCGCCACCGACGTCGAGCACGTGCTGACCCTGCTGCGCGGCGGCCATGTCTCGGCCGCGGTCGACGCCTACAGGGGCGACCTTCTGCCCGGCACCAACTCGCCTGCCCTCGGGGACCTGGCCGAGTACGTCGCCGTCGCCGTCCGCGAGGCGCTGTTGGCCGACCCGGTCCCCGACGCCGTGGTCCGCTACAGCGACCTCGCGCCGTACGACACCCAGGTGATCGAGGTCTGCCTCGCCCGCCTCGCCGGCAGCGCCCACCCCGCCGTCCCCCTGCTCAAGGGTCGCCTCGCCGTCGCCACCCGCTGACGCCACGCAGGCGACCTACCTTCCGCCAACCGGGGGCTCCTAGCGTGAGGCGGGTCACACCACCACCCAAGCGCGAGGGAGTCGTAGATGACCCGAATCAACCTGACCGTCGACGGATCGAGGGTGTCCGACGAGGTCGAACCGCGGATGCTGCTGGTGCAGTACCTGCGCGAGCGGCTCGGCAAGACCGGGACCGTCATCGGCTGCGACACCAGCAACTGCGGGGCGTGCACGGTCCACCTCGACGGGGTCAGCGTGAAGTCCTGCAACGTGCTGGCGGTGCAGGCCGACGGCGGGGAGGTCACCACGATCGAGGGGCTGGCCCAGGACGGCGAGCTGCACCAGGTGCAGAAGTCCTTCCGGGAGTGCCACGGCCTGCAGTGCGGCTTCTGCACGCCGGGGATGATCATGCAGAGCGTCGACCTGCTGAACACCAACCCGAACCCCTCCGAGCAGGAGATCCGAGTCGGCCTCGAGGGCAACCTGTGCCGGTGCACCGGCTACCACAACATCGTGAGGTCCGTGCAGCACGCGGCCGCGGCCACCGGGGGTGCCCAGTGACGCTCACCGAGGACGAGATGACGCAGGCGCAGCCCGACGCCGCGCTCGAGATCGGCAAGGACCGGCGCCGCAAGGAGGACCAGCGGCTGATCACCGGCCGCACGCGCTGGACCGACAACCTGGTCCTGCCCGGCATGCTGCACCTCGCGATGGTCCGCAGCCCCTTCGCGCACGCGACCATCACGAAGATCGACACCAGCCTGGCGAAGGCCGCGCCCAACGTCGTCACCGTCATCACCGGCGCCGAGGTCGCCGACGAGCAGGGCGGGCTGCCCAACGCGTGGCCGATCACGCCGGACCAGGTGACCCCGAACCACCCGCCGATCGCGGTCGACCGGGTGGTGTTCGCCGGCGAGATCGTCGCCGTGGTCGCGGCGCGTACAGCGGCCGAGGCGCGCGACGCGGCCGAGCTCGTCGACGTCGACTACGAGGAGCTGCCGGCCGCGCTCGACCTCAAGGAGGCGGCGGCGGCCACCCCGGAGAACGGCGGAGCGCTCGCGCACCCCGACCTGGGCACGAACAGGTCGGCGCTCTGGAGGTTCGACTCGGCGGAGGCCGGCACCGGCGGCAACGTGGACGAGGCGATCGCCCGGGCCCGCACCGAGGGCATCGTGATCGAGCGCGAGTACCGTCAGCAGCGCCTGATCCCGGCGTTCATGGAGCCGCGCTCCACGGTGGTCGACCCGACCGGCGAGCAGATCACCATGTGGTCGGCCACCCAGATCCCGCACATCCTGAAGTTCCTGCTCGCGGCGGTCACCGGCGTCTCCGAGTCCAAGATCCGGGTCATCGCCCCGGACGTGGGCGGCGGCTTCGGCGGCAAGCTGCAGACGACGCCGGAGGAGTTCATCACCTTCCTCCTGGCCCGTCGGCTCGGCAAACCGGTCAAGTACACCGAGACCCGCTCGGAGTCCCTCATGGCCGCCCACCACGGGCGCGACCAGTGGCAGAAGCTCACGCTGTCGGCCGACAAGGAGGGCCGCGTCACCGGCTTCAAGGTCGAGCTGCTCGCCGACCTCGGCTCGCACGTCTCGCTCGTCGGTGGCGGGGTGCCGGTGCTCGGCGCCTTCATGTTCAACGCGATCTACAAGTTCCCCTCCTACCGGTTCCACGTCCAGACGGTCCTCACCAACAAGACCTGGACCGACGCCTACCGCGGCGCCGGCCGGCCCGAGGCGACGTACGCCGTCGAGCGGATCATGGACGAGCTCGCCGCCGAGGTCGGAGTCGACCCTCTCGAGATCCGCGAGCGCAACTGGATCACGCACGAGGAGTTCCCCTTCACCACCGTGGCCGGCCTGGAGTACGACTCCGGAAACTACGAGGCCGCCACCGCCCGCGCCAAGGAGCTCTTCGGCTACGACGAGCTGCGCGTCGAGCAGCGCGCCCGCCGCGAGGCGGGGGACCGGGTCCAGCTCGGGATCGGTGTCTCGACGTTCACCGAGATGTGCGGGCTGGCGCCCTCGCGGGTGCTGGGCTCGCTCGACTACGGCGCGGGCGGGTGGGAGCACGCGAGCGTGCGGATGCTGCCGACCGGCAAGGTGGAGGTCCTCACCGGGGCGTCGGCCCACGGGCAGGGCCACGAGACGGCGTTCAGCCAGATCGTCGCCGATCGGCTCGGCGTCGCCTTCGAGGACGTGGAGGTGCTCCACGGCGACACCATGGTGAGCCACAAGGGCCTCGACACCTACGGCTCCCGGTCACTGGTGGTCGGGGGCGAGGCGATCGTGCGGGCCGCCGACAAGGTGATCGAGAAGGCCAGGCCGATCGCCGCGCACCTGCTCGAGGCCTCGGCCGACGACCTGGAGTTCAAGGCCGGGCGGTTCTCCGTCAAGGGCACCGACCAGGGGATGGCGATGGCCGAGGTCGCGCTGGCGACGTTCGCCGCCCACAACCTGCCCGACGGCGTCGAGGCGTCGCTGGACTCCGAGGCGACGTTCGACCCCGTGAACTTCAACTACCCGCACGGCACCCACCTGTGCGCGATGGAGGTCGACACCGAGACCGGGCAGGTGAGGATGCGCAAGTACGCCGCCTGCGACGACGTCGGCAACATCATCAACCCACTCATCGTCTCCGGGCAGCTGCATGGCGGCCTGGTGCAGGGGATCTCGCAGGCGCTGTGGGAGGAGGCCGTGTACGACGACTCCGGCACGCTGGTGACGGGCTCGTTCGTCGACTACCTGCTGCCCACCTCGGCCGACACGATCAGCTTCGACCTCGACCACACGACGTCGCCGGCGACGACCAACAGCCTGGGCACCAAGGGCGTGGGAGAGGCCGGGACGATCGCCTCCACGCCGGCGGTCGTCAACGCGGTGGTGGACGCCGTACGGCACCTGGGCGTCAACGACGTCCGCATGCCCTGCACGCCGGAGCGGGTGTGGAGGGCCATCGCGGAGGCTCGTGGCGGGGCTGCTCGAGGCGGTGGGCAGGCCGAGACGCTCGGCGCCGCGGCACCGCACTTCGACGAGTCGACCGGCATGGAGGGCACCGTGGACCGCACGACCGGAGGGAGTGACGCATGATCCCCGCTCAGTTCGACTATCTGGCCCCGACCACGGTCGAGGAGGCGCTCGCCGCGCTCGGCCAGCACGGCGACGACGCCAAGATCCTGGCCGGCGGTCAGAGCCTGCTGCCGGTGCTGCGGATGCGGCTCAACGCGCCCGAGGTCGTGATCGACCTCGGGCGGATCGAGGGACTGCGCGGTGTCCGCGACGACGGCGACGCGCTCGTCATCGGCGCGATGACCCCGCACTCGGTGGTGGAGCACGACCCGCTCGTCGCCGAGCACACCGCGCTCATCTCCCAGGCCGTCGAGCACCTGGCCGACCACCAGATCCGGCACCGCGGCACGTTCGGCGGGGCGCTCGCCCACGCCGACCCGGCCGGGGACCTCGGCGCGCCCGCGCTCGCGCTCGGCGCGCAGTTCGTGATCGCGGGACCCGGCGGGACCCGGACCGTCGCGGCAGACGACTTCTTCGTCGACCTGTTCGAGACCGCGATCGGCGAGGACGAGATCCTCACCGAGGTCCGGGTGCCCAAGCACACCGGCTGGGGTGCGACGTACGAGAAGTTCGTCCGGGTCGCGCACCAGTGGCCGATCGTGGCCGTCGCGGCGACCGTGCGGATCGAGGGCGACGCGATCGCGGACGCGCGGATCGGGCTGACCAACATGGGCTCGACGCCGTTGCGCGCGCGCTCGGTGGAGGAGGCGCTGGTGGGCCAGCCGGTGACCGAGGACGCGGTGGCCTCGGCCGCCGCGCATGCCGCGGACGGCACGAACCCGCCCTCGGACCTCAACGGCGATGCGGCCTACCGCCGGCATCTCGCCACGGTGCTCGTACGCCGTGCCGTGCTCTCGGCAGCGGGCAGGTGAGCGCGTGGACCTCACCCACCGCTTCACCGTCCCGACCGGCGTCGAGCAGACCTGGGCGCAGTTCCAGGACATCGCGTCGGTCGCCGAGTGCTTCCCCGGCGCCACGGTGTCGTCGGTCGAGAGCGACACCTTCCAGGGCTCGTGCAAGGTCAAGCTGGGCCCGATCGCCCTGGTCTACAACGGCTCCGGCACCTTCGTGGAGAGGGACGAGGCCACCCACCGCTTCGTCGTGGACGCCAAGGGCAAGGACAGGCGCGGCAACGGTACGGCGGGAGCGGTCGTCACCTGCACGATGACGGCATCGCCGGCAGATCCGTCGGGCGCCACCGAGGTGGAGGTCGTCACCGACCTCCACATCACGGGCAAGCCGGCGCAGTTCGGGCGCGGCGTGATGCAGGACGTCTCGGACAAGCTGCTCGGGCAGTTCGTCGACTGCCTCGAGCAGCGGCTCTCACCCGAGACTGCTGGCGAGGGTGCTGGAGAGGCCGAGCCCGAGCCGACACCCCTGGCCGACGCGGCGGCCGCGGCGGCGTCCCAGCCGTCCCCTCCGGAGCCGACGTCCTCGCCGCCACGCCCGCAGCCGGCGTACCAGGAGCACGACGCCCTCGACCTCGGGGCCACCGTCGTCCCGATCCTGCTCAAGACGTACTGGAAGCAGGCGCTGGGGGGCGTGGTCGTCTTGGTGCTGCTCCGGCGCCTGCTGCGCGGCTGACGGCCGCTGCTCCGAGCCCCACCGACCCCAGGGAGGTCGTGAAACTCGCGCTTCCTGCATGCAGTTTCGCACCGGAAGCGCGAGTTTCACCGGGCACCCGGTGAAACTCGCCGACCGCCGCGGCGGCGTCAGTTGGCGTGCAGGTCCTCGTTGAGCACGATGCCCTCGCCGTGCCACGGGACGGCCTCGATGGCGCCGGTGACGGAGTTGCGGCGGAAGAGGACGTTGCTGGCGCCGGAGAGCTCGAGCGCCTTGACCACCTTCGTCGTACCGTCGACGTCCTTCATCGTGACCTTGGTGCCGGCGGTGACGTAGCAGCCGGCCTCGACCACGCAGTCGTCGCCGAGCGAGATCCCCAGACCCGAGTTGGCGCCGAGCAGGCAGCGCTCGCCGATGGAGATGACGTGCTTGCCGCCTCCCGAGAGGGTGCCCATGATCGAGGCTCCGCCGCCCACGTCGGAACCGTCGCCGACGAGCACCCCGGCGGAGATGCGCCCCTCGACCATCGAGGCGCCGAGCGTGCCGGCGTTGTAGTTCACGAAGCCCTCGTGCATGACCGTGGTGCCCGCGGCGAGGTGCGCGCCGAGCCGCACCCGGTCGGCGTCGGCGATGCGGACGCCGGACGGCAGCACGTAGTCGACCATGCGGGGGAACTTGTCGACGCCGTAGACGGTCACGTGCTGGCCGGCCGCCCGCAGCCGGCCGCGGGTCTCCTCGAAGCCCGCGACCGCGCACGGCCCGGCCGAGGTCCACACCACGTTGGCCAGCAGGCCGAAGATGCCGTCGAGGCTGATCGAGTGCGGGGTGACCAGGCGCGCGGACAGCAGATGCAGCCGCAGCCAGACGTCCTCGGTGGACACCGGGGCCGACGACAGGTCCGCGATCTCGACCAGGCGGACCTCGCGGCGTACGCCGCGCGCGTCGTCGTCGCCCTCGAGGGTCGTCAGCGAGTCGGGCGCCTCGGTGCCGTCGCTCGCGCCGAGTGCGGGGGAGGGGAACCACACGTCGAGCACGCCGCCGCCCGCGTCGAGGGTGGCGAGGCCGAAGCCATGGGCAGTCGTCGCGTCACTCACGCGGACCAGCCTAGGGGCTCTCAGGCGCTGGCAGACGGCCTGTCCGGGTCGACGCCCGTCGCCGCGAGTCGGCGCCGGGCGCGGGCCATGAGGACCAGGGCAAGGACCAGGGCGAGGAGGGCGACGCGGCCGAGCCAGGCGACGGCGTCGCGGCCGCCGGCGGCGTCGCTGACGCCCAGGAGCAGCAGGAGGCCACGCACGAGCAGGCCGCTGCGCCCGCCGACCGGGTCGATCACCACCACGCAGACCGCCACGAGGACGGTCAGCAGCAGCACCGCGCTGCAGGCCACCGCGTAGCGGGCGTCCGGGTCGCCGCGCAGCGCGACCAGGGACCTCGTGGCGATCGTGGCGACCGGACCGATCACCAGGGCGAACGTGACGACCGCGAGCAGGATCGCGCCGAGGCCGAGGGCGAGGACGAGCAGGGCGACCACGCCGTACCACGAGCGGTCGGGGCTCTCGCCCTCCACCAGCGTCGCCGGGAACAACAGGAAACCCACGAGGAGCTGGACCAGCAGCGCGCTCGTGCCCGGGACGAGCACCGCCGACATCCGGGCCGGGAACTGGCGGGGGTCCAGGCTGCCGGGCCCGAGGTAGAGGACGACCCCGAGCGAGGCGTCGGCGACGAGCAGGACGAAGATCGGCCGGTCGAAGGTCTCGTCGTAGTCCGTCTTCGCCAGAAGCCACAGGGCGTAGCAGGCGACGAGCAGGCAGACCAGCCACATCAGCCATCGCAGGAGCCGGAGGCCGCGGGAGGTCACGCGCTCACCGTATTGCGCTGGGCACAATGGTCGGCGTGACCCGTCCGGTGTGGGTGCTCCACGAGCACGAGCAGCCACGTCACCACTTCGACCTGCGCCTGGAGGAGGGCGGCACGCTGCGGTCCTGGGCGGTGCCCAAGGGTCTGCCCACCGACAGCACCCACGACCGGCTCGCGGTGGCCGTCGCCGACCACGACCTGGACCATGCGACCTACACCGACGAGCACAAGTCGATCGCCGACCACGGCTGGTGGGAGCTGGTGGACCGCAACGACCGGCGGTTCGTTTTCGACCTGCACGGCACCGGCGGGGTACGCCGCTACGCGCTCATCCACACCGGGCGCGACTGGCTGCTGCACCTGGTCAAGGATCAGTCGGGGTCGGGGATGAAGACCTCGTCGAGCGGGACCTCGAAGAGCCGGCCGATCCGGAAGGCAAGCGACAGCCGCGGGTCGAAGTGACCCTTCTCGATCGAGATCACGGTCTGCCGCGACACCCCGAGAGCCTCGGCGCACTCGCCCTGAGACAGCCCCGCCTGCTCGCGCAGCGCCCTCAGGCGGTTGTGCATCAGCCCTCCCGGCGCCCGAGCAGCACCAGGCGCGTGCACATGTCCAGCAGCCCCAGGACGATGAAGACCCAGACCGGCACCGAGTCGGTGTCGAGGACCGAGGAGCCGACCGTGGCCAGCCCCATCGCCACGATGGTGTCGTAGAACGCGCCGCTGCTGGCGCGGGTGGCCCACTGGGACTCGATGGAGTCCTCGTCCCGCTCGGGCCGCGGCGTGCGGTCCAGCAGGAGGGCCGCCAGCGCCGTCACGAACGGCAGCGTCAGCAGCGCGAACACCGTGAACGTGATGCCGTCCGACGCGTCGTCCCTCGCCCAGGCCGCGAGGCCTCCCACCGCCGCCGCGGCGGCGAGGCCGCAGCCGACGGCGGTGGCCCAACGGGTGGCGGTGGGCAGGTCGGTCCGAGTGGCGTTCATGGCACCTCCGATGTATGAGTTCTTTGACACCACTCTGGGTGGGCGTCGTCCCGATGTCAAGTTTCTCTAACAGATCGCGCCGTTGGTGTGTGCAAACCGCTCGCCGTGCCCGGCTACGCCCGGCTACCGTCCGGCCCATGAGCGAGGGGGAGCTACTGCTGATCATCGGTCCGCAGGCCGTGGGCAAGATGACGGTGGGCCGGGCGATCTGCGCGGCCTCGGACTTCCGGCTCTTCCACAACCACCACACGATCGAGCCGCTGCTGGAGATCTTCGGCTACGGGACGCCACCGTTCGAGACGCTCAACGCGGAGTTCCGGCTGCGCGTCATCGAGGAGGCCGCGGCGTCGGGGACGCGGCTGGTCTTCACCCTCGTCTGGGACGTCGACTCCGACGCCGACGCCGCAGAGGTGCGACGGCTTGTGGCGCCGTACGCCGACCGCGGACTGCGGATCTCGGTCCTCGAGCTGGTCGCCGACCTGCCCACGCGGCTGGTCCGCAACGCCGGCGCCGACCGGCTCGAGGCCAAGCGCTCCAAGCGGGACCTGGCCTGGTCCGACGCGCACCTGCGCGAGATGGAGCGGGCGCACCGCACGAACACCGATCCGGACCTACCTTCGCCCGCCGACGACGTGCTGCGCGAGCTGCCCCACCTGCGCCTGGACAACAGCGAGCTCAGCCCCCCAGAGGTCGCCCGGCGGGTCCTGGAGTGGCTGGACCGCAGCTGAATCGCGCGCGCCTCAGTCGTCGCGCTCGGTGCCCTTCACCTTCCCGGTCACGCCGTCGACCGTGACGGTCTGCTCCTCGGGGGTGTCCTCGTCGAGATGGACGTCCCACGTGGGAGCGCCGCGGTCCAGCTCCAGGTCGACCCCGGTGACGGAGCCGGCCGGTGCGGTGCCGCGAGCCGAGCGGATGGCGTTGGCGTAGTCGACCGTGGTGTCGTCGAGCAGCGTCCGGCGCTCGGCGCGGTCGTCGGCGTCGTCGCCGCGTTCGGCGCTCGGGCCGCGCTCCACGGTGCTGCCGTCGGCGGAGACCCGCAGCTTGTTCTCGGTGCCGTCCGGGGTCACCACCTCCACGTCCCAGGAGCCGGCCTCCTGGTCGACCGAGAAGACGGTGCCGCCGTTCACCGCGTCCAGGGCGGTCGCGCCGGCGGCCAGCAGGGCGGTGTCGTCCGCTGCGCCTGGCGCGCTGGGGCTCTCCGACGACGTCCCGGACGAGCTCGGAGCCGACGCGGTCGGGCTGGCGCTGGAGTCGGCGTCCGAGTCCGAGTCGTCGTCGCCACAGGAGGCCAGCGCGAGAGCGAGGGTGCCGGCGGCGAGGGAAGCGAGGACCTGGCTGCGCCGGCTGCGTCGGCTGGGTCGGGTACGCCGGGTGTGCGGGCGAGTGGACATCGGGGGCTCCTCGGCTGGGTTCGGTGACGGACCCCCCAATCTCCTGAAACGCGGTACCTACGGTACGCCCCCGTGAGGCGGAGAACCATCGGTGAGTCCGTTACGCTGGTCCCACAGGCGTCTGAGCCGTCATCAGCGGTGAGCCTCCGGAAGAACGGCACGCGAGTGCTCACTAGACCCGGACGGGTAGGCCCGTCACAGCCGTGAACGAAGCGGTCGTCCCGGAGACGGGGCGGCAAGCGAGGTGGTACCGCGGCCCAGCAGTCAGGGCGTCGTCCTCGTGGCAGCCAGCCCGAGTCGACCGACGTACCAGCAGGAGCGCAGCCATGACCTATCCGAAGGTCTCCACCACCGGCGACGGTGTCCCGTCCAGCCCGAGGTTCCCCGAGATCGAGGAGCGGGTGCTCGACTACTGGGACGCCGACGGGACCTTCCAGGCCAGCATCGAGCAGCGCGACGCGGGCGAGGACGGCGCCAACGAGTTCGTCTTCTACGACGGCCCGCCGTTCGCCAACGGGCTGCCGCACTACGGCCACCTGCTCACCGGCTATGTCAAGGACCTGATCCCGCGCTACCAGACCATGCGCGGGCGCCGGGTCGAGCGCCGCTTCGGCTGGGACACCCACGGCCTGCCGGCCGAGCTCGAGGCGATGCGTCTGAACGGCATCAAGACCACCGACGAGATCGTCGAGATGGGCATCGACAAGTTCAACGAGGCCTGCCGCGAGTCGGTGATGAAGTACACCGGCGAGTGGCGCGAGTACGTCACCCGCCAAGCGCGCTGGGTCGACTTCGACCACGACTACCGCACCATGAACCCCGACTACATGGAGTCGGTCATCTGGGCGTTCAAACAGCTGCACGACAAGGGCCTCGTCTACGAGGGCTTCCGGGTGCTGCCGTACTGCTGGAACGACGAGACGCCGCTGTCCAACCACGAGCTGCGCATGGACGACGACGTCTACCAGATGCGTCAGGACCCGGCGGTCACCGTCGGGTACGACGTCACGACGCCGGGCGACTTCGCGGGTGTCAAGGTCCTGGTCTGGACGACGACGCCGTGGACGCTGCCGTCCAACCTCGCGGTGATGGTCGGCGAGGACATCGACTACGTCGCCGTCGAGGTGGAGGGGACGCGCTACCTGCTCGCCGAGACTCGCGTGGCGTCGTACGCGCGTGAGCTGGGGGAGAGTCCCGAGGTCACGTGGCGGGGCAAGGGCAGCGAGCTGGTCGGCCTCACCTACACCCCGCCGTTCTCCTACTACGCCGGGCACGACAACGCCTTCCGCCTGGTGCCGGCGGAGTTCGTCACCACCACCGACGGCACCGGGCTCGTGCACACCGCGGGCGCCTTCGGTGAGGACGACAAGGTCGTCACCGACCGCGAGGGCATCGAGGCCGTGATGCCGGTCGGCAAGGACGGGAGGTTCACCTTCCCCGTCGTCGACTACGAGGGTCTGCTGGTCTTCGACGCCAACCTGCAGATCATCGACCACCTCAAGGCCGCCACCGCGGGCTCGGGGGAGACCGGCTCGGTCTCGCCCGGCACCGTGCTGCTGCGCCGCGAGACCTACGACCACTCCTACCCGCACTGCTGGCGCTGCCGCGAGCCCCTGATCTACAAGGGCGTCTCGTCGTGGTTCGTGGAGGTGACCGCGGTCAAGGAGCGGATGCTGGAGCTCAACCAGGAGATCCGCTGGGTCCCCGAGCACATCAAGGACGGCCAGTTCGGCAAGTGGCTGGAGAACGCCCGCGACTGGTCGATCACCCGCAACCGCTTCTGGGGATCCCCGGTCCCGGTGTGGAAGAGCGACGACCCGACGTACCCGCGCATCGACGTCTACGGCAGCTTCGAGGAGATCGAGCGGGACTTCGGACGGCTGCCGGGCAAGGACTCCGCCGACGGTGGGGGCGTGCCCGACCTGCACCGGCCGTACGTCGACGACCTGGTGCGCCCCAACCCCGACGACCCCACGGGCAGGTCGATGATGCGCCGCGTGCCGGACGTGCTCGACGTGTGGTTCGACTCCGGGTCGATGAGCTTCGCCCAGGTGCACTACCCGTTCGAGAACGCCGACTGGTTCGAGCACCACTTCCCGGGCGACTTCATCGTCGAGTACATCGGCCAGACCCGCGGCTGGTTCTACACGCTGCACGTGCTGGCGACCGCGATCTTCGACCGGCCGGCGTTCAGCTCGTGCATCAGCCACGGCATCGTGCTGGGCTCGGACGGCAACAAGATGTCGAAGTCGCTGCGCAACTACCCCGATGTCAGCGAGGTCTTCGACCGTGACGGCGCCGACGCGATGCGCTGGTTCCTGATGTCCTCCCCGATCCTGCGCGGAGGCAACCTGATCGTGACCGAGCAGGGCATCCGCGACTCGGTGCGCCAGGTGATGATCCCGCTGTGGAACAGCTGGTACTTCTTCCAGCTCTACGCCAACGCCGCGCGCGACGGCTCGGGCTACGAGGCCCAGTGGTCGACGGCGTCGACCGACCCGCTCGACCGCTACCTGCTGGCCAAGTGCCGCCAGTACGTCGAGCAGATGACGCAGCAGATGGACGCCTACGCCGTGGCGGACGCGTGCGACTCGACGCGGTCGTTCCTCGACGTGCTGACCAACTGGTACATCCGGCGCTCCCGCCAGCGATTCTGGAGCGACAGCCCTGAGCAGAACGAAGGTGCCTTCGACACCCTCTACACCGTGCTCGAGGTCGTCTGCCGCGTCACCGCGCCGCTACTGCCGCTGACCACCGAGGAGGTCTGGCGCGGACTCACGGGCGAGCGCTCGGTGCACCTGGCCGACTGGCCGGACGCCGACCAGCTGCCCGCGGACGACGCACTGGTGGTGGCCATGGATCAGGTGCGCGAGGTCTGCTCGGCCACCTCGGCCCTGCGCAAGGCCGGCAACCTGCGCAACCGGCTGCCGCTGGCAACGCTGACCGTCGTCGTCGCCGACCCCGGGGCCCTCGCGGGCTTCGAGGGCATCGTCGCCGACGAGGTCAACGTCAAGCAGGTGCGGCTGCTGGCCGCGGACTCGCCGGAGGCGGCGTCGTACGGCGTCGAGCAGCGGCTGACCGTCAACGCCCGCGCGGCGGGCCCGCGCCTGGGCAAGGACGTGCAGCGCGCGATCAAGGGGTCCAAGTCCGGCGACTGGTCGGTGGCCGAGGACGGCACCGTCACCGCGGGCGGGCTGGAGCTGGTGGAGGGCGAGTACACGCTGGACACCATCGCCGGCTCGGCCGACCCCGACTCGGCGACCGGGGTGCTGCCCGGCGGCGGCTTCGTGGTCCTCGACACCGCGGTCACCCCGGAGCTCGCCGCGGAGGGGCTCGCGCGCGACCTGGTCCGTCAGGTGCAGCAGGCCCGACGCGACGCCGGCCTCGACGTCTCCGACCGGATCTCCCTGGTGATCTCCGGGCCGGCCGCGGTCCAGGAGGCCGCCCGCACCCACGAGCGGCTGATCGCCTCGGAGACCCTCGCCACGGCGTACGACGTCGTCGAGGGGCCCGACGGCGACCCCGTCGTCACCGTGGCCAAGGCCTGAGCGACACCGGGTCAGCCGAGGCCGAGCCGGCCGGCCAACCGGTCGAGCGAGGCGAGCACCTCGTCCTCGGCCTTGTCGGGGACCCCCCAGATGAGCTCGGTCGCGCCCTGCTCCGCCCAGGCCGCCAGGTCGTGGGGGTCGGGCTTGAAGGCGATCAGGATCCGGATCTCGGGGGCGCCCGTGCGGCCAGCATCGGCCCAGGCCTTCTGGAGGGCCTCGATCTGGCCCGAGATGTCCTGCTGGGTGGGGGTGGTCATCCAGCCGTCGGCGTGAGCGGCGATCCACGCGAACGTCTTGGGTCCGCCACCGGCGCCGATGATCAGCGGGATGTGGGCAGCCGGCTTGGGGAAGGCCCACGACGGCCCGAACGACACGAACTCGCCGTCGTAGGACGCCTCCTCCTGCGTCCACAGCGCGCGCATGGCCTCGACGTACTCGCGCAGGACGGTGCGCCGCCTGCCTGACGGCACGTGGTGGTCGGCCAGCTCGTCAGTGTTCCAGCCGAAGCCGGCACCGATGTCGACCCGGCCCCCGGAGAGGTGGTCGAGCGTGGCGATCTGCTTGGCCAGCGTGATCGGGTCGGACTCGACCGGCAGCGCCACCGCGGTGGCGAGCCGGATCCGCGACGTGGCCTGCGCGACGGTCGCCAGCGAGACCCAGGGGTCGAGGGTGCGCAGGTAGCGGTCGTCGGGCAGCGAATCGTCCCCGGTGCCGGGGTGCGCGGCCTCCCGCTTCACGGGGATGTGGGTGTGCTCGGGCACGTAGAACGTGTCGAACCCGCGCTCCTCCGCGGCCGCTCCCAGCGTGGCCGGCCGGATGCCGCGATCGGAGGTGAAGAGCACGAGTCCGTGGCGCATGCACCGAGACTAGAACCTGTTCCACTTCGTGGGAAGGTCGGCCGTACTGCGCGCGCGTTTCGGTCGCTTGTCAGGTGTGGCAAACCCTGACAAGCGACGGGATACCCGGTCAGCCGGGTATCCATCCCGCCGCGGGCTGGTTGACTGGCGTCATGCAGCTAGACCTGAACGCGGACGTCGTGACCCTGACCCGGCAGCTCGTCGACATCGAGTCGGTGAGCAAGGACGAGGGGGCGATCGCCGACGCGGTGGAGGCGGCGCTGACGCCGCTGACCCACCTCACCGTCAGCCGGCACGGCAACACGGTGGTCGCCCGCACCGACCTCGGCCGCGACGAGCGGGTCGTGATCGCGGGGCACCTCGACACGGTCCCCCTCAACGACAACCTGCCGAGCCGGCTCGACGACGCGACCGGCCTGCTGCACGGTCTGGGCACCTGCGACATGAAGAGCGGCGACGCGGTCATCCTCAAGCTCGCCGCGGGCCTCACCGAGCCCCTCCGCGACCTGACGCTCGTGCTCTACGAGTGCGAGGAGATCGACGCGGAGTTCAACGGCCTCCACCTGCTCAGCCAGAGCCACCCCGAGCTGCTCGCCGCCGACTTCGCGATCCTCATGGAGCCGTCCAACGCCGTGGTCGAGGCCGGCTGTCAGGGCACCTTGCGCGTCGAGGTCCGCACGACGGGCGAGCGCGCGCACTCGGCGCGCAGCTGGAAGGGCGTCAACGCGATCCACAAGGCGGCCGAGGTCCTCGCCCGCCTCAACGCCTACGAGGCGCGGCGGCCGGTGATCGACGGGCTGGAGTACCACGAGGGGCTCAACGCGGTCTTCGTCCGCGGGGGAGTGGCCGGCAACGTGCTGCCCGACGAGTGCGTGGTCGAGGTCAACTTCCGCTTCGCCCCGGACCGCAGCGAGGCCGAGGCCGAGGCGTTCGTGCGCGAGTTCTTCGACGGCTTCGAGGTGACGCTGACCGACATCGCGCCGGGAGCCCTGCCGGGGCTGGACCGGCCCGCGGCCAAGGCGTTCATCGAGGCGGTCGGCGGGCCCGACGGCATGGTCAACCCCAAGTTCGGCTGGACCGACGTCGCGCGCTTCACCGCCCTCGGCGTGCCGGCCGTCAACTTCGGTCCCGGCGATCCGATGCTCGCGCACAAGCAGGAGGAGTACGTGCCCGTGGAGCAGATCCGCAGCTGCGAGCGCGCCCTGACCGCCTGGCTGGGAGGCCCGACGTGAAGTTCAAGATGAAGGGCCCGGTGATGCAGCGCCGCGCCCAGGTCGACCGCACCACCACCGACCAGCGGCTGCTCGACTCGCGCGGTCCCGCCGACTTCGTGCACAGCGACCCGTGGCGGGTGCTGCGCATTCAGGCCGAGTTCGTCGAGGGCTTCGGCGCGCTCGCCGAGCTCGGCCCGACGGTCTGCGTGTTCGGCTCCGCGCGGATCCCCGTCGGCGACCCCTCGTACGTCGTGGGGGAGCAGGTCGGCCGCCGGCTGGTCGAGGAGGGCTTCGCGGTGATGACCGGGGGTGGGCCCGGTGCGATGGAGGCGGCCAACAAGGGCGCCTGCCAGGCCGGCGGCACGAGCGTCGGCCTCGGCATCGAGCTGCCCTTCGAGGCGGGCCTGAACGAGTGGGTCGACGTCGGCATCAACTTCCGCTACTTCTTCGTCCGCAAGACGATGTTCGTCAAGTACTCCCAGGGCTTCATCGTGCTGCCGGGCGGCCTCGGCACCCTCGACGAGATGTTCGAGGCGCTCACGTTGGCCCAGACCCAGAAGGTCACCGCGTTCCCCGTGGTCCTCATCGGGACCGAGTACTGGTCGGGGCTCCTGGCCTGGCTGCGCGGGACCGTGCTCGGCGGCGGCATGATCCTCGAGGCCGACCTGGACCGGCTCGTGCTCACCGACGACGTCGAGGAGGCGGTCGCCCTGATGAGCGCCGCGAGGTCGTCGCGATGATGTGGTTCTTCGCGATCCTGATCGTGCTCGCCATGGGCGGCGTCGCGATGCTGGCCGCCGGCAAGGGCACGCCGATGGCCGAGGCCGAGCACGACCGTCCCGGCGTGCTGCCTGCGGAGGGCCGCCCGGTCGGACCGCACGACCTGCGCACGGTGCGCTTCTCGCTGGCCTTCCGCGGCTACCGGATGTCCGAGGTCGACGCCCTGCTCGACCGCCTGGCCGCCGAGCAGGAGAGCCGCGCCGACCGCGAGGCTCGTGGCGGTGACCCGACGGAGTAGGGCACACTGCCCAGCGTGTCGACCGAGGTGAGCATCGTCTACGTCCTGACCGCCCTGGCGGCCCTGGTCGTGGTCCTGACGCGGCTGCGTCTCGGGCGCGACAAGGGCGCCGGACGCGTGTACGTCGGTCGCTCGCTGCTCAACGTCCATACCGGCTCCGGCGCACTGGCGCTCGTCGCGTGGCTGGTCTTCCTCCTCGCCGGCGACTCGCTCAGCGACAACACCGAGGGCCTCATCGGCATCGCCGCGCTCGCGCTCTGGTGGGTCGTCGTCGTCTCGGGACTGCTGATCCTGGTCCGCTGGCTGCCCAGCAGCGGCCGGCACGCCTCCGGGGGCAAGGAGGACACCTGGTCGGAGGGGCCGGGGCTCTCCGTCCTCGCCCACGTCGGCATGCTCGTCGGCGTCTGCGTCTTCACCTGGGCCTACGTCACCAGCGTCGTGTGACGTGAGCCGCCGTCTCGCCAGACTCCTTGCCAGCCTCGTCGCCGTCGTCGGCCTCACTGCCGGCCTCCTGACCGGGGTGTCGGCCACCTCGGCCACCTTCGCCGCGCCGGCCTCTTCGCCCGCTCCCGCCGCTGCCGTCGCGAAGGCGCGCCCGGCCGTGCTGGAGCGGCGGGTGATCGGCAGGTCGGTGCGCGGGCGCCCGATCGTCGCCTGGCACCTCGGCGAGCCCGACGCGCCCCGGGTGCAGACCGTCGTGCTGATCTCGACGATGCACGGCAACGAGCCGGCCACCCGTCGGATCCTGGAGTCCCTGCGTGACGGGGCTCCGGTGCACGGGGTCGACCTGTGGGTGCTGCCGACCTACAACCCCGACGGCCTGGCCCGGGGCACCCGCAAGAACGCCCGCGGGGTCGACCTCAACCGCAACTTCCCGCACGGCTGGGCCGACCTGGACGGCAACTACGAGTCCGGGCCGCGCCCACGCTCGGAGCCGGAGACCCGGGCGGTGATGCGCTTCCTGCGCGCCGTCCGGCCCGACCGGGTGCTCAGCTTCCACCAGCCGCTCAACGGCGTCGACACCGACACCAAGCTGCCCGGCTTCGCCCGCCGGGTCGCCCAGGCGCTGCACCTGCCGCGGCGCAGCCTCACCTGCGGCGGGGTCTGCCACGGCACGATGACCGGCTGGTTCAACCACGAGCTCCCCGGCGCCGCCCTCACGGTGGAGTACGGAGCCCGCCCGTCACGGCGCCGGATGACCACGATCGCCCCGGTGCAGGTGCTGTCGGTCTTCGAAGCGTTCCGCGGCCCTCGCAGCCTCGAGCCCGAGGGTCCCTAGCGCCCTTCGAAGAGCGGCTTCTGCTTCGCCACGAACGCCGCGACGGCGGCCTCGTGGTCGGCGGTGGCGCCGGTCTTCTGCATCATCGCGCTCTCGAACGCCACGGACTCCTCGAACGTGTGGCCAAAGGCGTAGGCGACCGAGCGCCGCATCGCCCCGAGCGCGACGGTCGGGCCGGCGGCGAGGCGCGTGGCGAGAGCGGTCACCTCGGCGGTGAGGTCGTCGGCCGGCACCACCCGGGTCGCGAGGCCCAGCTCGAGCGCCTCGTCGGCCTTGAGCGTGCGCGGGAAGTAGAGGAGCTCGATGGCCTTGGCCTGGCCGACCAGTCGCGGCAGGTGGTAGCTCGCGCCGGTGTCGCAGGACAGGGCGACGTTGGCGAACGCGAGGTTGAAGCCGGCCGTGTCCGCGACGATCCGCAGGTCGCAGGCCAGCGCCAGGCTGGCGCCGGCGCCGGCGGCGACCCCGTTGACCGCGGCGATGACGGGCTTGGCCATCCCGGCCAGCGCGGTGACGATCGGGTTGTAGTGGTCGTCGACGGTGCTGAACAGCTGCGTGCTGCCGCCGTTGTGGAGCAGCTGGATGTGCTCCTTGAGGTCCTGACCGGTGCAGAACGCGCGGCCGGTGCCGGTGAGGACGACGCAGCGGGCGGCCGGGTCCTCGGCGACGGTGCGCACGGTCTCGAGCAGCAGCACCTTGGTGGCGACGTCGAGGCTGTTCATCGCATCTGGTCGGTCGAGGCTGATGGTCGCGACGCCGTCGACCAGGTCGAGGCGCACCGGCGCGGACGTGGGAGTGGTCATGGGCGGCAGTCTGTCAGCCCAGGGCGAGGCAGCGGGCGGCGAACCGGTCGGCCGCCGGCCACAGCCGCTCGGCCTCGGCGGCGAAGACCTCGGCCGCCTCACGCCCCGGCCAGTCCGCCGGGAGCAGCTCGTCGGGCAGACCCGGGTCGGCGAAGAGGAACTTGCGCCACTCGTGGACCAGGTGGAAGCGCGCCGCGAACGCCGCCTCCTCCGCGTCCGCGTGGGACGCCAGGTGCCGGCGCACCAGCTCGGGTGTGACGGCCAGCCACTCGTCGTACGCCGCCCGGAGTGAGACCAGGTCCCAGGCGGAGGTAGGGGGCGGGTCCACGTCGAGCGCGCGGGCCGTGCGGGCGGTGGCCCCGCCGCGCTCGAGCACGGCCGACAGCTCGCGGCGGGCGTAGGGACTCATCCACACCTGCTCGCCGACCTCCGCGTAGCCGAGGAAGCTGAGGTCTGCCCGGAGCCGGGTGCGCGCTGGGCGCCCGGCCGGTGCCGCGACGACCACGAGATGCCAGGAGCCGTCCCACGGGTCCTGCCCTCGGCGGTAGACCCGGGCGGAGGCCTCGTCCAGGCGCCGGCTGGCCTGCTCCGTCGCGCGGTAGCCCCGACCGCCGTCGAGGATGATCGGCTCCAGCCAGCCCTGGGCGACCATGCGCGAGATGGCGGTGCGCACGGCTGGGGCGGCGATCCCCACCGGGTCGAGGAGGCGTACGAGGGCCGCGACGCGCGCCTGCCCGTCCCGGGTGCGCAGGTGGCTGCCGTAGAGGTCGAAGAGGGCCGACCGGGCATGCATGACGCGAGTCTGCCAGGGCTGTGGTCCCGATCACGCGCGGGATAGGGGATAATGGTCCCTGTGCAGCGAGCACGGGGGTCCCCTACTGCTCTTGGATCGGGAACAGGAACGAGGTGCCGCATGGCGGCAATGAAGCCGCGGACGGGTGACGGTCCGCTCGAGGTGACCAAGGAAGGACGCGGCATCGTCATGCGCGTCCCCCTCGAAGGCGGAGGCCGGCTCGTCGTCGAGCTCAACGCCGAGGAGGCCGGAGCCTTGGGCGAGGCCCTCAAGAACGTCGTCGGGTGACCGGCACGTCCCCAGCACTGTCTTTTCCCGCTCAGGTGTCGCCTCCGGAGTTCGCGCTCAGCGGGCTGCGGCCGCACGTGATCCTCGGGGTCGACGTCGTCGCCCTGCCGGTGCTCCCGGCCGACGACGAGGGGCCGCTCGCGACGGTGCTGCTCGGACCCGGCGCCGCCGAGTTGGGTGATGCGCTGGAGCTCGACCTGGTCGGGATCCTGGAGGCGAGCCGGGCCACCGGCGCGGCGGGCGAGGTCGTCACGGTCCCGGTGCCCCAGGGCGCCCCCGACAACAGCGGCCTGCGCCTCGTGCTCCTGGTCGGCGTGGGCCAGCAGCGCCCCGTCGACTTCCGGCGGGCCGGCGCGGCCCTGGCGCGCGCCGCCCACGACCGGGACGCCGTCGCGACCACCGTCGCGGCGCTCGACCCCGAGGCGGGGCTGGAGGCGTTCGTGGTCGGGCTGATGCTCGGCTCGTTCGCGTTCCACTGGCGCTCGACGCCGCCGGAGTCCCTCCCGGTGCCGCGCGTGGTCCTCGCGGACCTCGACGACAGCGCCGAGCAGCGCGCCACCCTGCGCCGGGCGCTCGCCGCCGGCGGCGCAGGATGGCGCTCGCGGACGCTCGCGTCGGTGCCCTCGAACCTGAAGAACCCCGAGTGGCTCGCCGACCAGGCGCGCGAGATCGCCGGCTCGGCCGGCCTGGACATCCGGGTCTGGGACGAGCGCGAGCTCGAGGCCGACGGCTTCGGGGGCATCGTGGGCGTGGGCAAGGCATCGGCCACCCCGCCGCGCCTGATCCGCCTGGACTACGCGCCCCGCAAGAGCAACCGCCGCACCCCGACCGTCGTCCTCGTGGGCAAGGGGATCACCTTCGACACCGGCGGGCTCTCGATCAAGCCGGGCGAGGCCATGGTCAACATGAAGCGCGACATGACCGGCGGCGCCGTCGTGCTGGCCACGCTGGCCGCGCTCGCCGACGTCGGCTGCCCCGTGCGGGTCGTCGGCCTGGTGGCGGCGGCGGAGAACGCCGTCTCCGGCAACGCCATGCGTCCCGGCGACGTCGTGCGCCACTACGGTGGCCGCACCAGCGAGGTCACCAACACCGACGCCGAGGGTCGCCTCGTGCTCGCCGATGCCCTTGCCTACGCCGTCGAGCAGGTGAAGCCCGACGCCATCGTCGACGTCGCGACCCTCACCGGAGCGATGAAGGTGGCGCTGGGACAGACGGTCGGCGGCTACTTCGCCAACGACGAGGCCCTCGCCGCCACGCTGGCCGAGGCCGGTGACCAGGCGGGGGAGCCGCTGTGGCGCTTCCCCCTGTACGCCGGCTACGAGGACAAGCTGTCCTCGACGGTGGCCGACGCCGACAACGCCCCCGGCGGGGCGGGCGCGATCACCGCCGCGCTGTTCCTGCAGCACTTCGTGGGCGACGTGCCGTGGGCCCACCTCGACATCGCCTCGGTCGGGGACGCCCCGGAGGACCGCCACGAGTGGACCAAGGGCCCCACCGGCTTCGGGGCGCGGGCCCTGTTGGCCTGGCTGGGCCGCGAGGAGCCGCTGGCGGGCGTGCGGTGAACGGGCTGACCGTCCGCTGGTCGCTGGCCGACGCCCCCGAGGGCACCGTCGCGAGCCTGCGCGACTACATCGCCGAGACCTCCCACGCCCGCTTCACCGGCATGTCCGGCCTGCGGTTCAAGACCTGGCGCCTGCGCGAGGGCGAGTGGTTCGAGGGTATCTATGTGTTCGCCTCCGACCAGGCGCGTGCGGACTTCCAGGAGAGCTTCGCCGCCACCGCCGAGCAGGCCCCCGGCTCGCAGATCATCGGCAGCGCGCCGGTGCTGGTCGAGGAGTGCGACATCGTCGCGATCGCCGAGGGCTGGGACGGCTTCTCGGCCACCGCGCGCGGCTGATCGCTTCGCTGCTCGACCGTCATCAGACCCAGTGACCTCGTGCCTCGGTCACTGGGTCTCGACACGCTCCGTCGCGGGTTCGTCCCTCACCCGCGGTCGCTGCTCGACCACCGTCAGAGGGAGTGACCTCGTTCCTCGGTCACTCCCTCTCGCCCAGCCACTCCTTCTTGGCGACGAGCAGGCCGTCGCCGACGGGGAGCAGGACCGAGACCAGGCCCTCGTGCTCGATGACGGCACGGCCGAGGTCGCGGATGGTGACGGTCTCCTCGTCGCGGTGCGCCGGGTCGGCCACGCGGTCGTGCCACAGGGCGTTGTCGAAGACCACGACGCCGCCGGGGCGGAGCAGACGCAGTGCCTCGGTGAGGTAGGCGGCGTACTCGGTCTTGTCGCCGTCGCAGAACACCAGGTCGTAGTGGCCGTCGGTGAGGCGGGGGAGCACGTCGAGCGCGGCGCCGGCGATGGTTCGCACGCGTTGGCTGGGGATCTTGGCCTCGGCGAAGGACTCGCGGGCCAGCCGCTGGTGCTCGGCCTCGATGTCGACGGTGGTGAGGATGCCGTCGGAGCGCATGCCGCGGATCAGCCACAGGCCGGAGACGCCGGTGCCGGTGCCGATCTCGACGACGGCGCGGGCGTCGATCGCAGAGGCCAGGAAGCGCAGCGCGGCCCCGCCGCCGGAGCCGATCGGCGTCACGCCGACCTCCTCGGCGCGCGACCGGGCGGCGGCGAGGACCTCGTCCTCAGGGACGAACGACTCGGCGTAGGTCCAGCTCGCGGGCTTGATCGGGGTGGGAATGACAGCCTCCTGGTGGGCGGGTCTCGGAGGGCCCCACCGTATCGCCACCACGCCGCGACATGGGGAACGCGCCAGGAGGTCGCTCCCGCGGGAACACGAGGCGGACGCGGATCGTTGCGGGAGGTGATGGCACTTCACAGGGAACGTTCAGGCAGGACGTCTAGCGTGCTGCCAGGAGCACGAGTGCCGACGCGAGGAGCGACCATGTCACAGGCGCCGCAGCAGACCGAGGGCGTCCCGACGTGGGACGAGATCGTCGAGCGTCACTCCGACCGCGTCTACCGCCTGGCCTACCGCCTCACCGGCAACCGCCACGATGCCGAGGACCTCACGCAGGAGGTCTTCGTGCGGGTCTTCCGATCGCTGTCGACCTACACGCCCGGGACCTTCGAGGGCTGGCTGCACCGGATCACCACCAACCTCTTCCTCGACGGCGCGCGCCGCAAGCAGCGGATCCGCTTCGACGCCCTGTCCGACGAGCGCGCGGACCGGCTGACCAGCGCCTCGCCCGCCCCGGACACGGCCTACGCCGACCAGACCTTCGACGACGACGTCGAGCGTGCGCTGGCGACCCTGCCTCCGGACTTCCGCGCCGCGGTGGTCCTGTGCGACGTCGAGGGCCTGGCCTACGAGGAGATCGCGGAGATCCTCGGCGCCAAGCTGGGCACGGTCCGTTCGCGTATCCACCGCGGCCGCGCGATGCTGCGTACAGCGCTCGCCCACCGCGCCCCGGGCGTGGGGCGGGAGCGCTACTCCGGCCCGGCCGCGGACCAGCCGGTCGCCTGGAGCGCTTCGTGATCGGTCACCTCGGCAACCGCGTCAGCGCCCTCCTCGACGGCCAGCTCTCCGCGGAGGAGACCGAGCGCGCCTGGGCACACGTCCACACCTGTCACACCTGCCGCGACCGGGTCGAGCACGAGGGCTGGGTCAAGACCCGGCTGGCCGGACTCTCGTTCGACTCCGGCTCCGCGCCGGACCACCTCAAGGGATCGTTGCTCGAGGCGGCGCCCGGGGGGCTGTGCTTCTCGTTCGGACATGGCGAGGACGTCCACCGCACGAGACGCAACCTCGGGATCGCCGCGATCGGCGGCGGAGCCGTCGGTGCGGCGGTGATGGGCGTGCTGGCCCTGGGGGCCGCCCCCGCCGACGCGCCGACCATCGACCGCCGTGCGCCGTCGATGCAGGTGACCACCCCGTCCCCGTCGCCGGTCGGCGGACAGCCGCGTCGCCCCCTGCCGTGACCCGGGTTTCGGGCGCCGGGGGATGATGAACACGTGAACGAGCCGGAGCAGCCCTCGAACTCGGTCGAGGGGTCCCAGGACGACGAGCTGACCCAGCCGCTGTCCCTCGGCCCCGCCGAGCCCTCCGCCCACGCCTCCTGGCAGCCTCCGCCGCCGCCTCCTGGCGGCACCGGGCGCGAGCCGTGGTTCCCGCCGCCCGGGACCCAGCCCCTGCCGGCGGAGCAGCCGGCACGGCACGCTGTCACCCAGGGGCGGGTCGGCGGCTGGGTCTGGCCGGTCGTGGCCGCCGTCGCGCTGGTCGTCGGCGTCATCGGCGGGGTGGCCGGAAGCGTCGGCTATGAGGCGCTCGACAACGACACCCCCGACATCCCTGGCGCCGTCGGCGGGGGCCTGGACGAGGTCGACACCGCCTCGCTGCCGCCGCTCTCGGCGGATCAGGAGGGCTCGATCGCCGCGGTGGCCGAGGCGGTGCTGCCGAGCACCGTCCAGATCATCGCCCAGCTCGACGAGGAGAAGGGCGGTGCCACCGGCTCGGGGTTCGTGCTGGACAAGCAGGGCCACATCATCACCAACAACCACGTCGTCGAGTCGGCCGCGGAGGAGGACGGCGAGATCGAGATCGTCGACCAGGACGGCAACCGCTATGACGCCACCGTGGTCGGGCGCAGCCCGGTCTACGACCTGGCAGTGCTGTACGCCGAGGACGCCAGCGGTCTGCCACCCGCCTCGCTGGGCCGCTCGAAGCGACTGCGCGTCGGCGAGGGTGTCGTCGCGATCGGCTCCCCCCTCGGTCTCAGCTCGACCGTCACCGCCGGCATCGTGAGCTCGCTCAACCGTCCGGTCACCACCGGCGAGTCCTCCGACGACTCCTCCTACATCAACGCGGTGCAGACCGACGCCGCGATCAACCCCGGAAACTCGGGTGGTCCGCTGGTCGACCTGCGCGGCCAGGTCGTGGGCGTCAACTCCGCCATCGCCACCAACGGCGGCGGGACGTTCAGCGGCCAGGCCGGCAACATCGGGGTCGGCTTCGCGATCCCGGTCGAGCAGGTGGCCATCACCGCCGACCAGATCCTCAAGACCGGCGAGTCCAGCTACCCCGTGATCGGCGCCAAGGTGCAGACCGGCCTCAGCGACGGCAGGGGCGCGACGATCGACGACGTCGTCGGTGACAGCCCCGCCGAGGACGCCGGCCTCGAGAAGGGCGACGTCATCACCTCGGTCGAGGGAGACCGGGTCACCGACGGGATCGCGCTGATCGTGGCCATCCGGACGCACCAGCCCGGCGAGACGATCCGGTTCACCTACCTGCGCGAGGGTGACGAGCGCACCGCCGAGGTCACGCTCGACGGCGAGACCGGCTGAGCCCTACTCCGGCGCCTCGGCCTCCAGGAACGGGTGCTTGGCCACGTAGTCCTCGGCCTGCTGGTACATCCGGGCGATGTAGTCCTCCAGCTTGCTGGACTCCACGCGCCACTGGCCACGCCCGCCGATCTTGATCGCGGGCAGGTCGCCGCGGCGGACCAGCGCGTAGACCTGGGCGCTGGAGGTGTTGAGCACCTCGGCCACATCGGCCAGCGTCAGGAAGCGGGGCGTGTCGGGCATGGGCCCATGGTCGCACCTCGTGCCCCAGCCGTGACACCTGACCGCCGTACCCCTGTGGAGGAGCGGGTGACCCGGGCCGCCGACGGAGGCATGATGTCCTCGTGTCCAGGAACCTCGGGAGCCCGGGCGCGGCGCCACCACCGCCCGCGGTGCGTGCGGCCACGCCCGGCTGGCGCGACCCGCGCCTGTGGATCGGCATCGCGATCGTCGCGGCCTCGGTCGTCGGGGGCGCGCGCCTGCTCGCAGCCGCCGACGACACCGTCTCCGTGTGGGGCGTCGCGGCCGACATGGGCGCCGGCGACCTGGTCACCGAGGACGACCTGGTCGCCCACCGGGTGCGCTTCGCCGACGACGCGCAGCTGGACCGCTACTTCACCAGCGACGACGCCCTGCCCGCCGACCTGGAGCTGCTGCGCGGCATCGGGGAGGGCGAGCTGCTGCCGCGGGCCGCGGTCGGCCCGGCCGAGCAGACCGACACTCTCCAGGTGCCGATCTCGGTCGCCGCGGAGCGGGTGCCGGCCTCGGTCGGCGCCGGCTCGGTCGTCGACGTCTTCATCGTCGCGCGCTCGACCGACCCGCAGGCGCCGGGCCCCGGCGGGCCGGGGGAGCCGGCCCTCCAGGCGGTGACGGTGGTCGCCGCACCCGGGCTCGACGACACCTTCGGCGCCAGTGGGGAGCGCCAGCTCGACCTCGCGGTGCCGGAGCGGGACGCGCAGGGATTCTTCGAGCTGCTCAACTCCTTCGACAGCCCGGTGCTCACCGTGGTGCGGCGCGGCTGATGATCGTCGTCCTGGTCGTCGCCTCCGGCGCCGCCTGGGAGTCTCCCGCGCTGACCCTGCTCGGCGGCCACCGCGACGTCGTCGTCCTCAAGCGCTGCGTGGACGTCGACGACCTGCTCGCGTCCGCCTCCGCCGGGCAGGCCGACGTGGCGGTGCTCGGACTGGACACCCCCGGCCTGGACGTGGCGGCGGTCGACCACCTGCGCCGCTACGACGTTCGCCCGGTCGCGGTGGTCCCTGCCGAGGCGTGGGAGGGCGGCCGGGTCCGGGCCTCGCGCATCGGCATCGCGACGCTGGTCCCCGACGACGGTCTCGACACGCTGCCCGACGCGGTCCTCGGCGCCGACGAGCCCACGCCACCGATGCTGCCCGAGCCGCACGACGCCGGCGCGCCTCCCGGCCCCGGCGGGCGGGTCCTGGCCGTCTGGGGGCCCGCCGGGGCCCCCGGCCGTACGACGGTCGCCGCCGGGCTGGCGGCGGAGCTGGCGCGCCGCAGGCGGCGCACGATCCTCGTGGACGCCGACCCCTACGGCGGCAGCGTCGCCCAGCAGCTCGGCATCCTCGACGAGGTGTCCGGCCTGCTCTCCGCGGCGCGCCTCGCCACCAGCGGGCTGCTCACCGAGCGTCTCGCCTCGGTGCAGCGCGCGGTCGGACCGCACCTGTCGGTGGTGACCGGTCTGCCCCGCGCGGACCGCTGGGTCGAGGTCCGCGCCGGCACCGTGGAGTCCCTGCTGGAGGTGGCCCGCGAGCGCGGCGACGTCGTGGTCGACACCGGCTTCAGCCTCGAGGACGAGCCCGGCCAGGACTACGGCACCCGGCCGGGTCGCAACCAGCTGACGCGCGGTGCGCTGGAGGCGGCCGACGAGGTGCTCGTCGTGGGGACCGCCGACCCGGTCGGGCTCTCGCGGCTGGCCCGGGCCCTGGTCGACGTACGCGAGCACACCGGCGGTGCGGCCGTGCGCGTCGTCGTCAACCGGATGCGTCCCAGCCTGGGCTGGTCGGAGAAGGACATCTCCGAGATGGTGGGCGGCTTCACCCGGCTCTCCGGGCTGCACTTCCTGCCGGACGACCGCAGCGCCGTCGACCGGGCGCTCGTCACCGGTCGCACGCTGGTCGAGTCGGGCGACTCGCCCCTGCTGCGGGCGGTCTCGTCGCTGGCCGATGCGATCGCCTAGGTCTCGACCCGCGGCCACGCCCTCGCAGGCTCGGGCGTGCGCTCGCTCGACCTTCGCGGGGTCTGACCCGACCTCGTTCCTCGGTCGGCTCAGCCCGCGAACAGCAGGTAGAGGCCGCCGACGGTGAAGGCGATCATGGCGAACAGCAGGGGCAGCTGGCCGGTGAGCTGGTGGCGGCGGGGGAGCAGCTTGATGGCGCGATCGTGCGCGGCGATGACGCCGAGGACGTGGCCGATGACGACGGCCAGCACCTTGATGTTGGCGAGCAGGGTGGGGTGGTAGGAGAGCCAGTAGTTCACCGACCAGTCGCCGGTGCCGAGAATGTCCGAGCCGTCGCCGAACGGGTCGCTGGCCTGGATGAGGGTGTTCTGCCCGGCGTGCACCAGGTAGCTCAGGTAGTGGGCCACGATGTAGCCGACGACGATCGGGACGACCGAGTGGGCGAACAGGGACGGCAGGGTACGGCGGTCGGTGCCGGGCGCGACGCCGGTGAGCATGCAGCCGGCGGCGAAGATCAGGCCGACGCCGACGCAGAAGGTCACGAGCGCCAGGTTGTTGAGCAGGTACGACGAGGTGTCGGTCGACTGGACGTAGCGCACCCAGACCGAGGACTCGCGGAAGGAGTCGAAGGCGGTGCTGCCGAACAGCACGGCCACGACGGCCACGAGACCGGGCTGCGCGCCGACCGTGGCCAGGTTGGCCAGCGGGCTGCGGACCAGGAGCCGACCGTCGCGGCTGCCCCAGACCGACATCTTGGAGACCAGCGTGGAGTAGACCTCGAACGGGTCGGCGCGCTCGTAGAAGGAGTTGCCGAACAGCGCACCGCCGATCAGCATGATCGCCACGTAGGCCGCGCACCACAGCCGCACCGGTCCCAGCTCGGTGCTGAACGGGTAGACCAGCTCCAGCCAGACGAACGCGAACAGGCCGAGGGCGGCGGGCCAGTAGCCCAGTCGCCGCGGGTACTCGAGCATGCCGACCTCGGGATCGCTGCCCGAGATCCTGGCGAAGGCGAGGTTGATGGTGCGGACCGGGCTGATCGCCCTCCACACCGGTCCGAACAGGAGCGAGAGCGGGACCAGCCCCACCCACCACCACACGTAGAAGATCCCGAAGAGCGGGTTGGTGAGCTGGTCCTCGCCGAGGACGGCGACCATGACCGCGTAGGCGAACACGACGAACCCGACCCCCCTGAGGCCGACCCGCCAGGGCAGTGAGTGCACCAGGCGGTCGAGCCACGGCCACGCCGGGCGTCCGCTGCTGCTCGACTCGTAGCGCGGGGTCCGCCAGGCGAGGGCCAGCACTGTGAAGGACACGACCAGGGCGGCGACGGCCCCGGCGATGGCCAGGGTGGGTGAGATCGGCAGGTCGGCGGATCCGCCGATGCCGTGGGCGAGCGGGTTGTCGGAGGCGGTCACGGCGTGGCGGTCAGCTGACCTCGAGCTGGACGATCACGACGTCGAGGTCGTGCGACTCGACCTCGACCACGCCCGGCCGGTCGATCGCGAGCTCGAAGGTGGTCTCGCCCGCGTCGTACGCGAACTCCTGCTCCGGGTCGGAGTGCACGTGGATCTCGCCGGGCTCGTCGGCGGTCACGACCAGGTCCACGGGCTGGTCCACGCCGACCTCCACGCGCTCGGCGTTGGGGGTCACGGTGTCGCCCTCGAAGGTGATCTCGATGGTCTCGGTCCCAGCCCCGTCGCCGTTCGAGGACTCGTCGTCGCCGCACGCGGTGACGGTGGCCAGGGTCGACACGAGCACGGCCATGCTCGCCAGGGTTCGGCGCATGGTGCGATTCCTTATCGTTGACGGAGGGGGTGGCGCGAGGGTGGCACACCTCTGCCAGAATCCCATGGGAGACAAGCGCGGATCAGCGGGGTCCACGTGGGATCCACCCACGGGGAGAGGAGCGCCACATGAGCGAGCGACTGCGGCCGCGAGACCTCGTGTTCCTGGCGGAGGAGACTCCTCAGACCCCGATGCACAACGCCACCATCGAGATCTTCGAGCCGGGTGACTCGGGCTTCGACCACGACCGGCTGCTCGAGCTGATCGAGGACCGCATCTCGTTCGTCCCCCGCTACCGGCAGCGGGTCCAGTCGGTCCCCGGGCGGCTGGCCAACCCGGTCTGGGTCGACGACGACCACTTCGACCTGGGCTACCACGTACGCCGCTCGGCCCTGCCGCGCCCGGGCACGATCGACCAGCTGCGCGACCTGGTGGCTCGCATCGTCTCGCGTCCCCTCGACCGCGCCCGACCGCTGTGGGAGGTCTACTTCGTCGAGGGGCTCGAGGAAGGGCGCATCGCCCTGCTGTCCAAGACCCACCAGGTCCTCGTCGACGGAGTGCACACCGTCGACCTGGGGCAGGTGCTGCTCGACGTCAGCGACACGCCCAAGCAGCTGGGCGGCGACGGCTGGACGCCGCGGCGGGGGCCGTCGCAGCTGGGGCTGATGACCGGTGCCGTCCGGGACTCGCTGGCCGAGCCCGACACCCTGGTCGACACCGTGCGAGGTCACTCCGGCGCGGCCATGCGCACGGCTTCGGCCACGGCTCAGCGCACCCGCGCGGTCGCCTACGCGCTCAGTGGGCGGCGCCCTCCCCGGGAGGCGCCCATCACCGGCCGGCTGTCCCAGCAGCGGCGCATCGTCACCCTGGACACTCCGCTGGAGGACTACCGCACCGTTCGCCAGGCCCACGGGGGCACGGTCAACGACGTCATCCTGGCCACCGTGGCCGGCGGGCTGCGCGCGTGGCTGATGACGCGGGCGGAGTCGCTCAAGGGGGTCCGCCAGATCCGCGCGGTGGTGCCGGTGTCGGTCATCGACTCCGAGCTCGAGGCCACCTCGCTCGGCAGCCAGATCGCGGCCCACTTCGTCGACCTGCCGGTCGGCGAGTCGAGCCCGCTCGTCCGGCTGCACCAGGTGAGCTACTCCTTCCAGGCGCACAAGGAGACCGGCCGCGGCGTGGCGGCCAACCGCCTGGCAGGGATCGCGGGCTTCGCGCCCACCACGTTCCACGCCATCGGCTCGCGCGTCGCGTCCGACGAGCGCCGCAGCTACCGGCTCAACGTCACCAACGTCCCGGGACCGCAGTCGCCCCTGTACGCCGCCGGCGCGCGCATGGTCAGCAGCTACCCCGTGCCGCCGCTGCTCACCGGGCACCCGCTGGCGATCGGCGTCACGTCGTACCACGGCCGGGTGTTCTACGGCCTCACCGCCGACCGGGTGCAGATTCCGGACGCCGACCTCCTCGGCACGTGCATCCAGGAGGCGCTCGACGAGCTGGTCGAGGTGTCGACCGGCTCCGGATCGCGGGCGCCGCGCGGGCGGCGGAAGAGTAGCCGCGCCGAGGCGAAGACGAAGAAGAAGGGCTGACGGTGCGCGTCTACGTGCCCGCCTCGCTGGAGCTGCTCGCGGAGTGGCTCTCGGCCGGCGAGGTCCCCTGGCCGGCCGAGCCGATCTCGCCCGCGGACGAGGACGAGGAGGCGGAGTACGCCGCCCTCATGACCGCCGCCGACGAGTCGGCCGAGCTGATCGGTGGTGCGGGGCGCCGGGTGGTCGTGGTCGCCGAGGTCGCCTCGGAGGGGCGGCCGATCCCCCTGCGACGGGTGGTGGCGGCGCACGCCGACGTCGAGGACTTCACCGACCCCGACGACGACCTGGCCTGGTTCGCCACCCAGGAGCTCCCGGAGCTGGTCGGCGGCGCCTGACGGCGGCTTCGACAACCCGACCGGCGGGTGACAACATCCGAAGCATGGACGCGATCTCCTTCCCGCCGACTCCGACCAACGAGCCCAACCTGACCTACGCCCCCGGCAGCACCGAGCGGGCCGAGTTGGTCGCGGAGCTGGAGCGGCAGGAGCGCCGTCAGGTCACGCTGCGCGCGCACGTCGGCGGCCGCAAGCGATCGGGCGGCGGTGCCGAGATCCAGGTCGTGCAGCCGCATGACCACCAACACGTCCTCGGGGTCATGAAGAACTCCACCCAGGCCGACGCCCAGGCGGCGGTGAAGGCGGCCGCGAAGGCCGCCCCCGACTGGGCCGCGATGAGCATGGACGATCGGTGCGCGGTGCTGCTGAAGGCCGCGGACCTGCTCGCCGGCCCGTGGCGCCAACGGATCAACGCCGCCACGATGCTGGGCCAGTCGAAGACGGCCTTCCAGGCCGAGATCGACTCGGCGTGCGAGCTGATCGACTTCTGGCGGTTCAACGTCCACTACGCCAAGCAGATCCTCACCGACCAGCCGATCGCCAACAGCCCGGGCATCTGGAACCGCACCGACCACCGCCCGCTCGAGGGGTTCGTCTATGCGATCACGCCGTTCAACTTCACCGCGATCGCGGGCAACCTGCCGACCGCGCCGGCGCTGATGGGCAACACGGTCATCTGGAAGCCCTCGCCGACCCAGCAGCTCGCCGCGTCCCTGACGATGGAGCTGCTCGAGGAGGCCGGCATGCCGCCGGGCGTGATCAACATGCTCCCCGGAGACGGCCTCGAGGTCTCGAAGGTCGCCCTCGCGCACCCCGACCTGGCCGGCATTCACTTCACCGGCTCGACCCCGACGTTCCAGGCGCTGTGGCGCACGGTGGGGGAGAACATCTCGGGCTACCGCGCCTACCCCCGCATCGTGGGCGAGACGGGCGGCAAGGACTTCATCGTCGCGCACCCCTCCGCCGACCCGGACGCGCTGCGGGTGGCGATGATCCGCGGTGCGTTCGAGTTCCAGGGGCAGAAGTGCTCCGCCGCCTCGCGTGCGTACGTCGCTCGGTCGGTGTGGAACAAGATGAAGGACGACCTCATCGCCGAGGTCGAGGCGATCTCGATGGGTGACGTCACCGATCTGTCGCACTTCATGGGCGCGGTCATCGACGACCGTGCGTTCGCCAAGCACAAGGCGGCGATCGCCCGGGCCACGCGCTCGCGGAGCCTGACTGTCCTCGCCGGCGGCCAGGTCGACGACTCGGTGGGCTACTTCGTCCGACCCACCGTCGTGGAGGGCGGCGACCCGACCGACGAGATGTTCTCGACCGAGTACTTCGGCCCGATCCTCGCGGTGCACGTCTACGAGGACGGCGACTTCGAGAAGGTCGTCGCCCAGATGGAGTCGTTCGCGCCGTACGCGCTCACCGGCGCGATCATCGCCCGCGACCGGGCCGCCGTCGCCTGGGCCACCGAGACCCTGCGCTTCGCCGCCGGCAACTTCTACGTCAACGACAAGCCCACCGGCGCCGTGGTCGGCCAGCAGCCCTTCGGCGGCGGCCGCGCCTCCGGCACCAACGACAAGGCCGGCGCCGCCCTCAACCTCCTGCGCTGGACCAGCCCGAGGTCGATCAAGGAGACCTTCGTGCCGCCCACGGACTACCGCTACCCGTACATGGGGTAGGGCACGCCGAGCCCGAGGAACGAGGGCGCGGCGTCGGCCTTCCCGGTCGAGCAAGCGTGGCGACCGAGGGACGGGGTCTCGAGGCTCAGGCGCTGGGCGCCTTCGCACCTCGACCACCGAGGGGGCTCGCCTGGGACCGGTAGGGGAGAATGGATCCGATGAACGTCGTCCCGCTGCACCTCGGCGCCCTCCACCCGGTGGAGCAGGCGCTGACGATCGCGCTGGCCTTCGGGCCGTTCGTGGTGCTGGGGATCGTGATCGCCGTACGGCGCCGCCACGAGGCCGCGGAGGACGCGGCCGCGGAGGACGGGACCGAGGCTCAGCGCGAGAGGTAGTCGCGCCCCAGGCGGTTCTCGGTCTTGAGGGCGTCCAGCAGCATGTCGCCGATCAGGGCCTCGATCTTGCCGCCCACCAGCGGGACCCCCACCGTGATCGTCAGCGCGACGGTCTCGGTGGTCACGCCGGCCTCCTCGGTGAGCACGGCCGTCCCGCTCATGTCGCCGGGCTTGCCCGGGATCGTGACCACGATGTCGCCCCGGGCGGCTCCTGCCCAGGACTCGGTCTGGACGATGTGGGTCTCCTCGCCGACGAGCTTCCTCGCGAACGCCGGCAGGCTGGCGGTGGGCTGCCACTGGTCGAGGACGATCTCGGCGGAGTCGCTGTCCTCCGGCACCGACACCGACACCTCGGCCCGGCTCATGCCGATGGCGGTGCAGACCTCACGCCGGAAGTCGGCGTCGCGCAGCATCGCGGCGACCCGCTCGGGCGGCGCGTCGTAGGTGAGCCGGTGGAGGACCTCGCGGCTCATCGCTCGCCCGCCAGCCAGGAAGTGCCGACCTGCTGCTCCTTGGCGTAGGCGGCCTGGAGGGTGTCGACGAGGAGCTGCTCGAGCTTGCCGCCGATGAGCGGCACCTTGACCTTGGCGTCCAGCTCGACGGTCTGCACCGTCCCGGTGCCGGCCTCGCGCAGCGTGACGCTGCCGGTGACCTTGGTCGGCTTGCCAGGAGCGCTGATGTCGACGGCGCCCCCGGAGCCGTCCTTCCAGGTCTCGGTCATGATCGCGGTCGTGGTCTCGCCCACGAACTTCTTCGCGATCGACGGCAGTCCCGAGGTGTTCTGCTCGGTCTCGACCCGGACCGTGAGGCCCGCGCCGGCGACGTCGACGCTCACGTCGTACGACGCCGCGTGCTGGGCCTCGCAGACCCGCTCCCGGAACGCCGGGTCGGAGAGCATCGCGAACACGTCGGCCGGGGGAGCGTCGTAGGAAAGCTCGGTGCGCATCAGCATGTGCGACATCATGCACCTTGTGAGCACCCAAGAGGAGCACCCCGGCGAGAGCTTCGTGTCCTTCGGCGAGCAGGGCGCGCAGCTGACCTACGGCAGCTACCTTCGGCTCTCGCAGCTGCTCGACTCCCAGCACCTGGAGTCCGATCCTCCCGCCCACGACGAGCTGCTGTTCATCACCATCCACCAGGTCTACGAGCTGTGGTTCAAGCAGCTCCTGCACGAGGTGACCGCGGCGCGCGACGCGATGACGTCCGGCGACCTCTGGTGGGCCCAGCACCTGCTCCAGCGGGTGCACGTGATCGAGCGGGTGCTCGTGCAGCAGGTCGACGTGCTCGAGACCATGACCCCGCAGGACTTCCTGCAGTTCCGCCAGCAGCTGGCGCCGGCCAGTGGGTTCCAGTCGGTGCAGTTCCGCGAGCTGGAGTTCGTCTCGGGCGCCAAGGACGCGGCGTACGTCGAGCGCTTCCGGGGTCTCACCGACGAGGAGCGGCAGCGGCTGGGGCGCCGCCTCGCGGAGCCGACGCTGTGGGACGCCTTCCTCGACGTCCTGCGCGCCCAGGGGCTCCCCGCCGCCTCCGAGGCGGAGGTGTCCGCGTCGATGCGGACGGTTGCGCACGACCGGTCCCGGTACGCCGCCGTGTGGGCGCTCGGCGAAGCGCTGCTGCAGCACGACGAGCTGGCCGCGAGCTGGCGGGCGCGCCACGTCGTGATGGTCGAGCGGATGATCGGGTCCAAGTCCGGGACGGGCGGCTCGAGCGGCTCGACGTACCTGCGCAGCCGGCTGCCCCTGCAGTACTTCCCGCTCCTGTGGGACCTGCGCAGCGAGCTGTAGGGACACCCCGGGGCCCCGTTGTGACACTGCGCACGCCACGACCTAGGGTCGGGAGGGTGTCAACGACGACGCAGGATGTGGACAAGGCGGAGCTCCTCGACCAGGCCATCGACCTGGCCCGGCAACGGAAGGGGAGCGGCGCACCGCCGCCCGACCGGGTGGACGCGCTGCTGCGGGCCTACTACCGCCACATCGCGGCGGAGGACCTGCTCGGGCGCTCCGCTGTCGACGTCTACGGCGCCCTGGCGTCGCACCACAAGCTGGCCGCCGAGCGCCCGCAGGGCACGGCCCGGGTCCGGGTCCTCACGCCGACGCTGAGCGAGTACGGCTGGTCGGCGGGCGGCCACTCGGTCGTCGAGGTCGTCGTCGACGACATGCCGTTCCTGGTCGACTCGCTGACGATGGAGCTCTCCCGCCAGCTGCGCGACGTGCACCTGGTCATCCACCCCAACTACGACGTCGTCCGCGACATCACCGGCGCGCTGCAGGAGGTCCGCCCGGTCGACGACGGCTCCAGCGCCCCGGACGGCGACGCCGTGCGCGAGTCGTGGATGCACGTCGAGATCGACCGGCTGCGCGAGGACGACGACCCGGCCGCGATCGTCGAGGACGTGCAGCGGGTGCTGCGCGACGTCCGTGAGTCGGTCGAGGACTGGGAGAAGATGCACGCTCAGATCCGCGCCATCGTCAGCGGCCTGGAGTCCGACCCGCCCCCGCTGGACCCCGAGGAGGTGCGCCAGGCCGCCGACCTGCTGGCCTGGCTCTCCGACGAGCACTTCACGTTCCTCGGCTACCGCGAGTACTCCCTGGAGCGTCAGGACGACGACGACTTCCTGCGGGCCGTGCCCGGCACCGGCCTCGGCATCCTGCGCGCCGACCAGGAGATGGCCGAGTCGTTCGGCCGGCTGCCCGAGAAGGTCAAGGCCAAGGCCCGCGAGAAGACGCTCCTGGTGCTGGCCAAGGCCAACTCCCGCGCGACGGTGCACCGTCCGGCGTACCTCGACTACGTGGGGGTCAAGACCTTCGACGCCAACGGCGAGGTGTCGGGCGAGCGTCGCTTCCTGGGGCTCTTCTCCAGCGCCGCCTACACCGAGTCGCTGCTGCGCATCCCGCTGCTGCGTGACAAGGCGGAGGCCGTCCTGCGCCGCAGCGGCTTCGACCCGCGCAGCCACGCCGGCAAGGCGCTGATGGACACCCTGGAGACCTACCCGCGCGACGAGCTGTTCCACACCCCCGTCGACGAGCTGGCGCCCATGGCGGAGGCCGCGATGGTGGCCCGCGAGCGCCGGGCCCTGCGGCTCTTCGTGCGCCGCGACACCTACGGGCGCTACGTTTCCGTGCTCGTGTACCTGCCGCGCGACCGCTACAACACCAGCGTCCGGGAGCGGTTCGCGCAGATCCTCAAGGACCGCTTCGGCGGCGACTCGGTGGAGTTCACGGTGCGCATCAACGAGTCGACCACCGCGCGCGTCCACTTCGTGGTCCGCCTGCCCAAGGGCGAGGAGATCCCCGAGGTCGACACCCAGGAGCTGGAGCGCCGCCTGGGCGACGCCTCCCGCTCGTGGCGCGACGACTTCATGGCCGCCGTGATGGCCGAGTACGGCGAGGAGGCCGGCGCGACCCTCGGCCGGCGCTACCTCGACTGCTTCCCGGAGGCCTACAAGGAGGACTTCCCGGCGCGCACGGCCGCGGTCGACCTGGGTCGGCTCGAGGAGATCCAGGGCGACGTCGGCATCGACCTGTCGCTCTACGAGGAGCTGGACGCAGGCCGCGGCGAGGCCCGGCTCAAGGTGTTCCGCATCGGCGAGCCCCTCTCGCTGTCGGAGATCCTGCCGATGCTGTCCTCGATGGGCGTCGAGGTCGTGGACGAGCGGCCCTACGCGCTGGCCGGACTGCCGCGCCCGTCGTACATCTACGAGTTCGGGCTGCGCTACGGCCGGTCCCTGCCCGCCGGCGCGCGCGAGCCGTTCCAGGACGCGCTGCGGGCGGTGTGGGAGGGGTTCAACGAGATCGACGGCTTCAACTCGCTGGTCCTCGGCGCCGGCCTCACCTGGCGCCAGGCCACCGTGCTGCGCGCCTACGCGAAGTACATGCGGCAGGGCGGCTCGCCGTTCGCCCTCGACTACATCGAGGACGCGCTGTCGGGCAACGTCGACATCACGCGGCTGCTGGTGCGCCTCTTCGAGGCGCGCTTCGATCCCGGCGAGGACGGCCTGACCGAGGACGCCGAGGCGCGCACCGTGCGGGTCGAGGAGCTGCGCCAGCGCATCCTGGGAGCGCTCGACGAGGTGGTCAGCCTCGACGATGACCGGATCCTGCGCTCCTATCTCACCCACGTCCTCGCGACCCTGCGCACCAACTACTTCCAGGGTGCCGAGGACGGCCGCCCGCACCCGTACATGTCGTTCAAGCTCGACCCGTCGGCGATCCCTGAGCTGCCGGAGCCCCGCCCGCGCTTCGAGATCTTCGTGTACTCGCCCCGCGTCGAGGGCGTCCACCTGCGCTTCGGCGCGGTGGCGCGCGGGGGCCTGCGCTGGTCGGATCGGCGCGACGACTTCCGCACCGAGGTCCTCGGTCTGGTGAAGGCCCAGATGGTGAAGAACGCCGTCATCGTGCCGGTGGGCGCGAAGGGCGGGTTCTTCTGCAAGCAGCTGCCCGACTCCTCCGACCGCGACGCCTGGATGGCCGAGGGGGTGGCCTGCTACCGGACCTTCATCTCGGGGCTGCTCGACGTCACCGACAACCTGGTCGACGGCGAGACGGTGCCCCCACGGCGGGTCGTGCGCCATGACGGCGACGACTCCTACCTGGTGGTCGCCGCGGACAAGGGCACCGCGACGTTCTCCGACATCGCCAACCAGGTGGCCAAGGACTACGGCTTCTGGCTCGGCGACGCCTTCGCCAGCGGCGGCTCGGTGGGCTACGACCACAAGGCCATGGGCATCACTGCCCGCGGCGCCTGGGTGTCCGTGCGTCGGCACTTCCGCGAGCTGGGCGTGGACTGCCAGAGCGAGGACCACACCTGCGTGGGCGTCGGCGACATGTCCGGCGACGTCTTCGGCAACGGGCTGCTGTGCTCGGAGCACACCCGCCTGGTGGCGGCCTTCGACCACCGCGACATCTTCCTCGACCCCGACCCCGACGCTGCCACGTCGTACGCCGAGCGGCGCCGGCTCTTCGAGGTCCCACGCTCGTCGTGGCAGGACTACGATGCCTCCCTGATCTCCGAGGGCGGCGGCGTGTTCTCCCGCTCGGCGAAGTCGATCAGGCTGAACGACCACATCCGGTCCGCCCTCGGCATCGACGGCGAGGTGGACTCCATGACGCCCACCGAGCTGATGCGCGCGATCCTGCTCGCGCCCGTGGACCTGCTGTGGAACGGCGGCATCGGCACCTACGTCAAGGGCGCGGAGGAGACCCACTCCGACGTCGGCGACAAGGCCAACGACGCCATCCGGGTCGACGGTGGGGACCTGCGCGCCCGCTGCGTCGGTGAGGGCGGCAACCTGGGCTTCACCCAGGCCGGCCGGATCGAGTACGCGATGGCCGGCGGCCGGATCAACACCGACTTCATCGACAACTCCGCGGGTGTCGACACCTCCGACCACGAGGTCAACCTCAAGATCCTGCTCGACCGGGTCGTGGCCGCCGGGGACCTGACCGAGAAGCAGCGCAACCGGCTCCTCGTCGAGATGACCGACGAGGTCGCCGACCTGGTGCTGCAGGACAACTACGAGCAGAACCTCGCCCTCGCCAACGCCGCGTTCAACGCCAGGCCGCTGCTGCACGTCCACGAGTTCTGGATGAAGCGGCTCGAGAGCGACGGGATTCTCAACCGCGAGATCGAGGGGCTGCCGTCGAGCCGCGAGGTACGCCGCCGGCTGGAGCGGCGTGAGGGCCTGACCGCGCCGGAGCTCTCGGTCCTGCTGGCCTGGACCAAGATCGTCCTCGCCGACGAGCTGCTGGAGTCCGCCCTGCCCGACGACCCCTATCTGGACCTGGACCTGCGCGCGTACTTCCCACGGCAGGTGCGCGAGGGCTTCGAGACGCCCGTCACCGAGCACCCGCTGCGCCGCGAGATCATCGTGACCCAGGTGGTCAACGACCTGGTCAACGGCGCCGGCATGACCTACTGGCCGCGCCTGGCAGGAGAGACCGGGGCCGACGCCGCCGACCTGGTGCGCGCCAACTTCGTGGCCCGCGAGATCTTCGCGTCGCTGCCGCTGCGCAACGACGTCAAGGCGCTCGACAACGAGCTGGACGCCGCCGTGCAGACCCGCATGCGGATCGAGATGCGCACGTTGGTCGAGCGCGCCTCGAGATGGCTGGTCACCAACCGCCGTCCGCCGCTGGACAGCCAGGCGACCGTGGACTTCTTCTCCGGGCCGGTGCAGGAGACGTTGGCTCACCTCCCGGACCTGATGACCGGCCGTGAGCTGACGGCGTACGAGGAGCGGCGCGACGCGCTCATGGCCAAGGACGTGCCCGAGGGGCTCGCGTCGCGCGTGGCGGTGCTGCCGCCGGCGTACATGCTGCTCAACATCATCGAGATCGCGCACCGCGAGTCCATCGACCCCGCCGACGTCGCGCGCGTGCACTTCGCCCTGGGCGAGCGGCTGGGGCTTCCCTCGCTGGTGCAGCGCATCCTCGGGCTGCCCCGCGACGACCGCTGGCAGACCATGGCCCGCGCGGCGCTGCGCGACGACCTGCACGCAGTCCACGCCTCGCTCACCCAGCAGGTGCTCACCACGACCTCGCCCGACGACCCCGCCCCCGCGCGCATCGCGCAGTGGGAGGAGTCCGACGCCGTCGTCGTCAACCGCGCCGCCGACACCCTCCAGGAGATCACCACCGACGACACCGCCGACCTGGCCCGCATGTCCGTCGGCCTCCGCGTCGTGCGGGGCCTCCTGTCCTAGCTCCCGGTGGTCGAGGTGCGACGAGCGCGCGGCGGCCATCTCGGTGGTCGAGGTGTGAGGAGCGCTAGCGACGAGCCTCGAGACCCGGTGAGCCGGCAGGCAGCCCAGGGGGTACGGCGGTCGGGTTGCGGGGGTCTTGAGGCTCAGGCGCGAGGGCGCCTTCGCACCTCGACCACCGAAGGGGGTCGAGAAAGTTCTCAGAGCCCTGTGGACAAAGGACATTCTCGGCCTTGGACTGTCGGTGGCGGGTGCTTGAGTAGTCCCATGACCAGCACCGGACCCGACCAGAGCAGACAGCTGCTCGACGGTGTCCGCGCGCACACCCAGGCCGCGATCGACGTCGAGCTCGGCCGCCTACACCTGACGCTTGACTGGTGCCAGATTCACGAGACCCACGACGAGGCCGACGCCGCGGTCTTCGCCGACCACGGCATCCCCCTCGCCGGGCCCGGCGCCCCCATGGTCAGCGAGTTCGCGGTCATGGAGCTAGGCGCCGCGCTGGGGATGTCCACCGACTCCGCCAAGCGCTACGTCGGCGCTGCGCTCGAGATCAAGTACCGGCTCCCCAGGATCTGGGCCCGCGTCGAGGCCGGGGAGCTGGGGTTCTGGAAGGCGCGGTGGATCGCGGAGCACACCATGTGTCTACCCGCGGCGGGTGCGGCGTTCGTGGACCAGCAGGTGGCCTACTGCGCGCACAAGGTCTCCTACGCCGAGGTCGAGCGCCAGATCGCCACCGCGATGGCCAGGTTCGACCCCGAGCAGGCCGAGAAGCTACGCCGCCAGGCCGCCGACGCCCGCAAGCTCGACATCCACACCGACCACATGTCCCTCGAAGGCACCATCGACGTGTCCGGGACCCTGGACGCCCAAGACGCCCTCGACCTCGACACCGCGATCAACCGCCTCGCCGCGCACCGGAAGGCGGCCGGGTCCACCGAGTCGTTGGACGTACGACGCGCCCAGGCCGCCGGTGACCTCGCCCGCGGCCAAGACACGCTGCCCTTCGACCAGGACACCCAGGACAGCGAGGGTGGTTTCGAGACCGGACTTCGTCCTTCCTCAACCACCGAGAGCATCAAGATCACCCGGGTCATCGACCTGCACGTCCACCAGGCCGGCGTGTTCGGGGACCCGAACGCCACCGTCGGACGAGCCGGGCGCAAACCGGTGCTCGTCGAGACCATCCGCGAGTGGTGCGGGGCACCCGACACCGTCATCAACCTCAAGCCCGTCAGAGACCTCGCCGAGCACCTCCACGTCGCCGGATACGAGCACCCAGCCCGGCTGGTCGAGCAGGACGACCTCATCGACCACCACTGCGTGTTCCCCTGGTGCACCAGAGCAGCCGAGAGGTGCGACCACGACCACGTCACCCCGTACGACAAGGGTGGACCGACCTGCTCGTGCAACTCCGCACCCCTGTGCCGAGGACACCATCGCTTGAAGACCCACGGCCGCTGGACCTACGACGTTCTCGACCGGGGCACCTATGTCTGGCACTCACCCCACGGTCACATCTACCGCCGCGATCACACCGGCACCGAGCCGGTCCTGCGCCAGAGACCCTGAGCGCCCCACACCCCGCCACCGGCGGGGCAAGCGGCACGTCCGGAGCAGGCTGTGCTGGTTGAGTGCCGGGCGGCGCTGACGGTGCTGCGGTACTTCCCGGACGACCGCCGAGCGTGGTGGCGTTCAACGACATGTCGCACCTGCCCCACGACCTGCGGCGGACGGGCTTCCCGCCCCACCAGCGGCTCTGACGCCCGGGGGCTCTCAGCGCTCCTCGACCTTGAGCCCCTTCTCGCGCGCCAGCAACGGCGCGAGGAGGTCGAGCTGAGCGGGGCTGATGGTGGCGCCGCGCAGGCCGTCCAGGCCGTCCACGGCCTCGAGCTCGCACCCGCGCAGGTCGACGTGCTCCAGCCGGGCCTGCTGGGCGTTGAGACGACCGAGCCGGGTGCCGCGGAAGGCGACCCGGCGGGCGGTGGTGCTCAGCAGGTCGAGCTCCTCGATGACGCAGTCGGTGAAGGCGACGTCGAGCAGCTCGGCGCCGCGCAGGTTGACGAAGCTCAGCTTGCAGCCGACGAAGTGCACCGAGTGCCAGTTGGTCTCGTAGGCCTCGACGGAGCCCAGCCGCGCGCCGGTGAAGAGGACGTCGCGCCACACCCCGCGCGGTGCGCGTACGACGGGCACGTCGAGCCGCTCGAAGGTCGTCTCGCGCAGCCGCGTGGAGCACCAGTCCGCCTCCCGGGCCTCGACGCCGGCGAACCGGCAGCCGTCGACCGACGCACCGCCGAGCGCGAGCTCGGGCACGGCGAGGTCGTCGAACGACAGGCCGTGCAGGTCGGCGTCGGCGACGAGCAGGTCGGAGGACCCCGCCGCGAGCGCGCGGTGGACCACCGGGTCGAGGTGGGGAGGGTGGGTGGAGGGACGAGCGGTCTTCGCCATGGGGAGCCGTCAGACCCCGATCGGGTGCCAGACGGTCTTGGTCTCCACGAAGGCGGTCATGGCGTCCAGCCCGGGATCGGCGCCGAAGTCGGGCTCGGCGGCCGGCGCGCGGCGTACCCGCTTGAGGTTGTCGGCCGCCGCGACCTCGAGCGAGGTCGCGAGCTCGGGATCGCCGGCGACGCCCAGCAGGTCGATGCCGTTGACGTCCATGTGCGCGGCCAGCCACGGCGCGACCGTCGCGGCCTCGCCGGTGAGGATGTTGACCACGCCTCCGGGGACGTCGGAGGTGGCCAGGCACTCGGCGAAGGTGACGGCCGGCAGCGGCCGCTCGTACGACGACACCACGACCGCGGTGTTGCCGGTGACGATGACCGGCGCGACGGCGCTGACCAGACCGAGGAGCGAGGACTCCTGGGGTGCGAGCACGGCGATGACCCCGCTCGGCTCGGGTGTGGACAGGTTGAAGAACGGTCCGGCGACCGGGTTGGCGTTGCCGATCACCTGGGTCAGCTTGTCGGCCCACCCGGCGTACCAGACCAGGCGGTCGATCGACTCGTCGAGCACCTTCTCGGCGCGCGAGCCGGTCAGGCCCTCGGACTGACGCACGGCCTGCACGAGCTGGGGCCGGCGGTCCTCCATGATCTCGGCGATCCGGTAGAGGATCTGCGCGCGGTTGTACGCAGTCTTGCTCGACCACCCGCCGAAGGCCTTGCGTGCGGCCACGACGGCGTCGCGGGCGTCCTTGCGCGAGGCGAGCGCGGCGTTGGCCACGAAGGCTCCCTTCGAGTCGTGCACGACGTAGGAGTAGCCCGACTCCGAGCGCGGGAACTGCCCGCCGATGAAGAGCTTGTAGGTCTTGCGGACGTCGACGCGCGACATGTCACTCGCCACCCTTCAGATAACCCGCGAGGCCGTGCCGGCCGCCCTCGCGGCCGTAGCCCGACTCCTTGTAGCCACCGAACGGGCTGGTCGGGTCGAACTTGTTGAACGTGTTGGCCCAGACCACCCCGGCGCGCAGCGCGCTCGCCATCTTCAGGATCAGAGACCCCTTGTCGGTCCACACCCCGGCCGAGAGGCCGTACGGCGTGTTGTTGGCCTTCTCGATGGCCTCCGACGGCGTGCGGAAGGTCAGCACCGACAACACCGGGCCGAAGATCTCCTCGCGAGCGATCCGGTGGGCCTGGGTGACGCCGGTGAAGATCGTCGGCGGGAACCAGAAGCCGTTGCTCGGCAGCTCGCACTCCGGCGACCAGCGCCCGGCGCCCTCGGACTCGCCGATGTCGGACAGCTCGCGGATGCGCGCCAGCTGCTCGGCGGAGTTGATGGCCCCGATGTCGGTGTTCTTGTCGAGCGGGTCGCCGAGCCGCAGCGTGCCCATGCGGCGCTTGAGGCGGGCGAGCAGGTCGTCGGCGACCGACTCCTGGACGAGCAGGCGGGAGCCGGCGCAGCAGACGTGGCCCTGGTTGAAGAAGATGCCGTTGACGATGCCCTCGACGGCCTGGTCGAGCGGGGCGTCGTCGAAGACGATGTTGGCCGCCTTGCCGCCCAGCTCGAGGGTGACCTTCTTCTCGGTCCCGGCGACCGTGCGCGCGATCGCCTTGCCGACCTCGGTCGAGCCGGTGAAGGCGACCTTGTCGACGTCCGGGTGCGCGACGAGCGCCTGACCGGTGCCGCCGGCACCGGTGAGGATGTTGACGACGCCGGGCGGCAGGTCCGCCTGCTGGCAGATCTCCGCGAAGAGCAGCGCCGTCAGCGGCGTGGTCTCGGCCGGCTTGAGCACGACCGTGTTGCCGGCGGCCAGCGCGGGCGCGATCTTCCAAGCCAGCATCAGCAGTGGGAAGTTCCACGGGATGACCTGGGCGGCGACGCCGAGCGAGCGGGTGCCGTAGCCGGAGTACTCCAGCTTGTCGGCCCAGCCGGCGTAGTAGAAGAAGAAGGCGGCGGCGACCGGGACGTCGACGTCGCGGGACTCCTTGATCGGCTTGCCGTTGTCGATCGTCTCCAGGACGGCCAGCTCGCGGCCGCGCTCCTGGATGATCCGGGCGATCCGGTAGAGGTACTTGGCGCGCTCGCGTCCGGGCATCCGGCCCCAGACACGGGCGTGCGCCCGGCGGGCGGCGCGGACGGCGAGGTCGACGTCGGCCTCGGAGGCCTCGGCGACCTCGGAGAGGACCTCCTCGGTGGCCGGGCTGATGGTCTTGAACGGCGCGCCGTGGCCGTCGACGAACTCACCGTTGACGAACAGGCCGTACGACGGCTTGATGTCGACGATGGCGCGCGACTCGGGGGCGGGGGCGTACTCGAAGATCTGGGCCAATGTCCTCAGTCCAACGTGAAGTAGTCGGGACCGGAGTAGCGCCCGGTCGTCATCTTGGTGCGCTGCATGAGCAGCTCATTGAGCAGCGTGGAGGCGCCGAACCGGAACCAGTCCGGGTCGAGCCAGTCGGGACCCGCGACCTCGTTGACCATCACCAGGTACTTGATCGCGTCCTTGGCCGTGCGGATGCCGCCGGCCGGCTTGACCCCCACCATCTGCCCGGTGGTCTCGCGGAAGTCGCGGACCGCCTCGAGCATGATCATCGTCACCGGCAGCGTCGCGGCCGGCTGCACCTTGCCGGTGGAGGTCTTGATGAAGTGCGCGCCCGCCATCATCGCCAGCCAGGAGGCGCGGCGGACGTTGTCGTAGGTCTGCAGCTCGCCGGTCTCGAAGATCACCTTCAGGTGTGCGCTGCCGCAGGCCTCGCGCACGGCGACGATCTCCTCGAACACCTGCAGGTAGCGCCCGGAGAGGAACGCACCGCGGTCGATGACCATGTCGATCTCGTCGGCCCCGGCCTCGACGGCGTCGCGGGTGTCGGCGAGCTTGATGTCGAGGGCCGCGCGGCCGCTCGGGAAGGCCGTCGCGACCGCCGCGACGTTGACCCCGCTGTCGCCCAGGACCGCCTTCGCGGTGGCCACCATGTCGGGGTAGACGCAGACCGCGGCGGTGGCCGGACAGGTCGGGTCAGAGGGGTCCGGCCGCATCGCCTTGGCCGCGAGGGCGCGGACCTTGCCGTGGGTGTCCTGGCCCTCCAGCGTCGTCAGGTCGACCATGCGGATGGCCAGGTCCAGGGCGTAGGCCTTGGCGGTCGTCTTGATCGAACGCGTGCCGAGCGAGGCGGCCCGGGCGTCGGCGCCGACCTGGTCGACACCCGGCAGCCCGTGCAGAAAGCTCCGCAGCGAAGCGTCGGACCTCGCGACGTCCGAGAAGCGCGTGGCGGCACCCTCGTCGGTCGCGGTGCTGGGGGAGGAAGGCATCCCCCCAGCATAGGGTTGACGCGCAGACGGGCAGCAACCGGACGACAGCGCGAGGAGCGACGTGAGCGAGGACCAGCGGGAGCGATTCGCGCCGGCCGGCGGACGGATCATGGGGGGAGTCGGACTGGCGCTCGCCCTGCTCGTCGTCGGCATCGGCGTGCTCGACCGGGACGCCGACATCCCCACCTGGACCATCGTGCTCGCCGCCCTCGTCGGGCTGTTGTGCTGGGCGGCCATGCTGCGACCCCGGGTCTCGCTGGTCGGTGACCGGCTGGAGCTGCGCAACATGCTGGAGACGGTGAGCATCCCGCTCGCCGCGATCGAGGAGCTCGCGGTCCGCCAGCTGCTCGCCGTACGCGCGGGAGACCGTCGCTACGTCTCGCCCGCCGTCGGCAAGTCCCGCCGGCAGCTGCGCCGGCCGCCCTCGGGGCCTGCCACCGATGTGGACTACGCCGACTTCGTCGAAGGCCGGATCCGCCAGCGCATGGACGACGCCCGCGCGGTCGCGGGGATCCGCCTCGGGTCGGCCGAGCAGGTCGCCCTTGGCCGGGAGGTACGCCGCTCGCCCGCCTGGCCCGAGCTGGTCGGGGTGGTGCTGCTCTCGGTCGCGCTGGTCGTCTCCGTCGTGCTCTGACGCCCCCCGCGCTCCCGGCTCTCGATTAGATCCCGGCCACGGCCCGGATGTCGCGACCCAGCGCGTCGAGACGGCCGGCGGCCGAGATCCGCGCGGCCTCCACGCCGTCGGCAGGGTCGACCGGCACGACGACCTCGAGGTAGCACTTGATCTTGGGCTCGGTGCCGCTTGGGCGCACGATCACCCGCGCCCCCTCGGCCAGCCGGTAGCGCAGGCCGTCGGTGGGCGGCAGGGCGGGGGAGCCCAGCGACAGGTCGTCGACGCCGACGACGGCCAGGCCGCCCAGGCTCGCCGGCGCGGTCGAGCGCAGGCGTGCCATGGCGGCGCCGATCTCGGCCACGTCGTCGACGCGTGCGGAGACCTGGTCGGTGGCGTGCAGGCCGTGCTCGACCGCGATGTCGTCGAGCAGGTCGGTCAGGGAGCGGCCCTCGGCCTTGGCGCCGGCGGCGAGCTCGCACAGCAGCAGCAGCGCGGAGACGCCGTCCTTGTCGCGGACGTGCTCGGGGTCGACGCAGTAGCCCAGCGCCTCCTCGTAGCCGAACGCGAGCCCGTCGACCCGCCCGATCCACTTGAAGCCGGTGAGCGTCTCGACGTACGGCTGGCCCGCGGCCCCAGCCATCTTCCCCAGCAGCGACGAGGAGACGATCGAGGTGGCGTAGGTGCCCTGCTTGCCCGACGACAGCAGGTGCGAGGCCAGCAGGGCGCCGACCTCGTCGCCGCGCAGCATCCGCCAGCCGTGCAGGCCCGGCACCGCGGCGGCGCAGCGATCGGCATCCGGGTCGTTGGCCACGACCAGGTCGGCGCCGTGGCGCGCGGCCAAGGCCATGGCCAGGTCCATCGCGCCCGGCTCCTCGGGGTTGGGGAACGCGACGGTCGGGAAGTCCGCATCGGGCTCCTCCTGCTCTGCGACCACACGCGGCTGGGCGAAGCCGGCGGTCTCGAGCACCTGGACGACCGAGGTGGCGCCCACGCCGTGCAGCGGCGTGTAGACCACGTTGAGGTCGCGCGGCCCGTCGTCGGCGAGGCCGGCCACGGTATCGAGGTAGCGGTCGACCACGTCCTCGGTCAGCACCTTGCCCGGGCGGCCGCGCACGATCTCGGCCACCGGCCCTACGGCCGCGATGTGACGCGCGATCTCCACGTCGGCGGGCGGCACGATCTGGGAGCCGTCACCGAGGTAGACCTTGTAGCCGTTGTCCTGGGGCGGGTTGTGACTGGCGGTGACCATCACTCCCGCGACGCAGCCCAGCTCGCGGATCGCGAACGCGAGGATCGGCGTGGGCAGGGGCCGGGGCAGGATCCAGGCGGTCAGGCCGGCGCCGTTCATCACCTCGGCGGTGTCGCGGGCGAAGACCTCGGAGTTGTGCCGGGCGTCGTAGCCGATCACGACCGGGCCGATCGTCCCCTGCTCGCGCAGGTACGCCGCCAGCCCGGCCGCGGCGCGGAGCACGACGACCCGGTTCATCCGGTTGGGCCCGGCCCCGAGCGCGCCACGCAGCCCGGCGGTGCCGAACTCCAGCGTCCCGTCGAAGCGGTCCTGGAGGTCGGCCGGGTCGGCGCCGCCCTCGACCTCGGCGACCGCGCCCTCGAGCTCGGCGCGGGTCACGTCGTCGGGGTCCTGCCTCGCCCACTCGCGCGCACGGTCCAGAAGCTGAGAGAGGTCGGGCGTCATGACGGCACCGTAGCGTCGGCCCCGTAGCGTTCCCACCGTGAGCCCCCCTGCCCTCGCCATGGACGAGCCGCGGTGAGAGCGACCTACGAGTTCCGCGCCGAGTGGACCGTGGGCGCGCCGGTCGAGGCGGTGCGCGAGGTGGTCGTCGACCTGGAGCACTACCCCGAGTGGTGGCCGCAGGTCCTGGCGGTCGCCAAGCTCGGTCCGGACGACGCCCGGGTGATCTGCCGCTCCGTGCTGCCCTACCGGCTCGACCTGCTCCTGCACGCGGTCTCCCGGTCGGCCCCGGTCGTCGAGGTGGCCGTGGCCGGCGACCTCGACGGGACCGTCCGCTGGCGGCTGGATCCGGTCGGGGACGGCACCCGGATGCTCTTCGAGCAGTCGGTCGCCGTCTCGGGGGCGCTCGCGCTGGCGTCGTACGTCGCGCGGCCGGTGCTGCGCTGGAACCACGACCGGATGCTGGCCGGCTGTCTCGAGGGCCTGCGCAGGCGGCTCGGAGTCGACTGAGCCCTCGTCCCGGTCAAGGGCCCAGACGGTCGAGCGCCGGCCGGTAGCACGCCTCGCCGGCGAACGGGCCGCCGACGTAGGCGCTCTCGGCCTCGTCGGCGGCGCCCTCGGCGATGGTGGCGGCGAACTCCTCGGCGTCGTCCAGGGGCTCGTAGCCCAGGGCGCGACCCGGCTCCAGGTCCCACCAGCCTCGGGTGTTAGCCGAGACCCCGTAGAGGACGGCGAAGCCCGGGGCGGGTGCGGTGAGACACGCGTGCACCATCCGCACGCAGTCGTCGGGGGACAGCCAGGTGGCGAGCTGGCGCACCGACTCGGGTCGCAGGTGGAAGGACCCGATCCGGCACGAGATCGCGTCGATCCCGTGCCGGTCCACGTAGAGCGACAGCAGCGCCTCCGCGCCCACCTTCGCCACGCCGTAGAACGTGTCCGGTCGGGGGCGGGCGTCGGTCCCGAGCGTCGGTGCCTCGGCGCGGGGAGTGCGGCCGACCGCGTGGTTGGAGCCGGCGTAGACGAAGCGGCGTACGTCGTGGGTGACGGCGGCGTCGAGCAGGGCGGCCGTGGTGATCACGTGGGAGGTCAGCGAGTCGGGCAGTGAGGCCTCGTCGGGGAGCCCTGCGGCGTGGACCACCGCGTCGAGCGGCTGCTCCTCGAACACCGCGTGCACGGCGTCGGGGTCGGCGCAGTCGGCGACGTGCCAGGGGACGTCGGCGGCGTCGGGCCGCGGCACCCGGTCCAGGCCGACGACCTCGTGACCGCGGTCGGCCAGCCCGACGGTGACGACCTGGCCGATCGAGCCGGCGGCGCCGGTGACCAGGACCCTCACCGGTGCCCCTGTCGGGTGCCGGGGGCGGGGAGCGACCTCAGGTCAGCGGCGGTACCCATCGATGTTCTGTCCCAACTCGGTGAAGAGGGCCTGGTTGAGCCGGAAGGCTACCTTCACCTCGTCGACCACGCGTCGTACCTCCTCGGGCGACAGGCCGAGCCCGTCGAGCCGGGCGCGGTAGCCGTCCTTGTAGGTCTTGGGCTTGGGGATCTCGGGGAAGGCGTAGAACGCCGTGCCGACGCCCTCCAGCTCGAAGGTCCGGTCGATGATGCGGCCGATCGCCTGACCGCCGGACAGGTCGCCGAGGTAGCGCGTGTAGTGGTGGGCCACCAGCAGGCCGCCCCACTCGCCCGCAGCGCTGACGCGCTCGCGGTAGGCGGCCGCCGCGGGGGAGTCGACGGTGCGCGCGCCACCGGGCGCCCAGTGCGCGAGGTCGGCGTCGATGGCGTCCAGCCGCTCAAGGGCGGAGTCGTGGACCGCGGCCACCATCGGGTCGTCGAGCCGGGCGCGCAGCGTCGTCTCCATGACCTCGTAGACCCCGCGCAGCCTGAGCAGGTACTCGGCGTACCCGGTCTCGTTGACCCGGCCGCCGAGGAGCTCGGACATGAAGCGCGAGTCCTCCGCCTCCTGGTGCTCGGCCATGGAGCCCTCGCGCATCGCGGCCGACAGGCTCACGGTCGGGGTGGCGGGCAGGTCGGTGACGGTCATGGGATCCCCAGCGCTGGTGGTGGACGTACTTTCTCGACACATTGTCGACAAGTATCTGACGACTTGTCAAGAAGTTTCGGCCACAAAGTTAGGTTTGCCTAAAAGTAGGCCTTCGGGGACTCGTTCAGCCGACGGTGACGAGCGCGCGCAGGATGAAGCGCTCGACCTGCTCGGCAGGGACGTCGCGGGGCGCCAGGCAGGCGTGGATCAGGGACATGGCGGCCGGGATGTCCGGGATGTCGAAGGCGCCCGACTCCACGCCGGAGACCAGCAGGTCGCGCAGCACGTCCTCCACCGCGACCACGTGCTCGCGGATCTCCTGGCCGGCCTGGCGGGAGAGCACACCGACGAGCTGCATGCCCAGTCCCATGTGGAACTGCTCGCCTGCGGTGAGCTGGTGGCGCACGTAGACCCGCATCCGCGCGATCGGGTCGGTCACGGAGTCCAGCTCGGCGCGCAGGCCGGCGAGGTAGCGGTCGGTCTCGTGCGACGCGAACGCGACCACCACGGCCTCCTTGTCGGGGAAGTGGTGGTAGATCGCGGTGCGCCCCAGGCCGGCGGCGGCCGCGATCTGCGCCATCGAGATGGCGTCGAAGCTGCGCTCGACCATCAGCGCCGCGAACGCGTCGAAGACCCGGCGCTGCACCAGGTCACGGTGCTCGGCGAGGGTCTCGGCACTGATCTTCGGCACGTCCGGCACTGTAGTACCGACCCGGTTCCGCCCCCGGATCCGGCAGGACGCCCCTCCCCGGGTGGGGAGGAGCGTCCTGGTGTGTTGCGCTGTGCTGCGGGAGAGGGTCAGGCGACCCGGAAGGTGATCCTCTTGGAGGATGCCTTCACGTTGCCGTTGCCGGCGTAGGTCACGACCACCTTGTAGGAGCCCTTGGCGAGCCTCGGCACGGTGACCCGCGCGATGCCCCGAGCGTTGAGCGCGACCCGCGCCCGCTTGACGAGCTTGCCCTTGGCGGTCCGCACGACCACGGTCACCTTGCCCGTGGCGGAGCCGGCCGTGGTCGTCGTGACGCGGGCCTGGACCTTGCCGGCCTTCGTGCGGGTCGGCTTCTTGGCCACCTTCACGGTGGCCTTGCTGACGGCCTTCGAGACCGTCGCCGTCGCGGTGGCGGTGGATCCTGCGACGTCGGCGTCGCCCTCGTACGTCGCCGTGAGCGCGTGACGGCCGGCCTTCAGCTTGCCGAGCGTGAAGCTCGCCTTGCCGGCCACGAGGTTCGTGGTGCCCACCACGGTGGTGCCTCGCCTCAGTGTGACCGCGCCGTCGGCACCCTTGCCGGTGACCTTGACCGTGGCGGTGGTGACCTGCCCGTAGGTGCGAGACGGGATCGAGAGCGAGAGCGAGGAGGTCGACTTCTCGACCACCAGGGTGGCGGTGGCGGTGCCGGCCTCGGTGTTGGCGTTGCCCGCGAAGGTCGCGGTCAGCGCGTGCTCGCCCTCGGTGAGCGCGTCACCGAGGTCGAAGGTGGCGGTGCCGTCGGTGAGGTCCGCGGTGCCGAGGACGGTCTCGCCCTCGGTGAGGGTGACCGAGCCGTCGGTGCCGCCTTCGCTGGCGACGGTGACGGTGGCGCTTGCCGGTGCGCCGGGCGTCACCGTGGGCGCGGTGAGCGTGACCGCCGGGGTGGCCTTGGCGAACGTGATCGGCGTGTAGGTCTCGTACTTCGCGCTGGTGGCTCCGCTGCCGGCGTAGGTGTAGATGCCGTAGTTGGTCGCGGCGGCCACCGCGGCGGCGGCGGTGTCGGCCGCGGCCCTGTCGACGGTCAGCGTGGCGGTGAAGGTGCCGTCGGGACGCAGCTCGATGGCGCCGGCCCGGGCGCCTCCGATCGTGGCCATGTCCTCGGCAAGGACCGCCCACTGCTGCGGCGAGGTGGGCTTGCGGTTGCTGGACGGAGCGCCGAGCGAGGGCCTCCACACCTCGGGGAACTTGCCGAACACGACGTAGGCGCCGGCCGGCTTGCCGGCCAGCGGCGGGCGGGCGCCGGTCGCGAGCGCCGGGTCGAAGCCGCTGCCCTCGACGGTGACCTGATGGGCGCCGTGGGGCAGGAGCGTGGTCTTGCTGACCACCACCGAGGCGTGGTCGGTGTAGGCGACCGAGAGCGGGTTCGCGACCTTGCGGACGTCGGCGCTGCCGCCGGTGGAGTACCAGTACGGCCCCTGGCCCAGCGTCTGCTGCAGGTCGACGAAGGCCGGCGGGAACGTGCCCCAGCTGGCTCCGGTCCGGATCTGTGGGCTGGTGTCGGCGGGAGCCTCGTAGGCGACCTCGCGGTACTGCGGCGTGGCCGCGATCCCCGTGGGGGTCACGTCGACGCCGGACAGCGTGGCGAGCGCGACCTTGGTGTCGGGGACGGGGGTCCACTCGTCGGTGTCCTCCATGGACGCGGCGTAGCCGCCGACCGTCGCGCTCAGCGTGCCGGTGCCGTTGGCGATCACCAGCTCGGGGTCGGAGAGATGGAAGTAGGTCATGCCCGAGTAGAAGAGGACGGTCGCGTCGCCGTCCCAGGTGATCGTGGCGCTCTCCGTCTCGGGGTCGAGCGTGCCGGCGCCGTTGCGGACCACCAGCCGGTTCTCGGACAGGATCGTGGTGGAGGAGCCCGAGGTCGCCTGCCCCGCGCTGTTGCGGTGAGTGCCGTCGAAGGTCGTCGGCGCGTAGCTGCCGTCGGCGGCCTTGTCCTCGATCGTCACGTTGCCGGCGGTGTTGGCCCACCCCGCCGTAGCGCCGTTGCTCCAGGTGGCGCCGTTGTCGGCGGCCCGCAGCATCTGACCACCGGCGCCCGGGTTGCCGATCTTGCCGGCCGACATCAGGTTCCAGGTGCCCGGAGCGAAAGCGCCGGCCTGGACCTCGTTGTTGATGTCCCACGCGAACGTGGCGTTCCTGACCGAGATCGGGGCGGCTACGGCCGGGGTCGCGGTCGCGACGCCCAGGGCGACGATGCCGGCGGACGCTAGGGCGCCCGCGACCGCGGCCGCGACTCCGCGCCTGGCCGCGCGAGCGCGCGGCCGGGCTGTGGTGGTGGGGTTCATGACGATGCCTTTCGTTGGTGGGTGAGCACGCTGAGGCCGGCGGTGCCGAGCAACAGCAGGGACCCGAGCCACCACGTCCAGCGGTGGTCGGCAGTGGCCTCGTGCGAGGCGGGCTCCGAGGATGTGAGGGCGTAGACGGTCGGCGCCGCGGGCAGCGGCGCGGAGGCCACGCCGACCTCGCCCGGGGCGGGGACGGCGGGAGCCGATGGGACGGCCGGGGCGGGCGCGGCCGGCGGCGCGGGCAGCGCCGGCGGGGCGGACTGGACGGGCGGTCGGGTGGGATTGACCGGCGTCGACGGCTTGGGTCCCTCCGGATCGGTGGGGCCGGGTCCGGTGGTCGGCTCGACGGGGGGCTCGATGGGGTCGTCGGCCACGTAGCTGACCGTCACGGGCGAGGGGACCTTGTGCGCGTCGGCGGCGCCGCCGCTGGAGTACCAGAACGCCGCGGAGCCGACCTTGTCCATGTAGGCGAGGAACGAGGAGGGGAAGGCGCCCCACGCGCTGCCGGTGCGGACCTGGGCCGCGCCCGAGGGGGGCGCCTGGTAGCGGACGTTCAGGTAGCGGGGCTGGACGGCGAAGCCGCCCGCGGCCGTCAGGTCGGGGACCGGCAGGTCGGCGATGGTCACGACCTCGGGCGCGACGGGCGACCACAGGCTCTGGTCGTCCACCGAGCTGGCGTAGCCGCTCAAGGTCGCGCGCAGCGTGGCCGAGGACCGGGTGATCGTCAGCACCGGGTCGGAGACGGTGAAGAACGACATGCCGGAGTAGTAGACGACCGAGAACGAGCCGCGCCACCGGATCGTCGCGGTGCGGGCGTCGGTGTCGACCTCGCCGGTGCCGCCGTCGAGGACGACCTGGTGGCCCGAGAACGGGCCGTTGGTGCTGGTGAGCGGGTTGCCGTCGACGTCGGTCGACAGCCCCGCGAAGGTGGCCGCCCCGTAGCTGCCGTCGGGACGGCGCTTCTCGATCCGCACGGCGCCGCGCTCGGCCCACCAGGCCCGGGTCCCGGTCCCGCGCCAGGTGGCGTTGGTGATCGTCTGGCCGCCCGCGCCGGGGTTGGGCACCGTGCCGGCCGAGAGGAAGTTGAAGGTGCCCGGCGCGAACGCCTTGTTGTTGGTCTCGCTGTTGATGCCCCAGCGCAGCTGGGCGTCGGAGATGGTGAAGGCGCCCGACTCGGGCTCCCCCGTCTCGGTGCCCGTCTCGGTGCCCGTCTCGGTAGCCGTCTCGGTGGGCGTCTCGGTGGGCGTCTCGCTCGGGGACTCCGTGGGCGTGGCGGAGGCGGTGGCGGTGGGCTCGGTCTCCTCGGCGGAGACGCCGGCGAGGCGCCCGACCGAGGCGCTCGCGGTCGTCGCGGAGAGGACGGCGCCGGTCAGACCCAGGCCCAGCAGCACGACCAGGACGGCGGCGAGAGCGCCGTGGGTGCGCGCGCTCACGGGGTCTCCACCGTGGTGCGAGGACGGCGCCGGCGCAGCGTCGTGACGGCGTACGCGAAGAGCGCGACCAGGAAGAGGCCGGCGGCGACGGCCAGGAAGATCGGGCCGGCCTGACCCCCGGTGTCCTCGGACGCCTCGGCGTCGTCGGCCGCGGGAGCGGGCTCGTCTCCCCGCGAGACGGGGAACCGCTCGAGCACCTCGGTGCCGGAGGCAGCGCCGCGCAGCCGCAGCTCGTGGGTGCCGGGCGTCAGGTCCAGCGGCAGCTGGAGGATCCCGGCGACCTCCCCGGACGACCCGGCGGGCAGGGGGCCGAGCCCGGCCACGCCGTTGTCCAGGACCGCCACGACCTGCTCGCCGGGCCGGAAGCCCTGGGCGGAGAAGGCCAGGGCGTGGCCGGCGACGGCGGTGGTGCGGTCGACGGTGAGCACGCGTCTGCCACGGGCGGCCGGAGGCGCCGCGGGGGCCGGGGTCCCGGCGGAGGGAGCGTCGGCTGGCCCGGCCGAGGGGGAGGCGGTGCCGGTCGGGGTCGGCTCGGCGGGCGACTGCGGGGCCGCGTCGGGGAGGTGGGCGAAGGTGACCGGGGTGAACGTCTCGTTGTTGGCGTTCTTCACGCCGTGGGCGCCGACGGTGATCACGCCACAGGTCACCTTGCGGCAGTCGACGTCGACCACGTCCCCGTCGCGGTCGGTGGCCTGGAACACCGGGCCCGGCACCGTCAGCCTCAGCTGGAAGGAGCCGGAGCGCGACAGCACGGCGGCGGCCTCGGAGGAGGTCGAGCTGCCGGGGAACGCGATGAACTTGAGGTAGCCGCGGTTGGCGGCGGCGTTCTCGGCGTCCGGGATGTAGCTGTAGTCCTTGCCGCTCATGCCGCCCTGCGAGGGGCGCCACGTGCCGCCGGACGGGTCGCGCACCCACCCGAACATGAGGTAGACCCCGCCGAAGCCGCCTCGGACGACCTGGAAGCCGGAGCCGTCGATGGTGAGCTCGGTCTGGTAGCGCAGGTCGGCCTGCGCCGTCCCACGGTCGTTGGTGACGGTGACTCGGCCCTGGGCCGAGGCGGGTGCGGCCGGCAGGGCGAGGAGGGCCGCGGCGAGCAGGGCGGCGACGACGGTGGCACGGGCGCGGACGGTCATGGGGTCTCCTGGGCGCCGGGCGAGCCGACGGGCCGTCGGTCGGCGAGCACCAGGGGCTCGCCGGTGGTGGGGTGCGGCACGACCTCGATGGGGTGTCCGTAGACCTCGCTGAGCAGACCGGCCCGCATGACGTCGGCGGGCGCGCCCTCGCCGGCGATCCGGCCGGCCTGGAGCAGCACCACCCGGTCGGACCAGGCGGCGGCGAGGGTGAGGTCGTGGAGCACGACGACGACGGCGGCCCCGGCGTCCGCCTCGACGCGGGCGCGTCCGAGCACCGTCTCCTGGTGGCCGATGTCGAGGGCGGCGGTCGGCTCGTCGAGCATCAGGATCCCCGCTCGCTGCGCCAGGATGCGGGCGAACGAGGTCCGCCCCTTCTCGCCCCCGGACAGGATCCCGAACGACCGGTCGGCGAGGTGGGTGACGTCGGTGGCGGCCATCGAGTCGGCGACCACGCGGTCGTCGTCGTCCTCCTCGGGCCGGTTGCGCCACGGGGCGCGGCCCATGCGGACCACCTCGGCCACGGGGAACGGGAAGGAGATGCGGTGCTCCTGGGTGAGGACGGCGCGCTCCCGGGCGAGCTCGCGCAGCCGCCAGTCCTCGAGCGGGCGGCCGAGCACCTCGACCTTGCCCTCCTGCGGGGCGAGGTCGCCGGCGAGCACGCCCAGGAGCGTCGACTTCCCGGCCCCGTTCGGACCGACCAGCGCGAGCACCTCGCCGTGGCGGACGTCGAGATCGACGCCGTCGAGGACGGTCGTGGATCCGAAGCGGACCACGACGCCGCGGGCGCCGAGGGCGATCACGACCAGCCCCCTGCCGTACGGCGCGTGCGGCGCAGCAGCCAGAAGAAGAAGGGCCCGCCCACCAGCGAGGTCAGCATGCCGAGCGGCAGGTCGGCGTGCGCGACGAGCGTCCGGGCGCCCATGTCGGCGACGACGAGCACCAGCGCGCCGGCCAGCATCGAGGCCGGCAGCAGCACGCGGTGACCGGGGCCGGTCACCATGCGCAGGAGATGAGGCACGACCAGGCCGACGAACGCGACGATCCCGCAGAAGCTCACGGCCGCGGCGGTCAGCAGGGCGACGACCACGATCATCATGACCCGCAGTCGCTCCACGTGGACGCCGAGGTGGCGGGCCTGTCGCTCCCCGAGCGCGAGCAGGTCGAGGCTGCGGGCGCCCACGAACGAGGCGAGGATGCCGATCGCGGCGATCGGGCCGACCACCCAGATGTAGGACCAGCGGCTGCCGTTGAGACTGCCGAGCTGCCAGAAGACGATCTGCTCGCGCGCCTGGGTGTCGCCCAGGAACATCAGCAGCGCGAGGCCGGCTCCGGCCACCGCGTTGACGGCGATTCCGGTGAGCACGAGGGTGACCACCTCGGTGCGCCCGTCGGCGCGCGAGAGGGCGTAGACGGTGAGCGTCGTGAGCAGGCCGCCGGCGAAGGCGCACACGGCGATCGTCCAGGTGCCGGCGAAGGTGAGGCCGAAGACGATCGAGATCGCCGCGGCGACCGCGGCACCGGAGGAGACGCCGACCACGCTCGGCTCGGCGAGGGGGTTGCCGAACACGCCCTGCATCACCGTGCCCGCCACGGCCAGGGCGGCGCCGACGACCATCGCCATCGCCACACGCGGGAACCGGACGGTCCACAGGGTGTCGTCGCCGCGCGGGTGGGTCGGCATCGGCCCGAGGTCGAGGCCGAGGCGGTGCAGGAAGGAGCCCGCCACCTCGTCGAACGGGATCGCCAGCTGACCCGAGCCCGCGGCGGCTACCCCCGAGACCGCCAGCGCGAGCAGCAGCGCGACACACAGCAGCGTGCCGCGCGTCCTACCACGGTCCCTGCGGGCGGTGGGCGAGTCGAAGGCCGCGACGTCGGACGCGGGCCGGGCCTGGCGGAGGGTCACCCGCGGCTCACAGGTCGTCCGGTGCGTAGAACGCCACGGCGAGCGCGTTGATGACGTCGGCGGCGCGCGGGCCGAAGCTGAGCACCTGGTCGTCGTCCATGGCGATGATCCGGCGGTTCTCGCCGGCCGGCGTGCTCGTCAGCGCCGGGAACTGCTTCAGCAGCCCGTCCACGCCGCCGACGGACTCCAGGCCCTCGTTCATCATCAGGATCGCGTCGGGGGCGGCGGCGATCAGGCCCTCGTCGTTGACCGGCTTCATGCCGCTCCAGCCGATCTCGGCGGCCACGTTGTAGCCGCCGGCCGCGGTGATCAGGGAGTCGGCCCCGGATCCCTCGCCGAACATGTAGTAGACGCCCGCCTGGCCCCGCACGTAGAGGAAGATCGTGCGCAGCTGTCCGGTGATGTCCTGCGGGGCCACCTCGGCGACCTGCCGGGTGATCCGGTCCGCGTCGCGCTCGAGCCGCTGGCCGAGCTCGCGCCCCGCCGCGGGGACGCCCAGGGCGTCGGCCACCTCCTGGGTCAGCGAGGACAGGTTGTCCAGACTGCGGTCCGCGTCGGTGATGACGACGGGGATCCCGGCGTCGCGCAGCTGCAGCAGCACGTCGAACGGTCCGAGGGAGGTGTCGGAGAGGACCACGGTCGGGTCCAGGTCGAGGATCGCCTCGGCGCTGAGCTCATGGCCGTTCTGGGTGACCACCGGACGGTCGGCGATCTCCGGGAACGACGACGAGACGTCCCGCCCGACGACGCGGTCGCCGAGGCCGAGCTCGAAGACGGTGTGGGCCAGGGTCCCGTACACGTCGAGGGCGAGGATCCGGCTGGTGTCGGTCACGGTGACCTTGGTGCCCTGGGCGTCGGTCACGGTCACGGGCAGCCGCGGCTCGGGGTCGGCCTGGGCCGGCGAGATGACCGGGTCGGGCAGGTTGATCGAGACCTCGCCCTGCCACGCGCGCGGGTCGTCGACCGGGGTGACGTCGCTCAGCCGCGGCGCCGGGGCCGCCGCGGTCGTGGCGTCGCCCTCGTCGCCGGGCGAGTCGAGGACGGGGCCGCAGGCGCTCAGGGTGAAGGCGGCGAGCAGGGCCGCGATCTGGGGGCGGGACATGGCGAGAGGTCGATTCTGCGAGAGAAGGTCCGAGACGGCGGACGAAGCATAACCTTACTAAGGTCTGCCTAACCTCAAATCCCGCCAAATGACCGGTCCGGCCGGGCCGACCAGACGCTCAGAGGGTGGGGACGATGCGCCCCAGCAGCTCGCCCATGCGCGACGCGGCCGCCCGGCCCGCCTCGAGGACCTCCTCGTGGTTGAGCGGCTGCCCGGTGATGCCCGCGGCGAGGTTGGTGACCAGGCTGATCCCGAGCACCTCCATCCCGGCCTCGCGGGCGGCGATGGCCTCGAGCGTCGTGCTCATGCCGACCAGATCGCCCCCGATCGCGCGCACCATGGCGATCTCGGCCGGGGTCTCGTAGTGGGGGCCGGGGAACTGCACGTAGACGCCCTCGTCGAGGCTCGGGTCCACCTCCCGGCAGAGCCCGCGCAGCCGGGGGGAGTAGAGGTCGGTGAGGTCGACGAAGCGGGGGCCGACGATGGGGGAGCGGCCGGTGAGGTTCACGTGGTCGCTGATGAGGACCGGGGTGCCCGGCGCCCAGGTCTCCTTGAGGCCGCCGCAGCCGTTGGTGAGCACGACGGTGCGGCACCCGGCGGCCGCCGCCGTACGCACGCCGTGCACGACCGCCGCGACGCCCTTGCCCTCGTAGTAGTGGGTGCGGCTCAGGAAGACGAGCAGGTTGCGCTCGCCGGCGCGGATCGAGCGGATCCTCCCCGAGTGCCCGGCCACCGCCGCGGCCGAGAAGCCGGGCAGGTCGGTGGCCGCGATCTCGGCCGTCGCCTCGCCCAGCGCGTCGACCGCGGGCAGCCAACCCGAGCCCAGCACCAGCGCCACGTCGTGCGACGCGACCCCGGTCAGCTCGGCCAAGCGGGCGGCGGCCTCGTCGGCCAGGTCGTACGGCGAGTGGTCCGGCAGCTCAGGCGTCGTCGACATCACGGGCAGCACTCTAGGCGGGCCAATCCACGACCCCGGCTTCGGCTGACCCGTCACAAACCCACGCCAGCGGTGGGTCAGCTCCCGTTGGTGCGGCAGGGGCGGCGGCGGAGGGCCGCGACGTAGTCGTCGGGCGCGGAGGCGGCCTCGGCCGCGTCGGCGAGCATGCCGAGGTAGGACGCGGAGGGCAGCCCGCCCTCGTAGGCGTCCAGGACGTAGGTCCACACCACGATCTCGCCGCTCAGGGTGGACACCCGCACCTTGGTCTTGCGGTAGAGACCGGAGTCGGCCGCCTCCCACCCGTCCAGGTCGGCCTCGTCGGCCTCGGTGATGTCGTAGACCGCGACGAAGACCTGCTCGAAGGGGTCCTGCACGATCGTGGAGAGCGAGCCGTCCCAGCCGTGCTCCTCACCGCCGAACGTGAGGCGCCACCCCTGCAGCCAGCCGGTGGTGTGCAGCGGCGAGTGAGGACAGCGCTCGCCCATGCGGGCGGGGTCCAGGTTGGTCCCGTAGGCGGCGTACAGGGTCACGGCTGAAGGTTATCGGGCGCGGCACTAGGCTGAGCGTGTGACTCACTTCGACGTTCTCGTCCTCGGCGCGGGCCCCGGTGGCTACGTCGCCGCCATCCGTGCGGCCCAGCTCGGCAAGTCCGTGGCGGTCATCGAGGAGAAGTACTGGGGCGGGGTGTGCCTCAACGTGGGCTGCATCCCCTCCAAGGCGCTCCTCAAGAACGCCGAGCTCGCCCACGTGCTCACGCACGAGAAGGACAAGTTCGGCATCGAGGGCGATGCCACGATGTCCTACGGGCCGACCCACAAGCGCTCCCGTCAGGTGAGCGCCGGGATCGTCAAGGGCGTCCACTTCCTGATGAAGAAGAACAAGATCACCGAGATCGACGGCTGGGGCACCCTGACCGGCCCCAAGGCCGTCGACGTCAAGGACAAGGACGGCAACGTCACGTCCTACACGTGCGACGACCTGATCATCGCGACCGGCGCCAAGACGCGGTTGATCCCGGGCACGTCGCTGAGCGAGCGCGTCGTGACCTACGAGGAGCAGATCCTCGACTCCGAGCTGCCCGGCTCGGTCATCATCGCCGGCTCCGGCGCGATCGGCGTCGAGTTCGCCTACGTGATGAAGAACTTCGGCGTCGACGTCACGATCGTGGAGTTCCTGGACCGCATGGTGCCGACCGAGGACGCCGATGTGTCCAAGGAGCTGGCCAAGCACTACAAGAAGCTCGGCGTGAAGGTGCTGCTCGGCACCAAGGTGGAGGGCATCGACGACTCCGGCGACAAGGTCAAGGTCACCGTCTCCAAGGACGGCAACAGCGAGGTGCTCGAGGCCGACAAGGTGCTCCAGGCCATCGGCTTCCAGCCGCGCGTCGAGGGCTACGGCCTTGAGGCCGCCGGCGTCGAGCTGACCGAGCGCGGCGCGATCGCGGTCGACGCGCGCGGGCGCACCAACGTCGACGGCGTCTACGCCATCGGCGACGTCACCGGCAAGATGATGCTGGCCCACGCCGCGGAGGCGATGGGCATCGTCGCCGCCGAGACGATCGCTGGGGCGGAGACGCAGGAGATCAACTTCGACATGATCCCGCGGGCGACGTACTGCCAGCCCCAGATCGGCTCGTTCGGCTACTCCGAGGAGCAGGCCAGGGAGTTGGGGTACGACGTCAAGACCGCGACGTTCCCGTTCTCCGCCAACGGCAAGGCCCAGGGGCTCGGCGACACCGCGGGCTTCGTCAAGATCGTGGCCGACGCCGAGCACAACGAGATCATCGGTGGGCACCTGATCGGCCCCGACGTCACCGAGCTGCTGCCCGTGCTGACCCTGGCCCAGACCTGGGACCTGACCGCCGACGAGGTGGCTCGCAACATCTTCGCCCACCCGACGCTCGGCGAGGCCGTCAAGGAGGCCATCCACGGCATCGCCGGCCACATGATCAACTTTTAGCCGACTCTCCGGCCGCGAGGGACGAGCGGCCGGAGAGTGCTCGGCAAGGTCGAGCAGCCGCGCGGCTGAGGAACGAAGCCGCGACCGGCGTGTCGAGACCCGGTGAGACGAAAGGAAACCTCATGGCGGACAAGGTCGTCATCATCGGCGGCGGACCCGGCGGCTACGAGGCGGCGCTGGTCGCGGCCCAGCTCGGTGCCCAGGTGACGGTGGTCGACACCGACGGCATCGGCGGCTCGGCGGTGCTCACCGACTGCGTGCCCAGCAAGACCCTGATCGCGACCGCGGAGCTGATGACCGACGTGGCGGGGGCGGCCGAGCTCGGCGTCAACTTCCGCGACCACGAGGGCGACGCGGCGACCGCGATCACCGTCGACCTCGCCCGGGTCAACCAGCGCGTCATGCAGCTCGCGGCCGACCAGTCCGCCGACATCACGCGCCGCCTCGCCAAGGAGGACGTCACCGTCGTGCAGGGGCGCGGGCGCCTCGACGGTCCCGGTCGGGTCGTCGTCGACGGCGACCGCACGCTGAAGGCCGACGCCGTCCTTGTCGCCACCGGGGCCGCGCCACGCACCCTGCCGACGGCGCGGCCCGACGGCGAGCGGATCCTCACGTGGGAGCAGGTCTACGACCTGACCGAGGTGCCGACCGAGCTGATCGTGGTCGGCTCCGGGGTCACCGGCGCGGAGTTCGCCAGCGCCTACCTGGCGCTGGGGATCCCGGTCACGCTGGTGTCCTCGCGCGACCGCGTGCTTCCCGGCGAGGACGCCGACGCGTCCCTGGTCCTGGAGGAGGTCTCCAAGCGCCGCGGCATGAAGGTGCTCTCGCAGTCCCGCATGGAGTCGGTCACGCGCGACGGCGACGTCGTCACGGTCGCTCTCACCGACGGGCGTCGCATCCAGGGCTCGCACTGCATCCTCGCGCTGGGCTCGGTGCCCAACACCGGCGACCTCGGTCTCGAGGAGGCCGGCGTCGTCCTCACCGACGGCGGCTTCGTCAACGTCGACCGGGTCTCGCGTACGTCGGCCCGCGGCGTCTACGCCGCCGGCGACTGCACCGGGGTGCTCATGCTCGCCTCGGTCGCGGCGATGCAGGGGCGCATCGCGATGTGGCACTTCCTCGGCGACAAGGTCAGCCCCCTGGACCTCAAGCAGGTCTCCTCGAACGTGTTCACGGCGCCCGAGATCGCCACCGTCGGCTGGAGCCAGAAGGCCGTCGACGCGGGAGAGATCGCCGCCGAGGTCGTCATGCTGCCGCTGTCGGGCAACGCCCGCGCCAAGATGCAGGGCGTCCACGACGGCTTCGTCAAGCTGTTCTGCCGTCCGGGCACGGGCATCATCGTCGGTGGGGTGGTGGTCGGTCCGCGCGCCAGCGAGCTGATCCACCCGGTGTCGGTCGCGGTGGCCGAGTCGCTGACCGCCGACCAGCTCGCCCAGGCGTTCACCGTCTATCCCTCGATGAGCGGCTCCGTGGCGGAGGCCGCCCGACGTCTGCACCGAGTCTGACCGGCGTCTAGGGGAACGGCGAGCCGTAGATCCCCACGCCGGAGTTCTGCGTCTGCCCGACGTACAGGGCCCACTGGCCCTGCGCGGCCCGCTTGCCGTCGAGCACCGCCTTGACGTCGATCGTGCCGGCGAGAGCCTCGTAGGCGCTGCCGGCGGCGAACCAGGGCAGGTATTGATCGGCGACCCGCACGACGCGCATGACCGGGAGCTGGGAGTGCTCGATCCGGTTCAGGTCCTCGCGGCACATCGGGACGGCGCGCTTCACACCGCCCGGCGGCGCCCACGCCAGCTCGGCCACCGAGGGGCCGTGCTGGGGGTTGAAGAAGCAGGGCGGGAGCCGCTCGGGCAGCGGCGTGCCGTCGCGCCGCGCCAGGACGCAGGCGCGGTGGTAGCGGCCCTCCTCCAGCACGGCGCCGATCTCGATGAGGTCGTCGTCGGTGGACTCGCGGGTGAACCGCTGCGTGGCCGACTCGTAGCGGTCGAGCGCCTTCTGGTAGTCGGCGCGCATGTCGTCGTCGAGCTCCGTGGTCATCGTGTCCACGTGCAGCTCGGCGAGCTGCTCGCCGAACAGCGTGATGTCCTCGTCGACGATCCGCCACCGCACCCGGGCGAGCTCGCGCGCCACGAGGGTGTCGGTGTCGGTGCCGCGGCGACGTCGCCACCACTGGAGGAGGCCCATGGGGCATGGTCGCACGGCCGGGAGGCAGATGCCGGGAATGTGTACCGTGGACCGGTGCTCTCTCGGACCTCGCTCCTCGCCGCCCTGACCCTCCTGACGACCCTCCTGACGACCCTGCTGCCGGCCGGCAGCGCGTCGGCCGCCGTGCAGGACGTGCCCGACGGCGCGACGGTCCGGATCGTCGGTCACGGCTACGGGCACGGCCACGGACTCTCGCAGTACGGCGCTCAGCACGCGGCCACCAAGGGCGTGGGGTACCGCAAGATCCTGCGCTACTACTACCCCGGCACGCGGCCGGGGAAGGCCGGCGGGCCCGTGCGCGTGCTGATCAGCGCCGACACCTCCCGCGACGTCGTGGTGGCCGCCGGCCGCGGCCTGGTGGTCCGCTCCGTCGGAGGACGCCCCACGCGGCTGGACGCGGTCCGCCCGCGCGCGACGCGCTGGCGGATCGTCCCGGTGGCCGGCGGTCGCCGCAGCGCCGTGGACTTCAAGGTGCGGTCGTCCTGGCGCCGCCTCAAGACCCTGAAGGGGGAGGCCGAGTTCGTCGCCGGTGGCCGGCCCATCCGGCTCTTCGTGGGTGGCAGCAGCCGCTCCTACCGTGGAGCCCTGCGCTCGGCCGCACCCGGCCAGGGCCTCGACCGCGACACGGTCAACGTCGTGTCGCTCGACGCCTACCTCAAGGGAGTCGTGCCGCGTGAGGTGCCGTCGTACTGGCACCCGCAGGCGCTGCGCGCCCAGGCGGTCGCGGCGCGCACCTACGCCGCCTACGAGCGCAAGCACTCCACGCGACGGCACTACCAGCTCTGCGACACCGACCGGTGCCAGGTCTACGGCGGCGCCACCGACGAGCAGCGGGCCACGTCGAAGGCCATCGACGCCACGCGGGGCCAGGTGCTGACCCACGGCGGGGGGCCGATCTTCTCGCAGTTCTCCGCCAGCAGCGGCGGCTGGACCGCGCGCGGCGCGTTCTCCTACCTGCCCGCCAAGCCGGATCGCTACGACGACTTCCCGGGCAACGACTACCACGACTGGACCGTGTCGACGACGGACGCGAAGATCCAGCAGACCTGGCCCGCGGTCGGCGACCTGGCGTCGATCGAGACCACCCAGCGCGACGGCAACGGCGAGTGGGGCGGACGGGTCGGCACGGTCGTCCTGCGGGGCTCGGGCGGCACCGTCACCGTGTCGGGCGACGACTTCCGCTTCCTGCTCGGCCTGTACTCCACCTGGTTCACTCTCCGCGTCTCCTGAACTACGGCTCTGTAGTTCGCTCGAAGCCCTGGCGCCCCTCTGGGGCGCGTGGTGCCATATGGGGTCACACGGGGTCACACGAGTGCTCTCCCGTCCCAGTCGTCACCCCGGGAGCACGTCATGCGTACCCGTCTCGCCGGCCTGCTGGCGCTCGCGCTGCTCGCGTTCGCGACCCCCGCCGAGGCGGCCGCCGCGGACTCGTGGCGGGTCCCGACCCGGGCGTGGCTGACGGTGTCGGGCCACGGCTACGGCCACGGCCACGGGATGTCGCAGTACGGCGCCGAGGGCGCGGCCCGGCAGGGGCTGACCTACCGCCAGATCGCCGGCTTCTACTACCCGGGCACGGCGTGGGGGAGCGCCGCGGGCCGCATCCGGGTAGCCATCAGCGCAGACACCAGCGACGACCTCGTGGTGCTCAGCCGCCGCGGGCTGATGCTGCGCGACACCGCCGGGGGCGCGGCCGTCCTGCTGCCCGAGAACGGCGCGAGCCGCTGGCGCGTGACCGTGACGCCGCAGGGGCGCAACCGGGTCTCCTACAGGGCCGACCGGTGGCGGCGCTGGCGCGACCTGCGGGGCGAGGGCGAGTTCCTCGCCGGCGGGCGGCCCATCACGCTGGTCACCGCCTCGGGCAACCGTCCCTACCGGGGCCGCCTGCGTGCCGTCGCTCCGAGCCGGGGCTCGCTCGCCCGCGACACCGTCAACGACCTCGCCCTCGACCAGTACCTGCGGGGCGTGGTCCCTCTCGAGATCCCAGCCTCGTGGAGCCCCGAGGCGGTGCGCGCGCAGGCCGTCGCGGCGCGCACCTATGCGACGTACGAGCGGGCGCACCGGCCCGGCGGCCTGCTGTGCGACACCACCTCCTGCCAGGTGTACGGCGGTCAGGCGGCGGAGCACCCCGCGTCCGACGCCGCCATCAGGGCCACGGCCGGCCAGGTCCTCACGTACGCCGGGGCCCCGGCGTTCACGCAGTTCGCGTCGAGCAGCGGGGGCTGGACCTCCGCGGGGTCGGTGCCCTACCTCGCCGCCGTCGAGGACCCCTACGACGGCTGGGCCGGCAACCCCGTCCACGACTGGACCACGCGCCTGGCCGACACCCACATCGAGCGGGCCTGGCCCCGCATCGGCGACCTCACCGGCCTGACGGTGACCCGCCGCGACGGCAACGGCGAGTGGGGCGGGCGCGTCCGCTCGCTGACCCTCACCGGCACGAAGGGCTCGGTCGTGGTCTCCGGAGACACCTTCCGCTCCGCGCTCGGCCTGCGCTCGACGTGGCTGACCTTCGCGCTGTCGCCCCGCTGAGCGGGCGGGTGGCGCTCAGTCCAGGTAGAAGTTGACCTCGTCGAGGAGGATCCCCTCGCCGGCCGGCGACGGCTTGCCGCGGACGTCGTGTCCGATGCCGATCGTGTGCACCTGGCTCGTGCCATTGGCGTAGCTGAGCCGGATCCGGCCGCGGGACAGCACGCGGTAGGTGCCGCGCTCGTCGGCGGGCACGACGGCCCAGACCGTTCCGACACCCGGGGCACCGATCGAGCCGAGGGTCTGGCGGGAGCGGACGAAGCGGCCGCGCTTGTCCATCGTGAGCCACTCGGTCCACGTCGCGCAGTAGATGCCGCAGGTGCCCTCGAAGTTCTGGTGGATCAGCCGGAGGGCGAGCTTGGCGCCCGGCTTGGGGGTGCTCAGCGGGAAGTAGTCCTGCTTGCCGAGGCGGATGCCCTCGGTGGTGGCCCGGCCCTTGCCGAGGCCGGTGACGCGCACGAGCCCCGTGCGCGCGTTGTACTGGTAGGGGCGACAGGTCCGGCTGGCCTTCGCGCAGCGGGGAGCCCCCACCTTGTCGAAGCCCACGTGGGCGAAGCGGGGGCTCACGAACCGCACCGCCACGTTGTCCCAGCCCTGGTCGACCTGGACCGGCTTGTGGCCCCAGTAGTAGCGGCCGACCAGGGAGGGCAGCGTGCGGGGCCGGGGCTTCTCGACGATCCGCACGGTGGCGACGGCCCGGTGGCCGCCCTGCGCGGTCACGGTCATCCGCAGGGTCCGGGGCTTGCTGCCCTTGAGCCGCACCCGGAACCTCTCGAAGTACTCCGTGCTCCGCGCCCCCAGCGTCCCGTAGGAGCGCGTGGCGGGCTGGAACGCGAGTCCCGCTCCGCTGAGCCGCACGGTGGTGCCGCGCGCGTCGGCGCGGCCGGAGTTGAGCAGGTCCACCTCGACGGTCGTCCACCGGCCGCGATAGCTGCCCTGCACCGGTGCGCCGCGGGCGATCGCCAGCCGTGGGGTCCAGACGGTCTCGAGGTCGTCGGCGTAGAGGCCGGAGGTCTCGGTGCCACCGACGTCGGTGCTGAAGGCGAAGGCGCAGTCCCACTCCGCGGTGCGCACGGCCGACGCGGCGGCGGAGGTGAGGGTGAGCACGGCGCCGGTGCGGCTGCGGCTGACCGCCAGGCTCGCCGAGCCGATCGCGCCTCCGGTGTCGGCGGTGGTCGTGGCGCCGGCGACCGCCGCCCGCGACTGGCAGGTGTCACCGCTCCACTCGCCCAGGTGCACGTAGACGACGGAGTTGGCGCCGGGCGTCGCGCCGAGCGTCACGGTCGCGGTGATGCGGCTCGCCTGGAGATCCTGCACCACCGTGGCGCGCGCGATGTTGGTGGCCGGGTCGGCGCCGGCCGCGCGCACGTCGGTCAGCTGGGCCACGCGTCTGACGGCCCCGTCGGCGTAGTCGCTGCGGGCCGAGGTCGCCGCCCGACCGGCGCCGGGCGCACGACGCTCGGCGGCGTCGTCCGGTCCCACGCGGACCCGGGACGGGTCGGCCCCGGCCGGCGAGGCGGCCAGCAGCCCTCCCATCAGCACCAGGGTGGTCAGGGTCGTCAGCGGCACGCGCACACGTCCTCCAGACATCGATCGGGCCTGCAGGATAAGACATCTTTCATCCCCTGGGGGAGCGGCTGTCCAGCGCACCCGAGCTCGGATCAGCCCAGCTCCCCTGCGGGGAGCCGGTGTCGCTGCGCGTCTGAGCGCCGAGGGGCGCCGGGTGCCCGACGCGGAGCCCGCGGGTCAACGCCGACGGGAGGGCGGAGATCACCACGAGCGCGACGAAGCCGGTGATCATCTTGTCTCCGGCCGAGGTGAGGACGTTGGACAGCCCGACCGACACCGTCAGGGCGTCGGTGAGCTGGACGAAGGTGGCGGTGAGCGTGTCCTGGCCGTGGCCGTTGGAGCCGCCGTAGACCAGGACCAGGATCGGCACGGCGACCAGGGTGCAGGCCAGCGCCACCAGCAGGTTGAGCGAGAAGAAGCGCGGCAGCGAGGCGCCCATGCCCCACCGACGCACGCCGTAGCCCCAGACCAGCGCGCCCGCCACGTTGACCAGGGCGAAGGGCACCGAGACCAGTCCGCTGCTGACCACGCCCACGAGGTTGGTGGCCACGCCGACGGTGGCGCCGCGCCACGGGCCTAGCACGATCGCCGCGATCGCGGTCCCGGTCATGTCGAGGTAGACCGGGAGGTCCAGCACGTCCACGAGCGCCCGGCCGGCGAGGTTGACGACGACGCAGGCGAGCACCAGGAGCACCACCTGCTGCCGCGCCGTTCGCGCGGGCGGGGGCGGGGCCTCCGGAGAGGGAGGAAGCGCCGGCGCGACGTCACGGCAGCGCGCCACCCACGCGTCCACGTCCTGGTCGTCGCCCCCCAGTGCGGCGGCGACCTCGCGCACCAGGGCCAGGTTGACCCGGGTGCGACCCGGTCGGAAGACGTCGTAGACGGTGGTGCGGGCGACCCGGGACGCCTCCTCGCTCATGCCGTCGGCCCGCCGCCGCTGGGCGACCAGCCGCGCGATCTCGGCGTACGACGGGTCGCCGGCGCGCTGACGCAGCGCCCGCAGCTCGGCGGCCAGCCCGTCCCAGGCACCGGCGGAGCCGGGGCCGGGCTGGGGTGCCCCCGCCGTCACCGGCGGGCCCCACGTCCGGCCCCGGGTCGCCTCCGGGGCGTCAGACGCCGGAGTGCCTGAAGCTGATCTTCCGCTTGGTGCCGGTGCACTTGCCGCCCGTGAGGCGCAGCCAGCCGGCGGCCTTGCGCGCCTTGGTGAAGGTGACCCGCACCGCCAGCGTGTACTTCACCCCGCCGAGGCGGAAGGACTGGGTCTTGCTGGCCACGCCGTTGCGGATCGGGACCCGGCCCTTGGCCTTGTCCTTGCCGCTGAACTCGTTGAAGAGGATCCGGTCGCCGCGACACACACGGCGCAGCAGGGAGAAGTGCGCCTTGTCGCCCCTGACCTCGAAGTTGGCGGCCTCCTTGAGCCCTCCGCCTGAGTGCACGGTGTTCCACCAGTAGTAGCCGGGGGCCGGGGTGACCGGCGCGGCGGAGGAGGCGGCCGGCAGCAGAGCCGTGGTGACGAGGGCGAGCAGGAGCCCGATGAGAATGCGTTTCATGGCCAGGATCGTAGGGACGCGCGAGGGCGCGCTTGCGCCGTGCGAGCCCTTCCCGAACAAGCCCGAACACGCTCAGTCGAGGACCAGCACCAGGTCGCCGCCGTCGACGGACTGGGTGCCGGACAGGGCGACCCGCTCGACCGTGCCGTCCACGGGGGCGGTGATGGAGGCCTCCATCTTCATGGCCTCGATCGTCGCGACCGTGTCGCCGGCCTTGACGGCGTCGCCCTCGGAGACGGCGATCGTGACCGCGCCCTGGAACGGCGCCGCGACGTGACCAGGCTTGGCCGGGTCGGCCTTCTCGGCGGCGGCCACCTCGGAGGCGACCGACTTGTCGCGGATGCTGATCGGGCGCATCTGGCCGTTGATCGTGGCCATCACGCTGCGGTAGCCGCGCTCGTCGGGCTCGCCGATCGCCTGCAGCCCGAGCAGCAGGGTGACGCCCTCCTCGAGCTCGACCTCGTGCTCCTCGCCGCGCCGCAGCCCGTAGAGGTAGTCCAGCGTGGGCAGGACCGACACGTCGCCGTAGGTCTGGCGACCTTCGGCGAAGGTCTTCGTGGGGCCGGGGAAGAGCAGCTCGTTGAGCGTCTGGCGCCGGGTTGGCTGGGCGCCGGCCAGGCCGGCGGCCTGCTCCTCGCCGAGCTCCTCGGCCGGAGGCGTGTAGGAGCGGCCCTCCAGCGCCTTGGTGCGGAACGGCTCGGGCCAGCCGCCCGGCGGATCGCCGAGCTCGCCGTTGAGGAAGCCGATGACCGAGTCGGGGATGTCGAACCTCGCGGGGTCGTCGGCGAACTCCTGCGGGTCGGCGCCGAGGCCCACGAGCGCGAGCGCGAGGTCGCCGACCACCTTGGACGACGGCGTCACCTTCACGACGTTGCCGAGGATGTCGTTGGCCGCGGCGTACATGTCCTCGACCTGCTCGAACTTCTCGCCCAGGCCGAGCGCGATGGCCTGCTGACGCAGGTTGGAGAGCTGGCCACCGGGGATCTCGTGGCGGTAGACGCGCCCGGTCGGCGCGGGCAGGCCCGACTCGAACGGCGCGTAGACGCGGCGCATCGCCTCCCAGTAGGGCTCCAGCGCGTTGACGGCGGCCAGCGACAGCCCGGTCTCGCGCTCGGAGTGGTCGGTGGCCGAGACCAGCGCCGAGAGCGGCGGCTGCGAGGTCGTGCCGGCCATCGAGGCGCTGGCGGCGTCGACCGCGTCGACGCCGGAGTCGATGGCGGCCAGCAGCGTGCCGAGCTGGCCGCCCGGGGTGTCGTGGGTGTGCAGGTGCACCGGCAGGTCGAACTCGCGGCGCAGCGCGGTGACCAGCGTGCGCGCGGCCGGCGCACGGAGCAGTCCCGCCATGTCCTTGATCGCGAGCACGTGGGCGCCGGCGTCGACGATCCGCTCGGCCAGCTTGAGGTAGTAGTCCAGGGTGTAGAGCTTCTCGGCCGGGTCGGAGAGGTCGCCGGTGTAGCAGAGCGCGACCTCGGCGACGGTGGTGCCCGTGGCGCGCACCGCCTCGATCGCGGGGCGCATCTGCTCGACGTCGTTGAGCGCGTCGAAGATCCGGAAGACGTCGATGCCCGTGGCCGCGGCCTCCTGGACGAACGCGTCGGTGACGGCGGTGGGGTACGGCGTGTAGCCGACCGTGTTGCGCCCGCGCAGCAGCATCTGCAGGCAGATGTTGGGGATCGACTGCCGCAGCTTGTCGAGCCGCTCCCAGGGGTCCTCCTGCAGGAAGCGCAACGCCACGTCGTAGGTCGCGCCGCCCCAGGCCTCCACCGACCACAGCTGCGGCGTCGTGCGCGCCACGTGGCCGGCGACCGCGGTCAGGTCGCGGGTGCGCACGCGGGTGGCCAGCAGCGACTGGTGCGCGTCGCGGAAGGTCGTGTCGGTCACCGCGACCGTGCTCTGCTCGCGCAGCCGACGCGCGAACTCGTCCGGGCCGACCTCGAGCAGCAGCTGGCGGGTGCCGTCGGGAGCCGGGACCTCGAGGTTGACCTCGGGCAGCTTGCTGGCCGGGTCCAGGGTCACCGGCGCCGGCCCGTGCGGCTGGTTGACGGTGACGTCGGCGAGATAGGTGAGCAGCTTGGTGCCGCGGTCGCCGCTCGCGCGGGCCTGGAGCAGCTGCGGGTGGGTCTCGATGAACGAGGTGGTGATGTGGCCGCTGGAGAAGTCCGGGTCGGCCAGCACCGCCTGCAGGAACGCGATGTTGGTGGAGACGCCGCGGATGCGGAACTCCGCCACCGCACGGCGCGCCTTCTGCACGGCGATGTCGAAGGTCCGGCCGCGGCAGGTGAGCTTGGCCAGCATCGAGTCGAAGTGCGCGGAGACCTCCGCGCCGGTGTACGTCGTACCACCGTCGAGACGGACGCCGCCGCCGCCGGGGGAGCGGTAGGTGGTGATCACGCCGGTGTCGGGACGGAAGTTGTTGGCCGGGTCCTCCGTGGTGATCCGGCACTGCAGGGCGGCGCCGCGCAGCTGGATGGAGTCCTGCGACAGGCCGAGGTCGGCGAGGGTCTCGCCCGCGGCGATCCGCAGCTGCGACTGCACCAGGTCGACGTCGGTGACCTCCTCGGTGACCGTGTGCTCGACCTGGATGCGCGGGTTCATCTCGATGAAGACGTAGTTGCCGTGCGGGTCGAGCAGGAACTCGACGGTGCCGGCGTTGCGGTAGCCGATCTCGCGGGCGAAGCGGACCGCGTCGTCGCACATCCGCTGGCGCAGCTCGGGGTCCAGGTTGGGCGCGGGGGCGATCTCGACGACCTTCTGGTGGCGTCGCTGCACCGAGCAGTCGCGCTCGAAGAGGTGGATCACGTTCCCCTCCCCGTCCGCGAGGATCTGCACCTCGATGTGGCGCGGCTCGACCACGGCCTGCTCGATGAAGACGGTGGGATCGCCGAAGGCGCCCTCGCCCTCGCGCATGCAGGTCTCGACCGCCTCGCGCAGGTCCTTGGGGTCGTCGACGCGCCGCATGCCGCGCCCGCCGCCGCCGGCGACGGCCTTGACGAACAGCGGGTAGGGCAGCGCCTGGGCCGACTCGACCAGCGCGTCCACGTCGGTCGACGGCTCCACGCTGGCCAGCGTCGGCACCCCGGCGGCCTTGGCCGCCGCGATGGCGCGGGCCTTGTTGCCGGTCAGCGTCAGGACGTCGGAGGTCGGGCCGATGAACGTGATACCCGCGTTGGCGCAGGCCTCGGCCAGTGCGGGGTTCTCGCTCAGGAAGCCGTAGCCGGGGTAGACCGCGTCGGCGCCGGCCTTCACCGCGGTCGCGACGATCGTCTCGGGGTCGAGGTAGGCCCGGACCGGGTGCCCCCGCTCACCGATCTCGTAGGCCTCGTCGGCCTTGAGCCGGTGCTCGGACCAGCGGTCCTCGTAGGGGAAGACGGCGACCGTCCGGGCGCCGAGCTCGTAGGCGGCCCGGAAGGCCCGGATGGCGATCTCGCCACGGTTGGCGACCAGCACCTTGGAGAACATGGGGATCACCCTATGAGGCCCGCCCCGTCGTCGTTGTGCCGCGCGTCACCCGTGGACAGCCCGAGGCCCACGAGGGCCGAGCCGCGGCCGGAGCGAGCGTGTCGAGACCCTGCGCACCCGTGACGTAATGTTGCTCATCGTGGCAGGACCCGATTACGACTCCGAGATCAAGCAGCTCCAGGCGACGATGCACACCATCGAGCAGGTGCTCGACATCGACAACATGCGCACCGAGATCGCCGACCTCGGTGAGCAGGTCGCCGCCCCCGACCTGTGGGACGACCAGGCCAACGCGACCCGGGTCACCGGCCGGCTCTCCGCGCTGCAGGGCGAGGTGGACCGCTTCGCCGCGCTCCAGAGCCGCATCGAGGACCTCGAGATCATGGTCGAGCTGGCCACCGAGGAGGGCGACGCCGACTCGCTCGCCGACGCCGAGCGCGAGCTCGGCCGGATCCAGAAGGCCGTCGAGCGGCTCGAGGTCCGCACGCTGCTCAACGGCGAGTACGACCCGCGCGAGGCGCTGGTGAGCATCCGCGCCGGCGCCGGCGGCGTCGACGCCGCCGACTTCGCCGAGACCCTGATGCGCATGTACGTGCGTTGGGCCGAGCAGCACGACTACCCGGTGGAGGTCTACGAGACCTCCTACGCCGAGGAGGCCGGCCTGAAGTCGGCCACCTTCGCCATCCACGCGCCGTACGCCTACGGAACCCTCAGCGTCGAGGCCGGCACCCACCGGCTCGTGCGGATCAGCCCCTTCGACAACCAGGGCCGCCGCCAGACCAGCTTCGCCGCGGTCGAGGTGGTCCCCGTGCTCGAGCAGACCGACGAGATCGACGTGCCCGACGAGGAGATCCGCGTCGACGTCTACCGCTCCGGCGGCCCGGGCGGCCAGTCGGTCAACACCACCGACTCCGCGGTGCGCCTGACCCACATCCCCACCGGCACGGTGGTCTCCTGCCAGAACGAGAAGAGCCAGCTGCAGAACAAGGCCAGCGCCATGGTGGTGCTCAAGGCCAAGCTGCTCGCCCTCAAGAAGGCCGAGGAGAAGGCCCACCTCGACGGGCTGCGCGGCGACGTGCAGGCCAGCTGGGGCGACCAGATGCGCAACTACGTGCTCAACCCCTACCAGGTGGTCAAGGACCTGCGCACCGGCTACGAGGTCGGCAACCCGACCGCGGTCTTCGACGGCGACCTGGACGGCTTCCTCGAGGCCGGCATCCGCTGGCGCCGCGGTGCCGACAAGGCCGAGGCCAACTAGGAGCGGCGCTCGGCCGCACTCGCGACGGTGACGCACCAGCGGTCGGCCCGCTCCTGCAGCGCGGCGGCCGCCACGGCCGCCGGCGCCGAGAGCTCGCAGGTGAGCCAGGCGTCGCCGAACAGCCCGCGGTAGGACTGCTGCCGGGTGCCGCCCCGCTCGCACTGCAGGGCGAGCGACGGCACGCCGTACGCCGGGGCGCCCGGGACGACCCGGCAGCCCCTGGTCTTGCGGGCGGCGGCGACCAGCGTGGCTGCGGTCTCGGCCGTGACCGGGGGAGCGAAGACCCAGGCCCGGGCCACCGTGCCGTCCTCGGCGCTCCAGGTGCAGCCGTACTCATGGGCCACATCGCGGACGCCGGCGGTCAGGTCGGTGCGCTCGCCGTTGCCGTACGACGTCTCGGCGACCGGCTCCGCGCCGAGGGCCTCGCGCACGGCCTCCTCGGGCACCCGGTCGCAGAATGCCCCACGCTCGGCGGTCAGGTCCGTGGTGTCGAAGTCCGTGAGCGGCACGCTGGGTGCGCTCGTCGGGGCGTCGTCGTCCTGCGCCGGAGCGCCGACCACGACCACGCCGACCGCGACGGTGAGGGCCGTCGCGCCGAGTGCGAGCGCGAGGACGCGGGGGACGGACACGCGCCCACGATACGGATCCGCGCGCGCGCCGCGGGAGCGACCTCCGCCACACCCCTCGGAGGCCGGGAGCGGGGGTCCGGGAAACGCACCGCGGGCTCGGCTACTGTCGATTCAGTGATTCGCTTCGAGAAGGTCACCAAGACCTATCCCGGTCCGGGAAAGCCTGCCCTGGACAACGTGTCCATCAACATCGAGAAGGGCGAGTTCGTCTTCCTCGTCGGGGCCTCCGGGTCCGGCAAGTCGACCGCCCTGCGGCTGGTGCTCCGCGAGACCCGCCCCACCGCCGGTCGCGTCCACGTCGCCGGCAAGGAGGTCAACCGCCTCGCCAGCTGGAAGGTGCCGCGGCTGCGCCGTCAGATCGGCACCGTGTTCCAGGACTTCCGGCTGCTCTCCGGCAAGACCGTCGCTGAGAACGTCGCCTTCGCGCTGCAGGTGATCGGCAAGCCCAGGGACGAGATCCGCGACGTGGTGCCGCGCACCCTCGAGCTGGTCGGCCTGCAGGACAAGGCCGACCGGCTCCCCGACGAGCTGTCGGGAGGCGAGCAGCAGCGCGTCGCGATCGCCCGCGCCTTCGTCAACCGGCCGATGATCCTCATCGCCGACGAGCCCACCGGCAACCTGGACCCCACCACGTCCGCCGGGATCATGAGCCTGCTCGACCGCATCAACGCCACGGGCACCACCGTGCTCATGGCCACACACGACAACTCCGTCGTGGACCAGATGCAGAAGCGCGTCATCGAGCTCGACCACGGCCGGGTCACCCGTGACGAGGCCACCGGCTCCTACGGCACCGAGGCGGTCTGAGCATGCAGCTGCGCCACACGTTCACCGAGCTCCGCCAGAGCCTGCGCCGCAACGTCTCCATGCACATCGCGGTCGTCCTCACCCTCTTCGTGTCGCTGACCCTGGTCGGCTTCGGCGCCCTGCTCAACCAGCAGGCCGTCGCCGCCGCGGACCAGTGGGGGAGCGAGCTCCAGATCACCGTCTACCTGTGTCGCGACGGCGACGACAACCCCGCCTGCGTCTCCGAGGTCACCGAGCCGCAGAAACAGGCGATCGAGGACGTGGTCGACGAGAGCCCCGAGGTCGACAACTGGTACCTCGAGTCCAAGGAGGAGGCCTTCGAGAAGGTCAAGGACCTCTACGGCGACGAGCGGTTCGAGGGCCCCGACGCCGCGCTGACGGCCGACGACATGGCCGAGTCGATCTGGATCACGCTCAAGGACCCCGACGAGTACGAGGGCATCACGAGCCAGGTCATCGGCCTGCCCGGGGTCGCCGGCGTCCAGGACCTGCGTGAGGTCGTGGGCCCCATCCTCAGCACCATCGACTGGATCAAGTTCGCCTCGTGGGCCATCGCCGGGTTCCTGGTGTTCGCCGCGCTCCTGCTGGTCGCCAACACGATCCGGCTCGCCGCGCTCGCGCGGCGCAAGGAGATCGGCATCATGCGCCTGGTCGGCGCCTCGACGCTCTACATCGCGCTGCCGTTCCTCATGGAGGCGCTGGTGACGGCGTTCCTGGGCGTGGCGCTCGCCGCCGGCGCCCTCGCGGCGCTGGTGAAGTGGGGCATCATCGGCGGACTCAGCGGCGACCTGTCGTTCATCCCGTGGATCGGCTGGCCGGAGTACGGCGTGGCCGTCGCGGTGATCGCGATCCTGGGCCCGGTGCTCACGGTGCTGCCGACACTCCTACTGACCCGGAAATACATCAAAGTCTGACCTCGGCCGCCTACGGTTGAATCGTTCACTTCCCCGAACATCAAAGGCAATACCTGTGCGCTTCTTCCCCAGCGCCTCTCGTCAGCGCGTCGTCGTGGCCTCCGTGGCCGCCGCCGTCGCCCTGGGCGGGACGGCGGTTCCTCTGGCCAACGCCTCCGCCCACGACCCGCTCAAGGACAAGCACAAGCACGTCGAGCAGCAGATCGAGCAGGCCCACGACGATCTCGGCGAGACCAGCAAGCAGGTCCAGCGGACCACCGCGCGGCTCAACGCCGTACGCGTCCGCCTGACCGCGGCCAAGACCCACCTGGACGGCGTCCGCGTCCGCCTGGCCGAGGCCCGCGCCAAGGACGCCGAGATGCAGCTCAAGCTGGTCGCGGCCCAGGAGGCGCTCGCGCAGGCCCGCCAGGACCTGCTGGACGGCCAGGAGGCGCTGGCGACCCAGCGGGTCGAGGTCGTCAACACCGTCAACGACATCTACGAGAGCGGCGACCCACGCCTGCTCGCCTTCGCCTCGCTGATGGCCGCCAAGACCCCCGAGGACGTCGTGCGGCAGATGGGCGCCACCGACGCGATCGTCGGTCGACAGGACCGGGCCTACGCCGGCCTGCACGCCGCCGAGATCGTCCTGCAGGCCCGGGAGGACCGGGTCGAGGCGGCCAAGCTGGACATGGAGACCAAGCGCGCCGACGCCGCCACCAACCTCGCCGCCGTCCGCGAGCTGGCGGAGCAGGCGCGCGTCGCCCGGGCCAGCGTCCTCGGCCTGCTGAGGAGCAACCGCAAGGCGCGCGACGAGGCCCTGAGCGCTCGCGCCCACGACCGCCAGGTGCTGCGCGAGCTGCGCAAGCGTGAGGCCCGCATCAAGCAGCAGATCCTCGCCGCGGCCGCCCAGAGCGGCGGCAAGGGCGGCTACAGCGGGGCGACCGACGGCGTGCTGCGGGCCCCCACCAGCAGCGGCTACGTCACCTCGCCGTTCGGCTACCGCACCCACCCGATCTACGGCTACTACGGCCTGCACGACGGCACCGACTTCGGCGTCGCCTGCGGGCAGTCCATGCTCGCCGTCGCCGGCGGCACCGTGATGGACACCTACTACTCCTCGGTCTACGGCAACCGGCTCTACCTCAACCTGGGCAACTACAACGGCAAGAACCTCACCGCCGTCTACAACCACCTGTCCGGGTACCGCGCCTCCGAGGGCCAGCGGGTCAGGAGCGGCGAGGTCGTCGGCTACGCCGGCTCCACCGGCTGGTCGACCGGCTGCCACCTGCACTTCACGATCCTGGTCAACGGCGACCCGGTCGACCCGATGAAGTACCTCTGACGTCAATCGCATTGACCGGCCCTGAGAGACTGAGCAGATGCCGAAGGAGCAGGGGCGCAAGATCGTCGCGCAGAACAAGAAGGCGCGCCACGACTACCACATCGAGGACACCTTCGAGGCCGGCATGGTCCTCCAGGGCACCGAGGTGAAGTCGCTGCGGATGGGTCGTGCCTCGCTGGTCGATGGGTTCGTGGACATCGACAACCGCGAGGCGTGGCTGCACGGCGTGCACATCCCGGAGTACACCCAGGGCACCTGGACCAACCACGCCGCCCGCCGCAAGCGCAAGCTGCTGCTCAACCGGGTGGAGATCGACAAGATCGAGCGCCGCGTCAACGAGAAGGGCCTCACGGTCATCCCGCTGTCGCTGTACTTCGTCGACGGCCGCGCCAAGATCGAGATCGGCCTCGCGAAGGGCAAGAAGACCTGGGACAAGCGGCACTCCCTCGCCGAGCGCCAGGCCACCCGCGAGGTCGAGCAGGCCGTCGGCCGCCGGCTCAAGGGCATGCAGGACTGAGCGACCGGCCCACGGTGGTTGAGGTGCGAGGGGAGCGACCACCCCACCGCGACACGACCGCCGTACGCGCCTTCTGGGAGGGGCTCGGCCTCCCGGGCCTCTTCGACGTCCACGTCCACTTCCTGCCCGAGAACATCCAGCGCGCGGTCTACGCCGTCTTCGACGCCGCCGGCCCGAAGATCGGGCGGGACTGGCCGATCCGCTACCGCGTCTCGCACGAGGAGCGGATCGAGATCCTGCGCGGCTTCGGCGTACGCCGCTTCTCGACGCTGCACTACGCCCACAAGCCGGGCGTCGCGGGCTACCTCAACGACTGGTCGCGCGACTTCGCCGCCGGGGTGCCCGAGGTCCTGCGCTCGGCGACGTTCTACCCCGAGCCCGAGGCGGCGTCCTACGTCGCCGACCTGGTCGCGGGCGGCGTCGAGGTCTTCAAGGTCCACGTGCAGGTGGGGGAGTTCCACCTCGACGACCCGCTCCTCGACCCGGTGTGGGGCGCTCTCGAGGACGCCGGGACGCCGGTCGTCATCCACGCCGGCTCCGGCCCGGTCGGCAACGCCTTCACCGGCCCCGACCCGCTGCGCCCGGTGCTCGAGCGATTCCCTCGCCTGACGGCGGTCGTGGCGCACATGGGCGCGCCGGAGTATGCGGAGTTCCTGGCCCTGGCCGAGACCTACGAGCGCGTCCACCTCGACACCACCATGGTCTTCACCGAGTTCTTCGGCGCCTATCCACCCGACCTCGTCCCGCGCCTGCGCGACGTCCAGCCCAAGGTCCTGCTCGGCAGCGACTTCCCCACCATCCCCTACCCCTACGCCGAGCAGCTCGCCGGCCTGTCCCGCCTCGACCTCGGCGACGACTGGCTCCGCGACGTCTGCTGGCACAACGCCACCCGCCTCTTCGCCCGGTGACCGCATCCCTCGACCGGTCGAGGTGCCCCTTTCGGTGGTCGAGGCGTGAGGAGCGCCAGCGACGAGCCTCGAGACCTGGTGAGCCGACAAGCAGCCCTGAGTACCCCGGTCAGGTCGCCAGTCACGTCACCAGGTCTCGAGGCTCAGGCGTTGCACGCCTTCGCACCTCGACCACCGGAGGGGGGCGCCAGGGCGCCTTCGCACTCGACCACCGAGAGACGAGAAAGTTCTCAGAACCCCTGTGGACAAAGGGGATTCTCGACCCACCCACTGTCGGTGGCGGGTGCTTCAGTGGACCTATGAGCAGCCCCGCCACCCCCACCGCGAGCCACCCCGTGGCCGCCGGAGTGGCGCGGCTGCGTGAGCAGGTCGCCGACCTCAACCAGACCCCGGTGTGGTCGATGACCCCCGCCGAGACCGCCCAGGCGCTGGGCGACGCGACCCGGCTGCGCGCCCAGGCCGACGAGCTGACGCTGCGCCTGGCCGCACACGCCGAGGCCACCCAGGTCGGCACCGAGACCGGCGCGACCTCGACCGCGGTCTACTGGGCCAACACACCCACCAGACCCCACGCGACACCGTGAGCAAAATGAAGCTCGCCCAAGCCCTCGAGCGCCACGACACCGTCGCGGCCGCGCTCGCGGCCGGGGTGATCCTCACCGACCAGGCCCAGGTCGTCGTCGAGGCCGTCGACGCCCTCCCCGACGATGTGCAGCCCGAGGTCCGCGCGCAGGCCCGTGCCCACCTGCTGGCCCAGGCCGCGCACCACGACGCCAGAGCGTTGCGGATCCTGGGCAGACGGATCCTCGACGTCCTCGCCCCCGAGGTCGGCGAAGCGCAGGAGGCCAAGGCCCTCGAAGCCGAAGAACGGCGTGCCGAGCAGAAGGCCCGGCTCACGCTGCACGACGACGGCCACGGCACCACCTACGGACGGTTCCAGGTCCCCACCCATGTCGCGGACCGGTTCCGCAAGCAGCTCGGCGCGATCGCGAACCCGAAAGCCGGCGGTGACGGGTCCAGCCCGCACGGCATGGGGCTCGCCCTGATCGAGTACGTGCAGCGCTACCCGACCGACCGGCTCCCGACCTCCGGCGGAATGGACGCCACCGTCGTGGTGACCATGACCCTCGAGACCCTCCTGGGCGGGCTCAGGCGGCCCAGCTCGACACCGGGACCCGGATCAGCCCCGCCCTGGCCCGCACGCTGGCCTGCCAGGCCGGCGTGATCCCGGTGGTCCTGGGTGGCAGGTCCCAGGTCCTCGACCTCGGCCGCAAGGCCCGGTTCCACACCAAGGCCCAACGCATCGCGCTCGCGGTCCAGCACGGCGGCTGCTACGCCGAAGGCTGCGAGAGACCCTCGGCGTGGTGCGAGGCCCACCACCTCACGCCGTGGTCCGAAGGCGGCGACACCACCGTCGAGGACGGCGCCCTGCTCTGCCGACGCCACCACACCCTGGCCCACCACCCCCACTACGACATGACCCACCTCCCCGGCGGCAAGGTCGCCTTCACCAAGCGCGAGTGAGCCACGGCGCGTGCGTCACCAGTAACCCGCCCGGGCACCGATCGCCCGAGGATTGACCAACCGCCCGCAGGGCAGGATCGCGCCATGTCGATGCTTGCTCTGCTCACGCTGCTGCCGCTGCTCGTCACGGGCGTCTTCGCCGTGATCCTCGTGGTGGTCCTCACGCGCTCCCGATCCCGCCCCGCAGCCCCGGTCCTGGCGCCCGCGCCGGGCGGCGGCTTCGCGCCGGCGCCGAGCACCTGGAACGTGCAGGTGCTGGGGTCGGGGGTGATCGGCGCCATGGGCGGCGCGCTCGGCTCGACGTACGGCACTCTCGCCCTCGACGCGGGGTGGCTGACCTTCACCCCGGACGGCGCCGCGGAGCCGCAGTGGCGCGTCTCCTGCAGTGAGCTGTGGGTACGCCGCCAGGGGGTCGGACCGTTCACCGTCGCAAGCGTGCGCCTGCACGGCCCGATGGGCGAGGTCGCGTGCAACGTCAGCCGGGAGCACATCAACCGCTGGTCCGCGAACACCTTGAAGGACTTCCGCGAGTCGGGCTACGCCGCGCAGTTCCTGGCCGCGGTGCAGGCGCACGGGGCTCGAGTGGGATGAGACCGGGGAATCCCGGCTGCGGACACGGCGTTGCACCCCGTAGACTGGACAGACAACTCAAGAGGGGCTGATCGGTTTCGACTTGGGACGTTAGTTCCAGGGGAAGCGGGTCGAGGAGCCAACGTCATCTCGTAAACGATCGTTGGAAACCTATAACTGCCAACACCAATCGCAGTTCCTTCGCTCTCGCTGCCTGAGCAGTGATCGAAGCGTCAGTCCGGGCACCTGCCTCCGTCCCGGGTCCTGGCGTCATCTAGGAGGCTTGCTGCTCAATCCGCGTCGCGGAGGTTGAGCGGGACTTTTCCGTGACTGAGCCTGTCGGGGACGTGTTCGTGCGAGCCCCGGGGCCGAGAAAAGCGACATCACGAACTGCACCCGGAGAAGACCTGGTTCGACGCTCGAGGACGCGGGTTCGATTCCCGCCAGCTCCACACACACAGGGGTCTTCGCAGAATAAAGGCGAAGTCTTCGCAGAATTGCCGGTCCCGGTGGGTCACCCCGCCGAGAGCCAGCCCTCTTGAACGAGAGCCGGCCTGACATCGTCAGGCCGGCCCTCGTTAACTGTCCCTTACGCCTGTGAGTAATGACCCGGCGAAGGACTAGCATCCAGCACGTGGGTGGTTCTCCGGAGGGATTCGAATACGTCCGCCGCGCCGACGGAAGCGTGGTCATCACGCACCACGGCCGAGTGGCGGCGAAGCTGCGAGGCGGCCGCGCCGCGGAGTTCCTCGCCGAGGTCGAGGACGATCCCCAGCTGGCCATGGCCCGGTGGACCGGGAACTACCGGCACGGCAACGAGCGGGTGGCTCGCCAGCATCCCCGCAACAGGCGCTGAACGGCCGGCTCTCGTGTGGCGACCGTGGCTGCCCTCGGCTGCCCGCTGGCCGGCGTGAACGCCGTGGCGAGTGTTCGTGGCACGATCCGCGTCATGACGGAGACAGACGGGTCGACCCGCCCGATGGGCGCCGATCGCCGGTACCGCTCGAGGGTCGGCGAGGCCGACGCCGAGCTCGACCAGACGCTCTCGGACGAGCTGGACAAGGTGAATGCGCAGGCGACCCGCGGAACTGCTCCGGCGCAGGAGCTGACGATCCGGATCGACGACGAAGCCGGCAAGCTGGCAGCGGGCATGAGCGGCTGGACCTGGGGCGTCGCTGCCGGTATCGCGATGACCTGGGTGCGTGACGACACCCGTGGCGCGGGTCTCGGCGCCAGCCTGCTGGCCGAGTTCGAGGCCGCGGCTCGCGCACGGGGATGCACCCACGTCTTCGTCACCTCTTTCACGTTCCAGGCGCCGGGCTTCTACGAGCGACAGGGCTACCGCGAGATCTTCCGCTGGGAGGACGTGCCGGTCCCGGGGGCTTCCGACGTGCACTTCCGTAAGGAGCTCTGAGTCGGGATCGGCCCGACCTGAGGGTGCTGCGAATCCGGGCACTTTGCCCGGGTCTTTGGACAGGTGTCACGAGGCGGGAGCCGCCCTACAGTCGACGTCAAGGGCGCTCGGGCTCCGGCAGCTGCTTTCGCCGTACGGCATCCGCGCCACGGTCGCGCGGAGCCCGCGCAACGGCAAGGGAGACGCCATGACAGCCCCACGGACCTCGCAGGACCCCGAGCGGCCCGGTCCCGCCACCAGTGCGGCTCCGCCGTCCCTGGCGATCGACCCACGGGGCTCGATGATCCGGGCCGTGGCCTGGGTCCTCGGCGTGCTGCTCCTGCAGTTCGCGTTCATCTTCAGCTACGTCGCCGCGTTCCATGACCCCACGCCGCACCAGCTCGAGGTGAAGGTAGTCGCGCCGCCGGGGGGCAGCAGTCAGGCCCAGCAGCTGGTCGACGAGCTCAACCGGCTCTCGGGGGACCCCCTGGACGCCTCGCTCGCCGACTCGGAGTCGGAGGCCCGCGAGGACGTCCGCGACGGGGACGAGGTCGCGGCCCTGGTGCTGCGCCCGGACCAGAGCAGCGACCTGCTGTTGGTCGCCTCCGGCGGCGGCACCTCGTTGGAGGAGGCCGCGACGGAGGCCCTCACCAAGGTGGTCGCGGAGCAGCAGCGGACCGTGGAGAAGGAGGACCTGGTGCCGCTGCAGAGCGGCGACGCCCGTGGGCTCACCGGCTTCTACCTCGTGGTCGGCTGGGCGGTCGGCGCCTACCTGTTCCCCACGGTGGTCGCGCTGGCGCGCGGGGACCGGCCCCGGTCGGTACGCATCGCGGCGCTCCGGCTGGCGGCGCTGGTGCCGTACGCCCTGGCCTCCGGGTTCGGGGGCGCGCTGATCGTCGGCCCGCTGCTGGACGCCCAGACCGGCCACCTCTGGCAGCTCGGCCTGCTCGGGACCGCGGTGTCGTTCTCCATCGCCGCGCTGGCGATCGGGCTGGAGGCGCTCTTCGGGGTGATCGGGATCGGAGTGACCCTGCTGCTGATCGTGATCATCGGCAACCCGAGCGCGGGCGGGGCGTTCCAGGCGGGGGTGATGCCCACCTTCTGGCGGGTGGTCGGCGACTGGATCCCGACCGGCGCCGGCGTGGACGGGGTGCGCCAGATCGTCTACTTCGACTCCGATGCGATGACCCGGCCGCTCCTGGTCCTGGCGGCGTACGCCGTGGCGGGCATCGTCCTCACGCTGCTGGTCTCCGGGCGGGGTCGGCGCCCGGAGCTCTTGATGAGCGCCTGAGCCAGTACGTCGGCAATGTCCAGGCGCCGACCCCGGCGAGGCGCGATATCCGGGGAGCTCAGCTGGATGACGCCATGCCGACCGGCTTGCTGGCGCGGATGATCGCGCCGTGCATGCCGGGGACCGCTTCGTGGGTGAACTCGACCTCGGCGTCGACGAACCCTGCGGCGCTCAGACCCGCGAGGTACTCGGCGCGGGAGAGGGCGCCGGCGATGCAGCCGACGTACGAGCCCCGCTCGGCGCGGTCCGCGGCGGTGAGGTGGTCCTCGGCGACGACGTCGGAGATGCCGATCCGCCCGCCGGGGGCCAGGACGCGGTAGATCTCGGTGATGACCTTCGGCTTGTCGACCGAGAGATTGATGACGCAGTTGGAGATGACCACGTCGACCGACGCGTCGGGCAGTGGGACGTCCTCGATGGTGCCCTTGAGGAACTCCACGTTCGTCGCTCCGGCCTTGGCGGCGTTGGTGCGAGCCAGGTCGAGCATCTCCTCGGTCATGTCGACGCCGTAGGCGAAGCCGGTCGGCCCGACTCGGCGCGCGGAGAGCAGCACGTCGATGCCGCCGCCGGAGCCGAGGTCGAGCACGCGCTCGCCGGCGCGCAGGTCAGCGACGGCGGTCGGGTTGCCACAGCCGAGGCTGGCCGCGACCACCTCGGCCGGCAGCGCAGCCTGGTCGTCGCTGCCGTACAGCCCCGCGCCGAACGCATCCTCGACGGTCCCGTTGCCGCCGCAGCACGAGGAGGTCCCGCAGCTGTCGTCAACGGTCTGCAGCTGGTCGTTGAGGGCAGCATTGCCGGTGCCGCCGACGACCGCGGTGGCGGCTTGGGCGTAGCGGTTGCGGACCTCCTCACGTACCTGGTCGGGGGTCTGTCCGGCGGTCTGCGCGCTGCTTGCGGTCATGGCGTCTTGCTCCTCGTTGGCATCGATAGTCTTCGATGTATCGAGGCTCGTCTATCCATCGACGGTTGTCAATATGTCTGGCAGGATGGGGCCATGGCCACCCGTACAGCTCCGCCCGTCCTGGACGCGACGACCGCGGCGGCGGCATGCTGCTCGACGGTCACCGGCGGCGTGCTGGACGTGGCGGAGGCGCAGCGGCTGGCGCGTATGTTCAAGGCACTGGGTGACCCGACGCGGGTCCGCCTGTTGTCGCTGATCGCGGCCCAGCCTGATCTCGAGGCCTGCATCTGCGATCTCACCGAGCCGGTGGGGCTGTCGCAGCCGACCGTGTCCCACCACATGAAGCAGCTGGTCGATGCGGGGCTGGTCGTGCGCGAGCAGCGCGGACGCTGGGCGTTCTACCGCCTCGTCGAGGACACCCTGAGTGCCCTCAGCGGCGCGCTCAAGCCCTGACGGGTCCAGCTATGAGGCGGCGCCCGCGAGGTGGGCCGCGGTCACGGTCTGCGTGAACTCGCCGGCCGCCAGGGCCCTGATGTTAGCGGCCACGTCCGTGCGCTCGCCGTGGCGCAGCACGTGCGCGAGGACCCCGTTTCCGACGATGACGTCCGCGACCAGCGACACCTCGTGGTCGCGGTGCGCCATGAGGGCCGGCTGCTCGTGCAGGGGGAGTGGCGCGAGGGTGCAGGCGAAGCCCCACGCCAGCTCGCGGGCCCGGTCCATGCCGAAGCCGAAGATCCGCTGCTCGCGCGCCGGCATGATGTGCGTCAGCAGCGCGAACTCCGGGCTGTCCTCGCCGAGCTCGGCCTCCACGACCGGGGTGAGGCTGGCCAGGACGTCGTTGATGCGGCCGAAGTCGTCCTTCAGCGCCGGCAGTGCGGCCCCGGGACAGGTCTGCGCGGCCGCGACCCCGAGGTCGAGGGCGATGTGGGCGTTCATGCCGACCAGGAGGTGCTGCAGCACCACAGGCCGTGAGCTCGACGCCACCTCGAAGGCCTTGAGCCAGGCGCGGCTCGGCAGCTGGCCGGCGCGCCATGCGTCGTAGGCGTCGAGGAAGCGGTTGGCGAACGTCACGTCCAGACGCTCCATCCGGGGCCCGTCGTCGAACTCCCCTGCGCGCACGCCCTCGCGTACGGCGATCGTGACCCGGTTGTACAGCGCGGCGAAGTAGCCGATCCGATCCTCGCGCGCCTCGGCGTCCTTGATGATCTCCTCGAGCCGGAGGATCACTTCGTCGATGGTCTGTGCCTGCATCGCGCGACTCTCGCAGGTTCCGTGACCCTGCGCGCCGGTATGGCGAAAAGACAGCGTCCTGGTGAGCCTGTTCCTAGGTCGGCTGCCGGTAGGGGCCCGCATGGCTCGTGGGGACGGAGACGGAGCCCGTGGTGGTCGCGCCGACCTGTCGGCAGGCGCCGCGCGGCACCGCGCACGAGGTCAGCAGGAGCCGCAGACCGGCGGAGCGCTCGATGAGGACCCGGCCGCTCGCGCCCCAGCCGAGGAAGCGGAACGCCTCGTCCGCGCGCGGCTTCGGCACCGGCACCCGACGTACGACGCGTCCGTCCCTCATCGAGCGGACGGTGCCCTCGCGGCCCACCACGTAGTGCCCGTCGGGGGAGACCGCGACCGGGTCGAAGCGCGCCCGCCAGGCCGGCGTGCCGGGCCCGGAGAGGCTGGTCGGGCCGACCAGGCCCGGGCGCTTGCGGGTGCCCACGAAGACGACGTCGTGCTCGGCGGCGACCAGGGCGGTCGGTCGCTGCACGACCCGGGTCACCGCGCCGGTCTCGTCGATCACCCGGGTGCCGCGGAAACCTTCGACGTACACCTTGCCGTCGGCCACGTCGGAGATCTCGCCGAAGAGGCTCTCGTACCAGGTGTTGAGCACCACGCGTCCCCGCAGGTCGACCACGCGGACGTAGAGCGCGTCGGCCTGGTCGGTCGACGCCGTCAGGATCCGGTTGCCGTCGTCGGAGAGGGCCTCCGTCACGTACAGATCGACCCGGTTTCGCCCGGCGATCCGCCGCACCTTGCCATCGGGTCGCACCAGGCGGAACGTGCCGTCCGACGCCACGACCCAGCCGGTGCGGACCGTGCCCAGAAGGACCGGAGCCTCGCCCGCGGTGCGGGGCAGGCGCATCACCTTGCCGCCGGAGAGGTGCAGGTCCCTGCCGACCAGGCTGACCGCGCGCAGCACCGGCGCCACGCGCTCGTCGGAGGAGTTGGCCACCGGGGCCGCGGCCTGCGCGGGGAGCCCTGTGAGCAGGGAAGCGAGCGCCGTGAGGGCGACGACGGCCGTGGCCGCGAGGGAGTGCCGGGTCATACCCCGCTACTACCCCCGCGGCCGTCCCGTCAATCCTCGACGCTCCAGGCGGCGAGGACTCCTCGTCGCTCGCCCCTCGCCGCGGGGACGCGTGCTTGAATCGAACGCGTGCCCGACCCGGTCGACGCCGCGTTCGAGGCCGCCCCGCGCGAGGGCTTCCTGCCGAGGTGGCTGCGCCGCCGCGCGTCGTACGACGGTCCGCTCGAGATCGGCCACGGCCAGACCAGCTCGCAGCCGCGGACCGTCGAGGCCATGCTGCGGCTGCTCGCTGTGCGCCCCGGCGACCGGGTCCTCGACGTCGGGTCGGGATCGGGGTGGACCACGGCGCTGCTGGGCCACCTGACCGGAGCCGCCGGCGAGGTGGTCGGGGTGGAGGTCGTGCCCGAGCTGGTCGCGTTCGGACGGGCCAACCTGGCCCGCCAGGAGCTCCCCTGGACGAGCATCCGCCCCGCGGAGCCGGGCGTGCTCGGGGTGCCGGACCGGGCGCCGTACGACCGGATCCTGGTGTCGGCCGAGGCGCGGCAGCTGCCAGACGAGCTGGTCGCGCAGCTCGCCCCCGGCGGCCGGATGGTGCTGCCGGTGAGCGGCACCATGCTGCTCGTGGAGCAGGCAGAGGGGCGCCCGCGGGTCACCCGGCACGGCGGCTACCGGTTCGTGCCGCTGGTGTGAGCGACGCCCGTTGGGGGTTTCGGCCCGCACCTGGGAGAGTTGACCCCGATGACCAGCTCCACCGACACCCGCCCGCGCCGTACGTTCGCGGTGATCAGCCACCCCGACGCCGGAAAGTCGACCCTCACCGAGGCCCTCGCGCTCCACGCCCGCGTGATCAACGAGGCCGGCGCGGTGCACGGCAAGTCCGGTCGCAGGGGCACGGTGTCGGACTGGATGGAGATGGAGCGCTCGCGCGGCATCTCGATCACCTCGGCCGCGCTGCAGTTCGACTACCGCGACCACGTGGTCAACCTGGTCGACACCCCGGGCCACTCCGACTTCTCCGAGGACACCTACCGGGTGCTCTCGGCCGTCGACTCCGCGGTGATGCTGGTCGACGCCGCCAAGGGCCTGGAGCCGCAGACGCTCAAGCTGTTCCAGGTGTGCGCGCACCGCGGCATCCCGGTCATCACCGTCATCAACAAGTGGGACCGACCCGGCCTCGACCCGCTCGAGCTCATGGACGAGATCGAGAAGGAGATCGGGCTCAAGCCGACCCCGCTCACCTGGCCGGTGGGGCAGTCCGGGGAGTTCCAGGGTGTCCTGGACCGCCGTCGCGGCCACTTCATCCAGTTCACCCGTACGGCGGGCGGTGCGACGCGCGCCCCCGAGCTGCACGTGGCCGCCGACGAGGCCGGTGCCGTGGCCGGCGCAGCGTGGGACGCCGCGCTCGAGGGCCACGAGCTGCTCGAGATGGACGGCGCCGACCACGACCAGGAGCGCTTCCTCGCCGGCCGGACCACGCCGGTGCTGTTCGCCTCGGCGCTGCAGAACTTCGGCGTCGCCCAGCTCCTCGAGGTCCTGCTCGAGCTGGCCCCGCCGCCCTCGGCGACGGAGACCGTCGACGGCACCCGGCGCGAGGTCGACGACGACTTCAGCGCGTTCGTCTTCAAGGTGCAGTCCGGCATGGACACCAACCACCGCGACCGGCTCGCCTACGCCCGGGTCTGCTCCGGGGTGTTCCAGCGCGGCATGGTCGTCAACCACGGCGAGACCGGCAAGCCGTTCGCCACCAAGTACGCCCAGGCCGTGTTCGGCCGCGAGCGGTCGGTCGTCGAGACCGCGCTGCCCGGTGACATCGTCGGCCTGGTCAACGCCGCCGCACTGCGGGTGGGCGACACGATCTACGAGGGCCGCGCCGTCCGCTACCCCCCGATCGCCAGCTTCGCGCCCGAGCACTTCATGTCGGCGCGCGCCGCGGACACCGGGCGCTACAAGCAGTTCCGCCGGGGCATCGAGCAGATGGACCAGGAGGGCGTCGTGCAGGTTCTGCGCTCCGACCTCCGCGGCGACCAGGCGCCGGTGCTGGCGGCGGTCGGCCCGATGCAGTTCGAGGTCGTGAGCGCGCGCATGGAGTCCGAGTACGGCGCCGCCATCCGGCTCGAGCGCCTCGACTACCAGCTCGCCATGCTCACCGACGCCGACGGCGTCGAGGCACTGAGCGCCGTACGCGGCGTCGAGGTGATGCGCCGCTCCGACGGCGCCTACCTCGCCCTGTTCCCGGACAAGTGGCGCGCGCACACCGCCAAGCGCGACAACCCCGACATCTTGCTCGAACAGCTGCCCGCGAGTGGCGGCTGACCATGGAGCCCTGCTCCACGACACCAGAACGGAGCTCTACGTGAGCCATCCCCATCCCGAGCTGCAGAAGCCGCCGAAGCTGGCCCAGGGCGCGCTGCGCGTGGTCGCACTCGGCGGCCTCGGCGAGATCGGCCGCAACATGACCGTCTTCGAGTTCGACGGCAAGTTGCTCATCGTCGACTGCGGCGTGCTCTTCCCCGAGGAGCACCAGCCCGGCGTCGACGTGATCCTGCCCGACTTCAGCTGGATCCGCGACCGCCTCGAGTCGATCGTCGGGATCGTGCTGACGCACGGCCACGAGGACCACATCGGCGGGGTGCCGTACCTGCTGCGCGAGCGCCGCGACATCCCGGTCATCGCCTCCAAGCTGACGCTGGCGCTGATCACCGAGAAGCTCAAGGAGCACCAGATCCGCCCGGTCCGCGACGAGGTCGTCGAGGGCGACCGCAAGTCGTTCGGGCCGTTCGACCTGGAGTTCCTCGCGGTCAACCACTCCATCCCCGACGGGCTGGCGGTCGCCATCCGCACCCCGGGCGGCACCGTGCTGCACACGGGCGACTTCAAGATGGACCAGTTCCCGCTCGACAAGCGCATCACCGACCTGCGCGGCTTCGCCCGCCTCGGCGAGGAGGGCGTGGACCTCTTCCTCACCGACTCCACCAACGCCGAGGTGCCGGGCTTCACCACCTCCGAGCGCGAGCTGACCCCCGCGATCGAGCAGGTCTTCCGTACGGCGCCGCGCCGGGTGATCGTCTCCAGCTTCGCCAGCCACGTGCACCGCATCCAGCAGGTGCTCGACACCTCCCACGAGCACGGCCGCAAGGTCTCCTTCGTGGGCCGCTCGATGGTGCGCAACATGGGCGTCGCGCAGGACCTCGGCTACCTCAAGGTGCCCAAGGACCTGATCGTGCCGCTCGCCCAGCTGGAGAAGATGCCAGCCCACAAGGCGACGCTGATCTGCACCGGCTCGCAGGGCGAGCCGCTCGCCGCGCTGTCGCGCATGGCGAGCCGGGACCACAAGATCCGCATCGGCGAGGGCGACACCATCCTCATGGCCAGCTCGGTCATCCCCGGCAACGAGAACGCGATCTCCAACGTCATCAACGGTCTCACCCGTTGGGGCGCCAACGTCGTCCACAAGGGCAACGCGAAGGTGCACGTCTCCGGTCACGCCAGCGCCGGCGAGCTCGTCTACTGCTACAACATCGTGCAGCCGAAGAACGTGATGCCGGTGCACGGCGAGTACCGCCACCTGCGGGCCAACGCCGACCTCGCGATCAGCACCGGCCTCGACCCCAAGAACGTCGTCCTCGCGGAGGACGGCGTCGTGGTGGACCTGCACCAGGGCAAGGCGACGATCACCGGCAAGGTCCAGGCGGGCAACATCTACGTCGACGCCCAGACCGTCGGCGGCGTCACCGAGGCGACGCTCAAGGACCGCCGTACCCTCGCCGAGGAGGGCGTGGTCACGGTGCTCGCGATCGTCGACGCCGACAGCGGTCAGCTCGCCGACCCGCCCGACTTCCTGGTGCGCGGCTTCGTGCACGAGCCGAAGGCCTTCGAGCCGGCCGTCCAGGTCATCGAGAAGACGCTCGCGCACGCGGCCCGCGAGGGCATCGGCGACGCCCGTCAGCTCGAGCAGATGCTGGCCCGCGACATCGGCCGATGGTCCCACAAGACCTTCCGCCGCAGCCCGTTGATCATCCCCATCGTCATCGACGCCTGACGCGCCGCCGACGGGTCACTCGCGCGGGGGGAAGACGCCGTTCAGGCAGATCGCTGGGGTCAGGCGGGGGTCGGGGCACGCCTCGCCCGTGCCTGTTTTCGACACGCCCGAGCGAGGTGCGCGCCGCAACCGCCGGGAGGTTGGGCAGACTCCTCCCCATGTCTTTCGGGCCCATGTCTTTCGGGCGGTGGGTGGTCGCGGTGGTGGTGTCGCTCCTGTTGGTGGTGACGGTGGCGCCTGCGTACGCCGCGGCGTCGGCCCCCACGGAGCTCACGCTCTCCGCGCCAGGGGGGTACGCCGAGGACACGACCTCGGTCGCGGTCGTGCTGACCCACAGTGGCGGGACCCCCCTGCCCGGTGTGCAGGTGGTCGTCGAGCGCCGGGTCTCCGGCGCCTGGCAGGCCGCCGGCACGGTCACCACCGGCGACGACGGCAGCGCCGCGCTGAGCCAGGAGCTGCGCCGGGTGGGCGACGACAACGTGTGGCGGGCGACCTACGCCGGCGCCGCGACGTACGCCGCGGCGGTGTCCGCGGACGTGCTGGCCCCCCTGCGGCGCCGCGAGAGCGTCGTGACCCTCTCGGGCCCGGGTCGCGTGGTCGACGAGAGGTCGGTGGCGCTCACGGTGCGGTGGCGCACGCGCTCCGGGGCGCCCGTCGCCGGGACCGTCTACCTGCAGCAGCGCGTGGCCGGCGCCGGCTGGCGGCGCGTGGCGACGCTGCGCACCAGCGCCGACGGGCGCACGCAGGCCCGGGTCGGCCCGCGCGTCGACACTCGCTACCGGGTGCGGGCCCAGGGGGTCGAGTGGGTCTACGGCGACCGGAGCCCGGTGCTGGCGATCGACAACGTGCCGCCGCGGTCCCCGGTCGCGCTGCCGAAGGGCGCACCTCGTCCGCGGATCACCCTGCCGCCGCAGCCCCGCGCCGTCGGCGAGGGCGCGAACGTGACGGTCGGCCGCATCCCGGACGCGGTGTGGCGCCAGATGGTCGGCGTGAGCTGGCACCGCGGCTGTCCCGTGGGCCGCGATGGCCTGCGACTGGTGCGCGTGAACTACTGGGACTACGAGGGCTACCGCCGTCGCGGCGAGGTCGTGACCGCCGCGGACGCCGCCGGAAAGATCGGCGGCGCCCTTGCGCAGATGTACCTGCGCGGGTTCCCGATCCGAGCGATGTACCGCATCGACCGCTTCGGCTACTCCCAGCGCCTGCACGGCGGCAACGACTACAAGTCAATGGCGGCCGGCAACACCTCGGCGTTCAACTGCCGCCACGTCGTCAACCGGCCCGGCGTGCGCTCGCCGCACTCCTACGGCCGCTCCCTCGATGTCAACACCTGGGAGAACCCCTACCGCTCGGCCACCGGCCTGGTGCCCAACACCTGGTGGCAGGCGCGCTCTCACCCGCTGGTGGCCTGGCGCTCCGGGAGTCACCCCGTGGTGCGGCTCATGCGCTCGCACGGGCTGCGCTGGACCTACGGCACCGGCGACAGCCAGCACTTCGACGCCGCCCGTCACGGCCGGGTCTTGCTGCCGCAGGTCTGTCTCGACGTGGTCTGCCACTGACCGACCGGTCCCGCCGGTAAGGCAGCCTTACCGGGTGGAGACCGCCCTGCCTGCCGCCCCGCTGCGTGAGCTGTGGCGCCGCTACCGCCGCTATCGCGCCCGTTTCGCCTGGGCGGTCGCCATGTCGGCGGTCAACAAGGTCGCCGACGTCGTCCCCGAGCTGCTCATCGGCGCGGCCGTCGACGTCGTGGTCCGCGGCTCCGACTCGCTCGCGGGCCAGGTCCTGGGGGTGGAGTCGCGCTACGCCCAGCTCGCCTGGCTGGCCGCGATCAACGCCGTCATCTGGCTCGTCGAGTCCGTCACCGAGTACGTCGCCGACGTGCTGTGGCGCGGGCTCGCGCAGGGCGTCGAGCACGACCTGAGGGTCGAGGCCTACGACCATGCGCAGCACCTCGACCTCGGCTGGCACGAGGCCCGGCCGGCCGGCTCGACGCTGGCCACGCTCAACGACGACGTCAACCAGCTCGAGCGGTTCCTCGACGTCGGTGCCCCCGCCATCCTGCAGACGGTGCTGAACGTGCTCCTGGTGGGCGCGGTGTTCGCCGCGTCGTCATGGACCCTGCTGGTGCTGGCGTTCCTGCCCATCCCCGCCATCGTCGTCGGCTCGCTGGTCTTCCAGCGCCGCCTGGAGCCGCTCTACGACCGCGTGCGCGAGACCGTGTCGGACCTGTCGGCCGCGCTGTCAGCCAACCTCGGCGGCATCGCCACGATCAAGGCCTTCACCGCCGAGGATCGCGAGCGCGACCGGATCACCGCCGTCTCGGCCGCCTACCGTGATGCCAACGCCCGCGCCATCCGCTCCTCGGCCGCCTTCGTGCCGCTCGTACGGGTGGCGATCCTCGCCGGCTTCACCTGCACCCTGCTGCTCGGTGGCTGGGCCACCCTGCGCGGCGACCTGGAGGTCGGCCTCTACTCGGTCCTGGTCTTCATGACCCAGCGGTTGCTGTGGCCCCTGACCGAGGTCGCCACCGTCCTCGACCTCTACCAGCGCGGGCGGGCCTCGGCCGGCCGGATCCTGACCCTCCTCGCCGTCCCCGTCACGGTCCCCGCGGGCAGCACCGTCCTGGCCCGGCCGGTGTCGGGACGCGTCGAGCTGCGCGGCGTGCGGGCCGGCTACGCCGACGGCCCCGACGTCCTGCACGGCATCGACCTGGTGGTCCCGGCGGGGGAGACCCACGCGGTCGTGGGGCCGACCGGCTCGGGCAAGTCGACGCTGCTGCGCCTGGTGCTGCGCTTCGACGACCCGCGCGCCGGGGCGGTGCTCCTCGACGGGCAGGACATGCGCGAGCTCGACTGGGACTCGTTGCGCGGCTCGATGGGCTATGTCGCCCAGGACGTCTTCCTGTTCGCGGGGACGATCGCCGACAACATCGCCTACGGCGCCCCGCACGCCTCACGCGAGGAGATCCGCCGGGCGGCGGCGCAGGCGGCCGCCCTCGACGTCGTCGACGCGCTGCCCGCGGGCCTGGACACCCCCGTCGGTGAGCGCGGCGTGACCCTCTCGGGCGGCCAGCGACAGCGCCTCGCGCTCGCGCGCGCCCTGCTGCGCGACCCGGCCGTGCTCGTGCTCGACGAGGCCACGAGCGCCGTGGACAACGAGACCGAGGCGGCCATCCAGCGCTCGCTGGCCGAGGTCGGCGCGCAGCGGACGGCGCTCGTGGTGGCGCACCGCCTCTCCACGGTGCGCCATGCCGACCGCATCTGGGTGATGGACGCCGGCCGCATCGCGGAGAGCGGCACCCACGACGAGCTGGTGGCCCTCGACGGCGCGTACGCCGCCCTGTGGCGGGTTCAGACGGGCGAGGCCGCGCTCGCCTGAGCGCGCGCGGTCAGCATCCGGTGCGCCGAACGCTGACCGGCCACGGCGATCAGCAGCGCGACGACGGTGGCGCCGACCGTCACCGCGAACGCCGCGGTGTGTCCCTCGGCGTCGGCCAGGCGCCCCGCCAGGGTCGACCCGACGGCGTACCCGATCCCGGTCGCCCCGGCGAGCAGGGTCATCGCCAGGCCGACGCGCGCCGGCGGCACCGCGCGCTCACCGATGCTGAAGACCCCGATCATGTACGGCGCCACGCCGAAGCCGAGCAGCAGGACGACGACGACGAGTGCCGTGACGGAGTCGACCCAGAGCAGCGGGAGCGCGAGCGGGAGCAGCAGAGCCGCGGACATCAGCACCCGGCGCTCGTGCCCGACCCAGGGCGGCAGGGCGACGGTCGCCAGTCCCGCCAGGACGCTGCCGACGCCCAGGCACGCGTGCACGATGCCGGCCAGCCCTGGCTGGCCGGCGTCGGTGGTGAGGGCGGTGGTGCCGGTCTGGATGGAGCCGAACAGCAGGCCGATGCACAGCTGCGCGCCCAGCAGGCCGACGAAGACCAGGCTGAGCAGCGGGCCGTGGCCGACCAGCGGTCCGGCAGCCCGGCCGGTCAGGCGCGCCGTCGGGTGGACGGCGAAGGCGCAGCCGAAGACGACCAGCAGCCCCGCCGCCACGAGCATCGCCGCTGAGGGCGACGCGGCGGCGACCAGGAGGCCGATGAGGGCCGGGCCGAACATGAACGACGCCTCGTCGGCGGCGCCCTCGTAGGAGAACGCGGCGTCCATGAGCCGCTGCTGGCGCCCGGTCTCGTGCCGGGTGAGCGGCCGCCAACGGACCCGCGCCATGGGTCCCACCTGCGGCAGCAGCAGGCCGGCCGCCGCCGCCGTGACGGTGAGCACGCCGGCCGAGGCGTCCGCACGGGTGAGAGTCACGAGCAGCACCAGACCGGCCGAGCCCAGCAGCGACTGCACGAGCACCACGGAGCGCTGTCCCACCCGGTCGGCGAGCTCTCCTGCCAAGGGCGAGCCCACGGCGTTCGCCACGGCGAGCGCGCCGGCCGCGAGGCCGCCGGAGCCGTAGCTCCCGGTGACGTCGGAGACCAGGAGCAGGGTGCCGATCTGGCTCATGCTCAGCGGCAGCCGGCCCAGGAAGGCGACGAGCACGTAGAGGGGGCCGGCCAGGTGGAGCAGGCGGCGGTAGGAGGCGAGCGGTGACAACGGAGTCCTCTGGGTATGCGAGACGGCGCGCCGAACCCACCTCCAAGACGCGCGAAACCCTGAGCGCCTCAAGGATACTGGGCGACATGGCCGAGTGCGTCTTCTGCGCGATCGTGGCCGGCGAGGCCGAGGCCGACGTCGTGCTCGACACCGATGACTTCCTGGCGTTCCTCGACCGGCGCCCGGTCTTCAAGGGCCACGTCCTGCTGGTGCCCCGCCGCCACGTCGTCACCCTCCCGGACCTGCCGGCCGAGCTGGGCGGCGGGTTCCTGGCCGCCTCCCAGCGCCTGGCGACCGCCATGGTGGAAGGGCTCGGCGCGCAGGGCAGCTTCGTCGCGATGAACAACATCGTGAGCCAGTCGGTGCCCCACCTGCACCTGCACGTCGTACCCCGCACCAAGGGCGACGGCCTGCGCGGCTTCTTCTGGCCCCGCACCAGGTACGCCGAGGGCGAGTCGGGCCAGTACGCGGCGCGGTTGCGCGCTTCTCTAGAGTGACGGGCGTTCCACCACCAGCGACACGAGGAGTCACCATGGGTCGGTTCGACGGACGCATCGCGGTCATCACGGGGGCCGCGCGCGGCATCGGCTTCGGGACCGCCACTCGCTTCGCCGAGGAGGGCGCGTCGGTCGCGATCGTCGACCTCGACGAGACCGCCGCCGCCGACGCGGCCGGCCGCCTGCCGCTCACCGAGGGCGCCAAGGCCGTGGGCATCGGCGCCGACGTCAGCGACGCGGCCTCGGTCGACGCCGCCGTGGCGCGCGTCGTCGAGGAGCTCGACGGCATCCACATCCTCGTCAACAACGCCGGGATCACCCGCGACAACCTGCTGTTCAAGATGACCGAGGACGACTGGGACCTGGTCATGGGCGTGCACCTCAAGGGCGCGTTCTTGATGACCAAGGCGGCCCAGAAGCACTTCGTCGAGCAGAAGTACGGCAAGATCCTCAACCTCTCCAGCGTCTCCGCGCTGGGCAACCGCGGCCAGGCCAACTACTCCGCGGCGAAGATGGGGATCCAGGGCTTCACCCGGACCCTCGGCATCGAGCTCGGCCCGTTCGGCATCAACGCCAACGCGATCGCGCCCGGCTTCATCGCCACCGAGATGACCGACGCCACCGCGGCCCGCCTGAAGATGGACGTCGAGGAGTTCCGTCGCCTCAACGCCGAGGCCAACCCGGTGCGCCGCGTGGGCTACCCCGAGGACATCGCGGCCGCCGCCGCGTTCCTGTGCAGCGACGAGGCGTCCTACATCACCGGCCAGACGCTGTACGTCGACGGCGGCGCCAAGCTCGGCTGACCGCGACACCCGGGCGCGCCTCCCAGGTCGGGGCCCGCCGCACGCAAGACTGAAGTCGAGTCGTTCACTACACGTTTGGAGTCACCCATGCGCTCTGCCCGCCTGCTCGCCAGCATCGTCGTCACCGGTTCCCTGCTGCTCGCCGGCTGCGGGGGCGACGACAAGGGCGGCGGCAAGGACGAGCCGGAGGCCCAGGGGTCGAGCTTGCCCGAGGCCCCGGACACCTGGCCCCTGACGGGCCTGCCGGTGCCGAAGGGACAGCAGGCCGAGCAGGAGCACCCGGTGATGGTGCTGAAGATGGACAACACCTCCTCCAGCGCGCCCCAGGTCGGGCTCGGCAAGGCCGATTTGGTGGTCGAGGAGCTCGTCGAGGGCGGGGTCACCCGCCTGGCGGCGTTCTACTACTCCACGATCCCCGGTGAGGTCGGCCCGGTGCGCTCCATGCGGGCCAGCGACATCGGCATCGTGGCCCCGGTCGACGCGGCCATGGTCACCAGCGGCGCCGCCCCGGTGACCATCGAGCGCATCAAGGACGCCGGGATCGACTTCTTCGCCGAGGGGGCCAAGGGCTTCTACCGCGAGGGTGGCCGCAGCGCGCCGTACAACCTCTTCACGGACATGAAGAAGACCGCGACCCTCGTGAAGCAGGACGCCGCCCGCCCCGATGACTACCTGCCGTGGGGCAAGGCCGCCGATCTGCCGAAGGGCCAGCCGGCCACCCGGATCGCGGCGAGCTTCTCCGGTGGGCACACCACCAACTGGGTCTTCCGCGACAAGGGCTACGTCAACGAGAACAGCTATGCCGCCGAGGGCGACGAGTTCCCGGCCGACACGGTGCTGGTGCTCCGGGTCAAGGTCGGCGACGCCGGCTACCGCGACCCGGCGGGCAACCCGGTGCCGGAGACCAAGTTCGAGGGCAAGGGCGCCGCGCTGCTCTTCCACCAGGGCCGCCTGGTCCGCGGGACCTGGTCCAAGAAGTCCCTCGAGGCCCCGCTGGAGCTCGCGACCAAGGCCGGCGAGCTGGTGGTCCCCACCGGCCGCACCTTCATCGAGCTGGTCCCCGCGGGCAACGGCGGCGACGTCAGCTTCGAGTAGGGCCGTCAGTCCTCGGCGAGGGCGTTGGGGAGCCGGACGTCGTTCTCGACGAGGATCTGGAAGCCCGAGAGGATGAAGCCGATCGCGGTCTCGACGCGCACGGCGGCGGCGACGGGGTCCTCGTCACCGGCGACGGCCTCGCCGGCCGAGGACATGGCACCGAAGAAGATCCGCGCGAAGGTCTGCTGCATGTCCTCGTCGAGCTCCCACTTGCCGGCCGCGAGGACCGACTGCACGATGTCGAGGACGTTGGCGAAGGTGGAGCGCTCCTCCTGCTCGCGGTAGCGCTCGTAGCCGAGGACGGCCGGTCCCTCCTGGATCACGATGCGCCGGTAGCGGGGCTCGCGCACGACCTCGAGGTGCGCGCGCAGACCGGCGCGCGCCTTGTCCCAGGGGTCCTCGTGCCCGCGTAGCGCGTTGCGCACCGAGCTCGCGGCGTCGCTCTCGACCCGCTCGAAGACCGCCTCGAACAGCGCCTGCTTGCCGCTGAAGTGGTGGTAGAGGGCGCCCTTCGTGACTCGGGCGCCGGCGACGATCTGGTCCAGCGACGCCGCGGCGTAGCCGTGGTCGGTGAAGAGCGTCTCGGCGACGTCGATCAGGGCCCGCTTGGTGGAGGCGGAGTACGCCGCCCGGCGGCCGGCCCCGACCGAGGGGACCTTGGGCACCAGCTTGGAGACGGATCTGCTCACCCCTCGACCCTACGTGTGACCTCGGTCTCGGGTGGTCGGGATCACCCGTCGAGGTGAGGGGGGCGTGACGTGCTGCATGATGGGAGCATGACCGGCGTCGAGGCGGGGGTGCTCCTGGTCGCGACGCCTGCCCTGAACGACCCGAACTTCGCCGACAGCGTGGTCCTCGTCCTCGACGCCGATGACAGCGGCGTGCTGGGGGTCGTGCTCAACCGCCCGTCCGGCCTGCCGGTGGCCGAGGTCCTCGACGCGTGGCGCGACGTGGTGACCGAGCCCGACGTGCTGTTCCAAGGTGGCCCCGTGATGGCCGAGGGCGCCCTGGCGGTGGCGCTGCTCCACGGCTCGCAGGAGCCTCCGGTGGGCTTCCGCGAGGTCACCGGCCAGCTCGGCCTGATCGATCTGGACACGCCGGTGGAGCTGCTCGGCGACAGCCTGGACGCGCTGCGGATCTTCGCCGGGTACGCCGGGTGGGGGGCCGGTCAGCTGGACGGCGAGATCGCCACCGGCAGCTGGTACGTCGTGCCGGCGCAGGCCGACGACGTGTTCCGCGAGGATCCCTCGGACCTGTGGCGCGACGTGCTGCGCCGCCAGCCCGGCGACCTCGCCTGGCACTCGACGCGCCCTGTCGACCCCGACCTCAACTAGCCCGTGTCGCGGCCCCGCGGCAAGCTTGGCGCGCCGAGCGGGGGCGTGACCTTCGTCGCTGTTTCGACCCCCGCTGAGCGGGGTAGCCCCCGTGACCCCGTGATCGGGGTCACGAGAACCCCCCTGGGGGATTTGAGACGAGTCCGGGAGCCTGGCTCACTCGTAGTGAAAGGCCGCCGACCCACGTCGGCGGCAGGTTCCACGAGAAAGCCAGTTCGTTGCGACTCAGCATCATCCATCTCCTCCTGGGCTCGACCATGGTGGTCGGTCTGCTCGGCACCACGTTCGCCCAGCCCGCCGCCGCCGCCGCGAGCGCGCCGGCCGCCTCGCCCGCGGCGGCCCTGCCGCCGTACGTCGTGCGCGAGGGGCACACCTTCACCCCCAAGCCCAAGATCAAGCGCTGGCACCTGCCGGTGACCGGCTACCGCCTCACGGGCCGCTTCGGAAACGCCGGCTCGATGTGGTCCAGCACCCACACCGGCCTGGACTTCGCGGCGCCGCTGGGCACGCCCGTCAGGGCCGTCGAGAGGGGCAGGGTCACCTCGACCGCCTACGACGGCGCCTACGGCAACAAGACCGTCGTGACCCTGGCCGACGGCACCGAGGTCTGGTACTGCCACCAGGACACCCAGCGGGTCTCCGTGGGTCAGGGCGTCGCCGCCGGCGACGTGATCGGGACCGTGGGGAGCACCGGCAACTCCACCGGCCCCCACCTCCACCTCGAGGTCCGTCCCGGAGGCGGCGATCCGGTGGACCCCGAGCGGGCTCTCGCTGCGCACGGGCGGCGCGTGTGAGGCCGATGTGCAGCCGGTGCCTCGGGGCATCGGTCCGGCGCTAGAGTTGGGGGCGTGACCTCCATCGGCTTCTCCACCACGACGGACATCGACGTCGACCAGGACCGCCGTACCGTCCCGACGGACGAGGGTGACCACGAGCGGTTCTCGCACTACGTCGACAAGGACAAGCTCACCGAGGCCATGGTGATGGGCACCCCGGTCGTCGCGCTCTGCGGCAAGGTCTGGGTCCCCAGCCGTGCCCCCGAGAAGTTCCCCGTGTGCCCTGAGTGCAAGGACGCCTGGGAGAGCTTCAAGGACGACGGCGAGTGACGGGCGGCGACCCCGAAGCCGCCGTCCACCTCACCCCCGCACTCACCCCGGCCTGGCCGGACCGTGCGGCCTGGGGCACCGCGCCATCCCTGCGTGCCTGGCAGACCGCGGCGATGGCCGACTACCTCGAGCGCGCGCCGCGGGACTTCCTCGCTGTCGCGACGCCGGGGGCCGGCAAGACGACGTTCGCGCTGTCGGTCGCCTCGGAGCTGATCGGGCGGCGCATCGTCGACCGGATCATCGTGGTCGCGCCCACCGAGCACCTCAAGCTGCAGTGGGCGGAGGCGGCGGCCCGCGCCGGCATCCCGATCGACCCGACCTACTCGGCGGGCTCGGGCAAGATCTCCAGCGACTTCCTCGGCGTCGCGGTGACGTACGCCGGCGTGGCGGTCAACCCGCTCGCCATGCGCATCCGCACCGAGCGGTTCAAGACGCTGGTGATCCTCGACGAGGTCCACCACGCCGGCGACGCCCTGTCGTGGGGCGAGGGAGTGCGGGAGGCGTTCGAGCCCGCGTCGCGCCGTCTCGCGCTCACCGGCACGCCGTTCCGCTCGGACATCAACCCGATCCCGTTCGTCACCTACGCCCCCGGGCCCGACGGGGTGCCGCGCTCGGTCGCGGACTTCACCTACGGCTACGCGCAGGCGCTGGCCGACCACGTGGTGCGGCCGGTGCTCTTCCTCGCCTACTCCGGGGAGATGCAGTGGCGCACCCGGGCCGGTGACGAGATCGCCGTACGCCTGGGGGAGCCGCTCACCAAGGACCTCACCTCGCAGGCGCTGCGCACCGCCCTGGACCCGTCCGGCTCCTGGGTCCCGTCGGTGCTCGAGGCGGCCGACACCCGGCTCTCGGAGGTGCGTCGCCACGTGCCGGACGCCGGTGGGCTCGTGATCGCCACCGACCAGGAGTCGGCCCGGGCCTACGCCAAGCTGCTCAAGAAGATCACCGGGGAGAGCCCCGCGCTGGTGCTGTCCGACGAGAAGGCCGCCTCGAAGAAGATCTCGAAGTTCGCCGCCGACGAGTCGCGCTGGATGGTCGCGGTCCGGATGGTCTCCGAGGGCGTCGACGTGCCGCGGCTCGCGGTCGGCGTCTACGCCACGACGACCTCCACGCCGCTGTTCTTCGCGCAGGCCGTCGGCCGCTTCGTGCGCGCGCGCTCCCGCGGCGAGACGGCCTCGATCTTCGTCCCGTCGGTGCCGGCGCTGCTCGGCTTCGCCTCGGAGATGGAGGTCGAGCGCGACCACGTCCTCGGGCGCCGGGTCAGCGACGAGGGCGACATCTTCGCGGCCGAGAAGGAGCTGATGGCGCAGGCGGAGGCGACCCAGACGGAGGGCGCGGACGAGGGCCTGCCGTTCGAGGCGCTCGGCTCCGAGGCGCGCTTCGACCGGGTGCTCTACGACGGCGGCGAGTTCGGCCATGCCGGCGAGGTGCACGTGGGCTCCGAGGAGGAGATGGACTTCCTCGGGATCCCCGGCCTGCTCGAGCCCGGTCAGATGCGCGAGCTCCTCCAGCAGCGGCAGAGCGACCGCGCGCGCCAGCAGAAGCGGGTCGCGGTCGAGTCGGACACGGTGGCCGCCCTTCGAGACGGCTCGTCCCTCGCCTCCTCAGGAGCCGGAATGATGGCGCACGAGCAGCTCGCGGTCCTGCGCCGCGAGCTCAACGGCCTGGTCGCGGCGTGGTACCACCGCACCGGGCAGGCCCACGGGATCACCCACGCCGCGCTGCGCAAGGAGTGCGGGGGGCCGGCGGCCGCGGTCGCCAACGCCGAGCAGCTGCACCTGCGGATCGACCGGCTGCGGGAGTGGGCGTCGCGCAAGTCGTCCTAGGAGCCCGGGCCGTGGCGGCCGGGTCGTAGGCTCGGCGACATGCCGGCCGAGACCTCCCAGACCCTCGACCGGGGGCTGCGCGTCCTCACCGTGCTGGCGTCCGCACCCGACGGGCTCACGATCACCGAGCTGGCGCTGCAGCTCGACGTCAACCGCACGGTCGTCTACCGGCTGGTCAGCACCCTCGAGCAGCACGCGCTCGTCCGTCGCAGCGCCCGCGGGCGGCTGCACGTCGGGCTCGGCATGCTGCACCTCGCCTCCGCCGTGCACCCGCTCGTGCGCGACGTCGCCGTCCCGGTCCTGCGCGGGCTGGCCGAGGCCGTCGGCTGCACGGCGCACCTCACGGTCGCCGAGGGCGACGAGGGGCTGGCCCTCGCTGTCGTGGAGCCGTCGTGGACGGACTTCCACGTCAGCTACCGGGTCGGCTCGCGCCACCCGCTCCACCAGGGCGCGGCCGGCAGGGCGATCCTCGCCGGTCGCGACGGTGACCTCGCGCCGTACGTCGTGACGGAGGGGGAGCTCCAGGCCGGCGCGCGGGGGCTGGCCGCCCCGGTGCCGGGGATCAAGGGGCTCGAGGCGAGCGTGGGCATCGTGACCCTCGGTGCGCTGGAGGAGGGCGAGGTGGGCCCCCGGGTCGTCGCCGCGGTCGCGGAGCTCACCGAGCGCCTCGGCTGACGGCGGGCGTCTCATCCGGTGACCCAGTGGTAAGGAGGGCCTAACTAAGGCTAGCCTCACCTTGTGACCACCCCTTCGGTCCCGGCACTGCGCGGCGACGGCCTCACGCTCGGCTACCGCGACACCGCCGTGGTGCACGCCGCGTCCCTGGCCCTCGTGCCGGGGCGGGTGACCGCGCTCGTCGGCCCCAACGGCAGCGGCAAGTCGACGCTGCTGCGCGCGATGGCGCGCCTGCACCGGGTCCAGGAGGGCTCCGTCCTCCTCGACGACGGCGCCTCGGCGTTGGCGCTCAGCGCCAAGGACTTCGCGCGGCGGGTCACCATGCTGTCGCAGTCGCAGTCGCGGCCGCACCCGTCTGGCCTGACCGTGCGCGAGGTCGTGGCGTTCGGGCGCCACCCCCACCGCCGGCGCTTCGGCGCGATGACCGACGAGGACCGCCGGGCAATCGCCCGGGCGACGGACGTCACCGGCATCACGCCGATGGCCGACCGGGCGGTCGACGAGCTCTCCGGCGGGGAGCTGCAGCGGGTGTGGCTCGCGACCTGCCTCGCGCAGGAGACCGGCGTGCTCCTGCTGGACGAGCCCACCAACCACCTGGATCTGCGCTACCAGGTCGAGATCCTCGACCTGGTGCGTGACCTCGCCGACGACCACGGCGTGGCCCTCGGCCTGGTCCTCCACGACCTCGACCAGGCGGCGGCGGTCGCCGACGCGGTCGTCCTGCTCCACCGGGGGCGTGTGCGCGCCTCCGGCGACCCGGCCGACGTGCTGACCGGCGGCCTCCTCTCGGAGGTCTACGGGCTGCCCATCGCGACCGTCATCGACCCCGAGACCGGGCACGTACGAACCCAGCCTCGCGGCCGGCACCACCGGCGCCGCACCCCTGCGGCGCCTGCACTCTCCGAAGACAGGAATGCTCGATGAGAAGGACCCTCACCACCGCCCTCGCCGCCACCTCGCTGCTCGTGCTCGCCGCCTGCGGGACCTCGCAGCCGTCGGCCGACGAGAGCGACGAGCCCAGCCCGGACTCCGGCCCGATCACGCTCACCGACGGTGCCGGCCGCACCGTCGAGCTCCCCGGGCCCGCCGAGAAGGTGGTCTCGCTCGAGTGGCAGATGACCGAGGACCTGCTCGCCCTCGGAGTGGACCCCGTGGGCGTCGCGGACGTGAAGGGCTACTCCACCTGGAACACCGCCGAGTCGCTCCCCGCCGACACCACCGACGTCGGCCTGCGCGGCGAGCCCAACTACGACGCGATCTACCAGTCGGACCCCGACCTCGTGGTGCTCGAGGTCTACGGGCCCGACGACGCCGTGGTCAAGAGGCTCGAGAAGTACGACGTCCCGGTGCTGGCCGTCCTCGGCGCCGACGCCAAGGACCCGCTCGCCCAGCTGAAGGAGACCTTCACCCTGATCGCGCAGGCCGTCGGCAAGGAGGGCGTGGCCGAGGACGTGCTCGCGGAGCTCGACCAGAGCATCGAGGACGCGAAGACCGCGGTCGCCGACGCCACGCCCGAGACCACCGACTTCGTCTACGCCGACGCCTACGCGCAGGGCTCGACGATCTCGATCCGGCCCTACGGGCAGGGTTCCCTGATCGGCGAGCTCGGGGAGACGATCGGGCTGACCAACGCCTGGACGGGCGAGGTGGACCCGGCCTACGGCCTGGGCTCCACCGACGTCGAGGGCATCGCCCAGGTCGGCGACGTCCACCTCTTCTACACCGGCACCGAGTCCGGCACGTGGCTCGACAAGCTGTCCGGCAACCCGGTGTGGGAGGCCGCGCCGTTCGTCACCAACGACCGGTTCACGCCGTTCCCCGAGGGGATCTGGACGTTCGGCGGGCCCCGCTCGGCCCAGCAGGTCGTCGACGCGTTCGTGGCGGGCGTCGCCTGACGTGACGCTGCTCGACCGCACCGCGCCCGCCACGGTCCCCGACGAGCCCCTCGGGGCGGTCGGGGCTCGGGGCGCGCTCGGTGCAGCCGGGGTCCTGCTGCTGGCGGCGGCCGGCCTCGTGGTGGTCGCCGGCTGGCACGTCACCCAGGGCACCTCGGGCATCGGCGCGGGCGACCTGCTGCGGCTGGTCGTGGGCCGCGGCGACGACGACACCTGGAACGTTCTGGTCGCCTCGCGGCTGCCGCGGCTGCTCGCCGGGCTGCTCGTCGGCGTGGCGCTCGGCGCGGCCGGCGCGATCTTCCAGTCGCTGGCACGCAACGCCCTGGCCTCGCCCGACACGCTCGCGGTCAACGCGGGCGCCTACTTCGCCGCGACGTTGGCCGCCGCGCTCGGGCTGACGCTGCCACTGGTCGGGGACAGCCTGGTGATCTTCGTGGGCGGTCTGCTCGCCGCCGGGCTGGTGCTGCTCCTCGCCGGAGGAGGGGCCGCCTCCACGACCCGGCTGATCCTGGCCGGCTCGGCCCTGGCCCTCGGCCTCCAGGCGGCCGCCGGGGCGATGCTGCTGCTCTTCGACCAGGAGACGACCGGCCTCTATGCCTGGGGCAACGGCACGCTGACCCAGCTCGGCCTGCAGGGCGTGCGGCAGATGGGGCCGGTGGTCGCGTTCGCGCTGGCCGCCGCGCTGCTGCTGTCGCGGCGCCTCGACCTGCTGGCGCTGGGCGACGACACCGCCTCGGTGCTCGGCGTGCGCGTACGCCGTACCCGCGTGGCAGGGACGGTGCTCGCCGTGGTCCTCTGCGCATGCGCGGTCTCGCTGGCCGGGCCGATCGGCTTCGTGGGCCTGTGCGCGCCGGCCGCGGTCCGGCTGCTCGGCCGGGTCGTGCCGTCGGTGCAGCGCCACGTCGTGCTGGTCCCGCTGTCGGCGCTCGCCGGCGCGCTGATCGTGCTGCTCGCCGACGCCGGCGTGCGCGCCGCGCTCACCGCCGAGTCGGCCCTGCGGGTGCCGACCGGCGTCACGACCACCATCCTCGGCGCGGTCGTGCTGATCGTGCTCGCCCGCCGGGCCCAGGACGCGGGACCCACGCGCCGCCCGTCCACCGCACGGGCCGGGCGCCGCCGCGGCCGGCTGCGCGCGGTGCTGGTGCTGGTCCTGCTGGCGGCGCTCACCGCCGGTGCCCTGCTGCTCGGGCTGATGGCCGGCTACACCTGGCTGCTCGTCGGCGACCTGGTCAACTGGGCGTCGGGCAACGCGGTCCCGGTCGTGGAGTTCGCCATGGACGAGCGGGCCCCCCGCGTCGCCGCCGCGCTGCTCGGCGGCGCGGCCCTCGCCCTGGCCGGCGCCGTGATCCAGGCGGTGTGCCGCAACCCGCTGGCCGAGCCCGGCATCCTGGGCATCACCGGCGGCGCCGGGCTCGGCGCGGTGATCGTCGTGACGGCGACGGCCGGTCTCGCCTCGACGTCACAGGTGTCCCTCGCGGCCGGGGCGGGCGCGCTCCTGGCGTTCGGCCTCGTCTACGGCCTGAGCTGGCGCCGCGGGCTCGACTCCGACCGGCTGGTGCTGGTCGGCGTCGGCGTCGCGGCCCTGACGGCCGCCGTGACGGCGATGATCCTGATCGAGGCCAACCCCTGGGACACGCCGAAGTTCTTCACCTGGATGTCCGGCTCGACCTACGACCGCCAGTGGGCGCAGGTGCTTCCGGTGCTGGTCGCGCTCGTCGTGGCCCTGCCCGCCGTCTGGCTGGCCCATCGGCACCTCGACCTGCTGTCCCTGGACGACGACACCCCGCGCCTGGTCGGCGTCCGTCTCGAGCGCACCCGCCTCGTCGCCCTCCTCGCCGCGGCGGTGCTGACCTCCACGGCCGTGTCGGCGGTGGGGGTGGTGGCCTTCGTCGGCCTGGTCGCCCCGCACGCCGCCCGCGCGCTCGTCTCGGGGCGGCACCGAAGGGTCGTCCCGGTCGCGGTCCTGCTCGGCGCCGTGCTGCTCAGCCTCGCCGACACGATCGGGCGTACGGCGATCGCGCCCGCGCAGGTGCCGGCCGGGCTGGTGGTCGCCGCGATCGGCGCGCCGTACTTCGTCTACCTGCTCTACCGCTCGCGCGCGTGAGCGGAGCCGCTCAGTCGACCTGGCCCACGAGCGGCAGCACCCGGTAGGGCACCTGGGTCGCCAGCGCCATCACGGTCGAGGCGCGCCGGACGCCGGAGGCCGCGACCACTCGGTCGATGACCCGCTGCAGGTCGGCGTTGGTGCGCGCGACCACACGGCACCACAGGTCGCCGGCCCCGGTGATCGTGTAGGCCTCGAGCACCTCCGGCACCGCCGCGAGCTGCTCGGCCACCGCCTCGTGGCCCGCGGACTGGCTGATCTCCAGCGTGAGGAACGCCGTGACCGGGTAGCCCAGGGCCTCCGGGGCCAGGTCGGGTCCCCATCCGGTGACGACGCCGGAGCTCTCGAGCTTGTCGAGCCGGGCCTGGACGGTGCCGCGCGCCACGCCGAGCCGGCGCGAGGCCTCGAGCACGCCGACGCGCGGCTCGGCGGCGAACAGCTCGATCAGCTTGCGGTCGAGATCGTCCACGCGGACCTCCAGAACTGGTCAGATTGCTCAATGCTGCGACGTACTGTTGCACAGATTGTGCGCGACCCCACACGCTGTGGTCATGACCCTCACCCCGGACGAGCTCAAGGCCGACCTCACCCTCGAGCAGCTCAAGGAGCTGGTGGGCCTGGTCGAGTACGACGCCAGCCGCGACGTCTTCCCCGTCACCGCCATGGACGCGGTCGGCTTCGTCGTCGGCAACGCGACCCAGACCGCGACCTTCTACCAGCTCGCTCTCGGCATGGAGCTGGAGGCCTACCGAGGCCCCGAGACCGGCACCCGGGACTCCAAGTCCTACGTGCTGCGCTCGGGCAGTGCGCGCTTCGTCTTCACCGGAGGCGTCACGCCCGACAGCCCGCTGCTGGAGCACCACCGTCGCCACGGCGACGGCGTCGTCGACCTGGCGCTCGAGGTGCCCGACGTGGACCGCTGCATCGAGCACGCCCGCGCGGTCGGCGCGAGGATCCTCGAGGAGCCGCACGACGTCACCGACGAGCACGGCACGGTCCGGCTCGCCGCCATCGCGACGTACGGCGAGACCCGGCACACGCTGGTGGACCGCGCCCGCTACTCCGGCCCCTACCTGCCCGGCTACGTCGCGCGCACCACCACCGTCGCGCGCCGGGAAGGTCACCCGAAGCGGCTGTTCCAGGCCGTCGACCACTGCGTCGGCAACGTCGAGCTCGGCCACATGGACGAGTGGGTGGAGTTCTACAACAAGGTCATGGGCTTCACGAACATGGCGGAGTTCATCGGCGACGACATCGCCACCGACTACTCCGCGCTGATGAGCAAGGTCGTCGCGAGCGGCAACCACCGCGTGAAGTTCCCGCTCAACGAGCCCGCCGTCGCCAAGAAGAAGTCGCAGATCGACGAGTACCTCGAGTTCTACGACGGCGCCGGCTGTCAGCACATCGCGCTGGCCACCAACGACATCCTGCGCTCGGTCGACATCCTGCGCGACCACGGCATCGAGTTCCTCGACACCCCCGACTCCTACTACGACGACCCCGAGCTGCGCGAGCGGATCGGCCAGGTGCGGGTGCCGATCGAGGAGCTGAAGAAGCGGCGGATCCTGGTCGACCGCGACGAGGACGGCTACCTCCTGCAGATCTTCACCAAGCCCATGGGCGACCGTCCGACCGTCTTCTACGAGTTCATCGAGCGCCACGGCTCCCTCGGCTTCGGCAAGGGCAACTTCAAGGCCCTCTTCGAGGCCATCGAGCGCGAGCAGGACGCCCGCGGCAATCTGTGAGCCGTCTCGAAATCTCATGCACCTGCGCGAAGGCATGATGTCCCCATGGCGACGTACGTGGCGTTCCTGCGGGCGATCAACCTCGGTGCGAACCGGAAGTTCCCGAAGGGCGCGATCGTCGCGGCCACCGAGGCCGCGGGCTTCGGCGACGTCGAGACCTACATCAACACCGGCAACGTCCGCTTCGATACGGCGATGAGGTCGCGAGCGCGGATCGAGGCGGCCCTGGAGCAGGCCTACCGGGAGTCGCAGGGCTTCGAGGTGCCGACGATCGTCTTCACCCGGGCCGAGCTGCGTCGTGTCGCCGACGACGCCGACCGGCTCGCCGCGGACCACGCCGGCCGGCACTACGTCTCGCTGCTCAAGGACGAGCCGTCGGCCGCGACGGCCCGCGTGCTCGAGGAGCGCAGCAGCGAGCAGGAGCGGGTGCACGTCGAGGGCCGGGCGGTGCACCTGCTCGTGGGGGAGAGCTATCTCGGGGCGAGCACGAGCAACGTGGCCGTGGAGAGGCTGCTCGGCGTGGCCACCAACCGCAACGTCACGGTGATCAGGGCGCTGCGGGAGAAGTGGGGCTGACCCGCTGCAGGCCGCGCACCGACCGCGACGTGAGCGCCAGGGCGACGATCGCGGCGTAGCCGATGCCGCCCACGAGGATGACCTGCTGCACGCCGAACGCGGCGCCCAACGGGCCGAAGAGCAGCTGGCCCACGGGGATCGCGACGAACGAGCCGAGGGCGTCGTAGGAGTAGGCACGCGAGAGCACGTCGTCGGGGATGTGCTCCTGCATCGCGAGGTTCCACCCGAGGTTGAAGATCTCGGTCCCGGCGCCGGCCAGGACCATCACCGCCATGACGGCCGCGACCTGCGGGTACAGCCCCAGCATCAGCATCGGCAGCGACAGCGCGCCGATCCCGAGCATGCCGAAGAGCAGTGGGCGCTCCAGCCGGACGCGGCTCATCACCAGGGTCATGGCGAGCAGCCCGACGGCCTCGGCCGACAGGATCAGGCCCCAGCCGCGCTCGCCGATGTCGCTCTGCTTGGCCAGGACCGGGCCGAGGGTGAAGATCGTGCCGGCGTGGATGGCGTTGAGCGCGGAGAAGGTGAGCACCACGACCCAGAGCCAGGTGGTGGCGCGAAAGACGGTCCATCCCTCCCTGAGCTCGACCATGATCGAGGGCTGGTCCTCACGTCGAACGGGCGCGGGGATGTGCACGCGCAGCAGCAGCGCGGCGGCGCCGAGGTAGGACACCCCGTCGACCGCCAGGGCCCAGCCGGGCCCGACGGTGACCACGAGGATGCCGGCGACCGACGGGCCGATCACCGTCAGGCTCCCGCGCATCATCGAGATCAGCACGTTGGCCTGCTGCAGCTGATCGCGGGAGACGAGCTGCGGCAGCACGCTGGCGAGTGCCGGGAAGCCCATGGCCGACGACGTACCGATCACTGCGGCGAGGCAGACGAGCTGCCACACCTGCGCATGGCCGCTGAGCACCAGCGCGGCGATGCCCAGCTGGCACAGGCCGGAGACCAGGTTGGACGTCTGGATCACCAGGGTGCGGCCGAAGCGGTCGGCGACGACCCCGCCGACCAGGAGGAAGATCACCAGGGGGATGCTCATCGCCGCCAGCACGGTGCCGAGCGCGCTGGGGGAGTCGCTCACCTCGAGCACGGCGAAGGCGAGCGCGACGCTCGCCATCGTCGCGCCGACCATGTTGACCAGTCGGGAGAGGAAGTACCAGCGGAAGTTCTGCTCGCGCAGGGGCGCCAACGCCGGCGGGCGGCTCACGGCGTCATCCCGAACGCCGCGATGGTCAGGCCGACCGGGCGGGTGCCCTCGGTGCGCGGGGGCCTGGCCTCGGCGTGCACGAGCTCGGATGCCTCCACCAGCAGGCGCACCGCCCGCTCCCAGACCTCGGGCGCGACCCACAGCTCGGCGTCGGTGAAGTTGGCCTGCGGCGCGCCGTCGCGCAGCTCCATCCGGCGGACCATCTCGTGGGCCATCGTCCGGGCATCCACCCCGCGGGCGTGCCCGGCGTGATCCTCCTGGCGCCAGGGGTGCCGGTAGCGCTTGGCGACGCCGCCGCGGATCCGCTCCTCGCCGGCCTCGACGATCTCCTCGGCGTCGAGCAGCACGCGCAGGTGGTAGGACGCGTTGGCGTGCGTGAGGCCCAGCTCTCGCGCCACCTCCGCCGCGCTCAGCTCGGTGCTGGTGAGCAGCGACAGGATCCGCAGCCGGACCGGGTGCGCCGCGGCCCGCAGTGCCCGCACCTCGTCGTCGGACATGTGACCTCCCAATGGTTGTTGGGGAGTCTGGTCGACGACGGCCGTGACTGTCAAGTGATTGTTGGGGGGTGGGTGGCGGGATCCATCCACCCGCCGCTACTCGCCGCGGAAGACCGGCCGCCGACCCTCGCCGAAGGCGCGCATGCCCTCGGCGGCGTCGGCGGTGCGCATGAGCAGGCTCTGGCCGGTGCGCTCGCGCTCGAGGGCCGGCTCGAGCTGGGTGAGCGTGGCGGCGTTGATCGCACGCTTGGTGGCGGCCAGCGCGAGGGGTGGGCCGGCCGCGAGTCGCCGCACGATCCGCTCGACCACCGCCGGGAGGTCCTCGTCGGTCGCGAGGTGGGTGACCAGCCCGGCGTCGTACGCCTCCTGCGCGGAGAGCGGCTCGGCGAGCAGCCCCATCCGCATCGCCCGGGCCCGGCCGATGGAGGCGGCGACGCTCGCCGAGGCGCCGCCGTCGGGCATGAAGCCGATCCGGGCGAAGGCCAGCAGGAAGGTCGCGGAGTCCGCGGCGACCACGAGGTCCGAGGCCAGCGCGACCGAGCAGCCGACGCCCGCGGCGATGCCGCCCACGGCCGCGACGACCGGCTTGTCCAGGGCGACGACGGCGCGGATGATCCGGTTGGCCGCGTCCATGGCGCGCACGTCGAACCGCTCGTGGGCGTCCGCGCCGGAGATGTCGGCGCCGGCGCTGAACGCGGCGCCGGCGCCGGCCAGGACCACGACCCGCACGTCCTCGCGTCCGACCGCCTCCTCGAGCAGTCGCGCCAGGTCGCCGGCCATCGTGGGACTCATCGCGTTCAGGACGTCGGGCCGGTCCATCGTGAGCCAGAGGGCGCCGTCGTCGAGGCGGACCTGCAGGTCCTTGTCTGAGGCCATGGCGGGAGTGTGCCACCATGGATCCGTGTCCGCTCCCAGTCCCGTCGAGGTCGAGCCAGACACCGAGAAGGATCTCGTTGCCGACGAGATCACGGTCCTGGCCACACCGTGGGTGACCGTCGTCTGGAACGATCCGGTCAACCTGATGTCCTACGTCACCTACGTGTTCCAGAAGTACTTCGGCTATGACAAGTCCAAGGCCGAGAACCTGATGATGGAGGTCCACGAGGACGGCCGCTCGGTCGTCAGCACGGGCACCCGCGAGGAGATGGAGCGCGACGTCCAGGCCATGCACGAGTACGGCCTGTGGGCCACTCTCCAGAAGTCCGAGTAGGGGTGAGCGGCTTCACGCGGCACCGGCGCAGCAGGCTGGTCATCGCGAACTTCACCGGCTTCGAGGCCGACCTGCTGCGCTCCCTGGCCTCCCAGCTGGTCGAGCTCCTGCGCAACGAGTCCGCCGTACCTCGCGAGGACCGGGACCCGTTCGAGGCGATGCTGGACTTCTCCGGCCCGACCACGGAGCCCGAGGACCCGGTCCTGGCGCGGCTCTTCCCGACGGCCTACCCCGCCGACGAGGAGGCGGCCGCGGAGTTCCGGCGGTTCACCGAGGGCGCCCTGCGCGACGGCAAGGCCGCCGCGGCGTGCACCGTGATCGACACCCTCGAGGAGGCGGGGCTGCCCGAGCAGCTCACCGAGGACGGGCTGATGATCGACGTCGAGCTCGACGAGCCGACCGCCGAGACCTGGATGCGCTCCTTCACCGACGTCCGGCTCGCGCTCGCCAGCCGGCTGGGGATCGAGGACGGCGACGAGGCGTACTGGTACGAGCTGCCTGAGGAGGACCCGCGCTCTCAGGCGCACGACATCTACGAGTGGGTGGGCTACCTCCAGGAGACCTTGGTCGACGCGCTCAGCCGCTGATGGGCGAGGATCGGGGGCATGCCGATCCCACCCTTCGTCCTCGAGCTGCGCGCGATGGTCGGCGACCACCAGCTCTGGCTGCCCGGCGTCACCGCGGTCATCGTCCGCGACGACCACCTGCTGCTCACGCTGCGTGCCGACAACGGCCAGTGGGCCCCGGTGACGGGCATCGTGGACCCAGGTGAGGAGCCCGGGGTCGCGGCACGTCGCGAGGCCCTGGAGGAGACCGGTGTGGAGGTCAGCGTCGACCGTCTTGCCTCCGTGAGCGTCAGCCCGCCGATCACGCACGCCAACGGAGACAGGGGCATCTACCTCGACCTGACCTTCGCCTGCACCTGGCTCGCCGGCGAGGCCCGTGTCGCCGACGACGAGAACACCGACGTCCGGTGGTGGCCGCTCGACGGGCTCCCCGAGATGAGCCCGTGGCTGACGAGCCGCATCGAGGCCGGGCTGTCGGGTGAGACCGGGGCCCGGTTCGTCTCCTGAGCCCTCTACCCTGGAGCGGTGCTGACCATCGACCAGGCGACGTACGACGCGATCGTCGCGCACGCCAAGCGGGACCACCCCGACGAGGCGTGCGGCATCGTCGCGGGCCCCGAGGGCAGCGACCGTCCCGAGCGGCTCGTAGAGATGGTCAATGCCGCCGGCAGTCCGACGTTCTACGAGTTCGACTCCACGGACCTGCTGCGGCTCTACCGCGACATGGACGCGCGTGACGAGGAGCCCGTGGTGATCTACCACTCGCACACCGCCACCGAGGCGTACCCCAGCCGCACCGACATCGGACTGGCGCAGGAGCCGAACGCCCACTATGTGCTGGTCAGCACGCGCGAGCACGGGAATAACGACGGCGCCGTGGAGTTCAGGTCCTACAGGATCATCGACGGCGACGTGACCGAGGAAGAGGTCGTCGTCGTCCCCCAGCTCACCACCATCTGAAACGTCGAACAGCACCTCCCGAGGAGTCTCACCCATGGCCATCGAGGTCCGGATCCCCACCATCCTGCGCACCTACACCGACGGCGAGAAGGCCGTCACCGGTGAGGGCGCGAGCCTGAGCGCGCTGATCGACGACCTCGAGGCGAGCCACCCCGGGATCAAGGACCGGCTGATCGATGACGGCGACCTGCGCCGCTTCGTCAACGTCTACATCAACGACGAGGACGTCCGCTTCATCGGCGGCCTGGAGGCCGCGCTCAGCGACGGCGACCAGGTCGTCGTGCTCCCCGCGGTCGCCGGGGGCTGATCCCCGTGCCGGGCCGTCGTACCTTCGTCCTCGTCGACGGGGAGAACATCGACGCCACGCTCGGCAACTCCCTCCTCGGCCGGCGGCCGCTGCCCGAGGAGCGCCCGCGCTGGGAGCGCGTCACGGCCTACGCCGAGGCCGAGTGGGGCCAGCCCGTCGTCGGGCTGTTCTTCCTCAACGCCACCAACGGCCAGCTGCCCGGCAGCTTCATCCAGGCGCTTCTGGCGATGGACTACCGGCCGATCCCACTGGCCGGGCGCAGCGACCAGAAGGTCGTGGACGTCGGGATCCAGCGCACCCTCGAGGCCTTGGTCGGTCACGACGACGACGTCCTGCTCGTCAGCCACGACGCCGACTTCGTGCCGCAGATGTCGCAGCTGCTCGGCGGCGAGCGCCGCGTCGGGGTGGTCGGGCTCGACGAGTACGTCAGCATCCAGTACTCCGACCTCGACATCGAGGTCCACGACCTCGAGGACGACGTCCACGCCTTCAACGTGCCGCTGCCGCGCGTCCGGATCATCGACCTCGAGGACTTCGACCCCGAGCGCTTCCTGCGCTAGTCGCTCCGCCACACCGAAGGGCATCCTGAGAACCATGCGCTACGACAACCTGCTGGCCTCAGTCGGCAACACGCCGCTCGTCGGCCTCCCGCGGCTGTCGCCGAGCCCCGACGTACGCCTGTGGGCCAAGCTCGAGGACCGCAACCCCACCGGCTCGATCAAGGACCGCCCGGCCCTGAAGATGATCGAGGAGGCGGAGAAGGACGGCCTGCTGCGCCCCGGCTGCACCATCCTCGAGCCGACCTCGGGCAACACCGGCATCTCGCTGGCCATGGCCGCCAAGCTCAAGGGCTACCGCATCGTGTGCGTCATGCCCGAGAACACCTCGGAGGAGCGCCGCCAGCTGCTGCGGATGTGGGGCGCCGAGATCATCTCCTCACCGGCCGCCGGCGGGTCCAACGAGGCCGTGCGCGTGGCCAAGCAGGTCGCCGCCGAGCACCCCGACTGGGTGATGCTCTACCAGTACGGCAACGACGCCAATGCCCTCGCGCACCAGGAGGGGACCGGCCCGGAGCTGCTCGCCGACCTGCCGTCGATCACGCACTTCGTCGCGGGGCTGGGCACCACCGGGACGCTCATGGGCGTCAGCCGCTACTTCCGCGAGGCCAAGCCCGAGGTCCGCATCGTCGCCGCCGAGCCCCGCTACGGCGAGCTCGTCTACGGCCTGCGCAACCTCGATGAGGGCTTCGTCCCCGAGCTGTACGACGCCTCGCTCATCGACTCCCGCTTCTCGGTCGGCCCACGCGACGCCGTGCGTCGCGTGCGCGAGCTGCTGGAGCTCGAGGGCATCTTCGCGGGCATCTCCACCGGGGCGATCCTGCATGCGGCGCTCGGCCAGGCGGCCAAGGCGGTCAAGGCCGGCGAGAGCGCGGACATCGCGTTCGTCGTCTGCGACGGCGGCTGGAAGTACCTCTCCACCGGCGCCTACGAGGGCACCGTCGACGAGGCCGAGGACCGTCTCGAGGGCCAGCTCTGGGCGTGAGCGGCCCCCCAGCCGGGTTAGCGTGATCAGGTGCTCCTCCGTGCCGCTCTGCTCTCGGTCGTGACCACGCTCGGCCTGCTCGTGCCGGTCGCGGCGCACGCCGACCCGGTGGTCAACGCGACACCGCCCGAGGTGGTGGGGGAGGCCGTGGTGGGCACGGTGGTGACGTCGACGCCGGGCACCTGGGTGCCCGAGGACGTGAGCGCCGCCTACCGGTGGCTGCGCGACGACCGACTCATCCCCGGCGCGGCGGCCCGGAGCTATCGGATCCGTCCCGAGGACCTGCGCCACCGCCTCACGGTGCGGGTGGTCGCCACCGACGCCGACGGGCACTCGGAGGTGGCCACCTCGCAGCCGACGGCTCCGGTGGCCCGGGGCCGCCTGGTCAGCCGCCGCCCGCCGGCTGTCGTCGGCACCCAGCGGTTCACGCGCACGGTCGAGGCATCGCGCGGGCACTGGTCCAGCGAGCCCGGCCGCACGACGTACCAGTGGCTGCGCGGCGGGAGGCCCATCCCCGGTGCCACGGCTCGTCGCTACACCTACGCACCCGAGGACGTCGGGCGTCACGTCCGCGTCCAGGTCACCGTGCGTGCGGTCGGCTACCACCCGGCCGCCGCGCTCTCTCCCCGCACGCGGCCGGTGGGCCACCGCGTCGACGTCCGCCGCACCGTGACCTACCACGTCGAGACGCGGGGCGCGATCACGACGAGCCTGCGGGACTTCCGCCGGCTGGCCCAGGAGACCTACGAAGACCCGCGCGGCTGGCGTGGCAAAGGCGTGCGGTTCCTGCCCGTGGCGCGGGGCGGCTCGTTCACGCTGGTGCTGGCCGAGGCGTCGCGGGTGCCGGCGTTCTCGCCGGTCTGCAGCAGCCAGTGGAGCTGCCGGGTCGGCCGCTACGTCGTCATCAACCAGCTGCGCTGGAAGCACGCGTCGCCCGCGTGGAACCGCGCGCACGGCCCACTACGCGGCTACCGGCACATGGTGGTCAACCACGAGACCGGCCACTGGCTGGGCAAGGGGCACGCCGGCTGCCCGGGCCGAGGCCGACCGGCGCCCGTGATGATGCAGCAGTCGAAGGGCCTCGACGGCTGCCGGTTCAACCCCTGGCCGACGGCCGGCGAGCTGCGCTAGTCCGCCAGGACCCGCAGGCGCTGCCGGACGTTGAACTGGCTGCCGGGCACGGGGCCCAGCCCGAGCAGGTCGGTGACCAGGTTGGGCAGGTCGCCATTGCGGACCGGCTGCCGGCCTACCGGGCGCGGGCGTGTGCGCCGCGGGTTCGCGTACGTCGGGTTCATGGCGTACAGGTCGCCGTGCTGGACGCCGGGGCCCCAGACCACGAAGGGGATCCGGTAGTCGCCCAGCTGGGCGACCTGGAAGTGGCTCGGCCCGAGGCCGCCGTGATCGGCGGTCAGCACGACGACGCCGCCGACCTTCCGCCCGATCGCCCGGAGCAGTCGGCCGAGCAGCGCGTCGGCACGGTCGACGGCACGCAGGTAGGCCGGCGACATGAAGCCGTGGGCATGGCCGGCCTGGTCGGCCAGCCCGAGGTGCACGAAGGTGAAGGCCCGGCGTCGGGCGACCAGGTCCGCGGCGGCCGCCTTCGTCACGGCGAGGTCGTCCTGCTCGCGCACGAAGATCCGGTCCACGCCCGCGGGCCAGGAGCGCTTGAAGAGCCGGAACTTGCCCTTCGTCGAGAACAGCGCGCTCGACCCGCCCGCGCGCCGCACGACGCTGAAGACCGAGTGGACCGGCTCGCCGGCCGCCTTCTGCACCGTGGCGGCTCCGCGCTCGTAGTTCCACCTCACGCCGTGCCCGCCCGCGCGCCGGGCGATCCGGCGCCCGGTGACCATGCTCGTGTGGTTGGGCAGCGTCTTGGTCAGCTCGTACTGCGTGCGCGCGTTGAGGGTCGTGGCGCCCTCGTCGAGCAGGCGCCAGAAGTGCGGTAGCGCCGTGCGGCCCAGCCGGGTCAGGGCGGTGGGGTTCAGCCCGTCGATGGAGACGGCCAGCACCCGCACGCCCGGCGTCACCGCCGCCGTCTCCTCGACCGCCGTACGGGAGGCGCTCGGGTGCGTGGTCGTGGCCGCCGGCACGAGGGCCAGCAGCGGCACGACGAGGAACGAGGCGACGAGTCTCGCCCGAGCGGGCATGATCCGAGCCTAACCGCCGTGACGTGACCTCCGTCGCCAGTTCGTGCGGTGAGCCATCGCAGCACCTACGCTCTGTGTCGTGCCGCCACTCACCGACGTCGACCCGCGCGAGGGTCCCATCGGGATCTTCGACTCGGGCTTCGGCGGGCTCACGGTCGCGCGGTCGGTGATCGACCAGCTGCCGCACGAGTCGATCCGCTACGTCGGCGACACCGCGCGTCAGCCCTACGGCCCCAAGCCCATCGGCGAGGTGCGTGAGTACGCGCTGGAGTGCCTGGACCACCTGGTCGACGAGGGCGTCAAGGCCCTGGTCATCGCCTGCAACTCCGCCAGCGCCGCCATGCTGCGCGATGCCCGCGAGCGCTACAGCGTGCCGGTCGTCGAGGTGATCTACCCGGCCACCCGTCGTGCGGTCGCCGCCACCCGCACCGGCCGGATCGGGGTCATCTGCACCTCGGCCACCGCGGAGTCGATGGCCTACGACGACGCCTTCGCGGCGGCGCCGCACGTCCAGCTCACGACGCAGGCCTGCCCCCGCTTCGTCGACTTCGTCGAGGCCGGGGTGACCGGCGGCGACGAGCTGCTGGCCGTCGCCCACGAGTACCTCGACCCGCTGTCGGCCGCCGGCGTCGACACCTTGATCCTTGGCTGCACCCACTACCCGCTGCTCACCGGCGTCATCTCCTACGTCATGGGCGACGACGTCACGCTCGTGAGCAGCGCCGAGGAGTGCGCCAAGGACGTCTACAAGATGCTGGTCGGCACCGGCCTGATGCGCGAGAGCGGCACGCCGTCGTACTCGTTCGTGACGACCGGCTCCCCGGACGAGTTCGAGACGATCGGCCGTCGCTTCCTCGGCCCGGAGATGGTGGCCGCCAGCCAGTTCGCCGGGGGGCTCGCGTGAAGCTGACCGTCATCGGCTGCTCCGGGTCGTATCCCGGACCCGACTCCGCTGCCTCCTGCTACCTGCTCGAGCAGGAGGCGCTTGGCCGGACCTGGCGCGTCCTGCTCGAGCTCGGCAACGGCGCCCTGGGGCACTTGCACCGCTACGTCGACCCGCTCGGCATCGACGCGGTGCTCGTGAGCCACCTGCACGCCGACCACTGCCTCGACCTGTGTGGCTACTACGTGATGCGCAAGTACCACCCCACCGGTCCGCAACCGCGCATCCCGGTCTTCGGTCCCGACGGCACTGCCGACCGCATGGCCCGCGCCTACGACCTGCCGACCGACCCGGGGATGACCGAGGAGTTCGACTTCCGCGCCTTCACCGAGGAGCCGTTCGAGGTGGGGCCTTTCTCGGTCGTCGCCGTCCCGGTGGAGCACCCGGTGACCGCCTACGGCCTGAGGATCACCGCCGGCGGCGCGACGGTCGGCTACAGCGGGGACACCGGTCCGTGCGAGGGCCTGGACCGGGTCGCCTCGGAGGTGCAGCTGCTGCTCGCCGAGGCCTCCTTCCGCTCGGAGGACGACAACCCGCCCGACCTGCATCTCACCGGCACCGACTGCGGCGCCGCCGCCACCCGCGCCGGCGCCGAGCGCCTCGTCCTCACCCACATCCCGCCGTGGTTCGACAGGCAGACCGCCCTCACCGAGGCCCGCACGTCCTACGCCGGTCCGGTCGAGCTGGCCCGCCCGGGCGCCGTCTACGAGCTCTGACCCTCGTCGAGGGCCCCGGCGTCGTGGACGCAGATCGCGATCTGCACGCGGTTGGTGGTGCCGAGCTTCTCGAACAGCCGGGACACGTGCGCCTTGACCGTGGGGACCGACAGGTGCAGGCAGGTGGCGATCTCGGCGTTGCTGAGACCGCGGCCGACGGCGAGGGCGACGTCGCGCTCGCGGTCGGTGAGCAGGGCGAGCCGCTGTTGGGCCTCCGCGGCGCGGCCGTCGGCGGACTGGGTGCGGACCCGGTCGATCAGGGTGCGGGTGGCCGAGGGCGACAGGATCGGCTCGCCGGCCGCTACCGTGCGGATCGCGTCGAGGATCTGGGCGGGCGGGGTGTCCTTGAGCAGGAACCCGTCGGCCCCGGCGGCGACCGCGCCCAGCACGTGCTCGTCGGCGTCGAAGGTGGTCAGCACGATGACGCGCGGTGGTGACGCGTCGGCGCGCAGTGCCTGGGTGGCGTCGAGCCCGTTGAGGCGCGGCATCCGGATGTCCATCAGGACGACGTCGGGGCACAGCTCACGTGCGAGCGCGACGCCGGCCCGCCCGTCGGCGGCCTCGCCGACGACCTCGACGCCCGCCTGCCCGCCCAGCATCAGGCCCAGGGCCGAGCGGACGAGAGGGTCGTCGTCCACGACGAGGACGCGCACCGGGGGAGTCATGCGGCCCACGGTAGCCAGGCGCGGAGCTCGAAGAAGCCGCGGTCGGTCCGATGCTCCAGCCGACCGCCGCCCAGGGTGGCTCGCTCGGCCAACCCCACCAGCCCGAGCCCCGCGCCCGGGGTGGCTGTCGGCCCGAAGCCGATCGGGTTGCGCAGCGTGATGTCGACGCCCTCGTCCGGACCTCCGGACACGGTGATCGTCAGCCGCGAGCCGGGGGCGTGCTTGCGGGCGTTGGTGATGCCCTCCTGCACGATCCGGTAGAGCGTTCGCCCGACGGCGTCGGGCACCTGCTGCTCACCCGTGACCCGGTCCACGAGCGTCACCGCCAGGCCCTCCGCGCGGCAGTCGGTCACGAGGCCGGGCACGTCGGCGTACGTCGGCTGCGGCGCGCTCAGCGCCGTCCCGGTGTCGTCGCGCAGCACCCCGAGCACGCCGCGCAGGTCGGTGAGGGCCTCGTGGGCCTGGTCGCGGATCACCGCGGCGCTCTCGCGCATCGCGTCGGCGTCCAGGTCCCCGCGGAAGCTCAGGGCGCCGGCGTGCATGGAGATCTGCGAGATCCGGTGGGCGAGCACGTCGTGCATCTCCCGGGCGATTCGGGCGCGCTCGGTGGCGCGGGACTGCGCGACCCGCAGCTCCTGCTCGGCCTCGGCCCGCTCCGCGCGCTGGCGCAGCGTCCAGAGCAGCTCGCGGCGCGAGCCGATGAACATGCCCCAGCCCATGCTGGCCGCGATGGCGAGCACGGCGGCGACCAGGGAGACCCACAGCGGGTCGTTGGTGATGCTCGGCTGGGTCTCGGTGTAGATCACGGACGTCACCAGACCCAGCACGGCGACGAGGGCGACGTGCCACAGCACGCGTCGGGTCGCCAGCGACACGGAGGCGAGGGTGGCCGGTCCTTGGGCGATGCCGGACACGGCGCCCATGACGTTGGTGACCAGCGCGATCGAGAGTGGCCAGCGCCGCCGGAAGAACATCAGCACGTATGCGGCCACGCCGACCGCCACGTCGACGTAGAAGAGGATCGGCACCTGGGTGGCCTGCGTCTCGGCGTAGGCCACCCAGACGGCGGCGCTGAGCGAGAGCGTCACGAGCAGTCGCCAGGTGTGCCCCCACCAGGTCAGCGGCGGCTGATAGGTCTCCGGTGCTGGCCCCTCCACACCGGCAGCGTAGGCGGCACCGCGGGCGACGGCAGGAGGCCGGGGTCGCGCCGCACCCCCTACTTTGGTCATCGCCGGGGCGCCGCGTGGCCGATACCGCCGCGGTCCGGCATGCGGCAGGGTGGGGCTCATGATCTCCGTAGAACATCTCACCAAGAGGTACGGCGCCTTCACCGCCGTCGACGACGTCAGCTTCGTAGCCCAGCCCGGTCGCGTGACCGGCTTCCTCGGGCCCAACGGCGCCGGCAAGACCACCACCATGCGCGTGATGGTCGGCCTGACCCCCGGGACCCAGGGCCGGGTCACCATCGGCGGGCACCGGTACGAGGACATCCCCAACCCCGGCCTGCACGTGGGGGTGCTCCTCGACGCCTCCGCCCAGCACGCCGGGCGCACCGGGCGCGAGATCCTCACCTTGGGCGCCACCACCATGGGCCTGCCCTCCTCGCGCGTCGACGAGATGCTCGCGCTCGTCTCGCTCAGCGACGAGGAGTCGAAGCGGCGGCTGCGCAACTACTCCCTGGGCATGCGCCAGCGCCTCGGCATCGCGCACGCCCTGCTCGGTGACCCGTCGGTGCTGATCCTCGACGAGCCGGCCAACGGCCTGGACCCGGCCGGCATCCGCTGGATGCGCGGCCTGCTGCGCGGCTACGCCGAGCGCGGCGGCACGGTCCTGCTCTCGAGCCACCTGCTGCACGAGGTCGAGCAGATCGCCGACGAGATGATCCTCATCGGCCGCGGCCGGATCGTGGCCCAGGGCGACAAGAAGACGCTGCTCGCCGACGGCGCCGCGGCCTCGACGCTGGTGACGTCGCTCGACAACGACAAGCTGGCGGCCGCCCTCGGCGCCAAGCAGCTGTCGGTGTCGCCGGCCGGCGACGGCCTGAGGGTCGGCGCGGAGGCGGTCGAGGTCGGCCGGACGGCCATGGAGCACGGCATCGTCCTCACCGACCTGCGCTCTGGTGGCGCCGGCCTGGAGGACCTCTTCCTCGAGCTCACCTCCGACACGCAGCGCGAGGGTCACCCCGACGCCGCGACCCAGCTAGGAGCCACCGCATGAGCACCATCGAATCGGGCCGGCCGGCCCCCGCCCCCACGCCCACTCTCGACATCAGCCAGACCGCCCCCGTCCCGTTCAGCCGCCTGGTGCGGGTGGAGTGGCGCAAGATGGTGGACACGCGCAGCGGGTTCTGGCTCATGATCGCCACCGGGATCCTGCTCGTCCTCACGGTCGCCCTCGTCCTGCTGGTGGTCGGCCTCACCGAGGACGACCTCACGATCGGCGCCGACGGCTTCTCCCAGATCCTGACGATCCCGCTCTCGCTGCTGCTCCCGGTCTTTCCGATCCTCGCGGTGACCAGCGAGTGGAGCCAGCGCACCGGTCTCGTGACCTTCGCGCTCGAGCCGCACCGGGTCCGCGTCCTGCTCGCCAAGGTCGGCGCGGTGGTCCTCCTCGCCGTCGCGACGATCGTCGTCGCGCTGGTCCTGGGGGCTGTGGGCAACGTCGTGGCCGCAGCCATGGACGGCAACAGTCCCGAGTGGAACCTGGACCTGGAGATGCTCGCGCTGACGATCCTGAGCCAGCTCCTCTACTTCCTCATGGCCTACGCGTTCGGCACCGTCCTCCTCAGCACCCCCGCGTCGATCGCCGTCTTCTACGTCGTCGCGCTGCTGCTGCCCCTGCTCGTCTACAGCACGCTGTACGCGCTCTTCGACTGGGCGCAGGACCTGATCCCGTGGATCGACATGCAGTACGCGATGGGGCCGTTCCTCGACCCCGGCGACGACGCCACGGCGATGGACGGCCTGAGGCTGCTGGTCACCGTGCTGATCTGGGTGGTCACGCCGCTGATCATCGGCACCCGGCGGGTGCTGGCCTCCGAGCCGAAGTAGCCGCCTCCTCGTCATGCGCCCGGCCCCCACTAGGGTCGGGCGCATGACGTCTCTCCCGCACCCGCCCCGCGTCGACGGCCGCGCCGACGACGAGCTCCGCCCGGTCACGATCACCCGCAACTGGCTCGACCACGCGGCCGGCTCGGTGCTCATCGAGTTCGGCAGGACCAAGGTGCTGTGCGCGGCGTCGGCCTCGACCGGCGTACCGCGCTGGCGCAAGGGGTCGGGCCTGGGCTGGGTCACGGCGGAGTACGCGATGCTCCCGGCGGCGACCAACACCCGCTCGGACCGCGAGTCGGTCAAGGGCCGCATCGGCGGTCGCACCCACGAGATCAGCCGGTTGATCGGCCGCTCGCTGCGCGCCGTGATCGACTACCAGGCGCTCGGGGAGAACACCATCCAGATCGACTGCGACGTGCTGCAGGCCGACGGCGGCACCCGCACCGCCGCGATCACCGGCGCCTACGTCGCGCTCGTCGACGCGTGCGCGCACCTCGGTGTGCCGCAGGCGCTCACCGGCTCGGTGGCCGCCATCAGCGTCGGCATCGTCGACGGGGCCCCGCGCCTGGACCTGCCCTACGTCGAGGACGTCCGCGCCGAGACCGACATGAACGTCGTCATGACCGGCGACGGCAGGTTCGTCGAGGTGCAGGGCACCGCCGAGGGTGCGCCGTTCGACCGGGCCGAGCTCGACGGCCTGCTCGCACTGGCCGAGAAGGGCTGCGCCGACCTGACCCGCATGCAGCTCGACGCGCTGGCATGAGGGGACCGGCATGACCCGGGTGTTCCTGGCCTCGCGCAACGCCAAGAAGCTGGAGGAGATGCAGCGCATCCTCGCCGAGCACCTCGGTGAGGTGGAGGTCGTCGGCCTCGACGACGTGCCGGCCTACGACGAGCCGGTCGAGGACGCGCCGACCTTCACGGGCAACGCGCTGCTCAAGGCGCGGGCCGGCGCCGCGGTGACCGGCCTGCCCACGATCGCCGACGACTCCGGCCTGTGCGTCGACGCGCTCAACGGCATGCCGGGTGTGCTGTCCGCCCGCTGGTCCGGGCCCCCCAAATCCGACGCCCGCAACAACGAGCTCCTGCTGGCCCAGCTCTCCGACGTACCCGACGATCGGCGTGGCGCGCACTTCGTCTGCGCCGTGGCGTTCTGCCACCCGGACGGCCGGGAGCTGGTCGTCGAGGGGCGGATGGACGGGCGGGTCATCCGCGAGACGCGGGGGAGCGGGGGCTTCGGCTACGACGTGCTCTTCGTCGCCGACGACCATCCCGGGCGCACGACCGCCGAGCTCGACCGCGCCGCCAAGGACGCGATCTCCCACCGGGGACGGGCGCTGCGCGAGATCGCCCCTCAGCTGGCGACCCTGCTCGCCTCCCGCTGACCCACCCGGCGGCTGATCAGCACGCCCCACGCGGCCGCCAGGAAGATCATGATGAGCGAGTAGATCGCGCCAGGGATCGCGATCGCGTTCACCTCCAGGATGTTCTCCGCGACGAAGATCGCGAGCGTCCCGTTGTGGACACCGATCTCGAACGACGACGCGATCGCCTGGCCCTCGGTGACGCCGAAGGCGCGCGGGACGACGTACCCGACGACGAGGCTGATCGCGCAGAACACCGCCGCGATGAGACCGACGTCGGCGAAGTAGCCGCCGACGTTGTCCTTCTCGGCGAGCAGGATGCCGAGCACGAGGACGGCGAGGATGACCGCGGAGGCGAGGCGGACGGGCCTGTCCATCGCCGCCGCGAACGACGACCGGCGGGCGCGGGTCAGCATCCCGAGGCTCGTCGGCACCAGGATCAGCGCAAAGACCTTGACCACCTCCTCGAGCGGCATGGAGACCGTCTCGTTCTCGTCGAAGTAGTCGATCGCGAGGTTGGTGATCAGCGGCAGCGTCGCGATGGCGACGATCGAGTTGATCGCGGTCAGCGTGATGTTGAGCGCCACGTCGCCGCGGAAGAGGTGGCTGAACAGGTTCGCGGTCGTGCCGCCGGGTGACGCGGCAAGCAGGAGCATGCCGATGCCCAGGAACGGCGAGAGGTCGAAGAGCACGACGAGCCCGAAGCAGACCGCCGGCAGCAGCACGAGCTGGCAGCCCAGCGCGACGAGGACTGCCTTGGGGTGCTTGCCGACCCGGCGGAAGTCGGAGAGCGTGAGGTCCAGCCCGAGTCCGAACATGACGATGGCGAGGGCGATGGGCAAGCCGATCTCGGTCAGTGCGGAGTCCATGCGCGGACCCTAGCGGGGTGTGGCGCTCGTCACACCGGATCGAGCGGTACGTTCTCGAGATGGGTCGACCCTTTCTCCTCCGCAGGACGTTCGCGCGCGTGGCCCTGAGGGCGGCCCGCTGGAAGACCGTCGGGCAGGTGCCGAGCCGGGGGATCCTGGTCGGCGCCCCGCACACCTCCAACTGGGACTGGGTCCTCACGATGCTGCTCGCCTGGGACAGCAGCGTCCAGATCCGGCTACTCGTCAAGCAGTCGTTCTTCAAGGGCCCGCTCGGCGTCCTCATGCGCGCCACGGGCGCCGTGGCCCTCGATCGGGACAACCCCGGCGCCACCATCCGCGCGCTGCTGGCCGACGCCGCGAGTGACGAGGCGTTCCTGCTCGGGCTCGCCGCCGAGGGCACCCGTGGTCGCGCCGACTACTGGAAGTCCGGCTTCTACCGGATCTCCCGACAGACCGGCATCCCGGTGACCCTCGCGTTCGTCGACGCACCCAGCCGCACGGTGGGCTGGGGCCCGACCTTCGAGCTCAGCGGGGACGTGGTCGCCGACATGGACCGGGTCCGCGCCTTCTATGCCGACAAGACCGGGATCCACCCCGAGCTGGCCACCGAGCCCCGGCTGCGCGAGGAGGGCGTCTAGGTCGTCCAGGTCCAGGTCTCGAGCAGCTCCTCGAAGGCCGCCTGGGCGTCCTTGTCGCCCGCCTGCGTGGACAGGATCACCGAGTAGAGGTCGCCGTCGTGGATGGTGAGGTAGCCGAACTGCTCGATCGGGACGTCGTTCTCGTTGATCCGGGCGATCAGCACCCCGACCGCGGTCTCGCCGTCGATCTCGGTCGTGCCGTTGTCCTCGGGGGTGGCGCCGGTGGCGCCGGCCATGTTCCGCTCCCAGGTCGGGCGGAGCACCTCGGGGTCGGTCTCGCCGCCGGCGAAGCCGGTCTCGACGATGATGTTGGCGCGCGCGGCGTCGAAGGAGTTGCCCCACCCGAGCGCCACGTCGGTCTGGCCCGCGTCGTCGCGGGCGACGACCTCGTCGGTGACGTCGGTCCAGCGCTCGGGCGGCGTGAAGTAGTAGCCGCTGCCCTCGATCGCTCCCGCCGGCACCTCCGTGGGCACCTCGGTGGGCTCGTCGGTGGGCTCGTCGGTGGGCTCGACCGTCTGGTCGGTGGTGGGCTCGCCGGTGCTGCTGGTCTGGTCGTCGGCCGAGTCCTTGCCGTCGTCGTCACCCGAGACCAGCAGTACGGCGGTCAGGACCCCGGCCACGACGACGAGCACCACGGCGCCGATCGCGACGAGCAGACCGGTCCGCTTCGGCTTCACGGGCGGGCCCGCGGGGTAGGAGCCCGGGTAGCCGGCGGGTGCGTACGGCGGCTGGTGCGGCGGCGCGGCCGGCGGCGGCTGCCACGGTGACTGGACGGGTGAGTGGCCCGATGACTGGACCGGTGACGGGACGGGCGGCCCCCACGTCGGCGGTGCCGGCGGCGGGGCGCTGGGCCGCGACTGGCTGGTCGGCCGCTCGAACCGGCGGACATCGGCGTCACCGACCCGGCCCACGGCGTACCCGAGGACCGCACACGCCCACCGCGTCGCGGCGACGTCGGTCGTGCCGCGGTCGCGGGCCAGCACGTCACCGGCCGTCTCGACGGCCCGCGCCGGCTGGGCGCCGCTGTCGATCGTGGAGAGCATCATCCGGAAGGCGCCCAGGCGCACGGCGTCGACGAGCAGGTTGAGCTCACCGGTCGAGGCGGCGTCCTCGTCGAGGTAGTCGTCGAGCACACCGCGGAGCAGGTCCGCGTCCTCGAAGACACCCGGCCCCGACGTGGCGGCGAGCTCGCGGAGGGTCTCGTGGAGCTCCATGGGTACCTTCTCTGTTCGTCTGTGGCTGGCCACCCGTGCCGGAGGGGGGACTTGAACCCCCACGCCCGAAGGCACAGGTACCTAAAACCTGCGTGTCTGCCAGTTCCACCACTCCGGCGGGTGCGCGCACAGTCTAGGAACCGGCAGCGCGGATCCGTCAGTCGAGGGCGAGGTCGCGCCGCAGCTTGGCGACGTGGCCGGTGGCCTTGACGTTGTACTGCGCCTTCTCGACCTTGCCGTCCTCGTCCACCACGAAGGTCGAGCGGATGACACCCTGGACCACCTTGCCGTAGAGCAACTTCTCGCCGAAGGCGCCGTAGGCCGTCATGACCGACTTGTCGGCGTCCGAGAGCAGCCGGATCGTGAGGGCGTCCTTCTCGCGGAACTTCGCGAGCTTCTCGGGCTTGTCCGGCGAGATGCCCAGCACCTCGTAGCCGGCAGCCTCGAGGGACTCGAGGGAGTCGGTGAAGTCGCAGGCCTGCTTGGTGCAGCCCGGCGTCATCGCGGCCGGGTAGAAGTACACGATGACCTTGCGGCCGCGCAGGGCGGACAGCGAGACCTCGGCGCCGGTGTCGTCGGTCAGGGTGAAGTCGGGGGCGGCGTCGCCGGGGGAGAGGCGGGCGGTCTCGGGCACGAAGGGCTCCTTGTTGCGAGGGATGTGCAATAGCGTAAAGTGTCGATGCAGCCAATCTAGCGACTCCATCGACGAGAGACATCGCAATGCATGTGCCCGACGGCTTCCTCGACGCACCGACCTCCGTGGTCACCGGCGTGATCGCTGCGGGCGGGGTCGCGGTGGCGCTCCGCAAGGCTCGCGGGGAGCTTGACGACCGGACCGCCCCGATGGCCGGTCTCGTCGCCGCCTTCATCTTCGCCGGGCAGATGATCAACTTCCCGGTGGGCGCGGGCACGAGCGGTCACCTGCTCGGCGGCGCGCTGGCAGCGGTGCTCGTCGGTCCCTGGACCGGCGCCCTCTGTCTCAGCGTGGTGCTCTTGGTCCAGGCGCTGTTCATGGCCGACGGCGGGGTCACCGCCCTCGGCACCAACATCACGCTCATGGGCCTGGTCGGCTGCTTCGTGGGCTACGCGGTCTTCCGCCTGGTCGCCGCGGTGCTGCCCCGGCGTACGGCGTCGGTCGCACCCGCCGCAGCCATCGGCGCGCTGGTCTCCGTGCCCGCGGCGGCGGCCGTCTTCACCCTGCTCTTCGTGATCGGCGGCACGGCGCCCGTCGACACCGGCGCGGTCCTCGCGGCGATGCTGGGCTGGCACACCGTCATCGGCGTCGGCGAGGCGCTGGTCACCGGGCTGGTCGTCGCCTCCGTGGTCGCCGCTCGCCCCGACCTGGTCCACGGGGCTCGCCATCTGGTGCCTGTCGCGAAGCTCGAGATCCGTAAGACCGTCGCATGAGGACCCGATTCTTCGTCGTCGGGCTGCTCACCGCCCTGCTGCTCGCAAGCGTCGGCAGTTACTACGCCAGCGCCCACCCCGACGGGCTCGAGTACGTCGCCGAGCAGACCGGGTTCATCGACTCCGCCGAGGACCCGAAGACCGGCGACAGCCCGTTCGCGGACTACCAGACGTCCGGGGTGGAGGACGAGCGGCTGAGCGGCGGCCTCGCGGGGGTCGTGGGAGTCCTCCTCGTGCTCGTCATCGCCGGGGGAGTGGCCTACGCCGTACGCCGCCGCACCCCGGCCGACTCGGCGGGCTGACGTGGGCGCCGGTCACGGACACCGGCTGTTCTTCCACGGCCACAGCGCCGTCCACCGGGCGCCCGCCCACGTGAAGGTCCTGGCGCTGGTGGCGTTCATGCTCACCGTCGTCGCGACTCCGCGCGGCTGGTACCCGGTCTTCGCCGGGTATCTCCTCGTCGTCCTCGCCGTCATCCTGCTCTCGCGCGTCCCGCTCCTCTACGTCGTACGACGCATGGTCATCGAGGTGCCGTTCGTGGTCTTCGCGGTGCTGGTGCCCTTCATCGCGACAGGCCCGCGCGTCGAGGTGCTCGGCCTGAGCGTCTCCGAGTCGGGGCTGGTCGCCGCCTGGGGCCTGCTCGCCAAGGGCACCCTCGGCGTCATGGCGTCCCTGACGCTCGCGGCCACGACCGAGCCGACCGACGTGCTCGTGGGACTGCGTCGGCTCCACGTGCCCGACCTGGTCGTGCAGATCATGGGGTTCATGATCCGCTACCTCGACGTCGTCACCGCCGACCTGGGGCGGATGATGGTGTCCATGCGATCTCGCGGGATGGACCCGCGCTCCCCCCGGAGCTGGCCGACGCTCGCCCGCACTCTGGGCGCGCTGTTCATCCGCTCCTACGAGCGCGGCGAGCGGGTCCACCTCGCGATGCTGTCGCGCGGCTACACCGGGCGGCTCCCGTGACCACCCCGGTGCTCGAGGTCAGCGGCCTGGCGTACGCCTACCCCGACGGGCACCAGGCGCTGTTCGGCGTGGACCTGCACGTCCACCGCGGCGAGCGGGTGGCGCTGCTCGGGCCCAACGGTGCCGGCAAGACCACGCTGGTCCTGCACCTCAACGGGATCCTCACCGCGGGCGCCGGCACCGTGGCCGTCAGCGGGGTCCCGGTGGAGAGGGGCAATCTCGCCGAGATCCGCCGCCGCGTCGGCATCGTCTTCCAGGACCCCGACGACCAGCTCTTCATGGGCACGGTGCGCCAGGACGTCGCGTTCGGCCCCGCCAACCTCGGCCTCAAGGGCGCGGCTCTCGAGGCCCGGGTCATGGCCGCGCTGGACATGGTGGGCATGGCCGACTTCGCCGACCGCCCGCCGCACCATCTCTCGTTCGGCCAGCGTCGCCGGGTCGCGGTCGCCACCGTGCTGGCCATGGAGCCGGAGATCCTGGTCCTCGACGAGCCGTCGTCCAACCTCGACCCGGCCTCGCGCCGCGAGCTCGTGGACATCCTGCGCTCGCTCGACGTGACCGTCCTGATGGTCACCCACGACCTGCCCTACGCCCTCGAGCTGTGCCCCCGCGCGGTCATCCTCAGCGACGGCCACGTGGTCGCCGACGACGCCACCTACGACGTGCTCACCGACGACGCGCTGATGCGCGCCCACCGCCTGGAGCTCCCGTTCGGGTTCGACCCCCGGACCATTGATAGCCTTCCGGGGTGAGCACCGACCCGTCTGCCCTCGAGGCCGAGATCGAAGCGACCCGCGAGCGCCTGGCGGGCACGATCGACGAGCTCCTCTACCGAGCCAGTCCCAAGACCATCGCCGGCCGCGAGGTCGCGACGCTCAAGGCCCACTTCGTGGACCCGGCGACCGGCCAGCCCCGCACCGACAACATCCTCAAGGTCGTCGGCGGTGTCGTCGGGGTGGTCGCGCTCTTCGTCGTCATCCGCAAGGTCGCCGGCTGAAGCTGCGGAGCCCTGTCATGCCTGAGAAGCGCGCCATCAAGATGCTGCACGACCGCATCCTGTGTGAGATCGGCGATGACTCGGGGGAGCGCCGCTCCTCCGGCGGCATCGTCATCCCCGCCACCGCCGCCATGGGTGCGCGCCGCCTGGCCTGGTCGCGGGTCGTCGCCGTCGGCCCGCACGCCCGCGCCGTCGAGGCCGGCGACCGCGTCCTGTTCGACCCCGAGGACAAGGCCGAGGTCGAGGTCCACGGCGAGGTCTACGTCGTCATGCGCGAGCGCGACGTCCACGCCGTGGCGGCCGACCGCCTCGCAGACGAGACGACCGGGCTGTACCTGTAGGCCGCGGGCTCGCGCGCGAGGTCAGTCCGAGTTGGGGTCGAGGGTCCGGCTGCGGTCGGGCGCGAAGCCGTGCGCGATTCCCCACAGCACCGCCTGCGACCGGCGGGTGACCTCCATCTTGCGGTAGGCCGTGCGCACGTAGGTCTTCACCGAGTTGATGCTGAGATAGCACCGGTCGGCGATCTCCTGGTTGGAGAGTCCCTGCGTGATGAGCGCGACGACCTCGGCCTCGCGGGCACTGAGACCGTGGGCGACTCCTGGCCACCGGCCGATGGTGTCGACCACGTCGCCGTTGGTGCCGAGGCCGGCGGTCACCGTGTTGCCGGCGTGGACCGCCTCGATGCTCTTGACGAGCTCCTCGGCGGTGAGCGCCTTCGACAGGTAGCCGGCCGCGCCGCGGGCGAGCGCGCGATCGATGAGCTCCGGCTGGACGTTCCACGTGAAGATGACGACCCGGGCGCTGCCACCGGCCACCAGCTGGTCCAGGTCGACGGCGTCACCCTGCGCCTGGCCGAACGTGTCGTAGAGCAGCACGTCCACGTCGCTGACGACCGGCAGGCGCGAGTCCAGCTCCACGACCTCGACCCGGTCACGGTGCGGCGCCAGCGCCGCCGCGACGCCGTGGACCACGATCTCGTAGTCGTTGACGATCGCCAGGCGGATGGGTGAGGACACGGGCGTGAGTTTACGCAGAGTCCACCGCCCGGGTCAGGTTCCGGACGGTTCCTCCAGCAGGGACGCTGCGCTCTCGTAGGACCGCCACAGGTGCTTGTCGAGCAGCTTCGATGCCCGCGCGCCCTGGCGCCGGCTGATGGCCTCCGCGATCTCCTGGTGCTCCTCCAGGGCCTCCTGTGCCCGGACAGGCTGGCGGGCTGACCGCCCCCGCGCCAGCGAGATCCGGGTATGGACGTCGGTCCAGGTGCGGAGCAGCGACTGGTTGTCGGCCAGCGCCACGAGGCTGTGGTGGAAGTCGAGGTCCGGCGAGTAGGGGACCGCGTCGTCCATGGCCGTGCCGGCCTGCGCGACCAGGTTCGCCAGCAGCTGGGGCGTGCGCGTCCCGCGGCCGGCGGCGCAGGAGACGCGCGCGGAGAAGGACTCGAGGGCGCGGCGCAGCTCGTACAACTCGCGGAGCTCCACGGAGTCGACCGCAGTGACGAAGGCACCCTTGTGCCGGACCATCTGCAGGAGGCCCTCGCTCGCCAGCCCCTGGATCGCCTCCCGGAGCGGCCCACGGCTGATGCCCAGCTCCTCGGCGAGAAGCACTTCGTTGATCCGTTCACCGGGCGCGAGGTGGCCCTGCAGGACGAGGTCGCGCAGGGCGCTCTCGGCGACGTCTCGTGCGGTTGTGAGCCGTAGCTGCCCCCCGTGTCCCATGGTCCCGAAGGGTACCCGGGTCTGATTCGGGGTATGTCGATCGTCAATTTCAGCGCTCGCCCGCGCGCTCGCGGGTCCTACGCTGGCGTGGTCCGCGCAGAACGCGTCGGGCGTCCTGGACATTCGGGTCAGGCCGAGTCCCGCTGACGGCGGCCCCACTCACGTGCTCGCCGGTGGACCCCGTCCTCCCACTCCGCGGGTCTTCCCCTCCGTCTGGCCCTCACCCGTTCCGCTGAGTGCGACGAGCAGCGCGGGCCGAAGTGACGCACGGCAATCCTAGCCTCTTACTGTCAGATGTGTAGACAGTTGGCAGAACCTGACCCCACTGTTCCGCGGCAGGGGTCGGATGAGCCCACGTCACACTCCAAAAGGAGGAAGAGTCCTTGGCTCTCCAACGAAGTGCAGATGTCGCGCCAGGCGACGTCGGGCGGCATTCCGTCACCCAGGGCGCAGGCGTCGACGTCCAAGGCCTGACGATCGCCTACTCCAACCAAAAGGGAGACCGAACGGTCGCACTGGCCGACCTGGATCTAACGATTGACCCCGGCAGTTTCGTCGCGATCGTCGGCCCGAGTGGCTGCGGAAAGACGACCCTGTTGAAGGGCGTGGCGGGCTTGGTCCCAGCGACCGCGGGAGCGATCAAGATCGATGGTGAAGGCGTTCTCGGTCCACGGGACGACAGCGGCATCATGCTGCAGTCGCCAACCCTGTTGCCGTGGATGACGGCCTTCAAGAATGCGCTGCTTCCGGTCACCGTGCGAGGCAGAGCGAAGCAGCAGGATCACGACCGCGTCAAAGAGCTTTTCGTCCGCGCGGGCCTGGAGGGCTTCGAGAAGTCGTATCCAAGCGAACTGTCCGGGGGGATGCAGCAGCGCGTGGCGATGTGCCGGGCGCTGCTCACGAACCCTTCTCTGCTGTTGCTTGACGAACCCTTCGGGGCTCTCGACGCGATGACGCGCGAGAAGATGAACCTTGATCTTCACGAACTGTGGCGTGTCGAGTCGCCGACCACTCTTCTGGTGACGCACAGCATCCCAGAGGCGGTATTTCTGTCTCAGCAGGTCGTCGTCATGTCAGCGCGGCCCGGACGCATCGTTGAGATCGTCGAAATCGATCTTCCGCAGCACCGCGACGTGGCCGTCATGGACAGTGTCGAGTTCGCCCGCGCGTGCGCACGAATCCGCGCCCACTTTACGTCCTCAGGGAATCCGCATGTCGATTAGTGAAACCACCGCCACCGAGTCCGATATCAAGGGCGAGACGAAGCTGCCGCCGCCGGGGCGGCGGCGTAGTTTTCCGGTCGGTTCCGTCATCCTGTTCTTGGCAGTCATGGGCACGTGGGAATTCTTGCCTCCTGCTCTCAACGTCAAAGAATTCATCTTCCCGAGATTGAGCTCCGTTCTTGAGGTGTTCACATCGGCCGAGCGTCTCGAACTCATAGCGCGAAACCTTTACGTCACTTTCGCGGAGGCCATGACTGGCTTGGCCCTGGCAATTGTCTTTGGTGTGACCTTGGGCTTCCTCCTGGGCTCCTCTCCCTGGGCGCGGCGGATGTTCTATCCGTATCTCATCGCTATTCAGGGGATCCCGAAGGTAGCGCTGGCTCCTCTCCTCCTCATCTGGCTGGGGTTCGGGTACGAGACCAAAGTCCTCATGGCGGCACTGATCTGCTTCTTCCCCGTGCTCATCAACACCATGAGTGGCGTGGCCGGGGTGAATCCTCAGCAGCTAGAACTGTTTCGCGCGCTGAGAGCATCCCGGACACAATTGTGGTTCCGACTGCTCTTTCCCACCGCCCTTCCGTCGATTTTCGCGGCGGTCGAGCTCGTGGCGGTCTACGCGACGCTTGGCGCGATTGTCGCCGAATTCATCAGTGCCCAGTCGGGAGTCGGGGTGCTGCTGCAATCCATGCAGGCTAACTATGACACCGCCGGCATGTTCGCGGTGTTCATGATTCTCTCCGCCATGGGCGTCACCATCAACCAACTCGTCCGATTCCTCCGTCGGCGAGTCATTTTCTGGGAAAGGTAGATTCATGTCTTCGAATAGACGTTCGCCTCGGTTCGGCTTACGGTTCCGGCTCGGCGCTCTCGCCTCTATAGGTGTCTTGGGCCTTGCTGCGTGCGGTGGCTCCTCGGACGGGGAGGAGGGTTCGGGCAAGCACAAGTTGGTCCTCGGTGTTCCGCTGCCAGCTATGGAAATGGGTTATGCGACTCTGGCTGTCGCGCAGAATCGCGGGTTCTTCGCGGACGAGGACCTCGACGTTGAAGTTCAGTTCTTGAAGGACAGCAGCGGCCCGCTCAAAGCCCTGGCCGCGGGAAATGTCGACATCGTCTCAGCCACGGCCGACGCGACCCTCGCCGCTCGGGCGGAAGGTGAAGACGTCCGACTGATTTTCAATTCGACAAAGCGTTCAAACCAGTACTACGCCACGCTTCCGGACAGCGACATCGAGGATGTCGACGACATGCTCGGCAAGAAGATCGGTGTCGCTACTTTGGAGTCGGGCGCCAAGCTGACCTCCGACCTGGCACTCAACTTCGCCGGTCATGACGCCGAGGACGTCGAGTACATCGCCACTGGTGTGGGGGCGCCTGCTCTGGATGCCCTGCAGCGGGGGCGTGTCGACGTCCTAGCGATGTGGGCGCAGGCGTACAAGGAGATGGAGAGAACTGGGGCTGAACTCAACTACATTGCGCCTGAGAGCACGTCCCTGTTGTTCGGCACCGGGTTCTCCTCCTCCGCCGAGTCTATCGAGGAGAACGCTGAGGCGCTGAAGGGCTTCGGGCGGGCGTGGGCGCGGGCAACATTGGTCTACGCAATGGATCCCGAGGGTGCGGTGCAGGACGTGTGGGATCTCTATCCCAACACGCGTACGGGTGATGACGACATCAGCGAGGCGGCCGAGACACTCCAGGCTGGTGCTGAGTACAAGTTCGAAGCCGACGTCGACCCCAGGACCTACAAGGAGTGGGGCACCTACGACGAGAAGGCAGTTCAGGCGTGGATCGACGCCGTAGTCCTCTTGGGGCTGTCGGATGGTGAGGAAGACGTTGCAGACGTCTACACGAATGAGTTCGCCGACTTCTACAACGACTTCGACCCGGCGGATGCTTGCGAGAAGTGCGCTCCTGAGAAGTGATGCCCCACGAAGCTCGATCGAGGCGCTGTGCATCAGGCGGTCGACGAGCTGATATGGGGTGAGTCCTGTCAAGAGACAGGTTGAGGCGCCCGTCCAGGGATCTTGGGCGGGCGCCTCGGGCTTTCGTCGCCAGGTCGGTGGTTCGCGTGTCGTCACGCGAGCGAGGCCTACCGACGACTACGTCGAGGCCTACAACGACTTCGCGCGGGTCCTACGCGGTCGTGGTCCGCGTAGGTGGGGCGATCACGCCGTGCTCCACCAGCTTTCGCTGCTGTTCGGCACTGATGCCGATCTCGTTCAGGATCGCCTCGGTGTCGGCGCCGTGCGGCCGACCGGTGTGCCGGATCGCGCCGGGCGTCCTCGACAGCCGGAACAGCACGTTGGGCATCCTGACCTCGCCCAGGGCCTCGTCCGGGACCGACGTGATGGTGCCGAGCGCGGCGTACTGCTCGTCCTGCATCACCTTCGCCATGTCGTTGACGACGCCGATGGCGGCCTGGGCCTCCTGGAAGAGCGCAATCACGTCGTCGGTGGTGCGCGCTCCGATCCACTGCGCGATGGCGGTGTCCATCTCGCCACCGCGCTTCGCGCGCTCGCTGCCGTCTCGGAACCAGGGCTCGAGGACCATGTCCTCCCGGCCGACGAGGCGCATCACGCGCTCCGCGGTCGAGTGCGCGCTGGCCGCCATCGCGATCCAGTCACCGTCGGAGGTCTGGTAGATGCCGCGGGGGGCGTTGCTGGCGTTGCGGTTGCCCAGGCGCTCGCTGATGGTGCCGGTCTGGTCGTACAGGGTGACCTGCCCGGCGAGCATGGAGAGCAGCGGCTCGATGATCGCGAGGTCGATGACCTGGCCCCGGCCGCTGGAGTGGCGCTCGTGGACGGCCATCATGATGGCGATGACGGCGGCCATACCGGAGACGTGGTCGGCGAGCGCGAGGGGCGGCAGCACGGGCGGACGATCCGGCCAGCCCGAGGCGAACACGAAGCCGCTCATCGCCTCGCCGATGCTGCCGAACCCCGGTTCGTGGGAGCGCGGGCCGAACTGCCCGAACCCGGTGACCCGCGTCAGCACGATGCCCGGATTGGCTGCGGAGAGGACGTCGTAGCCGAGGCCCCAGCGTTCGAGCGTCCCAGGCCGGAAGTTCTCGATGACGACGTCGGCGTCCCGGACCAGGTCGAGGAAGACCTCACGCCCCTCGGGTCGGGACAGGTCGAGCGTCATGTGGCGCTTGTTGCGCGACAGCGACGTCCACCACAGGGGAGTGCCGTTGCGTGAGGCGCCGTGCGTCCGGGCGGGGTCCGGCTTCTCCGGGTGCTCGATCTTGATCACCTCGGCGCCGAAGTCCGACAGGATCGCGGCCGCGGACGGAGCGGCGAAGAGGGTCGCCACGTCCAGCACCTTGAGGCCCGTGAGTGGGGGTTGCGTCATGCGGTCGTGTCTCCTTCGTCAGTGGTGCCGGCGTTGAGCCGAGGGCGCGCGGAGCGTGCGCCGGGCGCGGCGGGCGACCGGTTCGTCGACCATCCGGCCGTCGACCCGGACCGATCCGCGGCCCTCCCGCACCGCCTGCTCGAAGGCGGCGACCATGCGGGTGGCGAGGTCGACCTCCTCGCGGGTGGGGCCGAAGCCGTCACGGAGCACGGGGACCTGGGTCGGGTGGACGGCCGTGCCGCCGCGGTATCCGAGCTGCCGGGCGCGTTCCACCGCGGCGGCGTAGGCGGTCAGGTCGGACATCGGCGGCGCGCCGACGACGCCCAGCGGCGCGATGCCCGACGCGAGCGCCGCTAGCACCAGCCGCTCGTGGGCGTGGAGCAGCAGCTCCGAGTCCGGGGCCACGTCGAGCTCGGCCGCCAGGTCGTGGACGCCGAGGGACATGGCGGCCACTCGGGGGCTGCCGGACGCCAGGTGGTCGACCCGGCGGAGGGCGGCCGGGGTCTCGATCAGCAGCATCAGGCTGGTGTGGCCGGCGGGGAGTCCTTGGTCCTCCTCGACGCTGGTGATCACCTCGTCGAGGAGCGCGACATGGTCTGCGCTGTGCACCTTGGGGATGACCAGCCCGGTGACTCCCGGGATCACGGCAGCCCGGATATCGGCCACCGCGTCCTCGAGGTCGCGGTTGATGCGCACGAGGACATCGGCTCCATCGCGGGCGCAGGCCTGCGCCGCGGCCGGGATCGCGTCGCGGGGGGGCCCCCACAACGGGCGCCGCCCCCCGGGCACCGGGTCCACGAAGAAGGTGGGGGCTGCCGCGCCCGCCCCCAGCGGCCCCCGCGGGGGCGCCGGCCCCCCCCGCGGCCGGGATCGCGTCGCGTGCCGCCCCCTTCTCCGGGCGCGGCACGCTGTCCTCGAGGTCCAGGATCAGGGCATCCGCGCCGTGTGCCGAGGCGCCGTCGACGAAGCGGGGGACGTTGGCCGGGACGAACATCTGTGAGCGCCACGGCGTTGCCGAGGGGTGACTCGAGGACATACCGACCAGCACCTCCTGGCGTCGCTCGCGGGGTGCGTCCACCATCGGCCCTGCCGCCGCGGTGCTGCGGCGCTTCTCTCACTGGCAGGAAGATCAGCCCGGCGCGGCGCGGGGTCGCACGACCACCCGCACCGAGGCCCTCCCCGGGAGCACCGGCTCCCTCCCGAGGTAGCGCACGGAGTAGGCCCAGAACGCGACAGCCCCCGGTCGGTGACCGGGGGCTGTGGGCGGTACGGCATCAGGGACTCGAACCCCGAACCCGCTGATTAAGAGTCAGCTGCTCTGCCAATTGAGCTAATGCCGCGCGGTGAAGCGACGCTGACATTACCAGCGGGGGGACCGCGGGAAAAATCGGGAGGGCGGTGGTCGGGTGCCGGGATCTCGACGGACGTTCGTCGCTGGCGCTCCTCACTGCTCGATCCGCCGGGGGGGGGGGGGTCAGAGCATGGCGAGGACGGCCTGGGCGGCGTTGTGGCCGCCGAGGCCGGAGACCGCGCCGCCGCGGCGGGCGCCCGAGCCGCAGAGCAGGACCGAGTCGTAGTCGGTCTGGACGCCCCACTGCTGCGCGGGGGTCTCCATCCGGGCGCGACTGGGGGCCCAGGGCCAGTCGAGGTGGCCGTGGAAGATGTGGCCTCCGGGCATGGCCAGCTCGCGCTCGACGTCCTGGGGGATCTTGGCCTCGATGCACGGATCGCCGTCGGCGTCGCGGGCGACGCACTGCTCGATCGGCTCCTCGAGGTGCTCGTCGAGCGAGGCGATCGCCCGCCGGACGGCCAGCGCCTTGGCCGCCTCGGGGTCGGCGTCGAACAGCGAGGCCGGGGTGTGCAGCCCGAAGTAGGTGAGCGTGTGGGTGCCCGGGGCCCCGTCGCCGAGGATGGAGGGGTCGGTGAGGGAGTGGCAGTAGACCTCGCCGGGCAGCGAGCTGGGCATCTGCCCACGCGCCGCCTCGGCGTACGCCGACTCCAGCCGGGTGAGGTCCTCGCCGAGATGCAGCGTGCCGGCGAAGGCCACGGCGGGGTCCATGCCGGAGCGAAGCCGGGGGAGGCGGTCGAGCAGGAAGTTGACCTTGAGCTGGGCGCCCTCGGGCTTGTGGGTCTCGTCGGCCGGCTCGCCGAGCAGGATCCGCAGCACCCACGGCGCGACATTGGCTAGCACGAACCGGGCGCTGACCGTGTGGCTCGTCGCGCCGTCGTGCCAGGTGACGTCGGCGCCGCCGTCGTACGGCCTGATGGCGCTGACGCCCGCGCCGGTGAGGATCTCGGCGCCGGCCTCGACGGCGACGCGGTGCAGCTCGCTCGTGACCGCGCCCATGCCGCCGACCGGGACCCGCCACTCCCCGGTCCCGTTGCCTACCAGGTGGTAGAGGAAGCAGCGGTTCTGCACCAGTGAGGGGTCGTGCAGCGAGGCGAAGGTGCCGATCAGCGCGTCCGTGCCGACCACGCCGCGCACCGTGTCGTCGGCGAAGCGGGACTCGATGGTGGCGCCGATCGGCGTGGTCACCAGATCGCGCCAGATGCCCGGGTCGACGCGGTCGCGCACGTCGCCCTCGGAGGGCAGGGGCTGCAGCAGGGTGGGGGCGACGACGTGCGCGAGCTCGGCCACGTCGGCGTAGAACTCCCGCCAGGCGGCGTACTCGTCATCGGAGCCCGTGAGCTCGAGGAAGGAGCGCCGCGTGGCCTCGCCCTCGTCGTGCTCGACGAGCAGGCCTCCGGCCCGGCCGTCGCGCAGCACCGGCGTGTACGACGCGGTGTCGCGCGACACGAGGCTCAGGTCGAGCCCGAGGTCGTCGATGACCTGCTCGGGCAGCAGGGAGACCAGGTAGGAGTAGCGCGACAGCCGGGTCCGGTGGCCGGAGAACGCCTCGGCCGAGACGGCGGCGCCGCCGGTGTGGCCGAGCCGCTCGAGCACCAGCACCGACAGTCCCGCACGCGCCAGGTAGGCCGCCGAGACCAGTCCGTTGTGTCCGCCGCCGACCACGACGACGTCGTACCTGTGCTCCCGGGAGTCCATCGGGAAAACCTACGACACGGTGGCCGGCGGCTCAGCAGCGCTGGTGGGCATCGGCGATTTCCCGGCGGGAGGCACTACGGTGCTGGAAGATGCTCTCGGGTGAGTTCGCCTGGGAGGGGTGGGACCAGGTGCCGAAGTCCTGGGCTGTGCGCGTCGCGGCCGTGGTGCTGCTCATGACGGTCGCCGGGCTGATCGCGGTATGGGGCGCCCCCGAGGGGGGCCGGGTGACCGGCATCTGGCCGGCCGGCCTGGCAACGGGAGCCCTGCTGCTGGCCCGCCGGCACCGCACCGGCCTCCTGGTGGCGGCCATCTTCACCGTCGCCCTCGGCACTGTCTGGCTGCCCTCCCTGGTGAGCGACAATGGCCGGCCCTTCGCCGTCTCCCTGGGCTTCGCGCTGGGCAGCACGCTGGAAGCCTGGATCGTGTCGCGGCTCTTCAGCGACGGGCGCGAGCCGCGACCGCACCTGCGCTCGGACCCCGACCTGCGGCGCTACTTCTACTCCGTGTCGGCGGGCGGGGCGGTGGTGGCGGTGGTCGGGTTCCTCACCGCGGCGGTCACCGACTGGGGCGACCCGGGCATGGTCGCGGCGTCCATCGCCACGTCCCACGTCGCCTCGAACCTGGCGCTCATCCCCTTCTTCTGCAGGCTGCCCAACCAGGAGTCGATCGCGTCGCGTGGCGAGCGCGTCTTCCAGTGGCTGAGCATCGTCACCGTGACGCCGGCGGTGTTCCTGCCCGGCGACTTCCCCTCGCTGGTGTTCCTGGCGGTGCCGGTGCTGGCCTGGGGCGCGCTGCGCCTGAGCCCCCGGGAGGCGCTCGCGGAGATGGTCGCGGTGATGGCGTTCGCGATCGTCATGACCACCGCAGGCACCGGCCCGTTCGCCGACGTCCCCGAGCGCTACGGGATGTCGGTCGACGCCCGCGGGCTGATGCTGGCGGCGTTCGCCATCGTGTGCGCGACGATCGTCGTGCCGCTGATGATCCGGGTCGGCGACCAGATCGCCTCGGCTCGGGAGGCCAAGGCCGAGCGGGACATCGTGCAGCGGATCGTCGACGGCGCCACCGGCGTCGCGATCGTCGGCGCCGACGAGACCGGGCGGATCACTCTCTACAACCCGGGCGCCCAGCGCCTGCTGGGCTACGAGCGCTCCGAGGTGCTGGGCCAGCACTCCACGATGTTCCACACCCGGGCCGCCATCCGGGACAAGGCCCGCGAGCTCGGCGTGCGCGACGACGTCGTCGACGTGGTGCGGGAGATGACCAAGTCGGGGGCGGCCGGCACCCTGATCCGCTTCCGGCGCAAGGACGGCGTGGAGCGCACCCACGCGATGACGCTCTCGCGCCTGACCGACGACAAGGGGCGGACGACCGGCTACGTCAGCACCTCCGAGGACGCCACCGACCAGCTGGAGGCGCAGCGCGCCCTCGAGGAGGCGCTGGAGGTCGAGCGGCAGGCGGTGGAGCGGCTGCGCGAGGTCGACACGGCCAAGGACGCGTTCGTCTCGAGCGTCAGCCACGAGCTGCGGACCCCCATGACCAGCATCCTGGGCTACCTCGAGATGCTGGGCGAGGACGCCTTCGGGCCGCTCAGCGACGACCAGCGCAACGCGGTGCGCCGGGTCTCCTCCAACACCCATCGGCTGCTCGGCCTCATCGACGACCTGCTGACGCTCGGGCGCGTCGACAACGACGGCTTCGACTACGTCGACCGCGTCTTCGACCTCCGAGAGGCCGTCCAGGCGGCCTACGTCGTGCTCTCGCCGTCGTGGGAGGAGCGTGGGCTGCAGGTGTCGCTGCGGCTCCCCGACGAGCCGGTGCCGCTGCTGGGCGACCGCGACATGATCGAACGGGTCACCCTGAACCTCGTCAGCAACGCGGTGAAGTTCACCCCCGACGGCGGGTCCATCGACGTCGAGCTGAGCACGGCCGGCGACCACGCGGACCTGGTCGTCACCGACACCGGGATCGGCGTGCCCGAGCAGGAGCAGGCGCAGCTGTTCGACCGCTTCTTCCGATCCACCCTGGCCCAGAAGCAGGCCATCCCGGGCAGCGGCCTCGGGCTGTCGATCACCCGGGCCATCGTCGAGAAGCACGGCGGTGCCGTCTCGTTCACGTCCAAGGCCGGCGAGGGCACGGTCTTCCGGGTTCGGCTGCCGATCGTCGTCTAGGCGGCTGGGGGTTAGGGTCACCGCACCATGGCTCGCTTCTACCGTGACGCGTACGGCGTACCGCATGTCCGAGCGAAGACGGTCCAGGACCTGGCCCGCGGCCAGGGGGAGATCACCGCCCGGGACCGGACCTGGCAGCTCGAGTGGCTGCGCCGGCGCGCGAGCGGCACGACCGCCGAGGTCTTCGGGAGCAGCGCCGTCGGGTGGGACCGGCTCGCGCGCCGCACCCTCCTCGCGCACACGGCCCGGCGTGCCCACGCGGCACTGAACCAGGAGACCCGGGCGTTCCTCGCGGCGTACGTCGACGGCGTCAACGCCGGCCTGCGCACCGACGTGCACGAGCTGGAGGTGCTGGGCCTGGGGCCGGAGCCCTGGGAGGAGTGGACCCCGCTCGCGGTCTTCCTCGCCCAGCACCTGCTCTTCGCCAACCTCGGCGGCAAGCTGTGGGCCCAGGCCGCCCGCGACACGCTGGGCGCGGACGCGGCGCTGCTCTCGCACGAGGGGCCGCAGAGCAGCGGCAGCAACGCCTGGGCGGTGGGGGGCGCCCGCACCCGGTCCGGCCTGCCGCTGATCGGCGGCGATCCCCATCGCGTGATCGAGGCGCCCGGGGTCTACCAGCAGGTGCGCCTGGCCTGTGAGGACCCCGACGACCCCTTCGACGTCGTCGGGCTGGCGTTCCCCGGAGTGCCGGGGGTGCCCCACTTCGGTCATGCCGGGGACGTCGCCTGGGCGATCACCAACGCCTGCGCCGACTACCAGGACGTCTACGCCGAGCCCACGCCGTACGACGTGGTGGAGCGGTGGACCGAGACCGTGCCCGTGCGCGACGGGGTGCCGGTCGAGGTCGAGGTCGTGGTGACGCCTCGCGGGCCGGTCTTCGAGGACGGGCTCAGCCTGCGCACGGCGTCCGGGGTGCTCGGCGACCTGGGCTTCGACGCGATCCTGCCCCTGCTGCGCGCCCGCACCGTCGACGACGTGGACCGGGCCCTCGACCACTGGGTGGAGCCGGTCAACAACGTCGTGGTCGCGGACCGAGCCGGTGCGGTGCGCTACCGCATCGCCGGGCGCGTGCCGCTGCGCGACGACGCCAACCGGCGCGGGGTCGTGGCGCCGGGGCCGGACACGGAGTGGGCCGGCTGGCTCGCCGAGACCAACCGCGTGGACGTCCCCGCGGACGGCCAGGTGGTGACCGCCAACGAGCGCCGCGGCCCGGAGAGCGACGCCGTCGGGACGGTGTTCGTGCCGCCCTACCGCGCCGAGCGCATCCACGCGCTGCTGACGGGGCGCGACGGGCTCGGCCCCGAGGACTTCGCGGCCATTCACGACGACTCGCGGCTCGCGACCGTCGTGATCCTGCGCACCCTGGTGCCCGGCGCCTTCGACGGGTGGGACGGCGACATGCGCGCCGACTCACGTGAGGCGGGCGCGTTCGCCGCCTGGCGCTCCGCGCTGGTGCGGCGGATCGCCGCCGAGCCCGTGTTCGCGCCGCTGCACGAGCCGCGCCACGACCCGGTCCTCCGGTCCTGGCTGGACGCCACCGCTCGGATCGCGCTGGCGCTGCCGAGCCTGGTGGCGCACGGCACGCCGTACGGGATCGACCTGGCGCGGCACGCCCGCGAGGCGCTCGCCGAGACCGCCGGGGTGGACGCCACCTGGGGCGAGACCCACGTGGCGACGCCGGTGCACGCGTTCGAGGTCCACGGGCTGGTGCCGCCGCCGCTGCCCGCGCTGCCGGTCAGCGGCGACAGCGACTGCGTGCGCTGCACGGGCTCGCTGCCGGGCATCACCGACGAGGCTTTCCGCGGGTCCGTCGCGCGCTACGTCTGGGACCTGGCCGACCGGGAGGCGAGCGCCTGGGTGGTGCCGCTCGGTGCCTCCGGCGACCCCCGCGACGCGCACCACCACGACCAGCTGGCCCTCTGGGCCGACGGCCGACTGGCGCCCGTCGTCACCGACTGGGCCCGGCTGACCGAGGAGCCATGACCGCACGCGCCAGCGGGTTCCTCGGCCGCGCCGAGACCAACCCGGTGTTCGCCGCCTGGTCACTGCTGTTCCTCGCCCTGAGCGGGGCCGGCCGCGAGCCACACGGTGACGCGGTTGACCGGCGGCGCCTGACGGGCGTGCTCCGAGGACAAATGGGGAACCATGTGACGTAGGTCTCACCCCATCACCTGTTCGGAGGCACCGATGGACCTCGGCACGACCAGTCCCCTCGAGAGCCCGGCGCTCGACCGCCGGGTGCTTCTCAAGACCGCCGGCATCTCGAGCCTCGCGGTCGCCGCAACCGCGTCGTCGGCGGATGCCGCCCCCGCACCGGGGCGCGGGCCGACGCCCTGGAGTCTCGACTTCTCCGTCGTGCGCCGACAGCGCCCGGTCGACCTGGTCGCTCGCGGCTTCGTCCAGCTGCGCGACCGCTTCGAGGACCGGAGCGAGCGCTACGAGCGGCTCTCGCCCACCGGCCGGCCCGGCCGGGTGCGGCTCCAAGGCGGGCACCTCAAGGTCACGGGCACGTCGTTCTTCACGCTGTTCCGCTCCACGACCCGCCAGGTCGCGCCGTATGCCGCCGTGGTCGTGGACGTGGCGCGCGGGGGGACCGCGCAGGGCACGGTGATGAGCGGCCTGGTCAAGGACGCCGACAACTACGTGGTCGCGTGGTACGACCAGGCCGCCGGCAGCGTGGGCCTCGACGTGTCCGTCGGCGGCGAGGTCCAGACCCTCGCCACGGCCGAGGCGAGCCTGCAACGCCCCTTCCAGCTCGGCTTCGGCCTGACCAGCACGACCGTGGTCGCGCTGGTCGACGACGGCTCGGGCTTCCGTCCGCTGGCCAAGGGCAACCTGGCGGGCATCGTGGATCTGCGCCGGCCGGCGGCGCTCGCGCAGTGGCGCAACGGCTTCGGCGTCCGCGCGCCGTCGGGCACGGTCGTCCTCGACGGCGTCACCGCCGGCTACTTCGGCCAGCTCGGGCTGCGCGACCCACACCTCGTGACCCGCGCCGACGGGACGCCGTACCTCAAGGACGGCAAGGCCTACCTGACGTTCACCCAGGCCGGGCTGGGCTTCTTCGAGACGGCCCACTGGGGTGTCTGGACGATGGACGTGCGGACCTTCGAGCTCAAGCAGGTCGCCAACCTGTTCTTCCAGCGCGACGGTGAGCGCACGGTGCTGGGCGACCACGCCGGCCACATCGTGTTCGACGACCGGTCGGAGCGGTGGATCATCGCCAACAGCACGTGGGGCGACTTCACCGGGGAGAGCGTGCAGGTCAACTACGTGACCCTGCCGGAGCGCCGCAGCCCCCTGCGCGGCGTGCACGTCCTGCGCACGCGCAGGCTGCCGCTGCCGGTGGCCCAGCTGCCCTCGGCCGCGGTCGGCCAGTGGGACCCGCACCTGACCCGGATCGGGCGGCGCTGGTACGTCGCCTTCGTCAACGCGCGCGAATTCTTCAACTTCTACCCCGCCCTCGCCCGCAGCCGCCCGGGGGAGGACTTCACCGACCTGCGGCTGGTCGGCGCGGACGACGACAAGGTGGAGACCGAGGGGACGGTGCTGCAGAAGTTCGGCGACCGGTGGTACGTGCTCGCCAGCAACGGCGACGCCTCACCGGCCGCGATCCGCGGGCGATACCCGGTCTACGACCTCACGATGAGGCAGGTGGGGCGCCTGGACGCGCCCCACCCGACCAACATCCCGTGGCCGATGGTGATCCCCGTGCCCCTGCGCAACAACCGCACCCGCTGGCTGATGGTGACCTTCAACGGCACCCAGCTCAACGAGGAGCTGCTCGGTTACGGCACGCACGGCGACCTGATTGTCATGCGCGCCGAGCGGACGACCTACGGGCACCCGTTCAAGCCGTTGCCCCGCTGAGCGGTCAGGGCTCGTCGACGATGTGCATGGCGGCCTCCTCGGCCGCGGCGCCGGCACCGTCGATCCCGACGTCCTCGGCGACCGCGGCGGGCTCGCGGTCCTCGTGCACGCCCTCGTCGGGGGCCACCAGCCGCCCGGCGCGGGCCTCCCCGATGGTCTCGTCCGTGGCGTCGCGGTCGAGGTCGGAGCCTTCGAGCTCGGCCTGCTCGTAGGGGTCCGGCTCGGGCACCTCCTGCGCGACCCGCTGGTCGAGGGTCTCGCCGAGGCTCTCCTCGAGCGGGGTGTTGCCGTAGCCCTGGGCGGCCGACCACTTCTCGGGCGGGCTGTAGCCCTCGTCGAGCGGCTCGACGAGTCCGCGGTCGTCGACCAGGCTGTCCCCTTCGCCCTGCGGCTGGTCCTCGTCGTCGACGCTGTAGCCGTGGTAGTTCTCGTTCTCGCCCGACGGCTCTGCGGCGTCGATCCCGGTGTCACCGTTCTCGGTCATGAGGTCTCCTTCGTCGATGCGGATGCCCCATCCCGTACCCACGTGGTCGCCGGGCTACGCGCCGGGCGAGCGCCTACGGCGCCCCGAATGCAGCGAGCCCCTGACCGTGTCGTGCAGGTCAGGGGCTCGCGGTGTGCCATGCGGCACCTGGGGTGAGTAACGGGACTTGAACCCGCGACATCCGCCACCACAAGGCGGCGCTCTACCAGCTGAGCTATACCCACCAGGTCGATCCTGGTCGTGCGAGGCGCACTCCCGGGATCAGAGAGGAGTGTAGACGGATCAGGCCCCGAGGCTGGAATCGGGCTCGGCGATTCCGGTGAGCGAGCCCCCGTGGCGCTCCGCGATCGGGCGCAGCGTGGCGGTGTCGGGACCGGGGGAGGGGACGAAGACGGCCTCGCGGTAGTAGCGCAGCTCCTCGATGCTCTCCTGGATGTCGGCCAGCGCCCGGTGGTTGCCGCGCTTGGCCGGCGCGCCGAAGTACGCCTTGGGGAACCACCGCCGCGACAGCTCCTTGATCGAGGAGACGTCGACGATCCGGTAGTGCAGGAACGCGTCGAGGTCGGGCATGTCGCGCGAGAGGAACAGCCGGTCGGTGGAGACCGTGTTGCCGGCCAGCGGGGGACGGCTGCCGTCGGGGCAGTGCTCGCGGATGTAGGCGAGCACCTGCTCCTCGGCCTCGGCCAGCGAGATGCCGCCGTCCAGCTCCTCGAGTAGGCCGGACTTCTCGTGCATGTCGCGGACGAAGTCGATCATCTGGTCCAGCGCCTCGGAGGGCGGCTTGACGATGAGGTCGATCCCCTCGCCGAGCACGTTGAGGTCGAAGTCGGTGACCAGGGCTGCGACCTCGATCAGCGCGTCCGCCTTCAGGTCGAGCCCGGTCATCTCGCAGTCGATCCACACCAGTCGGTCGTTCACACCACCAACCCTAGACCGCAGGAGGTCCCGCACAGTCGGGACCTTCGCCTCTCAGTCTCGACTCAGGGTGACGGCCTAGCCTCGAGGCGTGAAGGAATGGCTCGGACTGGGCGCGCGACTGGCCACCGGCGGGGTCTGGATCTACGCCGGCGTCGTCAAGCTGCCCGACCCCTACGCGAGCGTGCAGGCGGTGCGCGCCTACGAGCTGCTGCCGTCCTCGCTGGCGGAGGCCGTCGGCTACCTGCTGCCGCCGCTGGAGGTCGTGGTCGGGATCGCGCTGGTGCTCGGGGTGCTGACCCGCGGCGCCGCGGTCGTCTCGGCCCTGCTGTTCGTGGCGTTCATCGTCGGCATCGCCTCGGCGTGGGCGCGCGGCATGGAGATCGACTGCGGCTGCTTCGGTGGCGGCGGCTACGACCCCGATGCGCGCTCCAACTACCCGTGGGAGATCGCGCGTGACACCGCCCTGCTCCTCGCGTCCTGCTACCTGGTCTGGCTGAGGCGCTCGCGCCTCGCGCTGGACTCCGTGCTGTTCCGCCGTACGACGATGTCCGCTGTAGGAGGCTGATACCCCGTGTCCAAGTCCACCAAGACCGTCAAGTCGCAGGCCCGCCAGGAGCGCGCCGCGGCGCTCCTGCGCCAGCAGCAGGCGGCGGAGCGCCGGCGCAACATCATGGTGGTGGGCGCCGTGGTCGTCGCGATGGCGCTCATCGTGGGCGTGCTCTTCTTCATCAACGCCTCGCGGGACTCCTCCGACGACATCGACGCCGCGCCCGCCGGGGCCAGCGAGTGGGGTCTCACGATCGGCGACGCCGACGCGCCGCACGAGGTCGTGATCTACGAGGACTTCCTGTGCAGCTACTGCGGCCAGCTCGAGCGGGAGTCCGGCAAGGACCTGAACCGGCTGGCCGAGGCCGGGAAGGTGCAGGTCGAGTACCGGCCGTTCAACCTGCTCGACAACGAGTACTCCATCGGGGCCGCCAACGCGTTCGCGGTGCTGCTCGAGGAGTCCGGCCCCGAAGTGGCCAAGAAGTTCCACGACCTGGTCTTCGAGGACCAGCCCTCCGAGTCCAGCGGACTGCCGGGCAGCGACTGGCTGCTCGAGAAGGCCGTCGAGGCCGGCGCCGACGAGGACGCCGTGAAGGCGGGCATCGAGGGCCTCGAGAAGCAGGAGTGGGTGGACGGTGCCACGAAGGCCGCCGGGGACGCGGGTGTCAACAGCACCCCGATCATCCTGCTCGACGGCGAGGTCTTCCAGGACGGTCGCACGATCGAGGAGATGACCGAGAACCTGGTCGCCGAGCTCGAGTGACCTCGACGGCCCGTTCTGGGACGACGCCGTCTGGGCGGTGGCGGGGCCCGGCTGGCAGCATCGCGGGATGATCCACGACTTCATCGCGCGACTGCCCAAGGCGGAGCTGCACGTCCACCACGTCGGCTCCGCATCCCCGCGCATCGTCAGCGGGCTCGCCGAGCGGCACCCGGGCACGGTCCCCTCCGACCCGGACGCGCTGCGCGCCTTCTTCGAGTTCCGCGACTTCGCGCACTTCATCGACGTCTACCTCGCCGTCGTCGGGCTGATCCGGACCCCGGAGGACCTGCGCTACCTCACCTACGAGGTCGCCCGGGAGATGGCGGAGGGGCAGTCGCTGCGCTACGCCGAGCTCACCTGCACGCCGTACACGTCGGTGGCGGCGGGGATCCCGATCGAGGCCTACACCGAGGCCATCGAGGACGCCCGGCTGTCGGCCGAGCGCGACTTCGGGCTGGTGCTGCGCTGGGTCTACGACATCCCCGGCGAGTCCGGGCTGCCGGCCGCCGACGCCACGCTGCGCTACGCGCTGGACCACCGCCCGGACGGGCTCGTCGCCTTCGGCCTCGGCGGCCCCGAGATCGGGGTGCCGCGGCCGCAGTTCGAGCCGCACTTCACCGCCGCCCGCGCCGCCGGACTGCACTCGGTGCCCCACGCCGGCGAGACGACCGGGCCGGAGACCGTCTGGGACGCCCTGAGGCTGCTGGGCGCGGAGCGGATCGGCCACGGGACCTCCTCGGCGGCCGACCCGGCGCTGCTGGCGCATCTGGCCGAGCACCGGATCCCCCTCGAGGTCTGCCCGTCGTCCAACCTGGCCACCCGCGCCGTGGCGAGCCTGACGGAGCACCCGCTGAAGGCCTTCGTGGACGCCGGCGTCGTCGTGACCATCGGCTCCGACGACCCGCCGATGTTCAACACCACGCTCAACCGTGAGTACGAGATCGCCGCCGACCTGCTGGGCCTCGACCACCGGGGCGTCGCCGACCTCGCGCGCACGGCGGTCGAGGTGTCGTTCGCGCCCGACGACGTGCGCGAGCGGGTGCTCGCCGAGATCGAGGAGTACGTCGCGGCCCCCCGGTGAGCAGCCCCCGGTGAGCAGCAGTGAGGCCCCGCACTCTCATACAGTGCGGGGCCTGCTCCGTTCTATCCCGGCGCGGTGATGGGACCGGGGACCTCGGGGCGTGTCGCGACGAAGTGCTCGTGTCCGCCGGCGAAGTGCGCCAGCACCCGCCCGGTCAGCGTGGGGCCGCGCTCGCCGCGGTGGGGCAGCCTGCCGACCTGGCTGGCGTGGCACTGGATGGCGGCGGCCTTGGCGTCGCGTGCCTCCGGGGTCAGTGTGAGGCGCACCATCTCGTCCCAGGGAGCGGCCGCGGGCAGTCCCCGGCTCCAGAACTGCACCGGGTACTCCACCAGTGTCGCGCCGGCGGCCGCGGCGGCCGCGGCGGCAGCGCGGCCGGCGGCGTCGTGGTCCGGGTGGCCATCACGCCGCCAGGGGGCGGCCACCAGGGTCGCGGAGGCGTCACCGAGCAGCTCGGTCAGCGACGCGGTGACCTGCACCTCCGAGGCGGCGACCCCGCCGTCGGGCGCCCCGAGGAAGACCAGAGGGCTGTCGGGGGCGAGCCGGGCGAGCGCGTTCTCCATCTCCGCCAGCCGCATGGTGGCCAGCGCGTGCCGGGTGTTGGCCGGGGACGGCGAGGACTGCGAGGCCTCGCCGGCGGTGAGGAGCACGACGTACACGGGGATGCCGCGTGCGTAGGCCGTCGCGATCAGGCCGCCGGCGCCCAGGCTCTCGTCGTCGGGGTGGGCCGAGACGACGACCAGCCGCCGGAAGGCGGACAGCTCCAGCTCGGGGACCTGGGCGAAGTGCTCATGGGAGCGCCACTCGGCCGAGGTCGTGGGGGCCCGCACCGTGCCAACCTATGAGTTCAGCGTCAAATGACGCTTCCTCCCCGTGGGTGAAATACCATGCGGCGCATGGAGCAGCGGGCGGCGCAGATCAGGGTCGCGATCGTCAATGACTACGAGGTGGTCGTGGCCGGGCTGGCGGCGATGCTGCTTCCCCACGTGGATCGGGTCCTCGTGGTGGAGATCGACACCGGCCTGCCGGTGATCAGTGACGTGGACGTGATCCTCTACGACACGTTCGGGCAGGTGCAGGGCGACGGCGTCGACCTCCAGGACCTGGTCCGTGGAGGCGACGCCAAGGTCCTCGTCTACAGCTGGAACACCCAGCCCGACCTGGTCGACCGCTCGCTGGCCCAGGGCGCCCACGGCTACGTGTCCAAGTCGTTCTCGGCCGAGGACCTCGTGCGGGCCGTGGAGGCCGTCGCCGGCGGCGAGCTGGTGCGGCCCGGGCCGGAGCCGGTGGCCGTACAACCACCCGGTCGATGGCCCGGCAAGGAGCACGGGCTGAGCATGCGCGAGGCCGAGGTGCTCGCGCTCATCGCGCAGGGTCTCTCCAACCAGGAGATCGCCGACCGCTCCTACTTGAGCATCAACTCGGTCAAGACCTACATCCGCACGGCGTACCGCAAGATCGACGTGAGCCGGCGCTCGCAGGCCGTCGCGTGGGGGATGACCCACGGGCTCTCGCCCGAGCAGCTGCGGGTCGTCGACCCGGCCGCGCATTGACGTGACCCGGGCGCCGATCTGACGGTTTCCGGGATTGCCCACGAGGCGTCCGGCGCCGGATGCGACCGACGGCGGCGGGGACCTGCCCTTCGAGGTGTTCCGCGCGCACCCTCGGCCCGCGGCCGTGGGCTCGCGGTCGCGCTGAAGAGCGCGTAGGCGCCGGTCATGGCCGACTACGGCGTCCGCGCCATCTACACGCAGAACATGGCCGGCAACGACGCGATCCTGGCCGCCAACCGGACCCTGGGGTTCGTGCGCGACTCGGGCTACTGCGACGTGCTGGTGTCGCTGGCCTGACGCTCCTCGGCGTCCGTCAGGTTGGCCTCGAGCCGCGCGAGCACCGCCAGCGCTGCTGTCGTTCGGTCAGCTCTTCATCGCCAACCCCGACCTGCCCGAGGGCCTGGCCAGCGGCGCACCCTTGGCCCAGCCGGACCTGAGCAAGGCCTACGGCGGCGACGAGCGCGGCTACACCGACTACCCCACCCTCTCGCGGCTCGGATGACCAGACGCTCAACGTGGACGGCGCGATGTTCATGAACTGAGTCCCGCACTTGACGTCTCCGGAGGTCGGAGTATAATCGAACACATGTTCGTAGAGTCGACCCAGGAGACGCGCCCCGCCGCGTCCTGGGTCGACCCGGATATCGCCGCCGTGGGCATCGATGCCGTGGACCTCGACGACGCCGACCTCGTGAAGCAGATCGAGGCGTGGGAGCGTCAGGCCCGCGCCGCCGCGGCCGCTCAGGCGAGGCTGACGGCGGAGCTGCACGCGCGCCGGGTACGCGGTGCGGCCGAGGCGGGCGAGCCCGCGGCTCGGCGGGGACGGGGGGTGGGCCACGAAGTGGCCCTCGCTCGGCTCGAGTCGCCGGCTCGAGGTCGCGAGCACACGGTCCTGGCGTTGGCGCTGGTCCACGACCTCCCTGAGACCCTCGCCGCCCTGGCGCGGGGCGACATCGACGAGTACCGCGCCCAGATCGTGGCCCGCGAGAGCGCCGACCTGTGCCGCGCCGACCGAGCGGTGCTGGACGCCACGCTGGGCCCGCAGGTGGCCGGGATGGGCGTCCGCGAGATCACCGTCGCCACGCGGCGGATGGTCCTGGAGCTCGACGAGCGCGCCGCGGAGCAGCGCGCCGAGCGGGCTCGGGTCCGCCGCCGGGTCACGACCCGCGGGCTGCCCGACGCGATGGCCCGGCTGTCCGCGGAGATCGGCGCCGAGGACGCCCAGGCCGCCATCGAGTCGCTGCGCGAGCACGCCGACCTGCGCCGTGCGATGGGCGACGAGCGCAGCCGCGACCAGGTGATGGCCGACGAGCTCGTCGCTCGTCTCTGTGCTCCTGCGGTCGCCGGCGCCCGGCCGGTCGAGATCCAGCTCGTGATGAACGCCGAGATGCTGCTCGGCGAGGACGACGCCACGCCGGCCCACCTGGTCGGCTACGGCCCGCTCCCCGCGGGGACGGCCCGTCGAATCCTGGCCGAGGCCGACGGGCGGGTCCTGGTGCGGCGCCTGTTCGCGCACCCGCTCGAGCACCACCTGGTGGCGATGGACTCCCGCGGGATCGTGTTCCCGCGTGCTCTACGCCGGCTGCTGTTCGCGCGCGACGGTGAGGCCTGCCGCACCCCGTGGTGCGACGCCCCCGTGCGCCACGCCGATCACGTCACCGCTCGGGCGCGCGGCGGCCGGACCACGTTCGACGGCGGCCAAGGACTGTGCGAGGCCTGCAACTACGCGAAGGAGTCGCCCGGCTGGCGACACCGCACCACGAGCGAGTGGCCGCAGCGCCATCACGTCGAGATCACGACTCCCGCCGGGCACACCCACGACTCCCACGCGCCGCCCCTGCCGGTCCGGGCCTCACCGACCAGGCCACATGTCATCACCGTGGAGATCTACCGACCGGCACCTGAGCTCCGGCTCGCGCTTGCCGGCTAGACGAACGGGCGCCCCCGGCAGGACTCGAACCTGCGACCGGCGGATTAGAAGGCCGCTGCTCTATCCAGCTGAGCTACGGGGGCGGGGGATTGGAAGATACAGACGCCCAGAGCAGGGGGACAACCCTGGTGTAGGTCGACGGCAGGTTCCGATCCGGTCGCCAGTATGCCGCAGGCGGAGGGGGACGGCGGTCTGGCGATTCAGCTTCGAGACGCCAGAGGCGGGCGTCCGCACCGGCCTGCTGGCGGCGGCCAGCGTCCCCATCGTGACCGAGTCGTACGACAGTCCGTTCCGCCGGACCTTCACCTTCGCCGACCCGGACGGCTACCAGGTGCACGACGCCGCCTGAGCGCCCGCCGTCAGCCCTCGACGGGGCCGGCGGCCGCCTGCTCGGCCGGTCGGCGTACGAAGAGGGCGATGGCGACGGCCACCGTCGAGATGACCGCGCCGACGGCGAAGGCGGCGCGGACGCCGTCCGACGTGGCGGCCACGGAGTCGGTGTCGGCCGCAGCGCGCGCCAGGATCGTGATGAACAGGGCGGTGCCCGCGGCGCCCGCGAGCTGCTGCACGGTGCTGACGATGGCGCTGCCGTGGGAGTACAGGGCGGGGGCCAGGGCGCCGAGCCCGGAGCTGAACAGCGGCGTGAAGAGCAGGGAGAGCCCGAGACTCAGGATCACGTGGGACGTCAGGACGTACGACGAGGGCGTGGCCGTGTCCACCTGGGCCAGCAGCCAGAGGGCGGCGCTGACGACGACGGAGCCGGAGATGACCAGCGCCCGTGGGCCGATGTGGTCGTAGATGCGTCCGACGACCGGCCCCATCAGGCCCATCAGGAGGCCGCCGGGGAGCAGCAGCAGCCCCGTGTCGAGGGTGTCCAGGCCGAGCACGCCCTGCAGGTAGATGGGGATCAGGATCAGGGTGCCGAAGAGACTCATCATGCTCGCGGCTACGAGCAGCACGGCGATGGAGAAGTGGCTGCTGCGGAAGGTGCGGAGGTCCAGCAGGGCGCGGTCCGAGCGCTGGAGCATCAGCTGGCGCGACACGAACGCCGCCAGCGCGAGCGCGCCTACGGTGATCGTGATCCACGGGTCGACGGGCACCTCGCCGGACGCCGCCTCGCCGATGCTGCTGAGACCATAGATCAGGCCGCCGAAGGCGAGGGCCGACAGCGCGACCGAGACCAGGTCGATCGGGATGGAGCGAGGCTCGGTCACGTTGCGCAGCTTGACCGCTCCGACGGAGAGGGACAGCAGCGAGATGGGGAGCACCAGCCAGAACATCCACCGCCAGTCGAGCACGTCCAGGATCAGGCCGGACAGCGTCGGCCCGATGGCCGGCGCCACCGCGATCACGATCGAGATGTTGCCCATCATCCGACCCCGCCTGGCCGCCGGGACCAGGTTGAGCACGGTCGTGAACAGCAGCGGGATCATGATGGCGGTCCCCGAGGCCTGCACCACGCGCCCGGCGAGCAGGACCTCGAAGCCCGGTGCGGTGGCGGCGACCAGGGTGCCCGCGCTGAACAGCGTCATCGCCGTCAGGAACAGCGGGCGCAGGTGGAAGCGCTGCAGCAGGAACCCGGTCACCGGGATGAGCACGGCCATCGTGAGCAGGAACCCGGTGGTCAGCCACTGCGCAGCCGCCGTGGTGACCTCGAGGTCCGTCGTCAGCTCGGGCAGCGCCACGCTCATGATCGTCTCGTTGAGGATCACCACGAACGTGGACGCGAGCAGCAGGCCGATGACCAGGAGGTCTGAGCCGCTCAGCCGGTCCCCGGTAGGGGGCAGTGCGTCCGTCGAGGCGGGCAGATCGGCGGTACTGGTCACGAAAGCGGCTCCCTGCATGGTCGGTGAGTCAGGACCTGACCCGGAGGAGCAAACGCGTGGTGACAGGGATCTGTTCCGTGGGCTGCGCCACGTCAGGCGCCGCTGGCCGCGGTGCAGGCAGGTCAGCCGACGACGGCGTTGAGCCGCTCGACCGCCGTCTCGGTGAGGCGGGGAAGGATGTCCGCGTCCACCTGGCCCACGTCGATCAGGCCGACGACCGAGAGGTTGTTCTCGACGCGCGAGGCGGCAAAGGCGAGGCGGTAGGGCAGGGACTGTCCGGCGCTCGAGACCGTCCCGGTGGCGATGAAGGAGACCTGCTCGTCGACCTCGCCGATCGGCGCGGCGGTGGGGTGGGTGACCTCGAGGGTGATCGTGACGCCGTCGTCGTCGGTGACGTCGACGGCGTCGCAGGCGTCGATGTCGCGGCGGAACGTCGCGAACGCATCCCTGACGGTGGCGGTGTCGGCGTAGGAGCTGACCACACTCAGGACGCTGCGGTAGCTGCCCTCGGCTTCGTTCTCGGGCTCGATGGTGATCTCGGCCTCGGTCTGGGCATCGAAGTCGGAGAGGACCTGAACGGCGTTCAGGCAGCCCAGGTCGTCGTCCACGTCGTCGGTGTCGTCGTCCTTCTCTGCGACGTAGCCCTCGCCCACGTCGGCGGCGGTCAGCGCCGCTTGGTCCGCCTCCGCCTGGGAGAGGACGGCAGGGCCGCCTGCGGTGGCGGTGCCGCTGGCTGACTCATTGGCTGACTCACTGGCTGACTCACTGGCCGACCGGCCGCCGTCGGAAGCGTCGCCGTCGTCCCCACCGCAGCCGGCCAGACACAGAGCGAGCGTCAGAGCCGCCGCGCCGAGCCCGGTGTGACGGGTTGCTGTCGACATGCACACCATGGTCCCACCGGGGTGGTGATGCCGGTCACATCAGCCGCGCAGCGAGCCCATCCACTCCTCGACGTCCGTAGCGGTGCGCGGCAGCGACGCGGAGAGGTTTCGTGCGCCGTCGTCGGTGACCAGGATGTCGTCCTCGATGCGGATGCCGATGCCGCGCAGCTCCTCGGGGACGAGCAGGTCGTCCTCCTGGAAGTACAGCCCCGGCTCGACCGTCAGCACCATCCCGGGCGCCAGCGTGCCCTTGGCGTAGGTCTCGGGGGCGGCCTGTCCGCAGTCGTGGACGTCCATGCCGAGCATGTGGCTGGTGCCGTGCAGCGTCCAGCGTGCGTAGACCTTCGAGTCCGGGTCGAGCGCCTCCTCGGCGCTGACCGGCAGCAGCCCCATCCCCTCGAGGCCGTGGGCGAGCACGGTCATGGACGCGAGATGCACGTCGGCGAACGCGGTCCCGGGCCGTACGGCGTCGATGCCGGCGTCCTGTGCGGCGAGCACGAGCTCGTAGAGCTCGCGCTGCAGCGGCGTGTAGGTGCCGTCGACGGGCAGGGTGCGGGTCACGTCGGCGGTGTAGAGGTTGTGGCCCTCGACGCCCATGTCGAGCAGCACCAGCTCCCCGGGCGTGATGGGGCCGGAGTTGTCGATCCAGTGCAGCGTCGTGGCGTGCTTGCCGCCCCCGACGATCGAGTCGTAGCCGATGTCGTTGCCCATCGCGCGGGCGCGGCGGAAGAACGTGCCCTCGAGCCACCGCTCGCCGTACTTGAGCACGTTGTCCCACTCGCGCACGGAGTCCTCGAAGCCGAGGGCGGTGATGTCGCATGCCTCCTGCAGCTCGCCGACCTCCCAGTCGTCCTTGACCAGGCGCATCTCGGACACGACCCGAGCCAGGTCGGCGTCCAGGCTCGTGTCGCCGGGCACCAGCGCATCGACGAGGGCGGAGACACCGCGGTGCACGCGGGTCTTGCCGCCGGTGGCGAGGACATCGGCGAGCGAGTCGACGTGGCGCACCTCGATGCCGAGCGAGGAGGAGATCTCGTGGGCGGAGGGGCGGCGCCCGGCCCAGAGCTCGCCGTAGGCGCGGTCGCGGAAGAACTCGTCGGTCTCGCGCGACGAGCGCGGACGCGCGTAGAGGACGGCGTCGCCGTCCTCGACGACCAGCACGGCGTCGCTGGTCTGGTTGCCGGAGAAGTAGGTGTGGGCGGTGTCGGACCGGAAGCGGTAGTCGGTGTCGTTGGAGCGCACCTTGAAGGTGCCGGCGGGCAGGACCAGCCGCTCGCCGGGGAACGCCTCGGCCAGCCGGGCCCGTCGTGCCGCCGCGAGGTCGGCGACCGGATGCCGCGGCAGGTCCAACTCGCGCTCACCCCAACCCTGGCGCATGAAGGCGGAGTACGCCGCCGGCACGGCCGGGTCGTGCGACTCGGTCTTGGGATCAACGGACTCGGGAGGGGTCTGCTCGCTCACCTCGTCACTGTACGCCGCAAGGTCGGGGATCCCGAGCCCTGACGATAGGCTTTCGCCATGCCCGGACCTCGTCGCGACAGCGTCGCCTTCACGGTCGTGGTGACCGTGCTGGTGGCCCTCGGGGCGCTGGCGATGCTGGTCATTCTGGCCCTGTCCGGGGCTCCTCGGATCATGTTCCTCGCGACCCTTCTGGCCGCCGTGCCAGTGGGCCCGCTGGTCGCGTCGTACCTCTGGCTCGACCGCTACGAGCCGGAGCCCAAGCGGCTGCTGGCCTACGCCCTGCTGTGGGGTGCGTTCGTCGCCACCGTCGCCGCGATCCTGGTCGGCGGCGTCGGCGGCATGGTGGTGGGCTTCACCGACAACCAGTCCCTCGCCGTGGTCGCGCCGGTGACCGAGGAGGCCAGCAAGGGGATCTTCCTGCTGCTGCTCCTGTGGTGGCGCCGCGCCGAGCTGGACGGGATCCTCGACGGGATCGTCTACGCCGGCATGGTCGGCATCGGCTTCGCGTTCACCGAGAACATCCTCTACCTCGCCGCTGCCTACAACGGCACCGACGGCCAGGCGCCCGGTGGCATCGCCGGCGTGACCGCGCTCTTCGTGGTGCGGTGCCTGCTGAGCCCGTTCGCGCATCCGCTGTTCACGACGTTCACCGGCATCGGCATCGGCCTCGCGGTGACCACCCGTAGCCCCGCGGTGCGGTGGCTGGCGCCGATCGGCGGCTACTGCCTGGCGGTCCTCGCCCACGGGCTGTGGAACGGCTCCACGATCTTCGGGCTCGCGAGCTTCGCCGGGGTCTACCTCGTCCTCATGGTCCCGGCCGTGATCGGCCTGGTCTGGCTCGGGATCTGGATGCGTCACTCCGAGCGCACGATGCTCACCGCGGCCCTTCACGACGCCTCGCGCCGCGGCCTGATCCCGGGCACCGACATCGGCTGGCTGGTCGACCTGCGCGCCCGCCGCGCGGCACGTCAGTTCGCCCGGCAGTACGGCGGTCCGGGAGCGATCGAGGCGATGAAGGACTACCAGCAGGCCGCCATCGAGCTCGGCTTCCTGCATCACCGGCTGCTGCGCGGGACGCCTCCCGCCGACTACCGGCTCCGCGGGCAGGACTACCTTGCCCGGATCAACGCCGTGCGACCGCGCATCGCGTTCCCCGGACAGGTGGTACCCACACGATGAGCGACACCAACAGCGTGATGCTCACGGCGCTGGTCCGGCTGCGGGGGGCCCTACAGGACGCCGATCTCCCGCTGGACCTGCCCGGCATCGAGGAGCAGCGCACCGCGCGCCGGGAGATGATCGACCAGCTGGAGGACTACGCGATCCCGCGGCTGATGACCATCGACGCCCCGCTGCTGGCGGTCGTCGGCGGCTCCACCGGTGCCGGCAAGTCGACCCTGGTCAACTCGCTGGTCGGCAGCCGGGTGACCACGCCCGGCGTGCTCCGTCCGACGACGCGCTCCCCGGTGCTCGTCCACCACCCCGACGACGTCGCCTGGTTCGGTCAGGACCGGCTGCTGCCCGACCTGGTGCGGGTGCAGCACGCCACCAACGACCCCGACGCCCTGCAGCTGGTGGCGACGACCGCCGTCCCGGCCGGGCTGGCACTGCTCGACGCCCCGGACGTCGACTCCGTCGAGGAGCGCAACCGCCAGCTCGCCGCCCAACTGCTCGCCGCCGCCGACCTGTGGCTGTTCGTCACCTCGGCCGCCCGCTACGCCGACCAGGTGCCGTGGGACTTCCTCAAGCAGGCCGCGGAGCGGTCCACCGCGGTCGCCATCGTCCTCGACCGCACGCCCGACGACGCGATCGAGACGGTGTCCACCCACCTGGCGCGGATGCTCGCGAGCCGTGGGCTCAAGGACTCACCGCTGTTCACGGTCACCGAGGGCAAGGTCGACGACGACGGGCTGCTGCCCGCCCACCACGTGGCCGAGATCCGGGCCTGGCTGGCGTCCCTCGCGGCCGACACCGGCGCCCGGGGTGCGGTCGTCAAGCAGACGCTGGACGGGGCCATCCGCACGATCGCCCGGCGTACCTACGGAGTGGCGGACGCCGCCGCGGAGCAGGCGGCCGTCGCCGAGCGCCTGCGCGCCGACGCCGATCGTGCCTACGACGACGCCGTCACCGCCATCTCCGTCGCCTCCGCCGACGGCACCCTGCTGCGCGGCGAGGTCCTGGCCCGCTGGCAGGAGTTCGTCGGGACCGGCGAGCTGCTCAAGTCGCTCGAGGACAAGGTCGGCTGGTTCCGGGACCGGGTCGTCAACGCGATCAAGGGCAAGCCCCAGCAGGCCGAGCGGGTCACCGTCGCGGTCGAGTCCGGGCTGGAGACGCTGATCCTCGAGCACGCGGAGGCCGCCGCCGAGCGGGCCGAGGCGTCGTGGCAGCAGCTGGCCGCCGGACAGGGGCTGCTCGCCCGCGCCGACCAGGACCTCGGTCGCGCCTCGCGCGACCTGCGCCGCAAGGCCGAGCGGGCGGTGCGCGACTGGCAGTCGGACGTGCTGGACATGGTCCGCAGCGAGGGCGCCGAGAAGCGCAGCACCGCCCGGTTCCTCGCGTTCGGGGTCAACGGGCTCTCGGTCGCGCTGATGGTCGTGGTGTTCGCCCATACCGCCGGGGTCACGGGCGCGGAGGCCGGGATCGCCGGCGGCTCCGCGGTGCTCGGACAGAAGCTGCTCGAGGCGGTCTTCGGCGACCAGGCGGTCCGCAGCCTCGCCGAGCGCGCCCGCCGCTCGCTGGAGCAACGCATCACCGAGCTGTTCCGCGCCGAGCGCGAGCGCTACCTTGCGCTCGTCGCGTCGTTGGAGCTCAAGCCGGGGGCGCCGGACCGGCTGCGCGACGCCACGCGCCGCGTCGACGACCTCCGATACGCCGAGTCGAAGAGAGGAGCAGAGTGACCACCCTGCTCGAAGGAGCCAAGAAGCTGGTCACGCGGGGCACCGACATCGGCGCCCGCATCACCGCGCTCGAGGCCGCCGCCACCGCTGCTCGCGGGCGTCTGGACGACGCGCTCGTCGACGAGGCCGAGGCGACGGCCGGCCGTGCCGCCGGCCGGCTGCGGCTGTCGGCCCGGCACACCGTCGTCGGGATCGCCGGCGCCACGGGCTCGGGCAAGTCCTCGACCTTCAACGCCCTGACCGGCCTGGAGCTCTCGGCCGTCGGCGTACGCCGCCCCACCACGTCGTGGGCCAGTGCCTGCGTGTGGGGGAGCGACGGGGCCGACGAGCTGCTCGAGTGGCTCGGCATCCCCCCGCGCCACCAGACCACCCGCGACTCGATGCTCGACACCCGGCGCGAGGACAGCCAGCTGGACGGGGTCGTGCTGCTCGACCTGCCCGACCACGACTCGACCGAGCTCAGCCACCACCTGGAGGTGGACCGGCTGGTGCAGCTCGTCGACATGCTGGTGTGGGTGCTCGACCCGCAGAAGTACGCCGACGCCGCGATCCACGACCGCTACCTCAAGCCCCTGCAGAGCCACGCCTCGGTGATGGTCGTCGTGCTGAACCACATCGACACCGTCCCCGAGGACCGGCGCCCCTCGATGGTGGCCGACGTGCGACGGCTGCTCGACCAGGACGGCCTTCAGCAGGTCCCGATCATCCCGGTCAGCGCTCGCCACGGCATCGGCATGGCCGAGCTGCGCGCCGAGATCGCCGGTCGCGTCGCCGACAAGCAGGCCACTCGCCAGCGGCTCGAGGCCGACCTGCGCGACGTCGCCGCGCGGCTGCAGGAGGCCTCCGGCTCCGGCAGGCCGCGCTCGCTCTCCGACAAGCGCGTGGCCGACCTCGAGGACAGCCTGGCCGACGCCGCGGGCGTGCCGACCGTGGTCGACGCCGTGGAACGCTCCACCCGCCTGCGTGCGGGACGGGCGACCGGCTGGCCGGTCGTCGCGTGGTTCTCGCGGCTCAAGCCGGATCCGCTCAAGCGGCTGCACCTGGACCTCGGCGACTCCGCTGCCCAGCTCACCGGCAGCTCTCGCACGTCGTTGCCGGCGACCACGCCGGTGCAGCGGGCGCGCGTCGACACCGAGGTGCGGGCGCTGGCCGATGACGCCTCCGCCGGCCTGGGACGCCCGTGGGTGGAGGCCGTGCGCCGCGCCTCGACGTCGCGCCTGCCCGACCTCAACGACCGCCTGGACCGGGCCGTGGGCGGCACGGACCTGGGGGTCACGACGATGCCGTGGTGGGCAGGTGCGGTCCGTGGCGTGCAGTGGGCCCTGATCGCCACCGCGCTGGTCGGCGGCCTCTGGCTGGCCGCGCTCGCCGTCATGGGCTACCTGCAGCTTTCCGAGCCGGCCACGCCCGACGTCGGCCCGTTGGCGCTGCCGACCCTGCTGCTGGTCGGCGGGATCGCGCTCGGGCTGCTGCTGGCCCTGGTGTGTCGCTGGCTGGTCGCCGCCACCGCTCGGCGCAAGGCCCACTCGGCCGACCGCCGGCTGCGGGCGGCCGTCCACGAGGTGGCCGACGAGCTGGTCGTGCGGCCGGTCGCGGCCGAGCTGGCGGCGTACTCCGAGGTGCGTACGCAGCTCGCCACGGCCCTCAAGTAGCCGCCTGGTCTCCCCGGCCGGTGAGCCAGCTCACGCGGGCCGCCGCGTGGGGCCCGGGGGAGGGCGCCGCCGCCTGACCCGTTTGGGCGTCTGCGGTCGGTGAGCCGTAGGCTCGGTGGCATGGCGGAGTATGTGTTCACCCTGCGCAACGTGCGCAAGGCCCATGGCGACAAGGTCGTCCTCGACAACGTGACGCTGTCGTTCCTGCACGGGGCGAAGATCGGCGTCGTCGGGCCCAACGGCACCGGCAAGTCGACCCTGCTCAAGATCATGGCCGGGCTGGAACACGCCAACAACGGCGACGCGATCCTCGACCCCAACGCCACGGTCGGGATGCTCCAGCAGGAGCCGCCGCTGACGGAGGGCAAGACGGTCCTCGAGAACGTCGAGGAGGCGGTCAGCGAGATCAAGGCCAAGATGGCCCGCCTCGACGAGCTCTACATGTTGATGGGCGACCCCGACGCCGACCAGGACAAGGTCACGACCGAGGCCGGGGACCTGCAGACCGAGCTCGACGCGGCCAACGTCTGGGACCTGGACAGCCGACTGGACCAGGCGATGGACGCCCTGCGCTGCCCGCCGCCGGACACGCTCGTCGACAACCTCTCCGGGGGTGAGCGCCGCCGCGTCGCCCTGTGCAAGCTGCTGCTGCAGCAGCCCGACCTGCTGCTCCTCGACGAGCCCACCAACCACCTCGACGCCGAGTCCGTGCAGTGGCTCGAGGGCCACCTCAAGGACTACCCGGGTGCCGTCTTGGCGATCACCCACGACCGGTACTTCCTCGACAACGTCGCGGAGTGGATCCTCGAGCTCGACCGGGGCTCCACCCACCCCTACGAGGGCAACTACTCGACCTACCTCGAGACCAAGAAGGACCGCCTCAAGATCGAGGGCCAGAAGGACGCCAAGCGCGCCAAGATGCTCGAGCGCGAGCTCGAGTGGGTGCGCTCCAACGCCAAGGCCCGCCAGACCAAGAGCAAGTCCCGTCTCGCGCGCTACGAGGAGATGGCGGCCGAGGCCGACCGGATGCGCAAGATCGACACCTCCGAGATCAACATCCCGGCCGGTCCGCGCCTCGGTGACGTGGTGCTGGAGGCCAAGCACCTGACCAAGGGCTTCGACGACCGGACCCTCATCGAGGACCTGTCGTTCTCGCTGCCGCGTGCCGGCATCGTCGGGGTCATCGGCCCCAACGGCGTCGGCAAGACCACGCTGTTCCGCATGATCACCGACCAGGAGGAGCCCGACGCCGGCGAGCTGAACGTCGGCCAGACGGTCAAGATCTCCTACGTCGACCAGAGCCGCGGCGGCATCGACCCCACCAAGAACGTCTGGGAGGTCGTCTCCGACGGCCTGGACTTCATCAAGGTCGCCAACTTCGAGATGAACTCGCGCGCCTACGTCGCGTCGTTCGGGTTCAAGGGCCCGGACCAGCAGAAGAAGGCCGGCGTGCTCTCCGGTGGTGAGCGCAACCGCCTCAACCTCGCGCTGACCCTGAAGATGGGCGGCAACCTGCTGCTGCTCGACGAGCCCACCAACGACCTGGACGTCGAGACCCTCTCCTCGCTGGAGGACGCGCTGCTCGACTTCCCCGGCTGCGCCGTGGTCACCTCCCACGACCGGTGGTTCCTGGACCGCGTCGCGACCCACATCCTGGCCTGGGAGGGCACCGACGAGGAGCCCGCCAGGTGGTTCTGGTTCGAGGGCAACTTCGCCGCCTACGAGGAGAACAAGGTGGAGCGGCTCGGCGTCGAGGCGGCGCGCCCGCACCGCGTCACCCACCGCAGGCTCACGCGTGACTGACGCGCCGCAGGCCGTGCGCTACCCCGCCCCCAGCCTGGCCCGCGGCCTCGACATCTTCGCCAAGGGCACGATGCTGCTGCTCCTGGTCATGGCCACGATCAGCCCCGAGTGGGGCAACCTCGAGGGCAAGGCCGCCAACGCGCGGACGGTCGGCTACTCGCTGCTCGCGTTCAGCGTGCCGGCCGTCTGGTACTTCTTTTGGCGCGAGCGGGCGTCGTTCCCCTGGGTCGCCGACCTGCTGGTGACCATCACCTGCTTCAGCGACACGCTGGGCAACCGGCTGGACCTCTACGACCTGATCTGGTGGTTCGACGACTGGATGCACTTCGTCAACACCGGTCTGCTCGCGGCGGCGTTCATCCTGCTGACCCTGCACCGCAGCGCGACGCTGGGACGCACCATCGAGCGCGCGCTGGCCTTCGGGGTCACCGCCGCACTGGCCTGGGAGATCGCGGAGTACTTCGCGTTCGTCAGCAAGTCCTCCGAGCGCGCCGGTGCCTACGACGACACCCTCGGCGACCTGGCCCTGGGCACCCTCGGCGTGGTGATGGCGGCGCTCATCGTGCACCTGATGTGGCAACAGGGACGCCTACGCGACACCGCGCCTCAGCTGACGGCGTCCAGCTCGGCCTGACCGCGGCCGGGTCGTTACCCGCTTGTTCCCGAACTGTGGATCCCGCGTGGGGGACCGGTTGCCGGCGGCTGCGTAATCTGCTTCTCAGAACCACCCGCGGACCCGAGACCGCGGGTGGTTCTTTCCATTTCCTGGAGTCGTCGGCCACCCCCGTCGGACCCGCCCTAGACTCCCCTCGTGTCGACGCGGGGGGTCCTCTCTGCCGCGGCGACGGTCCGCGAACATCCTCGGCTGTCGACGGCGGCGGCCGTGCTGGCGCTCGCTGTGCTCCTCGTTTCGCTGCTGGGAGGCTGGGCGAGCTCGCGGTCCGAGGGCGCAGTGCGGGTCGCGGCGGGAACCGAGGTCGAGGCGGCGCCGTTCCGGGTGCGGCTCGACGAGGCGTCGGCGCGCCTCGAGCTGCACGGCGACGCCGCCGAGGAGGGGCAGGCGCTCGTCGTGGTGGCAGGCTGGATCGAGCTGACGGTGCCGGAGTCGGTGTCGGCGACGGTCCTCACTCAGGCGTTCACCGCGGACCTGTCCAGCGCCTACGACCAGTTCGGCTCGCCGGTCGAGGTGCCGGAGCCGAGCGTCCGCGTCAGCGCGGACGGCGTCAGCCTGCGGGGACTCGGGCCAGGGCTTCGCTATGACGTCCAGGTCACGTTCGTCGTCGACGAGGAGGCCGTCCCGGAACGGCTGAGCGTGACCCTGCTCGAGCACAGGCTCCGCCCCAGCGCGCTCGACGGCGACCTCGGCTGGTTCGACGCCCAGCCCGTCGCCCTGGTCGCGCTGGACGTGACCCCGCTGCCGACGACCCGTCCCGAGCCCGAGGCGCTCCGATGACCAGGTGGCGACGAGCGCTCGGCACCGGCGCGGTCTCCCTGGGCCTGCTCGCGGCGGGCTCCCTCCTCCAGGACTGGCTGCCCGACCGCGAGGACGACCCTGGCGCCGAGCCGCACGTGCGCACCGGCGGCGTGGGCGAGGCGATCGACATCCGGACGGCCACCGTGACCGTCGACGAGGTGTTCGGGACCACGACGGTCGAGAGGTACGGCGCCGAGATGGTCAGCCCTGGCCTGTGGGTCGTCGTGCACTACTCGGTCGTGCCGACCGAGGAGAACGTCTCGATGACCTTCGCCGAGCTCGGCGACGCCGAGGGGCGGGTGTGGGGGACGGTCGGACGCAACGCCAACTCGTGCGTCAAGAGCGCGCCCGGCCTGACCGCCCACTGCACCGTCTTCATGGAGGTACCGCCCGACGCGCTCCCGACGCTCCGGCTGCGCCTGGCGCGGCTGTCGCGCGACACCCGCTTCGACGCGCTTGCCGAGATCGACCTGGGGCTGACGGACGGCGACGCCGAGTCGTTCGCGAGCGCCCCGACCTACGCCGTCCCGCTGCCCACGCTGGGTGATGACGAGGACCCGTCGTGAGGTGGCGGTGGCTGCTCGTGCTGCCGGTCGCGCTCGCGCTGGTGCTGCTCGCCACGGCGTCCCGGCTCCAGGTCTTCTGGTGGCCCGACGAGCTCCACGACGTGACTGCCGGCACCCAGGGCCAGGCACTGGCCGTCACCGACCGATGGGAGGACGAGGGCGGCGACGAGCACCGGCGCGAGCTCACGCTCACCCTGCTGGAGGTCGTGCCGGCGACCCAGGTCGAGGGCTTCTCCGGGCCTGAGCCCCTGGACCGCGTCGCCGGGAGCTCGGTGTGGGAGGTGCGCCTGCGCTTCGAGGTCGATCCGGACGTGCCGCTGGGCGGCTGCCAGGTGTCGCTCGTCGACACCCGGGGCCGCGAGGCCTCCGCGGCGGCCATGAGGCTGGGGCGAACGTCCGTGCCGCCGCCGGCCTGCGAGCCGCCGGATCGCCCCGGTCCCCGCTACGACGGCAGCCGGGTCGAGGGCGCGGACCCCCGCCCCCCGGCGTACGAGGTCTCCGTGCTCGTGGTCACCGACGACCACGCGCAGCCCGACCTGGTCCGCGTGTGGTGGGAGGCGCCGGACGCGGTCGAGTTCAGCCTCTCGGGGGACTGACCGCGTGCGGTCGCACCGGCTCCTCGGCCTCCTCCTGCAGGCGGCGGGTCAGGAGCCGAGACACGGCAGCGGCGACGAGGACGACGATGAGCACGGTGTAGACGGTGCGCGTCGCGACCTCGAGGTACGGCGAGAAGGCCAGCATCGTGTCGGGGTCCTGCGGGCCGACGAGCGCGCGGAGCAGCAGCGCCGTGCCCCACTCGGCCAGTGCCGCGAGCCCGAGCACGAGGCAGAATGTGAGCACCGGGACCACGCCGGCGTGCGCGAGCGTGCGCAGCCCGGCGACGAGCTCCTCGAAGCGGCGACCGAGCAGGTCGCCGACCCGCTCCGGACGCCAGCCCCGGTGCCGCTCGAAGCGGGGGGCGAGGCGCTCGCGGGCGCGGAGGACGACCCGGTGCTCCTCGAGCCGCGCCCGGCGGCTGCCGCGCAGGCCGCCGGCCAGCACGACAGCGCCCACGGTCAGCCAGGCCACCGGCGTGACCACGATGGCGCCGATCTCGGTGACCACGCCGACCAGCACGTCGCCGACCGCGCGCACGGGTTGGGTCAGCGGCCCGAGCGCCCCGGTGACGCGCCGCCATGCCTCCCCGGCCTCGTCGAACACCACCCGGTCGCCCACCCATCCGCCGGCGTCGCGCCAGCGCTCGGTCAGCAGCGCCGCCAGCCAGGTCAGCCAGGTCACCTCGACCAGTGCGGCGAGGAGCGCCCAGGCCGGGTGCCGGCGGGCCAGGTCGAGACGGTCGATCACGCCACGCAGCATTAGCGCGGTCACGACCAGGCCGACCTGCCAGCTGGTCACGGTCACCAGGGTCCGGTCGTCGATCGCGCCTCCGGTGAAGATCGCTCCGGAGGCGAACTCGTCGGCGTAGCTCTCGTTGATGAACTGGTTGCGGTCCGCGTCCAGGTGGCCCTGCAGCGCGTAGACCGTCAGGAACGGCACGAGCGCCGAGGCGAGCAGGGCCAGCCGCTCGCGCCGTGCGACCCATCCCGTCTCCGTCAGGTCCTCGGGCCCGCCCAGGGTCCAGCGGGCCGACGACCCGGCCACCCGCAGCATCACGACCAGAGCGATCACCATGGAGAGAGGGGCCAACGGCACCAGGAGCGAGGCGAGCACCGGGTGGTCGCGCCCGAGCAGCACCGCCGCCCACATGGCGGCGTTGCGTGCGGCCAGGCCGAGCAGAAAGATGCTGAGGAGTGCCGGCCAGTGGCGGCCCAGGAGGCGCAGGGCATCGACCACGATCAGCGCCGCGTCGACGCTCGAGTCGCGAAGCTCGCGGAGCACCGTCACGCGGGGGAGTCTAGGGGAGCGCGAGGCGGCGGAGGGGCGCAGCGTGCGCCCCTTGTGCAGGCGCGGTCTCGGACTGCATAAGTTTGGCGGTCGTCCTAGGCCCGCCAGGGGTGGAAAACTGGGCGGTACGCGCCCGACGATTTCGGGCGGCCGACTCGGAGCCCCTCCCGTTCCCCCCAGGTGGAGGGGCTTCGTCGTGCCCGCGGGCCGCCTCATACCGCGCGCGGAGCTGGGTACCAGCGGGCCATGAGCACCCCGACCGACGAGGAAGCCGCCTTGACCTGTGCCATCTGCTCGGCGCTGGTCATGCGGGTCGACCTGCCGCGGCACACCGACTGGCACGAGCGGCTGGTCGACGAGGTCGTCACCGCGGTGCAGGTGAGCCTCGAGGACGCGGAGAGGAGCTAGCCCTCGGTCAGCCCGGTCTCGTCCATCGCGCCGGCCTCGGCCGCGAGGCCATCGCCGTCCGCGCGCGAGTCCAGCTCCTCCTGCACGTCGGTCAGCTCCTGCTGCTCGGTGTCACGGCTGTCGTCGTCCTGCCGGGCGCTGTTGTCGTCTGTCCCGCTCATGGATGTCGTCCTCCTCCTGACGTGCGCCGTACGTCGGCGCGACCGGATGGCGGTACCCAGGTCAGCCCGACGTACCGACTCCCACCGCGACGAGGAACACCAGCAGCATGAGCACCGCAGCCAGCACGCCGTGCATGACGATGACCGGCCGGGGGATCAGGTCCTCGGCCCGCCGGGCGTTCGCCACGGCGTTCTCGTCCAGGCTGTGCTCCGGGTCCTGATCCGCCGGGACAGCGCCGAGCAGCGCCGGTCGTCGGGGCCGCAGCGTACGCATCACCAGCACGTCGCCGAGCAGGGCGCCCATCACCAGCAGCCCGAACGCGACCCAGGGCAGCGTGTCACCGCCCACGTAGAGGTAGCCCACCCAGGTGCCGAAGCCGGTCAGCCCGACCAGCGGGTGCAGGAACAGCACCGATGGCGGCAGGCTGCTGCTGCGCGCGGTGCTCTCGGGCCGCCCGACACCCGTGGTGAAGCTCCACAGGTAGCTCCCGCCCACCGCCGTCACGATCCAGAGACCCAGGATGAATCCCGCCATGGCGGCTGGTACCCCCGGCAGCGCCGGCCATGCTCGTGGGAGACCTGGCTCAGGGGCGATCTTGCCGATTCGCCAGTCGCCGTGGCGAGTTCGCAGTAACGTCCCAGCCGCGTGCCGGAACCGAGCTCGCATCCTCAGAGCTCCAGGAGTCACCGGTGTCCTCTCTGCGTCGTCTCGTCATGGCCCTGGCAGTCGCTCTCGTCGTCGCCATGGCCGTCAGCGCGGGGGTCGCGCCCGTGGGTGCCGCGTCCTCGTCCGCTGCGAGGCCCCCGGTCGTCACCTCGCTCACCGTCGTGGAGGGGCCGCGCAGCGGCGGCACCCAGACGGTCCTGAAGGGGCGTGGACTGAAGGCCGTGCGCGCCGTGCGGTTCGGGACGAAGCGGGCGAAGCTCCTGAAGCGGTCGGGCACCGCGCTGAGGGTCCGGGTCCCGTCGCCGGGCCGTGCCAAGGGTGCGGTGAAGGTCTGGGTGCAGTACGGCGGTGCCTGGCGCGCGACCGGACAGAAGTACCGCTACGTGGCTAAGCCGTCGATCTCCCGCCTCAGCACGTCCACCGGCCTGGTCATGGGTGGGGAGCGGCTGACGATCTCCGGCAAGGCGCTCGATCGGGTCACCCGCGTCGTGCTGTCGGGGTCGACCGCGAGGATCGTGAGTCGGAAGTCCACCTCACTGACGATCCTCACTCCGCCGTCGGTCGCCGGTGTGACCAACCTCAGCGTCTCCTCTGCGGGAGGAACGGCCACCAAGACCTTCACCTACCGCACCCCGGCCCCCATGTCACGGGGGCAGATCACCCCGGTCGAGTCGACCTTCGAGGCGGCCGCGGCCCAGATCCAGTGGGTGACCCGGAGCGAGAGCAGCGAGAGCTACCTCGTCAGCCTCGCGCCCGACGCGACCCTGCCGCCCGTCGGTGCACCCTTCTTCCTGCCGTCCGGGAGCGCGGTCTACCCGACCGGACTGGCCGGCAAGGTCGAGAGCCTCGCTGTGCAGGAGGACGGGTCCTTCCGGGTCGTCGTGGCCTCGGTGCCGTTGGACCAGGTCTTCTCCGCGTTGGACGTGACCGTGACGGACCGCATCGATCCCACGACGCCGGCGCTCGGGAACGCCCGCGCCGCTGCGCCGTCGGGATCCCTCGGCAAGGCGTTCAGCTCCGCCTTCGACTGTGAAGGCGGCCGCGACTTCGGTGGGTCGCTCGAGATCAAGATCAGCGACCTCACGCCGTACTTCGAGACCCACGGGTTCGGCAATCCGTTCTCTGAGAACAAGGTCAGCGCCTACATCTCCGGCACGACCGAGGTCTCCGGCTCCATCCAGGCCGAGTCTGGCCTGGAGTGCGACCTGAACTCGGAGTGGCAGAACAGTCACCGCAAGGTCGTCTCGCTCGGGTACGGCGTCACCTACTCGATCGCGCCCGAGGTCCACCTCTCGGTGTCGGCGGCCGGCGGGGTCACCATCACGCGCTCACAGACCTTCCTCTACGGCGTCCACTGGACCGAGGACCACGGGATGCAGAAAGTCCAGGACACCGGCACCCCGCAGGTCAGCGTCGAGGGCCAGCTGGCCGGGTCCGTCTCCCTCGAGGGCGGCGTCTCCAACCGACTGGGCTTGCTCGACCGGATCGGGATCGAGGTCGAGGGACTGCTCTACATGAGCGGCCAGGCCAGCTTCACGGCCGGTGCGACCGGCAAGTTCTGCCTGAGTGCCTCCTACGGCCTGAAGGCGCCGGTCAAGCTCTTCCTCGACTACTGGGTCGACGAGGAGACCGCGAGCTTGTTCACGATCGTGCTCGAGTTCGGGTCCCTCAGCAAGTGCGGGCGGGTGTGGGGCATGCCTGACTCCACCGATCCCCAGATCAGCACCGCCCGCCTGCCCGACGCAACCGTCGGGAGCCCTTACGAGGGTTGGCTCGAGAGCTCGGACGGCCGTGCAGGGACGTGGCGGACGAGCTCCCCGCTGCCGCCAGGGCTGACGCTCACCGAGGACGGCTCCGTGACCGGAACTCCCACCAGCGGTGTCGGATCCAGGATCCTCTCGGTCACGTTCGAGGACTCCGCCGGCAAGCTGGCCACGGCCGCGGTCTCGCTGACGGTCGTCCCGTCGGCCGGCCTGGGCGGCGGCGACATCCAGGCCACGCTCACCTGGTCGCACGCTGCCGACATGGATCTCCACGCGCTGGAGCCCGACGGCAACGAGATCTACTACTCGAACCCGACCAGCTCGACCGGTGGAGAGCTCGACCACGACTCCAACGTCGGCTGTGGGGACAGCTCCCACGTGGCCGAGAACATCCGCTGGCCGGCCGGTGCGGCACCCGCGGGCAGCTACTACTTCCGGGTCAACACCTACAGCGAATGCGGCGTCGAGGTCCCGGAGTGGCAGCTCGAGGTGCGAGTCGCGGGCAGGCTCGTCCTCCAGCGCAGCGGGGTCGGCACCTCGGAGTGGTTCGAGGTGCCCTACGGCACGGGCCTCCAAGGTCCGCGAGCCGGATCCCTCCCCCCGCTGTCTCGCGACCCGAAGGCATAGGCGCTCCGCGTCGGCACTGTGAGGACGGCGCCGTCCGGCCTGTCGCCGACCGCTGGGTGGGCCGATGACCCGTCCCTTTCGCCTCAGGAGTCCGGTTCATCCACAGATTGAGGACTGACCGTGGCGTAGGCGGGCCGGACGGGCTTACCTTCGGGTCAGGAACCCGACTCGGGAAGCGGGACTGTCATGGCGATGACGCAGTCCGACGCGCACGGTGCGCTGGTCGACCAGCTCGACGAGCACGTGCGGGCGCTGGTGCGTCGCGAGGGCGTGGACCCGCAGCGCGATGCGGTCGTCGTCCGCCGGATCGCGGAGAGCGTGGTGCGCGAGCACGACGAGCGGAGCCTGACCGGGCAGGTCGCACCTGTGGCCGACGTAGGGGCGGTGGTCGGTGAGCTGGTCGCGCGGGTGTCCGGGTTCGGGCCGCTGCAGCCGTTCCTGGACGACCCGGCGGTCGAGGAGGTCTGGGTGAACGACCCGTCGCGGGTCTTCGTCGCGCGGCACGGCCGTCACGAGCTGACCAACCTGATGCTGACCCGCGCGCAGGTCGACGAGCTCGTCGAGCGGATGCTGAAGTCCAGTGGTCGGCGCATCGACATCAGCCAGCCGTTCGTGGACGCGATGCTGCCCGAGGGGCACCGGCTGCACGTCGTGCTGGAGGGCATCAGCCGTGGGTTCTCGGCGGTCAACATCCGCAAGTTCGTGCTGCGTGCTGCGCGGCTCTCGGACCTGGTGGAGCTCGGCTCCATGACGCCGCGCGCCGCGGCGTTCCTCGAGGCCTCGGTGCGGGCGGGCCTCAACATCCTCGTCGCCGGCGGGACTCAGGCGGGCAAGACCACGATGCTCAACTGCCTGGCGGCGGCGATCCCCGGTGGTGACCGGGTGGTGTCGGCCGAGGAGGTCTTCGAGCTGCGCTTCCCGCACCCCGACTGGGTGCCCATGCAGACGCGGCAGTCGGGGCTCGAGGGCACCGGTGAGATCCGGCTGCGTGACCTGGTGAAGGAGGCCCTGCGGATGCGGCCGAGCCGGATCATCGTCGGCGAGGTCCGTGCCGAGGAGTGCCTGGACCTGCTGCTGGCTCTCAACGCGGGGCTGCCGGGCATGTGCACGCTGCACGCCAACAGCGCGCGCGAGGCGCTGGTCAAGATGTGCACGCTGCCGCTGCTGGCGGGCGAGAACATCTCGGCGCGCTTCGTCGTCCCGACCGTCGCGGCCTCGGTCGACCTCGTCGTCCACCTCGGGATCGACGAGCAGGGTGTACGCCGGGTCAACGAGGTGGTCGGCGTGCCCGGCCGGGTCGAGAACGACATCATCGAGACCGAGACGGTCTTCGAGCGCCGCGGCGGGGAGCTGCTCCGGGGCAACGGGATGCCGCCGCGACTGGAGCTCTTCGAGCGGGCCGGTCTCGACGTGCACCGGATCCTGGCCCAGGACCGCTGATGGGCGCGCTGGTCGGGCTCGGCGTCGGCATCGGCCTGATGCTGGTCTGGTCCGCGTTCTTCCTCCCGCGCCAGCCGCGCCGGTCCTCGCGCGCCGACGGTCGCGGCGCCGAGCTGCTCGGCCGCGCCGGCCTCGGCGAGGTGTCGCTGACGGCGTTCGCCCTGCTGTGCCTGGTGTTCGGTGTCCTGGCGGCGTTCGCGATGCAGGTCGTGTCGCGTACGCCGCCGGTCTCGGTCGCGTTCGGCCTGATGGGTGCCTACCTGCCCGTCGCCGTGGTCGCGGGCCGCGCGCGGCGCCGACAGCGTGAGTTCGCCGAAGTCTGGCCGGAGGCGGTGGACAACCTGGCCTCCGCCGTACGCGCCGGGATGTCGCTGCCGGACGCGCTGGCCGGCCTCGCGGTGCGCGGGCCCGAGCCGCTTCGCGACGCCTTCGACGCGTTCGCGTTGGACTACCAGGTGACCGGCCGTTTCGGGGAGAGCCTGGACCGGCTCAAGGTGCGGCTGGCCGACCCGGTCGGCGACCGCGTGGTCGAAGGGCTGCGCGTCGCCCGCGAGGTCGGTGGCGGCGAGCTCGGCCGACTGCTGCGCAACCTGTCGGGCTACCTGCGCGACGATGCGCGGACCCGCTCGGAGCTGGAGTCGCGGCAGGCCTGGACGGTCAACGGCGCCCGGCTCGCGGTCGCGGCGCCCTGGCTGGTGCTGCTGTTCATGTCGTTCCAGTCCGAGGTGATCCGGCGCTACGCCTCGCCCACCGGCGCGTTCGTGCTCGGGGTGGGCGCGGTGCTGTGCCTGGTCGCCTACCGGCTGATGATGCGCATCGGCCGCCTGCCCACCGAGAGGCGGATCCTCTCGTGACGCTGCTGCTGTGGGGCGCGCTCCTGGGCGCGCTGGCCGGTGCCGGGCTGGTGCTCGCCGGCTCGCGGCTGAGGGTGATCGGGCGTCCGCAGCTGGCGACACGGGTGCTGCCGTACGTGCGCGACCTCCCTCAGGTCGGGCGCACCCCGGCGCTGCGGGTGGCCTCCGGCTCACCGACCAGCGCCGCGGCGGGGGTGTTCGGCCCGGTGCTGCGCTCGCTGGCCGACTCCGTCGAGCGGGTGCTCGGCGGTGCGGCGTCCGTACGGCGGCGACTGGAGCGAGCGGCGATCGACAAGACGGTGCACGAGTTCCGCATCGAGCAGGTGCTCTGGGGGCTCGCCGGCCTGGCGGTCGTGGCGGCGTACGGACTGCTGCGCACGCTCACCGATCCCGGCGGCGCGGTGGCGCTCGGCGTGCTGTGCCTGGCCGGGTTCGTGGTCGGCGTCCTGGCCCGCGACCACCACCTGAGCGGCCAGGCCAAGGGCCGCGAGCGGCGGATCCTTGCGGAGTTCCCCACGGTCGCGGAGCTGCTGGCGCTCGCGGTCGCGGCGGGGGAGAGCCCGGTCGCGGCGCTGGACCGGGTCGTACGGCGCAGCGGTGGCGAGCTGTCCCGCGACCTCGCCAAGGTGCTGGCCGCCGTGCGCACCGGCGAGCCGGTGTCGACGGCGTTCGACCAGATGGCCGCCGCCAGCGGATTGTCGCTGGTCTCGCGATTCGCCCAGGGCATCGCGGTCGCGGTCGAGCGCGGCACGCCGCTCGCGGAGGTGCTGCACGCGCAGGCCGCCGACGTACGCGAGGCCGGGCGCCGCGAGCTGATCGAGGTCGCCGCTCGCCGCGAGATCTTCATGATGGTCCCGGTCGTATTCGTGGTGCTGCCGGTCACGGTTCTCTTCGCCTTCTGGCCCGGCGTCGTGGGCCTCAACCTGACCACTCCCTGAATCTCGGAAAGGCTCTGTCATGGAGAAGCTCACAGTGATGTTGACCGGGCTGTACGTCGGTCTGGTGGCGCCGCGGTCACGCGACGAACGCGGCGACGTGCCCGGCTGGGTGCTGGTGACGGTGATGTCGGCCGGCATCGTCATGGCCATCTGGGGCGTCGCCCAGGGGGCGCTCACCCAGATGCTGCGCGACGCCCTCAACTCGGTGAAGTAGTGCTCGTCCGGCTCCGCGAGCGCTCGCAGCGCGGCGCGGCCGTCGTGGACTTCGTGCTGGTGCTGCTCGTGCTGGTGCCGCTGTTCCTCGGCATCCTGCAGGTGGCGCTGGTGTTGCTCGTGCGTAACTCGCTCGCGGCCGCCGCGTCCGAGGGCGCGCGCCTCGCGGCAACCGCCGACCGTGGCCCGGGCGAGGGGGCGGCGCTGACGCGCGAGCAGGTCGAGGCGGCGATCGCGGGGCGCTACGCCGAGGACGTCACGGTCCGCCGGGTCATGGTCGACGGGGCAGCCACGATCGAGGTGACCATCCACGCGCGGGTCCCCGCGCTGGGGATCGGCGGCCCGTCGGTGGCGCTGGACGTGCGCGGCCACGCGGTCGAGGAGGCGCCGTGACCGTGCGCCGTACGCGGGGCGAGGAGGGCAGTGCCGTCGTCGAGCTCGCCTGGCTGGGCGTCCTGCTGCTGGTGCCGATGCTGTGGATCGTGCTGTCGGTCTTCGAGGTGCAGAAGGGCGCCTTCGGCACCAGCGCCGCGGCCCGCGCAGCCGGGCGCGCCTACGCGCTGGCGCCCGACGACGCCGAGGGTAGGAGGCGCGCCGAGGCCGCCGCCCGGCAGGCGCTCGCCGACCAGGGTCTGGGCGGCGCGCCGCTCACGGTCACCGTCACCTGCGAGTCGGCCGGGACGAGCTGCCACAGCGGGGGAGCGGTGATCACGGTGCACGTCTCCTCACGCGTCGACCTGCCACTGATGCCCGACGTGCTCGGTGGGGACGCGCCGAGCTTCGCGCTGGACGCGACGCACACGGTGCCGGTCGGGCAGTACCAGGAGGTCGAGTGAGTCGCCGGGCCCGCGACGAGCGCGGGTCGTCGATGGTGCTCATCATCGGCTTCGCCGCGGTGCTCGCGCTGGCGGTGGCCGTCGTGGTCGACGCGTCGGCGGCGTACCTGCAGCGCCAGGGCCTCGACACCCTCGCCGACGGCGCCGCGCTGCACGGCGCCGACCAGGGCGCCACCGGCCGCGACGTCTACGAGGGCGGCGTGCCCGATCGCCGGCTCGAGCTCACCGAGGCCCAGGCCCGCGACGCCGTGCGGTCCTACCTGCGCGAGGTCGGCGCCTACCGCACGTACCCCGGCCTGACCTACGACGTCGACGTGGACGACACCCGCATCACCGTCGAGCTGCACGCCCCGGTCGACCTGCCCCTCAGCGTCCCCGGCTCGCCCGACCGGCCCGTCGTCGGCGCCGCCGGGTCGGCGGTCGTCGAGCCGGAGTGAGCGCCCGTTACCCGGACAGCTGGGCAGGGTCATGCCACGTGGGCGCTCCGTGCCGATCGAGGGCGCAGAGGTGTCCCCGCTCGTCGAACTGCGACGCCCCGTGATCGGACAGGCGCGCGAGCGCGTTCCCACCGCCGTCGAACAGCCGGACCTCGCGCCCAGCAGTCAGGGACAGGGCGAACGCGTCGGACAGCCAGCTGGTGGTGACCGTGGCCTCGTCGGCCAGGGCGAACGCCGCCACCTCATGGCCCGTGTGATCGAGTACGGCGAGGTCGGTGGCGGGGCCGGTTGCTGTGCTGAGGTTCTGGGTCAAGACCACACCGGTCCGGGTGAGCGAGCATGCGGAGTACTCGATCCGGGTCCGGATCGAGAAGGCATGGCCCTGGTGGACCAGGGTCGCGCCGCTGACCACCGTCTCGCCGTCTGCGCTGACGCCGGCAGCGACCCGGCCCGGCGCTCGCAGGGCGAGCTTCCATCCAGCGGGCCGGCGACGGAAGACGAAGGTGGTCGCGTCGTCATCGCGGGTCCTCGTGCGCACGGTCAGGACTCTGCGATCGGACGACCTGGGAAACAGCACGCCGCCCGTGCCGGCGTCGGGGATCCGATGAGCCGGGGCGTGGCGCGAGGACAGCTCCCACCACGTGTCCCTCGACCCTGCGTGCGAGACCAGCCGGACCGCGCCCTCGACGTCGGCGGCGACGATCGAGCTCAGCCCGCCGGTCTCGTCCAACCACGCGTCGGGAACACCGGTCTCGCCGATCACCAGCGGCCTCGGTTCAAGACCGCCTGGCAGGCCGCCACTGGCGATGAGGCTGGGGGCCGTCGCACCACAGATGAGCTGCGCGTAGCTCCCCAGGTCGCTCAGAGGCTGCCGCCACGCCACGTCCGCACGGCCGTCGGAGCGCCGGTAACCGAGGAGCTCCTCTCCGGCGAGGACGATCGCCCCGTGTGAGTCTGCGTCCACCAGGAGCGCGCTCGAGCCCCCGGATGTCGACCTCTCGACGCCTTCGGGGTCCAACTCGACCGACCGTCCCGGGCGCCAGGTGGCAGCCCTGCTCCCAGCACTCTGGATCACCCGCCGGATGCGGTCAATGAGAGGCGGGCACGCAGGGGTACGACGTGCCCAGTCGGCGCCGTCAGAAATTCCGGGCCCACACGTAGACCGGCTCGCCCCCCGCCCCCCGCCCCTTGGCGGGCGGTGAGCATCACCAACGTGATGGGGCGGTTCTGCGCCGTCGCAATCGACTGGTTCGAGAAGCGGAAGCCCCTGCCGCTGCATACCGAGCCATAGCTCACCTCGGAGCCGATCTGGTTCTGGTTGGCGTCGTAGATGCGAGCGGTCAGCTGCGTGCAGTAGGCGTCTCCCGACGGTCGTGGAGAACGAGACCGGGTAGAGGCTCGTCCGGTCCGGGGACGACTCCCGGAATGTTACTTGCACAAATGGCAACTTCTCTTATGCTTGCGACTATGGAAAGTTCTTTGGAGCCGTTCAAGCGCATCCGTGAGCTGGAGCGCGGCGAGGCCGCGCCCTACATTCGGATGCCGCCTTCGCCTTGGTGGGTGCCACCACTCTTTGGCGTGTGGTTCGCCGCCTATGTAGGAGCGTTCGCGTTCTGGAGCGAGAGCGATCTCGCCTTCGTTTTGGCGATGATCGCGCTCTCCGCCGGCGTCGGCGCGTTCGTGGGGTGGTCTGCCCGGCGGTACGATGCCTTCCCCATGCCCGGTCGCGGCACTCCTCCGCCGGAGATCCGGCGGGAGTACCGGGCCTACGCCATCGGAGCGGTGGGCATCGCCGTCCTCGTGGCGGGCGTGATGTGGTTGGCCGGGGTCCCGGCAGCGTCCGGTGCCGCGTTCGCCCTGGTGACCGTGGGCCTGTGGCTGTTCCAGGCCCGCTACGAGCGTGCGGCGGCCGTCGTGCGGGAGCGGCTGCCATGAGCCTGGGCGACCTCGACCCTGTCTTACACGCACCGAAGCGGCTCATAGCGATGGCCGTGCTGGCGAACACCGAGTACGCCACATTCCGGTTCCTCAAAGAACAACTCGACCTGACCGACTCGGACCTGTCCAAGCAAATGTCTGCGCTGGAGTCGGCTGGCTACGTCAAAGTCAACAAGCGCGGGCGCGGACCGGGCTCGGCCACGACCTACACCATGACGCGCCCAGGTGATCGTGCCTACCGGGCCCACCGCGCAGCCCTTTACGCCCTGCTCGCCTAACAGGGTGTGTCCCTATCCAGCAGGACGCGTGCTCATGCTTGGGATTGGCACGCATGCGGCGGTAAACGGCAAGTTCCCAGAACTGGGCCGGCGGTGGGCCGAGTTCGCCGTGACGGACCCGGTGAGCGGCCGTGTCGGAAACTGCTGCGCGTGTCGGTCACTTAGGCACAATGCGACGTGTGACCCAGCCCCAGACCGTCGCCCGGCCAGCCCTTGTTATCGCCGGATTCGTCCTCCTCGGCCTCACCTGTGGCATCGGAGGGTGGTTCATCGGTGCCGAGGGCGAGCCGACATCAGTCGAGCACGCTCCGTTTGAGGCGCGTGTCGAGTCGGTGAACGAGGGCGGACTCCGAGGCTGTCTTGCGCCCGTGGAGCCGACGGTGCTGGAAAACCTCGGCGGTTCAGTCTGCGGGCAGATCTTCATCGCTGCGGGGACGGACACCTCCCGTGGTGCCCGCGTCCTCGTGCGGTGGTTCACCACGAACGCCCCCGTCGGAGGCCGTGAGGACGAGAACGTCGAGACGTTCGTCCTTGAGTCGAGCGGCCGAATGCGGTGAGCCGCGCCCTTCACTGACGCTGCGAGCACGCATCTGCCACGTTCCGCCCGGTTCGCACAGCGGGTGCTCAGGCTGCGAGCGCGCCGGGGCGCCGGTGGGCTCGTTCCCGTGACAGGTGGCGCAGCGTCGTGGCGATGCAGGCGACCTGGAGCCAGCCGGTGGCCGAGGCGGTGGTGTTCTCGAACGACTTTGCGAGGCGGCGCGAGCGGCCGAGGCGGCCGTGGGCGACCTCGACGCGCCAGGCATGCCGGATGGGCCGGAAGGCCGGCTGTTTGTCGTCCCACCCGACCCGGCGGACCTCGATGTCGTGGTCGCGGCTGAGCGTGCGGGCGGCGGCCGCGGTGACTCCACGGTCCACCAGGACCAGCTCGAGCCGGTCGGTGACGCTCTGCCCTGTCAGGTGCTTCAGCATCAGCTCGCTGGCCCGGTTCTCGTGGGTGGAAGCGGGCACGACCAACGCGGCCACCGGGAGGCCGGTCACGTCAACTGCCACGACGCGTTTGGCCCCCTTGGTGCGACCGTAGGGACCACCCCGGTCGTGGAAGGTGGAGCCGCCGTTAGAGGCGCCGCGGGCGAGGTGCGTGTCAATGACGACCATCGAGGGTGTCGCCTCAGTGCGACCGTCCTCTTCGCGCGCGGCCGCGTGCAACACGGTCAGCGCCTGCGCCCAGGTGCCGTTGCGCGACCAGCGGCGGAACTGCGACCAGACCCGAGTCCATGGCCCAAACGACTCCGGGAGGTAGCGCCACTGGCAGCCGGTCTGGGCGATGTACAACATGGCGTCCACGACTGCGCGCAGGTCATCGGCGTGCTTACGGCCACGCTTGCCTGGCGCGTTGAACACCGGTTCGAGCAGTTCCCACTGGTCATCGGTCAGGTCACTTGGGTACGGCATGCCGCGCACGGTGACGACGGGAATCGTCCGCGCAATAGGGACACACCTAGTCAGCCTCGGGGGAGGACCTCAGCGGGAACGCCGCGACGGCCTCGCAGGTCCTTGTCGTCGACCTGACCGCTCCCGTCGTAGCGATTGACGGTGGCGCCACCAGGTCGACCACCGACACCTCGCCATGGAACTACGGGACCTCCGGTGAGCGCGCCGGCACGGCTGTCCAGGTCACCGTCGACCAGCAGGCACTCACAGCGATCGTGCGCACCGGAGGCGCGTGGAGCGTCAGTTCCACAGACCTTGCCCCCGGGGTGCACACCGTGGTGGCCACTATCACCGACGCCGCCGGCAACTCCTCCAGTGCCTCCCAGGAACTCACGGTAGGCACTGCCGTCCCGGTCCCGGGAGGCCCCGGCCCCGTCGACCCAGGCCCCGGCCCCGTCGACCCAGGCCCCGGCCCCGTCGACCCAGGCCCCGGCCCCGTCCCGACCGGCCCGGTCACGCCCGCTGCGACCTACCGCCCCGACGCCGCCATCCGTGGGGGAGGTGCGAAGTTCGTCGGCTCCGCAACCTACGGCGGCACCCAGCGTGTCACCCAGCAGGTTCGTCAGCGCCGCGTCGTGACCTTCGAGGTCCGGGTGACCAACCGGGGCAACGCAGTCGACGGTTCGTCCTCAAGGGGGCCGGTCGTAACGCCAAGTTCGCCGTGGCCTACCTGGTAGGCGGCAAGAACGTAACCGCTGCCGTTGTGGCCGGGAAGTACCGCACCGCTGCGTTGCGACCGGGCCAGCACGTGCGCCTGGTCGTGCGCGTCACCCGGACCCCGGCAGCCAAACGCGGTAACACGCGCACGTTCAAGGTGCGGGCAGCCTCCACGCACAACGCTGCTAGGGCCGACACGGTGGGTGCCGTCGTTCGCCGCTGACGCACCGACGGCCCTGGCGAACGCGGGGACCACCGCGTCGGCCCACATCCGCGGGCCACGCTGCCCCGCTCACGGTGCCTTCCCAGGCGCAGGGGCCGGCTAGCCGACGGGGTGTCTGCGGATGGGGTGCTACCACCTCACGTATGTCATCGGCTCGCAGCCGCGGGCATAGGCGAGCTCGAGGACCGCAAAGGTCTGCAAGGCGAGGGCTCCTCCTCCACGGCCTGGAGCTGCTTGGTCAGACTCCTCCCCGGGCCCGGGGAGGAGTGCCCCGACCGGCAAAGGAGCTCGGGTTGCATGACAGGGCCGGCAGGGGAGTGGTTGCCCAGCTGTCGCAGGCGCAAACGGTCAGGCCCGCCAGCTGCTGGGAACAAACACACCAGGCATCGGGTCGGCTCTCCCAGAAGCGCGACGGCCACCCGCCACCCGATGTCGAACAAACGAAACGAGACCTCCCGTGAGCATCACCCGCTCCGATGCCAACGTCAGCATCTTCCAGGCACACGTCAACGGCGATGGCGACATCGCCAATGTCGAGCTGACCCGCCAGCGTCCCGGCGTCCTCACCCTCACCACCCCGGCCAACAAGCACGTGGTCGTCAACCACGTCCCCTACTACGTCGACTGCCAGGCGAGCCTGTACAGCGACGGCCGTGTCGAGTGGGACCGCCACCACGTCGTCTACCGCTTCGGCGCCAACCAGAGCGACCCGGTCGACGAGACCGCGATGGCGTTCGTCGACATGCTGCTCCACCAGTGCATCGCGGACCTGCGAGACGCCTACGCAGATGAGGTCGGGGTCTTCGCTGAAGACGACGTCCATGCCCTGCTGGTCGCTGAGCTCGCGCAAGCGGCCCGGATGCGCGATCGTCTCGGGGCCAGCTTGGAACGCAACACCGCCAAGGCATCCGCGCTCTCCGCCCAGATTGCCTCGGACACCGCACAGCAGGACTCGTGGAAGCGTCGCGCCCAGGCCCTGCAGGACAAGATCGAGGCCTACCTGGCCAACCCGGACACGGCCGACGAGGCTCTGGCCTACCTGCGCGACCAGCTCGACAGCTGAGCGCTGCACGACCAGCCCCTATCGACCCACCCGCACCCGGTTGGGTCGATAGCCCTTTCCGGCGTGGCACCGCACCTACGCCGGCTCGCCGGCGGGCTCAGTAGTCGACGCCGTTGAGCTTGCCCCTCTCCAGCCCCATCGTGGTCCCAAGACCGCCGGCACCAGAGCTGGAACGACGTGCCCCGGGGGCGGGAACTGCGGTACCGCTCATGACTGTCGAGGTCTGAAAACCCTCACCTACCGCCACTAGGCTCTTGTTGTAGGACCCGGGAATTTCCGGGTGGAAGACCATCGCGATAGTGCACGAGCTGTGCGGCGCCAAGAAGACAGTGCTGGTGGCGACGCAGGTGAAGCCGGCAACGTCGAGCTCGAACGGGGAGGACCACGACAGCTGGTAGACCTCAGCTGCGGACCCGCTGGCGTTCACGAGCCGGAACGTCTTGACGGTGCGGCTTCCCACGACCTGCAAACCGAAGTCGGACGCCGCCTCCGGTACTAGCGTGACCCCCGGAGCAGCCGCTAGGCCACTCAGCTCGGTGAACGGCGCCACAGCGTCAGAGCTGCCGAACTCGAACGACGCCCGCGCCGACTTCCCACCGAACGAGCTCGGTGAGAACGCCAAGGTGACAGTGCACGACTCACCGCCGGGCAGTGGGGCCAGACAGGTGGAGCCCTGCACGTCGAACTCGTCGGCGTTCGGCCCTGTGATGACCACGCTAGGCGCCACGGGGGTGGCTAGCGTGCCGGTGTTGGTGACGGTGAGGGTCTTGGTGCCGATGCTGCCGGGGGAATAGGCCCCGAACTCGAGGGCGCCGGCGACCGACAGAACCGCCTCGCCCTGGCCGGTGCCCGCGAGTTCGACGGGGGCTGAGTCACTGCCGCTGTAGTAGACGATTCGGCCGGCGATTGGGCCCACAGAGGTGGGTGCGAAGCGGACCGTGAAGGTGCAGGACGCGCCGGCGTCGATGACTTGCTGAAAGCAGCTGCTGCCGTCGAGGTTGTAGATGCCGGTGTTGTACAGGGTCTGTCGGTCGATCCGCACGGCAGAGAGCCGATGGTTGGTGAGGGTGTAGGACTGTTGCGCGCTTTCTCCCACGAGCACGTTCCCGTAGTCGTGGCTGCTCGGGTTGATGGTGAGCGCGACCGGCAGTCCGCTCAGCGCGGCGGAGACCGTGCCGCCGGGGGCGGCCGACACCGACAGTCGGGCGGACTGCCCTGTGCTGCCCGACCGGGTGTAGGTGACACCGACGGTGCATATCCCGCCGCCGGGAACAGGCTGCGTGCAGGTGTTGGTCGTGACCGCGAAGGCGGGGCTGCCGGACAGGGCCACCACCGGGTTTCCTGAGTCGGCTTCACCGTCGTTCGTCACGGTGAACAGGTACTCCTCGGGGGCGCCATCGGCGTAACCGAAGTCGTGTGCCCCTTCACTGATCGAGAGTTCCGCCGGGCTCTGCCCGATGCCTCCCAGGGTTGCGTAGACCTCGCCGCCCGCCGCACCGCCAGCGACGAGCTGAGTCGAGACAACCCCGGACGTCGTGGGCGTGAAGGTCACCTCAAGGGTGCAGGAGCCGCCAGCGGGCAGCCTGATCTCACAGTCCTCGCTGAGGATCGCGAACTGCTCGACGTCACCGCCCTCGAGGCCCAGGGTCAGCGGGCCCGTCGCGACGTCACCGTCGTTCGTCAGGGTGAGCGTCTGGGCCGCGGGCGTCTCACCGATGACCTGGGGTCCGAAGGCGACCGTCTGGGGGTTGAGACTCAGCGCCGCGGGGGCCAGACCCTTCCCGCTCAGGTCGGCGGTGACGGACCCGCCAGGGGTGGCTGAGACGACCAGGCTCCCGGCGCGGCTCCCGGCCACGGATGGCGCGAAGGCCACGGCGACGGTGCAGGAGGCTCCAGGGGCGAGCTCGGATGTGCAGCCGTTTGCGGTGATCTTGAAGTCGTCGAGCACCGCTGCTGTGACCGTGACTTGCGGCGCACCTGAGGCAAGGTTTCCCTCGTTGGTGACCTCGATGTTCACAGGCTGCGACGCGGAACCGACCAGGGTGTCCTCGAAGTCGTGGGTGCTCGCGTCGACAACGAGGTTGGCCTCACCCGTCCCGGTCCCGCTCAGGGTGGTCCGCACCTGACCTCCGGGCTCGGATGAGAAGACCAGCTCGGCGCTCCGCTCCCCGACGGCGGCGGGGTGGAAGGTCACCGTGACCGTGCAGCTCTCGGCAGGCGCAAGGACCTGGGTGCAGGTGTTGGCCGCGATCTCGAAGTCCAGGCCCGCACCGGCGGCGGGGAACGTGACGTCGGGAACCCCGGTGGCCACGTTGCCCGTGTTGGTCACGGTGAGAGTCACCGGAGACGACTTGGACCCGACCCGGGTGGGGCCGAAGTCGTAGGTGCTCGCGTCGACAACGAGGTTGGCCTCACCCGTCCCGGTCCCGCTCAGGGTGGTCCGCACCTGACCTCCGGGGTCAGATGAGAAGACCAGCTCGGCGCTCCGCTCCCCGACGGCGGCGGGGTGGAAGGTCACCGTGACCGTGCAGGTCTCGGCAGGCGCAAGGACCTGGGTGCAGGTGTTGGCCGCGATCTCGAAGTCCAGGCCCGAGCCGGCGGCGGGGAACGTGACGTCGGGAACCCCGGTGGCCACGTTGCCCGTGTTGGTCACGGTGAGAGTCACCGGAGACGACTTGGACCCGACCCGGGTGGGGCCGAAGTCGTGGCCGTGCGGGGTGACGGTGAGGGCGGCTGCGCCGACGCCGACGCCGTCCAGATCGGTGGAGACCACGTCGGCATGCACACCGGAGACGTCTAGCTTGCCAGCTGCGGATCCAGGGGCGTCAGGGGTGAAGGAGACCGACGTCGTGCAAGAGGCGCCTGGGGCCAACGAGGGGCCGCAGGTTGTGGAGCGCAGGGAGAAGGGGCCCCCCGAGACCGACGCCTTCATGGCTCCTGTGGCGGCGTGCCCGCGGTTGGTGATCCTCACGTCCTGGGTGCCTGAGACAGCACCGACCTGCACGTTGCCCAGGGACAGTCGGGTGGGGGAGATGGAGAGCTGCGCTGGGGTGATGGTGATCTTGGTGCTCGACTTCAGACACACCTTGGCGTTGCCGCTGCCACGGCATACGCGCACTGCGTACCTCCCTGGCGGGGCCGCGAGCGGGGCCTTGCGCACCGCGCGCACCCTGGTCCGCGCACCAGAAGCGAGTGTCCGTGGCCGCACGGCCTGTCCTAGCCGGAACGTCTGGTGAGCGTTGACCAGGAAGAGCCGAAACGTCCCCAGGGTGCGGCGCTTGAGGGCGTCGTTCTTCAGGAATGCCCGGGTGCGCACCTCCGTTCCCTTGGGGGTGGGGCGGCTGGTGGCCCTGACCTCGGTGAAACGCATCTTGCTGGCTGGCTTCGCCGCCACGCCTGGTGCGGCCTGGCGGTCCTCGACAGGCGTGGCGGCGGCGATCTCCGCAGCCACGGGGGTGCCGGAGGAAACCAACACCAGGAGGGCCAGCAGCGCCGTCAGGGCGGCGAGCAGCCGACCCTTGGGCGCCCTCCGAGCCACGGCGACGGTGTCAGGGCCCGGAGTCCGCGCAGATCTAGTCACGACGCAAGAAGGTGCGCGGTCGTGTTGCGGTCGGCCGGTAACTGGAGGCCGGCGGCTGCTGGCCCGGTTGAGGTGGCGAGTTCACGGTGCGTGAATCGCTGACGCGAATGTTGGTGCGCGCACACGGTTCGCGCCGGGTGCAGGTTGAGGCCAGCTCCGTCCCGCCGCGGTCGGGCAACTCGCGCTGTATCTGCCATGCTCTGCGCCTCCTGTGATGGGCGAACACAGGATGTCACGTCCCCGGCACCCTTGAGCTCGATTTCCCGATTCCCGGCGCCCACCCGCAACGGCCGTCGTCTCCCCACGCGAACGAGGGCCGGCCCGGCCCTCGTTCGCGTGGGGAGTGCGAGGGTTGCGGTGGCAGGGGCTACCCGCACAGTCACGTTGACGCCCCAGCGCCCGGACGTGCACCGTGGCCCGACTCGAGAGCGGCCGACCTTGCCCCTGCCCCCCTTCCTGACACGCCACAGGACCGCGTGGCGCAACGGCCTGCTTCTGATGGTGCCGCTGCTGGTGGTCGCGACCTTGACCGCTGAGACCACCGCCTCTGGGTCCCGCGCCTGGTTCGTCGGCTCCGCGGCGGTGTCCTCGAACTCCTTCTCATCAGCCGCCGTCGCACCCCCCACCAACGTGTCCGCTTCCGGCGCGCCCCACCGTGTCACCTTGACCTGGACCCCGACCGTGTCGACCTTCGTCGACGGGTACCGGGTCTTCCGCAGCGCTTCTGCCAGCGGCCCTTGGACTCTCCTCGCCACGGTCGCAGGGCGGTCCACCACGAGCTGGGTGGACAGCCCACCCCCCATGACCACCTGGTACTACCACATGAAGTCCTACCGCCAGAACTGGATCTCAGGGGCCACTTCCACCAGCTCGGCCACCGCGAGCGTGTCCATCACCGACAGCTTCGCCGGCACGGCTGCCATCTCGACCACCGCGACCGGGTCGGGAACGTACTCGTTCCCGACCGGCGCCACCTTCACCCGCAGCGGCGGGCGCGCGGTCACCGCTACCGCTCTGACGTCGCACCCGATGGCGGTGGTGAACGGTCACACCCCCAACGGCACCGTCAACGCCGTCGTCGCCGGACCGGGAGCCGCGGTCTATGGCCGTGTCCAGGACGCCAACAACTGGCTGCGGCTGCGTTCGGAGCAGTACACCCAGGCGACGCCCTACCAGTACTACAACACCGAATACCAGCACACCACCTACGCCACCGAGTATCTGTGGGCCGAACATTCCTGGTACGACTGGTGGCGACAAGAGTCGCTGCGGGCTTTGGTGCGCCGCCAGGAGCGGAGCTACAGTTCGTGGAGCGCGTACATGGAGCACATGGGAGGCTACGGCGTCGCCAGGCAGACGACTGCGTGCCGCGTAGGCGCCCCCGCCCTCCCGAACCCCGATGCCTCCGGCACCGACTCCTGGGGTCAGCGGCTGGTCCAGTTCGACTGGTTCCAGACGGCCACCGCCTGTGCCGCCCCCGCCGGGCGCAACACGTACCGGCTGCGGTCCCACACGCGGTCCGCGCCCCCCGCCGGCATCACAACAGTTGACAGTCACCGCGCCCCTGGAGGCGCACTCACCACCTACTACCGCAGCTACAACGGGTCGGTCTTCCCGAGCGCAACTAAATGGGGATTCGGGCGCGCGGGACCCACCGAAGGGACACCAGTCGGCGTCACCTCGTGGTCATTCACCAGCGGCTAAGAGGGTGTGTCCTTATTCGGTTCCGTCGAATCTCGGCGTTGTCGGTGCCAACGGCACTATCGGCTGCGTGCCCCCGACCGCAGCCGTGAAGGACGACACCGCCGTCCTGGGGTAAGGCCACCAACTGGTGGCGCTCGGACGGCAAGGGGTGAGGGTCAAGGGAAGCCGGTGAGTGTCCCGAATAGGGACACACCCAGTAAGAGATGACCCGGGACTGCGATGCAGCCCCACCCACCGAACGGTGGAGGCCCGAACCAACCCAAGCTCAGACGCTGCAGTCGATGTGACGGGGTTCGACTCGGGGCTCGGACGGGCTACCGCGGACCTCGTTCTACGTTCCAAGACGCCAAGCGCTTGACTCGTCCCGAGCTGACACCGTCGATGCCAGCACCTCCGCCCGCGTCTTGCGGCATTCTGGGGTGACGTGCAGCACCCAGGGGTAGGCACCCGCACGACGCACGGGCCAACGCAAGGCAGGCGGTCAGCTAGGGCGTTGCCCGCGTCCTCTGGGGGGAACTGCGGCGACATGGCCTCCGGCGTCGGATCGTTCGCGGTCCGACGCGGGCTCGTCGCGGCGCAGTCGCCCACCACGCGCGTGCGGATCCTCAACACCAACACCGGCAAGGTCCTGACCGCCGAGGTCGCGGTCGAGGACGGCCAGGTCGTGGAGGAGGCAACGTCCTCGTGCCGCCACGGTGTGGCCACCCGGCTGACGGATGAAGGCGCCGAAGGGCTCAGGCGACGAGCGCGACGATCGCCACCACCACCGGGACGCAGCCCAGCGTGCTGACGAAGATCGCGTCCCGGGCCAGGAGCTCGGCGCGGCCGTAGCGGCTCGCGATGACGAAGACGTTCTGTGCGGTCGGCAGGGCCGAGATGACGGTCACCGCCAGCAGCGCGTCCTGGTCCAGGCCGAGCATCAGGCCGACCAGGTACGCCACGGTCGGCTGGGCCAGCAGCTTCAGCCCGACGCTGAGTCCCAGCTCCCCGGGCGCCACGCCGCGGCCCGGCAGCGGGCCCAGCCGCAGGCTCACGCCGTACGCCAGAAGCATGGCGGGGACGGCCATGCCGCCGAGCAGCGCGATGGGGTCGTTGACCGCCGCCGGCACCTCCACTCCGGCGACCGCGACCGCGATGCCGGCCATGCTGGCCACGGTGATCGGGTTGCGCAGGGGTCGGGTCAGGCCCTGGCTGAGCGACACGGCACCGGGCGCCGCCGCCACGTCGAGCGCCGTGAGGGCCAACGGCTGGAGCACGAGCAGCTGCAACAGCAGCACGGGCGCGATCAGGGCGGTGTCACCGAGCACGTACGCGGCGATCGGCAGGCCCAGGTTGCCCGCGTTGCAGTAGGACGAGCACATCATCGCGATGACGGTGCGGCCGACGTCGTCACGTCGCCAGCGAGCGGCGGCGAGGGTGACGAGCGCGGTGGCCGCCACGGCGGCGGAGATCGCCACCAGGTTGCCGGAGAACACCCGCGACAGGTCGCTGTCCTGCAGCACGCTGAAGAGCAGTGCCGGGCTGGCCAGGAAGAACGCGACCGTGCTGAGCGTCCGATGGCCGCGCTCGTCGACCACGCGCAGGTGCCCGAGCAGCACACCGAACGCGATGATCACCGTGATCGTGGCGAACCCGGCGAAGACCCCAGACACGGCAGGAGCCTAGGGGCCGGTGACCGTGCGGTGGGGGGCCGGGGCCTGCTGCGGATACGTCGGATGACGGACGCGCCCTCCGTCCTCGCCGCCCTACGGTCGTGGCACGACGGCGGCCGAGGGGGAGCGCGTGAGGTTCAGCCAGCACCTGCAGGGGCACACCTACGAGTTCGCCGGCCTCGTCGACCTCATGGCGAGGGCGACGCCGCACCGGTCCGGCGACGTCCTGGCGGGATGTGCCGCGCGGTCCGACAGCGAGCGGGCCGCCGCGCGGTGGGCTCTCGCGGACGTGCCGCTGACGACGTTCCTCGACGAGCAGCTGGTGCCGGCCGAAACGGACGACGTGACGCGGCTGATCCTCGAGCAGCACGATGCGGCGGCGTTCGCGCCGTTGCGGCATCTGAGCGTCGGGTCCTTCCGCGAATGGCTGCTGACCACGGCGGCCGAGCCGGACGCCGAGACCCGGCTGCGCGCGGTGGCGCGCGGCCTGACGCCGGAGATGGTGGCGGCGGTGTCCAAGCTCATGCGCAACCAGGACCTGATCGCCGTCGCGGCCGCGACCCGCGTGGTGACCGCGTTTCGCACCACCATCGGGCTCCCGGGCCGGCTCAGCACCCGGCTGCAGCCCAACCACCCCACGGACGACGCCGAGGGCGTGGCCGCCGCGATCCTCGACGGGCTGCTGCTCGGCAGCGGCGACGCGGTGATCGGCATCAACCCGTCCTCCGACAACCCCCGGACCGTGGCCCGGTTGCTCCACCTCGTCGACGAGGTGCGGCAGCGCTACGAGATCCCCACGCAGTCGTGCGTGCTCACCCACGTCACCACGACGGTGGGCCTCATCGAGCAAGGCCTGCCCGTCGACCTGGTCTTCCAGTCCATCGCGGGCACGCAGGGTGCCAACGCCGGCTTCGGGGTGGAGCTCGCGATGCTTGACGAGGCCAACGAGGCCGGCCGCTCGCTCGGGCGCGGCAGCGTGGGCGGGCAGGTCATGTACTTCGAGTCGGGCCAGGGCTCCGCCCTCAGCGCCGGCGCCCACCTGGGCAAGGACGACCGGCCGGTCGACCAACAGACCCTCGAGGCCCGGGCGTACGCCGTCGCCCGGGAGTACGACCCGTTCCTCGTCAACACCGTGGTCGGCTTCATCGGCCCGGAGTACCTCTACGACGGCAAGCAGATCGCGCGGGCCGGGCTGGAGGACCACTTCTGCGGCAAGCTCCTGGGCGTGCCGATGGGCGTGGACGTCTGCTACACCAACCACGCCGAGGCCGACCAGGACGACATGGACTCGCTGCTGACGCTGCTCGGCGTCGCCGGGTGCTCGTTCGTTATCGCGGTCCCGGGTGCCGACGACGTGATGCTGGGCTACCAGAGCACGTCGTTCCATGACGCCCTCTACGCCCGCCAGGTGCTCGGGCTGCGGCCGGCGCCGGAGTTCGAGGCGTGGCTCGGGCGCATCGGCCTTCTGGACGCGTCGGGCGGCATCCGCGCGGTCGACGCCGCGGCCTCCGGCCTGCGGGGCCTGGTCTCATGAGCACCGACTTCTGGGACCGGCTGCGCAGCACGACGCCGGCGCGGATCGGGATCGCCCGCTACGGCGCCGGGGTCGCGACCGGGTCCGTCCTCGACGCCCAGGCCCTGCACGCGCGGGCCCGTGACGCCGTCCATCGCCCCCTCGACGTGCCCGCGCTGGTCGAGGACCTGCGCGCGCTGGACCTCGGCATCCCGCGGGTCCTCGCCTCCGCCGCGGCCGACCGGCGGGAGTACCTGGGCCGGCCCGACCTCGGACGCCGTCCCGCCGGTCCGCTCGACAGGTCGACGAGCCCGGTGGACCTGGCGATCGTGGTGGCCGACGGGCTGTCGGCGGGCGCCGCCCAGGAGCACGCACCGGCCCTGCTGGGCGCCTTGCTGCCCCTCCTCGACGGCGGTACGACGATCGCCCCGCCGGTGGTGGCCACCCTGGGCCGGGTGGCGCTGGGCGACCACCTCGGCGAGGCGCTGGGGGCGCGCCTGGTCCTGATGCTCCTGGGCGAGCGCCCCGGGCTCTCGAGCACCGACAGCCTGGGCGCCTACCTGACCTGGGCGCCGCGGCCCGGCCTCCCGGACGCGCGCCGCAACTGCGTCTCCAACATCCGTCCGCCCGCCGGGCTGTCCTACGAGTCGGCCGCGCGCACTCTCGCCGCGCTGATGGTGGGGGCGCGCCGGCTGGGGGGCACCGGCGTGCACCTCAAGGACCGCGGCGACGAGCTGCTGGCGTGACTCAGTCGCGCCACCATGGCGGCATCCGGAACGTCGCCTCGGTGTAGGGCGAGGGGTGCACGATGCGCTGCCGGTTGTCCTGGATCTGGAAGACCAGGTGCGCCATGGAGATCGAGGGGTCCGCGGTGACGAGCGGGTAGGCCAGTGCGGACTGACCGGCGCCGCTGAAGCTGTAGGCGCCGTTGACCCCGCGGTGGACGCCCTGCCGCAGCGACTGGGCCACGGAGTCGAAGTCGCGCGGCGAGTCGGCGGCCGCCCAGGCGTTGGCGAGGATCCGGACCCGGTCGTAGGCAATGCCGGCATGCGAGCGCCCGGGGCTCACCGCCCAAGCATCGCGGTAGCGGTCGCCGAAGCTGCGCGCCAGCCGGTCGGAGTAGGTGCCGGTGGTGGTGGCCCACAGCAGCCCCTCGGCCTGTGGGCCCATCTCGACCCGGAAGCGGGGGATCGAGGGCGCGTACAGCGAGTAGACGACGGTGGGAGAGGGGGCGGCCAGGAAGGACCTGAGAAAGGTCACGGTCTCGTCCACGAAGTACGTCCCGACCAGCACGGCGGCCGGGGCGCGCGAGGCGATCCGGCGGCCCTGCTCGGCCCAGGCCTCATCGCCGCTGACGTCGTCGGCGATGTAGTCCAGCTCCCAGCCGTCGCGTTCAGCCCTGGCGACCGACTCGTCGAGACCGAGGTCGCCGAGCTTCCACCGGCCGCGCACCACCGCCAGCGACTTGGAGCGCCGCGGCAGCTGGCCGCTGTCGCGCAGATGGCTCAGGGCGTCGACGAAGCCCGGGCCGTAGTGGGTGTCGCTCGGGCAGATCTGGAAGATGTTGCCGTAACGGCTGGGGTTCTCCTCGACCATTCGCACCATGGAGTCGAGCGTCGCCGCGTGCAGGTACGGCGCGCGGTGCTCGGCCGCGATCTCGTGGGCGAGCTCCTGGTCGCCGAGGTAGCCCGAGACCATGGCGTCGACGTCCTGGCCGGCCAGGTCCTCGAAGGCATGCGAGATCGAGGCGGCGTCTCGGATGTCCAGGTCGACGTTCACCAGCTCGACCGGGCGCCCGGCGATCCCGCCCTGGACATTGAGCTCGTCGATGGCGAGCTGGCTGGCGCGCACCATCTCCTTGCCGTCCTCGGCGACCTTCCCGGTGACGGGGAAGGCGCTGCCGAGCAGGATCGGACGCCGGACCGAGCGCCGTCCGGTCGCGGGCGCGGCCGGACGGGCCACGGTCCGCCCGAGCCCGTGCCGGCGCCAGGGCTGGACCGGATCGGCCTCCTCCTCGGGGGTGCTGAGCAGTCCGATGAGCAGCCGCTCGAAGCCCTTCGGGCCCCCCGGGACGGGAAGGACGAGCAGGCTCTCCTCGATGGCCACCGCCGCCGCCCCGGCGCGGGAGCGCACATCCAACTTGGCCAGGATCCGCTCGACATGGGTCGTGACGGTGCGTGCACTCGTCCAGAGTCGCTCGGCGATGGCGTTGTTGCTCAGCCCGCCCACCAGCAGCGTGAGGACGTCGAGCTCGCGGGGCGTGATGCCGTACGGCACCATCACCTGGCTGGTCCACGAGAGCGAGGTGCGGGACTCGTGCCCGAGGGTCCTGATCGTGCAGAAGAGCGGGACGCCCTCGCCGTCTCGCCAGTAGAACGAGAGCTCGTGCTGGCCGGCGAGTCTCCCCGCCCGGCGGGCGATGGCGACCAGGTCGGCCAGGTTGCCGGTGGCGTCGTCCGCGTCGACCCCGCGCACGCTCGACAGCACGCCCTCGTGGTCGAGGACGATCTCGCGGACCACGTGTGGCCCAGAGGCGTCGGCAGGCACTGGGGACCTCCTTCGCTGCGAGCAGGATGGGTCACGGAGCCCGGATGCCCAGCCTAGCGGTGAGTCCGGGCCGCCGAGACCGGTCACGACCGTCGGTTGCGCGACCAGGAGTCGAGCGCGACGGCGAGGAGCACGATCGTGCCCTTGGCGATCAGCTGCCAGTTCTGCGACAGGTTCAGACTGTAGAACAGGTTGGTGAGGGTGGCGAAGATGAGCAGACCGACGGCGCTGCGCCACACCGCCCCCTCGCCGCCACGCAGGGAGGTCCCGCCCACGATCACGATGGCGATGGCGTCGAGCGCGATGTTGGCGCCGACGTCGGCCTGGCCGACGCCGAGCCGGGAGGCGTCGATCGTGCCCGCGAACGCCGCCAGCACCCCCGTCATCACGTACACGCTGGCAGTGAGGTCGGTGACTCGCAACCCCGAGAGCCAGCCGGCCTCGTGGTTACCGCCGATGGCGTAGATGTTGCGCCCGTAGCGGGTCATCGCCAGGAGGACGCCGCCGAGGAGGAAGGTCACGATCAGGATGAGGATCGGCGTGGGGATCCCGGCCACGCTGGAGCGCGCCAGGATCTTGAAGTTCGGGTCCGCGACGATGAAGGGGGCCGAGTTGGAGTACAGGTAGGCGATCCCCGAGATCACCGACGAGCTGCCGAGGGTGGCGACGAACGGGTTGATGTTCAACCTCGCCACCAGGGTGCCGTTGACGATGCCGCACACGGCGCCGGCCCCGACCCCCGCGAGGATCCCGAGCTCGGGGGAGCCCGAGGAGATGGCGACCCCTGCCGAGACGGTCGCGCCCAGCGCGTACGTCGCCCCGACCGACAGGTCGAAACCGCCGGAGATGATCACGAACGTCATCCCCAGGGCGACCAGGCCCACGGCGGTGTTCTGCGTCAGCATGTCGCGCAGGTTCTCGGGGGAGAGGAAGCCTGGGTAGAGGATGGTGGCGAGGATCGCCAGCACGATCAGGACGCCGATCATGGCGAAGCGCGACAGCAGCTGCGCGGGACCTGAGGTGGACGGGGTGGCGGTGCCTCCGGGCGCGGCCGCGGTCGCGGGCGTGAGGTCAGTGGACTGGTTCATCGGGGGCTCCTGTGCTGAATCCGTGACGCACCACGGCGTCGACGTTGAACTCGGGGTCGTCGGCCGGGATCTCCCGGACGACCTGGCCGTGCGCGAAGACGAGCAGGCGGTTGGCGATGGCGAGGACCTCTTCGAGCTCCGAGGAGGTCACGACGATCGCCGCCCCCTCGCTCGCGAGCCGTACGAGCGAGGCGAGCACCTCGGACTTGGCGCCGATGTCGATGCCGCGCGTCGGCTCGTCGATCAGGAAGACGTCCGGCTCGTGTCCCGCCCACTTGGCGAGCAACACCTTCTGCTGGTTGCCACCGGAGAGGTTGCGGACCGGCTCGCCCAGCCGGGAGCGCTTGAAGGCGAAGAACTCGCCGGTGGCCCCTGCCTGGTCGGCCTCGGTCCTGCGATCCACGAACGGGCTGCGGCGGCTGGTCCGCCCCAGCCAGTAGTTGCTCGTGCCATCCATGCCCAGGACCAGCGCCTGTTTGCGCGACTCGGGCACCATCACGATGCCGTCGGCGATCGCGGTCCGCACGTTCCGCGGCCACGGTAGCCGCTTGCCCCGCACGGTGAGCCGGCCGCTGGAGGCCGGCTCGGCCCCCGCGAGCGAGCGCAGGAAGGTCGTGCGGCCGGATCCCACCAGGCCCCACAGGCCGACGATCTCGCCGGCCCGAGCCGTGACCGAGATGTCCTCCAGGACGCCGGGGAGGGTGACCTGCTCGGCCTGCAGCACCACCTCGCCCAGCGGGTGGTCGCCGCGCTCGGCCAGCTGGTCGACGTTGCGGCCGACCATGTGCTCGATGAGCGACGGCCGGGTCCACTCGGCGCGGGGGGCGCTGCGCACCACCTCGCCGTCGCGCAGCACGGTGATCGAGTCGCTGAGGTCCAGCACCTCGTCGAGGTTGTGGCTGACGAAGACGATCGTGACCCCGCGGGCGGTGAGCGTCCGCAGGACCCGGTAGAGCGTCTCCCGCTCGTGCTCGGCCAGCGCGGCCGTGGGCTCGTCCAGGACGAGCACGCGGCCGTCACTCTCGATCCCGCGCATGATCTCGAGCATCTGCTGCTGCGAGACCGAGAGCTCGCGGGCCAGCGTGGTGGGCGGGACGTGGATGTCCAGCTCGTCGCACAGCTCGAGGTAGCGACGCCTCATCCGGCGGCGGTCGAGCAGCCCGCGCCGGGTCCGGACCTGCCCGAGGAAGACGTTGGCCTCCGCGGACAGGCCCGGCACCATGGTGAGCTCCTGGTAGACCGCCACGAGACCGCGGTCGCGGCTCTCGCGGGGGTTGCCCCCATGCATGCGGTGGCCGAACACCTCGACCGAGCCGCCGTCGGCGGCCAGCCGTCCGCTGATGAGGCCGAGCAGCGTCGACTTGCCGGCGCCGTTCTCGCCGACCAGCGCGTGGACCTCACCGGTCCGGACGTCGAGGTCGGCCCCGTGGACGGCGACCGAGCCGCTGAACACTTTGCGCGCCCCGCGACAGCGGATCGCGGCTTGCTGGGTGGTGCTCATCGCAGCCTCCGTGGCTCGTGCGTTCGTGGTCTCAGTACTCGGCGGTGAACTTGCTGACGTTCTCCGCGGTCGCAAACGGCGTGCCGGGCAGCAGGTCGGACTCGGTGAGGTTGACGAACGGCGGCACGTCCTCGCCCTCGACGTACGCCGCCACCGCCTCGATCGCCTCACGGGTCTCCTGGCGGGGGAGCATCATCACGCTGCCGGCGAGCTTGCCGCTCTTGACGTTGGACAGCGCCCACTCGTCCCCGCCGAAGTCGTAGATGTCCACGTCGTTGCCCTCGGCTGCCTCGACGACACCCCGCGTCATCCCGGAGAAGTTGGACATGATGATGTCCATCTCGGGGTTGGCGCGCAGCATGGTCTGCGCGGCGTCGAACGCCTTCGGGGTGGTGTAGTCGGTCGTCTGCTGGGCGACCACCTCGAAGCCCTCGACATCCTCGAACGCCTTGGCCGCCTCGAAGAAGCAGATCGAGTTGGCGTTGAGGTCGGGGCCGGAGATGAGCCCGATCTTCGCGCCGTCCGGGTGCGAGTCGATGACGTCCTGCACCCAGGCCTGGTAGACGTCCAGCGTCTGTCCACCGACGTAGGTGATGGTGCCCGGCTGGTAGGTCTCGTCGCCGAGCTTGGTGGCGCGCCCGCAGATTGGCAGGTTGAAGACGGAGACCAGCACCTCCTTCTTCGGAGCCTCGGTCGTGAGGATGTCGCAGACCAGGTTGCCGTCGTTGGGCTCCACCACGAACGCGTTGTACTTGCCGCTGGTGAGTGCCTGCTGCATCTGGTCGAACTGGGTCTGGGAGGTGAACTCCCCGTCGAAGACGTCGAGGTCGGCGCCGATCTCCTCGGCCACCTTCTCGGCCTCGTCGATGGACGCCTGCAGGTAGGAGTTGCTGGTGCCGGCCGAGAAGTAGGCGATCTTCAGGTCCTTGGCGGCCGACACCGGCGGCTCGATGATCTCGGCGGAGTCGCTGCTCCCGGAATCGGAGACCCCGGACGAGCAGGCCGTCATGGCCAGACAGGCCGAGACGGCGAAGGCGGCCAGGCCGAGGGTGCGTCGTGTCTTCATGGCGATCTTCTTTCGGGAGTGGGATGAGGCGGGGCTGAGCAGGGTCAGTCGTCGGTCCACGTGTCGTAGATGTCGCTGAGGGAGGCGAACCAGACACCGTCGTGGCCGGCCATGTGGTCCAGCAATTTCTCCATCCCGAGCATGTGGTGGGCGCGCCCGATGGTCTGGGGGTGGACGGTGATGGCCAGGACCGGGTTGGTCTCGTGGGCGTAGGCGTAGTCGAAGTGATCCTGGAACCTCTTGAACATGACCTCGCTGGAGCCCAGGCCCTGGTTGACGCCGGGGATGTACTCGCCGACGGGGAAGTCGTCGAGGTACCACGACACCGGGAACTCGAGGATCGGGCTGGGCGGCCCGAACACCGAGCCCTCCTCCCACCGGACCTCGACCGGGCGCGGGTGGTAGGGCTGGAAGTCGCGGCCCATGAGGGAGGAGTCCCACTCGAAGCCGACCTTCTCCAGCAGCGCGAGGGTGTGCTCGGTGAAGTCCCAGGCCGGGGAGCGGTAGCCGCGCGGGCGGACGCCGACGTGCTTCACGTGACCCTCGATGGTCTGCTCCATCAGCCGGACCTCGGTGTCCTGGTCCAGGCCGGGCACCGACTCGTGGTAGCAGCCGTGCGCGGCGATCTCCTGGCCGGCGTCGACGATGGAGCGGAAGGCCTCGGGGAACGTCTGCATGGAGTGCAGTGGGGTGCACCAGGTGCCGGTCACGCCGTACCGGTCGAAGAGGCGCAGCAGACGCGGCACGCCGACCTCGGCGCCGAACTCGCCGCGGGACAGGTAGCTGGGCGAGGTCTTGCCGAAGGTGCCCATCCAGACGGAGTGGGCGTCGAAGTCGGCACCGATGTTGACGGCGATCTTCTTGCCGTCGGGCAGGTTGAGAGGCATGGCAGTGGTCCTTTCGGGACGAGTGGTCAGAGGGAAACGTGGGCGTACTTGGCGTAGAGGTCGCGTCGCCGTCCGCGGTCGAGGTGGGTGGTCGCGGCACCGGTGCGCCGGTTCTCGAGGAGCAGGTCGAGGTCCAGCTCGTAGGTGATGACGTCCTGTTCGTTGGTGCGGGCCTCGACCAGCACCCCGTCGGCCGGGAAGACGAGGTCGCACGGGGACAGGACGGAGGCACGCGCCCAGCCCGGTGACAGCGGAGCCTCGAACGTCGAGACGGTGGGGCAGTGGACGACGTAGACCTGGTCCTCGATCGCCCGAGCCGCTGCGCAGTGCCGCACGCGCCAGAACCCGGCCTCGGTGAAGGTGTAGGACGGGGTGAGCAGGACCTCGGCGCCCAGGGCGGTCAGCGTCGTGCAGACCTCCGGGATCTCGGCCTCGTAGCAGATCGCGATGCCGACCTTGACGCCGTCGATCTCGTGCACGGCGAGCTCGTCGCCCTCGACCGTGCCCCAGTCGGCCTCGGCGGGGAAGATGTGCGTCTTGGCGTGCGTGTGGACCTCGCCCGCCGGGCCGAACAGGTAGGCGACGTTTTCGTGGCCGCGCTCGCTCGCCACGAGGTGGCTGCCAGCGAGGATCCACTGGTCCCGCGCGGCCGCCTCGGCGGAGAACAGGGCCTTGTAGTCCGAGGTGTAGTCGCTGATCCGCGTGAGCTGCGCGATCTCGTGCGTGCGCCACTCGGGGTCGATCGTGAACAGCGCCTCGGTGAACAGCTCCGGCAGGACGACCAGGCGCGCGCCGGCGGTCTGGTCGAGCAGGTCGCGGACCTGCCGGGCGAACGCGTCGAACGACTCGACGGGGCGCATCTCGAACTGGGCTGCGGCCACGGTCAGGGTGCGGGGCATGGTGGTCTCCTTCGTGGTGGTGGTCATTGCGCGAGCAGCCCGCCGTCGATGACGAGCTCGCTGCCGGTCACGTAGCGGGCCTCGTCGCTCGCGAGGTAGACGCAGCCCCACGCGATGTCGCGGGGGTCGGCTCCGTAGCCGAGGGGCGTGAGGCCGATGACCTCCGCGTTCTTCTCGGCGGGCTGGCTGTCCGTGAGCGGCGTGGTGACCCAGCCCGGGATCACGGTGTTGACGCGGATCCCCATGGAGGCGTATGTGATGGCCGCGTTGCGGGTCAGGCCGCGGACGGCGCCCTTGGCGGCCTGGTAGGCCGCCACCCCCTCCGAGCCGACGACGCCCCACGCCGAGGACATGTTGATGATCGAGCCGGACCCCTGTCGTCGCATCGGGCCCAGCGCCGCGCGGATGCCGAGGAACACCCCGGTCTGGTCGACGCCGATGACCCGCGCCCAGTCCTCGGGAGTGACCTCGGCGATGCCGGCGTAGTCGATCACACCCGCGTTGTTGACGAGGATGTCCAAGCGGCCGTGTTCGGCGAGCACGTCGCTCACGAGGCGCTCCCACGCCGCCTCGTCGGTGACGTCGAGCTCGGCGTACGCCATGGCCGGCGCCTCCGCATCCAGCTCAGGCTTGGTGAGGTCGGCGATCACGACGGTGGCGCCCTCGTCGGCGAAGAGGATGGCCGTGGCCAGCCCGATCCCCATGGCGCCGCCGGTGACCACGGCGACCTTGTCGGTCAGACGGTTCATGTCGAATCTCTCTGTCGGCTCGTGTTCGGTCGTTCGGGGGCGGCGTCAGCGCGCGAGGTAGCCGCCGTCCACGGGGAGGTCCACGCCCGTGATGAAGCGCGCGTCGTCGGACACCAGGAAGCTCACGGCCCTGGCCACGTCGACCGGCTCCCCGCCGACCCCCATCGGCGTGGCGTCCAGGAAGGCGCCGTTGAGCTCGTCGGTCTGGCCCAGCGTCAGCGGGGTGCGGATCCAGCCGGGCAGCACGGCGTTCGCTCGGATGCCCTCACGGGCGTAGGAGACTGCGGCGTTCTTGGTCATGGTCAGCACCGCGTGCTTGGAGGCGTGGTAGGCGGCGACGCCCTTGACCGAGGTGGCCCCGCAGATCGAGGAGATGTTCACGATCGCGCCGGAGCGTTGGGGTCGCATCAGCCTCAGGGCCTGCTGCATGCCGATCAGGACGCCGGTCTGGTTGATGGCGATGATCCGGTTCCACTCGGCGAGCGAGAGCTCGTGCAGGTCGTCGTACCCCGAGACGCCGGCGTTGTTGACAAGGATGTCCAGGCGACCGTGGTCGGCCTCGATCTCGTCGACGATCTCCGCCCAGCGCGCGGCGTCAGTGACGTCGTGGGACCGGGTGCGGATGTGATCACCCAGGTCGGACTGGTCGCGGACGTCGGTCGCCGTGACCTCGGCGCCCGCCTCGGCGAGAACCGTCGCCACGGCGTGCCCGATGCCCTGCGCGGCGCCGGTGACGAGGGCCACCCGGCCTGTCAGCGTTCCCATCTGTTGCGACTCCTTCGGTTGCGGTCCCGGGCCGTGCCGGGATGCCGTCGAACGTAGGAACGCGGGCGCGGTCGTCGCGTCGGCACAAATACGTATCTGCCTTGGGCGGCCGGCGGGGTAGATTCGTGGCATGGCGCAGGACGTGTGGGCCGCCCCGCAGGCCACGCTGGCCGAGCTGCTGACGACGATGACCGGGGACGAGTACGTCGTGCTGGGCGAGCCGGCGCCACCGGCGGGGGAGCCGCAGGGGCTGCTGCGCCGGCGCGCGGCGCCGCCGCCGCACCGGTTCGTGCAGTTCCTGCGCGACGACGAGGAGCTGTACGGCGAGTGCGTGGGGGCCACGCTCTTCGGCGGGGAGTGGGAGCTCGGCGAGGCCGACCACCAGCGGGTGCGCGCGCTGGGCTGGCTGGCGCCGGGCGACCCGGACCCCTCCGGCACCCAGCCTGCGGTGGCGCACTACTGGTGCACGGTGCCGCGCGGGGACGCCGCCGAGCTGGCCGCCCGCGGAATCGGAGCCCTGCAGGTGATGGGGGTCGACCCGGCCGCGCTCGACTGGGAGCACCAGCGCCGCTGAGGCCTCAGGCGCCGGTGGCGCCTCAGACGTCGGTGGGCAGCGCCGTCGAGAGGATCCGGTACGCCGTGGTGTTGCTGACCGGCACCAGCCGTGGTGCGGCGGGGTCGCCCAGGTGCAGGCCGCGCGGGCCGTCGACGGCGACCAGGTCGCGCTGACCTCCCTCCCACCGCAGCGACAGGTGCCACGCGAAGTCGGCGCCCGCGGCGGCGAGCGCGGCGCGGCGCACGGTCTGGTCGGCGGCGACCAGGTCGGGGAGCCGCTCGGCCGGGAGGTCGAGCGGCTCGCGGTCCTCGACCCGGCGGGGGCGCATCCGGGTCAGCCGCACCAAGGCCGCGGTGAGGAAGGCGGGGTCGTGCGCCATCAGCTGGAAGAGTCCCGGCCGCACGCCGAGCAGCAGGGCGGCGCTCTCCCGGGTCACCCAGGCGCGATGCTCGAGCCGGGTCTCCATGCCGGCGACCGCCAGGCCCAGCGTGACGGTCGGCTTGGCGATCACGGCCAGCAGTGGCTCCGGGCCCGGGTGCTCGCCGGCCAGCAGCGCCGCCAGCCCCTCGTCGTCGAGCCGGACGGCGCCGGACGCGGCGTCGGTCTCAACCAGCATGGGCTTCGCCCCCCGCTCGCCAGGTCGACGCGGCCGCCGCCAGCGCGTCGGCCAGCTCGTCGTAGCGCCAGGTCTCGACGGTGGCGGTCAGCGTGTGCCCGACGCCGTCGACCAGGGTGAACCACTGCTCCATCGTGAGCGCCTCGCCGCGGGGCCCGGTGTGGTGGGCGAGCCGGCGCCCGCCCGGCCGCCCGGCGATCTCGAGCCGCTCGAGGTCGACGAGCAGGTAGCCGTCCAGGATCCGCGGCAGCAGCTCGTCGGTGCCGGCCTGCCAGTCCCGGAAGCCCATCCCGCCGGTGTCCTGCGCGGTCACGACCAGGTTGGGCCGGAACCCCTCAGGTGGGAGGGCGGTGCCGCGGGCCACGACCACGGTGGACTCGGGCGGGTCGGCCAGGATCTCCCAGCCCCCCGGCACCGTCAGGGGCACCTCCGCGGTCTCAGGCACGTCGGTACCACCGAGGTTGCACGACGCGTGGCACCGGCAGCGGCAGCACCAGGTAGGCCAGGAGCACCACCAGCGCGACGGCGATCGGCCCGGCGACCGCGACGTTGGCGCCCGTCGACCCCTCGGTGAACGCGGTCAGCGCGCCGAGCACCAGCACGACCGAGAGCAGGGGACGTACGACGAGCACGCTGCGGCGGGTCAGGTCGCCCTGGACAGTCCGGGTCCAGCGCCGAGCCGCCGGGCTCCGGCCGAGGTGCTGCCAGGTCGTGTGGGCCGCGAGGGCCAGCCCCCCGACCAGCATCAGCGCGTGGATCAGGTCCATGTCAGTCCCAGAACGTCACTGCGTCGCCGACGTCGGAGGCCACGTCGCCGACCGTGTCCGCGGCGTCGCCGGCCCACTCGACCGCCGCGTCCGCGGCGTCGGCCACCGGCTCCATGATCGCCTGGCCGACCTCGCTGCCGACGAAGCCGCCGATCGCGCCGCCCACGACGCCGCCGACCACGCCGCCGACCACCGTGCCTACGCCGGGGCAGATCGCCGTCCCGATGGCGCCACCGGCCCAGGCGCCGCCCTGGGCGCCGGCCCAGGCGCCGGCGGCGGTGGTGCCGCCCATGGTGGCCGAGCGGGCGACCCGCTCGGTGTCGTTGAGGGAGGGGTCATCGGCGTCGGCCTGCCACTGGTTCCAGCCGGCGGTGACCGCGGTGACCACGGTGCCGGCCCGGCCGGCCCACCTGCCGGCGGTGCCCCAGGCGTTGCGGTTGGCGGCCTGGTACGGGCGGGCGTGCCAGCTGTCCGAGCGGCCGGCGGCGGCGGCGCGCTGCCAGAAGTTCATGCCGTTGGCGCTGCCGAACCTGCCGTTGACGCGCGGCTGGAAGACGCCGTACCGGCCACTGACCATGTAGCTCACGCCGGCGCCGAAACCGAGGCCGCCGAGGCCGAAGAGCCAGCCGCCGATGTCGTCGGCGTCGGCGAAGTCCGGGGGCAGGAAGCCGAGCCGCTCGAAGAGATCCTCCACGAAACCGTCGCCGGTGGAGGCAGCGATGCCCTCGCTGAGGTGCTGATGGGCCTCGCTCTCCTTGGTCCGGGCGCCGTCGGTGATCTCGACCGCCTCGTTCCAGGCATCCACCTTGGCGTTGAACGCGTCGGCCTGCCCCTGGCTCAGCTCGCCACCCGGCTCGGTGGGCTGGACGATCGTGGTGCCGTTGACGGTCACGCCGCCCGCGGCGGCGACCTGGCGGGCCTGGCCCATGCGCTCCTTGACCACGGTCAGCTCGCCTGCGAAGTCGGTCAGGGCGGTCTCGATCGACTGGATCCGGCTGCCGAGATCGCCGAGGTCACGCAAGGCCGACTCCACCCGCGCCTCGAACGCGGCCCCCGCCTGGCCCTGCCAGGTCCCGGCCTTGGAGCGGGCGGTGCCGAGCTGGCTCTCGGCCTCGGTGATGGCGGCGCGCGCGGTCGCGGCCTGGCTGGCGGCGGTGGTGCAGGTGCCGGGGTCGCCGAAGACCTCGGTCTCGCAGACGCTCACGGCCCGATCACCGCCTGCTGCTGGGTCATGGCGCCGGCCACGGCGCCATCGGTGCCGGCGAAGTCGGTGCCGACGGCGCCGGTCGACTCGGCCAGGCTGCCGATGTGCTGGGCGAGGGCCGCGACGCTGCTGGAGAGGCTGACCAGGGCCTTGCCCACCTCGCCGGACGAGGCACCGGCGTCGGGGGAGGCGTCGAGATCGGACGCATGGCCGAAGAGGGCGCTGCCGGCGCCGTCGAGTACGCCGGCGATCTGCTGGAGGTCGGCGGGGTCGACCTCGAGGTTCGTGGCGGTCATGCCGGGTCGCCTACCCAGGAAATGCGAACCTCAATCACGGACCCGCCCGCGACGGCGGGTCAGGCCAGGAACTGCCGGATCACGTGCGGCAGCGTCTCGTCGGCGAGGCCCACAGCCAGCGGCTCTGGTACGTCGGGCAGCGTGACAGACTGGCGACCTCCGGCGGTGGTCGCGACCAGCGAGGTCAGCCCGACTCGGCGCTGGAACCAGGTGGCGCGCAGGTTCCACCCGATGACGTGCCCGACCTGGAGGTGGTCGCGGCGGCGCGCGAGCGAACCCGACCGGGCGACGACGTGCTCCTCGACCAGCGCGTGCCCGAGGGCGCGGGCCCGGTCGGCGGCCAGCAGCGCCGCGACCACCGGCAGCACGAGGAGTAGCAGGAGCGCCCACCACGGGGCGCCGAGCGTCACCAGGCCGGCCGCGATCGCGGCGGCGAGCGCGACCGCCGTACCGAGGGCGCGGGTGTAGCGGCGTCGCGTCGCCGCCGGGCCGTGGCCGGTCAGCGCGGCGGTAGGCGGCGCGCTCGTGCCGAGCACGGCGCCGGCCACGCGCGTCACCACCGGCGCGGGCGCGGGCGGGACGAGGACCGAGCTGCCGGGATGATCGGAGTGGAGGCCGGTGACGATCGCGGTGAGCCGCGCCCCGCCGGCCAGCCGCAGCCCGAGCGGCTCGCCCATGCTGACGCCGGCCACGCGCTCCTCGTCGAGGCTGGTCTCGCGGGTGGTGACGAGACCGCGGCGCAGGTGCCAGGCGCCGCGGGAGCGGGTGAGCGCGAAGCCCCAGTTGGTCACCAGGTACCCCGCCACAGAGAGTGCGCAGACGAGGACCACGAGCACCACCAGCCCGAGAAGGACGGCGGTCCAGCCCGGCAGGCCGACGGACCGGGGCGCCCCGTCGAGGTCCACGGAGAGGTCGACGCTGCCGAGGATCTGTCCGGCGACGCCCAGGATGCCCGCCGTGACGACGAGGCCGCTGGTGGTGAGGGGCGCGTAGCGCACCCAGGCCCAGTCGAGCTCCACGACGGGCGGCTCCGGCGCGGCGGCCTCGTCGGGGACCGGCGCGTCGAGCACGGTGGAGCGGCGCAACAGCTCGGAGCGCAGCTCCTCGGCGCGGGCGGTCGGCAGGCCGTCCAGCTCCAGATCGCTGTCCTCGCCGCTGGCCCCGGTCCCGGTGCCGATGCGCAGCGTGGTCAGCCCCAGGACCCGATGGATCGCCGTGGCGGTGAGGTCGACGGTGCGCACCCGGTCGAGCGGGGTGGAGGTCACGTGCCGCCCGACCAGGCCGCGCTTGAGCTCCACCCGGCCACCGGCGATGCGGTAGCTGGTGGTGAAGTAGCGGTACAGGCCGAGGGCCACGGGCACCAGGATCCCGACGAGCTGCCACGGCCGGCCTCCCCCCGAGGCCACGCCGGCCACGAACAGCGCGATCAGCGGAGGCAGGAAGCGGACGACCTCGCGGACCGGATGGATCAGCATCATCCGCGGGTCCAGGCGCTGCCAGCCGTCGTCGGTCACGTCGCGTCGCCCTCGACCGCGTCCGCCTTGAGCGTGAGGTCGTCGACGAGGGCCTGCGCCCGGTCCCGCTCGAGGCCGGCGATCTGCAGCGCCCCGGCCGCCGACGCCGTCGTCACCGTCACGCTCGCCAGGCCGAAGAGCCGCGCGATGGGCGACTCGACGTAGTCGACGGTCTGGATCCGCGACATCGGCGCGATCCGTCGCTCGCGCGCCCACCAGCCGGTCTGGGTGTAGACCGCGGTCTCGGTGACCTCCCAGCGGTGCACGAGGTAGCGCCACTGCGGCACGACCGCGACGTACGCCGCCACCGCGAGCAGGGCGATCGCGACCATCCACCAGGTGAGGTCGACGGCATCCCACACCGCGGCCGCCACGGCGAGGACCGCCACCGTGAGCAGGCCCTCGACGAGGTTGGACAGCTGCCACATGAGCCGCGCCCTCGGGCTGACCCGCTCCCGGGGCTCACGCAGGCTGGGTCGGTCCACGCTGCCGAGGCTAGTGGCTGGCCCGAGTCTGGGCGCGGTGCCCCATGACCAGCAGGTAGAGGCCACCGGCCAGCAGCGACCAGAAGGCCGCACCGACACCGAACGCCGCCACGCCGGAGGCGGCGACCACGAAGGTGACGGTCGCGGCCTCGCGGTGGTCGGCGTCGCCCATGGCGGAGGCCGCCGCGGAGCCGAAGGTGCCGAGCAGCGCCACCCCGGCGACCGCCGCGACCAGGCCGGGCGGAGCGGCGACGGCCACCGCGGCGACGCCCGCCGCGAGTGGGCCGAGGGCGAGGTGCGTCACCCCGGTGCTCACCCCGGCGAGCCACCGCCGCCCGGGGTCGGGATGGGCCTCCGGCCCTGCGGCGAGGGCGGCCGAGATCGCGGCCAGGTTGATCGAGTAGCCGCCGAGGCCGGCGGTGGCCACGGTCGCCCCGCCGGCGTAGAAGAGCGCCGGCCGCAACGGTGCGCCGTACCCGAAGGAGGCGAGGACCGCGGCGCCCGGGATGTTCTGGCTCGTCATCGTGACCAGGTAGAGCGGGACCCCGATGGCCAGCACCGTGGCGGGGTCGAAGCCCGGCGTGGTCCAGGTGAGCTGGGGCGCCACGGCGGAGGAGTCGACCGCCGACAGCGAGCCCGTGGCCGCGATGACCACGACCGCGGCGGCGAAGGCCCCGGGCACGGCCCACCGCCGGGCGACCCGCAGCAGCACCAGCCAGGTCATCAGGACGGGTGCGACGGCGCCCGGCTCGTCGACCAGCGCGCGGAACGGCTGCACGCACAGCACCAGCAGCACGCCCGCGAGCATCGCGTTCGCGAGGGCGAGCGGGATCGCGCGCACCAGGCGGGCGAGCGGGGAGAAGAGGCCGGTGAGGACGTAGAGCAGACCGGCGAGCGCGAACGCGCCGACCGCGGAGGCGTAGCCGCCGTCGGGTGCCGCCGCGCCCGCCAGCAGCGCCGCACCGGGCGTCGACCAGGCCAGCGTCACCGGGTTGCGCGTGGCCAGCGAGAACAGCACGCTGCCGACGCCCATGGTGAGACAGCAGACGAACAGCCCCGACGAGGCCTCGGCCGGAGAGGCGCCCACGGCGGTGAGGCCCGTCAGCAGCACCGCGAAGGAGGAGGTGAAGCCGACGACCGCCGTGACGATGCCGGCGAGCACCGGCTGCCCCAGGTCGCCGGCCCTCGTGGTGCGGCCGGTGAGGTCAGTCCTTGAGCTCACAGATGACGGCACCGTTGGTCACGGTGGCGCCCACCTCGGCCTGCAGTGCGGTCACGGTGCCGGCCTTGTGAGCCTTGAGCGGCTGCTCCATCTTCATCGCCTCGATGACGACCACGGTGTCGCCCTCGGCGACCTCGTCACCCTCGGCCACGACGACCTTGACGATGGTGCCCTGCATCGGGCTGGTGACGACGTCGCCGCTCGCGGCAGCTCCGGCCTTCTTGCCGGCCGCGCGCTTGGGCTTCTTCGCCGCGCCCGCGCCGGAGCCGATGCCGCCGAGCCCGGCCGGGAGCACGACCTCGAGGCGGCGGCCGTCGACCTCGACGACGACCCTCTGGGTCTCGACGGGCTCGTCGGCCTCCGCCGACTCGCCGCCGTAGGGCTCGATCTGGTTGTCGAACTCGGTCTCGATCCACTGGGTGTAGACGCTGAACTCGCCCTCGCCGGATGGCGTGGAGGCGCCGACGTACGCCGGGTCGGAGACGACGGCGCGGTGGAACGGGATGACCGTGGGCATCCCGTCGACGACGAACTCGTCCAGCGCGCGCCGCGAGCGCTCCAGCGCCTGGATCCGGTCGCGCCCGGTGACGATCAGCTTGGCGATGAGGGAGTCGAACGAGCCGGGGATGGTCTCGCCGTTCTCGTAGCCGCCGTCGACACGGACGCCCGGGCCGCTCGGCGGGCTCCAGGCCGACAGGGTGCCGGGCGCCGGCATGAAGTTGCGCCCGCCGTCCTCGGCGTTGATGCGGAACTCGATCGAGTGGCCGCGGATCTCCGGGTCGTCGTAGCCGAGCTCCTCGCCGGCGGCGATCCGGAACATCTCTCGGACCAGGTCGATCCCCGTGACCTCCTCGGAGACGCAGTGCTCGACCTGGAGGCGGGTGTTGACCTCGAGGAAGGAGATCGTGCCGTCCTGGGCGACCAGGAACTCGCAGGTGCCGGCACCGTAGTAGCCGGCCTCGCGCAGGATCCGCTTCGAGGACTCGTAGAGCTCGCTCAGCTGCTCCTCGCTCAGGAACGGCGCAGGCGCCTCCTCGACCAGCTTCTGGTTGCGGCGCTGCAGCGAGCAGTCGCGCGTCGACACGACCACGACGTTGCCGTGCTGGTCGGCCAGACACTGGGTCTCGACGTGGCGCGGCTTGTCCAGGAACTTCTCGACGAGGCACTCGCCGCGACCGAAAGCCGTCACGGCCTCGCGGACCGCGGACTCATAGGCGTCGGGGATCTCCTCGAGCGTGCGCGCGACCTTCAGGCCGCGCCCGCCGCCGCCGAACACGGCCTTGATGGCGACCGGGAGCCCGTTGTCCTTTGCGAACTCGACCACCTCGTCGGCGTCCTTGACCGGGTCCTTGGTGCCCGGGGCGAGCGGCGCCTTCGCCTTGTCCGCGATGTGCTTGGCCTTGGCCTTGTCGCCCAGCGCCTCGATCGCCGCGGGCGGCGGGCCGATCCAGGTCAGGCCGGCGTCGATGACGGCCTGGGCGAAGTCGGCGTTCTCGGCGAGGAACCCGTACCCGGGGTGGATCGAGTCGGCGCCGGACTTCTGCGCGACCGCGATGATCTTCTCGATGTCGAGGTAGGACTCGGCGGGCGTCGCGCCGCCGAGGGAGTGGGCCTCGTCGGCCAGGCGCACGAACAGCGCGTCGCGGTCGGGGTCGGCGTACACGGCCACGCTGCCGATGCCGGCGTCCTTGCACGCGCGGATCACACGCACCGCGATCTCGCCGCGGTTGGCGATCAGGACCTTCTGCAGCGGCTTGAGGTTGGCCGAGTCGGGCACGGGACGCTCCTGAGGTTGTGGGTCTTCGCCGGGCAGGGTATCGCCCGCGGCGCGTGCGCGGACGTGACGTGCATCTCGGTGGCCCCTCTCCGATGACCTCCCGACATGCCTAAGGTGGGTCGGTGGCGCAGCGACAGGGATTCTGGCGGGAACCGTCCGGCACTCCGACCTCCGAGGCGATCGCCCTCGAGGCCTGGGTGCGTGAGGCGTACGGCGTGCTGGTGCAGACCGCGGGGGAGTACCGCGCGGTCATCACCACCACCGACCTGGGGGAGCGGGTGCAGGAGGCCAGCGGCATCCGCACCAGCCGGCCGGCGACGCAGTGGCTGGCGAAGGTGCTGATCCCCGTGGCCCACCTGTGCCGGCACGAGGGCGTGCCACCGCTGCCGGCGCTGGTCGTCGACCCGCACTCGGGCTGGGTCGGGGAGGCCTACGACGACGTGCTGCGCGTGGACGAACGGCTGCCCATCGCCGACCCCCTCAAGCGCGAGGCGCACGCCTCGGCCGCTCGCCTGGAGTGCTATCGCTGGGCCGGATCCGCGCCCGCCGACGCCGAGCCGGCTCCCGTCCCCGAGCCCGTGGGCCGTCGCCGGCCGCGCGCCCCGGCCGCAGCGGGTGCTGCTCGAACCCCGCGCGCCGCCGCCAAGTCGCCCGCGGCGCCGGCCAAGCCGCGCATCGCCGCCACCGACCGCCCGGTTGCCGTCTGTGATCGGTGCTTCATGGCGCTGCCGGCTACTGGTGTGTGCGACAACTGCGACTGAGCAGGGTTATCAGCGGATGCTTATAACCCTGACGTTCTGGGCAGGGATAACGGCCCAGAACGACAGGAAACCGCCCAGAACCTCGCCCGTCGGGCGGTTAACAATCGCTAACCTCGCGCTACAGTGGCGCCATGAGCTTCGACCTGAGCCGTGAGCACGAGGAGTTCCGCCGCAGCGTGCGCGAGTTCGCGGAGGCCGAGATCGCCCCGCACGCCGCGCAGTGGGACCGCGAGCACCACTTCCCTGTGGACGTCGTGCAGAAGATGGGCAGGCTCGGGCTGTTCGGGCTGACCGCCCCCGAGGAGTACGGCGGCGCCGGCGAGGACGGCGACTTCACCAGCCTGTGCGTGGCGATCGAGGAGATCGGCCGGGTCGACCAGTCCCTCGGGATCACCCTGCAGGCGGGGGTCGGGCTCGGGATCAACCCGGTGCTCACCTACGGCACCGCGGAGCAGAAGGAGCGGTGGCTCCCCGCGCTGGTCGCGGGGGAGCGGCTCGCGGGCTTCGGCCTGACCGAGCCCGGCGCCGGCTCCGACGCGGGAGCGACCCGCACCAGGGCCGAGCTCGACGACGGGGAGTGGGTGGTCAACGGCGCCAAGCAGTTCATCACCAACTCGGGCTCGCAGATCACCAGCCTGGTCAACGTCACCGCCCGCACCGGCACCCGCGCCGACGGCAAGCCGGAGATCTCGGTGATCATGCTGCCCGCGGGTACGCCCGGCTTCACCGTCGAGAAGCCCTACGACAAGCTCGGCTGGCATGCCTCGGACACCCACGCGCTGTCGTTCGAGGACGCGCGTGTCCCCGCCGACCACCTGCTGGGGGCCGAGGGCCGGGGCTACGCGCAGTTCCTCGCCACCCTCGATGACGGCCGCGTGGCCATCTCCGCGCTCTCGGTGGGCTGCATCCAGGCCTGCCTGGACATGGCCGTCGCGTACGCCGGCGAGCGCCAGACCTTCGGCGGGCCGATCGGGCGCAAGCAGGGCGTGGCCTTCCAGATCGCCGACCTGGAGACGATGCTGCACGCCAGCCGGCTGCTCACCTACCGCGCCGCCTGGCTCAAGGACTCCGGCGCCCCGATGAAGGACTTCAAGCAGGCCGCATCTGTCGCCAAGCTCTACGCGACCGAGTCGGCGGTCACCGCGACGCGGATCGCGACGCAGGTCTTCGGCGGCTACGGCTTCATGGAGGAGTACCCGGTCGCCCGCTTCTACCGCGACGCGAAGGTGCTCGAGATCGGCGAGGGCACCTCGGAGGTCCAGCGGATGCTCATCGCGCGGGGGCTCGGACTGCCCGTGGAGTGACGCGCGCCACGTACGGGGGGTAGGTTCCCGAGAGTGCCTGACTCTCGGTGGCGACGGCTTCTCGTCGCGATGTCCGTGGCCGCCCTCGTCGCGGCGACGCCCGCCTGCGGGGTGACCCGTGGCGACGACAGCCGCGACCTGCTCATGGTCATCCCCAACGCCGCCGGCGGCGGCTATGACCAGACCGGCCGGGAGGCGGTCAAGGTCATGGAGGACGGAGACGTCACCGGGGGTGACTTCACCGTCGACAACATCGAGGGCGCCGGCGGCACCAACGCGTTCACCGAGATGCTCGGCGACACCGGCGACGAGCACACGATGATGATCGTCGGGCTGGGCGTCGTCGGCTCGCTCTACTCCTTCGGCAACGATCGGCGCCTCACCGACGCCACCCCGCTCGCCCAGCTCATCAGCGAGCCCGAGGGCGTCCTCGTGCCGGGCGACTCGCCGTTCAAGACGATCGACGACTTCGTGCAGGCGTGGGCCGCCGACCCGGGCAGCCTCGCCGTCGGCGGCGGCTCCTCGCAGGGCGGCCCCGACCACCTGTTCCCGATGCAGCTGGCCGACACCGTCGGCATCGACCCCCGCAACGTCAACTACGTGTCGTACGACGGCGGCGGACCGCTCAAGAGCGCGCTGCTCGGCGCGAAGATCGACGCCGGCTTCTCGGGGCTCGCCGAGTTCGAGCAGCAGATCGAGGAGGGCGAGCTGCGGGTGCTGGCCGTCTCGGGGGAGGAGCGGCAGCCGCAGCCCGCGCTCAAGGACGCGCCGACGCTCACCGAGAGCGGCATCGACCTGGTCTTCCTCAACTGGCGCGGGGTCCTGGCCCCACCCGACATCGGCGACGAGCGCCGCGACGAGCTGATCGGCTACCTGCAGGAGATGCACGACACCGACGCCTGGGCGGCCACGCTGGAGCAGTACGGCTGGACCGACGACTTCAAGACGGGGGAGGACTTCATGGCGTTCCTCGAGGAGCAGGACGAGCGGGTCTCCGGGACCCTCGCGGACCTGGGGCTGCTGTGAGCGAGCGTTCCGACGCGGCGGCCCAGACGACGGCTCCCCGCAAGGCCGACAAGGCCCAGTACGGACTGGCCGCCGTGCTGGCCGTGGTCGGCGCCTACACGCTCATCGACGCCCGGGGCCTCAACGTCGGCTTCGCCGACCCGGTCGGACCGCGTGTGTTCCCCTACGTGATCGGCGGCGGGATGCTGGTGCTCGCGCTGCTCCTCGCCATCGCGACTGCCCGCGGCGACGTACCCGAGAAGGAGGCCGGCGAGGACGTCGACCTCGCCTCCCCGGCGGACTGGACGACCGTCGGCAAGCTCGTCGCGATCCTGGTGCTCAATCTGCTGCTGGTGAACGTCCTCGGCTGGGCCATCACCGGCGCCCTGCTGTTCGCGGGCTGCGCCTGGGCGCTCGGCAGCCGCACGCTGCTGCGCGACCTCCTGGTGGGCGCGGTGCTGTCGGTGGGCAGCTGGTACTTCTTCTACACCGGGCTCGGCGTCCCGCTGCCTCCCGGCATCCTGGACGGGGTCCTGTGAACACCCTGCGGAGTTCTTCGACTCCCCCGCTCCGCTCCTCCGCCGAACAACTCCGCAGGGACCCCGAGTGATGGACACCCTGAACCTCCTGCTCGACGGCCTCGGCAGCGCGCTCACACCGCAGAACCTGATGTACGCCGCCATCGGCGTGCTCATCGGCACCTTCGTCGGCGTACTGCCCGGCATCGGCCCGGCGATGGCGCTCGCGCTGCTGCTGCCGATCACCTACGGCCTGGACGTGACCCAGTCGCTGATCATGTTCGCCGGCATCTACTACGGCGGCATGTACGGCGGCTCGACCACCTCGATCCTGCTCAACACCCCGGGCGAGTCGGCGTCGGTGATGACAGCCATCGAGGGCAACAAGATGGCGAAGAAGGGCCGGGCCGCGCAGGCCCTGGCGACCGCGGCCATCGGCTCGTTCGTGGCCGGCACGATCGGGACCCTGCTGGTCGCGTTCTTCGCCCCGACGATCGCCGAGCAGGCGGTCAAGGTCGGCGCCCCGTCGTTCTTCGCGATCATGCTGCTCTCGCTGGTGCTCGTCTCGGCCGTGCTCGGCAGCTCGCGCCTGCGCGGCTTCATCGGGCTCTTCATCGGCCTGACGATCGGGCTGGTCGGCCTCGACCTCTCCACCGGCCAGGCCCGGCTCACCCTGGGCATCACCCAGCTGGTCGACGGCGCCGACATCGTCGTGGTGGCGGTCGGCCTCTTCGCCATCGGCGAGTCGCTGTGGATCGCCGCGCACCTGCGCCGCAACCCGGTCGAGGTGATCCCGGTGGGGCGCCCGTTCATGGGCCGCGACGACTGGGGCCGCTCCTGGAAGCCGTGGCTGCGCGGCACCGCGATCGGCTTCCCCTTCGGCGCGCTCCCGGCGGGTGGCGCCGAGACACCCACCTTCTTGTCCTACATCGCGGAGAAGAAGCTCGCGAAGGACAGCGGCGAGTTCGGTCACGGCGCGATCGAGGGAGTGGCGGGCCCCGAGGCGGCCAACAACGCCAGTGCGGCGGGCATGTTCGTCCCGCTGCTGGCGCTGGGCCTGCCGGTCACGGCGACGGCGTCGATCCTGCTGGCCGCGATGACGACGTACGGCATCGTGCCCGGGCCGACCCTGATGACCGACCAGCCGGACCTGATCTGGACGCTCCTGGCCAGCCTGCTCATCGGCAACGCCCTGCTGCTGGTGATCAACCTGCCGCTGGCGCCGCTGTGGGCCAAGCTGCTCCAGATCCCGCGCCCCCAGCTCTACGCCGGGATCCTCTTCTTCGCCTCGCTCGGCGCCTACGCCGTCGACCAGAACCCCTTCGACATCGCCCTGCTTCTGGTCTTCGGGGCGATCGGCTTCGCGGTGCGCCGCTTCGGCATCCCGATCCTGCCGCTCATCCTCGGCGTGATCATCGGCCCCCTCATGGAGGTGAAGATGCGCGAGGCCCTGGACATCTCCAACGGCGACCTCAGCGGGCTGTTCAGCGAAGGGCTGGCCATCGGGGTCTACGTCGTCATCGTGCTGGCGATCGTCACGCCCGTCGTGATCGACCGGATGCGCGGCGCCCCCCTGGTGCCTCCAGACCCCGCAGACCCCGCAGACCCCGCTGACAAGGAAGAGGTGTCGCGATGACCGTCGTCGTGGGCTACATCCCCAACAAGTACGGCGAAGCGGCGCTGGAGGCCGGCATCACCGAGGTCCGCCGCCGTGGCGGCGACCTGGTGGTCGTCAACGCCAGTCGCGGCGATGCCCTGGTCGACCAGAAGTACCTCGGCGAGGCCGGGGTCGCGGACCTGGAGAGGCGGCTGGTCGGTGCGGCAGTCCCCGCGAGCGTGCGCCACGGGCTCGGGTCGGACGTGGCCGACGCGATCATCGACGCGGCCACCGAGATGGGCGCCGAGCTCGTCGTCATCGGCGTGCGCCGGCGCTCGCCGGTCGGCAAGATGCTGATGGGCAGCGTGGCCCAGCGGGTGCTCCTTGACGCACCCTGCGACGTGCTCGCCGTCAAGCCGGGCTGAAGCTCCGACGGGCGCCTGGTTTAGCATCGCGCCCGTGCCTGGGATCTCGGACTCGTCCGCCACCGTGCGCCGCGTGTCCATCGGGCTCGTGGTGCTGCTCGCCGTCGTGCTGGTGCTGTTGAGCCCCCAGTTCGGGCGCGCCCACCCCGAGGGCAGCTATCGCCCGGTGCTCGACCCGCCGGCGCTCGAGCTGGGCTGCTACCCGCTGCCCGAGGGGCTGAGGCTCGACTTCGCCCACCAGGTGCGCACCGACGGCGACGTCGAGGTCGACGGGGAGCGGCGACGCGAGCTGGTCGTCCAGTACGACCTGATCGGCGCCGACGAGGTCCGCGAGCGGCTGACCGCCTCCTTCGTGGCGGCCGGCTTCACCCCCGAGACCGGCGCCGGCGACGTCCTGGTCTTCACGCGGCCGGACACCGGCCCGGTGAGCGTCAAGGTCGAGCCCCTGCCCGACGTGCCCGAGGACGCCACGGTGCGCGGCACCGTCACCTTCGACCTGCCCTCGATCGCCGTGGCCTCCGACGACCCGGTCTGCGACGACCCTTACGCCACCAAGCGATTCCCCGACTCCTACGAGCTCGCGCGATGATCGACGAGCTCGAGCGCTCCTACCGACGCCTGCCCCGGGGCGGGACGCTCCTGGCGATCCTGATCGCGGCGCACGTGCTCCTCAAGCTCGCGCTGCTGCCCAAGGTGGGGCACACACCGTTCGTCGGGGACGAGGCCTACTACGTCGACGGCGGGCGCGCGCTGTCCAACCTGGTGCGCGACCTGGTGTCCCTCGGCCCTGTCGACACCGCCGAGCTGGAGCGCAACGTCGTGGGCAGCGGCTGGTTCATGCCCGGCATGTCGGTGCTGCTGACGCCGCTGTTCCTCGTGGACCCGGACGCCTCGACCTTCGTCATCCGCTGCTACCTCGGTGTCGTGTCGACGGTGGTGCTGCTGCTGGCGGTGCGCACCGTGCGCCGTACCTTCGGCGACCGCTACGCCGCCATCCTCCTGGTCTTCCCCGGGCTGGTGCCGATGTACCTGCTCTTCATGTACGCCGCCTGGGGCGACCTGCTCGCGGGCCTGCTCGTCGTGATGCTGGTCGCGCACGTGGTGACGATCTTCCGACAGGTGCGCCAGGGCGTGGCCTTCACGCTGCGCGAGGGCGCCTGGCTCGGGCTGGTCGGGATCACGATCGTCTACCTGCGCTCCAGCACCGCGCTGCTGGTCGGCGGGCTGATGCTGGTGATGCTGGCGTCGCTGGTAGTCCTGCTGCGCCGCCGGGAGCGGCTGCGCGGCATCACCGCGATGGCCCTGGCCGGCGTCCTCTTCGTGGGGCTGCTGCTGCCGTGGTCGGTCGCCGCGTCGCAGAGCCTGGGGGGCCGGGTGCTCACCACGACCTCGGTGCCGACGGTGCTGGCCAACACCTTCGGTGAGTACGACCGCATCTGCTTCGGTCCGTGCGACCCCGGCAGCACGATCTGGTTCTCGCCGCTGCGCTACGCCCGCGAGGTGGCCCGCGCGACCGACGGCGACCAGGTCGCCATCCAGTCCGAGATGTCGAGCTACGCCCGCCAGGGGGTCACCCCGCAGAGCTACAGCCGTGACGTGCTGGGCAACTTCTACGCCTACGCCCTGGAGCCGTCCGGCTACAACGACCAGCTGATGGACCCCGACACCGACGGGGACACCTTCACGTACTGGTTCGTCACGCTCGTGACGGCCCTGATGTGGTACCTCTCGCTGATCGTGCTGGTGTGGGTACTGCTGCTGGCGACTCGGCGCTCCTTCGACTCCCAGATCCTCAGCATCGTGCTGAAGCTGAGCCTCGGGGCCCTGCTGACCCAGCCGTTCATCCACCTCGCCTCCGCCCGCTACTGGCCGACTGCGGCGCCGCTGCTGGCGCTGGCGCTGGGGCTCTGGCTGCAGGTGCGCGCGGAACGGCGCGTGGCGGTGGGGGTCGGCCATGACCTGCCGGCGCTCGAGCAGGCCGTCGGCACCCCGAGCCCGGCCGCGGTCCACCGGGCGTTCTACTGGGTGCAGCTGGGCCTCGCCGTGGCGAGCGTGACCGTGGCGGTGGGCGTCGTCGTGGTCGCACTGTGGCCGTGGTGACCCGCTGTCCGAGGTGACCCGCTGACCGAGGTGACCCGCTGTCCGAGGTGACCCGCTGTCCGAGGTGGACCGGTGGGGCCGCTACGCGCTGGGCGACCAGAGGTCCGTCCAGGACGCACCGAGCTCGGTGACGAGCTCACGAACCAGCGGCAGGCTCACGCCCACGACGTTGTGGTGGTCGCCCTCGATCCCGGTCACGAACGCCCCGCCCAGTCCGTCGACGGTGAAGGCGCCGGCCACGTGCAGCGGCTCCCCGGTCGCGACGTAGGCGGCGACCTCCTCGTCACTGATGTCCGCGAAGTGCACTGTGGTGGAGGCGGTGGCCGCCGCGACGCGGTCCGAGACGGTGTCGCGCAGGCAGTGACCGGTGTGGAGGACCCCGGAGCGGCCGCGCATCGCGCGCCAGCGGCGTACGGCGTCGTCGGTGTCGGCCGGCTTGCCGTGGGCGCGGCCGTCCAGCTCGAGCACCGAGTCGCAGCCGAGCACCAGCGAGCCAGGAGGCAGGTCGTCGCGCTGCGCCACGGCAGCGCACTTGAGCTCGGCGAGCTGGAGTGCGAGCTCGGCGGGCGGCAGCCCGTCGAGCTGCGACTCGTCGACCCCGGACACGATCACGACCGGATCGATGCCGGCGCTGCGCAGCGTGGCGAGGCGGGCGGGGGAGGCCGAGGCGAGGACGAGGGTGGGCACGGCACGACCCTACGGTCAGCCGATGGTGAGGTCGGCGACGGTCACGAGCCGCGGGTGCTCGTGGTCGTCGCCGTCGACCTGGCCCTTGGCCCACCACAGGCGAAGCCCTCGTGGTGTCACCTCCAGGGTCGCCATGTTGTTGTCGAACCACGGTCCCTTGAGGAGCCGCCACGTCAAGGGGGCGTCCGGCACCTTCGCCGAGCGCGCCACCACGTGGCCGAGAGGGCCGGCGACGCCGTAGGACAGGAACGCCGTGGCGAAGCGCCACCGGCGTGAGAGCGGGTTGCGGATCGGGGAGCAGACCGCCTGCACGATGCGGCTGTGCACCGGCTTGCTCCCACGGGCCGCACGGCGCGTGGGGCGCGCCTCGGAGACGTAGCTGTGATGGACGTCGCCGGACAGGAACGTGACCGTCTCGGGGGCCTGGCCGCGCTCGCCGCGCGCCACCTCCAGCACCATCGCGGTGACCATCTGGAAGCCCTCCTGGAAGGCCGCCCAGTGCTCCAGGTCGGCACCCGTGCGGATGCGCTCGCCGATCTTCGCGAGCCACCGGCCCCAGGCGCCGCCCGCGAGCGCCTCGCTGAACGCCTCCACGTAGTGCAGGCCGGGCGCCAGGAGGAACGGCAGCGAGGTGCCGATCAGCAGGTGGTCGACGTCGCCGCGCAGCTGCTCGTCGAGCCACGCCATCTCGCTGTCGTCCAGCATCGTGCGGTGCTCTGGGTGCAGCACGCGTGCGGCGCGCGAGTCCACCACGACCAGGCGGGCCTGGTCGCCGAGCAGACGCGCGTAGCTCCAGCGGTAGGAGGACGGCTGCTGGTCCGCGCGCTCCGCGAACTCGTCGAGCAGCGGGCCGGCGTCGTACTCGTCCTCGCCCTCGTGGGCCACGATGCGCGACCAGATCTCGTCCTCGGCGCGCTCGCGGGGGCTCAGGTTCCCCAGGTGCTGGTAGACCCAGTACGACGCCAGGCCGGCGACGATCCGGTCGCACCACCAGTCGGTGGCCTCCATCTCCTGCTTCCACGCGTGCGAGGTGTTCCAGTCGTCGCGCACGTCGTGGTCGTCGAAGATCATGGCTGTCGGCAGGGTCGAGAGCAGCCAGCGGTTGGCCGGGTCGGTCCAGGCGAGCCGGTAGAGGTGGGCGTACTCCTCGTAGTCCTTCAGCTCGTCCCACGGCGGCTGCTCCAGGTCGCGGCGCGCGGCGATGAACTCCCGCATCTCCTCGGTGGTCTCGTCGGCGTAGACCTGGTCGCCGAGGAAAAGCACCAGATCCGGCCAGCGCACCTCCTCGCCCGGATCGGGGTCGTCAGGGTGGGCGACGTCGGTGACGCCGGCCATCCGCAGCGCGTAGGCGCGCAGGGCGTCGACGCCGTGGGTCTCGTTGCCGGCCTTGTCGTGGCCCACCGAGGTGCGGCAGGAGCCGAACGCGACGCGCATCCGGCTCGCGGGGTCGAGGGTGGGGATCAGCGACGGGGGGTACTCCGAGCCGCGCTCCGGCCACACCTGCTCGCCGTCGACGTGCACGGCGTACGGCGTCTTGGCGCCGGGTGCCAGCCCCTCCACGCACACCAGCGCGTAGTGGTGGCCGTGGACCGCGAAGGTGCGCGCCTCGCCCCGATGCTCGCCGGCGGTGACGCTGACGGTGGCCCTGCCGTCGGTCTCCACCCAGATCGACGCGCTGGTCTCGTCGACGTAGCGCAGCAGCGGGCCCAGTCGCAGTCTGCTCACCGGTGCAGGGTTCCACACGGGGCGCGGGAGGTTTCATCAAGGCAGGCAGACCAAGCCGCACCTCCCTCGGCGAAACACGACCTCAGCGCGGCAGTCCGCTGCTGCGCCAGCCGGCGGGGCCGGGGGAGTGGGTGGGGCGGGCCTTGCGGTGGTGCGCCGACCACTCCGGCGTACGCCGTGCGGCCGGGGCGGTCGCGCCGGCGGCGGACAGCACGGCGACCAGCGCCGCGATCTCCTCGGGGGTCGCGTCCCCGTTGACCACGCGCAGCAGCGGGCGCTGCGGCGGCGTCTGGTCGCTCTCGCCGGCCATCAGAGGGGGATGTTCCCGTGCTTCTTGGCCGGCAGCGTGGCCCGCTTGGAGCGGAGCAGGCGCAGGGCCCGGACGATCTCGACCCGGGTCTCGTGGGGGCTGATCACCGCGTCGATGTAGCCGCGCTCGGCCGCGATGTAGGGGTTGGCGAGCGTGGTCTCGTACTCGTCGATCAGCTCGGCGCGGCGGGCCTCCACCTCGTCCGCGGAGCCCCCGCCGTCCTTGATGCTCGCCAGCTCCTTGCGGTGCACGATGTTGGCCGCGCCCTGGGCGCCCATGACCGCGATCTGCGCGGTGGGCCAGGCGACGTTGATGTCGGCGCCGAGGTGCTTGGAGCCCATGACGTCGTAGGCGCCGCCGTAGGCCTTGCGGGTGATCACGGTGACGAGGGGCACCGTGGCCTCGGCGTAGGCGTAGATGAGCTTGGCGCCGCGGCGGATGATGCCGTTCCACTCCTGGTCGGTGCCGGGCAGGAAGCCGGGCACGTCGACGAAGGTGAGGACCGGGATGTTGAAGGCGTCGCAGGTCCGCACGAAGCGGGCGGCCTTCTCGGAGGCGTCGATGTCGAGGGTGCCGGCGAACTGCATCGGCTGGTTGGCGACGACGCCGACGGAGCGGCCCTCGACCCGGCCGTAGCCGATGATCAGGTTGGGCGCGAACAGCGGCATGACCTCGAGGAACTCCTCGTCGTCGAGGACCGCGGTGAGCACGTCGTGCATGTCGTAGGGCTGGTTCGGCGAGTCCGGGACCAGGACGTCGAGGGTCCGGTCGAGGTCGGTGAACGACAGGTCCGCGTCCTCGTCGTAGATCGGCGGGTCGTCGAGGTTGTTCTGCGGGAGGAAGGAGAGCAGCGCCTTGGTGTACTCCAGCGCGTCCTCCTCGTCGGCGCCCATGTAGTGGGCGTTGCCGGACTTGGTGTTGTGGGTGCGCGCGCCGCCGAGGTCCTCCATCGTGACGTCCTCGCCGGTGACCGTCTTGATGACGTCGGGTCCGGTGATGAACATCGCCGAGGTCTGGTCGACCATGATCGTGAAGTCGGTGACCGCGGGGGAGTAGACGTGGCCCCCGGCGCAGTTGCCCATGATCAGGCTGATCTGCGGGATGACGCCCGAGGCGTGGACGTTGCGGCGGAAGATCTCGCCGTACAGACCGAGCGAGACGACGCCCTCCTGGATGCGCGCGCCGGCCCCCTCGTTGATGCCGATGATGGGGCAGCCGGTCTTGAGCGCGAGGTCCATGACCTTGACGATCTTCTCGCCGTAGACCTCGCCCAGGGAGCCGCCGAACACGGTGAAGTCCTGCGAGAAGACGCAGACCTGGCGGCCGTCGATCGTGCCGTAGCCGGTGATGACGCCGTCGCCGTAGGGGCGGGTCTTCTCCAGACCGAAGGCGACCGAGCGGTGCCGGGCCAGCTCGTCGAGCTCGACGAAGGAGCCCTCGTCGAAGAGGTGCTCGATGCGCTCGCGGGCCGTCCAGCGCCCCTTGGCGTGCTGCTTCTCCACCGCCTTGGCCGAGCCGGCGTGCACCGCCTCGTCGAGCCGGCGCTCCAGGTCGGCCAGCTTGCCGGCCGTCGTGTGGAGGTCGATGCCGGTCTCCGCGGAGGGGAGGTCGGTGCCTTCTCCTGGCTGTGTGCTCACGCGCTTCTCCTGGTCTCGGGCCAGCGGGGTCGACCAGCCGCTTCGGCCAGTCGATTCAGCCAGTCGCTGCGGCCCGGTCACTGGCCTCGGGTGGGTCTGCTGCGACAGGGTAGTGCCCGTGACAGCGGACTCGGCCTCGCGCCCACCCCTCGACAGCACCCGTCTCTCCGGCCTCACCCCGGACGTCATCCCCGACATCGCGGTGGAGGTCGTGGACGCCGTCCCGTCCACCAACGCGGTCGCCGTCGAGCGCGCTCGGGCGGGGGCCGCCGACGGCCACGTCGTCGTCGCGGATCACCAGACCGACGGCCGCGGGCGACTCGACCGGACCTGGGAGACCCCGCGCGGCACGGCGCTGACGTTCTCGGTGGTGCTGCGCCCGACGGTGCCGACCCGCTCGTGGCCCTGGCTGCCGCTGCTCACCGGGTACGCCGTCGACAAGGCGCTCAAGGCGCAGGGCTACGACGCCGGGGTGAAGTGGCCCAACGACGTGCAGATCGGGGACAAGAAGGTGGCCGGAATCCTGATCGAGCGGGTCGAGACGCCGCAGGGACCGGCGGCCGTGGTCGGGGTCGGCCTCAACGTCGGCATGACCCGAGACGAGCTCCCGGTGCCGACGGCCACCTCCTTGGCCATCGAGTCCGGCGCCGAGCCGGACCGCAACGACGTCCTGCTGTCGGTGCTGAGCACGCTGCGCGAGGCCTACGACGCCTGGCAGGCCGGCGGCGACCACACCGGCCTGCGACTGGCGGAGTCCTACGCCGCGGCCTGCGTCACCGTCGGCCAGGACGTCCGGGTGGACCTCCCGGACGGCTCGGTGCTCCGCGGTCACGCCACCGCGGTGGACCCCGGCGGCAGGCTGGTGGTGGAGACCGCCGACGGCGCCCAGTACGTGGCGGCCGGCGACGTCGTCCACGTGAGGCCCGCCGATCAGTGACATGATCCGTCCGTGGCCATCTCCCCGAAGCTGCTGAACCCCGGCGAGCGCGTCGTCGTCAGCACCCGCACCCACCCCAAGGCGCTGCTGGTGCCGCTGCTGGCGCTGGTGATCCTGCTCGCGGCCGGCGTGGCGTTCCAGGTGCTCGTCGACCACGGCACCTCGCAGCTGGTCGTCTGGGCACTGGTGGCCGCGGCGATCCTGTGGTTCGTGGTGTGGCCGGCGCTGGACTGGCGGATGGCCTCCTACACGATCACCAACCGGCGGCTCATCACCCGACACGGGATCCTCACCCGCAAGGGCCACGACATCCCGCTCTCGCGCATCAGCGACGTCGCCTACGAGCTGGACCTCATCGACCGGATGCTCGGCTGCGGCACGCTCGTCATCAGCGATGCCAGCACCCACGGACAGGTGCTGCTGCCCGACATCCCGCGGGTCGAGGACACGCAGCGACGCCTCAACGAGCTCCTCCACGAGCTCCACGGCGGCGCCGCGAACCTCGAAGAGGGTCACTGACCGCTCGGCGGGCACGGGCATGGGTGAAGAGGAAGAGGACTCCCTCGAGCGCGCGATCCTGCGCGAGAAGCCGCACTTCAACGCCGCGGAGGTGGCGGCCGAGGCGGGCGTCTCCATCGACGACGCCCGGCGGCTGTGGCGCGCGCTGGGCTTCCCCGAGCACGGCGGCGAGCGGGCCTTCACGCACGCCGACGTCGAGGCGGTCTCCACCCTGATCGGCGCCGTCGACGCAGGGCTCTTCGACTTCGACGTGGCGGTCAACCTGACCCGCGCGGTCGGGCAGACCATGGCTCGCCTCGCGGACTGGGAGGTCGGTGCCCTCGTCCACCGGGTCGAGGAGCTCGAGGCCGGTGAGCAGGCCACCGGCACCCGGGTGGGCTCGGCGCTGCGGATGGTCGACGACCTGGCCGAGCCCCTCGAGGCTCTGCTGCTCTACGCCTGGCGCCGGCACGTGGCCGCCGCCGTCGTCCGCATGGAGGCGCTCGGGGCGGGCGAGGAGGACCTGCACACGACCCAGCTGACCGTGGGCTTCGCCGACATCGTCGGCTTCACGTCGCTGTCCAACCAGATCTCGCGCGAGAAGGTCGGCGACCTGGTCGAGGTCTTCGAGTCGCGCTGCGCCGACGTGATCGCCACCCAGCGCGGCCGGGTCATCAAGAGCCTGGGCGACTCGGTGCTGTTCGTGAACACCGACGCCCTCGCCGCCTACGACACGGCCGAGGGGATCATCAACGTCATCGGCCGCGATCCACGGATGCCGGACGTGCGCGTCGGACTCGCGAGCGGGTCGGTCGTGATGCGGCTCGGCGACGTGTTCGGGCCACCGGTCAACCTGGCGGCGCGACTCACGGCCGTCGCTCGCCGCAACCGGATCATCGTCGACGCCGCGACCGCCGACGCGCTGCCGAGCGACCAGTTCGACACCCGCCGGCTCCCGGCCCGGCCGGTCCGCGGCTTCGGCCTCATCGAGCCGCTCGCCGTGAGTCGGCACTGACCTGCGGCCCGTCTGGTCCGGCCCCGTCTGGTCCGGCCCCGTCTAGTCCGGTCGGACAATTTGGCCGGATCGCACCACGCTCATGGGTCTGTTGTCCCTACCGTGGGGACGTGTTCGACGTGCAGGGTGTCCGGCTGGACCCCGAGAGCAGGCGAGCGTGGCGGGGGACCGAGGAGGTCGTCCTGTCACGCAAGGAGTTCGACCTCGTCCACGCCCTGATCGCCCGGGCCGGCGAGGTGGTGTCCCGCGACGAGCTCATGCGCGACGTCTGGAACACCAGCTTCTGGACCTCCTCGAAGACCATCGACGTGCACCTGGGCTGGGTCCGCCGCAAGCTGGGCGACAACCCCCAGAACCCGCACCTGATCACCACGATCCGGGGTCGGGGCCTGCGCTTCGAGACCGGAGAGCAGGCTTCGGGGTAGTCCCGACTAGGGTTTGTCCCGTGGCCCTTGCTCCGACCCTCGCGGTCATCGGCGGCGGGCAGCTCGCCCGGATGATGGCGCAGCCCGCGATCGCCCTGGGGCTGCCCCTGCGCCTGCTTGCCGAGGCCGACGGCGTCTCCGCCGCCCAGGTGATCCCCGACCACGTCGTGGGCGACTACACCGACCTCGACACGCTGGTGAAGCTCACCGACGGCTGTGCGGCGGTCACCTTCGACCACGAGCACGTGCCCACCGAGCACCTGCACGCCCTGGAGGAGGCCGGCATCGCCGTGCGACCCGGGCCCGAGGCGCTGGTCCATGCCCAGGACAAGGGCGTCATGCGGTCCCGGCTCGCCGAGCTCGGCATCCCCTGCCCGCGCAACGCCCTCGTCGCCTCCGTCGCCGACGTCGAGGCGTTCGGCCTCCCGTGCGTCCTCAAGACCACCCGCGGCGGCTATGACGGCAAGGGGGTCTGGTTCGTCGACTCGCCCGAGGACTGCGCCGAGCCGTTCCGGGCCGCCGCCGAGGCCGGGGTCGCGCTGCTGGCCGAGGAGCAGGTCGCGTTCCGGCGCGAGCTCTCCGCCCTCGTCGCCCGCTCGCCCAGCGGCCAGGCCGCGGCGTACGCCGTGGTGGCCTCGACCCAGAAGGACGGCATCTGCCACGAGGTCGTCGCGCCCGCGCCGGACCTCGCCCCCCAGATGTCCGGGCAGGCCCAGGAGATCGCGCTGCGTCTCGCCGGGGCCCTCGACGTCGTGGGCATCCTCGCCGTCGAGCTGTTCGAGACCGAGGATGGGCGGATCCTGGTCAACGAGCTCGCGATGCGCCCCCACAACACCGGCCACTGGACCCAGGACGGGGCGGTGACCTCCCAGTTCGAGAACCACCTGCGCGCCGTCATGGACCTGCCGCTCGGTTCGCCCGAGCCGCGCGCGCGATGGACGGTGATGGTCAACATCCTCGGTGGCCCCGACGACCAGGTCGGGCGCCTGTACGACGGCTTCCCGCATGCGCTGGCCAGGGACCCGTACCTGCGGGTGCACCTGTACGGCAAGGAGCTCCGCCCCGGCCGCAAGGTGGGCCACGTCAACGCCTACGGCGACGATCTCGAGGACTGTCTGGAGCGCGCGCGGCATGCGGCGGCGTGGTTCCGGGGCGACCTTGGAAACGAGAGCGAAGCGTGAGAGCGCATCGGTCAGTGAGCCGCACGGAGACGGTGACTGTGCGGTCGAGCTGCGAGCTCTCTCAAAGGAACGAGAGCGAAGCGTGAGAGCGCATCGGTCAGTGAGCCGCACGGAGATGGTGACTGTGCGGTCGAGCTGCGAGCTCTCTCAAAAGGAAACGAGAGCGAGTAACGCATGAGTGACCAGCAGGCGCGCGTCGGGATCGTGATGGGCTCGGACTCGGACTGGCCGGTGATGCAGGAGGCCGCCGAAGCGCTGGGCGAGTTCGGCGTCGCCTACGAGGCCGACGTGGTCTCCGCCCACCGGATGCCCGAGGAGATGCTGGCCTACGGCAAGGACGCCGCCGGCCGGGGCCTGTCGGTGCTCATCGCCGGGGCGGGCGGGGCGGCCCACCTGCCCGGGATGCTCGCGGCCGTGACGCCGCTGCCGGTGATCGGCGTGCCGGTGCCGCTGAAGTACCTCGACGGCATGGACTCGCTGCTCTCGATCGTGCAGATGCCGGCAGGGGTGCCCGTGGCCGCGGTCGCGATCGGCAACGCCCGCAACGCCGGGCTGCTCGCCGTGCGCATCCTCGCCGCCGCGGACCCCGCGCTGCAGCAGCGGATGCAGGACTTCCAGGACCAGCTCAGGAAGACCGCCCAGGCCAAGGGCGAGGCCGTCCGGGGCGGTCCGCGCAAGGTCGGCTTCTAGCCCCTCACCCGGCCAGGCCGTGCTCGTGGGCGAAGACCACGATCTGCACCCGGTCGCGCAGGCCGAGCTTGCGCAGGATGGCGCCGACGTGGGTCTTGACCGTGGACTCACCGGCGAACACCAGCGCCGCGATCTCGGTGTTGGACAACCCGCGCGCCACGGCCGCGAAGACCTCGCGCTCCTTCTCCGTCAGCGCCAGGTAGGCCGGCGGCACCGGCCGCTGCGTCCGGAACTGGCCCTCGAGCAGGGTCGAAAGGTCCTGGGGGGCGAGCACCGCGTTGCCGGCGTGCACGGTGCGGATCGCGTCGCGCAGCAGCACCGGGGTCGTGTCCTTGAGCAGGAACCCGCTGGCCCCGTGCCGGATCGCCGTGGCCGCGCGGTCGTCGAGGTTGAACGTCGTCAGCACGATGACCCGCACCGGGTGCTCGCGTCGGGCGACTCGCTCGGGGAGGAAGATCTGGCGGGTGGCCTCGACGCCGTCCATCTCGGGCATCCGGATGTCCATGAGCACGACGTCCGGCGCGAGCTCGTCGACCATCCGCACGGCGTGGAGGCCGTCGCCGGCCTGGCCGACCACCTCCATGCTCTCCTGGGCGCCGACGATGACCGCGACGCCCTCGCGGAACAGGTCCTGGTCGTCGACGAGCAGCACCCGGATCATGCGGCCCCCGACCGCACCGGCACCCAGGCGGTGACGGTGAACGTCTCGCCCTCGGTGGTCGCCCGCTGGCGTACGTCGAGCCGGCCGCCGACCGACTCGAGCCGGCGGCGCATCCCGTCGAGTCCCTGACCGGGCGGCGTCTCCTGTGCGGCGGGGTCGACGACGTTGCGGACCTCGATGCGCAGCCCGGCGTCCCCACCGCCGTCGGGCCAGTGGCGCTCCACGAACACCGGCTCGTCGCGGCGGCCGTGGCGCATGGCGTTGGTGAGCATCTCCTGGAGCACCCGGAACGCCACGACCTCCAGCTCGGGCGGCAGCGGCTGCACGACCCCGACCTCGCTGGAGACGACCTCGTGGCCGCTGGTGCGGACGCCGGCGATGAGCTCGTCGAGCCCCGCGCTGCTCGTGGGCTCGGCGCGGTCGGCGGGGGTCAGCACGTGGCGGACGTCCTGCAGGGAGGATCGCGCGGAGGTCGCGATGTTCTCCATCGTCGTCTTGAGCTTCTCGCTGTCGAGGTCGGAGAGGTACTGCGCCGACTCGGCCTGGGCGAGGATCACCGCGAGGGAGTGACCGACGACGTCGTGCACGTCGCGTGCCAGCCGCGCCTGCTCCTCGCGCAGCCGGGCGATCTCGCGGGCCTGCTCGGACTCACGCACCGCCTCGGCCGCCTCCTCCTCGGCGTGCTCCTGGGAGACGCGGGAGGACTGCGCGCGCGCCACGAAGCGCAGCGCCAGGCCGGCCAGCCACGGGACCCCGAGCAGGGCCATGCCGATCACCGCCGCCCCGATCTGCCAGGTGTCGCCGTAGCGGTAGCGGTCCTCCACCAGCTGCTGGAAGCCGGCGTCCTCCACGAGCCCGCCGAGACCGTTGAGCCCGACGTAGACGACGGCGATCAGGGCCGCGGCCGGGATCGACAGGACGCTGAGCCACACGGTCGCCGTCGAGCCCCAGCGCGCACAGCCGAAGGCGACGACGGCGATGGCCAGCTCGACCAGCATCAGGTCGACGCCGTTGACGACCTGCAGCACCCCGATGCCCCACGTCAGCCCCAGCGCCGCCCCCGGCGCATGCCGGCTCATGGCCACCGCGCACGCCATCATCAGGGCCACCAGCGCCAGGCCGGTCCGCGGCGTCGTCACGTTGTCCCGGTTGGCCGCCTCCAGCAGGCCAAGCGCCAGCACCGCCAGCCCGGCCGCGGTGTCGGGGAGCCAGCGCGGGGCGTCGGTCCTCATGCGGCGGCCGGGGCCCGTGCCGCGGTCTGCCACCGTCGCTCCACGACGTACCAGCTCACGGCAGCGACGAGGAGCGTCAGCACGGCCGCGAGCGGGCCGGCGAGGTCGGTGTGGGGGCGCAGCCACAGGGTGAGGGGGTAGTTCCACAGGTAGGCCGCGTAGGAGACGGTGCCCAGCCAGACGAGCGCGCGCAGGCTCGGAGCCGAGACGGTGGCCCACGTACGCCAGGAGACCAGCAGCGCGGCGGTCAGAGCAGCGCTGGCCGGGCCGGCCGCAAGGTAGGTGAGCGCATGACCGCGCAAGGGAAGCACGCTCAATACTCCCAGCCCGACCAGCGCTGTGGGCGCTGCCCACACCGAGAGCGTGACTCGGTGGGCGTGCAGGCGGGTCGCGGCGCCGACCACGAAGCACACCGCCCACGAGGTCGGGAGCGCGTAGGCCAGGTCGGGAGCGTCGCGCAGCCAGACCAGCGTCGCCACACAGGCCAGCAGGCACGCCGTCGCCGCCAGGACCAGGGCGGCGCCGACGCGCCGCCGTGCGAATGCGAACGCCAGCAGCGCCGGCCACACCAGGTAGAACTGCTCCTCGGTCGCCAGCGTCCACAGGTGGAACGTCGCGTCGCTGGCGTGGCCGAACGGCAGGTTGCCGGTCCAGGTCAGCGCGACGAGCACGGTCTTCGGGAGCTCGTCGCGGTCGCCCAGCGGGTCCAGCGTCAGCGTCACCACGACCACGCCGACCACCAGGAAGAGCAGCGCCGGCAGCAGTCGTCGGGCGCGGCGCCGGTAGAAGCGACCGAGGTCGACGCGGCCGTCGCGCTCGAGCTCGCCGACCAGCAGGCCGGTGATGAGGTAGCCGGACAGCGCGAAGAACATCACCACGCCCACCACGCCCGCGCCCGCGAACGGCGTGGGCAGGGCGTGGCGCAGCATCACCAGCCCGACGGCGATGCCGCGCAGGAGGTCCAGGCCGGCTATCCGCACGGTGTCGCGAGTGCGTCGCGCACCAGCAGGTCGAGCAGCGCCGGGTAGGGCAGCCCCGCGGCGGCGTACATGCGCGGGACCTGGGAGTGGGCGGTGAAGCCGGGCATGGTGTTGACCTCGTTGAGCACGACACCGGTGTCGGTGACGAAGAAGTCGACCCGGGCCACCCCCCGGCAGCCGAGCGCGTCGAACACCGCGAGCGCGGCGTCCTCGACGGCCTTGCCCTCGGCCTCGGTGAGCGCGGCCGGCACGCGGAAGTCGGCGCCGCCGCCGTACTTGGCGTCGTGGTCGAAGAGGCCGTCGACCACGACCTCCAGCGGCGGGGAGGGCAGCCGCGAGCCGTCGGGTCGCGCGATCACGGCGATGTCGACCTCGCGGCCGACGAGCAGGTCCTCGACCAGCACCCGGTCGTCGAGGGCGAGCGCCGCGTCGAGGGCCTCGGCCAGCTGCTCGGGCCGCTCGACGAGGCTCACACCGTGACTGGACCCGGCCGCGACCGGCTTCACGACGACCGGATGCGTCCACAGGTACGTCGGTGCCGTCGCGGCCGTGAGCAGGACCGCCGGTGCGGTCCTGATTCCGACCGCCTCGGCGACCAGCTTGGTCGCCCACTTGTCCATGGCGAGCGCGCCCGCGCCGACCCCGGAGCCGACGTAGGGCAGCCCGGCCAGGTCGCACAGCGCCGCGAGCGTGCCGTCCTCGCCGCGCGGGCCGTGGACGACCGGCAGCACCACGTCGCAGCCGCGCAGCACGTGCGCGGCGCCGGACAGCCCGATCGGGCGATGTCCGCCGTCGAGCCAGATGCCGTGGGGGTCGATGGTCAGCCGGACGACGTCGTAGGCGGCCGGGTCCAGCGCGCCGGCGACGGAGGCCGCCGAGGCGAGCGAGACCTCGTGCTCGCAGCTCTGCCCGCCCCCGATGACGGCGACCCGGGGGCGCGCGCTCATCGGGCCACCCGGGCGCCGATGCCGGTGACGATCTCGTGCTCGATGGTGTCCGCCCACGCGGCCCACTCCGCGACCGTGGGCTCGCCCCCGTGGCCGGTGCCGAACACCGTCGCGCTCTCGCCGACCGCCACGACGTCGCTGCCGACGTCGACGACGACCTGGTCCATCGAGACCCGGCCGACGACCGGGCACCGCCGGCCGCGCAGCTGCACCTCGGCTCGTCCGCCGGTGGCTCGTGGCAGCCCGTCGGCGTAGCCGAGTGGCAGCAGGGCCAGGTTGGTGGCGCGGGGCGCGGTCCAGTCGTGGCCGTAGCCGACCGGGGTGCCGGCGCGGACCCGGCGTACCGCCACCACCGGCGCGGTCAGCGTCATCGCGGGGGCCAACCGGGTCGAGCCCGACGGGTCGATGCCGACCAGCCCGGCGCCCACGCGGCTCAGTGTGTGGTGGCTCAGCGGGTCGGTCAGCGTGGCCGCGGTCGCGGCCAGGTGCCGCAGCGGGGGCCGTAGTCCGGCCGCGCGCGCCATCTCGACGCCCCAGGCGAAGCGGACCCGGCCGGCCGCGTTGGCGGGGTGCCCCGGCACGTCGGCGCATCCGAGGTGGCCCATCACCCCGACCACGCTGACGCGACCCAGGCGCTCGGCGTGCCGGGCGGCGCGGCACAGCGCCCCCCAGTCCGAGGGAGGTGCACCGTCGCGGGCCATGCCGGTGTCGAGCTGCAGGTGGACCCGCGCGCCCAGGCCGGCGCGGGTGATGGCGTCGAGGTGGTCTCGGCATGGCACAGCCAGGTCGATCCCGGAGGCGATGGCGCGGCCGAAGTCGGCGTCGACGGGGTTCAGCCAGCTCAGCACCGGGACCCGCAGGCCCGCGTCGCGCAGGGGCAGTGCCTCGTCGATGCTCGTGACCCCCAGCCAGGACGCCCCGTTGGCCAGGGCCGTGCGCGCCACGTCGAGGGCGCCGTGCCCGAAGCCGTCGGCCTTCACGACGGCCATCAGCGCGCCGTCGGTGCGTTCGGCGAAGAGCCGGGTGTTGGCGGCGACCGCGCCCAGGTCCACGTGCAGTGCGGGCCCGTGCCGGCGGGCGGTCACGGGCATGGCCAGCGCCGTCATGCCGCGACCTTGACGTCGACGGGGCCGTAGAGGGCGGCGGGAGCGCCGGTGGACAGGGCCCAGTAGCGGTCGCCGAAGCTCCAGTGCCACCACTCGGTGGGGTAGTTGACCAGGCCCGCGCCCCCGAGCACCTGCGCGAGGAGCAGCCGGTGGGCGCGTGCGTCGGCGCCGATGCCGTCAGCGGCGAAGTAGCAGCGGCCGTCGCTCTGCTCGGGGGTCGCATCGATCGGGGTGCCGAGGTCGAGCTCCTCACCGCAGGCGTCGACCAGGGTCAGGTCGACCGCCGCGCCGGCCACGTGCGGGGCCACGCCGACCGGCGCCACGAACCTGCTCATGAGCCGCTCGACCTCGGCCTCGGACACCCCCGGGTGGGCCGCCCGCACCTGGGCGCCGTACGACGTCACGATGGCGCGCTGGGCGGCCATCGGCCGGTGCCCCTCCACGACGAGCAGGCCGATGCCCGACGGCAGCGCGACGTGCGCAGCGGCGAGCCGGTCGGCCAGGCCGCGGCGGACGAGCTGACGGGTGGGGGAGAGGGCCGCGTCGAGCGGCACCAGGGGCTCTCCGAGGTCGCGCACCGGCACCGCTCCGACCCGCGGGTCGCTGAGAAGGATCGTCATACCGAGGACGCTAGGGATCGGGGGGCCCCGCCACCTCCGCCTCAGGTCCCGATCACCGGTCCTCCAGGAGGAGACCTCTCACTCCCGGGATGTCAGCGACGGGTCAGTGCCGGCTCCACTCGATGGCGGGACAGGTGTCCATCACCATGGGGACACCGGCGGCGATGGTGCGCTCGAAGGCCGCCTCGTCGACGACCCCGAGCTGGAACCACACGCCCTTGGCGCCGACGGCGACCGCCTGGTCCGCGAACTCGCCGGCAGACTCCGAGCGCCGGAAGACGTCGACCACGTCGATCGGGAACGGCACATCGGCCAGGGAGGCGTAGCCCTTCTCCCCGAGCACCATCAGGCCGCCCGGCTCGGCGGCGGCCGGGTGGATCGGCACGATCCGCTTGCCCCGACGCTGCAGCAGCTCGGCGATGGAGTACGCCGTGCGGCTGGGCGAGTCCGACAGGCCCACCACCGCCCAGGTCTCGAGGTCGTCCAGCATCAGTCGTACGGACTCGCGGTCCTGCCAAGAGGTCATGCCCTCAGAACCTAGCCAGGAACGGGGTCATTCCCCACCAGCGCCCGGCGCAGCGCCGGCAGGACCTGGTCGGGGTCGGCCGGCGTGCGCAGCACCAGCACGGTGGTGCCGGTGGGCAGGTCGGGCGGGTCGCCGGGGGAGAGCGGCGCGTGGGTGCGCCGTACCTGGGCCATCGCGGCGTCGAACTCGGCCTCCGGGAGCTCCGAGAGCCCGCGCAGCCAACGCCGCAGGACGTGGTTGTGCGCCACCACCACCGAGGACGCCATGAGCTCGGCGCGCAGGTCGGCGCCGGCGTCCTCGCCGGTCCAGCGCCTGATGAACTCGCGGAACTCGCGTTGGTACTGCTGCAGGTGGGCGATCTCCCGGGACCGCAGAGCCGGGATCGTGCGCGTCAGCCGGTAGCGGGCCCGCGCCAGGTCCCCCTCGTCGAGGTAGCGACGTAGCACCAGCCGGGCCGCCTCCGTGACGGCCGCGGGGGTCTCCTCGACCGGGGACGACGCCAGCCGCTCGCGGACTCGAGCCAGCACGTCGGTGTGGTCGGGGAAGATCACGTCCTCCTTGGACCCGAAGGCTCGGAAGAACGTGGTCCGGCCGACGCCGGCCCGCTCCGCGATCGCCTCGACGGTCGTGGCGTCGTACCCCTGCTGCTCGAAGAGGTCGAACGCCGCCTCGCGCAGGCGTGCGGTGCGGGACATGGACCCTCCGGGGGACGAGGCTGGTACTGAGTACCATACTGGTGGAACCCAGTACCCAAGGAGCAGCATGAGCGTGAGTCGTGTAGGAGTCGTGGGCTTCGGCCTGATGGGCAGCGGCATCGTCGAGGTGTCCGCCCGTGCGGGGCTGGACGTTGTCGTCGCCGAGGCCAACCAGGATGCCGCCGAGGCGGGGCGGGCGCGGCTCGAGAAGTCCCTGCAGAGGGCCGAGGAGCGCGGCAAGATCGACTCGGCCCAGGACGTGCTGGCCCGGGTCCGCGTCGCCACGAGCCTGGAGGAGCTGGCCGACCGCGACCTCGTGGTCGAGGCGATCGTCGAGGACGAGACGGCCAAGGTCGCGCTGTTCCGCGAGCTCGACCGCATCGTCGCCTCGCCCGACGCGATCCTCGCCTCCAACACCTCCTCGATCCCGATCATGAAGCTGGGCGTGGTCACCAGCCGCCCCCAGCAGGTCATGGGCATCCACTTCTTCAACCCGGTGCCCGTCCTCGCGCTCGTCGAGCTGGTGCCGAGCCTGCTGACCTCGCCGGAGACCACCGAGCGCGCCCGCGCGTTCGTGGAGGGCTCGCTCGGCAAGCAGGCGATCGACTGCCAGGACCGGGCCGGCTTCGTCGTCAACTCGCTGCTGGTGCCGTTCATCCTCTCCGCGATCCGGATGCTCGAGTCCGGCTTCGCCACCGCGGAGGACATCGACCGCGGCCTGGTCCTCGGCGCCGCTCACCCCCAGGGTCCGCTGGCGCTGGCCGACCTGATCGGCCTCGACACCACCAAGGCGGTGGCCGAGTCGCTCTACGAGGAGTTCAAGGAGCCGCTCTACGCCCCGCCGCCGCTGCTGGCCCGGATGGTCGACGCGGGGCTGCTGGGACGCAAGTCCGGTCGCGGCTTCTACGACTACTGAGCACCACCACCGAGAGACGCAAGGAACCACTCGATGAGCACCGACCTGTACGCCCTGTCCGAGGAGCACCGCGCCATCCGCGAGGCGGTCCGCGCGGTCGCCGAGGCCAAGGTGGCGCCGTACGCCGCCGTCGTGGACGAGGAGTCCCGCTATCCCGCGGAGGCCGCCGCGGCCCTGCTGGCCTCGGACTTCCACGCCCCGCACGTGCCCGAGGCCTACGGCGGTGCCGGTGCGGACGCGCTCGCGACCGTCCTGGTGATCGAGGAGGTGGCGCGGGTCTGCGTGTCGTCCTCGCTGATCCCGGCGGTCAACAAGCTCGGCTCGCTCCCGGTCCAGCTCGCCGGGTCCGAGGAGCTCAAGCAGAAGTACCTCGGTCGGCTCGCGCGCGGCGAGGGTGGCTTCTCCTACTGCCTCTCCGAGCCCGACGCCGGCTCCGACGCGGTGTCGATGAAGACCCGCGCGGTGCGCGACGGGGATGACTGGGTGCTCAACGGGGTGAAGCGCTGGATCACCAACGCCGGCGTGAGCGAGTACTACACGGTCCTCGCCGTGACCGACCCCGAGAAGCGCTCGCGCGGGATCTCGGCGTTCGTGGTTGAGAAGTCCGACGCCGGCGTCTCCTTCGGCGCCCCGGAGAAGAAGCTCGGCATCAAGGGCTCGCCGACGCGCGAGGTCTACCTCGACAACGTCCGGATCCCGGGCGACCGGATCATCGGCGCCGAGGGCACCGGCTTCGAGACCGCCATGCGCACCCTCGACCACACCCGCGTCACCATCGCCGCCCAGGCCGTCGGTGTCGCCCAGGGCGCGCTGGACTTCGCGCTCGGCTACGCCAAGGAGCGCCAGCAGTTCGGCAAGCCGATCTCGGACTTCCAGGGCCTGCAGTTCCTGCTCGCCGACATGGGCATGAAGGTGGAGGCCGCGCGCCAGATGACGTACGCCGCCGCCGGCCGCTCCGAGCGCAACGACCCCGACCTCACCTTCTTCGGCGCCGCGGCCAAGTGCTTCGCCTCCGACGTCGCCATGGAGGTCACCACCAACGCGGTGCAGGTCCTCGGCGGCTACGGCTACACCCGCGACTACCCGGTCGAGCGGATGATGCGCGACGCCAAGATCACCCAGATCTACGAGGGGACCAACCAGGTGCAGCGGATCGTGATGGCGCGTCAGCTCCTTGCGGGTGTGCAGAGCCAGCTCTGAGGGGCTCCGGCGACCAGCGGAACCGGTCGACCAGGCCGGCGGAGAGCGGGACCCGCGTCAGCGCGGCGAGCGCGAGCAGCCCCAGGGCGGCGCCTAGCACGTTGAAGATCAGGTCGTCGACGTCGGCGATGTGTCCGCCGCCGAGCAGGTGTGCGGTGGCGTATTGCGTCACTTCGATGCCGGCGCTCAGGGCCACCGCCGCCAGCAGCAGGCGCCGCCAGGAGGACCGCCGCAGGAGCAGTGGGAGCAGCAGCCCGATCGGCACGAAGACGCAGATGTTGGTCACCGAGTCGACCCGCGATCTTCCCGATCTTCCTGGACAAGCCCCGCGGCGACGCCCGGGTGGCCGCTCGCCTCGGCCTGAGGTGCCGGTCCACCCGCCGCAGGTACCGCCTCACCTGGGGGTCCACGATCCGCCGAAGGACCTGGGCGACCGCCAGCTCGGAGCTGGCGAAGAGGTCGATGTTGGCCTCGACGTACGCCCACACGCGGGTGCCGGGAGTGGGAGCCGATGCCACCTTGTCCAGGACCTGGCGGGCCCAGTCGGGGAAGACGTCGCCGACGACCGCCGCGAGCCGCGTCGAGGAGGGCGCGGCGCTGCTGGGCGTGGTGCTCGGCGACCGTGGCCACGACGCCGCGCGAGAAGGCGGAGTCCTTGGACACGCCCCAGCTAGGCGGTCGGCAGGCTGGCGCCCAGCGCGATGCTGGCGAGGTGGCGGGCGTGGACCTCCGCACTGTCGATGAGCGGCAGTGGGTTGTCCTCGGGGCTGATCAGGAGCCCGACCTCGGTGCAGGCCAGCACCACGGCCTCGGCGCCCTGGTCGGCGAGTCGCCGGATGGTGTCGACGTACGTCGCCCTCGAGGTGTCGCGGATGATGCCCTGCGTGAGCTCGTCGAAGACGATGGCGTCGACCTGGTCGCGGGTGGGGGCATCCGGGACGACGACGCCGATGCCGTGGCGGGCCAGGCGGCCGGCGTAGAAGTCCTCCTCCATCACCCACCGGGTGCCGAGGATGCCGAGGGTCGACCAGCCGTGGCGACCGGCCTCCGCCCCGATGGCGTCGCCGATGTGGGCGAGCGGGACGTCGATGGCGGCCTCCACCTGCGGGGCGACCTTGTGCATGAGGTTGGTGCAGATGGCCACCGTCGTCGCGCCGCCCTGGACGCACCGCTGCGCGGCCTCGGTCAAGAGCGCGGCCGCCCGGTCCCAGTCGCCTGCGATCTGGCACTCGCGGATCTCGGAGAAGTCCAGGGACTGCAGCGAGATCCGCGCGGAGGCGTGGCCGCCGTGCGCCGCGGACACGACCTCGTTGATGATCCGGTAGTAGGTCGCGGTCGAGTGCCAGCTCATGCCGCCGATCAAGCCCAAGGTCTCCATGACTCCAGGGTGCTCCGGCCTTCCGATCTTAGGTAGTCCGTCATTGCTGATGGTGGTTCGTAGCGGTTCTAATGGGTGCATGGACCCCCGGCGTGTGCTCGTCTTCCGCGAGGTGGCGCGCTCGGGCTCGCTCAGCGCCGCCGCGCGCGGCCTCGGCATGACCCAGTCGGCCGTGAGCCAGCAGCTGCGCCTGCTCGAGCGGGAGGCCGGCGTGCCCCTGTTGCTGCGGACCACGCGCGGCACGCGGCTCACCGAGGCGGGCGAGGCCCTGCTCCGCCGCGCCGACGCCGTCCACACCGCGCTGCACCTGGCGGGCCAGGAGCTGGGCGCGCTCTCGCAGCTGCGCGCCGGCGCGGTCCGTCTTGCCTCGTTCCCGTCGGGCACCGCGACGCTGGTCCCGCCCGCCGTACGGTCGCTCCACGCCGACCACCCGGGCGTCGAGGTGACCCTGGTGGAGACGGAGCCGCCGGAGGCGTGGGCCTCGGTGCTCGCGGGCGAGAGCGACGTCGCCCTGGTCTTCGGCTACGACGGGCCGCCCCACGACGACGGCTCGCTGGCCTGGGTGCCGCTCGGCGTGGAGGCGATGTACCTCGTGCTGCCCCCGGACCAGGCCGTCCCGGACGCCCTGGGGGCGCCGTGGCTCGCGGAGCGCGACTGGGTGGCGGGCTGCGAGCGCTGCCGCCAGCACCTGGTCGCGTGCTGTCGCGCCGCCGGCTTCGAGCCGCGGCTGCTGCACGAGAGCGACGACTACGTGGTGGTGCAGAGCCTGGTCGCGCACGGTCTCGGAGTGACCGCGCTTCCGGAGCTCGCCCTGTCGGCGTTCCGCCACGCGGACGTGGTCGTGCGTCGCGTCGACTGGTTCGGCCGGCGCCACGTCGGCATCGTCCATCGCCCGGGCGCGGAGCGGGTCCCCGTCATCAGGGCCCTCATGGAGCGACTTCAGGAGAGTGCCCGCGTCGTGCTCGCCTGAGCGTTCCGCTGGCTGGAAAAGGGTCTTCCCAACGGAGGTGGCGCCACTCATGCTGCAAGCGTGAGCACCGTCACACTGCGCAGCCGGCGCCCTGCATGAGCGTCTATGCAGCCTCCGCCCTGGCCGAGGCGCTGACCCGCCTCGTGCGGGCCAACCCCGGCCGCTGCGCCGCGCGCCTCATGCGGACCGAGCTGGTCCTCGCCTGGCGCGACGCCCTCGCCGACCCCGCCCGGCCCGCCCCCTGGGTGACGCAGCGACGCTGAGCCGGATCAGGCGCCGACTCACGCCCGACGCGATCGCGAGGTAGGCTGGTGGTCAGCACCGGCCTCGCAGCACGGCCGAGTGCGTCCGGTCCACCACGGTGATCGTGCACGATGCCGTCGGGCCGTGCACCGTCGCGGGGTGCGCAGCACGCCACTCCGCTCGACGTTCCGTCGGCCCCAACCGCGGGACAGCGTTGGTGGTGTCGTAGGCCTGCTCCGGCGGCAAGGCGCCACCCGAAGGAGGAGTCTGTGGCCCGACGAGGCCAGCGCCGTACCGGCGCCACGCGCACCGCCCCGCGCAACCAGCGGCGCGGCCGCAACCTCGACAACGAGGGCATCATCCCGGTCCTCGCGCGCGCCGTGCGCGAGGTCGAGAACGAGGTCCAGCGCGGCGCCGTGAGCCGGCCTGCGCGCACGAAGTTCCAGGTCATCGCGTTGCTCGTGCGCGAGGAGCGCTCCCGGGTGAAGAGCGACACCGAGGCCACTGAGGCGCAGCGTGCCGAGAAGCTCAAGCGCCTCGACGGGGTCGCCACGATCCTGGCCAAGACCGCCGCTCGCGACACCTCGCTGCTCTCCCTGCTGGCCGAGGACGCCGAGGTCTCCGACGCCGCGCAGACGCTGCGGCGTCAGTTCCTCGAGGAGGCCGGCCTCGAGGTGCCCGAGGAGGAGGAGCCGACCGCCCCCGAGCTCCCGGCGTCGCTCAACCCCGCCCGCCGGGTGGTGCCTCAGTCCGTCATCTCCCGCCAGCTCTCCAACCCGTTCCTCACTCCCGACTTCTCCGCCCCCAGGCCCAAGCCCGTCCAAGGCGGTCGACTGGCCACGTGGGAGCTCCTCGAGCCCCTCTTCCGCGCCTTCGAGTACGGCGGCGCCTCATCGTGCATGACGCTGCCGGAGCCCACCACCGCCCTCCGGCTGCCGCCGGGCCTCGAGCTGATGCCGCACCAGGCGCAGGTGGTGGCCGCCGCGGAGGCCGGGCACCGCACCTTCCTGCTCGCCGACGAGCCCGGGCTCGGCAAGACCGCGCAGGCACTGCTCGCCGCCCACGCCGCCGACGCCTACCCGCTGCTGGTGGTCGTCCCCAACGTGGTCAAGACCAACTGGGCCCGCGAGGCCCACCTCTGGACGCCCAACCGGCCGGTGACCGTGATCCACGGCGACGGTGACGAGATCGACGCGTTCGCCGACATCGTGGTCGTCAACTACGAGGTGCTCGATCGGCACGTCGGCTGGCTGGGGGACCTCGGGTTCCGCGGCATGGTGGTCGACGAGGCGCACTTCATCAAGAACAAGAAGTCGCAGCGCTCCCAGCACGTCCTGCAGATCTCCGACCGGATCCGCGCGCGCTTCACCCGGCCGCTGCTCATGGCCCTCACCGGCACCCCCCTCATCAACGACATCGACGACTTCCGCGCCATCTGGCAGTTCCTGGGCTGGATCGGGGAGAAGGCGCCGGGCCCGGAGCTCATGGCGGCGCTGGAGAAGACCGGCCTGACCCCGGTGGACCCCGGGTTCTACCCCAACGCCCGCAACAGCGTCATCCAGCTCGGCATCGTGCGGCGGCGCAAGATCGACGTCGCCAAGGACATCCCGGCCCGCCGGGTGGCCGACATCCCGGTCGAGCTGGACGATGTCATCGGGCGCTCGATCCGCGACGCCGAGCGCGAGCTGGCCGAGCGGCTGGTCGCCCGCTACCGCAGCGCGCTGGAGACCCGCTCGTCGGGCGTCCAGGTCGAGGGCATCGACCACGAGCTCGTACGCCGCGTGGCCGGCTGGGAGCTCTCGGACTCCGAGTCCGCCAAGACCGGCGAGAATGTCTTCGGCATGGTCCGCCGCATCGGCCAGGCCAAGGCCGGCCTGGCGGCCGACTACGCCGCGCAGCTCGCCCGCAACGTCGGCAAGGTCGTGTTCTTCGCCAAGCACGTCGACGTCATGGACCTCGCGGAGGAGACCTTCGCCAAACGCGGCATCGGCTACGCCTCCATCCGGGGCGACCAGTCGGCGGCCAAGCGGCAGCGCAACATCGACGCGTTCGTCAACGATCCCGACGTGCACATCGCGGTCTGCTCGCTGATGGCCGCCGGTGTGGGCCTGAACCTCCAGGTCGCCTCCAACGTGGTGCTGGCCGAGCTGTCGTGGACCGACGCGGAGCAGACCCAGGCCATCGACCGGGTCCACCGCATCGGCCAGGAGGAGCCGGTCACCGCGTGGCGGATCATCGCGGCGCAGACCATCGACACCAAGATCGCCGAGCTCATCGACAGCAAGGCCGGGCTGGCAGCCCGCGCGCTCGACGGCTCCGACGAGGAGATCGCCGCGTCGTCCGACGTCCAGCTGGAGGCGCTGGTCGCGCTGCTCACCGAGGCGCTCGAGCGGCAGGTGCTCTAGCCCACCGGGTCTCGGCGTATCGGATCAGAAGACCTGGGGCAGGTCGCTCGCCTTCCCTGAGAAGCGCGGCGCGCGCTTCTCACGGAAGGCCGTGACGCCCTCCACGCCGTCGCCGACCGAGGTGTAGAACATCGCGAGCGAGTCCGACAGGTGCGCCTCGAGCGGGTCGGCGGCGGCTCCGTTGCGGTACAGCAGCTGCTTGGCCAGTCCGAGGGCGACGGGGGACCGGTCGACGACGAAGGAGCGGGCGAGCTCCTGGGCCGCCGGCAGCAGGTCGTCGGGCTCGTGCACCGAGCGCAGGAGTCGACCGGCCAGCGCCTGCTCCGCGGTGAGGATGTCCGCCGCGTACACCCACTCCAGGGCTTGCTGGATGCCGACGATGCGCGGCAGGAACCAGGAGGACGCGGCCTCCGGGACGATCCCGAGCCGGCCGAAGACGAAGCCGATGCGTGCCCGGGTCGAGGCGAGGCGCAGGTCCATCGCCAGGGTCATGGTGGCGCCGATGCCCACCGCGGCGCCGTTGATGGCGGCGAGGACGGGCTTGGGCAGGGCGTGGATCGCGAGGGTGACGCGGCCGCCGGTGTCGCGGACCCCGTCGTGGTACGGCGCCTCGCTCAGGTGGGCGCGCAGGTCCTCGGGCGTCGGGGCGAGGGTCTCGTCGAGACCGAACACGTTGCCCTGCGCCGACAGGTCCATGCCGGCGCAGAACGCCCGGCCCGCGCCGGTGACGACGACGGCGCGCACGGCGTCGTCGCGGGCGTCGGTGAGGAAGAAGCGCTCCAGCTCGCGGGCCATGGTCAGGTCGAACGCGTTGAGCGCGTCGGGGCGGTCCAGCGTCAGCGTCGCCACCCCGTCGTCGTCGACCTCCAGGGCGAGGGTCTCGTAGTCGGTCACCGGCGCCCCGGCAGCCCGCTCGCGGTGCACTGGGCGTCGGTGATGTCGTCGGTGCGGTCCTCGATGAAGGCCTGGAAGATCGGCTCGGCCCGGTCGCGGTCCCAGGTGTTGGCGGAGCCGTCGGTCACCGGCATGGTGCAGGTCCGACCGTCCTTGCCGCCGACCTTGGTCATGGCCAGCGCCCAGCGGCCGGCGTCGAGGGTGCTGGTGTCCTCGCCGAAGCCGAAGAACCCGGGCACCGCGTTGTTGAGCCGCCACCAGCGGACCGGGTTGACCACGGTCCACGGCGAGAGGACCTTCTTGCCGACGGCCGCCACGACCTCACGCTGGCGCTGGACCCGGTCCAGGTCGCCGAGCGCGGACTGCTTGCGCGAGCGCGAGTAGGCCAGCGCCTCGGTGCCGTCGATCTCCTGGCAGCCCTTCGCGATGTCCAGCCCCGCGAGCTTGTCCTTGATGGCCTTCTTCGGGCAGACCTCGATGCCGCCCACGGAGTCCACGACGCCCGCCACGCCGCCCAGGCCGATCTCGACGTACTCGTCGATGCGGATGCCGGTCGCGTTCTCGATCGTCTCCACCAGCAGTTTCGCCCCGCCGCGGGAGTAGGCGGAGTTGATCTTGCTCTCCCCGTGCCCCGGCATGTCGACGACCGAGTCGCGCGGGATCGACAGCAGCACGTCCGGTCCGTCGCCGGTGTGCAGGAGCATGATCGTGTCGGTGAGCTCGCTGCTGGGGTTGCCGGTGCTGAACCTCTTGCGCTCCTCCTTGGTCAGGCCCTTGCGGGAGTCGCTGCCGACCATGAGGTACGTCGTGCCGGGCTGGTCGCCCGGGCGGTCGCCATCGGGGGCGAACGCCACCTTGTCGGTGCTCCGCCACGCGAAGAACGGCACTGCCAGCGTGTAGACCAGCCACAGCGCCAGCACCAGGGGGACCAGGCGGAGCCAGAAGCGGGGTCGGCGCAACCGACTGCCGCCGCCGCCGCGCGTGGGCCGGGGGCCGGGCGCCGGGGCCGGCGCTGGGGAGCGGGGCGCGCGGCCGGGCGGGGGCTGCTGCGTGGGCATGACCCGGGTGGCGTCCTCGCGGGGGCGCTCGTGCTGGGGGCGCTGTGAGGGGCGTTGCTGTCGGGGGATGGCGCGCGTCGCGTCGGGTGGGGGCTCCTGCCCGCCCTTGGCGCCGTAGAGCCAGCCGTACTTGGTCCCATCCTCGGGACCGCCGTTCCCCGGACGATCTGCCATGGGCGCGACGCTACCGTGCGGGCGCCGACATCAGCTCTTCGAGCGACGCCGCGATGCCCTGGGTCGGCACGTCGAGGTCCTGGTGCAGCCCCGAGTAGCGTGGCCAGCGTGACGCCCGCACTCGAGCCCCGGTCACCGTCGTTCGCCCGCGTGTCCCTGGCGGTCATCACCTCCGAGCGGGAGGCCAACCTGCTCGGCAACATCCACGGCGGCGAGATCGTCAAGCTCGCCGACTCCACGGCGGGTGCGGTGGCGCAGCGCCACAGCGCCGGCCCGGCCGTGACGGCCGCGCTCGACGAGATGGCGTTCCTCGCGCCGGTGCACGTGGGCGACATCGTCCGGACCTTCAGTCAGGTCAACTGGGCCGGCAAGTCCTCGATGGAGGTCGGGGTGCGCGTGGAGGCGCAGCCCTGGGACGAGCCGTCGGCCGACAGCCTGCACGTCGCGTCGGCGTACTTCGTGTTCGTCGCGATCGACGAGGAGGGACGGCCGCGGCCGGTGCCGCCGCTCGCGCCGGAGTCGCCCGACGAGGTACGCCGCCTGCGCGAGGCGGAGATCCGCCGGGCGCACCGGCTGGCCCGCAAGCAGGAGATCGATCAGGGCCGCTCCTGAGGCTCTCGGCGCGTCGCAGCCGGCTGTGACGCGTGGGACTGGTGATACTGGGCGACAGCACTGTTCCTTCCCCCGGTGCTGGAAAGAGGCGTCCCATGTCCTCCACGGTCGAGCGTGCCTCGCGCGTCCGCTTCCGTCGAGCCATGTCGTTGATGGTGATGACACTCGTGGTCCCCGGCTCCGCGCAGCTCGTCGCCGGCAACCGCAGGGTCGGCCTCGTGGCCCTGCGGATCTGGCTGGGCATGCTCGGGCTGCTCGCGGTCACGCTGCTCGCTGTGGTCGTCGATCGCGGGCTGCTGATCTGGATGGGCACCAGCACCGGGCTGCTGCTCGTGATGCGCCTGGTGCTCACGGCGGCGGCCATCGGTTGGGCCGCCTTGCTCGTGGACGCCTGGCGGCTCGGTCAGCCGCTGACGCTGGGGATGAGCCATCGGCGCGCGATGGTCGGCGTCAACGGGCTGATGTGCTTCGCCGTCGCCGGCGTGCTGCTGTTCGGCGCCCACCTCGTGCAGGTGCAGCGCGACCTGCTCATCTCCCTCTCCGGCCACGGCGGCGACACCAGCGCCAACGATGGCCGCTACAACGTGCTGCTGATGGGCGGCGACTCCGGCGCGGGTCGCTGGGGCCTGCGCCCCGACTCCATGACCGTCGCCTCCATCGACGAGGACACGGGCCGCACCGTGCTGATCGGGCTGCCGCGCAACCTGGCGAACTTCCCGTTCGCCAAGGGCTCGGTGATGCGTGAGCAGTTCCCCGACGGCTTCGACTGCGACGGCTGCTACCTCAACGGCGTCAGCACCTGGGCCCAGGACAACCCCGAGCTGTTCCCGGACTCCGACAACCCCGGCGTGGACGCCACCGTGTCGGCCATCGAGGGCATCACCGGCCTGAAGATCAACTACTGGGCCATGGTCAACCTCGCCGGCTTCAAGGGCTTGGTCGACGCCGTCGGAGGAGTCACCCTCAACGTGCGCTCGCCGATCCCGGTCGGCGGCCTCGGTGACGATGTCACCGGCTACATCGAGCCGGGCGTGCGCAAGCTGAACGGCCACGACACCCTCTGGTACGCCCGGGCCCGCGAGGGCTCCGACGACTACTCGCGCATGGCGCGGCAGAAGTGCGTCATGAACGCGATGCTCGAGCAGGTCAGCCCCCAGTCGGTCGTCGCCAACTTCGGCGACCTCGCTCAGGCCTCGTCGGAGATGATCTCGACCAACGTCCCGACCTCGGAGTTCGACACCTTCGTCTCCCTCGCCCTCAAGGCGCGCGAGCAGAAGATGTCCACGCTCTCCCTGGTGCCCCCGATGATCGCCACCGCCCACCCCGACATCAAGCTGGTCAAGCGCAAGGTGCGCCAGGCCATCGACAAGGCCGAGGGCAAGACCGTCAACGCCCCCCAGAAGCCGAAGCGGCCGGATCCGAGCGTCGTCACCGGCGGCTCCGTCGGCTCCCTCAGCGAGGGCTACGCCGCCAACTCCGCCGACGACCTCGACGGCGCCTGCTGACCCCGCCTCCAGGTCGCGGGGGGGTCTCGAGGGAGCGCGGCGGCGGCCGTCTCGGTGGTCGAGGTGTGAGGCGCGGCGGCGGCCATCTCGGTGGTCGAGGTGTGAGGAGCGTCAGCGACGAGCCTCGAGACCCGGTGCACCCTGGGTGTCGGAGTTCGCGGTGATGGAGCTCGGCGCCGCCTTGGGGATGTCTACCGACTCCGCCAAGCGCTACGTCGGCGCCGCACTTGAGATCCGATACCGCCTCCCCAGGATCTGGGCCCGCGTCGAGGCCGGTCAGCTGGGGTTCTGGAAGGCCCGGTGGATCGCGGAGCACACCATGTGCCTACCCGCGGCGGGTGCCGCGTTCGTCGACGCCCGTCTCGGGTACTGCGCGCACAAGGTCTCCTACGCCGAGGTCGAACGACAGATCACCACCGCGATGGCCAGGTTCGACCCCGAGCAGGCCGAGAAGCTACGCCGCCAAGCCGCCGACGGACGCAAGCTCGACATCCACACCGACCACATGTCCCTCGAAGGGACCATCGACGTGTCCGGGACCCTGGACGCCCAAGACGCCCTCGACCTCGACACCGCGATCAACCGCCTCGCCGCGGACCGGAAGGCGGCCGGGTCCACCGAGTCGTTGGACGTACGACGCGCCCAGGCCGCCGGTGACCTCGCCCGCGGGCAAGACACGCTTGCCTTCGGTGATGAGGACAGCGAGGGGGGTTTCGAGACTCGCTGCGCTCGCACCTCAACCACCGAGGGCATCAAGATCACCCGAGTGATCGACCTGCACGTCCACCAGGCCGGGGTGTTCGGGGACCCGCACGCCACCGTCGGACGAGCCGGGCGCAAACCGGTGCTGGTCGAGACCATCCGCGAGTGGTGCGGGGCACCCGACACCGTCATCAACGTCAAGCCCGTGCGCGACCTCGCTGAGCACGTCCACGTCGCCGGCTACGAGCACCCGGCCCGGCTGGTCGAGCAGGACGACCTCATCGACCACACCTGCGTGTTCCCCTGGTGCACCCGACCAGCCGAGCGGTGCGACCACGACCACGTCACCCCCTACCAACGCGGCGGACCGACCTGCTCGTGCAACTCCGCACCCCTGTGCCGCGGGCACCACCGCCTGAAGACCCATGGCGGGTGGTCCTACGACGTGGTGGATCGCGGCAGCTACCTGTGGCACTCACCCCACGGCCACACCTACCGCCGCGACCACACCGGCACCGAACCCCTCCAACACCACAGACCCTGAGCGCCCCACACCCCGCCACCCGCGGGGCCACCGGCACGTCCGGTCGCCGAAACACGGCACGAGAGGCCCCGGAGCCTGGCCAGGCCGCGCGACCACCGCGGCGGAGACGCCCGAGGCCCGTCGGCAGTGCCGCGCTCCCGGCCCGGGGCGCACCGGCTGACCGGCGGCTGGGCGTTTCCTGCTCAGCGTCGCTGTGGGGACGCTCGTCGGCGTGCGCTGACGCGCCCCCTAGGGTGGTCGCCGTGACCCAGCAGCCGGACGTGAGCAGCCCCCGCGTCGTGGCGGTGGTGGTGACGTTCAACCGTCTCGGCCTGCTCCAGCGGCTCGTCGCCCGCCTGCGGGAGGTGCCCGAGCTGGCTGAGGTGCTGGTGGTCGACAACGCGTCGACCGACGGCACGGGGGAGTGGCTGGACGCCCAGCCCGACGTCGTACGGCGCACGCTCGCGGAGAACCGCGGCGGCGCCGGTGGCTTCCACGACGGGCTCGCGTGGGCGATGGAGCGTGGTGCGGACCTCGCGTGGCTCATGGACGACGACGGCCTGCCCGACCCCGACTGCCTGGGCCTGCTGCTCGAGCGCACCGACCTGGACTTCTGGGGACCGGTGGTCGTCGACGAGCAGCGCCCCGAGCGGCTGGTCTTCCCGATCCGGCTGCCCGGCGGCACCAGGACCGTGCACGAGCTGGACGACGTCCGCTCGGCGGCGGTGGACGGGCTCATCCGGGACGTGGTGATCCCCTTCAACGGCGTGCTCGTCACCCGGGCCCTGGTCGAGCGGATCGGACTGCCCCGCGCGGAGTTCTTCATCTGGGGCGACGACCACGAGTACCGCCTGCGCGCCGAGCGCGCCGGCGGGCGGATCGCCACGGTGGTGGGAGCGCGGGTGCTGCACCCCAGCGTGGGTGACCTCGGGACGCCGATGATGTTCGGCCGCACGACGTACAACCACACCCCCAGCGAGCTCAAGCACTACTGCATGGCCCGCAACAACACCGTCAACCTGCGCGCCTACCGGGGCTGGCCGCACGTGCTGATGTTCTGGACCAAGACCGTGTGGTTCTACCTGTTCACCCGCCCGCAGCCGCGCCGCATCCTGACCAGCGCCCGTGCCGCCGTCGCGGGCCTGCGCGGCGACTTCACCGGTCACCGGAGGTACCTCGCGTGACGCGCCCTCGCCCCGAGACGGTCGCGGTCGTCGTGGTGACCTACAACCGCGCCGATCTCCTGGTCGGCATGCTCGACGGCCTCGCCGCGCTCGAGCGCTGCCCGGATGCGGTCATCGTGGTCGACAACGCCAGCACCGACCACACCCCCCAGGTGCTCGCAGCCCGCACCGGCCTACCCCTGCAGGTGCTGACACCGGCCGAGAACCTCGGCGGCGCCGGCGGGTTCCACCTGGGCATGCGCACGGCGGTCGAGCAGGGCTTCGACCGGGTCTGGCTGATGGACGACGACGTCGTGCCGGCGCCCGACTGCCTCACCGTGCTGATGGCCCAGGACGAGGACTGCCTCGCCGCGGTCCGCGAGGACACCGCGGGCCGCCTGGTGGAGAAGGCCGCGACCCGCTTCGACCTGCGCAACCCGCTCGCGATCAAGCCCAAGACCGGCATGGTCGAGACCGACTACGGCTCCCGCGCGGCGATGCCGCCTCTGGTCGAGATCGAGAACGTCGCCTTCGAGGGCTTCCTCGTGCGGCGCAGCGTCGTCGAGGAGATCGGGCTGCCCGACCCGACGTTCTTCATCTTCTACGACGACGTCGACTTCGCGCTGCGCGCCCGCCGCGCCGGCCACCGCATCTGGGCGGTGCGCGACGCGGTACTGGTGCGTCAGCTCGACTTCGACCAGCAGCACGACCTGGCCGGGTGGAAGGGGTACTTCATGTACCGCAACCTCTTCGTCGTGCACCTGCGGTACGGCGAGAACCTCGCCGTCCGCCTCAAGCCGTGGCTGATCGCACTCGCGGTGCTGGTGCTCAGCCCACTGCACGGCGGCCGGGCAGAGGCCAGCAACGTCGTGCGGGCACTCCGCGACGCGCGCAGCATGCGCCGGCTGTCGCTCAGCGCGGCGCCGGGTCCGGGTCCTGGTCCTGGCTGACCCGCGGGGCCGGCGCGGCGACCAGGGAGGCGTCCCCGGGCTCCTCGCGCCTCAGGCGCGGCCGCAGCCCGACCCGGTTGCCCGTGGCCATGGCCGCCAGCCAGACGGTGGACGCGCCGAGGGCGGCGCCCGCGATCGCGTCGATGAAGAAGTGCCAGCCCAGGTAGACCGTGGAGAACACGGTGAGCACCAGGAACACCCACGACCCCACCCTCAGCCACCGCGCGAGACCGACGTACTCCACGATGAGGCAGATCGTCACCATGATCCCCACGTGCAGCGACGCGAACGCCGCGATCGTCTGCAGAGTGCCGGACCCGACCACGTCGCCGACGACGGCCAGGCGGTCGTCCCACATGCTCGCCTGGAGCTGGGAGACGTAGGTCTCGGGGAGGCCGGCGAAGGTCTTGGGGTCGGAGTAGATCGGGCCGACCGAAGGAAACAGCAGGTAGATGACCGCGCCGAGCGCCCAGTCGAAAGCGACCGCGGTGACGTACCAGGAGCCGGCGGCCGTGTGCCGGGTCCAGACCAGTGCGATCGCGATCGAGACCGGGACCAGGACGATCCAGATGATGTAGACCGCGGAGAACAGGTGCGCGGCGAAGCCGGTGCCGAGGATGTCGTGCAGCGCCTGGGCGGGGTCGTTGCCGAGCCACAGGAGCTTGTCGAGGCGGGCCATGGTGGTGTCGTAGACGTTGTCCGTCGCCGTGAAGGGCGCGCCCCCCTCCGCGTGGACGAACGGCACGAAGCTCTTCAGGTTGCGGAAGGTCGCGTAGCACAGGTACCACGCCATGACCCCACCCACGGCGAAGCGCCAGTGCGACGCCGGCCACCGCTCCCGGGTGATCTCCCGGAGCACCGTCCACAGCGACAGGGGAGCGCGGCGGGCCCGCCACAGGGCCCGCGGCACGATGTCGAGGGAGATGGCGCCCAGCACGATCGCCGGGAAGCGGATGTAGCCCGGGATCAGGCTGTCCGGATCGCGGATGGGCAGGTCCTCGAGCCAGGCGATGAGGAGCGTGGCCCCCGCCATGAGGAGCCCGGCGAGCCAGGCATAACGGAAGTCCTCGCCTAGGGACCGGGACGCCATTCGCACCTGCACCCGGACAGCCTAGAACGACCCCCGCCTCGGCGTCGCATCCGAATGTGACACACATCATGCGGGGTGCGTGGGAAGTGGGTCCTGGCCACCACCGATCCGTAGACTGACCGATCGTGCCCTCCCCTCACCCCAGCCCCGACGCCATGCCCGATCTCGTCGTCGTCGGTTCCGGCTTCTTCGGGCTGACCATCGCCGAGCGCTGCGCGAGCGAGCTGGGCCTCAAGGTGCTCGTGCTGGAGCGCCGCCACCACCTTGGGGGCAACGCCTACTCCGAGATCGACCCGGAGACCGGGATCGAGGTCCACGTCTACGGCACCCACCTGTTCCACACGTCGAACAAGAAGGTGTGGGACTACGTCAACCGCTTCACCAGCTTCACCGGGTACCAGCACCGCGTCTTCGCGAAGTACCAGGGGCAGGTCTACTCGTTCCCGATGAACCTCGCGCTGATCAACCAGTTCTTCGGCAAGTCGCACACCCCGGACGAGGCGCGCGCGCTGATCGCCGAGCAGGCCAGCGAGATCGCCACCGCCGACGCGACCAACCTCGAGGAGAAGGCGATCTCCCTCATCGGGCGGCCGCTCTACGAGGCGTTCGTCAAGGGCTACACCGCCAAGCAGTGGCAGACCGACCCCACCGAGCTGTCGGCCGACATCATCACCCGGCTGCCGGTGCGCTACACCTTCGACAACCGCTACTTCAACGACGACTTCGAGGGCCTGCCGACCGACGGCTACACCGCCTGGCTCACCCGGATGGCCGACCACCCCAACATCGAGGTCCGCCTCGAGACCGACTTCTTCGCGGTGGCCGACGACTACAAGGGCAAGGTGCCGATCGTCTACACGGGGCCGGTCGACGAGTACTTCGACAACGCCGAGGGGCGGCTGTCGTGGCGCACCGTGGACCTCGAGGCCGAGACGCTCGACGTGGACGACTTCCAGGGCACCGGCGTGGTCAACTACAACGACCAGGAGGTGCCGTGGACCCGGATCCTGGAGTTCAAGCACCTGCACCCTGAGCGGACCTACCTGCCGGGCAAGACCATCGTGGTCCACGAGTACAGCCGGTTCGCGGAGGACGACGACGAGCCGTACTACCCGATCAACACCGCCGACGACCGGGCCAAGCTGCTGAAGTACCGCGAGCGCGCCAAGCGTGAGCCTATGGTGCTCTTCGGTGGTCGGCTGGGCACCTACAAGTACCTCGACATGCACATGGCCATCGGCTCGGCGCTGTCGATGTTCGAGAACAAGCTGAAGCCGCACTTCGCCGACGGTGCGCCGTTGACGAGCGGGGGAGTGGACGAATGACCACGCGACTGCTGCAACGACAGATCTTTCCGCTCGACCGGGACTTCGACGTCCTCCCGCTGTACGTCGACCCGGAGGAGGCCCGCCTCGACGCCGACCGCTACGAGATCGGCGGCAACCGGGCGGCCAAGGACCTCAACAACGCCGCGATCCGGCAGTCGACCTCGACCGGCCGGGCGATCCACCCCGACCAGATCGAGTCGCGCACCTCGTTCCGCGTGAAGTCGGGGGAGCGGCTGTCCTTCGGCACCTACTTCAACGCCTTCCCGGCCAGCTACTGGCGCCGCTGGACCATCGTCAAGGCCGTCACGCTCACCGTCGAGGTGTCCGGGCGGGGCGCCAGCGTCATCGTCTACAAGTCGATGGCCAACGGGCGCTCGCAGCGGGTCGAGTCGGCGACCGTGGGACAGGAGGGCGCCGCGACCTTCGTCTTCGAGCTGACCCTGAAGCCGTTCGTCGACGGGGGCTGGTACTGGTACAACGTCGTCGCCGGCGACGAGGACGTGGTGGTTGCCTCGGCCGAGTGGACCGCCGAGGTGCCCGAGGACCGCGCCGAGCACGGCACCCTCGACCTGGCCATCACAACGATGAACCGCCCCGACTTCTGCGCCAAGCTCCTCCAGCAGGTCGGCGAGGACGAGCAGCTTCGCCCCTACCTCGACACCGTCCTCGTCATGGAGCAGGGCACCGACAAGGTCGTCGACTCCCCGGAGTTCGCGAAGGCCGAGGCGGCCCTCGGCGACACGCTGCGGGTCATCGAGCAGGGCAACCTCGGTGGCTCCGGCGGCTACGCGCGCGGCCAGCTCGAGTCGGTCCGCAAGGGCACCGCGACCTACGCGATGATGATGGACGACGACGTCGTCTGCGAGCCCGAGGGCATCATCCGGGCCATCACCTTCGCCGACCTCGCCCGGCGGCCCACGCTGGTCGGCGGCCACATGTTCAGCCTCTACAGCCGCTCGCGGCTGCACTCCTTCGGCGAGATCGTCCAGCCGTGGCGCTTCTGGTGGCAGTCGCCGCTCGACACCTACTCCGACTGGGACCTCGCGGCCCGCAACCTGCGCTCCAGCCGGTGGATGCACAAGCGCATCGACGTGGACTTCAACGGCTGGTTCATGTGCCTCATCCCGCGTCAGGTGCTCGAGGAGATCGGGCTGTCGCTGCCGCTCTTCATCAAGTGGGACGACTCCGAGTACGGCCTGCGCGCCAAGGAGGCCGGCTACCCGACGGTGACCCTGCCCGGCGCCGCCGTGTGGCACGTCCCGTGGACCGACAAGAACGACGCCCTGGACTGGCAGGCCTACTTCCACCACCGCAACCGGCTGATCGCGGCGCTGCTCCACTCGCCCTACCCCAAGGGCGGGCGGATGATCCGCGAGAGCCTCAACCACCAGATCGCGCACCTGGTGTCGATGCAGTACTCCACCGCCGAGCTGCGCCTGCAGGCCATGGAGGACGTCCTGGCCGGGCCGCACGTGCTGCACCGGATGCTGCCGGTGCGCCTGGGCGAGGTCAACGCCACGCGCAAGGAGTTCTCCGACGCCCAGCTCCAGCCGGACCCCGACGCGTTCCCGGACGTGCGGCGCAAGAAGCCGCCGCGCAAGGGCCGCGACCCGGTCGAGATCCCGGGCCGCCTCGCCCAGCTGGTCACCGCCGGCCTGGCGCCGCTGCGCCAGCTCAAGCCGCCGCGCGAGCTGTCCCGCGAGCACCCCGAGGCCGAGGTGCGCGCGATGGACGCCCGCTGGTACCGCCTCGCCGGCTACGACTCCGCCATCGTGTCGATGAACGACGGCACCTCGGCGGCGTTCTACCAGCGCGACCCCGCCCTCTTCCGCAGCCTCACCAAGCGGACCGTCGAGCTCCACGAGCGCTTCCGGCGCGAGTGGCCGCGCCTCGCCCGGCTGTACCGCGAGGAGCTCGACTCGATCACCGCCCCGGAAGCATGGGACGAGACGTTCAAGCCGTGGACCGAGCGGGCCGATGACTGAGGTCGCAGCTCCCCGGCGCGTCGTCGACGCCCCCCTGGTGAGCCCGTCCCCGTCGGCGGGCCTCCTGGAGGTCTTCCGGCGGCGCTACCTCCTGCGCCTGCTCGTACGGCGCGAGGTCAACGCGCGCTACCAGGCCTCGGCGCTCGGGTTCCTGTGGTCCTACATCAACCCGCTCTCGCAGCTGTTCATCTTCTGGTTCGTCATGGGCAAGATCATGGACCGCGGCACCGAGATGTTCGCCGTGCACGTGTTCTGCGGGCTGATCATCGTCCAGTTCTTCGTGGAGACGTTCAACGCCGGCACCCGCTCGATCGTGCGCAACAAGGCGCTGGTGCGCAAGATGGCGGTGCCACGGGAGATGTTCCCCGTGGCCTCGATGATGGTCTCGCTCTACCACATCGGGCCGCAGCTGATCGTGCTGCTGATCATCTGCGTCTCCTGCGGCTGGACGCCGGACCCGGTCGCCCTGCTCGGGTTCGTGCTGGCGCTGGGCATCATCTGCCTGCTCGGCACCGGGCTCGCGCTGGTCTTCAGCGTGGCCAACGTGTTCATGCGTGACGTCGGCAGCTTCGTCACCATCCTCAGCAACTTCGTGCGCTTCGGCGTCCCCATGATCTACCCCTACAGCCTGGTGGAGGATCGCTTCGGCGCCGCCGCGGGCTACTACCTGTTCAACCCCGTCGCCGACGCGGTGCTGCTGGTCCAGCAGGCGTTCTGGGTAGGGACCACCAGCGACCCCGCGGCGACCCAGGCCGAGCACATCCCGGACAACCTCTTCGCCTACTCCTTCCTCGCCCTCGGCATCGGATTCGTGATGCTGGTGATCGGCCAGCTGGTCTTCCGCCGCTTCGAGAACCGGATCCCGGAGCGCCTCTGATGACCTCCTACCCCGCCTCCACCTCGATCGTGATCGACAACGTCACGAAGGAGTTCACGCTCCGCTACCACCGCACCCTGAAGCAGATGAGCGTCGCGCTGATGAAGGGTCGCGACATCAGCGACACCTTCCGCGCCCTCGAGGACGTCAGCTTCACCGTCGAGCAGGGCGAGTCGATCGGCCTCATGGGGCTCAACGGCTCGGGCAAGAGCACGCTGCTCAAGCTGGTCCAGGGCGTCATGCGGCCCGACGCGGGCAAGGTCCTCACCCGCGGGCGGATCGCCGGGCTGATCGCCACCGGCGCCGGCTTCCACCCCCAGCTCAACGGGCGCGACAACATCTTCCTCAACGCCGCCGTGCTCGGGATGACCGAGCAGGAGACGAAGCGGAAGTTCGACGAGATCGTCGAGTTCGCCGACATAGGCCGGTTCCTGGACAGCCCGGTCGGCAACTACTCCTCGGGCATGTTCGCCCGCCTGGGGTTCTCCGTGGCCATCCACGTCGACTCCGACATCTTCCTGGCCGACGAGGCCCTGGCCGTCGGCGACCGCCCGTTCCGACGCAAGTGCATGGAGAAGATGCAGGAGGTCCGCGACAGCGGACGCACCCTCTTCTACGTCAGCCACTCGGCCGGCTCCGTCCGTCAGATGTGCGACCGGGTCATCGTCCTCGAGAAGGGCCGCGTCGGCTTCGACGGCGGCGTCAACGCCGGCATCCGCTACCTCAAGTACGACGACGGCAACGACAACGAGAGCGACCAGGTCGACGAGGCCATCGGCAACGACATCTGACCCCTCGACCTCCTCGGCGTTGTGGCACGCGCCCGCACCCACCCCCACAGCATGGACAGCTGCTCGGTCACCGCGTGCCCGAAGTGGCCGCGGTTGAGGTTGTCGGCGTAGTAGTGGGAGCCGGACAGCGAGGCGGGGGCGGGGGAGCGCCAGGTGTCGAACGGGACGGCGTCGAACGCGGTGACGATGTCCTCCCGCCGCCTCAAAGTAGGTGGGCCGGCTTGACAAATCTTCAATTCGTCGGCGTGTCGACTGGAAATTACACGATTGTAGTTACTCAGATCCTCTAGGCGGAGCCCTGTTACGCGTGTGACAGTTGCGGCTCGTGTGAATCTTCCCCTCGCACTGGAGTCGTAGAAAATGCCTTCTCACCGAGCCCGTTTCGTCACCGCGTGCCAGCAGCTGCTGACGCTCGGCCTGGTCTGTGCCGTCCTCGTGCCCGCCGCCAACGTCGTCTCCCTCGACGTGGTGCAGCGAGCGCCGGTCACCTCGGCGCCCACCGCGCTCGCGGCGTACGCCAAGACCACCGCGATGAAGTCCGTGCTGCCCGCGGGCGTCGTGGACCCGGTCGTCACCGAGGTGCCCCTCACTGCACCGTCGGGCGTGCGCGGCCGGGTCGCGGCCGGCAGCCTCCAGGCCCGGGTCGTCCCGGGCAAGGGTCGCGGCAGCGAGCTCACCAGCCTCCCGCAGAAGGTGACCGGCTACGGCGCCGTCGGCGTCACGTGGGAGCACGGCAAGCAGCTCACGGAGGAGGCGATCCAGGTCCACGTGCGCACCGAGACCGCGGACGCGTGGACCGAGTGGATGCCCGTTCAGTACGACGCCGACCACGGCCCGGACCCCCGCAGCGCGGAGGCCAGGAACGCCCGGCCGGGCACCGACGCCCTGCTCGTCGGGGATGTCGACGAGGTCCAGGTCAAGGTCACCACCACTGACGGTGCGGCGCCTCCCGACCTGCGCCTGGCCGTGATCGCACCCGGCGAGCCGGAGGCGACCACGGTCGAGGCCCCGGAGATCGACACGCGCGAGGCCGCGCCGACCGGCGTAGCCGGCGACGTGACGGTGCCGCAGGCGCCGGCCGAGGGCACCGGTGAGGCGGAGGGGGCGATCGACCTCCAGGCCGCGACGTTCACGCCGAAGCCCGTCATCTACTCGCGGGCCCAGTGGGGTGCCGACGAGCGGATGCGCGACAAGGGGTCGCTGCACTACTTCGAGGTGCACGCCGGCTTCGTGCACCACACGGTCAACGCCAACGACTACTCGCAGGCCGAGGTCCCCGGCCTCCTGCGCAGCATCTACGCCTACCACACCAGGTCCCGGGGCTGGTCCGACATCGGCTACAACTACCTCGTCGACCGGTTCGGCCGGATCTGGGAGGGGCGCGCCGGCGGCGTGGACCGCCCGGTGGTCGGGGCGCACACCCTGGGCTACAACGACTACGCGTTCGCCATGTCGGCGATCGGCAACTTCGACATCAAGCAGCCGCCGGCGGCGATGGTCCAGGCCTACGGCGCGCTGTTCGCCTGGAAGCTGTCCCTGCACGGGGTGACGGCGTCCTCGCCGTCGCAGCGCGTGGGCAAGAAGAGCTTCCGCGCCATCAACGGCCACCGCGACGCCGGGTCCACCGCGTGCCCGGGCAAGTACCTCTACGCCAAGATCCCCAGGATCCGGGAGCTGGCCACCGCCGCCCAGCGCGGCTGGACCGGTCGCGAGCTCGAGTCGAACCTCGCCTCGACGGCGCACCCCGACCTGATCGTGCGCAATGCCAGCGACAAGATGGGCTACGTGGTGCCCACCGGCGGGCTCACGACCATCGCCCCGGCCAAGACCGTCCTCACCGGCGCCGACGGTCTCGACACGGTGGTGGCCTCGCCCGACCTGACCGGGGATCGCAAGGGCGACCTGTTCGTGCGGTCGAAGGACGGGACGGCCGGGGTCCTGCCGGGCAACAACGCCGGCGCCTTCGGCTCCCTGGTCAAGCAGACCCGCGGCTTCGCCGGCCACGACGCGATCACGGCGGTGGGCGACCTCGACCGCGACGGCCGCAACGACCTCGTCGCGCGCACCGCGGCCGGCCGGCTCAACGCGTTCCTCGGCGCCGGTGGCGGCTCCTTCGCCAAGCGCGGTCTCGTCGGCACCGCCTGGGGGACCTACGACAAGATCGTCGGAGCCGGCGACGTCAACGGCGACGGGCACGTCGACCTGCTGGGCCGCGAGCGCGGCACCGGCACGATGTACCTGCACGCCGGGCTTGCCGGAGCCAAGTTCAAGAAGCGCGTGGTGGTGGCGCGGGGCTGGACGCCGTTCGACACGCTCACCGGGCTCGGCGACTACAACGCCGATGGGCGGGCCGACCTGTACGTGCGCCGCGGGGACACCAAGCTCGGCTACGTGCTGCCGGGTCTCGGCAACGGCACCTACGGGCATGCGCTCGGCCCGATCGTGCGCACCAAGACCGTCGGCGCGCTGAGCGGCGCCCCCCTGGTGGCCGGCGGCGCCCCCGACCTCATTGCGCGCCGCGGGGGGGCGGTGGTGCTCTTCGCCAACCGCAACACGTGGGAGACCGGCGCCCCCATCGCGACCGGCATCAGCCTCGCCAACGCCGACACCGTGCTCAACGCCGGCGACTGGAACCGCGACGGCCACGGCGACATGGTCACGCGCAACAAGAAGAACGGCAACCTGTACCTGCGTCTTGGCGACGGCAAGGGCCGGTTCGGGGCACTGCGGCTCCTGGCCAAGGGCTTCAAGAAGGTGCAGCTGCTGGCGGCGGTCGGCGACATGACCGGCGACGGCTGGCCGGACCTCATGGGCCAGCCCGCGGGCGGGTCGATGATGATCTACCCGGGCCTGGGCACCGGGGGACTGGCCGCCGGCTACGTCGCGGCCGGCCGGGTCGCGGCGAGCCGGCAGATCCCGGTGGGCCGATGGGACGCCGACGGCGCCCCGGACTCGCTGTTCCGCAACGGCACCCGGCTGCTGGTGCGCCCCGGCAACGGGCCCGGCGGGCTGACCGGGTCCAAGACGCTGTCGGTGGACCTCGCGCCGTACGACTGGGTGGTGGGGATCAGCGACATCGGCCTCACCGGGCACTCCGACCTGATCCTGCGCGAGCGGGCCACAGGCTACCTCTACCTGCTGCCCCTCACCGCCGCAGGCGTCGGGGCGCGCCGGTTCCTCGCCGAGGGGATGGGGGGCTACGACCTGGCGGGCTAGCGGTCCCAGAGACGTCCTGGGCTCATGCAGGGAAGCGGGCGGTGGCGTGCTCGGCGGCATACGTCGCCTCGAGCCGTTCCCGCTCGGCATGGGCCACCAGGACCAGTGAGCCGCCCTTCGCGAGCGGCTCGCTGAACGTGGCGACACCTGGTGGGGAAGCCGGGTTCGCCACCGAGAGGAGACGGCCGCCATCGGCGACGAGAGTTCCGGTGGCGGCCGTTCTCCACAGCTCCTCCTGGCTCACCTCGACTCCGCCGAAGCAGGTGGCCGGGTCGCCGGCCTGCGGCGGGTTCCAGGGCACGAACGAGTCCGGCTGCGACCAGATCTCGGCCCCCACGTCGTGCACGTGCTTCGGCACCGGCTCGGCGAACCGCACGCCGAGGGGCAGCAGCGAGCACGCCAGCACCGGCAGCTCCTCGGCCCGCGGCGCCCAGGCGTCCAGCGTGTCGGGGCCGCACACCACCGCGTCCGGGGTGTCGGTGTCGCTCACCACCAGCCCGGCCGTCCAGGCCGCCCCGAGGAAGACCGGGCCCAGCCAGTGCGCCGGCAGGTCCACGCGCAGGCGGTCGCCCCGCTCGAGGTCCAGCTCCTCGACCAGCAGCGAGGCGGCCTTCGCCACCCAGTTGGCGTACGTCGTCACGGACAGCTCGACCCGTTCGCCGGTCGCGTCGTCGTAGAAGGTGACCAGCGGCCGGCCTCCGTCCGAGTGGAGCCGCCGGGCCAGGACTGCGGGGAAGGTCGTCACCTCCTCAGTCTCCCCGAGCGGCCTCCGCACCCGGACACCAGTGGCGCCACTAGGCTCGCGCCCATGTCTGCCATCGAGGGATTCTGGGCGGTGATCCCGGCCGGTGGCGCGGGGACCCGTCTGTGGCCGCTGTCGCGCGCGTCGTCGCCCAAGTTCCTGCGGGACCTCACCGGCAGCGGGCGCTCGCTCCTCCAGGGCACCTACGACCGGCTGGCACCGCTCGCCGAGGACCGGTTCGTCGTGGTGACGGGCCGCGCCCACCGCGCGGCCGTGGTCGCGCAGCTGCCGGAGGTGACGGCGGGCTCGGTGCTCGCCGAGCCGTCGGCCCGCGACTCGATGGCCGCCATCGGCCTGGCCGCCGCGCTGCTGGAGCGCGCCGACCCCGACGCCGTCATGGGCTCCTTCGCGGCCGACCACGTGATCGCGGACGAGGAGGCCTTCCGCGACTGCGTGCGTACGGCGGTCGAGGTCGCGCGCGACGGATGGCTCGTGACGCTCGGGATCGAGCCGACCTTCGCGTCGTCGGCCTTCGGCTACGTCCACCTCGGCGACCCGCTCGCCGCCCACGTGGGCGCCTTCGAGGTGCACGAGTTCGTGGAGAAGCCGTCCGTGGAGGTGGCCCGCGGCTACCTCGCGTCGGGCGACTTCCGCTGGAACGCGGGAATGTTCGTGGTGCGGCCCACCGTGCTGCTCGACCTGCTGGCCGCCGGCGACCCCGCGTTCGCGGCGGCGCTGCGGGCACTGGCCGCCGACCCCGACACCCTGGACCAGGTCTGGGCGACCCTGCCCAGGATCGCGCTCGACCACGCGGTCGCCGAGCCGGCGGCGGCGGCGGGCCGGGTGGCCACCGTGCCGGCGTCGTTCGGCTGGGACGACATCGGCGACTTCGACTCGCTGGCGACGCTGCTGCGAGACGACGTCGCCGGCACCGCCGTCCTGGGCGACGACGCGCTGGTGCTCGCCGTCGACTCGACCGGACTGGTCGTGCCGGGCACCGGTCGGACGGTGGCGGTGGTCGGGCTCGACGAGGTGGTCGTCGTCGACACCCCGGACGCGCTGCTGGTCACCACCCGCGCGCGAGCGCAGGACGTCAAGCAGGTCGTGGCCGCGCTCAAGGAGTCGCGGCCCGACCTCACCTGACCGGCCGGCTACTCGACGTTGGGCTCGGGGGAGTCGAGGTAGGGGTACTCGACCATGAAGTCCTCGAGGGCCTCACCGCTGAACTCCGTGCAGTACTGCCACACGCCGACCTGCTTGGAGGCGTCGCTCTCGCCCTCGCCGCCGACGGACCAGTGCGTGTAGGCGATGTGCTTGTCCTCGGGGAACTTCGCGCCGTCCTTCTCGTCCGCCGAGGTCCATGGCGCGGCGATGAACTTGTAGCGGTAGTTGTCGGTGCCCGGGAACTTGCGGGAGACGGCCTTCAGCTCGGTCAGTGCCTCGTTGTCGTCCGCGATCGTCTCGTCGTACCAGACGATGGTGTAGCCGTGCTCGAGGTTGTGGACGAGCGACTCCAGAGGGGGACGGTCGTCGGCGACGTAGAACTTCTCCGAGAACGGCGCCGGCGCGACGCCGTACTCGTTCCAGTGCGCCCCGAACGCCGGCGGTGCGTCGTCGTAGGCGACCGGCGTGTTGGTGGGGACGTGGTCGTTGCTGCCCTCCGCCGGCTTGGTGGTGATCTCGTCGCACGCCGTGGCCGGCGCGCCGATCGTGGCCAGGTCCAGGTCCTGGAACTTGCGCAGGTCCCAGCTGTTCTTGATCGGTCGGTACGCCGCGGCGCCGACGATGAGCAGGGCCACGACGACGCAGACGCCCACGATCATGAAGCCGCGGCGCTTCTCGGCGCTCTTCTGCTTCTTGCGGATGTCGTCGATGACCTTCTGGCGGTCGGACTTGGCTGGCTTGGCCACGGCGGGAGGTACCTCTGTTCGGGTCAGGGTCGCGGAGAGTCTACGGAGTTGCCGGGCGCAGACGCAGTCGGCGGTGCCGGCTGCTCTCCTCGACCACCCAGCCGTGCGCGAACGCGAGCACCGCGACGAGCTGGCGGGGGGCCTCGTCGGTGATCTCCAGGCCGCCGTCGTACGCCGTCGTGCGCGCCTGCAGGCCGTGCAGGGCGGCCGCCAGCTCCTCGGCCGGGGCGGGCGTGCCGAACACCACGCGATCCGCGGGGTCGCCGGTCACGGCCCGGACGACCGCCTCGCGGGCGCCGAAGCCGAACAGGTCCGCGCCCTCCGCGCGCACGAGCGCCACGGCCCCGGGCCCGTTGTCCTCCGGGGGCAGCACCAGGTCGGCGCGGCCGCGCACCGCGGCGACCGGGCGGGCGCCGAGCTTGCCCTGGGCGAGCTCGGCCAGGCCGGCCAGCTCGTCTGCGACGGCGGGCGCGGTCACGGCCAGCTCGTTGCCGTGCGCGTCGATCCGGCCCGCGAAGTCCTCGGCGACGACGAGTCCTGCGGCGCCCACAGCGAGGTCGGTCTGGCCCTCGCGCCACGCCCGTCCGGCGGTGTCGGTCACCACGACCGCGACATTGCGGCCGGTGAGCCGGCGCAGCTCGGCGCGCAGCGCCCGCGCCGACGCGTCGGGGTCGAGGGGGAGCAGGACGACCGAGCCGCGCTCGACGTTGGAGGCGTCGATCCCGCCCGCGGCCAGGACCAGGCCGTGGTGGGTCCGCACGATCGTGGTCGGGCCGCGCCGGGCGACGACGCGCGCGGTCTCGCCGGGCAGCGCCTCCTCGCGGGTGCCGGGCACGACCCGGCCCTCGGCCTTGCTCACCACCTTGCTCGTGACCACGACGACGTCACCGTCGGCCAGGTCGGGCAGCGCGCCCGCGACCATCGCCGCGAGGTCGTCGCCCTCCCGGACCTCGGGAAGCCCGTCCGGCGCGGTGGCCGACACTGTGGGGCCGCTCATCGGACCCCCGCTCATCGGACCAGGTCGATCGCCGCGGCCGCCATCGCCGCGGTGGCGTCGTGGTCGGTCATCATCAGCGGTACGGCGCGGCAGGCCAGGCCGGCGTCCGTCAACTGCTCGACCTGGGCGGCGTCGCGCTCGTCGACCAGCCAGCCGTCGAGCACCCCGCCCTGGGAGCGGGCGCCGTAGTGCAGGCCGACCCCCGCGGCGCTGACCTGCACGCCGATCGAGGTCAGCATCTGCTCGGCCATGCCGCGCACGTGGGTGCCGCCGACGATGGGGGAGAGGCCGACCACCGGGGCGCGGGTGGCGCGCAGGGCCTCGCGCACCCGGGGCACGCCCAGGATCGTGCCGACCGACACCACCGGGTTGGAGGGGGGCAGCACCACGAGGTCGGCGTCGGTGATCGCGTCGATCACGCCGGGGCCGGGGGTGGCCTCGTCGAGCCCCACGAAGAGCACCGACTCGGCCGGCACCGAGGCCCGCAGCCGGACCCAGTACTCCTGGAAGTGGATGACGCGGCGCCCGCTCGGCGCGTCGGGGTCGGCGATCGCGACGTGGGTCTCGACCCGGTCGTCGGTCATCGGGAGCAGCCGGAGGCCGGGGTGCGCCGGGGCGAGCCAGCGGCGGCACAGCGCCTCGGTGACGGCCGAGAGCGGGTAGCCGGCGTCGAGCATCTGCGTGCGCACCAGGTGGGTGGCGACGTCGCGGTCGCCCAGGCCGAACCAGGTCGGCTCCACGCCGTAGGCGGCGAGCTCGGTCTTGACGCTCCAGGTCTCCTCCCGCCGCCCCCAGCCGCGCTCGAGGTCGATGCCGTCGCCGAGGGTGTACATCACGGTGTCGAGGTCCGGGCAGACCTTGAGGCCGTGCACCCACAGGTCGTCGGCGGTGTTGGCGACCACGCTCACCTGGGCGTCGGGAGCGACCCCGGGCAGGACGCCGACGGTGATGCCGTGCAGCAGACCCTGCAGGAACCGTGCCCCGCCCATGCCGCCGGAGAGGACCGTGATGTGCTTCAGCATGGCCGTTACCTTGCCGCACGCGGTGGGGTCAGCGGCGAGGCGGTGGCTCCATTAGCAGATCAGGGCTTGACTTCGGGGGTACGACAGGCATGTAATTCCCACAGTGTTGTTCTGGGGTGTTGCTGGGTCGAAAGGGTGAGAACCGTGAGAGAACTGTTTCTTCTCGAACCGGACGCCGAGGATGCGGGGTGGCAGGACCGTGCGCTCTGTGCACAGACCGATCCGGAGGCGTTCTTCCCTGAGAAGGGTGGATCCACGAGGGAGGCCAAGAAGGTCTGTCTCACGTGCGAGGTGCGAGACGACTGTCTCGAGGCCGCGCTGTTCAACGACGAGCGCTTCGGCATCTGGGGCGGTCTCTCCGAGCGGGAACGTCGCAAGCTGAAGAAGCGCGCCGTCTGACTCTGAAGGAATACCCCGGCCCGGGTGGCCGGGGTTCCTCCATTTTCGGGCCTCTTCGCTGCGGGACTAGGGTGGCCGATCGTGTCTGGGACCTCGGTAGCCGCGCTTCTCGTCAGCCATGACGGCGGGCGCTGGCTCCCCACGGTCATCCAGGGTCTGCGCGCCCAGACCCGCCCCGTCGATCGCGTCCTCGCGGTCGACACCGGCAGCAAGGACGGCAGCGCCGACCTCCTCGAGCAGGCCTTCGGACCCGACTCCGTGCTGCGGACCTCCGGCGCCACCCACTTCCCGGCCGCGGTCGGCCTCGCACTGGAGCGCCTGAGCGGCGAGGCCGCGGCGCCCGGCGGGCCGGTCGAGTGGGTCTGGATCCTGCACGACGACGCCAACCCCGATCCCGCCGCGCTGGCCACCCTGCTCGCCGCCGCGCAGGAGCACCCCGAGGCGGACGTGCTCGGGCCGACCCTGCGCGAGTGGCCGTCGCTGCGCCGGCTGCTCGAGGTCGGGATCACGATCTCCGGCACGGGGCGACGCGAGACCGGGCTGGAGCGGGGCGAGTTCGACCAGGGCCAGCACTCCGCCGTACGGCGCGTGCTCGCCGTCAACACCGCCGGCATGCTCGTGCGCCGCCGGGTGCTCGAGGAGCTGGAAGGCTTCGACGACCAGCTGCCGATCTTCGGCAACGACCTGGACTTCGGCTGGCGCGCCGCGGCCGCCGGCCACACCACGCTCGTGGTTCCGGAAGCGGTCGTGTTCCACGCCGAGGCCGCTCACCGCGGCGTCCGGCGCACCCCGCTCACCGGCCGGCATACCCACTACCAGGAGCGCCGGGCGGCGCTCTACACCCTGCTGGTCAACGCCCGGGGCCGGGCGCTGCCGTTCCAGGTGCTGCGACTCGGTCTCGGCACCCTGGTGCGGATGGTCGGCTTCCTGCTGGTGCGCTCGGTGGGGGAGGCGCTCGACGAGCTCGCGGCACTGGTCTCGCTCTACTCCAGCCCGCGGCGCGTCCTCGCGGCCCGTCGCGAGCGGCAGGGGCGCCAGGTGGCCGACCCCGCCGAGGTGCGGGCGCTCCTGGCGCCGCCCTGGCTGCCGTACCGGCACGGGCTCGACTTCGTCAGCGACCTAGCGGCTGCCGCCACCCACCAGGCCGCCGACGTGGCCGAGCGCCGCCGGGCCGCCGCCATCGAGCGCGACCCGTCCTCGCTCGCGGCCCGGCGCCCCGTCACCGACGACGACGAGGAGGCCTTCGAGGACTCCGGAGCCGTCGCCCGCTTCCTGACCAACCCCATCGCGGTCTTGCTGTCCCTGTTCGTCCTCGCCGCGGTGCTCAGCGCCCGCGAGGCGTTCGGCACCGTCGTGGGCGGTGGGCTGTCGCCGGTCCCGGACTCGGCCGGCGCCTGGTGGGGCCTGTACCTGGAGTCCTGGCACCCACTCGGGCAGGGCACCGCGGTGCCGGCACCGGCGTACCTGCTGCCGCTGGCGCTGGTGGCCTCGGTCCTCGGCCCCGGCCTGAGTGTCTCGGCCCTGCTGGTCCTCGCCGTGCCCGGCGGGGTCTGGGGCGCGTGGCGCTTCCTGCGGGTCGTCGGACGCCTGGTGTCGCACCGGGGCGCGCCGCGCTGGGTCCTGCTCTGGGGCGCCACGACCTACGCGCTGGTGCCGATCACGAGCGGGGCGTGGGGCGACGGGCGCCTGGGCCCGGTGGTCGCGGCCGTGCTGCTGCCCTGGCTCGCGCACGCCGCGCTGGGCTTCGCCGACCCGTCGGCGGACCGCCGCTGGCGCGCCGGCTGGCGCACCGCGCTGCTGCTGGCGCTGACGACCGCCTTCGCGCCGGTGGCCTGGCTCTTCGGCCTGGCCGTCGGCCTGGTCGTGGTCGCCGCGGCCTTCGCGATCGTGCCGTCGGCCATGCGCGACCGCTCCACCTGGGGCCCGCCGGCCACTGCCATCGCCGCGGTCCCCGTCCTTCTCGCGCCGTGGTGGGTACCGCTGCTGCTGCACGGGGCCGCGGCCGGTCTGGTGCTCGACATCGGGCGGCTGCCGGCCCCGCGCGTGGAGTCGCTGGACCTGCTCACCGGCCGCCTCGGCGAGCTCGGGGCGCCATGGTGGCTGGGCGCCATCCTGCTCGCCGCGGCCGTGCTCGCGCTGGTGCCGCGCGCCACCCGGATTCCGGTGCTGGTCTGCTGGGTCGTGGCCCTCGTGGCGGGCGCCCTCGCCGCCGTGCTCGGCAACCTCACGATCACCCTCGACGCCACCACCACGCAGCCCGGCGTCAGCTTCCTGGTCGTGGTGCTGCAGGGTGCCTTCGTCGTCGCCGCCACCCTCGGCGGGCAGGGACTGCTCCTCGGCTCGGCCCCGCGCCGGCCTGCGGGGCGGTCGCTGGTCGCGGCGGTGGCCGTCCTCGCCACCGTGGTGCCGATCGGAGGCCTGGTGTGGTTCGGGGCCGGGGGCCACGACCGCCTCGCCGACGCCGAGGACACCGACATCCCCGCCTACATGGTCCAGAGCTCGCGCACCGGCGACGCCCACGGGATCCTCGTGGTCCGCGGCTCGGTCGAGGACGGGCTGACCTACACGGTCCGCCGCGGTGACGGGGTCACCCTCGGCGAGGACGAGATCCTGGACCTCGACACCGCCGAGGCCGGGTTCACCGAGCTCGTGACCACGCTGCTCTCGCGACCGACGCCGGGCGTCGTCAGCGCGCTCGCCGAGGAGGGGATCGAGTACGTCGTGCTCCCCGCGCCCGCCGACGGGTCGGTGGCCGCGGCCCTCGACGCCACCCCGGGGCTCGTCCAGGCGAGCGCCGAGGAGCGCACCACCCGCGCGTGGCAGGTCGCTCGCCCGCTCGACCAGGACGCCGTCGACGGCCCTCGCTCGTGGGTGCGCATCGGGCTGCTGGTCCTTCAGGCGGTTGCGATCGTCGTGGTCGCGGTGCTCTGCGCCCCCAGCACGAGGAGGGGCCGACGATGAGCGCCACCGGCAACCACTCCGGCAACCACTCCGGCAACCACTCCGGCAACCACTCCGGCAACCAGTCCGGCCGCTCCCGCGGGCGGCGCCTGGACATCACGACCGTGCTGGCGGTCGTGCTGCCGCTGCTGACCGCCGGCACCCTGCTCACCGTGCACCCCGACGCGGCGGAGCCGTCGGCGCGCCCACCCGCGCAGACCTCGCTCTCGCGGACCGTGGTGGTCTGCCCGGGCGGCTCTCGCGAGGTTCGCGTGGCGAGCGGCACCGACGCCGGCGGCGCCACGGCGTACACCGTCGGGGACACCGAGGGACAGGCCGAGGTCCGACCGGGCCGGGTCACCACCCTGACCACGGGGCCCGGCCCCTTCGTCGCCAGGCCCGAGGGCGCCCTCGCGGCCGGCCTGGTCGCCGGCCGCTTCGACCGGCCGCTCGCTGCGGCCGAGTGCCGGGCCCCGGCGCCGGACCTGTGGTTCACCGGCCTGGGCGCCGGAGCCCGCCACACCTCCGTCCTCGAGCTGGTCAATCCTGACGGTGGTCCGGCGATCGTCGATGCGACGCTCTACGGGGTCTCGGGTGTCGTCGACGCGCCGGAGCTCCGGGGCGTCGCCGTCCCACCGCGCGGCGTCGTCCGGCTCGACCTGGGTGCGCTCGTGCCGCGGCGCGACGAGCTGGCCGTCCACGTCACCACCGCCCGCGGCCGCGTCGCCGCGAGCATGCGCGACCGGCAGCAGGAGCTCGGCACCGGCGGCGCTGCCGACGACTGGCTGCCCGCCCAGGCCGCCCCTGCCACCAGCAACCTGCTGCTCGGGGTCACCCCCGGCAAGGGCCTGCACAACCTGGTGCTCCTCAACCCGGGCGAGGACGAGACCCGGGCGACGGTCCGGCTGGTCTCGCCGAGCGCGGTCTTCCGGCCAGCCGGCCTCGAGGAGGTGGTGCTGCCACCGCGCAGCGTCACCCGGGTCTCCCTCGCGCAGGTGTTGACCGGCAAGGCCGCGAAGGGAGTCACCGGGCTGCTCGTCGAGGCGCCCGGCCCGATCACCGCCACGCTGCGCTCCTACGTCCGACGCGACCTGTCCCACGCCGTCGCCGGCACCCCGCTCACCTCGGCCGCCACGCTCGTGGCGCCGGCGGGCGACAAGCGCCTCGAGCTGGCCGGTGCCACGCGCGCCGGCGCCGTCGCCGTCACCGCCCGCGCCGCGAACGGGACGGTGCTCGCCGAGGAGACGATCGAGGTTCAGCCCGGTCGCGGCTTCGGCCTCGGCCTGCCCCCCGCCACCGCCCTCCTCACCGTCAGCCCCGAGCGAACCGAGGTCACCGGTGCCCTCGTCGTCACCGAGGGCGCCCGGGTCGCCGTCCTCCGGCTGCGCGAGCTCGTCACCAGCAGCCTCGTCGGCGACGTACGTCCCGGGCTGCCCTAGCGAGGTGCGGGCGGCTCAGTCGTCGTCGGCGGGGCCGTAGCGCGGGTCGACCTCGTGAGCCGGGAGGTCGAGGAGCTCGGCGACCTGCTCGACCACCAAGGTGAGGACCATGGCCTCGAGCTCGGCGCGCCCCTCGCAGCGGTGCTCGATCGGGCGACGGAAGAGGACGAGCCGGGTCGGGGTGGTGCCGCTGCCCCGCACGAGCGAGGAGAGGGGCACGGTGTCGGTCCAGTCGTCGGGGATCAGGGGGGCGTCCTCGACGGCGTACTCCACCAGGCCCAGCCGGCGCGACCAGCGCGCGTCGATGTCGGTGACGATCCGCAGGACGAGCGCGTCGAACTGCTCGCGCCTGCTGCCCCGAGGCAGCCGAGCACCGGGACGTGCCTGCACCGCCGGCCCCCGCATGCCGCGGTCGTGGCGGTCCCTGGTCCGGCGTCTGTGCTCCACAGCAGCGAGCCTAAACGGGTGCGGCGCGACGGCCGGGTAGCGTCTGGCCCGTGACCCTCAAGCGTCGTTGTTCGCGCAGCCCCTGCGGACGCCCCGCCGTCAACACCCTCACCTACGTCTACGCCGACTCGACCGCCGTCCTGGGGCCGCTGGCGACCTTCGCCGAGCCGCACGCCTACGACCTGTGCGCCGTGCACAGCGAGCGGCTCTCGGCGCCGCGCGGCTGGGAGGTCATCCGGCTCGCCGGTCAGCCCGTCGACACCGGCCCGTCCGGTGACGACCTGCTGGCCCTCGCCGACGCGGTCCGCGAGGCCGCCCGGCCGGTCCCCGTCGCGCGCGTCGCCCCGGAGGACGAGACCGGCCACGAGACCACGCGCCGCGGTCACCTGCGCGTTCTGACCACGGACTGAGGCCTCCAGCCGCGGGCACTAGGGTCTGCGTCATGGCGGCCACGACCTCGAAGACGCTCGACCCGACGAACGTGCACGCCATCTTCAAGGCCTACGACGTGCGCGGCACCGTGCCCGACCAGATCGATGAGGCGCTCGCGCACGCGACCGGCCGGGCCTACGTCGCGGTGGTGGGCGCGCGCGAGGTCGTCGTCGGCCACGACATGCGTCCCAGCTCTCCGGGCATGGCCGCGGCCTTCGCCGCAGGGGCCAGCGAGGCCGGGGCCGACGTCGTGATGATCGGCCTGGCGTCCACCGACCAGCTCTACTTCGCCTCGGGTCACCTGAGGATGCCCGGAGCGATGTTCACGGCAAGCCACAACCCGGCCGAGTACAACGGCATCAAGATGTGCCGCAGCCTCGCCACTCCGATCGGCCTGGAGACCGGTCTCGCCGAGATCCGCGACCTCGTCGCCTCGGGGGAGCCGGCCGGCGACTCGGCGCGCACCGGCAAGGTCTACGAGGCCGACGTGCTCGAGGCCTACGCCGCCCACCTGGTCTCCCTGGCACCGGTGGCCGGACGGCGGCTGCGGGTCGTCGCCGACGCCGGCAACGGGATGGCCGGCCACACCGCCCCGGCCGTGTTCGGGCTCCTGGGCGACCTGGTCGCCCTGGTGCCGCTGTACTTCGAGCTCGACGGCACGTTCCCCCACCACGAGGCCAACCCGATCGACGAGGCCAACCTCGCCGACCTCAAGGCCAAGGTCCTCGAGACCGGCGCCGATGTCGGGCTGGCCTTCGACGGGGACGCCGACCGCTGCTTCCTCGTCGACGAGAGGGGACGCGCCGTCTCGCCGTCCACGCTGACCGCCTTGATCGCGTCGCGTGAGCTGGCCAAGGAGCCGGGCGCCACGGTCATCCACAACCTGATCACCAGCCGCGCGGTGCCCGAGATCGTCCGCGAGCTCGGCGGCAAGCCGGTGCGCACCCGGGTGGGCCACTCCTTCATCAAGGCCACGATGGCCGAGACCGACGCGATCTTCGGCGGCGAGCACAGCGGCCACTTCTACTTCCGGGACTTCTGGCGCGCCGACTCGGGGATGCTCGCGGCCCTGCATGCGCTGGCCGCCCTCGCCGAGACCGGCCGGAGTCTCTCGGAGCTGATGGCCGACTACGAGCGCTACCCGGTGAGCGGGGAGATCAACAGCCAGGTCGCCGACCAGGCCGCCGTGATGAAGGCGCTCGAGGCCGCCTACGGTGGTCGCCAGGGCGTCGAGACCGACTGGCTGGACGGGCTGTCCGTCGCCCATGACGAGTGGACGTTCAACGTGCGCCCGTCCAATACCGAGCCGCTGCTGCGGCTGAACGCCGAAGGCAAGGACGAGGCGACCATGGCGCGGATCCGCGACGAGGTTCTCGCCCAGATCAGGAGTGAACGATGAGCATCGAGCTGGACCCCACACTGTTGGAGATCATCGTCTGTCCGGCGTGCCACGCCGACCTGGAGCTGGTGGACGACGATCCCGAGGCGGCGGAGCTGGTGTGCGAGGGCTGCGGCCTGGCGTACCCGATCCGCGACGGCATCCCGGTCATGCTGGTCGACGAAGCTCGCAAGCCCGGCTGAGATGTCCTGGTTCGACGAGTCCCGGCTCGACGACGAGCGGGCGCTGCAAGGTGTCGACCTGCGCCTGCGGACGCTCGCCGAGTCAGGCGCCCGCGTGCGCCGCGAGGCCGGTGACGCCGCGGAGGCCCTCGCCCAGGTCGTGGCCCTGACCCAGGACCAGGCGCGACCGCGTGCGGTCATCGCCGCCGGCCCCGACTCCCGGCTGCTGCGGGCGGTGCTGGAGCCGTGGTGCCCGGTGCCGTTCGTGGCCTGGCCAGGCCAGGCGCTGCCCGGGTGGGCCGGCAGCCTCGACCTGGTCGTGGTGCTGGCCCCCGACGGTGGCGACGTGGGCTCGGCCTCGGCGGTCGCCGAGGCGGTGCGTCGCGGCTGCCAGGTGGTGGTGGCCTGCCCGCCCTCCTCGATCGTGGCCGAGCACGCCGCGGGACGCTGGACGACGATCCTCCCGACGACGACCCGGGACCAGCTTGCGACCGCGGTGGTGATGCTGACCTACCTGCACGAGATCGGGTTGGGGCCGAGCGCGCCGCCGGAGGAGGTGGCCGAGGCGCTCGACGCGGTCGCCACCGCCTGCTCGCCGCACCGAGACCTCGCCGTCAACCCCGCCAAGATGCTGGCCATCGCGCTGGCCGACGCCAACCCCGTGGTCTGGGGAGGCTCGGTCCTGGCCGCGCGCGCCGCGCGCCGGGTCGCGGAGTCGATCCGCCGCGCCAGCGGCCGCACGGCACTGGCCGGTGACGCCGAGCACCTGCTGCCGGTCATCGAGGCGGCGCGGCCGCGCGACGTCTTCGACGACCCGTTCTCCGACGACGGCGGTGAGCTGCGGCCGATCCTGGTCGTGCTCGACGACGGCGCCGAGGACCCGGTCGTCCGCCAGCACCGCGCGCGACTGCTGGCCGCCGCCGACGAGCGAGGCGTCCGCGTCGAGCACGTCACGAGCGAGGCCGGCTGCGAGGTGGCCCGCTACGCGTCACTGCTGCTGAGCGGCATGTACGCCGCCGAGTACCTGCGGCTCGGACTCGTCGAGGTCTAAAGGCCCCGACGGTGGCGACCCGCGACGCTTGGTTCGACAACGCGAAGATGGCGCTGGTGACCCTCGTGGTGATCGGCCACGCCTGGACGCTGCTGCCCGACGAGCCGGTCGTGAACCACCTCTACGACTTCGTGTACCTGTGGCACATCCCCGCCTTCGTGTTCGTCACCGGCTACCTCTCGCGCTCCTTCGCGTGGACCCGCACCCGGCTGTGGCAGCTGGTCCGCACGGTGGCCGTGCCGTACGTGATCTTCGAGTGCGCGATCGCGCTGTTCCGGCACTACGTCGGCGGCGAGGAGATGGAGGACCTGTTCCTCGACCCGCACTGGCCGCTGTGGTACCTCTCCGCGCTCTTCTTCTGGCGCCTCGTCACCCCGGTCTTCCGGCCGCTGCCGGGCGGGGTGCTGGTGGCCGTGGCGATCAGCCTCGGTGCCGGGCTGTGGGCCGGCGACATGCTCGACATCGCCCGCATCTGCGGACTGCTGCCGTTCTTCGTCCTGGGTCTCAAGGCCACACCGCAGCGCCTGGCCGCGCTGCGCCGTACGCCGGTCCAGGTGGCAGCGGTCGCCGTGTTCGCGGGCGTCTTGGCGCTCACCTGGGTCACCGACAGCGTCGTGTCCACGGAGTGGCTCTTCTACCGCGCCCGCTACGACACCCTCGGCGAGTCCGACCTGGACTCCGTCCTGATCCGCGGTGGCCTGCTCATGGTCGGCACGCTCGCCACCCTCGCCTTCCTGGCGCTGCTACCTCGGACGCCCGGTTGGTTCGCCCGGATGGGCGCGGCCAGCCTGGTCGTCTACCTGTTCCACGGGTTCTTCGTGAAGGGCACGTTGTACGCCGGCTTCCCGGAGTGGGCGGAGGACCGACTCGTGCCGGCGCTGCTGGTCGTCACCCTCGGCTCGGTGGCGCTGGCCATGCTGCTGGCCTGGCCGCCGGTCGCGACCCGGCTGACGGTGCTGGTCGACCCGTTCGGCTACGCCGAGCGGCACGCCCGCCACGCGGTCGACCTGGGCGTCACGGTCGTGGCCCAGGAGGACCACGACGCGCCGGTCCTCGACCGGCTGGTCGAGCAGCTCGCGGAGGAGCGTCCCGAGGGCGGCCCACTGCCGACCCAGACACCGCGCACATGACGCGCCCGCGGGCTCAGTAGCATGACGGCATGATGACCGGAGCCGCGCGATGAGCGGCGGCCTCTTCGCCCTGCTCGACGACGTCGCGGCGCTGGCTCGACTCGCGGCCGCCTCGGTCGACGACGTCTCGGCTGCCGCCGGACGGGCCAGCATGAAGGCGGCCGGCGTCGTCGTCGACGACACCGCGGTCACCCCCCAGTACGTCCAAGGCGTCGCGGCCAAGCGCGAGCTCCCGATGATCAAGAAGATCGCGATCGGCTCGCTGCGCAACAAGCTGCTCATCATCCTGCCCCTGGCGCTGCTGCTGAGCCAGTTCCTGCCGTGGCTGCTCACCCCGATCCTGATGCTGGGGGGCACCTTCCTGTGCTACGAGGGCGCCGAGAAGATCTGGGAGAAGCTCTCCGGTCACCATCCGGAGGAGAAGAAGGCCACCGCGCTGGACGACGCGGCCGAGAAGACCATGGTCTCGGGAGCGATCCGCACGGACCTGATCCTCTCGGCCGAGATCATGGTGATCTCCCTCAACGAGGTCGCCGACGAGCCGTTCGTGTCCCGTGCGGTGATCCTGGTGGCGGTCGCCTTCCTGATCACCGCCGTCGTCTACGGCGTGGTCGCGCTCATCGTGAAGATGGACGACATCGGCCTCGCGCTCAGCCAGCGCTCCTCGGCCGTGGCGCAGAAGGTCGGCCACGGCTTGGTGCGCGCCATGCCGGGGCTGCTCGCCACGATCTCGGTCGTCGGCACGGTCGCGATGCTCTGGGTCGGCGGGCACATCCTGCTGGTCGGAGCCGACGACCTCGGCTGGCATGCGCCGTACGAGCTGGTCCACCACCTCGAGGAGGACGTCCACCACGCGGCGGGGGCCCTCGGCGCCGCGCTCGGCTGGCTGGTCAACACGGCCCTCTCGGCAGTCGCCGGGGTGGTCGTCGGCGCGGTGGTCGTGGCGCTCATGCACCTGCTGCCGTTCGGTCACCACAAGACTGCGGAGCCCACCGCCCACTGACTCCTGGGCCCTTTACACCCGCGCCGCCACCGTCTCCACACGGGGTCGCGAGGATTCTGCGATCGGTGGGAACCCGTTCTAGCCTTGACGTCACGCCCACCGCCTGCACCCAGGAGCATGAATGGACTACAAGGTTGCCGACCTCTCGTTGGCCGACTTCGGCCGCATGGAGATCCAACTCGCGGAGCACGAGATGCCCGGCCTCATGGCGATGCGGGAGCGCTACGGCGACAGCTTGCCCCTGGCCGGCGCCCGGATCGCCGGCTCGCTGCACATGACGATCCAGACGGCCGTCCTCATCGAAACGCTCACGGCACTCGGTGCCGAGGTCCGCTGGGCCTCCTGCAACATCTTCTCCACCCAGGACCACGCGGCCGCGGCCATCGCCGTCGGCCCCGAGGGCACCGTCGACAAGCCCGCCGGCGTCCCGGTCTTCGCCTGGAAGGGTGAGTCGCTGGAGGAGTACTGGTGGTGCACCCAGCAGATCCTGCGGTGGCCCGACGGCAAGTTCGCCAACATGATCCTCGACGACGGCGGCGACGCCACGATGCTCGTCCACCTGGGCGTCGAGGCCGAGAAGACCGGCGCCGCGCCGGATCCGGCCAGCGCCAAGAGCGTCGAGCAGCGCGTCGTCTTCGACGTCCTCAACGCCTCGCTGGCCGAGAGCAAGGACCGCTGGACCCAGATCGCGGGCGAGATCAAGGGCGTCACCGAGGAGACCACCACCGGCGTGCTGCGTCTCTACGACATGATGAGGGAGGGCTCGCTGCTCTTCCCCGCCATCAACGTCAACGACTCGGTCACGAAGTCCAAGTTCGACAACAAGTACGGCTGCCGCCACTCGCTCATCGATGGCATCAACCGCGCCACCGATGTCCTGATCGGCGGCAAGGTCGCCGTCGTGTGCGGCTACGGCGACGTCGGCAAGGGCTGCGCCGAGTCCCTGCGCGGCCAGGGTGCCCGCGTCATCGTCACCGAGATCGACCCGATCTGCGCGCTGCAGGCGGCCATGGACGGCTACCAGGTCGACACCCTCGACAACGTGCTGGACGTCGCCGACATCATCATCACCGCGACGGGCAACAAGGACGTCGTGACCGTCGACCAGATGTCGCGGATGCGCCACAACGCGATCCTCGGCAACATCGGTCACTTCGACAACGAGATCGACATGGCCGGCCTCGAGGCCGAGGGCGTCGCGGTCCGCAAGAACGTCAAGCCGCAGGTCGACGTGTGGACCTTCCCCGCGGGCAACGCGATCATCGTGCTCTCCGAGGGCCGCCTGATGAACCTCGGCAACGCGACCGGCCACCCGTCGTTCGTCATGTCGAACTCGTTCACCAACCAGGTCCTGGCGCAGATCGAGATCTTCACCAAGCCGCAGGACTACCCGGTCGGCGTCTACGTGCTGCCCAAGCACCTCGACGAGGAGGTCGCCCGCCTCCACCTCGACGCCCTCGGCGTCAAGCTGACCACGTTGAGCGACGAGCAGGCCGCCTACCTCGGCGTCGACGTCCGGGGCCCGTTCAAGTCCGACCAGTACCGCTACTGAGCTCTGCGCCCGCGAGCCCGGTGCACCGCCCCCTGATCCGTCCGGATCAGGGGGCGGTGGCGTCTTCGTGGCTCGTGCGTGGCTGATGGCACTATGGATGCCATGACACAGGTGGGGACCGCGAGTGCCATCGCGCCCAAGGGGCGAGTGCTGGTGGTCGACGACGACGCCTCGCTGGCCGAGATGCTGACGATCGTCCTGCGGCAGGAGGGCTTCGACAGCCGGATCTGCACCCGCGGCGACCTGGCCATGGACGAGTTCCGCGACTACCGGCCCGACGTGGTGCTGCTGGACCTGATGCTGCCCGGACGCGACGGGATCGACGTGTGCAAGGAGATCCGCGGCGAGTCGGGCGTACCCATCGTGATGCTCACCGCCAAGGGCGACACCGTCGACGTGGTGGTGGGCCTGGAGTCCGGCGCCGACGACTACGTCGTCAAGCCGTTCAAGCCCAAGGAGCTGGTGGCCCGGATCCGGGCCCGGGTGCGCCGGTTCGACGCCACGTCGGTGGAGAACCTGACCATCGGCGACCTCACCATCGACGTCGCCGGTCACTCCGTGCACCGCGACGGCGAGCCGATCGGCCTGACCCCGCTGGAGTTCGACCTGCTCCTGTGCCTGGCCCGCAAGCCGTGGCAGGTCTTCACGCGCGAGGTCCTGCTCGAGCAGGTGTGGGGCTACCGCCACGCCGCCGACACGCGGCTGGTCAACGTGCACGTGCAGCGACTGCGCTCCAAGGTCGAGCACGACCCCGAGCACCCCGAGATCGTGGTGACCGTCCGCGGTGTGGGCTACAAGGCCGGGAACGGGTAGCGATGATGGCCCGCCGACGGTGGCCGGGCGTCCCTCCCGGCGTACGGCGGGCCCTCACGTTCTGGCGCCGCTCGATCCAGGCGCGCGTCGTCGCCAGCACCCTGGTGCTCTCGGCCATCGTCATCAGCGGGGTCGGGTGGTTCCTGCTCGACTCGACCAAGGAGGGCCTGCTGGAGCATCGCGTCGAGTCGGTCCTGGCGGAGTCCGACGCGAGCATCGAGGAGGCGCGTGACCGGCTGGAGGCCGCCTCCGGCACGGAGGTCAACGCCAGTCGGCAGCAGCGCGAGCTGGCCGACCTGATCATCGCGCGCGGAGAGACCCGCGGCTTCCGCGTCGTGCTCGGCGTCCCCACCGGCGAGGGCGCGCGGCTCTCCGACGGCGGGCCCGAGTACACCCCCGGCCTGAGCCTGCTCAGCGTCCCCGCCTCGCTGCAGGAGCACTTCGAGCAGATCGCGCCGACGGCGTGGACCTACACCCGGATCGCGACCCGATCGGCCGCCGGAGAGGTGCGAGAGGAGCCGGGCATCGTCGTCGGCAGCCAGGTGCTGCTCCCCTCCGACGGGAAGACCTACACCTTCTACCTCCTGTTCCCCCTCGACGCCGAGCAGGAGACCCTGGGACTGGTGACGCGCGCGCTGCTGACCGCCGCCGTCGCCCTCCTGGTCCTCGTCGCGGGCATCACCTGGCTGGTGGCCCAGCAGGTCGTCAACCCCATCCGGCTGGCCCGCGAGGTGGCCGAGCGACTGGCGGCCGGCCGGCTGCAGGAGCGCCTGCGGGTCTCGGGCGAGGACGACCTCGCCCGCCTCGCGACGTCGTTCAACCAGATGGCCAGCAACCTGCAGCGCCAGATCCGCCAGCTCGAGGAGCTCAGCCGCGTGCAGCGCCGGTTCGTCTCCGACGTCTCGCACGAGCTGCGTACCCCACTCACCACCGTCCGGATGGCCGGAGACGTGCTGCACGACGCCAAGGAGTCCTTCGACCCGGCCACCCGCCGGGCGGCCGAGCTGCTGCAGATCGAGCTGGACCGGTTCGAGGTGCTGCTGGCCGACCTGCTCGAGATCAGCCGCTTCGACGCCGGCGCCGCCGTGCTGGAGGCGGAGGACGTCAACCTGCTCGACGTGGTCCACCGGGTGGTCGACTCCACCCGTGCACTCGCGGAGCAGCGAGGGGTGCGGGTGGTCGTCGAGGCGCCGGAGCAGCCGTGCCTGGCCGAGGCCGACGTGCGCCGGGTCGAGCGGATCATGCGCAACCTCATCACCAACGCGATCGACCATGCCGAGGCTCGGCGCGAGATCAAGGTCCTGCTGGGAAGCGACGACCAGGCCGCGGCGGTCGCGGTGCGCGACTACGGCGTCGGGCTGGCGCCCGGGGAGTCGGCGATGGTGTTCAACCGGTTCTGGCGCGCCGACCCGGCACGTGCGCGCACCAGCGGCGGCACCGGCCTGGGCCTGGCCATCGCCCTCGAGGACACGCACCTGCACGGGGGGTGGCTGCAGGCGTGGGGCCGGCCCGGGCGGGGGGCACAGTTCCGCCTGACCCTGCCCCGCAGGGCGGGTGCGCCGCTGCGACACAGCCCCCTCCCGCTGGTCCCGGCCGACGCCGACGACCCGGTCCGGGAGGTGGCCCGATGACCGGCCGGCGCCGGGCGCTCGCCGCGCTCTCGGCCGTCCTGCTGCTGGCCGCCCTGACGGGCTGCGTCGAGCTCCCCGAGAAGGGGCCGGTGGTCGAGACCGAGCCGTCCGCCCAGGTGGCCGAGCAGCAGGCCGCCGCCATCGACGCCATCCCTCCCCAGGAGGGCGACGCGGCCCTCGACATCGTCAACGGCTTTCTCAACGCGATGACGGCCTACCCCGTGCAGGCCAACGTCGCGCGCCAGTTCCTGGCCCGCGAGGCCCAGGCGGCGTGGAACCCCGACGACGCGACGATCATCTACGGCGACATCACCGACCCCAGCGCCGACGTCGGCGGCCGCAACGTCTCGGTGACGCTCGGCGACCCCGAGTCGCTCGACGGGCGGGGCGGGTGGCAGGGGCCGCTCCCGGCCGACCGGCACCGGCTGACGTTCCGCATGGTCGTCGAGGACGGCGAGTACCGCATCGCCGACGCCCCTGACGCCCTGATCGTCCCGGCCCAGTGGTTCTCGCAGCGGTTCCGCCAGGCCTCCCTCTACTTCTTCGACCGGACGGCCCAGATCCTGGTGCCGGAGCCGGTCTTCGTCCCTCGCGGGGAGCAGCTGGCGACGACGCTCATCGACGGGCTGCTCGCGGGCCCGGGCGAGAGGCTGTCGGGCGTGGTGCGCAGCTTCCTGCCACCGAACGTGACGGTGGGGCTGTCGGTCCCCATCTCCGAGGAGGGCGTCGCGGACATCACCCTGGTCGGCGACTCGGGCCAGCAGAATCCCGAGGTCGTCGAGAAGATGCTCGCCCAGCTCGTCTGGACGCTGCGCCAGGAGCCGTCCATCAGCGCCATCCGGTTGCAGATCGGCGACGAGAGGGTCCGGCTGCCGGACGGGGTCGGTGAGTACCGGGTCGACGCCGCCCCCGAGTACGACCCGACGGGCTACCAGGCCAGCCGGCTGCTCTACGGACTGGTCGACGGCCTGCTGGTGTCGGGGGAGCTCGACACCCTGGCCCCGGCCGAGGGCCCGTTCGGGGACACCGGCTATGGGCTGCGCTCGGTCGCGGTCAACCTGCCTGCCACGCTCGCGGCGGGGGTCACCGACAACGGCCGCTCGGTGCTCCTGGCGCCGGTGCGGGCCGAGGCGGGGGAGGAGGCGCCCCAGCGTGCCGTCCAGGTCGTCTCGGGCGCCACCCGCCTGCTGCGGCCGTCATGGGACTTCGCGGACCGGCTCTGGATGGTCGATCGGACACCCTCGGGGGCGCGCGTCATCCTCCGCGAGGGCGAGCGTCTGCGTGGGCTGCAGGTGCCGGGCGTGACCGGCCAGGACGTGCGGTCGTTCGTGGTCTCGCGCGATGCCACCCGGTTCGTGGCCGTGGTCCGTCGTGACGGGGTCGACCGGCTGCTGCTCGGCCGCGTCCAGGTGGACTTCCGCGGCCGCGTGCGGGAGGCGGTCGGAGTCCGCACGATGACCTTCGAGGACGCCGATCCGGTGCGGGTCACCGACATCGCCTGGACCTCGCCCACGTCCGTCGCGCTGCTCAGCGAGGTCGTGCCGGGAGAGCTGTTCGAGGTGCGCACCGTCGTCGTCGACGGGGCGCCGGCCGGGGTCGAGGCGTTGTCCACGACGGTCAACGAGGCGGTCCTGGGGCTGGCCGGGTCGCCGGTCCCGGGAGCGCGCCAGTACGCCGTCACCGGCGAGGGCGTCGTCGACCTGCTCACCAGCCGGATCCTCGAGCTGGAGGGCCGGCCGATCTCGCTGGGCTACGTAGGCTGATCCACAGGCGCTTCCGCGCGCCTTGTCCCGGATCGGCGCGGCTGGTGCGATGCGGGCCATGTCCTACCGCGACGCCGTCCTCGACCTGCTGCTCGGGGGCCGGTGCGTGGGTTGCGCGGCACCCGGCCGGCCCCTGTGCCCGGACTGCGCGGTGCTGCTCGAGGTGGCCGCGAGTCCCGCGTGGCCGACCCCGGTGCCGGCCGGGCTGGCGACACCGTGGGCGGCGGCCGCCTACGAGGGGCTGCCCCGGGCGATGGTCCTGGCGCTGAAGGAGCGCCGGGTGTGGGCGCTGGCTCGCCCGCTCGCGCGGGTGCTCGCGGTCGCGGTGAGCGCCGCGACCGCCGGCGCGGCGGGCCCGTTCGTGCTGGTGCCGGTCCCGTCGCGGCCCTCCTCCGTGCGCAGCCGCGGACACGACCCCACGGCGACCCTGGCCCGGCTGGCATGCGTGGTCCTGCGGGGGCAAGGCGTGGACGCGACGGCGTACCGCCTGCTGCGCTCGCGCCCCGGCGTGCTCGACCAGTCGGGGCTCGGGGCGGCGGCACGGGCCACCAACCTCGCCGGGTCGATGGCCTGTCGAACCGGGCCGCTTCGCGACCTGGCGGAGCGCACACCGCGGGCGCGGTTCGTCGTGTGCGACGACGTCCTCACCACCGGCTCCACGGCTCGCGAGGCGCAGCGGGCCCTGGAGTCGGTGGGGCTGCAGGTCCACGCGGTGGCGACCGTCGCGGCCACCCGGCGGTGGAGCGCGGAGGGGCAAGGGGCCGGCGCGCTGAAAGGTGACCCCCGCCTCTCTGGCTAGCCAGGCACGGACTAACGTTTCTCTATGGAGTCCGTCCGGGTCCGTGGTTGCGCTGTTCTGGCAGTGCCGGGACGGCTAGCCGATGCCAGTCGCAGGCGAAACGGTCCACGTAAGGCGTCGTCCGGGCTCGCCCGGGCGCGCCGATCACGGTGCGGCTTAGACGTAAGTCCTGCCTCGCCCCACGCGTCAGATGCGCGTGGCCGGCGGGAGAAGGTCAGTAGTGGCATCCAAGCTGCGAGCGCCTCAGCAGGCGACTGTGGGGTCGAAGACCAGGTCGGCCGGGCGGGCTCCATGCTCATGTGCGCACGACCAACTGTCACAACGGGAGGTTCAACATGGAAGCTGTCTTCACCGGTCGCAACTGTGAGCTGTCGGAGGGATTCCGCGCCCACGCCGAGGAGAAGCTGAGCAAGCTGGAGAAGCACGACCACCGCATCATCCGGGTGCACGTGGAGGTCGACTGCGAGCTCAACCCGCGCCAGCACGATCGCGCGGTCCATGTCGAGCTCACGGCCGTGTCGAAGGGCCCGGTGATCCGGGCCGAGGCCGCCGCAGACGACAAGATGGGCGCGCTGGACCTGGCGCTGGACAAGATGGCCGCGCAGATGCGGCGTGCCGCCGACCGACGCCGCGTCCACCGCGGCCGGCACGCGCCGGTCTCCGTGGGTCAGGCGCTCGCCGGCCTGGAGGTGGTCGAGGACGAGCAGCCGGCCGACGACGGCGTGACCCAGCGGCAGGTCGGGCCGATCGAGGTGACCGGCGACGGGCCGCTGGTCGTGCGCGAGAAGACCCACTCGGCGTCCCCCATGACGCTCGACCAAGCGCTCTACGAGATGGAGCTCGTCGGTCACGACTTCTACCTGTACGTGGACAAGGAGAGCGAGCGACCCGCGGTCGTCTACCGCCGCCGGGGCTACGACTACGGCGTGATCTCGCTGGACCTCACCCAGCCCGACGAGGCTGAGTCACCCTGAAGGACCATGCCGGGTGGCCTGTCCGGACTATCAGGACAGGCCACTAGGCCACCCGAACGTGTCATGATGCGCGGGTGGCCGACAGGGACGAACCGATCCGCGTGCTCGTGGTCGACGACCAGGAGCTCTTCCGCCGTGGGCTCACGATGCTGCTCGGGGTGGAGCCCGGCGTCGAGGTCGTGGGCGAGGCCGGAGACGGTGTGGAGGGCACGGCCCTGGCGGAGAGCGCCGCCCCGGACGTCGTGCTGCTGGACATCCGGATGCCCAAGCGCTCCGGTATCGAGGCCTGCGTGGCCATCAAGGAGGCCGTCCCGTCGGCCAAGATCATCATGCTGACGGTGTCCGACGAGGAGGCCGACCTCTACGAGGCGGTCAAGAGCGGCGCCTCCGGCTACCTGCTCAAGGACTCCTCCATCGACGAGGTCGCCCAGGCCATCCGCGTGGTCGCCGACGGACAGTCGCTCATCAGCCCGTCCATGGCCGTCAAGCTGATCGACGAGTTCAAGCAGATGACGCGCCCCGAGCGCGACCCGGTCCCCGGCCTGCGGCTCACCGAGCGGGAGCTCCAGGTGCTCGGCCACGTCGCGAAGGGCCTCAACAACCGCGACATCGCACGCAACCTCTTCATCAGCGAGAACACCGTCAAGAACCACGTCCGCAACATCCTCGAGAAGCTCCAGCTCCACTCCCGGATGGAAGCGGTGATGTACGCCGTCCGCGAGAAGCTCCTAGAGCTTCCCTGACCGCGCAGGCGGCCGCGAGGAACGAGCGGCCGCCGTGGGCGCGGGCAGGTCGAGCAGCCGCGCGAGCGAGGCACGAGCTCGCGACCGGCGTGTCGAGACCCGGTGAGACGAGCGCCGATGCTGACCACCGTCGGCGCCCCGTGGAACAGTCCTGCCTGTGACGACGCAGTCGATCTCGACCTCCCAGGCGCGCCGCATCGCGCTGGCCGCCCAGGGCTTCCTCGACCCGCCGCACACCCCGCCCACGATGCGCACCTTCCAGCGCACCCTGGACCGCACGGGGGTGCTCCAGGTCGACTCGGTCAACGTGCTCCAGCGCGCCCACTACATGCCGCTGTACTCGCGGATGGGCCCCTACGACACCGGTCTGCTGCGCCGGGCCGCTGAGCGGCGGCCGCGTCGCGTCGTCGAGTACTGGGCGCACGTCCAGGCGCTCATGCCGGTCGAGCTGTGGCCGCACATGCGCTTCCGGATGGAGAAGTACCGCGCCCGGCGCGGCAAGTGGGCGATCCTCGACGAGGATCCTGCGCTGGAGGCGTCGCTGCTGGCCGAGATCCGGACGCGAGGGGCGGCCACCGCGCGCGACCTCGACGAGGGGTTGCCCCGCAGCAAGGAGCACTGGGGCTGGAACTGGTCGACCACCCGGCGGGTCCTGGACTACCTCTACACCGTCGGCGAGCTGGCTATCGCGGGCCGCAACGCCCAGTTCGAGGTGCTCTACGACCTGCCCGAGAGGGTGATCCCGGCCGAGGTCCTGGCCCGGCCGACGCCAACCCCGGGGGAGTCCCACCTCGAGCTGGTCCGCCGCGCCGCCCGCTCCCACGGCATCGCGACGACGCGATGCCTGCAGGACTACTACCGGATGCACATCGACGAGGTCCGGCCCGCGATCGGCGCCCTGGTCGAGTCCGGGGAGCTGCTGCCGGTGGCGATCGAGGGCTGGAAGCGCCCCGGCTACCTGCACCGCGACGCCCGGCTGCCCCGCCGGGTGCCGGCCCGGGCGCTGCTCAGCCCGTTCGACCCGGTGGTCTGGGAGCGAGAGCGCGCCGAGCGGCTCTTCGGGTTCCACTACCGCATCGAGATCTACACGCCGGCCCACAAGCGGGTGCACGGCTACTACGTCCTGCCCTTCCTGCTCGGCGAGCACATCGTGGCGCGCGTCGACCTCAAGGCCGACCGCCGTACCCGCACGCTCGTGGTCAAGGGTGCCTTCGCCGAGCCGGGCGCGCCGGCGCACACCGGTGAGGAGCTCGGCGCGGAGCTGACGGGGCTGGCCGGGTGGCTGGGGCTGGACTCCGTGGTGGTCGAGCCCCGGGGCGACCTGGCCGCGCGCCTTGCGGTGTAGCGGTCTTCCGGCCGCTGGGTAGAGTGTGAGCGCCGCTCCCACGGCCCGAAGCTGTCAACCCAAGGAGTCATCCCGTCGTGCCCGTCATCATCGACAAGCTTCTCCGCATCGGCGAAGGCAAGATCCTCCGGCAGCTCGAGAACATCGCCAAGGCCGTCAACGCCATCGAGGACGACTTCGTCGCCATGAGCGACGAGGAGCTCCGGGCGATGACCGACGAGCTCAAGGCGCGCTACGAGAAGGGCGAGTCCCTCGACGACCTGATGCCCGAGGCCTTCGCCACCGTGCGCGAGGCGGCCAACCGGGTCATCGGCCAGCGGCACTACGACGTCCAGATCATGGGTGGCGCGGCGCTGCACCTGGGCAACATCGCCGAGATGAAGACCGGTGAGGGCAAGACCCTCGTCGCCACGCTCCCGGCCTATCTCAACGCGCTCTCGGGCAAGGGCGTCCACGTCGTCACCGTCAACGACTACCTCGCCAAGTACCACGCCGAGTGGATGGGTCGGATCCACCACTTCCTGGGCCTGACCACCGGGGTGATCCTCCCGGAGATGCGCCCCGCGGAGCGCCGCGAGGCCTACAACTGCGACATCACCTACGGCACCAACAACGAGCTGGGCTTCGACTACCTGCGCGACAACATGGCGGGCTCCATCGAGGAGTGCGTGCAGCGCGGCCACAGCTTCGCCATCGTCGACGAGGTCGACTCCATCCTGATCGACGAGGCGCGGACCCCGCTGATCATCAGCGGCCCGACCCAGGACGAGGTGAAGTGGTACGGCGAGTTCGCCAAGATCGCCAAGACCCTCGTGCGCGACGTCGACTACGAGGTCGACGAGAAGAAGCGCACGATCTCCGTGCTCGAGCCGGGCATCACCAAGGTCGAGGACCACCTCGGCATCGAGAACCTCTACGAGTCGGCCAACACCCCGCTGATCTCCTTCCTCAACAACTCCATCAAGGCCAAGGAGCTCTTCCGCAACGACAAGGAGTACGTCGTCATGCAGGGCGAGGTGCTCATCGTCGACGAGCACACCGGCCGCATGCTGTCGGGACGCCGCTACAACGACGGTCTGCACCAGGCCATCGAGGCCAAGGAGGGCGTGACCGTCCGCGAGGAGTACCAGACGCTCGCGACCGTCACCCTGCAGAACTACTTCCGCCTCTACGACAAGCTCTCCGGCATGACCGGTACGGCCATGACCGAGGCCTCGGAGTTCGACAAGATCTACAAGCTCGGCGTCGTCCAGATCCCGACGAACAAGCCGATGCGACGCATCGACCAGCCCGACCTCGTCTACCGCACCGAGGAGGCCAAGTACGACGCGGTCGCCGACGACATCGCGGAGCGCCACGAGAAGGGCCAGCCGATCCTGGTGGGCACCGTGTCGGTCGAGAAGTCGGAGTACCTCTCCAACCTCCTTCAGAAGCGCGGTATCCCGCACACGGTCCTCAACGCCAAGGTCCACGCCGACGAGGCCAAGATCGTCGCCATGGCCGGCCACAAGGGCGCCGTCACCGTCGCCACCAACATGGCCGGTCGAGGCACCGACATCATGCTCGGCGGCTCGGTGGAGTTCCTCGCCGACCAGGCGCTGCGCGACCAGGGCCTCGAGCCTGCCGGCGACACCGCGGCCGAGTACGAGGCCGCCTGGCCCGCCACACTGGAGCGGATCAAGGAGCAGGTCGCCCTCGAGCACGACGCGGTCCGCGACCTCGGTGGGCTCTACGTGGTCGGCACCGAGCGCCACGAGTCGCGCCGCATCGACAACCAGCTGCGCGGTCGCTCCGGCCGGCAGGGCGACCCGGGGGAGTCCCGCTTCTACCTGTCCCTCGAGGACGAGCTGATGCGGCTGTTCAAGTCCGAGTGGGTCGACCGCGTCCTGCAGATGCTGAAGATCCCCGACGACGTCCCGATCGAGAACAAGCGCGTCACCGGCGCCATCGCCAACGCCCAGGGCCAGGTGGAGTCGCAGAACTTCGAGTCGCGCAAGAACGTCCTCAAGTACGACGACGTGATGGACCGTCAGCGCCAGGTCATCTACGGCGAGCGCCGCGAGGTGCTCGAGGGCGCCGACCTGGAGGAGCAGATCCGCACCTTCATCGACGATGTCGTCACCGGCTACGTCACCGGCTCGCTCGCCGAGTTCGGCGAGGAGTGGGATCTCGAGCAGCTCCACACCGACCTCAGCCAGATCTGGCCCGTCGGCCTCGACTTCGCCCAGCTCGAGGAGGAGGCCGGTGGCCGCGCCAACCTCGACCGTGGCGAGCTGATCGAGCTGCTCAAGGCCGACGCGCACGCGGCCTACGACGCCCGCGAGGAGGAGATGGGCGAGGAGGTCATGCGCGAGCTCGAGCGGCGCGTGCTCCTCTCGGTCCTCGACCGCAAGTGGCGCGAGCACCTCTACGAGATGGACTACCTGCGCGAGGGCATCTACCTGCGGGCCTATTCCCAGCGCGACCCGCTGGTGGAGTACCAGCGCGAGGGCTTCGACATGTTCGCCGCGATGATGGACGGGATCAAGGAGGAGGCCGTCGGCTTCCTCTTCAACCTGGAGGTCCAGGTCGAGGAGGATGACCACGAGGGTCACGACCACGACCACGTCCACGAGGAGGACGAGGTCTACGAGCCGCTCCTGCAGCCGGAGGGCACCGTCCAGCAGCACGCCCCCGCGATCCGGGCCAAGGGCCTCGACCGCCCGTCGGCCCCGGCCAACCTGTCCTACTCCGCTCCGAGCGAGGACGGCGGGGCCGAGGTGAAGAGCGCGACGGCGACCGCCGCCACCGACGAGTACGCCGGAGTCGGCCGCAACGCGAAGTGCCCGTGCGGCTCGGGCAAGAAGTTCAAGCAGTGCCACGGCGCGCCGGGCGGGCCCACCGGCCTCACCGCACGCGCCTCCGGCTGACCCACCGCCGACCCGTCACCAACTTCACCGAGCCCCCCGCTGACCCGTCAGAGAGTCTCTGACGGGTCAGCGTGTCTCCCGGCTGCTCAGCTCCAGTCCAGGGCGGTGCAGAGCCAGTGCTGGCCACGGGCCTCGAAGCGGGCGGCGAGCGCGCGGGAGCGCTCGCCGTAGCGGACGTGGACGCTGGCCTCGAAGGCCGCGTCGTGCAGGAAGCAGGTGTGCACGCTGAGCACGCGGGGCCGGACCGGTTGGACCCGGCCCTGGCCGGGCGTGTGGCCGCCGGCGCGGGCGACGAGGACCGCGCGCCGGTCGAGGTCGACGTAGACCTCGCGGGAGGTCCACCGCACCAGCTGGGCCACGGGGCGGTCCCCGCCCACGATCTCCACGGTGGCCTGGGCGAACCGGCGGGCCCACTCCTCGGCCGTGCGGCGACGGCCGGCGGTGATCGGCACCACCGGCGCCACCGGAGGCTCTCGGCGGGGCAGCAGGTCCAGGGCGAGGGTGCCCTGCGTGGCGGCGAGGGGCACCGGGAGCCGGATCGGGAGGATGCGGTGGGTGCGAGCGGGCATGGCGGTCTCCTCACGAGGTGGGGTGGTCGGGTAGGACGAGGCGCTGGCCGGGCCTGATCAGGTCCGGGTCGGGGCCGATGGTGGAGCGGTTGAGCGCGTGCAGCCGCCGGCAGTACGCCGCCGTGTCGGCGTGGGTGGCGGTGGGACCGAGGCGGTGTGCCGCGATCGACCACAGGGAGTCACCCGGGGTCACGAGGATGGCCGCCGGCGGGGCAGGCGGGACGCGGGGCGGGCGCAGCCCGCCGAGGGGCCGGTCCGGCAGCGGCAGTCCCGTGAGCGCCGACCGGGTCGGCCGGTCGGCGCCGTGGAGGACGGCACCGGGCGTCGCCACCGCGGGGAGGGTGCTGGCGCCGGCCAGCGCCACCCCGCAGGCGGCGAGCAGGACCCGGATGGCGGCGCGGGGCACCCCAGGCGTGCGCTCCCGCACGCTCCCGCGCCAGACCTGCAGCACGACGGCGGTCGTGACCAGCCACCACCAGCAGCCGCAGAGGGCGAGCACGACGGCGAAGCCGCCCACCAGCAGGTCGGTGAAGTCCCGCGGCGCCGACGCCCCCGCAAGGTCCGGGGCGCACCAGCGCAGCAGCAGGGTCACGCCCAGCGTGGTCGCCGCCCAGACCGCCGTACCGCGGAGGCGACGCGCGGTCCCGAGACCGTTCATGGTCGAATCCTTGTGTTTGCTTGCGTTTGAATCAGTCAACGCCCGGTTCTCGACACCGTCAACCGGGTCTCCACAGGTACGCTCGGGCCGTGGCCTGGGAGGACGACCTCTTCGAGGTGCTCGATGACCTCGAGCAGCGCGCCGCGGCGCTCTACGACGCCGAGCGGGCCCCGGAGCTCGCCGACCGCAGCCGCGCGGAGTACCAGCAGGTCACGCTCGCCGCGCGGCTCGTGGCCTCGGTCGACCGGGAGGTCGCGCTCGAGGTGCGCGGCGTCGGGACGGTGGCGGGCGTGCTGCGGCGGGTCGCCGCCGGCTGGTGCCTGGTCCGCGGTGCGAGCCAGGACTGGCTGGTTCCACTGCCGGCTGTGACGGCGGTGTCCGGGGCCTCTGAGCGCGCGGTCCCAGAGGTCGCCTGGTCGCCGTTGTCCCGGCTGAGCCTCGCCTCACCGCTGCGGCGTCTGGCCGAGTCGGGGGAGCGGTGCGTCCTGCACGCCGTGGACGGCCGCCGCCACGAGGGCGCGGTGGCCCGCGTCGGACACGACTTCACCGAGGTCGTCGAGCCGTCCGGTCGCGTGGTGCTGGTCTCGTTCGCGGCCCTGGCAGCCGTGCAGAGCCCCTAGGGGGCGGCTACGTCGCGTCGGAGTCGTACGGCGGCAGCTCACCCTCGTCGAGGGGCCGCTTCCCGCGGGTCTGGGCCGCGGACTGCTCGGCGTCGGCGTCCTCCATGGCCTCGATGATGTGCTTGCGCACGATCGTGCGCGGGTCGAGGTCGCGTAGCTCGAGGTCGGCGTACTGGGGGCCGAGCTCGTCGCGCAGCTCGTCGCGCGCGGAGTTGGCGAAGTCGCGTGCCTTGCGCAGCATCTGCCCGGCCTGCTTGGCGAGGTCGGGCAGCCGGTCGGGGCCGAAGACGAAGATCGCGACGAGCGCGATGACCGCCAGCTCGGCCAGCCCGACGTCGAACACGGGTCAGAACTTGCTGGTGGGCGTGAGTCCCAGTTGCATGCCGGCCAGTCCGCGCCCGCGACCCGAGAGCCGCTCGGCGATGGCGCTCAGCACCAGGGCGCCGGGCGCAGTGGGGTCGGAGTCCACGATGGGCTTGCCCGCGTCGCCGCCCTCGCGCAGCGACACGTCGAGCGGGATCCGGCCGAGCACCGGCACGTCGTAGCCGAAGCGCGCGGAAAGCGTGGCCGCCACCCGATCGCCGCCGCCGGAGCCGAAGATCTCGAGGCGGTGGTCCTTGCCCTCGGCCGCGCAGTGCGGGCAGGGGAGGTAGCTCATGTTCTCGACGACGCCGACGACGCGCTGGTGCATCATCGAGGCCATCGTGCCGGCGCGCTCGGCGACCTCGGCGGCCGCCTCCTGCGGTGTGGTGACCACGACGACCTCGGCGCCGGGCAGGTGCTGCCCGAGCGAGATCGCCACGTCGCCGGTGCCGGGCGGCAGGTCCAGGAGCAGCACGTCGAGGTCGCCCCAGAAGACGTCGGCCAGCATCTGCACGAGCGCCCGGTCGAGCATCGGACCACGCCAGGCGACCACCTGGTCCCGACGGGGCTTGAGCATGCCGATCGAGATCACCGAGACCCCGCTCGGGGTCGGCACGGGCATGATCAGGTCGTCGACCTGGGTCGGCCTGTGGTCGGCCACGCCCAGCATGGCCGGGACCGAGTGCCCGTAGATGTCGGCGTCGACCACGCCCACCTTGAGCCCCTGCTTGGCCAGCGACAGCGCCAGGTTGACGGTGACCGAGGACTTGCCGACGCCCCCCTTGCCGCTGGCGATCGCGTAGACCTTCGTCAGGGAGCCGGGCTGCGCGAACGGGATCTCGCGCTCCGCCTTGCCGCCGCTGAGGACCTCCTTGAGGCCGGCGCGCTGCTCGGCGCTCATCACGCCCAGCTCGAGGTCGACACCGGTGGCGCCGGGGACGGCGGTCACCGCGGCGGTGACGTCGCGGGTGATCGTGTCCTTGAGGGGGCAGCCGGCGACGGTCAGCAGGACCTTCACGTGGACCAGGCCGTCGTCGTCGACGACGACCGTGTCCACCATGCCGATCTCGGTGATGGGGCGCTTGATCTCGGGGTCGTGGACGGTCGCCAGCGCGGCGGTGACCTGCTCGAGGGTGGGTGACGTCATGATGGCCCCACTCTAGTTGGGCGGTGGTTCGCGCCCTTCGTCAGCGCTCTCGTGAGACAGGCCACGCTCCTCCAGCTCGGCCAGCAGCGAGCGCAGCTCGGAGCGCAGGAAGTCCCGGGTCGCCACCTCGCCGACGGCCATGCGCAGCGACGCGACCTCGCGGGAGAGGAACTCCATGTCGGCGTGGCCGCGCGCGTTGGCCTGCCGGTCCTGCTCGGCGATGACCTTGTCGCGGGTCTCCTGGCGGTTCTGCGCGAGCAGGATCAACGGTGCGGCGTACGACGCCTGGAGGCTGAGCATCAGGGTCAGGAAGATGAACGGGTAGTCGTCCCAGCGGGCGTCCTTGGGAGCGAGGGCGTTCCAGCCGACCCATACGACCACGAACCCGGTCATGTAGAGCAGGAACGTCGCCGTGCCCATGAAGCGGGCGAACTGCTCGGCGAAGACCCCGAAGGTGTCGTTGTTGAACGCAGGCCGGCGCACCAGCTGGCGGCGGGTGCTGCGCGGGGTGTCGAGGCGGGGGGTGCGGGGCTCAGCCACGGCGGGCTCCCAGCGGGCCGCCGTCGCGGGGCATCCGGTCGCGCCAGTTGCTGGGCAGCATGTGGTCGAGCAGGTCGTCGACGGTGACGGCGCCGAGCAGGTGACCGTTCTCGTCGACGACGGGGGCGGCCACCAGGTTGTACGTCGCGAGGTGCGCGGCCACCTGGTCGATCGTGGCCTCCGGGCGGAGGTTCTCCATCGAGTCGTCGAGGGCGCCCGCCACGAGCGTCGACGGGGGCTCGCGCAGCAGGCGCTGGATGTGCGCGACGCCCAGGAACTTGCCGGTGGGCGTCTCCAGCGGCTGGCGGCAGACATAGACGAGCGCGGCCAGGGCGGGGGTGAGGTCGGGGTTGCGCACGTGCGCCAGCGCGTCGGCGATGGTGGCGTCGGGCGGGAGGATCACCGGCTCCGGGGTCATCATGGCGCCCGCGGTGTTCTCGACGTACGACATCAGGCGCCGCACGTCCTCGGCCTCCTCGGGCTCCATCAGGTCGAGCAGGATCTCCGCGGTCTCGGGCGGCAGGTCGGCGATCAGGTCGGCGGCGTCGTCGGGGGACATCTCCTCCAGGACGTCGGCGGCGCGCTCGGAGTCCAGCTCCTCGAGGATCTGCACCTGGTCCTCCTCGGGCAGCTCCTCGAGGACGTCGGCCAGGCGCTCGTCGTCGAGGGCGGCGACGACGGCGGCCCGGCGCTCGACCGGCAGGTCGTGGATCATGCTGGCCGCGTCGGCGGGGCGCATCTCGTTGAGGGCGGCGATCAGGTGCGTGGCGCCCTGCGCCTCCTCGCGGCCGACCAGCCCCTGCACGTCGCGCCACTCGACGACGTGGGTCTGCCCGCGCCGGCGCAGCCCCTTGGCCGGCTCCTGGACAGCGACCCGGCTGAGCACCCAGTCGCGGTTGCGCGCCTGCTCCATCGCGACGTCGTAGACCGTGCCCCGGACTCCCGCCCCGGTGCCCGCGCTGCCCGTGATGACGACGCTGCGGTCGAGCAGCTGACCGATCACCAGGGTCTCGGTGGAGCGTTGCTCGAAGCGGCGCATGTTCAGCAGTCCGGTGGTGTAGACCTGCCCGCTGTCGATGTTGGTGACCCGGGTCATCGGGACGAAGATCCGACGCCGGCCGAAGACCTCGGCGACCATGCCCAGGACGCGAGGCTGACTCTCCGCCGAGCGGATTGCCACCACCAGGTCGCGGACTTTGCCGACCTGGTCGCCCTGGGGGTCGAAGATCGGCAGCCCGACGAGGCGGGCCGCGTAGACGCGGGGAGGGGCGGTGCTCACGGCCCAACGCTAGTGCCACCTCGCCGTGGCATCGGCGCTCCGCGCCGTGGCGGCCGTACACTCCTTGGCATGAGGACCCGCCGATTCCTGGCTGCCGTGGCGCTGCCCTTGTTGCTCGCCACGGGCTGTGGCGGCGACTCCGACACCACCGCCGACGACCCGACGCCGGCCTCGTCGGAGCCCGACACCGCGTCGCCCTCGCCGTCGGAGAGTGCGGCTCCCGCCGGCCCGGCGTGCGCCGACGTGTGGGTCGAGGGCGGAATGCTCCCTGCGGCCTACGCCGGCTGTGTCGCCGACGGGGCCCTAGTGGAGCCGGAGGCCCTCTCCTGCTCGTCGGGCCAGACCATCGTCCGCTACGCCGAGCAGTACTACGGGGTGCTGGGCGGGAAGATCAAGTTCGCCGAGAATCTCGCCCAGGATCCCGACTACCGGCACTCGGTCTCCATCTGCCGCGGTTGAGCGGCGAGTCTGGCGCCCTCCGGTTCTCTTTACCTATGTACTCTTGTCGTTTCCCCTTGCTCGGTCTCGCTCCAGACGTAGCCGTGCCCGTCGCCCTCTTGGAGTTGCCCACCTCATGACCGCTCGACATGTCGCCCGCCTCGGATCCGGACTCGCCCTCGCACTCGCCCTCACGACGCTGGGAGCGCTGCCGTCCGCGACGGCCACCTCCTCGACGAGCGCCCAGGTCTCCCGGGTGCAGTCCGACGTCACGCTCTCCGGCGCGGCTGAGGGCAAGAACGCCGGCCAGAAGAACGCCGGCCAGAGGAACGCCGGCCAGAAGAACAAGGGCAAGAAGCGGGCTCGTTGGACGCCACGCTCCGGAGTGCTGTTCAACAGCCCGCTGGGCAGCGCCAAGACCCGCTACCGGCTGCTCGACCACATCACCACGGCGATCCAGCGGGCCCACAAGGGCAGCACGGTCGACGTCATGTCCTGGAACATCATGTCCCGCTCCGGTGTGAACGCCCTGATCAACGCGCAGCGCCGTGGGGTCATCGTGCGGGTGCTGATGGACCAGTCCAACGTCTCCGCAGAGGTCCCCAACCCGGGGTTCCTCCGGCTGCAGCGCGCCCTGGTCAAGGGCAACGCCAACCGGCCCAAGGGCAAGAAGAGCTACGCGAAGACCTGCCGCGGCTCCTGCCGCGGCAAGGGGGGACAGGCGCACAGCAAGTTCTACCTGTTCTCCAAGACCGGCACCGCCCGCCACGTGACCATCCAGGGGTCGGCCAACCTGACGGCCGCGGCCGCGTCGAACCAGTGGAACGACGTCTACACCTTCGTCAACCACCGCAAGGTGTGGAACTTCGGCCGCACGGTCTTCCAGCAGATGTGGCAGGACCAGCCGCGCAGGCAGACCTTCGTCCAGTCGTCGGGCAGGAACTACAAGTTCTACTTCAGCCCGCTCGGTGGGGCCAACTACAAGGGCGACCCGTATCAGAGCATCCTCAACCAGGTGAAGTGCACCGGGGCTCGCAACGCCGGAACCCGGACGGGCCGAACCATCGTGCGCGTGGCTCCCGACGTGATCCGCAACGACCGCGGCATGCGCGCCGCGGTGCAGTTCAAGCGGATGCACAAGCAGGGCTGTGACATCAAGATCGGCTACACCGTCATGGGGCAGGCCATCCACCGCTACCTGCGCTCCCACAACGTGCCGATCCGGCACCTGGTCCAGGACTTCAACGGTGACGGCGAGTTCGACAACTACTTCCACCTCAAGTCGATCTCGATCAACGGCCGCATCGGCAAAAACCGCACGGCCCACGTGGTGATCAACGGCTCCTCGAACATCTCGGGGATGGCGACGATCTCCGACGAGAACATCACCATCATGCGCAACCGCGGCCTCACCCTGAGGTACCAGGACCACATCAACTACTGGTACGAGAACTTCCCCAGGAGCGTCCCGCTCCGGGCCTCCTACCGGGGCAAGGCGATCGACCCCTACGCCAACGTCGACATGGACTGATGGAGGGCTCGAAGGTCCCGAGGTCGAAGGCCCGGGTCTCCGAGGTCGACGAGGGCGGCGTCCGGCTGTGGGGCTTCGGCGACCGCGTGCTGGACGTCCTCTTCGACGGGCGACGGGTCTGGTCGTTCTGGCTGGTGCGTGACACCGAGGGCGCGCCGACGGGGCGCCGTCACGCGGCCTGGCCGCCGGCGCTGAGCCGATTCCTGGACGGCCACACGCGGGTGAGCGTGCGCGACCACCTGACGGGGGAGACCCTGTTCGACCAGGAGCGCGCGTTCGGCACGTCGTCGGCGAGGATCGCGGTCGTCGGCAAGTCCGGGGCCCCGATGGGGCTGGACAAGTCGGGGCGCATGAGCGCCACCTTCGACACCCGTTCGCCCGAGGACGTGGCCCCGCTGCTGGACAGCATCGACCGCGTGCTCGAGGCGATCCGCACGGCGGGCATCGAGGCCTTCCTCGCCTACGGCACCCTGCTGGGCGCGATCCGCGAGCAGCGGCTGCTCGGGCACGACTCCGACGCCGACCTCGCCTACGTCAGCCACGCCTCGACGCCGGTCGACGTCATCCGGGAGTCCTTCCGCCTGCAGCGGGCGGTGACCGGCCTGGGGCTGGCCACCCACCGCTACAGCGGCGCGGCCTTCCGCATCGACGTGGTCGAGGGCGACGGCGTGGTCCGGGCGCTGGACGTCTTCGCCGGGTTCATCGACGGGGGCCGGCTGCGGCTCATGGGCGAGGTGGACTCGCCCTACGAGATGGACTGGATCTACCCGACGCGGGAGTGCACGCTCGAGGGCCGCCCCTTCCCCGCCCCGGCGGCGCCCGAGCGCCTGCTGGAGGCGATGTACGGACCGTCGTGGGCCGTCCCCGACCCTGCCTTCCGCTTCGGCACCGACCAGCACACGATCCAGGAGCTGACCGGATGGTTCCGCGGGACCTCGGTGGAGCGCCAGGCCTGGGAGCGCAGCTACAGCCGGGCGCGGATGCGGGTGCCGCGGCGCCGGCCCTCGCAGCTGGCGCGCCGGGCCCTCGGCTTCGTGGGCCAGGGCGGCACGGTGCTCGACGTCGGGGCCGGCTGGGGCGCCGACAGCCTGTGGCTCGCGCGCCAGGGAGCCCAGGTCACCGCCTACGACTACGTCCCGAAGGCGCCGCAGACCGCGCAGCGGGTGGCGGCGGCCGAGGGCCTGCGGCTCGACGTGCGGCACCTCAACCTCACCGAGTGGCGCTCGGTGCTGGGCGAGGGTGCGCTCGCGTCCCGGCGGAAGGGACGCCGGGCGGTCCTCGCGCGCCACGTCGCCGACGCCACCAACGGCTTCGGCCGCGACTCGTTGGCGCGCTTCTCCTCCATGGCCCTGCGCGACGGCGGGCGGCTGTTCGTCGACGTGTGGACCGGTGGGGGCACCGCGCCGCTCAAGCTGCGGCCCGTGTCCCTGGACGCCCTGGCGGGTCAGCTGGAGGGTCAGGGGGCAACTATCATTCGTACACGCGAGCTCGCCCCCGGCGAGGGTGGCAACAGGAGCCGCTTCAGCATCGGACGATTGGTGGCTCAATGGGACTGAAACAGATCGTGCGCCAGGTCCGCGACCAGCGCGACCTCGTGGCGCGCGTCGAGCACCTCGAGCAGGACCTGCTCGAGATGCGCCGCCACCAGCTGCGCCTGGCCGAGCTGGCCGACGTGGTCCAGGAGCTGCTGGTGCCGATGGCCAGCCGCGACCAGGACCGCATCGACGTCGCCCTCGCGAAGTTCACCGAGAGCATCTGACGCGTTGGCCGAGCGGGTCTACGTCCACCTCGGGCTGCCCAAGACCGCCACCACCTACCTCCAGACGATCCTGTGGGCCTCGCGCCCGCTGCTGCGCGAGCAGCGCGTGCTGCTGCCCGGGGAGGAGCGGCGCGACCACCTGTGGGCCTCGCGCGTGGTCCGGGAGGATCCCAACCTGGCCGGTGCCCCGGCCCGTCACCGCACCGCGTGGTCCCGGCTGGCTCAGGAGCTCGCCGGCTGGCCGGGCGCCGGGCTGGTCAGCCACGAGTTCTTCGCCGCGGCCTCCGCCGAGCAGGCGCAGCGGATGATCGCCGACCTGGCGCCCGCGGAGGTCCACCTGGTCGTCACCGCCCGCGAGCCGTTGGGCCTGTTCACCGCCAGCTGGCAGGAGAGCCTCAAGAACCGGCACACGACGCCGATCGAGGAGTACGCCCTCGAGGTGTCGCCCAGCCCCAACGCGATCTGGAACTGGCGCACCCTGGACCTGCGCCTGGTTCTGCAGCGGTGGGCCCCGTCGCTCCCGGCCTCGCACGTGCACGTCCTGCCCCTCGACACCCGGGCGCCGCGCGAGGAGATCTGGCACCGCTTCGGTGGTCTGCTGGGGCTGGACACCGAGGCCTTCGACCTCTCCGGCTCGTTCCCCAACGAGTCGATGGGTGTGGTCGAGGCCGAGGTGCTGCGCCGCGTCAACGCTCATCTGGGTGACTTCCAGCGGGCCTTCGACCGGGGCGTCTACATCCGCACGTTCCTCGCCGACGAGCGCCTCGTCCCGCGCCGCGGCGAGCGGTTCTGGCCGCCGCAGGAGCGCATCGAGGAGCAGCGTCGCCGGGGGCGGGAGTGGGTCGACTTCGTGCGCGCGGAGGGCTACGACGTCCGCGGTGACCTGGCGCACCTGCTCGTCCCCGACGAGCTCGAGCCCCGGCGGGAGCCGTCGTCGGTGACCGAGGCCGAGGTGGCCGACGTGGCGGTGTCGCTCGTCGCACAGATGCTCGGGGACGTGCGCGACCTGCGCACGAAGGCCGCCGACGAGGTCAGTCCGTCTCCCCGGGGATGGTGGCGGTGGCGCTCACGAAGTGGTGGTCGCTGACGCGCCCCAGGGTGCTGCGGTCCTCGTCGTAGTCGCTCCACTGGACGCCGGTGCCGAGGACCCAGTCGACCGCGAGGCGCCCGGCCGGGCTGCAGCCGCCGGAGGTGCTGCCGCCGATCGCGGCGGCGAGCCCGGTGGGGGGAGCCACCCGGCAGAAGAACTCCGCGCGGTCGTTCATGTCGCCCGTGAGGAACACCGGCAGCCGCTCGGACGCCAGCCGGTTGACGACGCTCACCGCGGCCAGGTGCCCGGCCCGGCGCGAGACCGCGTAGCGGCCCTCGCCGGCCGAGGCGTGCATGTTGACGAAGTACATCTCGCGACCGGTCAGCCGGTGCCGCAGCTTGACGATCGGCTGCGGGCGCACCGCGTGCATGAAGGTGATCGAGAACGAGTCGCCGGAGACGAACTCGAAGACGTCGGGGTCGTAGAGGATGTTGTTGTCGGTGTCGCGGGTGCCGAAGGCGTAGTCGGGGTAGGCCGCCATCCCGGTCATGCTCTTGAGCCCGTTGAGCTGGTCGGGCTTGAGCTCCTGGGTGCCCAGCACCTGCACCCCGTAGTTGCGGATGTACGACGCGGCCTGCGGCGTACGACGTGAGGCCGGCGGGTAGTTGCGACGGTCGCCACCGGGCGCGGTGTGGTTGCTGCCGAGCACGTTGAAGGTGCCGACCCGGATCGTGACGGGCTTGCGGGCGGCGATCGCGCGCAGTCGCTCCGCCTCGATCTCCGCGAGCTCCTCGGTGGTGTAGCGGCGCAGCGTGAGGCCGGGCACCACCGTGCGCTTGCCCGGGGGCTTGCGGGAGACCGCCGGGGTCCGCGTCGGCGCGACGGAGGGCGACGCCGCGGTGGTGCCCGGGTCGCCCGGGACGGGAGCGTCCATCCGCGCGGCCGTGCCGGCGTCCCGTGCGAGGAAGCCGCTGCCGCCGAGCAGGGTGACGGCACCCACGACCAGGATGAGGAGGCCGACCAGGAGCAGCGTGGCGAAGGTGTTGCCACGCTCCGCGCGGTGGCTCCTCGCGCGGGTCTTTGGTCGAGGCATTGCGACAGGATAGCGTCAGGCACCGGCGCTGATGGCCCGCGCCGAGGGCCCGCCGACGGTGCGGCGGCCCGCTCCGAGACCAGCCGCGAAGGAGTGCCGACGGTGGCAAGTGCCCCCTCACCCGGGATGGGGTTCCGGCCAGAGATCCAGGGCATGCGCGCACTGGCGGTCGGCCTGGTGATCGTGGCGCACGCCGGCTTCGCCGGCTTCGAGGGCGGCTTCGTCGGGGTCGATGTCTTCTTCGTGATCTCCGGCTTCCTCATCACCTCGTTGCTGGTGCGGGAGGCCGACCGGTCCGGGCGGATCTCGCTCGGTGGCTTCTACGCCCGCCGGGCCCGCCGGATCCTGCCCGCCGCCGTCGTGGTGCTCGTGGCGACCGTCGTCGCCGCCACGCTCCTCCTGCCGCTGGTGCGGGCGCTCGAGATCGGCAAGGACGCCGTCTGGTCGTCGTTCTTCGCCGCCAACATCCGCTTCGCGCAGGTCGGCACCGACTACTTCGCGCAGGGCGAGCCCACCTCGCCCCTCCAGCACTTCTGGTCCCTGGCCGTCGAGGAGCAGTTCTACCTGGTCTGGCCGCTGATCCTCATCGGCTGGCTCGCGGTGGCTCGCCGGCGCTCCGGCACCCCCCGTCACGGCGTGCTGCTGGCGCTGCTGCTGGCCCTGAGCCTGGCGTCGTTCGCGTGGTCGCTCTACGCCACCTACGAGTCCCCGGTGACGGCGTACTTCTCCACGCTGACCCGCGCGTGGGAGCTCGGTGCCGGCGCCGCCACCGCGCTGTGGCTCTCGCGCGGCGAGATCCGGCTGCCGCGACCCGTGCGGCAGGGCATGGGTGCGGCCGGACTGCTCGCGATCCTCGCCTCCGTCGTCGTCCTCGACGCGGGGACGGCGTTCCCGGGCTACGCCGCGGCCCTGCCCGTGCTCGGCACCGTGCTGCTGATCGCCTCGGGGGACGCCTCCGGGCGCGAGGGCCAGACGCTGGTGTCCCGGGTGCTCTCGCTGCCGCCGCTGCTGGTGATCGGCAACTGGTCGTACTCGCTCTACCTGTGGCACTGGCCGGTCCTGCGCATCGCCGAGGACCGGCTGGGCGTCGCGCACCTCGGCGGGCTGCGGCTGCTCCTGGCACTGGCGCTCATCGTGGCGCTGAGCGCGGCGACGTACCGCTGGGTCGAGGAGCCGTTCCGGCGCGGCAGGCGCTGGTCGCGCCCCTCCTTCGGGATCGCGCTGTACCCCGCGGGGGTGGTCCTGGTCGTGGCGGTCGTGCTCTCCGGGCGCCAGTGGGTCGTCCATGAGCTGGGCCTGGGCGGCAACGACCCGGCGATCACGACGGCGGACTTCGCCGACCGCCGGCTCAGCGACGACCCCCAGCTCGCGCTGGTCCAGGCGTCCGTCCTCGCCGCCCGCGAGGGACGGGAGGTCCCCAGCGACCTCACGCCGTCGCTGTTGGGGATCCGCAAGGCGACCGCGCCGCTGGGAGACTGCGACTACCGGACGGGCACCACGCAGCTGTGCCCGCTGGGCGACTCCGACGCCGACCTCACCGTCGCCCTGATCGGCGACTCCCACGCGCGGGCGTGGTCACCGGCGTTCGACGAGCTGGGGAGCGCCGAGGGCTTCCGCGCCTTCCAGTTCGTCTACAGCGGGTGCTCGGCGACGCAGGCCGTGCAGGCCGAGCGGGAGACCGAGCGGCCATGGGAGGAGTGCCAGGACTTCAAGGCCTGGACCCTCGAGGCGCTCGAGGACCTGCAGCCCGACCTGATCGTGGTCGCCACGTCGGCGGTCTCCCCGGTGATGTCGGAGGACGGCTCGCGGCTGGTGTTCAAGCAGGAGGACGCCGAGGAGTTCCGGGAGGTCGTGGGTGCGGGATTCGCGGAGCAGCTCCGGCTCCTCGAGCCGCTGGCCCCGCGGCTGGTGGTACTGGGCAACACGCCCCAGCTCCCGCGCGAGCCCGGCGTGTGCCTGACCTCGGGCGAGGTCGACCTCGGCGACTGTCTGTTCGAGGCCGGCCCCCAGGCCCGCGCGATCCAGATGGGCTTTCGCGACGCGGCCCGGCGAGCCGGCGCTCCGTTCGTCAACGCGGCGCCGTGGTTCTGCTTCGACAAGCAGTGCCCGTCGGTGGTGGGCAGCACCGTCACCATGCGCGACAAGGAGCACATGACCCCCGACTACGCGCGCCAGCTGGCAGTGCCTCTCGGTCGCCGGCTCGGCCTCGTCGAGGCCGCGGCGAGGTCCTAGCCCCGCCGCTACGAGGGGCCCCCAGGCGGGGCGAAGTCCTCAGCCGGTGAATTACAGGTCTGTAGTTCTCCGCAAGGGGTTCCGTGGGACTGGTGTGACTGGTGTGATTGCCAGGATCACCTCCTGCATGAGCCTCAGATTGGACCCCGTCGCGTGAACCTCAGCAGCCGCCCGCGCCCCGCCCGCCGCCTCCGCGGGTCCGCCGCCGCCGCCCTCGCCGCGGTGCTGGGACTCTCGTTGGCGGGCCTGTCCACCGGCCCCTCGGGTGCCAGCGGCGGGGTCGTCGTCGTCGACGAGGTCCCGCCCACGTCGGTCCGCATCGTGCAGGCCAACCTGCTCTCCGGCCAGCCCGACGCCAAGTTCACGGCCGACCTCGCCACGGTCTTCGCGCAGGCCCCCGACTTCATCACCTACAACGAGGTGCCGCGCCGGGCCGACGCCGCGCTCGCCCCCGCGCCGTACGCGCTGTTCCGCACCCCCGGCACCTACACGGGCGCGACGCCCATCGCCTGGCGCGCCGACCGCTGGGAGGCGCTGGCCACCGGCACCCACATGATCAGCAACCTCCGTGGCCGCGGTCCGGGCCAGGCGGTCGAGTGGGGCGTCCGCTACGCCAACTGGGTGACCGCGCGCGAGTACGCCACCGGACGCGTCGTCTCGGCCGTGTCCACGCACCTCACCCCCCGCAGCAAGCGCACGGAGAAGATCATCAAGCCCTCGGTGCGGCGCCTCGGGGCGCTGGTGGCCACGCTGGCCGCCTCGGGTCCGGTGCTGATCGGCGGCGACTTCAACTTCCACTACACGAATAAGAAGGAGTACCCCCGCGACGTGCTGACCGAGCAGGGGCTCACCCCGACGTACGACGTCACGGGGACCTACGCGCCGACGGGTGACCACCGCGGGGCGACGATCGACTACGTCTTCCTGCACAAGGCCGAGCAGTTCCGGGTCACCGGTCAGACCACGACCGAGCTCAACTCCGACCACGACGCGCTCACGGTCGACGCGGAGCTCCTGACCAGCCCGGTCGGCCAGCCGGTCTCCTTCCGGCCCGGCCCGGTCGTCAACCGGCCGTCGGGTGGGCGAGCCGGTCGACGGGTGGTGCTCGACCTGCTGGTGGATGCCATCGACGCCGCGCCGAAGGGCGCCGGGATTCACATGGACACCAGGGGCCTGGGCGACCAGCGGATCTACGGCTCGCTGCTCAAGGCCGTCGAGCGGGGCGTGAAGGTCCAGTTCCTCACCCGCCGCTACCGGCCCAACGCCATGGAGAAGGCGCTGTTCGCCCGCCTCAAGGCGAAGGTGCGGACGCGCCAGTGGGCGGTGGGCTGCTGGGCGACCTGCCGGCGCATCGAGTCGCGCCGCAACCTCCCGATGACCCGGCTGCTGGTCAGCACCGCCGGCGCCACGCGGGCCCTGCGCATCGACAGCGACCAGCCGGCGGCGTACGCGGCGTCGCGCAACCCCACGACTGCCTCGATCCGGACCAGCACCCGCGTCTACGACTGGGGCTTCCGGGAGTTCCTGGCACTGGTGGGCCGCACCTACTGACCCCTCGGTGGGGGAGGTAGGTCACACCGCCGCGGCGCCCCGAACCGTCGGCTCCTCGGTAGCGTGTGCCTGTCCCACCCACCGCCGTACAGGAGCACACATGGGTCGCCTCTGCGAGACCGACGGACTCACCGACGACCAGACCGAGATCCTCAAGGCGGTGCGTCAGTTCGTGGAGGAGAAGATCCTCCCGGTCGCCACCGAGCTCGAGCACGCCGACGAGTACCCGCAGGAGATCGTCGACGGGCTCAAGGAGCTGGGGATCTTCGGGCTGATGATCCCCGAGGAGTACGACGGCCTGGGCGAGTCGCTGCTGACCTACGCGCTGTGCGTCGAGGAGATCGCGCGCGGCTGGATGAGCGTCTCCGGCGTCATCAACACCCACTTCATCGTGGCCTACATGCTGATGAAGCACGGCACCGAGGAGCAGAAGAGGAAGTACCTGCCGAGGATGGCGACCGGCGAGGTGCGCGGCTCGTTCTCGATGTCCGAGCCCGGCCTCGGCTCGGACGTCTCGGCGATCAAGACCAAAGCCACCAAGGGCGAGGGTGGCTACACCATCGACGGCCAGAAGATGTGGCTCACCAACGGCGGCACGTCCAACCTGATCGCCGTCCTCGTCAAGACCGACGAGGGCGCCGACAGCGTCTACAAGAACATGACGACGTTCCTGGTGGAGAAGGAGCCGGGCTTCGGCGAGACCGCGCCTGGCCTGACCATCCCCGGCAAGATCGACAAGATGGGCTACAAGGGCGTCGACACCACCGAGGCGATCTTCGAGGGCCACCAGATCGCAGCCGAGCAGATCCTCGGCGGCGAGCCCGGCAAGGGCTTCTACCAGATGATGGACGGCGTCGAGGTCGGCCGCGTCAATGTCGCGGCGCGCGCCTGCGGCATCGCCAACCGGGCCTTCGAGCTCGCGATCGCCTACGCCCAGACCCGGGAGACCTTCGGCAAGCAGATCGCCGACCACCAGGCGATCCTCTTCCGCCTCGCCGAGATGGCGACCAAGGTCGAGGCCTCCCACGCGATGATGGTCAAGGCCGCCCGCCTCAAGGACAAGGGCGAGCGCAACGACGTCGAGGCCGGCATGGCCAAGATGCTCGCCGCGGAGTACTGCAACGAGGTCGTCCAGGACTCCTTCCGGATCCACGGCGGCTACGGCTACTCCAAGGAGTACGAGATCGAGCGCCTCTACCGCGAGGCCGCGTTCATGCTCATCGGCGAGGGCACCTCCGACATCCAGAAGATGATCATCGGCCGGTCGCTGCTCAAGGACTACAAGCTGCGCTGATGGACGTCGTGGAAGCGGTCCGCCGGCAGGGGCCGGCGTGCGCCGCCCTCGGCTCGCCCATGTACGCCGGGCTGTGCGAGCGACTCGCCGACGACCTGGTGGTGGGCGGGCCGACCGCGAGCGTGCTCGCCGGGCACGAGGACGACCCCGGTCCGTCGGCGCTGGCGCTGCGGCTGCTGGGCAGCGTGCACCGGCTGGTGCTGGAGCGCCGGGCCGGCGCGCTGGCGGCGTACTACCCGAGCGTGGGCGGCACCTGGGAGCCCGAGGCCGGCTGGGGAGCGCTGCGCGACCTGCTCGCCGCCGAGCCCGACGCCGTGCGCGAGTGGCTGGACCGGCCGCCGCAGACCAACGAGGTCGGACGCGCGACCGCGCTGATGGCCGGGCTGCTCGCGCTGCCCTGGGCGCACCCGGTGCGGCTGGTCGAGATCGGCTCCTCCGGTGGGCTCAACCTGCTGGCCGACCGGTTCCGCTACGTCACGCCCGCCGGTGCTCTGGGGCCTGCGGACTCCCCGGTGGTGCTGGACCCGGCGTGGACCGGGCTGCTGCCGCGGCGAGAGCCGCCGCTCATCGCGGAGCGCCTGGGCAGCGACGTGATGCCCGTCGACGTGCGGACGACCGAGGGCCGCCTGGTGCTGACCGCCTACGTCTGGCCGGACCAGGCGCACCGGCTCGAGCGGCTGCGCGGCGCCTTCGCGCTCGCCGACCGCACGCCGTACTCGGTGCGGCGAGAGTCGGCCCACGACCTGGTGTCCCGGCTCTCCCTGGCCGAGGGCGCCACGACGGTGCTCTGGCACAGCGTCATGTGGCAGTACCTCGAGCGCGACGAGCAGGGCGCCGTCCGGTCGGGCATCGACGCGCTGGGGGTGCGGGCCACCGCGGGCGCGCCGTTCGCCCATGTCTACCTGGAGCCGTCGCGCCGGACCCCGGACTCCGAGCACGAGTTCCTGGTCTGGCTCGAGACCTGGCCGACGGGGGAGCGCCGGGTCCTCGGCACCTCGGTCGGACACGGGGTGCCGACGCGCCTCGAGTGAGCCGCTAGCCTGCCGCCATGGCGAGCCGGGTCGTGCTGCACGTGGGACTGATGAAGTCCGGGACGTCGTACGTCCAGCGCCGTCTCGACGCCAACCGCGACCTGCTCGCCGAGCGCGGCGTGCTGCTGCCCGGTCGGCGCTGGCGTGACCAGATGCTGGCGGTCAGCGACGTGCTCGGCCGCGCGCAGCAGGCCGGCAAGTCGGAGGGCCGCTGGCAGGCGCTGCTGGACGAGGTGGCCGCACACGAGGGCACCGCGCTGGTGAGCATGGAGTTCCTCGGGCCGGCGAAGCCGGAGTCGATCCAGCGGGTGCTGGCCTCGCTCGCCCCGGCCCCGGTCGAGGTCGTCCTCACCCTGCGCGACCTCGGTCGCGCGATCCCGGCCATGTGGCAGGAGGGCCTGCAGAACGGCGGCACCCTCGCCTGGGCCGAGTACGTCGGGCAGTTCCCCGGCGCGCAGCAGGCGGGGCGGATGTTCTGGCTGCAGCAGGGCATGGGCCGCATCGCGGCCAACTGGACCGACGCCGTCGGCGCGGACCGGGTCGCGCTCGTGACCGTGCCGCCGCCGGGCGCGGACCCGGGGCTGCTGTGGGCGCGCTTCTGCGAGGCGACCGGCGTCCCGGCCGCGGACGGGGTCGACGTGCCGCCGGCCAACACCTCGCTCGACGCGGTGTCGGCGGTGCTGCTGCGCGAGCTCAACCTGCGCCTGCGCGGCGACCACCTGCGCACCGGCGAGTACCACCGACTGGTGAAGTTCGAGGTGGCCAAGCAGCGCCTGGCCGGCCGCGGCGGGCCGCCGATCGGCTTCGACCCAACGCCGTGGCTGCGCCAGCGGGCGCTCGAGATCGAGGACCGCCTGCGCGCCACCGGGGCGCGGGTGGTGGGCGGGCTCGGCGACCTGGAGCCGGCGCGGGTCCCGGGCATCGACCCCGGCACGGTCCCGGTCGACGCCGCGATGCTGACGCAGGTCGAGGCGCTGCGCGCCGACGTGCTGCGGCGCCGCGCCGGCTGAGAATCTCGGTCGACTCGTGCCGGGCCGACGTGGGATGGTGGAGCCATGACCGACTCCAGCAACGACGACATCAAGGCCAAGATGCGCGCGGCGCTCGATCGCAAGAACGACAAGGAGAAGGGCGTCCACCAGGACGGGCCCACGCCGGAGAAGGCGCACGGCTCCGAGGTGGTCGGCGGCGCGCCGAAGATGCACCGCCGCAAGGCCGGCGGCGGCGGGTCCTGACCGCCGTACCCGGCTGAGGGGCCGGGCTGACAGAATCCTGGCTCGATGTCGTCGAGCCCGAGGAGTCCAGGTGCAGTTCGGTCGAAGCTATGAGGAGTTCGAGGTCGGTGCGACCTACAAGCACTGGCCCGGCAAGACGGTCACCGAGTTCGACGACCACATGTTCTGCCTCCTCACCATGAACCACCACCCCCTGCACCTCGACACGAACTACGCGGGGTCCACCACGCAGTTCGGCAAGAACGTCGTGGTCGGCAACTACGTCTACTCGATCCTGCTGGGCATGTCGGTGCCCGACATCTCCGGCAAGGCCATCGCCAACCTCGAGATCGAGTCGCTGCGCCACGTCGCCCCCACCTTCCACGGCGACACCCTCTACGGCGAGACCACCGTGCTCGACAAGTGGGAGTCGAAGTCGAAGGACGACCGCGGCGTCGTCCACGTCGAGACCATCGGCTACAACCAGGACGGCAAGGTCGTCTGCATCTTCCGCCGCAAGGTCATGGTCCCCAAGGACAGCTACCTCACCGAGCGCGGCGGCGAGCAGCCCGGCCGCCCCGTCCCCCAGCCCGACAAGAATTGGCCGGGCGCCGCGGCTGAGTGACGCGGGAGGAGATTCACCGGGCACCCGGTGAATCTCACGCCTCCCGTATGAAGTTTCGTACGGGAGGCGCCAGTTTCACCGGGCACCCGGTGAAACTCGCGCGCCCCCGGCCACCGCGGCCGGCGCGAACGCGCGGGCGAGGGGGAGTAGGGCGAGGACGAGGATCATGGGTACGGCGAAGCCGAGGCGCAGGTTGTCCTGGCCGACGGCGCCGACGAGGACCGCGCCCATGAGCGCGCCGAGGTAGTTGAACTGGTTGAAGCGGCCGATCACGGCGTCCACGCGGGCCTGGCGGGTGAGGGGGTCGAGGCCCTCGCCGGCGATGCGGGCAGCGGCGGAGTAGGACAGCGGCGCGATCACCGCGACGCCGGCGCCGAGCACGGTGAACCCCAGGACCGCCACGGGCCACGACGGCGCGAACACCACGGCCGCCAGCGACGCGCACGAGACCACCGCCCCGACCCGGATCACCGCGACGGCGCCGTACGCCGCCACGAGCCGGTCTCCGCTCAGGCGCAGCGCCAGACTCGCGATCAGGTAGGGCAGGGTCGCCAGGGCGACCAGGTCCTCGGGGGTGTCGATGACGTTGTCGAGGTAGAGCGAGCCCCAGGTCTGCGCGGCGGTGTCGACCATGTAGAAGAGCACCATCCCGAGCCCCACCAGCAGGATCGGTCGCCACGGCACGGCGCCGGCGACCCCTGCCGCCGCGGCGAGCGGGTCGCCGACACGGGGGAGCAGCGGTCCGAAGAGCACCAGCAGCGGCACCACCGCCGCGACCGCCCCCACCTCCACCGGGAGCCGCGACGTAGCCAGCGTGAGCGACGCGCCGAGGATGCCGCCAAGGGTCCACGCGCCGTGGAACGACGGCAGGATCGGCCGCCCGTACTCGTGCTCCACCGCCACCGCCTGCATGTTGGTGGTCGCGTCGACGATGCCCAGAGCCACGCCGTAGACCGCCAGCCCGGCGACGAACGCGCCCACCACCGGCGCCAGCATCAGCACCGGCACCGCCACCGCCGTCACCCCCAGGCCGACCCGCAGTAGCGTCGCGGAGTCGCGGCCCTGCGCCAGCCGCTCCGCGACCACGGAGCCGACGCCCGCGAGCAGCACGATCATCAGCAGGAGCAGGGAGATCTGCAGCTCGGAGAGGTCCCACTCGTCCTGGTAGTCGGGCAGGCGGGTGGTCAGGCTGATGAAGACCAGCCCTTGGCTCAGGAAGGCGGCGGCGACGGCGAGCCGGGAAGCGCGAAGGTCCACGCGAGGATGGTGGCACGCGTACGGCCTCGAGAGGCCGCACCCGAGCTCATCCGGTACGCCGAGTCAGGGCGAGCCGCGTGGGGGTGACCAGCCAGCCGACGGCCGCCGACAGCAGCGGCACGCCCACCACCACGACCGCCAGCCCGACCCACGGCACCGGTGTCCCAGCAGTCCCGACCAGCTGCAGCAGGCTGGCCCCCACGGCCGAGCCCAGCAGCAGTCCTACCCCGGCGCCGAGGCAGCCGATCACCAACGCCTGCCCGGCGCTCATGGCCCGCCTGGTCCAGGCGGGGGCGCCTACGGCGGCGAGCGTCGCAGCGTCGGCCCGGCCCTCGGAGGCGGAGAGCGCCACGACCATCCCGACCACCATGCAGGTCGCCAGCAGCACGCCGACGGCGCCGCCGAGCACGAGGCGGGGCGAGACGGCGCCGGAGGACCGCTCGATCGAGGCGTCGATCCCGTAGTAGCGCAGACGCTCGACGTCGTCTTGGTCGATCGTGCGGTCCGCGTGCAGGAAGGCCTGCGACGGGACCGCGCGCAGCCCCAGGGCCGAGGCGGTGTCCCGCGAGAGCCACACCGACCCCGGCATCTCGGTGAAGGCCGGACGGATGCGCACGGCGGGGAGGCGTTCGTCGAGCGCACGGTCGTTGCGCGGACCGGCGACCATGCGCACCTGCCCCTGACGGATGGTCCGGGGCACGGTCACGAGCGCCTTGCCCGCGAGCAGGTCCGGTACGGCGTCCGCGAGTCCCATGACCTCCAGGAACTCCGGGTCCACGACCATGAACGAGCCGTGGCTCGGGTCGGTCACGCGGCGCGTGCCGAAGCGGACGTCGTCCACGGTGACGATCTCGCCGCTCCCGACGACGTCGACCGCCGCTGCCTCGACCCGGGCGACCGTGCTCGGGTCGCGCGGCTGACCGTCCAGATAGACGTAGGCGGTGTCGGGCGGGAGGGTCGGCTGGTCGCGCTCCTGGAGGGCGGCGTTGGCGGACACGCCGAAGCCCGCGAAGACGGCCCCGGTCACGACGATGCCGATGCCGAGCACGGCGGCGGTCGTGCGGCCGCGGTGACGGGCCACGTCGCGTACGGCGAGCCGCCAGGGCAGCCACCCGCGCCGGGCGCCGGCGCCGAGCCAGTCGACGAGGAAGGGCACCAGGAGCAGGGCGCCGGCCAGCAGCACGAGGGCGGACAGGGCGCCCAGCACCACCGGCACCAGCGAGCCGGTGGCCGGGTCCATGGTGAACGCCCGCGAGGTCCACCATCCGCACAGGACCAGCCCGGCCAGGCCGGACCCGACCAGCCAGAGCGCGGGGGTCCGCAGCCGCGCCCCCCGGATGCGACGCGTGCCGGACGCGATGTGGCCGTCGAGCGCCTCGGCCGCCGTCAGCCGACCGACGCCCCAGGCGGGGATGGCCGCGGCGGCGACCGCGGACGCCACGCCGAGCAGCGCGACCGCCAGGATCGTGCCCGCGGAGAGCGAATAGACGTGGATCTCCTGACCGGCGATCGACTCGATGAGCCCCCGGGCCGGCAGCAGCACGCCGAGGCCGGCGCCGGTGCCGAGGACCGCGGCGGCCACCCCGATCCACACGCCCTGGGCCAGCACCGTGCGGCGTACGTCGGACGGGGTGCCGCCGGAGGCCATCACCAGGCCCAGCGTGCGGGTCTGGCGGCGGGCACCGACGGCGAAGGCGGAGCCGACGAGCACCAGCACCTCGACCAGGCCGAGCCCGATGACGAGCGCAGCGGCGGCCGCCGCGGCCGGCTCGACCGGCGTCGGCAGCGGCTCCTCGAGCCCCCAGGCGTCCGGGTGTTCGGTGGCGTCGCGCATCCAGGCGGAGATCCCGTGCGCCGCCAGCTCCCGCTGCAGCGCCCGGCTCTCGTCGCTGGACAGCACTGGGAGGTCGACCAGGTAGCGGAGCGTCCCGCCCTCGTCGGGCCGGGACCCGACCCGCGCGGGCGCCACGACGACGGCCACGTCCGCGTAGTAGCGGTCGGGCCGGGGGGCCAGGACCCCGACGAGGTCGAGCTCGCCGTCGGCCAGCTCCAGGGTCGCGCCGTCCTTCAGCGCCCCGTCGTCCTCCAGGAGGCCGAGCTCGTCGGCGAGCAGCCGGCCGACGGCGGCTTCGTGGGCGGCCCGCGGGGCCCGACCGGACTCAAGCGCGGCGAGCCCGCGGGTCAGGGGGTCGTCGAGGTCGAGGACGGAGGCGGAGAGCCGCCCGCCGACCGCCAGCGACACCGGGACCTCGCCGATCCGCGACACCCTCGCGCCGGGCGGCAGGAGCGTCGTCGCCACGTCGACGGCGGCCGGGTCCCGCTTCTCGCGACGGGCCTTCGGCGCCACGTCGTACTCGACGTAGCGGCCCCGGTCGCCGGGCGTCACCCGAACCCGGGGATGCCTCGTGACCTCGAGCGAGGCGTCGGCCGTGCCGTACTCGGCGGTGACCGAGTTGGGCGAGTAGTAGTCCACCGTCGTGGTGACGGTCGACACGACGACCGCCACGGCCACCGGCAGCGCGACCAGCACGGTGACGACGACCGTGCGGAGCGGGTGCTGCAGCAGGTCGCGCCAGGCGATCCGCAGGGCGGGCCGCCACCGCGCCAGCCGGGACATCAGATCCCTGTCAGCAGCGACTCGGCCGCGGGCCGGGCGCCGGTGTCGTCCACCGCCGCGCCGTCGCGCAGGAACACGATCCGGTCCGCCCAGGCCGCGTGCGCGGCGTCGTGGGTCACCAGCAGTGCCGCGACGCCGGCGGCGCAGCGATCCCGCAGCAGCCGCATCACCTGCTCGCCGGTCTCGGAGTCGAGCGCGCCGGTCGGCTCGTCGGCGAGGATCAGCGTGCGCTCACCCACCACCGCGCGGGCGATGGCCACGCGCTGCTGCTGGCCGCCCGACATGTCCTCGGGCAGACGGTCGGCCAGGTCGGCCAGCCCGACCTCCGCGAGCGCGGCCTCGGCCGCCTTCCGCGCGGCTCGGCGCCGTACGCCGTCCAGCTCGAGCGGCAGCGAGACGTTCTCCGCGGCGGTGAGGGCGGGGATCAGGTTGAGGTCCTGGAAGACGTAGCCGACCTTGTGGCGGCGCAGCCGGGCGAGCTCCTTCGCGCTGAGCTCGCCGAGCTCGACGCCGTCCACCTTCACGCTGCCGGCCGTGGCGCGGTCCAGCCCGCCGGCGAGGTTGAGCAGGGTGGACTTGCCCGAGCCGCTGGGCCCCATCACGGCCACGAGCTCGCCGGCCGCGACGTGGATGGTCAGGCCGCGCAGCGCGTGCACCGCGGCGTTCCCGTGGCCGTGGATGCGGTCGACGGCGACCAGGTCGAGCGCGTTCACCGGACGGTCTCCTCGGCGGCCTCGGCCACGGTCGTCGGGCTGGTACGGCGGACTGGGGCGGCGCCGGCCTTGAGCAGCGCGCCCTCGCAGTGGTCGAGCCAGCGCAGCTCGGCCTCGGCGGAGAACCGCAGGCGGTCCAGGACCAGCGACCACGCCAGTGCGCCCGCGTCGTCGGGCTCCTGCTGCTGCTTGAGCCGGGTCAGATCCTGGAGTCGGCGCATGGTGGCGACCCGCTGGGTCTGCACGACCGCGCGGACGTCGAGGCCGGGCGTCGTCGAGGCGAGGGCCATCTTGATCGCCAGCTCGTCGCGCGGCCGGTCGGCGTGGGTCACCGGCTTGACGAACCACTCGGTGAGCGTGCGCATCCCGGCGGAGGTGAGGGCGTAGCGCTGGCGGCCCTCCTGGTCGGTGGCCTGGGGCTCCACCAGCCCGTCGCGCTCCAGTCGCGTGAGGGTGGAGTAGACCTGCCCGATGTTGAGCGGCCAGGTGGAGCCGGTCGCCTGCTCGAACTCGGCGCGCAGCTGGTAGCCGTACATGGGTCCCTGCCGCAGCAGGGCGAGGAGACCGTGCGGGATGCTCATGGATACGGAGTATGCATACCGAGTATCCATGTGGCAAGCGACCCGCCGAGGGTGTCGCGAAACCGCTCCGGCTCGCCGATGGACATCGACGACCTCGCGCTGAGCCGCCACACCGCGGCGCGCTCGGTGGTCCTGCTTGCCCCCGAGGGCTCCGAGGACCCCGACAGCGAGGTCATCAAGACCCTGGCCGTCGCCAAGCTCGTCGTGGAGCGCCACGACCTGGGCGCGGCGACGTACGGCGACGCGCTGCTCGCCTTCGAGAAGGCGTCGGTCATCGGCCTGATCGAGGACGGCGTCCCCACCCTCAACCCGCCGGAGCTGCCCACGCACGGCGTCCTGATCGGCTGGAACGAGCGCGCGCCGATCATCCTGCGCGAGCTCGACCACTACGCCCCCGCCGGGTCGACGCTGAGCGTCGTGACGTCGTTCGGGACGCCGGAGAGCCTCACGGTCACCGTGGTCGCCGCCTCGACGACGGACCGGGCCACACTGGAGGCACACGTCGTGGCGGAGCTCGACCAGGTGATCGTGCTCTGCTACTCCGACCACCTCGAGGTCCAGGCGGCCGACGCGCGGACCCTCGTGACACTGCTGCACGTCCGCGACATCCTGGGCAGGCTGGGGAGCCCACGCGGCGAGACCGCGATCGGCTACCGCTCGGATGCGCTCGCCGGGGACCACGTGGCAGGCTTCGGTGTCGTGGTCAACCCCGCCAAGTCGCGTACCTTCGCCGTCCAGGACGGCGACCGCGTCGTCGTGCTCGCCGAGAGCTGAGCCGATGTCGACCGAGCTGTGGCTGGTCCGCCACGGACCCACGGAGTGGAGCGAGAACGGCCGCCACACCTCGGTCACCGACCTGCCGCTGCTCCCGCACGGCGAGGAGCTCGCGCGTGGCCTCGCCGGCCCGCTGGGCGAGCAGGACTTCGCGCTCGTGCTGACCAGTCCGCGGCAACGGGCCCGACGTACGGCGGAGCTCGCGGGGTTCGCGCACGCGGAGGTCGACGAGGACCTCGTGGAGTGGGCCTACGGCGACTACGAGGGCGTGACCACCGCGGAGATCCGCGAGTCGGTGCCCGGCTGGACCGTGTGGAGCCACCCGTGCCCGGGTGGGGAGACCCCCGAGGAGGTGGGCGCGCGACTGGACCGGGTGGTGGCCCGCGCCGACGGCTGCGAGGGGCGCACCCTGGTCGTCGCCCACGGGCACTCGCTCCGGGCGCTCACGGCACGGTGGCTCGGCCTGCCGGTCCATGACGGACGGCTCTTCCGGCTGGACACCGCGACCGTGTCTGTCCTCGGCCACGAGCGGGAGAGCCCGGTCGTCCTGCGCTGGAACTCTTGACGCTGTCCGGCCCCGCCAGCACCGTGGTCGCATGTCCCTGTCCGCGGGGTGTCCCCGCTGCCCCGCACCGGTGCTGCACGCGGACGGCCGCTGGTCCTGCCCCGACCACGGCGACGTGCCGCCCCTGTGGCGACCGGCCGAGCCGTCGTACGACGCCTTCGTCGACCACCTGCGCGCCTCCGACGGTTTCCCGACGCTGACCTGCTGGCCGCTCGGGCCCGGATGGAGCGTGACCGACTTCGCGGTCGTGGGGGAGGTGCCTCAGAGCGCCCGGGCGACGATGACCTGCATCTCCGGGACCAGCGCGCACGACGGGCCGGTCGACGTGGTGGTGGTGAGCGAGGAGCCCGGCACCGGTCTGGGCGCCCGGGTCGCGGGGACCCGGCACGACGACCCCGGCGGCGAGGTCGGCGACGGCCCGCCGCTGGTGAAGATCCGCGCCGGCGGCCAGCCGGTGCCGCTCTGGCCGGTCTCGACCAGCGGCGGCGCCGCGGAGTGGGACCGCTCGGTGGTCGCGGGCGAGGCCGGCGGCCGGTGGCTGTGGCTGGTGCTGCGGCCCGCGTCGGCGGTGATGATGCTCAAACCCGACTGGGTGCTGCGCGACCTCTCGACCCTGGGACCCGCCCTGCTCGAGGTGCCGTTCGGAGGTCCCAGCCCGGCGTGGTGAGCGCGCTCACGCCCTAGGCTTCTCGGGTGCGCATCGATCTCCACACCCACTCCGTGGCGAGCGACGGGACCGACACCCCCGCCGCGCTGGTGCGAGCCGCCGCCGCGGCGGGCCTCGACGTCGTGGCGATCACCGACCACGACACCGCGTCCGGGTGGGGCGAGGCCGAGGAGGCCGCCCAGAGTGTGGGGATCGAGCTGGTGCGCGGCATGGAGATCAGCACTCGGCACGAGGGTGTCGGGGTGCACCTGCTCGCCTACCTGCCCGACCCCGGCCACCCGGCCCTCGACGAGGCGCTGAGCAAGATCCTCGCCGGGCGGAACTCCCGGGTGCCGGCGATGCTGGAGCGCCTGCGCGGCCTGGGCGTCGCGATCGAGGCGTCCGACGTACGGCGCGTGGCGCCGGGCACGGCCGCCACGGGTCGTCCCCACGTCGCGGACGCGCTGGTGGACCTGGGCGTGGTGGCCGACCGCACGGAGGCGTTCCGCCGGTTCCTCAACCCGGGCCGGCCGGCGTACGTCGACCGCTACGCCGCCTCCCTGCTCGAGACGATGGACGTGGTCGCCCAGGCCGGTGGGGTCTGCGTGATCGCGCATCCGTGGGGGCGCCACGGGCCGCACGAGCCGGACGAGGCGACGCTCGCGGAGCTGACGGAGGCGGGGCTGGCCGGCATCGAGGTCGACCACCAGGACCACGACGCCCACGACCGGGAGCGGCTGCGCGCGATCGCGGGCAACCTCGGGCTGCTGGTCACCGGCTCCAGCGACTACCACGGCACCGGCAAGCGGGACCACGACCTGGGGTGCAACACCACGGCGCCCGAGCAGTACGCGCGACTGCTCGACCTGGCGTCCGCGGCCGCGCAGCGGTCGGGCCGAGCGGTGCCCGGCGTGGTGCGTCCGTGAGCGGGGTCCTGGACACCGTCCTGTTCGTCGAGGTCTTCGTGACCCTGTTCGTGATCATGGACCCGGTCGGCACGGTGCCGATCTTCCTGTCGCTCACCGGCGGGCGCTCGCCCGCGTCGGCCCGCCGCGCCGCGTGGCAGGCCGTGGCGGTGTCGTTCCTGGTGATCACCGTGTTCGCCTTCTTCGGCCAGCAGATCCTGCAGTACCTGCACATCTCGCTGCCGGCCCTGCAGTGCGCCGGTGGCCTGCTGCTGCTCCTGGTGGCCCTCGAGCTGCTGACCGGGAACGAGAAGGAGCCCACGGCGCAGGTCGGCACCAACGTCGCGCTGGTGCCCCTCGGGACCCCGCTGCTGGCCGGCCCCGGCGCGATCGTGGCCACGATGCTCTTCGTCGAGCGGGTCGACAGCGGGCCGACGTTCGCCGCGGTCGGGCTCGGCGTGATCCTCGTGCACACCAGCCTGTGGGCGGCGATGCGCTTCTCGCTGCCGATCCTCAAGCTGATCCGCGAGAGCGGGGTCCTGCTCGTCACCCGGATCGCGGGCCTACTGCTCTCCGCCATCGCCGTCCAGCTCGTGGCCGACGCGGTCCGGGCCTTCATCGCCGGAGAAGGCTGACGGGTCAGCGGCGGCCCATGGCCTGGTAGGCCTGCAGGGCTCGGTTGGGGACGAGCTTGGTGAGGGCGACGATGGTCTGGTACTGGGCGCCGGGGATCGAGTAGATGCGGCCCTTGTCGAAGTCCTTGAGCGCCTTGGAGACCAGGAAGTCCGCGTCCAGCCACAAGAACCCGGGGGCGGAGCCGCGGCCCACCTCCATCCGCTCGTGGAACTCGGTCTTGGTGAAGCCCGGGCACAGCGTCATCACCGTGACCCCCTGGGCGCGGTACTCGTGGGCGGCCCACTCGCTGAAGCTGTTGACCCACGCCTTCGCGGCCGCGTAGGTGCCCCGGGGGAGGAACGCCGCCACGCTGGAGACGTTGATGACGCCGCCGTGGCCGCGCTCGACCATCGGGCCGAGGGCGGCGTGCGTCAGCCGCAGCACGGCCGTCACCAGGACGTCGAGCATTCCGCTCTCGGTGTCGGCGTCGTTGTCGAGGAAGCGCTGCTTGAGCCCGAAGCCGGCGTTGTTGACCAGCAGGTCGACCGGTCGCGAGCGGTCCGAGAGCCGGGCCTCGACGGTGGCCAGCTGGGCTCGGTCGCCCAGGTCGGCCGGCAGCACCTCGACCTGCACGCCGTACCTCTCGGTGACCTCGGCGGCCACGGCCGCGAGCCGCTCGGCGTCGCGTGCCACCAGGACCAGGTCGTAGCCGCGGGCGGCGAGCTGGAGGGCGAAGGTGTGGCCGATGCCGGCGGTGGGCCCGGTGACGAGCGCGGTGGAGGACATGAGGGCCAGTAAACCGCCTGGGTGCACTGCCGGGGGCGAGCGGCACCGGGCGCGGCCCAGCCCCGCCGTAGCCAACCTCACGGGGCGCGGCGCGCCGCAAGGCCGGCGCGGTCCGGCATGATGGGTGGTGATGAGCAAGAAGCGGACCACCACGCTGGCCGTCGCCAACCAGAAGGGCGGCGTCGCCAAGACCACCTCGGTCGCGTCGATCGGTGCTGCCCTGGCCGAGCTCGGACATCGGGTGCTGCTGGTCGACCTGGACCCGCAGGCCTGTCTGACGTTCTCGCTCGGTGTCGACCCAGAGGACCTCGAGCTCTCGGTCCACCAGGTCCTCACCAAGGGGCTGGACCCGGCCGAGGCGATCCTCGAGACCGAGGACGGCGTGGACCTGCTCCCCGCGACCATCGAGCTGGCCCGGGCCGAGGCCGACCTGCTCACCCGTACCGGCCGCGAGCACGTCGTGCGCGGCGTCATCGAGGACCTCGCCGCGAAGGGACGGGGCTACGACTGGATCTTGCTGGACTGCCCACCGTCGCTGGGGGTGCTCACCGTGGCCGCGCTGACGGCCGCCGACGGCGTGCTCATCCCGCTGCAGTGCGAGACGCTGTCGCACCGCGGGGTCGGGCAGCTGCTCGACACCGTCCACGACGTACGCCGCTTCACCAACAAGGGGCTGGCCGTGTGGGGCGTGCTGCCGACGCTGTACGACGGCCGGACCAACCACGCACGCACCGTGCTGGACACGATCTCCGAGACCTACGACCTCGAAGTCGTGGAGCCGCCGATCCCCAAGACGATCAAGTTCGCGGAGGCCCCGGCGGCCGGACGCTCGATCCTCGCCACCAGCCGCTCCAGCAAGGGTGCGACCGCCTACCGCGACGTGGCCGCCAACCTGGTCGAGCGCGCCAAGCGGAGGTGATCCGATGAGCAGGCACCGCGCCGAGGTCCGCCCCCGCTACGGGCGGATCGGCATCCTCGGCTCCTCGCTCGCCGTGACCCTCGTCGCCGTCCTCGGCGGCACCGGCATCCTGCCCTCCACGGCCCACGACACCGACCCCCGCGACCTGGTCGGCCGCGTGTCCGAGCGCGTCACGACTCCCGACGATCGCAGCTCCGAGGCATCCCGCTCCGACTCGCGGGCCGAGGCTGCGGCCCGCCCGGAGGCCGCCACGCCGTCCCCGGATCCGGCCAGGCTCGCACGGCCGGCGACGGCCCTGCCGAGCGACTCCGGGAAGGGCAAGCGGGTGGTCTTCAGCGAGAGCCGCCAGCGGGTGTGGCTCGTGGACGAGAGGGAGCAGGTCGTCTCGACCTACGCGGTCTCGGGCAGCGTCTACGACAACCTCGACCCCGGCACGTTCGAGGTCTACTCGCGCTCCGAGGACGCCACGGGCATCGACGACTCCGGCACCATGAAGTACTTCGTGCGCTTCACCCAGGGAGACGCGGGCGCGGCGATCGGCTTCCACGACATCCCCGTGCTCGACGGCAAGAGGGTCCAGAGCGTCGCCGAGCTCGGCACCCCGCTCTCCCACGGCTGCATCCGCCAGCGGCGCTCCGACGCCCTTCGCCTCTGGCGCTTCGCGCCGATCGGCACCACCGTCGTCGTCACCTCCTGAGCGGGCCCAGCCCGGCCCTCACCAGCATCCGCTCGACCCGCTCGCGCTCCAGGTCCCGCCTGGTCCCCGGCGGGTACGACTCGAGGCTCTGGTCGAGGTCGAGGCCCCGGCACGCGGCGACCAGCACGTCGTCGTACGCCGCCAGCCAGCCGCGCCTGCGGGCGACCGGGGTGCCGGGCGGAGCGTCTCGGAGCGCCGATCCGATCCGCCACAGGTCCGCCGCGATCTGCTCGATCGGCGCGGCGGTCGGGGTCGGCCGCGGTGCGGCCGCCCAGCCGAGCCGTCGGCCGAGCGCACGCACCTTCGCCAGGTGCGCGTCGGCCTGGGGAAGCATCCAGAGCAGGACCAGGACGGCGACCACCGCCGCCCCCTGGACCAGGACGAGCCCCATCCCTCGATGATCGCCCCGGCCCGCTGCCGGATCAAGAGCGGCCTGCCGCGGGTTGAGAGACCGCGGATCAGGGCTGACTGGTGACGACCTTGCCCAGGGCGAGCCCCTCGCCGACCCGCGCGAGCGCCTGCGGCACCTGCTCGACCGAGCGCATGAAGTCCAGCTTCCCTGCGTTGTCGACGCCCGTGACGTGCGCGCCAGCCCGCTTCGCGAGCTGGATGGCGAAGGAGCCCGAGCCGCCTCCTGCGCCAAGGCCCCCGGCCCGGGGGATGGCACGGCTGGTTTCACGCGCGCCGGCGTGGGGCACGGTGCAGCGCATGGACAACGACGGGTCACCCGGACCGGACGAGCCCGCCGAGTCGAAGCAAGCGCCAGGTCGGCGCTCCCTGTGGCGCGTCGTCGTCGTGCTGACCGTGGTGGTGCTCTCGCTCGCCGCCACGCTGGTGGCCGTCCGCGCGCAGGACTCGCGGCCGCGGGCCGCGGTGGGCGACGTCTTCGGCCACCCCTTCTCAGAGGACCCGCTGCCGCACCCTGGGGAGGTGCTGCTCCCGTGGGCACGCATCCAGGTGGCTGCGGGCCAGGTCAGCGAGGAGCTCCCGGACCTGTTGGGCGCCGAGCCCACCGTCCGTGCGCCGGAGGGCGGGAGCTTCGTGCGTGTCGAGGTGAACCTCGCGGAGGACTACAGGATCCCGCTGAGCGCGGTCTCCGCGGCGTACGTCGGCGACACCGAGATCGTCCTGCGCGCCGACGGCCGCGACTACCCCCTCTCGGTCCCGGGCGGGCTGAGTATGGAGCCCAGCGGCCCTCTCCAACAGGATGGAGGGCGCTGGGTCGCGGTCGAGGGCGAGCCGGAGGAGCTCGAGGTGCTCGTCACGGTCGCGGGGCTGACCCAGGTCGTCGACGCGGCCGACGGCTCGGTCGAGGCGGGGCGAGCGGCCGGCCTGGGGGCACTCCCCTCGCCCGAGGAACTGCGCGGCCTCCGCGGCACGCCCTGCGGCGAGCCCCGCCGCCTCGACCGCGCCCCGGTCACCGTCCACTACCTGCCGGGGCTGGAGTGCCGGGTCCAGCTCACGCTGCGGACGCCGTACGTCGACGGCCTGGGGTGGGCCGAGACGGGGCGCGAGTTCGTCGTGGTCCACGTCGTGCGACCCCGTCGGCTCTCGCTCGTCAGCGGACGAGGGGACGCGGCGCAGTACTGGGACAGCAGGCTCCGCTTCGCTGCCCGTCTCGCCGGTAGGGAGCCTGTGGCGCCCGAGGTGGACGTCAACGACCTCAGTCGAGGAGGACTCACCCTGCTGGATCCCCAGGACCCGACGCAGGTGGTCTTCGAGGTCGGCGAGGGCGAGCCGCTCGGTGACCTCACGCTCGACCTGCTCGCCGACGCCAGCCTGGGGGAGCCGTTCGTGACGCGCCGACACGAGGTGCGGTTCCGTTGGACGGTGCCGGGCGGGGAGCTCCCATGACGACGTCCTCCGTGCCGGCCGAGCGAGGTCGTTCGGTCGCGATGGTCGCGATCGCGGCGCTCGCAGTCGCCGCCCTGGTCCTCGCCGTGCTCGTATGGCGGGCGCTCGCCGGCGACGCGAGCGAGACCGCCGACGTTGGCGAGAAGGTCCCCCTGCGGGTCGAGCCCTACGGCCGCGAGATCACGGTCCGGCTGCCCGGCACCGACCTCACATTCGTCGTCGGCTCGCCGATCGACGCCGTCGACCACGAGATGCTGGACGTCGAGTACGACGACCCGCGATGGGACGAGCGTCAGGATCTCAAGGCCCCCGACGCCGGCACCCTGGTACCGCTCGGATGGAGCTTCTTTGCGCCGGCTGGGCTCGTCAGCGATGGGGACCCGGCTCCGATCGAGCTGCGTCTGGTCGCGGGCGACCGCACGGTCGAGCTCGACAGCGTCGACCTCGGTGACGACGACGTGGTCTCCTACGACCCCCGCGCACTCGCGGTCGGTGTCGACGGCGACCTGGACGTCACCGACCTGGGTCTCGAGGTGGAGTACGACGGCCTGACCCAGACCGTCGACGTCGCCACCGGGAAGGTCGATGCCGGGGTGGCGCAGGTGCTCTACGACGAGGAGCGGCGCCTCACCGCCGGCTGCACCGAGGTGGAGGACTGGTGCGCGCTCACCGCCGACCCCGCCTCGCCGCTGCGCCCCCGCTCAGCCACCTTCACGGCGTCCGACGTCTCGCTCTATCCCTACGACGCCGAGCTCGGCTGGGCCGACGACGGCACGCTCTGGGCCGCGGTCCGGCTCCAGCTCCTCGGTGTCGACTCTGTGCGCAACGCCGCCGGCGACTCCTGGACGGTCGGTCGCCACAGCCGGCCGGGGGTGTCCCTCGACGGCGCGCAGCCAGTGCTCCGGGAGGGCCTGGAGGGAGACGCGTACGACTCCTACGGCCGCGTCATCTTCCGGGTCGACGCGGACGCCGAGCCGCGTGAGCTCGCCGTCAAGCAGGTGCTCACGGTGAGCGGGCCAGGGGATCGACGACTGCCGGTGGACGCACGCCGTCCGCTCACGCCGGTCGGCTGACCCGGCCTCGCCCTACTCGCGCGGGCGCTGGGGCTCGGGCCGCTCGTAGTCGTCGGGCTCGCGATCGATCATGAAGTTCGGGTCCTCGTGGATCTTCTCGACCATGTGCTGCAACCAGGCCTCGTCCTTGGTCTCGATGTCGCGCTCCGCCAGCTGCTCGCGCAGGTAGGAGAGCAGGTCGGACTCGCCGGAGGACTTGGCGATCGAGGTCGCGTCGACCGCGGCCTGGAGGTTGGCGTCGTACGTGGCCATGCGGAACTCCCGAGGGATCGAGGGGTGAGGGTCAGACAGGCTGCTGCGTGGCGTCGCCGCCGGCCGCACCACCGCCACCGCGCGAGCGGCGGCGCCGGTTGCGGCTGCGCGGGGCGCCCGAGGTCTCCTCGGAGCCGGACTCGGGCGCGGCTGCCGGGGCCTCGGTGGACGCGGACTGCTCGTCGGCGGCGCCGCTGCGGGTGCGGGTGCGGGTCCGGTTGCGGTCGCGGTTGCGCGCGGGACGATCGCCGCTGCTGCGACGCTCGCCGCCGCGCTCACCGCGCTCACCGCGGTCCTCGCGGGGCTTGCGCTCCACCGGCGCCGGGTCGACGATGCGGCCCTTGGTGCCCGGCGGGATGCCCTGGTCGTGGTAGAGGTGCTCGGAGGTCGAGTACGTCTCCTGCGGCTCGTCGAACGGCAGGTCGAGCGTCTTGTTGATCATCTTCCAGCGGTGCAGGTCCGCCCAGTCCACGAAGGTGATCGCGATGCCCGAGGCGCCGGCGCGACCGGTGCGGCCGATCCGGTGGACGTAGGTCTTGTCGTCCTCGGGGCAGGTGTAGTTGATGACGTGCGAGACGCCGGCGACGTCGATGCCGCGAGCCGCGACGTCGGTCGCCACGAGCACCCGGATCTTGTCCTCGCGGAACTTCGCGAGCGCCTTCTCGCGTGCCACCTGCGCCATGTCGCCGTGCAGGGGGCTGGCGCTGAAGCCGCGCTCGGCCAGGTCGTCGGCGACGCGCTGGGCCTGACGCTTGGTGCGGGTGAAGACGATGATCTTGCCGGCGTCCTCGGCCTGCAGGATGCGGCCGATGATCTCGGGCTTGTCGAGGTCGTGGGCCTGGTAGATGAACTGCGCGGTCGCGGGCACCATCGTGGTGTCGTAGGACGACTCGGCGCGGATGTTCATGGGGTGGCGCATGTGGGTGCGCGCCAAGGCCACGATCGCTGCCGGCATGGTTGCCGAGAACAGCATCGTCTGCCGGGTCTCGGGGGTCATGCTCAGCAGCCGCTGCACGTCGGGAAGGAAGCCGAGGTCGAGCATCTCGTCGGCCTCGTCGAGCACGACGGCGTGGACGTGGGAGAGGTCGAGCGCCCTGCGGTTGGCCAGGTCGATCAGCCGCCCGGGAGTGCCGACGACGATGTCGACGCCGGACTCGAGGGTGTCGAGCTGGGTGTCGTAGCCGACGCCGCCGTAGACCGTCAGGACCCGCAGGCCCAGGTCCTTGGAGGCCAGGTGCAGGTCGTTGGAGACCTGGAGCGCGAGCTCGCGGGTCGGGGCGACGATCAGCGCCTGGGGCTTGCCCTGCGGCAGGTCGGCGTAGGCCGGGTCGGTCGACACGACGCTGCGCTGCAGCACCGGGATGCCGAACGCGAGGGTCTTGCCCGTGCCCGTGCGGGCCTGTCCGATCAGGTCGGTGCCCATGAGCGCCACCGAGAGGGTCATCTCCTGGATGGCGAAGGGGGTAGTGATGCCGGCGCGCTCGAGGGCGTCGCAGATCTCGGGCAGGACGCCGAGCTCGCGGAAGGTGGTGGTGGTCAGTGTCTTTCGCTTTCGTGTGGGATCAGCCGGTAGCCGAGTCGATGTCGGTTGCGGCCAATTCACACTCAGCCGCGCACATACGGGGCGCCGTCAGGCGGGCGCTGCCGTGTCAACTCTATCGGTAGGGTGCGGCCATGCCCGCATCTCCGGTCGAGCCGACCGACTCCGCCCTGTCGGTCGCGTTCGACGACCCCGTCTACCGCGAGGCGGTCGTCGACCTGCTGGGCGTGGTGTCCTACGGCGAGATCTCGGCCTTCGAGCGCCTGGCCGAGGACTCCAAGCTCGCCCCCACCCTCGAGGACAAGCTGGCGCTGGCCGAGATGGCCTCGACCGAGCTGGGCAAGGTCGCGCTGCTCCACGGCCGCATCGCCGAGCTGGGCGGCGACCCGTTCGCTGCCATGGCGCCGTTCCGAGTGCCACTCGATCTCTTCCACGCCCACACCGCGCCGTCGGACTGGTACGAGGGCCTGGTCAAGGCCTACGTCGGCGACGGACTGGCCAACGACTTCTACCGCGAGATCGCGGCGTACCTCGACCCGGCCACGCGCGACCTCGTCGTCTCCTCGGTCGACACCGCCGGCAACGCCGCGTTCGTGGTGGACCGGGTCCGCGAGGCGATCGCGGCCGACCACCGCCTCGGCGGCCGGCTGGCCCTGTGGGGTCGGCGGCTGATGGGGGAGGCGCTGATCCAGGCCCAGGGGGTCGCCGCCGAGCGGGATGCGCTGACCGCCCTGCTCGCCGGCGGCGTCGACCGGCCCGGCCTCGACCTGGCCAGCATCGGGCGGATGTTCACCCGCCTCACCGAGCGCCACGCCGAGCGCATGGCCGACCTGGGGCTCGCCAGCTGAGCCTTCAGCGGCGCGCGGGCGTCCCGCTGCGGCCCGTGACCGCGGCGGCGATCATCACCAGGAGCGCGGCGACGCCGATCTGCCAGACGTGGCGCCACCAGTCGACGCCGTTGGTGCAGTTGTTCATGTCGCTGCAGTCGAACAGCGCGGCGTACAGGTAGCTGCCGATCAGGCAGCCCGCGATGCCGCACAGGATCGTGAGCCAGAGCGGGATGTTGTCGCGGTCGCCGGGCGCGACCAGCTTCCCGAGCAGACCGATGATGGTGCCGGCCACGAGCGTGATGATGATCGTCCAGAGCATGACGGAGCCTTCCGCTAGGAGTCACTAACGGAGTGCGGTACCCGGTCGGGGCCGAGTGCAGTCGTCGCTGCGCTCGGTCGGCTCAGCTCCGGAACCCCACGTGGCCGGTGGTGGACCGTCCGATCTCGACGTAGGCGAGCTTGGCGCCGGGGACGATGATGCGGCGGCCCTTCGTGTCGTTCAGCGCGAAGACCCCGTCGCCCGAGATCGCGTCGGCGACGAGCTTCTCGACCGCCTCGGTGCTCTCGTCGGTCTCCACGACCAGCTCACGGGATGCGTACTGGACGCCGATCTTGACCTCCACAGGTCGTCTCCTTCTGCTCGTGCTTCTCAGTGCTCGTCGGTCTTGGGGTAGCCGCGGATGCCGCGCCAGGCGAGGGCGGACACGAGGGCGGCGGCCTCGCTGCGGCCGATGTCGCCGGCCTCGCTCAGCCAGAACCGCGCGCTGACCTGGGCCATTCCCACCAGGGACACGGCCAGCAGGCGCGACGCGGGGTCGGGTAGGCCGGTGTCGTCGTGGATGACGTGGGCGATCAGCGCGGCGCACTCGGAGGTGACCCGGTCGACGTGCTCGCGCACCGCCAGCTCGTTGGTCAGGTCGGACTCGAACACCAGCCGGAACGCGCCGCTGTCGTTGGCGACGTACTCGAAGAACGCGTCGACGGCCGCGCCGACGCGCAGCTTGTTGTCCTGCGTGGACTCCAGCGCCACCCGGCAGTTGTCGATGATCTGGTCGCAGGACACGTCGAGCAGCGCGAGGTAGAGGTCGAGCTTGCCCGGGAAGTGCTGGTAGAGCACCGGCTTGGAGACCCCCGCCCGCTCGGCGATGTCGTCCATCGCGGCCGCGTGGTAGCCCTGCGCGACGAAGACCTCGAGCGCGGAGGACAGCAGCTGGGCGCGGCGTTCGCGCCGCGGCATCCGGGCACCCCGGGGGCGCGGTCCCGCGACGTCGTACTGCCCTGAGCTCACCGCGTGCTCCCTCTTGCCGCCTGGTGCCGAGACGTCGAGTTCATCGACGAGGCGAGCGTACCCGCCGGTCCCCGCGGTCCGGATGACGGGACGCGGTGGGGGCGGCTCAGGACGGCCGGGAACATGGCAGGAGGCCCCGGCGTTGGGCCGAGAGCACCCCCACCCTGCACCGAGGAGTACGCCGTGAGTTTTCCCGCGCTGGTCGAGCCTGCCGACGAGCTGAGCATCGACGAGGTCCGTCGCTACAGCCGGCACCTGATCATCCCGGACGTGGGCATGACGGGGCAGAAGCGGCTCAAGAACGCCAAGGTCCTCGTGATCGGCGCCGGCGGTCTCGGCAGCCCGGCCCTGCTCTACCTCGCCGCAGCTGGTGTCGGCACCCTCGGCATCGCCGAGTTCGACACCGTCGACGAGTCCAACCTGCAGCGCCAGGTGATCCACGGCGTCAGCGACATCGACAAGCCCAAGGGACAGTCGGCCAAGGAGTCGATCGCCGAGATCAACCCCTACGTCAACGTGGTCCTGCACGAGGAGCGCCTCGACAACGACAACGTGATGCAGGTCTTCGAGGGCTACGACCTGATCGTCGACGGCACCGACAACTTCGCGACGCGCTACATGGTCAACGACGCGGCGTACTTCCTGAAGATCCCCTACGTGTGGGGCTCGATCTACCGCTTCGACGGCCAGGCGTCGGTCTTCTGGCCGCACGCCACCGACGAGAGCGGCGAGAGCGTCGAGGCGCCGTGCTACCGCTGCCTCTACCCCGAGCCCCCGCCGCCGGGCATGGTCCCGAGCTGCGCGGAGGGCGGCGTGCTCGGCGTGCTCTGCGCCCAGATCGGCTCGATCCAGGTCAACGAGGCGATCAAGGTCCTGACCGGCATCGGCGACCCGGCCGTCGGCAAGCTCGTGATCTACGACGCCCTGGAGCTGGAGTGGCGCAAGCTCAAGGTGCGCCGCGACCCCAACTGCGCGCTCTGCGGCGAGCACGCGACGGTCAGCGAGCTGATCGACTACGACGCCTTCTGCGGCGCCATCTCGGACGAGGCCGCCGACGCGGCCGTCGGCTCGACGATCTCGGTCGTCCAGCTCGAGCACATGCTCAAGGAGCGCGAGGAGGGCACCCGCGACTTCGTGCTGGTGGACGTGCGCGAGCCCAACGAGTACGAGATCAACCGGATCCCCGGCTCCGTGCTCATCCCCAAGGGCGACTTCCTCAACGGCAGCGCGCTCGAGCAGCTCCCCCCGGTCGACGCCGGCAAGCAGGTCGTCATGCACTGCAAGTCCGGGGTGCGCTCGGCGGAGACGCTGGCCGTCGTGAAGGGCGCCGGGTACGCCGACGCCGTGCACGTCGGCGGCGGCGTCGTGGCCTGGGTCGACCAGATCGACCCGAGCCAGCCCTCGTACTGAGTCCTCCGCTGCGGGATCTGCGCCCGGGTAGTCAGAAATGACTACCCGGGCGTAACCCGTTCGGGGGGTCCGACGTTGGACCGGGTACACCAGCTCTCGGCGCCGTCGCCGAACGCCCAGGAGGACCCGATGGAGATCGTCACCCGGACCACGCGGCTCACGGCGCTGGGCGCCGCCGTGGCCAGCGCCGCACTGGCCGCCGCGATGACCACCGCCCCCACCGCTCAGGCCGCTCCCGAGGGCCCTGATGGCTCCGTCGCCGTGGCCTGGGCCCCGGCCGACACCGCGGCCATCACCCCCGGCGTCCAGACCAACACCGCCGGCAGCGGTCAGTGCACGGCCAACTTCGTCTTCACCGACGCTGCCGGCAGCGTCTACGTCGGCCAGGCGGCGCACTGCGCCAGCACCGGCGAGGCCACCGACACCGACGGCTGCCTGGCGCAGTCGCTGCCCTTGGGCACCCGGGTCACCTTCAACCGAGGAGGCTCCCTCGTGGGCGCCGGTGAGCAGGTCGGTGCCGGCACCCTGGTCTACAGCAGCTGGCTGACGATGCAGGCCCGCAGGGAGTCCGACCCCGACACCTGCGCCTACAACGACTTCGCCCTGGTGAAGGTCGACGCCGAGGACGTCGCCAAGGTCAACCCGTCCATCCCCTTCTGGGGCGGGCCGAACGGCGTCAACACCGCCGGCACCGCGACCGGGGACCACGTCTACAGCTTCGGCAACTCCGGCATCCGCGCCGGCATCGAGCAGCTCGGACCCAAGGCCGGCGTCAGCCTCGGCGCCGACGGGGGCGGCTGGACCCACGCGGTCTACACGCTGACCCCGGGCGTCCCCGGCGACTCCGGGTCGGCGTTCCTCGACGCGGAGGGCAAGGCGCTCGGCACGCTCTCGACGCTCGCGCTCGCCCCGCTGCCGGCATCGAACGGCGTCGGCGACCTGGGCCGCGAGCTGGCCTACGCCCAGCAGCACGGCTCCCTCTCCGGCCTCGCGCTGGCCCACGGCACCGAGCCGTTCTCTCCGATCCTCTGACGAGGATCCACTGACGGGGGTGACACTGAGTGGCCCCGTCCGCCTCGGCGGACGGGGCCACTGCCCTTCCACCCACCGATAGGTTGCCGTCCATGCCGGACGCCGAGGAGTATGCCGAGGCGGTGCTGCGCGTCGTCGAGCGGATCCCGCGCGGCCGGGTGACGACGTACGGCGCGATCGCCGACGTGGTGGGCGGCGGGCCGCGCCAGGTAGGCGCCGTCATGTCGCGCCACGGTGGGCCCGTGCCGTGGTGGCGGGTGGTGCGCGCCGACGGGTCCCTACCGCCGAGCCACGAGGACGAGGCCCGGCAGTGCTACCTGGAGGAGGGCACCCCGATACGCCGCTCCGGCAGCGTCGACATCGTGGCGGCCTTCTGGTCGCCGAAGGCTCAGCGCAGGCGCTCGAGGTAGGCCGAGGCCTGGCGCAGCTCGACCAGGCGACGCTCCCACGTCACGCCCACGACCGTGAGCAGCGCGCCGGCGACGCCGAGCACCACCCACTGCGGCGTCTCGGCGACGTACGGCGCGAGCTCACGGGCGGCCAGGACGGCGCCGGCCGTGGCGCCGACGACGAGCGGGGCGCTCCAGCGCAGCCGGGTGCCGGCGAGGACCAGGGTCAGGCAGCCGGCGCCCAGCAGCACCGCGCGGGGCGACACGGGGTCGCCGGCCAGGACCCACAGCAGCGTGGGGAGCGTGCCGAGCACCAGCCCGGGCGTGAGCGAGGCACCGGTCGACGCGTCCGGGTCGCGCCGCACCCGGCGCAGGCCGACGAGCATGAGGACCACCGCGAGCGGCAGCGTGTAGGCCTCGGGCGCCTCGACGCCGAGGTCGGCGAGGCGCACCCAGGTGGCGAGCAGCAGCAGGGCGCCACCGGGGACGGCCAGGGGCCGGCGCCGCTCGTGCACCAGGCTGGTCGCGGTCACCAGCACGCCCGCGACGGTGAGGTGCAGGCTCGCGGCCGTGGCGGTGTCATGAGCGGCCACGAGGCTCGCGCCGGCGGCCGTGGCCGCCGCGACGGCAGCGGAGGCCTCGAGCTCCACGTGCGGGCGAGCGATCGCGAGCAGGCCCACCACGACGAGGATCGGGACGGCCCGGTCAAGGACCTCGATGCCGGCCAGTCCGGCGGCCGACCACATCAGCGCCGCGAGGGCGCTCGGCAGCAGCAGGTCACCGAGGGGTTGGGACTCCGGTGCCCAGCCCAGCGCCAGGAGGGCGACGGCGGCCGCCGTGAGCAGACCGAGGTCCACGGTCACCAGCACCTCGCTGCCTCGCGCCGCCACCAGCGACACGGCCAGGCCTCCTAGACCGACGAGGGTCTCGGGCGCTCCGGTCTCACGCCGCAGCGAGTCGGCGACGAGCCCCGCGCCGGCCAGGGCGAGCGCCGTCACGACCGTCCACAGCGGGACCGGGTACAGCGCGAGCGTGCCCACGCTCGCGGCGGCCAGCGCGGCGGCGCCGGTCACGAGACCTGCGGTGCCCCGGGTGCGCGGGAGCCAGGCCGCGACGAGGACGAGGAGGGCGGCGACCGACGGCACCAGGAGGGCCGGGTTGGCCCACGGAGCGGCGTCGCTGAGGAGGACGGCGGCGCCGTCGACCTGACCGGCTTCGAGGACCCGCAGCGCCGCCTCGGTGGCGAGGGTGGCCGCGACGACCGCGACCGGGACGGCCGCGAGCGTTGCCGGGACGCGCGCGACGACCGACCACGCGCGCGGGAGCGCGAGGGAGAGACAGATCCAGGTCACCAGGAGACCGAGCGCGACCACGGCCACCGTGGTGACGCCATCGTCGACGAACGGCACGGCGAGGGTCAGCGACAGCATCGACGCGGCCGATGCGACGGCGGCGACGGCGGTCTCGCGGGCCCGATGCAGGACCAGCGGCAGCAGCACGAGCGCGGAGGCGGCCAGCAGCGCCCAGCCGGGACCGGCCCAGACGGAGGCGAACGTGATGACGCCGGTGTCCGTGGCGGACAACGCCGACGAGGTGAGGACGATCCACGAGACGGTGGCGCCCACGACAGCCGACCACATCAGCGGGGTCAGGGTCGTGCGCTGGCCGAGACCGGCCAGCCCGGCGAAGACCAGCACGACGGCCGTGGCCAGCCACAGCGACCCGTCGGTGAGGTCGAACGCCGCCATCGCGGTCACGCCGACGCCCGCCACCGTGGCGAGCTGCGGGGCGACCAGGCGGGTGGGGAGGAGCGCCAGGCCGAGCGACACGGTCGCCACGGTGGCTCCGACGGCCAGCGCCAGGCCGGGTGCGGAGCGCTCGCCGAGCCAGCCCGCGTTGTCGGCACCGACCACGTCGAGCACCAGCAGGCCGAGCGAGACGGCCGTGAGCGCCTCCCCGGCCACCCTCAGCCGGCGGCGGGCGAACCACGTGCCGGCGGCGCCGGCCGCGGCGGTCAGCGTCACCAGGACCGCCGTACGGCCACCGACGCCCAGCCACGACCAGGCCACGGCCAGGAAGATCACGGCCGCGACGAGCAGGCAGAAGGCCCCCAGGCCGAGCAGGATCTTGGGCACTGACGCCGCCCGGACGCCGGTACGGCGAGCGGCCGCGCGCGGCATCGGGCCGACGGGCGGCACGAAGGACGCCGCGGCCGGGGCCGCGCCGACGGCGCGCAGCCGGGCGAGCAGGTGGTCGGCGTAGGTCAGCGTGGCGAGCAGCTCGGCGGCGACCGGATGGGTCAGCGGGAGGTCGCACGAGGGGCAACGCTCGGCGCCCGTGGGCAGGCTGGCGCGGCAGTCAGGGCAGGCGGAGGGGTCGCCGTAACGGGTCATGCCCCCAGTCAGCCCGCTCGGGCACTCGCGTCGCGCGTGGCGACGGACTCAGCCGTCCTGAGCCCGGGTACTCAGCTCGGCCAGCCGGGCCAGGGCCTGGGGAAAGATCTCGGCCGGCGGCGTGACCAGGCCGGCGCCGACCTGCCCAACACCGGCGAGCCTGCCGGCCATGCCGGTGTTGATCTGCGGCAGGATCCCGGTGCGACACACACGGCTCACGTCGATGCCCGTGGGCGTCCCCTGGAACTCCAGCACCGGCACCGACCAGCGGGGGTTCTCGGCGAGCGTGATCTCGTGCATGCGGCGGGTCGTGGCGAGGGCGTCGGGCACGCTGCCGCCGACCAGGCGCACGATCGCAGGGGCGGTCGCCATCGCGAAGCCGCCGAGCCCGGCGGTCTCGGTGATGGCGGAGTCGCCGATGTCGGGGTTGGCGTCGCCGGGGCCGTAGTCGCCGAGGTAGAGGCCGTCGGCGACCTGCGCCGGGCCGGTGAACCATTCGCCCCCCGTGCCCGAGACCTGGATGCCGAAGTCGGTGCCGTTGCGCGCCATCGCGACCACCATCGTCGAGCCCGGTACGTCGCGGGCCGCGTCGAGCGCGAGCTTGCAGGCCGGCATCGCGAGGTTGAGGAAGAAGTGGTCGTTGCCGCCCACGAACCGCAGCACCTCGGCGACGTCGCCCGCGTCGCTGCCGCTGGTCGCGAGCGCCGGGGCGAGGTCGCGCAGCAGCATGAGGGTGCCGGCGCGGTTGCGGTTGTGGGCCTCGTCGCCCATCTGCAGCATCTGCGTGAGGATGCCGGTGACGTCGACGGGCCCCGTGTCGTCCGATGTGGCCCGGACCGCCGTACGCAGCGCGGGGCCGAGGACGTCGCCCATCCAGCGCAGGCGGGTGAGGACGTCGGGGGAGTAGGCGCCGTAGCGCAGCACCTTGCCGAGGCCCTCGTTGAGCGAGCAGTGGGTACGCCGTCCGGTGGCCCGGTCCTCGAGCGCGAACATCCACATGCTCGGCGTGACCACGCCGGCCATCGGGCCGACCGCGCCCCGGTGGTGACAGGGCTCGAGGGAGACGGTGTCGCCGGACTCGAACAGCGCGACCGCGTCCTCCGGGTCGTCGACCAGTCCCTCGAGCGCGGCGCCCGCCATGAGCCCGCCGCGCAGCGGACCGGAGGCGCGGTCCCAGGTGATCGGTGGTCCGGCGTGCAGGAACTCGCCGCGCTGCAGCCCCAGCACCTCGGAGGCCGGGCCGACGTCGACGAGGTGGGCGGTGACGGCGAGCATCGCCGCGACGGCGCGCGCGTTGGCCTCGGAGCGCCGAGGGTCCAGGGCGACCGCCGCCAGGTCGGCCTCGGTGCCGGGCATGGGAGGGCGCCAGTCGACGCGGGTGACGTCGACGGCCTGTGCCTCGACCGCGCCGGCCAGTAGGTCGGCTCCGGTGCTCACGACCCTCATCGGCCGGCTCCCAGGATCTCGAGGGCGCGCCGGGTCGCGCGCGCGTTGGAGAGGTGGACCTCGGCGTCCGCCTCCACGAGCAACCGGACCTGGCGGTCCAGGTCCTGCGGGTCCTGGGCGGTGCCGACCACGCAGGCGACGACCGGCTGGCTCACGTCGGCCAGGGCAGTGTTCAGGAGCGCCGCGGGGTCGGGCTCGGCGCCGTGGCCGAGCACGACGTCGAGCAGGATGACACCCGTGTGCGGGTCCTCGGCGGCTCGGGCCAGGTGCTCCAACCGCAGGGTGGGGTCGATCATCGGGTGTGCGCGCCCTGAGGTGTAGGCGTCGTCGCCGAAGTCCACGACGCCGTGTCCGTCGCCGTGCAGGTCCGCGAGTGCGCTCCCCACCACGCCGAGCGTCTCGGCGGCGATCTGTCGCGCCTCGCCGGCGAGGGTGCCGCCCACGAACAGCCCGCGCAGCAGCTCCCCGCCGACCGGTCGCGAGGTTGCTGACGGGTCAGCGGGGGACAGGTCCGGGAGGGGGCGGGAGAGGCGTCGCAGGACCCGCTCGGCGGCGGCGGTCAGATCGGGCTGGCCGGGCCCGAGGAGCGCGAGCTCGACGGGGGTGGCCAGGTCGGCGGCGTACTCCTCGATCGCGGCGGCGACGTCGGGCGCGGGCGGCTTGGAGACCACGACGATGAGCTCGACGCGGTCGTCGGCGTCGAGGCGACGCAGGGCCTCGCGGGTGGCGAGTCCACCGACCTCGGCGCCGAGGTCGCGGCCGCCGACACCGAGCGCCGAGGTGACGCCGACGCCGGCGTGGTCGAGGAGCGCGAGCAGCTGCTGGCAGCCGGTGCCGGACGCGGCGACGATGCCGACCGGGCCGGGGGACACCACGTTGGCGAAGCCGAGGCCCACGCCGTGCACGATCGCCGTGCCGCAGTCGGGGCCCATGACCAGGACGCCGGCTGCCTCGGCCGCGCGCTTGAGGACCACCTCGTGCTCGAGCGGGACGTGGTCGCTGAAGACCATCACGTCGCGGCCGGCCTCGACCGCGTCCATCGCCTCGACGACGGCGCTGGGCCCGGGCACGGACACCAGGACGACGGCGTCGCCGGCGTCACGCAGCGCGGTGGCGGTGGTGCGGTGCGGCGCCACCTCGGCGGCGCCCGCGGGGCGGCGGGTGTCGTCGTCGAGCGCCCGGTCGACCCCGGCGAGAATGGCGTCGAGGGCCGCCGGGTCCTCGAGACGTACGGCGACGACCAGGTCGTTGACCCCTGCCTCGGCCGGGACGGCGAAGCCCATGCCCTCGAGCACCTCGATGTTGAGCGGGGTCGCCATCGCCACCTGGGCCGCGGCCACACCGGGCAGCCGGGCCACGGTGCGGCTCACCTGGAGCAGCGTCACCGAGTCGGCGTACGCGCCCGGGCGAAGCTCGACGTGGGTGCTCATGCGGCCAGCGCCCGACGGGCGCCCTCGAGCAGCCCGGCGCCCGACGAGCCGCCGACGCGCAGCAGGGCCGCCTCGGCGGCCGCCGCCGCAGGAGTCCCCCAGGCGGCCAGGAGGGCCGCGACCTCGGGCAGCACCTCGCCGCGCAGCGCGCACTCCAACAGCGTGGCCGAGAAGACGGTGGTCCGGGGCAGCAGCCGGATCACCTCGGCGTCGAGGCTCTCGGTGCTGTGGTCCGCGGCCCGGTGGGCGGCGAGGTAGCCGCAGATGACGTCGTCACCGTACGGCGTGAGCCCGCCGCCGCGGCCCAGCAGGGCCCCAGGGTCGACCGGGTCCGCGGTGAGCCGCCGCGTCCGCACGGCGACGCTGGTCTGGACCAGTCGCCCCACCACGACCGGCACCCCGTCGAGGTGCAGGACCCCCGCGAGGGCCGAGGCGGACCGGACGTCGGGCAGCGCCGGGAGTCTTGTGCGCAACGCGCAGGGCACCTGCCACGCGTGCCGCCCGACCACGCCCAGCGCGCGCTCGCCGAGCACGACGTACACGGCGTGCCGCCCGGTGTGGAGCAGTGGCAGTGGGCCGTCAGGCGCCTCCCGGAGCCGCGCTGCCACGCGGGCCGGGGCGGCGGCCGGGATCGGTCGGGGCCGGGTCACGGGCCAGACGCTACTCCGCAACTTTGCGGCGTAGGTCCTGTCCGTCAGGGCCCGGAGGGTGTGTCATAGGGGCTCTCGTGGATCGCGGACCGCCGAGGAGGGCTCAGATGTCGTTGTTCACCTGGGAGAAGATCGACCCCGCTCCCGGCGAGGCGGTCGGCCCGCACCAGCGCCTCGGCTGGGGCAAGACCGCCGGGCTCGGCGCCCAGCACGTGGTCGCGATGTTCGGGGCGACGTTCGTGTTCCCGCTGGTCATGGGGCTCGACCCGAACCTGGCCATCATGTTCTCCGGCATCTGCACGATCCTGTTCCTGCTGATCTGCAACAACAAGGTGCCGAGCTACCTGGGCACGAGCGCGTCGTTCGTGGCCGGCGTCGCCGCGATCCGGGGTCAGGGCGGTGACTCCGCGGACGTCACCGGCGCCATCATGGTCGCGGGCGTCGTACTGCTGCTCGTGGGGGTGCTGGTCCACTTCGCCGGCTCCTCGGTGATCCACCGCATCCTGCCGCCGGCCGTGACCGGCGCGGTCGTGATGCTCATCGGCTTCAACCTCGCGCCCGTCGTCGCGGGGGTCTACTGGCCGCAGGACCAGTGGGTGGCCCTGCTGACGGCCACCTTCCTGGTCGCCGCCGCGGTGCTGTTCCCCGGTTTCTGGTCCCGGGTGGCGGTCTTCCTGGCCCTGATCTTCGGCTACCTCGTCTCGTGGGCCGCCGACAAGCTGTTCGGCACCATCAGCTCGGTGCTGCCCGGCACCAACCTCCTGGACCAGAACGGCGAGCCGTGCACGACGGAGGGGACCTACTGCGTCGCCACGGCGTTCGACCACGACCGCGTCACGTGGGCCGGCGTCGAGGCGGCCGACTGGGTCGGGGTGCCCAGCGGCACGCTCGGCGACGGCGTCAGCGTCGTGCACGGGCCGAGCTTCTCCCTGACCTTCATCCTGCTCGTGCTGCCGGGCGTCATCGCGCTGATCGCGGAGAACACCGGGCACGTCAAGGCGGTCGCGGAGATGACCGGCGAGAACCTCGACCCCTACATGGGCCGCGCAATCGGTGCCGACGGGTTCGCCACCGCCCTGGCCAGCGCGTTCGGCGGCTCGCCGACCACGACGTACGCCGAGAACATCGGCGTCATGGGGGCGACGCGGGTCTACTCCACGGCCGCCTACTACGTCGCCGCGCTCGTGGCGATCCTGCTGGGGCTGTGCCCGAAGTTCGGCGCCATCGTCAGCGCGACCCCAGGCGGGGTCCTCGGCGGGATCACGGTCGTGCTCTACGGGATGATCGGCCTGGTCGGCGCCAAGATCTGGGTCGAGAACCGGGTCGACTTCGGCAATCCGGTCAACCTGGTGGGCCTGGCCGCCGGCATCATCGCCGGCATCGGCGGCGTCACGCTGGCCATCACCGACGACTTCGAGCTCAGCGGCATCGCGCTCGGCACGATCCTGGTCATCGTCTACTTCCACCTCGTCGGCCGTGGGCACCGCCCGAGCGTCCATCGAGGGGCCGACGAGGTCAGCCGCGCGCGGTGAAGCCCGCCTCCTTCGACTACGTCCGCCCGGGCTCGCTGGACGATGCGCTCGCCGCGCTGGCCGGCGACCCGGGCGCGAAGGTGCTCGCCGGGGGTCAGTCGCTGGTCCCGCTGCTGTCGATGCGCCTCGCGGCGCCCTCGAGGCTGGTCGACATCAACGGCCTGCCTGGGCTGGACGAGGTGACGGTGAGCCCCGACGGCGTTCGCGTCGGCGCGCTCGCGCGGCACGCCGACGTGCTGGCGCACGAGGAGGTGGCGCGGGTGCAGCCGCTGCTGCGGCTCGCGCTGTCGCACGTCGCCCATGCGACCATCCGCAACCGCGGCACGACGGTGGGCTCGATCGTGCACGCCGACTCGGCCGCGGAGCTGCCGATGGTGCTGAGCCTGCTCGCAGGCTCGCTCGAGGTCGTCGGGCCGTCCGGCGCGCGCACCATCCCCGCCTCGAAGCTGTACGTCGGTCCGCTCGAGTCGAGCCTGGCGCACGACGAGATCGCCACGTCGGCGAGCTTCCCGGCCCTCGCACCGGGTGGGCGAGTGGCCTTCGCCGAGATCGCGCGTCGCCACGGCGACTACGCCCTGGTCGGCGCGGCCGCACTGGTGGAGGGTGGCAGCGTGAAGGTCGGCTACGTGTCCGTGAGCGACGTACCCGTCGTGGTGGACCTGTCCGGAGTGCCGGTCGAGGACCTGGGCGAGGCCGCGCTCGAGCGGCTCGAGCCGGCCGGCGACATCCACGCCACGGCGGCCTACCGGGCCCACCTCGTCCGGGTGCTGACCGAGCGGGTCGTGCGGGAGGCGACGGGCGATGAGTGAGCCCCTGATCGAGCTCCGGCTGAGCGTCAACGGCGTCGTCCACGACCTGCGGGTGCCGGCACGGCGGCTGCTGTCCGACGCACTGCGCCACGACCTGGGTCTCACCGGCACCCACGTCGGCTGCGAGCACGGCGTCTGCGGGGCATGCACGGTGCTGGCCGACGGGCGGCCCGTCCGGGCCTGCCTGATGTTCGCGGTGTCGGCCGTCGGGCTGGAGCTCACGACGGTCGAGGGGCTCGCCGGCGGGGACGGGTCGCTGAGCAACGTGCAGCAGGCGTTCGCGGAGTGCCACGGCCTGCAGTGCGGCTTCTGCACGCCCGGCTTCCTCACGACGATCACCGCCGGGCTGCGCGACAATCCCCAGCCCACGCACGAGGAGGCCCGGGACATGATCGCCGGCAACCTATGCCGCTGTACCGGCTACCAGAACATCGTCAAGGCCGTCGAGCGCGCCGCGGAGCTGGGCACATGACCACCAGGCTGATGGGCACGGGCGTCCAGCGCGTCGAGGACCAGCGGTTCCTACGCGGGCTGGGCCGCTACGCCGACGACATCGCGGTCGACCCGGCCACGCTGCACGCCGCCGTGCTCCGCTCGCCGCACGCGCACGCGCGAATCGTCGACATCGACGTGGCCGACGTACTCGACGTCGAAGGGGTCCACGCGGTGTGGACCTACGACGACCTGACCGGGGCGATGGCCGACCCGCTGCCGCTGCTGATCCCGCACCCGGCGCTCACCCACGGCCGCACGCAGTACGCGCTGGCCAAGGACGAGGTCAACTACGTCGGCGAGGCCGTCGCCTTCGTCGTGGCCGACGACCGCTACGTCGCCGAGGACGCGGTCGGGCGGATCAGGGTCACCTACGACGTCCTGGCGCCCGTGGTCGGCGTCGAGGCCGCGCGCGCCGCCGACCGGCTGGTGCACGAGGACGTGCCGGGCAACGTCGGCGCCCGGATGGAGCAGAGCACCGGCGACGTCGAGGCGGCGCTCGCCGCGGCCCCGCGCCGGCTCACCCTCGACCTCGACGTCGAGCGCAGCGCCAGCATGCCGCTGGAGGGGCGCGGCACGGTCGCCCGATGGGACCCCGACAGCGACCGGCTGCAGATGTGGACCTCCACCCAGACCTCGACCGGCGTGCGCGCGGTCGTGGCCGTCAAGCTGGGGCTCGACCTGCGCCAGGTCGACGTGATCACCCCCGACGTCGGCGGGGGGTTCGGCGTCAAGATCAACCACCCCTGGCCCGAGGAGCTGCTGGTCCCGCTCGCGGCGCGCACCCTGCGCCGTCCGGTGAAGTTCATCGAGGACCGCCGCGAGCACTTCATCTCCTCGGCGCACGAGCGCGGGCAGATCCAGCACATCGAGGTGGGCTTCGACGACGACGGGCGGCTGCTGGCCCTCGACGTGACGTTCTGGCACGACCACGGCGCCTACACGCCCTACGGGCTGATCGTCCCGATCATCACCTCCACCCAGCTGCTCGGGCCCTACAAGCCGGCCGTCTACCGCGTGGTGTTCGAGTCGCTCTACACCAACACGGTGATGGTCACGCCCTACCGCGGCGCCGGGCGGCCGCAGGGCTGCTTCGCGATGGAGCGGACGATGGACGCGATCGCGGCCGAGCTCGGCCGGGACCGCACCGAGGTGCGGGCGGTCAACTTCATCCAGCCCGACGAGTTCCCCTTCGACCAGGGCCTGATCTTCCAGGACGGCCGCGAGCTGGAGTACGACAGCGGCGACTACCCGGCCCTGCTGGAGAGGATCAAGACGCTGGTCGGGTGGGACGAGTTCCCGGCCTTCCGCGCGGAGATGGCCGGGCAGGGACGGCGGGTCGGCATCGGCCTGGCCTGCTACGTCGAGGGCACCGGCGTCGGCCCCTACGAGGGCGCGCACGTGCACATCGAGACCTCCGGCAAGGTCAAGGTCGCGACCGGCCTCACCACGCAGGGACAGGGGCACGCAACGGTCTTCGCGCAGCTGGTCGCCGACGAGATCGGCTGCCGCTTCGAGGACGTCGAGGTGGTCACCGGCGACACCCGCCGGATGCCGTACGCCGTCGGCACCTTCGCCTCGCGGGCCGCGGTGATGAGCGGCTCGGCGATCCACCTGGCGGCCAGGAGGACCAAGGAGAAGGTCCTCCGGATCGCCGCCGACGCGCTCGAGGCCTCGCCCGACGACCTGCAGATCGTGGACGGCGTCGTGTCGGTCAAAGGCTCGCCCGGCGCGGCGATCGACCTGGGCACGGTGGCGGTGCTGTCCAACCCGCTGCGCTACGCCTTCGACGAGGCGTCCAGGGCGGCCACCCAGTTCACGGTCGGCGACCCCGGGAAGCCGCCGGTGCCCGAGGACGAGGAGCCGGGGCTCGAGGGCACCGACTTCTACTCGCCCGAGCGCTCGACCTTCGCCTCGGGCATGCACGCGGTGATCGTCGAGACCGACCCGCTGACCGCGGAGATCACGATCCTGAAGTACGCCGTCGTCCACGACTGCGGCAAGCTGATCAACCCGATGATCGTGGAGGGACAGATCCACGGCGGCGTCGCGCAGGGAGTCGCGGGGGCACTCTACGAGCGGATGGTCTACGACGAGTCCGGTCAGCTGCTCAACGCGTCGTTCATGGACTTCCTGATGCCCTACGTCACCGAGATCCCCGACGGCATCGACATCGACCATCTCGAGACGCCCTCGCCGCTCAACCCGCTCGGCATCAAGGGCGCGGGCGAGGCCGGGGTAATCCCGTCAGCGGCGGTGTTCGCCTCGGCGATCGAGGATGCCGAGGGGCTTAGCTCACCTGGTCTGGCGATCACGGCGATGCCGATCTCGCCCTCCGAGCTCTTCCACCTCCGACTCGCGCACGCCGAGGAGACCTCGTGAAGATCAGTGGCTCGAACGTCATCCCCTTGCCCGTCGACGCGGTCTGGGACGCCGTCCTGGACCCGGCCGTCCTCGTGCAGAGCATCCCTGGCTGCTCCCGGCTGGAGACCACGGGCGAGCACGTCTACGCCATGACGGTCACGGCCGGGGTGGCGGCGATCAAGGGCACCTACGAGGGGTCGTGCGCGCTGTCGGAGCTCGCCGAGCACGAGTCGCTGACGATGCGCCTGCAGGGCGCGGGCGCTCCCGGGACGGTCGACGCGACCGTCGCGGTGCGCTTCGAGGAGGTGCCCGAGGGCACCCAGGTGACGTGGGACGCCGACGCCGTCGTCGGCGGGATGGTGGGCGGCGTCGGCCAGCGGATGCTCGGCTCGGTCTCCAAGCGCATGGCTGGCGACTTCTTCAGCAACGTGGGCGACGCGCTGACGCGTCAGAGACTTTCTGACGGGTCAGCGGGGGCGACTGGGGCGGCTGGGGTGCCGGGTGAGGTGTTCAGCGCGCCGCCGAGGGCGGGCGCGGCGGCGTCGCAGGAGGACTTCCTCAGGGGCGTCGCGGTGGGCGCCGGGCTGGTGCTGCTGGGGGTCCTCGCGCAGGGTCTGGTCGGGGGCCTCTTCGGCCGTCGGCGATCATGACCGCATGAGCGAGCTGTCGGTCGAGTCCACCGCGCGGGAGCAGGTCGAAGCGATCCGGGAGCGGCGGATCTCGGCACGCGAGCTGCTCGAGCTGCACCTGGAGCGCATCGGGAGCCGCAACGGCGAGCTCAACGCGATCGTCTCGCTCGACGCCGAGCGGGCCATGGCCGGAGCGGCCGCGGCCGACCAGCACCTCGCCTCGGGCGGACCGGTCGGCGCGCTCCACGGACTGCCGTTCGCGGTGAAGGACACCCACGCCGTCGCGGGCTGGCGCACCACCTACGGCTCGCCGCTGTTCGCCGACCACGTGCCGGATGCCGACGACCTGATCGTCGAGCGGATCCGCCGAGCCGGCGTCGTACTGCTCGGCAAGACCAACGTGCCCGAGTTCGCCGCCGGCTCCCACACCTTCAACACGGTCTTCGGCACCACCCTCAACCCGGTCGACCCGAGCCGGTCGGCCGGCGGCTCGAGCGGGGGAGCGGCCGCCGCGCTCGCGTCGGGCATGGTGCCGCTCGCCGACGGCTCCGACATGGGCGGCTCGCTGCGGAACCCCGCGTCGTTTTGCGGCGTCGTAGGCCTGCGCCCGTCGCTGGGGCGGGTGCCGGGGTGGCCGCTGGCCAACCAGTGGGAGACGACCTCGGTCAGTGGTCCGCTCGCGCGCAACGTCGGCGATGTGGCGCTCCTGCTGTCGGTGCTCGCGGGCCCGGACCCGCGCGCACCGCTCGCGCTCGGTGCGCCCGGCGCCGCGTTCGCACCACCCGTCTCCGGCACGCTGCAGGATCTTCGAGTCGCCTGGACGCGAGACCTGGGCGCGGCCTTCGAGGTCGACGACGAGGTCGCGACGGTGGTCGAGGACGCCGGCCGACTGATGGCGCGCTCGGGCGCCCGCGTCTTCAGCGACCACCCCGACCTCCACGAGGCCGACGAGACGTTCCGGACCCTGCGCGCGTGGCACTTCCAGGCCCGGTTCGGCGAGCTCCTGGCGAAGCATCCGACCTCCTTCAAGCAGTCGCTGGCCGACAACATCCGCGCCGGGGAGTCGCTCACCGGGGCCGACGTCGCGACCGCCTACGCGCGCCGCACGGCGCTGGCCGAGCGGATGCGGCTGTTCTTCCAGCGCTACGACGTGCTGGTGCTGCCGGTCTCGCAGGTGCCGCCGTTCCCTGCCGACCAGGAGTTCCCGACGGCGATCAACGGCGTCGAGATGGAGTCGTACCTCGACTGGATGCGCTCGGCCTACTACATCACCGTCACCGGCTGCCCCGCGATCTCGGTGCCCGCCGGCGTGACGCCGTCCGGACTGCCCGTCGGCGTACAGATCGTGGCGCCGCACGGCGCCGAGCGCCGGCTGCTCGAGGTCGCCGCGGCGTTCGAGGCGGCACGTGACGCATGAGATGCCGATGAGTCCGGTGGCGCCGATCAGTCGAACCGGCATGGAGGGCGCTTCGATCGACGTCGCGGTGGGTGCCGAGCGCCTCGCCCTCGCGGACCTGGTCGCCCACCTGGACGACGCGCAGTGGGCCACGCCCTCCCTGTGCGGCGCGTGGACGGTCCGCGACGTCGTCGCCCACCTGACCGGCACCACGCGCGACGGCCTGGGGACGATCCTGGTCGCGGCGGTGCGGGCCAGGGGCAGCTTCGACCGGATGGAGGTGGACCGGGCGGCGCGGCGCGCGACCCGGCACTCGACCGAGGAGCTCGTGCAGATGCTGCGCGAGAGCGCGGCCTCCAGTCGTCGTACGCCCGGGAGCAGCCGGATGGACCCGCTCATGGACCTGGTCATCCACGCCCAGGACATCGCCCGCCCGCTCGGTCTCGTCCACACCTCACCACCGGAGGTCGTGGCGGCGTCGCTGGCCTACGTCGCGACCAACAGGTTCATGGGGGCGCCGAGGCGGCTCAGGGGCCTGCGGATCGTGTCCACGGACACCGGGTGGTCCTACGGCCACGGGGCGGCGGTCCGCGGCGCCGACGTCGACCTGCTGCTCGCGATCTCCGGCCGACCCGCCGGACTGGTGGCCCTCTCCGGCCCCGGTCTCGCCCGGCTGACCGCTCAGCTCTGATTCGGGTGGTGCAGGACCTCCGGATCGAGATCGACTCCTTCGCTGCGGCCTCAGGGAGTCGGCGTCTCCGCCGGCGAGGTCGCGTTGGTCGGGCAGTCGGGGTTCGTGCAGATCCGCAGGTCGACGGTGCCGTCCGGGTTCTTGCCGTGGCGCACCTCGGACGCGTCGTGCGCCCGGAGGTCGACCTCGGATCCACAGACGCGGCACGGCGAGTTGTCGAAGTACATAGCGGGTCCCGTCCCTAGTGCGAGACCCCCACGCTAGCTGGGTCGGCTCGTCGACTGCTCTGCCGACATGCCGGTGGCCCCGCCGGTGGCGGGGTGTGGGGCGCTCAGGGTCTGTGGTGTTGGAGTGGTTCGGTGCCGGTGTGGTCGCGGCGGTAGGTGTGGCCGTGGGGTGAGTGCCAGACATAGGTGCCGCGGTCGAGCACGTCGTAGGTCCAGCGGCCGTGGGTCTTCAAGCGATGGTGCCCGCGGCACAGGGGTGCGGAGTTGCACGAGCAGGTCGGTCCGCCGCGTTGGTAGGGGGTGACGTGGTCGTGGTCGCACCTCTCGGCCGCTCTGGTGCACCAGGGGAACACGCAGGTGTGGTCGATGAGGTCGTCCTGCTCGACCAGCCGGGCCGGGTGCTCGTAGCCGGCGACGTGGACGTGCTCGGCGAGGTCTCTGACGGGTTTGAGGTTGATGACGGTGTCGGGTGCGCCGCACCACTCGCGGATGGTCTCGAGCAGCACCGGTTTGCGGCCGCATCTGCCGACGGTGGCGTTCGGGTCTCCGAACACCCCGGCCTGGTGGATGTGCAGGTCGATGACTCGGGTGATCTTGATGCTCTCGGTGGTTGAGGAAGGACGAAGTCCTGTCTCGAAACCACCCTCGCTGTCCTCATCACCGAAGGCAAGCGTGTCTTGGCCGCGGGCGAGGTCACCGGCGGCCTGGGCGCGTCGTACGTCCAACGACTCGGTGGACCCGGCGGCCTTCCGGTCCGCGGCGAGGCGGTTGATCGCGGTGTCGAGGTCGAGGGCGTCTTGGGCGTCCAGGGTCCCGGACACGTCGATGGTGCCTTCGAGGGACATGGCGTGGGTGTGGATGTCGAGCTTGCGTCCGTCGGCGGCTTGGCGGCGTAGCTTCTCGGCCTGCTCGGGGTCGAACCTGGCCATCGCGGTGGTGATCTGTCGTTCGACCTCGGCGTAGGAGACCTTGTGCGCGCAGTACCCGAGACGGGCGTCGACGAACGCGGCACCCGCCGCGGGTAGGCACATGGTGTGCTCCGCGATCCACCGGGCCTTCCAGAACCCCAGCTGACCGGCCTCGACGCGGGCCCAGATCCTGGGGAGGCGGTATCGGATCTCAAGTGCGGCGCCGACGTAGCGCTTGGCGGAGTCGGTGGACATCCCCAAGGCGGCGCCGAGCTCCATCACCGCGAACTCGCTGACCATGGGTGCCCCGGGCCCGGCGAGCGGGATGCCGTGGTCACCGACCGCGGCGTCGTCTTCGTCGTGGGTCTCATGCAGCGAGCACCAGTCATGGACGAGGTGGACGCGGCCGAGCTCGGCCTCGATCGCGGCCTGGGTGTGCGCGCGGACACCGTCGAGCAGCTGCCTGCTCTGGTTGGGTCCGGGGGTGTTCATGGGATTTCTCAAGCACCCGCCACCGACAGTCGAAGGCGCCGAGAATGCCTTTATCCACAAGGGGTCTTGGAACTTTCTCGCATCTCGGTGGTCGAGGTACGAAGGCGTGCAACGCCTGAGCCTCGAGACCCCGCCACCCGACCGCCGTACCTCGACCGACGGGGTCTCGAGGCTCGTCGCTGGCGCTCCTCGCACCTCGACCACCGAAAGTGGGCTGCCGCCGCTCCTTGCACCTCGACCAGCGGCGGACGAGGTCTGGACCAGTGGGCGACTTCTCCACAGGGACGGTGGACAAGGCTGTGGAAACGGGGCGGGTGTGGTGGAGAGAGGGGGGTCGGACTGTGGAGGGAGGGGGAGTTCCGGTGGAACCGGAGGTTTGTGGCGTGAAGGTCTTGCGCGGGGGTTTCGGCGGGGCATAGAACTGACCCACGCACTCCCCCCGGGGAGAGCGGGGCAGCTCGGAGACGAGGGTCCAGATGACGGGGGACCAGCTTGCTGGGAACTTGTCGCGGCAGCCGGATGGTGAGGCTACTGGGACCGGAGGAGAAGAGCTGTCGATCGGGATACACCATCGGATCGGTCAAGCCGAAGGGCCCTTGTGACTCATACTCACAAGGGCCCTTCACCTATTTTCCACCAGGCACCGCGATGACCGACCCCCGTGGTCGTCTCCGCCGGGCGGCTGGAGGTCGTGCCAGGCACCTGCGCGCGGTGACCACCACGACGCCGTACGCGTGGCGCGGCTGAGCTGCCCCTACGATCAGGCCATGCTCTACCGGGTGCTCCACACCGTCGTCCCGCCACTCGCCAAGGCGATCTGGCGACCGACGGTCAACGGCGTGGACAACATCCCGCGCACCGGTGGGGTGATCCTGGCCAGCAACCACCTGAGCTTCGCCGACTCCATGGTCATCCCGATCGTGGCGCCGCGGCGGGTGGCGTTCCTGGCGAAGTCGGACTACTTCACCGGGACCGGCGTCAGGGGCGCCCTCTCCCGGATGTGGTTCGAGGGCATGGGCATGCTGCCGGTGGACCGCGACGACAGCAAGGCCGCGCTCGCCAGCCTCGACACCGCGCTCTCGGTGCTGCGCCGGGGCGAGGCGTTCGGGATCTACCCCGAGGGCACCCGTTCGCGCGACGGCCGGCTCTACCGCGGGCGCACCGGCGTCGCCCACCTCGCCCTCACCGCCGGCGTCCCGGTCGTGCCCGTCGGCCTCATCGGCACCGACAAGCTGCAGCCGGTCGGCTCGTCGCGACCCAAGGTGGTGCCGGTGACGGTGTCGTTCGGCAGGCCGATCCAGGTCGTCGGACGCTACGACGGCGTCCCGCTGGGGCGGGCCCGCCGCGAGGTCACCGACCAGATCATGACGGCCATCCAGGAGCTGTCCGGCCAGGAGCCCGCAGGCGTCTACAACGAGCGCTCCCCGGAGGCCTGATCTCTGCTTGGATCGACGCATGGGTCGGATCAGGATCGGGATCGACACCGGCGGCACCTTCACGGACGTCGTCGCCTTCGACGAGGAGTCCGGAGCGCTGGTCACGACCAAGACCCCGTCGACGCCGGGCAACCCCGCCGACGGCTTCCTCGCGGGCATCGAGAAGGTGCTCGCCCTGGCCGGGGCGAAGGGCGCCGACGTCGCGTCGGTCAGCCACGGTACGACGGTCGCCACCAACCAGCTGCTCGAGGGCAAGGTCGACCGGCTCGGCTTCGTGACCAACGCCGGCTACGAGGCGATGCTGGAGATCGCCCGGCAGTCGGTGCCCGACGGCTACGGCAACTCCTACTTCTGGGTCAAGCCCGACCGGATCGTGCCGCGCGACCTGGTGAAGGGGGTCGAGGGCCGCCTCGACGTCACCGGCGACGAGGTGCGGCCCTTTGACGAGGCCGGCGCGCGTGAGGTGGCCCGGTGGTTCCGCGACCACGACGTCAACTCGCTCGGCGTCTGCTTCCTGCACTCCTACGCCAACGCCGACCATGAGGAGCGCATGCGCGCCGTCCTCGCCGAGGAGCACCCCGACTGCGTGGTGTCGGTGAGCAGCCAGGTGCTGCGCGAGTACCGCGAGTACGAGCGCGCCATGACCACCCTCGTCGACGCGGCCGTCAAGCCCCGCCTGTCGGCGTACGTCACGAACATCAAGAGCCGCCTGACGGACTACGGCGACCTGCCGTTCTACGTGATGAAGTCCAACGGCGGCGTGCTCTCGGCCGACGAGGTCGTGCACCAGCCGATCACGACCGTGCTCTCCGGCCCCGCGGCCGGCGCGCTGGGCGCCGCGATGATCGCGAAGGTGGCCGGCTTCGACCACGTGCTCACCAGCGACGGCGGCGGTACGTCGACCGACGTCTCGGTCGTCATCCACGGCGAGCCGACGCTGACCACCGAGGGCTCGGTCGGCGCGTTCCCCTCCAAGATCCCGATGATCGACGTGGTGACCGTCGGCGCCGGCGGCGGCTCCATCGCCTGGCTCTCGCCGGAGGGGACGCTGAAGGTGGGGCCGCAGTCGGCGGGCGCCGACCCCGGGCCGATCTGCTACGGCAAGGGCGGGCGCGAGGTCACGATCACCGACGCCCACGTCTTCCTCGGCCGGATCCCCCCGCACCTGCTCGGCGGGGAGATCCCGCTCGACGTCGACGCGGCGGCGAGCGGCGTACGCGGGCTGGCCGCGGAGCTCGGGCTGAGCCCGGAGGCGTGCGCGGCCGGAGTGCTGGAGATCTCCGCGTGGAACCAGGCCAACGCGCTGCGCCAGGTCACGGTCAAGCGCGGCCTGGACGTGCGCGACTTCACGCTGACGACCTTCGGCGGCTCGGGCTCGCTGCTGCTCTGCCGACTGATGGACGTGCTCGGCATCCCGACCGTCCTGGTGCCGCCGAACCCGGGCAACGTGTCGGCGTTCGGGCTGCTGACCGTGGACGTGAAGAACGACTACGTGCAGACCCACGTCGCGCTGGCCGACCAGCTCGAGGCGGCCACGGTCGCCGGGATCTACGACGACCTGACCGAGCAGGCCGCGCGGGCGCTGAGGACCGAGGGGTTCGCGCCCGCGCAGCACCGCTTCGTCCGCACCGCCGACCTGCGCTACTTCGGCCAGGCGTTCGAGGTGCGGGTGCCGGTGCCCGACGGGGTCGTCGACGTCGCCGTGCTCGCCGACGTGGCGGATGCCTTCCACGCCGCGCACCGGGCCCTCTACGGCTACGACTTCTCCACGGACCCCACCCAGCAGGTCGAGTGGGTCAACCTGCGGGTCTCCGGCGTCGGCCCCATCCGGCGGCCGGAGATCGTGCGCCACCAGGTGGAGGCGGTGGTTGAGGTGCGAGGAGCGCCAGCGACGAGCCTCGAAACCGCCACTCGGCAGGTGTGCTTCGACGCGGGGGACGGGTACGTCGCCACGCCGGTCGTGCAGCGCACGGACCTGCCGCCCGGGGCGAGCGTGGCCGGACCGATGGTCATCGAGGAGTTCGGCTCGACGGTGCCGGTCCATCCGGGGTTCGTCGCGCGGGTGGACGAGTACCTCAACCTCATCGTGACCCGGGAGGCGACGGCATGAGCAGGCGTGCGCCCACGCAGTTCCCGTTCGCCCACCTCACCGACGACGCGGGGGCGCGCGCCGACCCGGTCCTGGTCGAGATCGTGCAGGGGTCCCTGGCCAGCGTGGAGCTGGAGGTGGAGACCGCGATCGGGCGCACCAGCCGCAGCCCCATGATCCGCGACGCCCACGACTTCCGCGCCGGCATCCACGACCGGCTGCTGCGCAAGCTGACCGGGCGCTCGTACTCCGCCCTGGTGCACCCGGTCGCCCGTGACTTCCCGATCGAGCAGATGCGACCCGGCGACGTGTTCTTCCACAACGACGTCTACCGCTCGGAGGGCGGCATCGGTCACCTGCCCGACCTGTGCGTGACGGTGCCCGTCTTCAGCGAGGGTCGGGTGGTCGCGTTCGTGCAGGCGTTCGGCCACCACGACGACATCGGGGGCGCCGTGCCCGGCTCGATGCCGAGCAACGCCACCAGCGTCTTCTCCGAGGGCCTGATGGTGCCGCCGATCAAGCTCTGGGACGCCGGCGTGCCCAACCGGGCGGCGCTCGCGATCATGACCCGCAACTCCCGGATGCCGGAGTCGCTGGCCGCCGACCTCGACGCCGAGTGCTCGGCCTGCCTGATGGGCGCGCGGCGGCTCGGGGAGCTGTTCGACCGGTACGGCGTCGAGGTCGTGGAGTCCTGCTTCGACGCGATCATCGACCGCACGACCACGACGTACCGCCGCGAGATCCTCAGCCAGATCCCCGTCGGCAGCTGGGCGTGGGAGGACTACGCCGAGCACGACGGCGTCGACGCCCCGCGGCTGCACACCCAGCGGATCACGCTCACCCGCACGCCCGCGGACGACCCGGACGGGGAGCGGATCATCCTCGACTTCGACGGCACCTCGCCGCAGGCCAAGGGTCCGATCAACCACTGCGGCGACTACAGCGACGGCGTGTTCCTCAAGAAGTGGCTGGCGCCGATCCTGCGCAACCTCGCGGAGTCGCCGGAGCGCATGGCCGAGCTCGACGTCAACGAGGGCGTCGTGCCGCTGATCGAGATGCGCTTCCCGGAGCCGGGCACCCTGTTGACGCCGGTGTTCCCGGCGCCCACCAACGCCCGCACGTTCGTCATCCTGCGGCTCCTCGGCGTGCTGGCCGGCGTGCTCGCGAAGGCGGTCGACGGGCGGATGCCGGCCGACCAGGAGACGATCCGCTACACCGGCGTCTACGGCGAGGACCTGAACGGGCTGCCCTACCTGATGCGCGAGGTGCTCGGCGGCGGCTCCGGCGGCCGCCACTACGCCGACGGCGAGGACACCATCCACGTGGTGCCGGACTCGCGCAACCTGCCCAGCGAGTTCACCGAGGCGCGCTTCCCGTTCCGCGTCGAGTCGCTGTCGCTGGCCGTCGACAGCGGCGGCGCCGGGCAGTACCGCGGCGGCCTCGGCTACGAGAAGCACATCCGGATGCTCAAGGACGGCCATTTCATGTCCATCGCCGACCGCTCGATCCTGGCCTGCTGGGGCGTTCGCGGTGGACTGGCGGGGCAGCCGTTCTCCGTGGTCATCGACCCGGGTGGCCCGGCCGAGCGGGAGGCCGACGCACTGGCCGACGCCGAGCCGGTCCGTGCCGGTGAGGTCATCCGGATCCGCACCACCGGGGGCGGTGGGTGGGGCGACCCGCTGGCGCGCGACCCAGAGCTGGTCGTGCGCGACGTGCGGTGGCACAAGGTCTCGCCCGAGGCCGCGCTGGCCGCGTACGGCGTCGTGCTGACCGGCGAGGACGACGGCCCGGGCTTCGACGCCGGGGCGACGAGAGCCGAGCGGGCGTCGCGACCCGCGGCCAGCGAGGCCTTCTTCGACCGCGGCCCGGGCTACGCGGCGCTGGCGGACGGGGCGGCCTACGCGGCGCTCGACGTTCGCTAGGCCGGGACCGGCCGGGGAACCGCGGCCAGCGAGGACCGGCCGAGCCAGCGGGGGAGCTCGCGGCGTACCTCGGAGGGGCCCTCGACCGTGCACTCGCCGCTGGCGAGCAGCTGCGGCCAGTCGAGGTCGCCGCGCCACAGGCGAGTGAGCGCACGCAGGCCGGTGCGTAGGGTGGCGGTCACGTCGAAGCCGGGGTCGTAGTCGCACACGTCGACCTCGTCGCCGGAGACCACGATCCACCAGTGCGCGGCGCGCGCGTCGACGTCGTCGAACTCGATCGCCAGCACCGTGCGCGAGCGCGGCCATGCGTCGAGCGGGACCGTGCGCTTCATGTCCCACAGCAGCAGGTGCGGGTCGAGGTCCTCCGCGCCCAGCTGCCCGATCCAGCGGACACCCCACACCCCGAGCGCCTCGACGATCCCGTGCAGCTCGCGCCCGCTCTCGGTGAGCGTGTAGGAGGTGCGCCCGCCTTGGTCCGAGCGCCGTACGACGCCGGCTCGCTCCAGGGTGCGCAGCCGCTTGGACAGCAGCGCAGGCGACATCCGGGGCACCCCGCGCCGCAGCTCGTTGAAGTGGCTGCTCCCGGCGAGCAGCTCGCGTACGACGAGCAGCGTCCATCGCTCGTCGAGCACCTCCATGGCCTTGGCCACGGGGCAGAACTGACCGTAGGTCGACATGGGACCAGTAGACCCCCCTCCGGCCGCGGTGGCCAGTACAGAACGTGAACCGCATCCGGTGCAGATCCGGCACTGGAGGTGAGTGCGGGCCAGGGCAAGCCTGGAGTCCGACCGAGCGAAGGAGCTCCCATGACCGACACCGCAGCCCCCGACCTGAAGGCCAAGCACCGCGCCCTGTGGGCCCTCGGCGACTACCCCGACGTGGCCGCGACCGTGATCCCCGACCTGGGCCAGGCCCTGGTGGAGGCCTGCGCGGTCTCCGCCGGCGACCGGGTCCTCGACGTCGCGGCCGGCTCCGGCAACGCGAGCGTCCCCGCCGCGCTCGCCGGCGCGGTCGTGACCGCCAGCGACCTGACGCCCGAGCTGCTCGAGGCCGGCCGCGCCCGCGCCGAGGCCGACGACGTCTTGCTCTCCTGGGAGGTCGGCGACGCCGAGGCGCTGCCGTACGGCGACGCGTCGTTCGACGTCGTCATGTCCTGCGTAGGCGTGATGTTCGCGCCGTTCCACCGGGTGGCGGCCGCAGAGCTGCTGCGGGTGGCACGCTCGGGAGCGCGGATCGGGCTGATCGCCTGGACGCCTGAGGGGTTCATCGGGCGGATGTTCGCCACCATGAGGCCGTACGCCCCCGCGCCGCCTCCCGGCGCCCAGCCGCCACCTCTCTGGGGCGACGAGGCCCATGTACGCGACCTGCTCGCCGACGAGGTGGTCGACCTCACCGCCGTACGGCGCACGGTCACCGTCGACGGCTTCGCGACGGCCGAGGCGTTCCGCGACTACTTCAAGGCCTGCTACGGCCCCACCATCGCGGTCTACCGCGGCCTGGACGAGGCGCGGGCCGCAGCGCTGGACGAGGACCTCGCCGCCCTGGCCCGGGGCTTCGACGAGGGCGACGGGCTGATGCGCTGGGAGTACCTGCTCGTCACCGCCCGCCGCGCCGGCGGTCAGGGCTCGATCAGGCCGGCGCGGATGGCGTAGCGGGTGAGCTGGGTGCGGTCGCGCATGCCGAGCTTGGCGAGGATGTTGGCGCGGTGGCGCTCGACGGTCTTGATGCTGATCGTGAGCGCGCGCGCGATCTCCTTGGACGATTGACCCTCGGCGATCAGCTTGAGCACCTCGTCCTCGCGCTCGGTCAGCACGGTCGCGGGGACGCTCTCGCCGCGGCGCAGCCGGTCGAGGTAGTCGCGGGCCAGGGCCCCCATCGCGCCGGGGTAGACGAACGCCTCGCCGCGCGTGGCGGCGCGGACGGCGCCGACCAGGTCCTCGTCGGCGGCGGACTTGAGCACGTAGCCGCTGGCGCCGACCTTGAGCGACTCGAAGAAGTACTGCTCGTTGTCGTGCATCGACAGCATCAGGATCTTGGGCGGCCTGCGGAGACGGGTCATCTCGCGCGCCGCCTGCAGGCCGGTCATGCGCGGCATCGCGATGTCGAGCACCACCAGGTCCACCTCGAGGTCGCGCAGCGCGGCGACCGCCTCGGCGCCGTCCCCGGCCTCGCCGACGACGGTCAGGTCCGGCTCCTGCTCCAGGATCAGCCGGACCCCGCGCCGCACCAGCGCGTGGTCGTCGACGAGCAGGATCCTGATCACGAGGGCACCGGTACGGCGAGCCGGACGGTCGTGCCGAGCCCGGGGCCCCCGGTGACGGTGACCTCGCCCCCGACGAGCAGGGCCCGCTCCCGCATCCCGAGCAGCCCGGTGCCGGGGTGGCTGCCGTCGGTGCCCCGGCCGTCGTCGCGCACCTCCAGCACCACCCGGTCGCCGAGCCGGGTCAGCGACAGCGTCACCTGGCCGGCATGGGCGTGGCGGGCCACATTCGTCAGTGCCTCCTGGGCGACCCGGTAGACGACCAGCTCGGCCTGCGGCGACAGCGCCGGCAGGCCGCGGGCGACCGTGCGCCGTACGTGGGTGCCGGTGTGGGCCGCGAAGTCGGAGGCGAGGGCGGCGAGAGCGCTGTGCAGCCCGAGGTCCTCGAGTACGCCGGGGCGCAGCTCTCGGGCCACCCGGCGGATGTCGTCGAGGCCGGCGCGCACGCTCTCGCGGACCAGCCCCAGCTCCTCGGCCAGCTCGGGGGGCGCCTGCGCCTGCACCTGCTTGAGCCCCAGCAGGACGACGGTGAGGCTCTGCCCGACCTGGTCGTGCAGCTCCTGGGCGATCCGGTGCCGCTCGGCCTCCTGGGCGGCGAGCGCCTGGGCGTTGCTGGCGCTGCGCTCGGCCTCGAGGCGGTCGAGCATGGCGTTGTAGCCGCGCACCAGCTGGGCGCCGGGTCCGCTGGAGGGCTCGGCGAGCCGGTGGCCCGGCTTGAGCAGCTCGACGGTCGCCATCTGGGCGACGACGCGGTCGACCGGGGTCAGGCTGCGGCGCAGGAACAACGCGTCGGCGAACAGCATGAGGCCGAGCCCGACGGTGAGCACCAGCACCTCGGAGAGCAGCGGCTGCCGCGAGACGCTGGCGGGCGAGACGACCAGCGCGAGGGTGCCCACGGCGAAGACGACCCCGTTGGTGAGGAACACCTTCCAGAAGAGCGACGGTTGCCAGGCCACGCCCTCACCCTTCCGGACTCGGCGCACGGAGTCCACGCGGGCGCCCACCGTCACGTGGAGATGGGTGGTAGCACCCATGGTCCGCGGCGTGCTCGCAGCCGAGACTGGAGGTGTCGACGAGCAGAGCGAGGAGGGTCACGTGGATGAGTACCAGGTCCCCATGGTGGCTCTCCTGGGAGTGCCGCTCCTCGCTCTCCTCGCGACGGTCTCGGTCCGGTGGGTGCCCGAAGGGCACGTGCTCGTGGTGACCCGGCGGGGGATCGTCTCGCGGGTCACCGGGGCTGGGCTGCGCCTGCGGTGGCCGGGAGTCGACCGGGCAGAGGTCGTCCCCGTCGCCCCTCAGGAGCTCCCGTTGGCCGTGCGTGCTGACACGGCCGACGGACGCGACGTACGCCTGCTCGTGCTGGCCCACGTCACGCTGGTGCCGCCGAGCCCTCTCGAGCGCTTCGTCGAGCCGCTCGCCTCCGCGGAGGTGGCGGCCCAGCGGGTGCTCGCCGAGGCGGTACGGCGTCGTGCGGTCGCCGACCTGGCTGAAGGGCTCACGCAGTCCTGGCCGTCCCTGGTCGCGGCCGCCGACGCCGTCACCCGTCCACGCGGAGTCCGCGTGGTCGACCTGGAGCTCGTCGAGCTCGACGTCCTGCTCGTGCCCTCTACGAGCGTCACGGCGGCCCGTGGATCCGGCTGACCTGAACCTCGCCCTCCTCGTGGGGGCGGGTGTTCTCCTGGCGGCCGTGGCCGCCGTCCGCATCTCCACCCGGGCCGGCCTGCCCAGCCTGCTCGTGTACCTCGCCCTGGGACTGATGCTGGGCGAGTCCGGCCTCGGCCTGCAGTTCGAGGACGCCGACCTCACCCAGATCCTCGGCACCGCCGCGCTGGCGGTGATCCTGGCCGAGGGCGGCTTCACCACCGACTGGAAGGTGGTGCGACCCGTCGCGCCCCTGGCCGGGGTGCTGGCCACCGTCGGGGTTGCGATCTCGGTCGCGGTGACGTCGGGCCTGGTCTACCTCGTGCTCGACGTCGACCTGCGTACGGCCATCCTGCTCGGCGCGGTCGCCTCCTCCACCGACGCGGCCGCGGTGTTCGCGGTGCTCCGCTCGATGCCGATCCGCGGCCGGCTCCGGGCGACCGTGGAGGCGGAGTCCGGCTTCAACGACCCGCCGGTCATCATCCTGGTCACCGTCGTCACCTCGAGCGCCTGGGCCGACTCGAGTGGGCTCGGCATCCTCGGCCAGGTCATCTACCAGCTGGTGCTCGGCGTGGTCCTCGGGTACGTCGTCGCCCGCCTCGGGCTGTGGGTGCTCGTGCGCAGCGCCTTGCCGGCCTCGGGGCTGTACCCCATCGCCACCCTTGCCATCGCCTTCCTCGGCTTCGCGGTGGCCGGAGTCGCAGGAGCCAGCGCGCTCATGGCGATCTACGTCGCCGGGCTGACGCTGGGCAATGCCGACCTGCCGCACCGCACGGCCACGGGCAGCTTCGTGGAGGGACTGGCCTGGCTCTCGCAGATCGGGCTGTTCGTGCTGCTGGGGCTGCTGGCCAGCCCGGCCCGGCTCTGGGACGCGCTGCCCTACGCGCTGCTGGTCGGCGGGGTGCTGACGCTGGTGGCCAGGCCGCTCTCGGTGGTGCTCTGCGCGACGCCGTTCCGGGTGCCCTGGCGCGACCAGGCGTTCATCAGCTGGGCGGGCCTGCGCGGCGCCGTGCCGATCGTGCTGGCCACCATCCCGATGAGCGTCGGGCTGCCCTCGGCGGAGCGGGTCTTCGACGTGGTGTTCCTGCTGGTGGTGGTCTTCACGCTCGTGCAGGGCCCCACGCTGCCCTGGGTGGCGCGGCGGCTGGGCGCCGCGACGGGGGAGCAGCCCCGTGACCTCCCGATCGAGTCCGCGCCGCTGGAGGAGCTGGGGGCGACGCTGCTGCAGTTCACGGTGCCGCCCGGCTCCCGGCTGGCGGGCGTGGAGGTCGCCGAGCTGCGGCTGCCGCCGGGCTCGGCGGTCTCCCTGCTGCTGCGCGACGGCACCATCACCGCACCCGGTCCCACCGCCGTCCTGCGGGTCGGCGACCACGTCCTGGTCGCCGCCGCGCGCGACGACCACCCCGCCATCGAACGACGCCTCCGCGCGGTCAGCGACCACGGTCGCCTGGCGGGCTGGTACGTCGACCTCCCCGAACGGAGCTCCGCTTGATCGTCAGCGCCGCGGTCGCCATCTTCCTGGTGGCCTACGCCTTCATCGCCACCGAGAGAATCGACCGCGTCGCCGCCGCGCTGGGGGGTGTCGCGGCCATGACCGTCCTCGGGCTGGTGGACGCCGACAGCGCGTTCTTCGACCACGAGACCGGCGTCGACTGGAACGTCATCTTCCTGCTCTTCGGGATGATGGTGATCGTCAGCATCCTCAAGCAGACGGGGCTGTTCGAGTACCTCGCGCTGTGGTCGGCCAGGGCGTCGCGCGGGCGCCCGGCCCGGCTGCTGACGCTGCTGATCATCGTCACCGCCACGGCGTCCGCGCTGCTGGACAACGTCACCACGGTGCTGCTCGTCGCGCCGGTGACGTTGTCGGTGTGCCGGCGGCTCGGGCTGCCCTCCGCGCCGTACCTGATCTCGCTGGTCTTCGCCTCCAACATCGGCGGCACCGCCACGCTGATCGGCGACCCGCCCAACATCATCATCGCCAGCCGCGCCGGGCTGTCCTTCAACGACTTCCTGGTGCACACCCTGCCCGTGACGGTGCTGCTCGTCGCCGGGCTGGTCCTGCTGTGCCGCGTGCTGTTCCGCCGCCAGCTGGGCGAGGTCGGCGAGCTTGCCGCCGCGGCCATGGAGGCGGTCGACCCGGGGGCGGCCATCACCGACCGCCGCAGGCTCACGTGGTGCCTGGTGGTGCTGAGCATCGTGATGCTCGCCTTCGGTCTGCACACGGTGCTGCACCTGGATCCGTCGGTCGTCGCGATGCTCGGCGCCGGCGCGATGGTGCTGGTGAGCCGCACCTCGTCGCAGGAGTTCCTCGAGGAGGTCGAGTGGGGCACGCTGGTGTTCTTCATGGCGCTCTTCGTCCTCGTCGGCGGGCTGGTCGAGGTCGGCGTGATCGGCGAGCTGGGCGAGCAGGCCGCGGCGGCCTTCGGTGGTCAGGACCTGCTCGCGGCCAGCAGCCTGCTGTTCGGGTCCGCCATCGTCGGCGGGTTCGTCGACAACATCCCCTACACCGCGGCGATGGTGCCGATCGTGCAGGACCTGGTAGCCGGCTCTGGCAACCCCGGGTCGGGCAACCCGCTGTGGTGGGCCTTCGCCCTCGGCGCGGATCTCGGGGGCAACACCACCGCGGTCGCGGCCGGCGCCAACGTCGTCGTGCTCGGCATCGCCCACAAGGCCGGCGAGCCGATCAGCTTCTGGCGCTTCACCAAGTACGGCCTCGTCGTCACGTTCGCGTCGCTGTGCGTCGCGTGGCTCTATGTGTGGCTGCGGTACTTCGTGATCTGACGCGCGCCGTCGCCTGACCCGTGCGCCACTCGCTCGAGCGCACCGGGCGGCGCGCCGTGATCACGAGCCTGGACAACATCGGCAAGGCCGTGGACGGTGGGTCCGGCACGGTCGTCGTACCCGCGCAGGTCTCGAAAGGACACCCTCATGCCCTCCGCCATCGAAGTGCGCAAGGTCCCGATCCACTCCGTCGCCGACGCGAGCGAGCTGGCCAGGCTCATCGACGACGGGGTCATGGCGGCCGACCGGGTCATCGCGATCATCGGCAAGACCGAGGGCAACGGCGGGGTCAACGACTACACCCGCATCATCAGCGACCGGGCCTTCCGCGAGGTGCTCGTCGAGAAGGGTGCCCCGGCCGAGCAGGTCAAGCAGATCCCGATCGTGTGGTCCGGCGGCACCGACGGCGTCATCAGCCCGCACGCCACGATCTTCGCCACCGTCCCCGACGAGGACGTCGAGCCCACGGACGAGCCGCGCCTCACCGTCGGCTTCGCGATGAGCGAGACCCTGCTGCCCGAGGACATCGGCCGGGTGGCCATGGTGACCAAGGTGGCCGACGCCGTGAAGGTCGCGATGGAGCGCGCCGGCATCACCGACGTCGCCGACGTCCACTACGTCCAGACCAAGACCCCCCTGCTGACGGTGCACACCATCCGCGACGCCAAGTCGCGCGGCAAGACGGTGTGGACCGAGCACACCCACGAGTCGATGGACCTCTCCAACGGCGGTACGGCGCTCGGGGTCGCGGTGGCGCTCGGTGAGATCGACATGCCCACCGACGCCGACGTCATGCACAACCGCGACCTGTTCTCGGCGGTGGCGTCCTGCTCGTCGGGCGTCGAGCTCGACCAGGCGCAGGTGGTGGTCGTCGGCAACGCGACCGGCGTCGGCGGGCGCTACCGGGTGGGCCACTCGGTGATGAAGGACGCGCTGGACCAGGACGGCATCTGGGAGGCGATCCGCTCCGCCGGCCTCGACCTGCCCGAGCGCCCCCGCACCGAGGACCTCGACGGCCGGCTGGTCAACGTCTTCCTCAAGTGCGAGGTCTCGCAGGACGGCCAGGTCCGCGGGCGTCGCAACGCGATGCTCGACGACTCCGACGTCCACTGGCACCGCCAGATCAAGGCCGCGGTCGGCGGTGTCACCGCCGCGGTGACGGGGGATCCGGCGGTCTTCGTGTCGGTGTCGGCGGCCCACCAGGGACCCGACGGCGGCGGTCCGGTCGCCGCGATCGTCGACCTCGGCTAGCCCGGTCGCGGCGCGCCGCGACCGGCGGGTGGCCTCGCGCTCGTCAAAGTGTGGTGATTCAGTATGATTACCCAACAATGAGGCGGGATCGTCCCGGCCGGACCCGAGGAGCACCGTCGTGACCGAGCGCAAGATCAAGCTGGGCGTCATTCCCTACGGCGTCGGTGGCCCCGGCTCCTACGAGCTCTGGCGCGACCCGGAGATCCCGGGCGACGCCTCGGTCGACATCGACTGGTTCGCACGGGTGGCGCGGGAGGCGGAGGACGCGCGGTTCGACCTGGTCTTCATCGTCGACAGCCAGTTCATCACCCCGAGCTCCCCGCCCCACTACCTCAACCGGCTGGAGCCGCTCACACTGCTCTCGGCACTGTCCGCGACCACCACGCACCTCGGCCTGGTCGGCACCGCGACGACGTCGTTCAACTCCCCGTTCAACCTGGCCCGCCGGTTCGCCTCGCTCGACCTGATCAGCCGCGGCCGCGCCGGGTGGAACGTCGTGACCAGCGGCGACCCCGGCGCCGCCGGCAACTTCGGGCTCGAGGAGCACTTCGACTACGCCACTCGTTACGGCCGGGCCCAGGAGTACGTCGACCTGCTGCGCGGCCTGTGGGACTCCTACGAGGACGACGCGTTCGTGCGCGACCGGGAGTCCGGGGTGTTCCTGGACGAGACCAAGCAGCACCCGCTGCACCACGAGGGGGAGTACTTCAAGGTCGCCGGGCCGCTCAACATCTCCCGCTCGCCGCAGGGTCAGCCCGTGGTGTTCCAGGCCGGCGACTCCGACGCCGGTCGTGACCTGGGAGCGCGCATCGGCGAGGGCATCTTCACGTTCGCTCCCAGCGTCCAGGCCGGTCAGGCGTTCTACGAGGACCTCAAGGGCCGGGCGCGACGCCTCGGCCGGCGCGACGAGGACGTCGTCGTCATGCCCGGGATCACGACCGTGGTCGCGGACACCGACGCGGAGGCCCGCGAGCTCGAGCAGCACTACCGCGAGACCGACCACGGCTTCGACCACTCGCTCTCGGACATGTCGCGCTCCTTCGGCTGGTACGACTTCCGCGCCCACGACCTCGACGCGCCGTTCCCCGCCGAGGCGCTCAAGCACGCCGAGCGCAGCTTCTTCACCCAGGCGCAGAAGGTCACCCAGCTGGCCCAGGAGCAGGGTCTGACGCTGCGCGAGACGGTGCTGGCCAGCCGGCGGCGCCCCACCGGTGAGTTCGTCGGCTCCGCGGCGACGGTGGCCGACCTGCTGCAGGAGTGGTTCGAGACCCGCGCGGCCGACGGCTTCAACATCGACTACTCCCACCCCGCGACGTTTCGCCGCTTCACCCAGGAGGTGGTCCCGATCCTCCAGGAGCGCGGCCTGTTCCGCGTCGAGTACGAGGCCGACACGCTGCGCGGCAACCTGGGGCTGTCGGTCCCGGAGAACCGGCACACGGCGGCCCGCCGCGAGGCCGAGCGTCCGGCCGAGGACGCGGTCTGAACGGCGCCGCCGGCGGCGTCGCCGGGCTCGGCACCCATGGAGGGCTCCTCGCCCGCGGCGGCCGGTGCGCCGCGCTCCTCGCCGGCCGGCCAGGTCGGTCCGACCCGGTGTCGGTGGCCCCTGGTTAGGTGGTCCCGTGAGCGCGCCGACCTACCACCTCGTCCGGCCGGAGGTGCGCGTCGACGTGCCCCGCCTGGACGAGCAGCAGCAGCGCGTGGTCGACCACCCCGGCGGGCCCCTGCTGGTCCTCGCCGGCCCCGGCACCGGCAAGACCACGACCCTGGTCGAGGCGATCGTGCGCCGGGTCGAGGACGGCGCCCGCCCCGACGAGCTCCTGGCTCTGACGTTCTCCCGCAAGGCCGCCGAGCAGCTGCGCGACCGGGTCACCGCGCGCCTGGGCCGCACCATGGCGACCAGCCTGTGCGCGACGTTCCACTCCTTCGCCTACGGCCTGGTGCGCCGCTACGCGCCGGCCGAGATCTACGCCGCCCCGCTGCGGCTGCTCTCCGCCCCCGAGCAGGACGTGGTGCTCCGCGAGCTGCTCCGCGACCACCCCGAGTCGGTGGCCTGGCCCGACTCGCTGCACCGCGCGCTCGGCACCCGCGGCTTCGCCCGCGAGGTCAACGCGGTGCTCTCCCGCGCCCGCGAGAAGGGCAAGGACGGCGCCGAGCTGCAGGCGCTGGGGGAGGAGCACGAGCTGCCGGAGCTCGTGGCCGCCGGCCTCTTCCTCGAGCAGTACCTCACCAACCTCGACTACGTCGGCGCCACGGACTACTCCGACCTGATCCGGCGCGCGACCATCGAGGCGGCCGAGCACCGCGACGAGCTGCGCGCGGCCTACCGGCACGTCTTCGTCGACGAGTACCAGGACACCGACCCCGGCCAGGTCGCGCTGCTGCGCCAGCTCGCCGGCGACGGCCGCGACCTCACCGTCGTGGGCGATCCGCACCAGTCCATCTACGGCTTCCGGGGCGCCGAGGTGCGCGGCATCCTCGACTTCCCGGCCGCCTTCCCCCACGCCGACGGCAGACCGGCCGACGTCGTCGCGCTGCGCACCACCCGCCGCTTCGGACCGCACCTGCTGCTCGCGTCCCAGCGCGTCGCCTCCCGGCTGGCACTGCCGGGCTCGATCCCCGACACCGCCAAGCAGGCGTTCCTGGAGCCCCTCGCGGACGCGCCGGGGCTGGGCAACGGCAAGGTCGTGGTCCGCACCTTCGACACCGACCGCGCCGAGGCCGAGCACCTCGCCGATCTGCTGCGGCGCGCCCACCTCGAGGACGGCATCGCCTGGGACGACATGGCGGTCCTGGTGCGCTCGGGCCGCACCTCGATCCCGCCGCTGCGCCGCGCCCTCGGCGCCGCCGGCGTGCCCGTGGAGGTCGCCAGCGACGAGGTGCCCCTGGTCCGCGACCCCGCGGTGCTGCCGCTGCTCGACGCCATGCTGGCCGTGGTCAACCTCGACAACGACGACCCCGACCACGTCGACTACCTCCACCCCACCCGCGCCGAGGCGCTGCTGCTGGGCCCGCTCGGCGGCCTCGACTCCGGCGACGTGCGCCGCCTGGCCCGTGCGCTGCGGGTCCGCGCCAAGGAGCGGGCCCACGCGGACGCCACCTCGCCGGCGCCCTCGCGCGACCTGGTGCGTCGCGCGGTCGTCGACCCGTCGTGCCTCGACGGGCTGCACGGACCCGAGATCACCCGGGCCCGGGCGCTCGGCGAGCTGCTCGCGGGGGCGCGGGCCACACTCGACGCGGGCGCGTCCGCGGAGGAGGTGCTGTGGCATCTGTGGGCCGGGACCTCCTGGCCGGCGCGGTTGCGGCGATCCGTGGAGGCCGGCGGCGGTGCCGCGCGACGCGCCCACCGGGACCTGGACTCGATCTGCGCGCTGTTCGAGGTCGTCGCCCGGGCAGAGGAGCAGCGGGTCCACCTCGGCGTCGCCGACCTGCTGGCGACGCTGACCGCCCAGCAGATCCCGGCCGACACGCTGGCCGAGCGCGGCGCCCGCGGTGCCGCAGTGCGGCTGCTGACCGCCCACCGCGCCAAGGGGCTCGAGTGGCGCCTGGTGGTCGTCGCCCACGTCCAGCAGGACGCCTGGCCCGACCTGCGCCGGCGCACGACGCTCCTCCAGGCCGACCGCATCGGCACCGACGGGCTGGTGCCGCCCGTGACCGCCCGCGAGCTGCTGCTCGAGGAGCGCCGCCTGTTCTACGTCGCGTGCACCCGCGCCCGCGAGCGACTGGTCGTCACGGCGGTCCAGTCTCCCGAGGACGAGGGGGAGCAGCCGTCGCGCTTCCTCGAGGAGCTGGGCGTCAACGACGTCGCCCACGTCGTGGGGCGTCCGGCGCGGCCGCTCTCGATGGGCGGCCTCGTCGGCGAGCTGCGCCGTACCCTCGCCGACCCGGAGACGCCGGAGCCGCTGCGCGACGCCGCGGCGCGCCGGCTGGCCCGGCTCTCCGCCGAGACCGCCGGCCCCCGGCCGCTCGTGCCCCAGGCCGACCCCGGCTCCTGGTGGGGCACCCGCGCGCGCTCGCGGTCCCCGGAGCCCGTGCGCGACCCCGACCTGCCCGTCCCGGTCTCCGCGAGCGTGCTCGAGTCGCTGATGGTGTGCCCGACCCAATGGTTCCTCGAGCGGGAGGCCGGCGGGGTCGCCCGCGCCCACCAGTCCGCCAACCTCGGCCAGCTGCTCCACGCGCTCGCCGAGCGGGTCGCCTCGGGCGAGATCGACGCGGGGCCCGGCGACGTCGATGCGCTGATGTCGCACGTCGACGACGTGTGGGACCGCCTGGACTTCCGCACGCCCTGGTCGAAGGCCCGCGAGCACGAGCGGGTGCGCGCGGCGCTGGCGCGCTTCTTGCAGTGGCACCACGCCAACACCCGCACGCTGCTCGCGACGGAGCACCCGTTCTCCGCGGTCGTCACCCTGGGGGGCGAGGACGAGGAGCCGGTCGAGGTGCAGCTCACCGGCTACGCCGACCGGGTCGAGCTGGCCTCCGACGGGTCCGTGGTCGTGGTCGACCTCAAGACCGGGCGTGCCAAGCCGAGCGACAAATCGGTCGAGCAGCACGTCCAGCTCGGCCTGTACCAGTACGCCGTCGACCGTGGCGCCGTCGAGGACCTGCTCCCCGAGGGCATCGAGGCACGGGCCGGGGGAGCCGAGCTGGTCCAGCTCGGCATCCTCGACGACTCGACGGCGGCCGCGGTGCAGACCCAGGACGCCCAGGCCGACGACGGGCCCTACCGCGGCGCCCTGCGCTCCGAGCTCGTGCGCGCCGCCGACCTGCTGCGCACCGAGCGGTTCCCGGCGATCGCCGGGAGCCACTGCCGCGACTGCTCGTTCGTGCCGATCTGCCCGATCAAGAGCGCCGGGTCGGTGACCGACCAGTGACGACGACCTCGCAGCCACTGCGCATCGAGACGCCCGAGGACCTGCAACGGGTGATGCGGACGCCCTACGCACCCAGTGACCAGCAGTGGGCGGCGATCTCCGCGCCGCTGAGTCCCGCGGTCGTCATCGCTGGCGCCGGCTCGGGCAAGACCACGCTGATGGCGGCCCGGGTCGTCTACCTGGTCGTGACCGGCCAGGTCCGTCCCGAGGAGGTCCTGGGCCTCACGTTCACCACCAAGGCCGCCAGCGAGCTGCGCCGCAAGATCCGCGAGGCCCTCGTGGCGGCGGGCGCACTGGACGCCTCGGTCCGCGACGGCGACGAGGAGCCGATCGAGCCCACCGTCCTGACCTACAACGCCTACGCCGCCAACCTGCTCACCGAGCACGGCCTACGCATCGGGCACGAGCCGGACACCCGGGTCGTCACCGACGCCGCGCGCTACCAGCTGGGCGCGCGGGTGGTCGACCGCTTCACCGGGGAGGTGCGCCACCTCACCGACCACCCGGCCACCGCCATCCAGAACCTCCTCGCGCTCGACGGCGCCATGAGCGAGCACCTGCGCAGCGCCGCCGACGTGCGCGCCGTCGACGAGGAAGCGCGGCGCGGCTTCGAGCGCGCGATCGTCGAGGAGCGGGCCGGCAAGGACCGCAAGGGGCACCGCGAGGCGTGCGAGAAGGCGATCTCCGCGATCGCCCGCCGCGCCGAGCTCCTCCAGCTGGTCGCCGGCTACCGCCGGCTCAAGCGCGACCTGGGGCTCATGGACTTCTCCGACCAGATCGAGCTCGGCGCCAGGCTCGCCGAGGACCAGCCCGACGTCGGCGCCGCAGAGCGGGCGAAGTTCAAGGTGGTGCTGCTCGACGAGTACCAGGACACCTCGGTGGCCCAGGCGACGATGCTCTCGCGGCTCTTCTCCGGACCGACCCCCGACACCGGGCTGGGTCACGCCGTCACCGCCGTGGGCGACCCCAACCAGGCCATCTACGGCTGGCGCGGCGCCTCGGTGTCCAACATCCTCAACTTCGCCGAGACCTTCCCGGCCGCCGCCGGCACCTGTCCGACGTACCACCTGACGGTGAGCCGGCGCTCCGACGAGCGGATCCTCGAGGTGGCCAACCGGCTGGCGGCGCCGCTCTACGAGGCCTACGACCAGGTGCAGCCGCTGCTGGCCAAGCCCGGCGCCGAGCGGGGCACGGTCCGGACCGCCGTCTTCGAGACCCACGCCGAGGAGCTCGAGCACCTGGTCTCGGCCGTGCAACTCGCCCACACCGGCGCCTGGTCGGACATCGGGGTGCTCAGCCGCGACAACGCGCACGCCGAGGACGTCTTCGACGCCCTGACCCGGGCGTCGATCCCCGTCGAGATCGTCGGGCTCTCCGGACTGCTGCGCCTGCCCGAGGTCGCGGAGGTGGTGGCGACCCTGCACCTGCTGCACGACGTGACGTCCAACGCCTCGATGCTCACGCTGCTCACCGGGCCGCGCTGGGCCATCGGCCCGCGCGACCTGCGCCTGCTCAGCCGGCGCGCGCAGGAGCTCGCCGGGCGCCACTTACGACGAGCAGAGTCACCATCGATCGGCGAGCAGCTCGTCGAGATCGCCGACGGCATCGACCCCGCCGAGATCCCGGCCCTCGACGACGCGATCGCCGACCCGGGCGAGGCGCCGTACTCCCCGGAGGCGCGCGAGCGCTTCGCCCTGCTCGCCGCCGAGCTGCGGCAGCTGCGCACCCACGTCGGCGAGCCGCTGCTGGACGTCGTACGCCGGATCCTGGAGACCACCGGCGTCGACGTCGAGCTGGCCTCGGCGGTCAGCCCGGCCGCGGCGGCGCGGCGCGACAACCTCGACCTGTTCGTCAAGGCCGTGGCGGACTTCCAGGCCGTGGACGGCGACGTGACGCTGCCGGCGCTGCTGGCCTACCTCACCGCGGAGGACGACCAGGGCAACGGCCTCGACATCGCGACCCCGAGCGAGGCCGACTCGGTCAAGCTGCTGACCGTCCACCGCGCCAAGGGCCTGGAGTGGGCGTCGGTCTTCCTGGTCGGGGTGTGCGAGTCCCGCTTCCCCTCCAACCGCTCGCGGACCCTGTGGACCTCCTCGCCCTCGGTGCTACCGGCGCCGCTGCGCGGCGACGCGGCGGACCTGCCGCAGCTGCAGGGCTCCGACAAGGCGGCGCTCGACGCCTACCGGGCCGCGACCCGCGCCCACGACGCGGAGGAGGAGCTGCGACTGGGCTACGTCGCCTTCACCCGCGCAGCGCACCTGCTCTCGGTGACCTCCTACTGCTGGGGCACGCGGGCCACGCCCTACGGCCCCTCGGACTACCAGCGCGTGGTGCGCGAGCAGCTCGCCGCGTGGGGCGAGCCGGTCGAGACCTGGCGCGACAAGCCTGTCAAGGGCGATCCCAACCCCTACGACGCGCTCGACCCGGCCCGGCCCTGGCCGCCGACCGACCGCGGCATCGAGGCGCGGCTGCGTCTCGACGCGGCGGCGCGCGTGCGAGCCGCCGAGGCCGACGCGCCCGACGAGGGCCTGGACATGGTCCAGGCCGCGCAGGTCGCCGACTGGGACGCCGAGATCGACCGGCTGCTGACCGAGGCCCGGCAGGACCGGGCCGCCGACGTCTCGGTGCCGCTGCCCTCCAGCCTGTCGGCCACGGCGCTGGCCAGGCTGCGCGACGACCCCGAGGCCTTCGCCCGCGACCTGGCACGCCCGATGCCGCGCCAGCCATCGCCCGCCGCCCGCTTCGGCACCCGCTTCCACGCGTGGGTCGAGGCCCGCTTCGGCCAGCAGTCGCTGCTGGACCCCGACGAGCTCTCGGGGCGCGGCGACGCCGACGTGGCCGACGACGCCGAGCTGGCCGAGCTCGTCGAGCTGTTCGAGAAGGGCAGCTTCGCCGACCGGGTGCCGCACGTGGTCGAGCCGGCGTTCGCGCTGGTGCTCGACGGCCAGGTGGTGCGCGGGCGCATCGATGCCGTCTATGACGAGCCCGGCGGTGGCTTCCTGGTGGTCGACTGGAAGACCAGCCGCAGCCACGACGCTGACCCCCTGCAGCTTGCGGTCTATCGGCTGGCCTGGGCCGAGCTGCACGGCGTGCCGCTCGAGAAGGTCCGGGCCGGCTTCTACTACGTGCGCAGCGACCGACTCGTGGAGCCCGACGACCTGCCGGGTCGTGACGAGCTGGAGCGGCTGCTCAGGCCGTAGCCTGCGCGCGCTCGACCCAGGCCACCACGCCTCGCGCCGCGGTACGGCCGGCCCGGTTGGCGCCGATGGTGCTGGCCGAGGGACCGTAGCCCACGAGCTGCACCCGCGGGTCCGCGACCGCGGTGGTGCCGTCCAGCCGGATCCCGCCGTGCTCGCTGCGCAGGTGCAGCGGCCCGAGGTGGGTCACCGCCGGGCGGAAGCCGGTCGCCCACAAGATGACCTCGGCCGGCTCGAAGGCGCCGTCGGCGAAGCGGACGCCGTCGGGCTGGACCGAGGCGAACATCGGGTGGCGCTCGTACGCGCCGAGCCGGGCGGCCTCCTGCTCCTGCTCGCGCAGGGCCAGGCCGGTGACGCTGACGACGCTCGCGGGCGGCAGGCCGCGGCGTACCCGGTCCTCGACCAGTGCGACCGCGGCCCGTCCGGCCTCGGGGGTGAAGTCGTCGGTGCGCCAGACCGGGGGGCGCCGGGTGACCCAGAGGGTGTCGGTGACCAGGGCGATCTCGCCCAGCAGCTGGACCGCGGAGGCGCCGCCGCCGACCACCACCGTGCGGCGGCCGCGGAAGTGCTCGGGGCCGGGGTAGTCGGCGGTGTGGAGCTGCTCGCCGGCGAAGGTCTGCATGCCGGGGTAGCGGGGCACGAAGGGGTGGCTCCAGGTGCCGGTCGCGTTGACCACGGTCCGGCTGGTCCAGGTGCGCTCGCCGGCGTGGGTGACGAGCAGGCCGTGGTCGTCGGTGACCCGGTCGACGCGGACCGGGCGCAGCACCGGGATGTCGTGGGCGGCCTCGTAGGCGCCGAAGTACGCCGGCAGCACGTCGCTCGCGCGGCGCTCGGACCCACCCGGGGCGGCCGAGTCCGGGAGTGCGGCGATGCCGTGGACGTCGCGCATCGTCAACGAGTCCCAGCGATGCTGCCAGGCGCCGCCCGGGCCCCCGTCGGCGTCGAGCACCACGTGGGACATGCCGTGGCGGCCCAGGTGGTAGGCCGTCGACAGCCCGGCCTGCCCGGCTCCGATCACCACCGCGTCGAGGATCTCCACACCGGGAGAACGCGCGGGCCCGGCCGGATATTGCCGCTAGTGCTCCGGTGCGGCGAGGCCGGCCGTGAGGGCGATCTCCACCATGTCGCCGAAGGTCTGCTCTCGCTCCTGGGAGGTGGTCTCCTCGCCGGTGACGACGTGGTCCGACACCGTGCAGATGGCCAGCGCCCTGCGGCCGTGCTTGGCGGCGAGGGTGTAGAGCGCGGCCGCCTCCATCTCGACGGCGAGCACGCCGTACTCCACCATCCGCGCCGACAGCTCGGGACGGGCGGGGTAGAACGAGTCGCTGCTGAAGACCAGCCCGACGTGGACCGATGCCTCGGTCTCGAGGGCCTCGGCCGCGGCGGCCGCGTCGCGCAGCAGCGAGAAGTCCGCGACCGGGGCGTAGTCCAGGCCACCGAACGCGATCCGGTTCATCGCGGAGTCGGTGCACGCGCCGGAGGCGATCACCAGGTCGCGCACGGCCAGGCTCTCGGTCAGCGCGCCGCAGGAGCCGACCCGGATGACCGACTGCACGTCGTACTCGGTGAGCAGCTCGTTGAGGTAGATCGCCATCGACGGCTGGCCCATGCCGGAGCCCTGCACCGAGACCCGCTGCCCGCGCCAGGTGCCGGTGAAGCCGTACATACCCCGCACCTCGCTGTAGCACCGGGCGCCCTCGAGGAACGTCTCGGCGATCCACTTCGCGCGAAGCGGGTCGCCGGGCATCAGGACGACGGGCGCGATCTCGCCGGGCTGCGCGCCGATGTGGGTGCTCATGGGCATGGACCCTAGGACTAACTTCGGGGTCGTGACATATCCCCACCTGCGCCTCGCCTCACCCGCCCACGACCGCCTCGGGCAGCAGCGCAAGGACGACAGCTGGCTGGCGGAGCGCTGGGGGGAGCCGGGGACCCGGGTGCTGGTGGTGGCCGGGACCCGCGTGCGGCCCCGCAACGGCACGCTGGAGTGGGTGTCCCCGGCCGAGGCGCCCGAGGGCACCCGGGTGCTGCTCGGGCAGCGCGACGCGACGACGTGGTGGGCGGTCATCGCCGACGGCGCCCTGGCCGCCGAGGAGAAGGACGCCTGGGTCCCGCTGCGAGGGCTGCTGCCGGCGCTCGCGGGGAGCTCGACGGACGAGGCGCCGCTGGTCTTCCACGCGCTCGGCCTCGCCGAGTGGCTCTGGGCGACCCGGTTCTGCCCGCGCTGCGGCGGCGCCCTCGAGCCCCAGGCGGCCGGACACGAGTTGCGCTGCACCGCGTGCGGGCGCCCGCAGTTCCCGCGCACCGACCCGGCCGTGATCATGCTGATCACCCACGGCGAGCCGGGCGCGGCCGACGAGCGGTGCCTGCTGGGCCGTCAGGCCGTCTGGCCGGAGGGACGCTTCTCGACGCTCGCCGGCTTCTGCGAGCCGGGCGAGACCCTCGAGGACGCCGTACGGCGTGAGGTCGCCGAGGAGGTCGGCGTGCGCGTCGGCGAGGTGACCTACTTCGGCAACCAGCCCTGGCCGCTGCCGGCCAGCCTGATGCTCGGCATGGTGGGGCGCGCGGAGACCACCGAGATCGTCGTCGACCGGGACGAGATCGAGGAGGCCCGCTGGTTCACCCGGGCCGCGATGCGCGAGCAGGCCGAGGCTGGCACCGTCCTGCTCCCCAGCGGCGTCTCGATCAGTCGCAGCCTCGTCGAGCACTGGTGCGGCGCCCCGCTCCCCGGCAGCCACTGGTGACCCCGTCACCCACTGCACGGTGGGTCAGGCGAGCGAGGCGACCTTCTCCTTGACCTGGGCCAGGGAGGGGTTGGTCTGGGCGGTGCCGTCGGAGTAGACCAGCGTGGGGACGGTCTGGTTGCCGTCGTTGGCAGCCTCGACGATCTTGACGGCGTCGGGCTGCTGCTCGATGTCGACCACGTCATAGGTGATGCCCTCGCGGTCGAGCTGGCTCTTCAGCCGGTGGCAGTAGCCGCACCAGGGGGTCGTGTACATCGTGAAGCTGCTCATCTGGGGTTGTCGCCTCCGGCGTCTAGGGTCGTGACTGCAACCGATACAACCATCTCGACGCAGGAGTTGTTCCTTTGTCCCACGACCTGCTCGCCGCGCTCGACCCCGAGCAGCGGCGTGTGGCGGAGGCGCTGCGCGGCCCCGTGCGGGTGCTCGCGGGCGCCGGCACCGGCAAGACCCGCGCGATCACCCACCGCATCGCGCATGGCGTGGCCACCGGCGTCTACGCGCCCTCGGAAGTGCTCGCGGTGACGTTCACGACGCGTGCCGCCGGGGAGATGCGCGGGCGCCTTCGCGGGCTGGGCGCGGGCGGGGTCCAGGCCCGCACGTTCCACTCCGCGGCGCTGCGCCAGCTGCGCTACTTCTGGCCCCACGTCCACGGCACCGAGTTGCCCACGCTCATCGAGTCCAAGATCGGGATGCTCGCCTCGGCCGCCCGCCGGCAGCGACTCAGCTCGGACCAGGCGCTGCTGCGCGACCTCGCCTCGGAGATCGAGTGGGCCAAGGTCAGCAACGTGCACCCCGACGACTACGCCCGCCTCGCCGAGGCGCGCGGGCGCGCGGTGTCTGGCCAGGACCCCGAGACCGTGGGCCGGGTCTTCGCCGCCTATGAGGAGGTCAAGCGCGCCCAAGGCCGCATGGACATGGAGGACGTGCTGCTGCTGACCGCCGGCATCCTGGCCGAGGACGAGCGAGTGGCGGCGCAGGTGCGCCGCCAGTACAAGTGGTTCGTCGTCGACGAGTTCCAGGACGTCTCGCCCCTGCAGTCGGCGCTGCTGGACCTGTGGCTGGGCGGGCGCGACGAGATCTGTGTGGTCGGCGACCCGGCGCAGACCATCTACTCCTTCGCCGGCGCCAACGCCGACTACCTCACCGGCTTCACCACCAAGTTCCCCGGCGCGACCTCGGTCGAGCTGGTGCGCAACTACCGCTCCACGCCGCAGGTCGTCGAGGCCGCCAACACGCTGCTCGCGGGCTCCGCCACCCAGTCGGTCCAGCTGCGGGCCCAGCGTCCGGCCGGTCCCGCGGTCACCTTCACCCCCGCGCCCGACGAGGTTGCCGAGGCCCACCAGGTGGCCCGGCGAATCCAGGCCCTGCGGGGGAGTGGACGCGCGCTGTCGGAGATCGCGGTGCTGTTCCGCATCAACGCCCAGTCCGAGGCCTACGAGGAGGCCCTGTCCGACCTCGCCATCCCGTACGTCGTCCGCGGCGCCGCCCGCTTCTTCGACCGGCCCGAGGTGCGTGAGGCGGTGACCCGGCTGCGCGGCGCCGCCCGCTCGGGCAGCTCGGAGGTCGACGGGGGAGTGGGCGAGCTGGTCGACGTCGTCCGCGCCACCCTGGCCGGCATGGGCTGGACCGCGGAGCCGCCCACCGGGCGCGGCCAGACCCGCGACCGCTGGGAGTCCTGGCAGGCGCTGGTCAGCCAGGCCGAGGAGTTCGCCCGGGGCGAGGGCGCCACGCTGGGGACGTTCGTGGACGACCTCGACCGCCGCGCCGCCGAGCAGCACGCGCCGGTCGCCGAGGGGGTCACCCTCGCCACCTTCCACGCGGCCAAGGGCCTGGAGTGGGACACGGTGTTCCTGTGCGGTCTGCAGGACGGCACGCTCCCGATCGTCTACGCCGACACCCCGGCCGCGATCGAGGAGGAGCGCCGCCTGCTCTACGTCGGCATGACCCGCGCCCGCGTGGACCTCGCCCTCTCCTGGGCGCAGGCGCGCAACCCCGGCCAGGCCGCCCGCCGCAAGCCCTCGCGCTTCCTCGACCCCCTGCTTCCCGACGCCGTCCGCAGCGAGCCCGCGACCGCCCGCCGGAGCAGGGTGGCCAACTGCCGCGAGTGCGGCAAGCCGCTGCGCACCGGTGCGGAGAAGAAGCGCGGACGCTGCACCGACTGCCCGGCGTCCTACGACGAGGCGCTGTTCGACCGCCTGCGGGAGTGGCGCAAGGAGCGCGCCGGCGAGGACGAGGTGCCGGCGTTCGTCATCTTCACCGACGCGACGCTGCAGCTCATCGCGGAGCACCGGCCCCAGTCCCCGCAGGCGCTGCTGCGCATCAGCGGGGTCGGCGAGAGCAAGCTCGAGCGCTACGGCGAGGAGCTCCTGGAGCTGCTGGTCTAGAGCGGTTCGCAGGAAATGCCGGAAATAGCCATAAAATCGTTTGCTCATTACATCGCGGTGGCGGTAACTTCGTCGTCATCGAATAAGCCGCGCACCACGGTCCTGACAAGGCCGGCGCCCGAAGCACCGAAGGAGGTGGCCCGCATGATCACCAACACCATCACGATGACGACCCCGTCCAACCCGGGGATGGCGTCCGGCTTTGGCATGCCCATGTGCGGCCACGCCGCCTTCGCCACCCCGGCGACGGGCCGGTGGTCCGTCGATCTTCGAGGTCTGGAGATCGTCCGCGATCGCGCCGTCGTCAAGGGACAGGTGGCTCGCGTCGCCGCCGCCTACGTCCCGGGGACCCACGCCTGGAGTTCGCCACCCTGTTGAGATAACAGACTGGCTCACCTCCAGGCCGCGGAACCCACCAAGGGATCCGCGGCCTTTGTGTTTGTCAAAGGCCTCGATCCCCCGCCACACCGCACCACCCACCGCGATCAGGTCACCGACAGGAGGTGAGATGGATGACCATCAGCGTTCTCGACCGCACCGCCGGGCAGCAGGAGCCGGGCCCCGAGCTCTCCTCGGAGACGTCCCTGGGCCACCTGCACGACCAGGCCGGTCACGTCGACCACGAGCGGCTGCCCTGCCGGGTCAACAACCCCGAGCTGTGGTTCGCAGAGCTGCCGTCCGACGTGGAGTTCGCCAAGGCCCTGTGCCAGGACTGCCCCGTCCAGGCACTGTGCCTCAGCGGAGCCCTCGACCGGCGTGAGCCCTGGGGCGTCTGGGGAGGCGAGCTGTTCCTGCAGGGAGCAGTGATCCCTCGCAAGCGTCCGCGCGGCCGACCCCGCAAGAACGAGGCGGCCGCCTAGGCGGCCGCCTGTCCCGACCAGAGCACCGCCCTCGGAGAAGCACCACCCACATCCATGAACCTGGACCAGAACCGGAGTACCGACATGAACCACCTCCTGACCGAAGACCTGGCGCGCGCGCATATGGCCGCGCGCCTGGGAGAGGCGCAATCGCTGCGCATGGGCAGTCGTCTTGCCCGTGCGCGCCGGCTCAGCCGCAAGGCCGAGCTGGCCGCGCAGCAGGCACGCCTCGCCCTCGCTCGCGCTCTGTAGGACCCGGGTGATCGTCTCGATCACCTCCACCCTGATCGCGGGTGAACCCGGAGCCGGGTACGACGCACCGCGTCGTGCCCGGCTCCTCCCATGCCCGGGCATCTCTGGCCAGGTCCGGCCGGCTCCGGGCCGGCGGCGCTAGCCTCGCATCCATGGTGACGTGCGACTTCTGCGGGCGTCAGGAGCCCGACGCCTCCGCCAGCCCGACCTGGACCACCTCCGTCGAGGGCCGGGTCACCCGCCGCTACTGCGACACGTGCTCGCGCGAGCACCTGCGCGCGATGGAGGCGAAGCTGGACCGCGAGCACTGGTGAGCGGGGCCGCCGATCCTCAGATCGCGACGGTGAGCAGGTCGTCCCAGGCGCAGCCGCAGTGCGGGTGGCGCGGCCAGCGGCGCGGCTGCGGTGCGGCGAGCGGGCCGAGGTCGTAGGTGGTCGACCAGGTGGAGGGGCACTCGCCCTCGACGTAGCGCAGCAGGTCGCGCACCGCCCAGCCGACGGCCAGGTGGGTGAGGGCCGGGTCGCGCGGGGGACCGGGGACGCCGGGGTCGAGGGTGGTCTGCGCGACCACCAGCGCGCGGCGCGGATCGCTCTCGGCCAGCGCCGCGTCCACGCAGCGCAGGCACGCGGTGGTGCCGGGCGCCACGAACGGGCCGAGCCGCACCGCGCCCAGCGACGAGGCCATCGCGAGGTGCGGGACGCCGTCGCGCACGAGGTCGTCCAGCGCGCCCCGGCTCAGCTCGCCCTCGGACGCCACCAGCCAGACGTCGGCCTCCTCGCCGGGCTCGCGCACGCCGACACCGGCGTCGCGCAGCAGTCGTGCCGCCGGCTCACGGACCTCCGGCGCGGCCCAGACCCCGACCCGTGCGACGGCACGAGCCTCGAGGCGCTCGGCGGCCGATGCGCCGAACTGCGTCCAGGCCACCAGTGCGGGGTCCTCGGGGCGCAGCCGGTGCAGGACGTCGGCGTCCACGAGCAGCCCGGCGTCGTGCAGCCCGCGCAGCACCAGCCACGCGGCGCCGTCGAGGTCGGGGAGCGGGCGGCCCTCGGTCAGCGCGTCCAGCAGGCGGCGTACGACGGCCCGGTCAGCGACGACGAGGCGGTGCGGCGGATCGGTCCCGACGCGCAGGTGCTGGTCGTCGTGGCGCGCGATCGCGATCCCTGGGCGCAGGACGGGGCGGGCGGGCAGACCGGGCAGGGGCGGAGAGACGGCCATGTGCCGAGCCTCGCACCGAGGCGGGCCCGCTCGCCGTGTCCCTCCACAGGCCCTACCTCCCGAGCCGATCGGTGGCCGAAATGCCAGGCGGCGGTGCCGCCCCCGAGGGGGTGGCACCGCCGCGCAGCGTGTGGGGCGTGTCAGTCGTGGATCACGCCTTGCCGAGGATGCGGTTCAGGTTGGTGCTGCAGACGGGGCACACGGCCTTCGCCATGCGGGTGCCCTTGTCGTTCACCTTCACCTCGCCCTCAGCCTCGCGCTTCTCCTTGCACTTCACGCAGTAGAACTCGCCGCTCCAGGTCTCCGCCATGACGGCCTCCTTGCCTAGTTACTCACTCGGTCGTCGCGGCGGGGATGATGGGGAAGCCCGCCGGAAGCTCGGCGGCGGGTGCCACCGAACCGACTCGACCCTACGGCACAAGCGAGCGAGGGCGTGACAGGCGCCCCGCGCGCCTGGAGTCCGCCGTGGCGCGCCGCACCGCTCCGGACGCGCTCAGTAGGGTGCGGTCATGCCCGATCTCACCCATCTGCGCCTCGAGCGACCCGCTCCTGGTGTCGCCCTCCTGGTCCTCGACAACCCCGACCAGCGCAACGCGATGTCGGAGGAGATGACCTCCTCCTGGGTCGCCGCTGTCGACGAGCTCGCCGCCGACCGCACGGTGCGCGCCGTCGTCGTGACCGGGGAGGGGAGCGCGTTCTGCTCCGGCGGAGACACCTCCTGGATCGCCGGCGAGCCCGACGCGACCGTCGACGAGCTGCGCGAGCGGATGCTGCCCTTCTACCGCGCCTGGCTCTCGGTGCGGCGCCTGGAGGTCCCGACGATCGCCGCGATCAACGGCGCCGCGATCGGGGCGGGGCTGTGCCTGGCGGTGGCCTGCGACCTGCGGTACGCCGCGTCGGGCGCCAAGCTGGGCGTGCCCTTCGTCAAGCTCGGCATGCATCCCGGCATGGCGGCGACGTACCTGCTGCCCGACGCCGTCGGACCCGCGATCGCCCGGGACCTGCTGCTCACCGGCCGGGTGGTCGAGGCCGAGGAGGCGCTCGGCCTGGGCCTGGTCTCGCGGGTGCACGGGCGCGAGACGTTCCTCGAGGAGGTGCTGGAGACCGCCGCCGGGATCGCGGCGACCGCCCCGATCGCGAGCCGGCTCACCACCCTCGCGCTGCGCCACGGCCACGCCGACCTGGAGGCCGGTCTGCAGTGGGAGGCCATGGCCCAGCCGCTCACGCTCGCGACGGCGGACCTGCAAGAGGGCATCCGGGCCAGCCGCGAGCGGCGCCCGGCGGAGTTCACCGGGCGCTGAGCCGAGACGGGGAGAGGCCCCCGCGCTGCGTTGCGCCACTCGCCTTCCCCTTGCGAGTGCCGGTTCGCGGCGCGGGGGCCTCGTCCGTCCCGAACGCTAGAGAGCGGGCCGGCCCGGGTCAACGCGTCCCGGCCCCCGCCTGTGGACAAGGTTGTGGACAACTCTGTGGACAACCCGCGCGCACCGGTGGACACGGGGCCGACAGGCGGGAGTGGCCTGTGGAGGACACGCCCGGGAGCTGCCGCCGTGGGCATTCTGACCTGCGACGATGGTCCTCCACCGGGTGTGGACGGAAAGTTCTCGGGAAATACCTCGGAGAGGGAGCGCCTGGATGACCTCGTACGACGCCGGGCCGGTCGCCGCGCTGCGCCGGATCTCGTTCCTGCTGGAGCGCGCCCGGGAGGACACCTACAAGGTCAAGGCGTTCCGCGGCGCGGCCGCGGCCATCTTGCCGCTGCCCGAGGAGGAGCTGGTCCGCCGGGTGGCGGCCGGCACGCTGACCGACCTGCCCGGCGTGGGCGCCAGCTCGGCGAAGGTGATCGCTGCGGCCGTGCGCGGAGAGCTGCCCGATCGCCTGGCGAGGGCCGAGGCGGAGCTGTCCGGCCCGCTGACCGACGGCGGCGCCGCGCTGCGCTCACTGCTGCGGGGCGACCTGCACTCGCACTCCGACTGGTCCGACGGCGGCTCGCCGCTCGAGGAGATGGCGATCACCGCGATGGAGCTCGGCCACGACTACCTGGTGCTCACCGATCACTCGCCGCGGCTCACGATCGCCCACGGGCTCAGCGCTGAGCGGCTCACCCGCCAGCTGGGGGTCGTGGAGGCGGTCAACGACCACCTGGCCGGGGGGTTCACGCTGCTCAAGGGCATCGAGGTGGACATCCTCGACAACGGCTCCCTGGACCAGGACGACGAGCTGCTGGCCCGCCTCGACGTCCGCGTTGCGAGCGTCCACTCCAAGCTCAAGATGGACGCCACCGCGATGACCCGGCGGATGATCGGCGCCGTCCGCAACCCCCGCACCAACGTCCTGGGCCACTGCACCGGCCGCCTGGTCACCGGCGGGCGCGGCATCCGCGGCCAGTCGCAGTTCGATGCGAAGGCGGTCTTCGAGGCCTGCGCGGAGCACGACGTCGCAGTGGAGATCAACTCCCGTCCCGAGCGCCGCGACCCGCCGACGGCGCTCCTCGAGCTCGCCCGCGACAGCGGCTGCCTGTTCTCGATCGACAGCGACGCCCACGCTCCCGGGCAGCTCGACTTCCTGGTCCTCGGCTGCGAGCGGGCCGAGGCGGCGGGCATCGACCCCGACCGGATCGTCAACACCTGGTCGAAAGAGCGCCTACTGGAGTGGGCGCGGAAGTAGATTCGGCCCATGACCGGGGCCGAGGTGGAGGTACGCCGCAGCAAGCGGCGCCGCCGCACGGTCTCCGCCTACCGCGAGGGCGACCGGATCGTGGTCCTCGTGCCGGCCTCGCTGACCCGGGCCGAGGAGACCGAGTGGGTCCGCACGATGGTGGAGCGGATCGAGCGGGCCGAGAAGCGGCGGCAGCTCACCGACGAGGACCTGTTGACCCGGTCCAGGAGCCTGAGCGACGAGTACCTCGGCGGGCTGGCCGCACCCAGCTCGGTGCGCTGGGTGGACAACCAGCTGACCCGGTGGGGTTCCTGCACGCCCGGCGACCGGACGATCCGGGTCTCCGAGCGGCTGCAGGGGATGCCGGGCTGGGTGGTCGACTACGTGCTGGTCCACGAGCTCGCGCACCTCATCGAGCCGGGCCACGACGCGGCGTTCTGGGGCTGGGTCGACCGCTACCCGCAAGCCGACAAGGCCAAGGGCTACCTCGAGGGCTGGACGGCCGCGGCCCAGCTCGAGGCCCCGTTCGATGCACTCCCCGGCGCCGAGGACGCCTGAGCCCGTGACACCGCCAGCTCGACCAGCTCGACCAGGTCGGGTCCGGGGTCGGGCAGCGCGTCCACCGGCCACCACGCGACGTCCAGCGACTCGTCGCTGACCGCCGGTGTGGCATCAGGGCGCGCCAGCGCCAGGAACCGTACGTCGAGATGGTGCACCGGCCCGCCGGGCAGGTCCGGCCCGCAGAACGGCACGGCGTGCTCGCTGAGCTGCACCGGGACGGGGTCGAGGCGCAGGTCCGCGAGGCCACCCTCCTCGGCGGCCTCGCGCAGCGCCGCGCCGGCGAGGGTGGCGTCGCCGGCCTCGCAGTGGCCGCCCAGCTGGAACCAGCGCCGGGCCTTGGCGTGCAGGGTCAGCAGCACCCGGTCGAGCCCGGCGCTCAGGACCAGGGTGCTGGCGGTCAGGTGGTCGGGACGGCACTCGCGGCGCAGGCCGTCGGGGTGGGCCTCGAGATGCGCGAGGTAGCGCTGGCGCAGCGCCTCCTGCGCCGTCGAGGGAGCAGGCCAGCCGCGCAGGCTCGCCAGCGCGTCGGCGTGCAGGGTCACTCGCCGTCGAGCAGCTTGCGCAGCTCGGCGTCGAAGTCGTCCTCGGTGAGGGACTTCGGGGCGGCGGCGTCCTCGCGGAAGCCCAGCGGATCGTCGAGGTCCGCCGCCGTCGGCAGCAGGTCCGGGTGCAGCCACACGCCGTCGCGGGCCTCCTGGCCCTGGCGCTGGCGCAGGGAGCCCCACAGGGTGGACGCGTCGCGCAGCCGGCGCGGGCGCAGCTCCAGCCCGACCAGCGCGGCGAAGGTCTCCTCGGCCGGCCCGCCGGCGGCGCGGCGCCGGCGTACGGCCTCCTGCAGGCGCGATGCCGTGGGCATCCGCTCGGCGGTGGCCTGGCCGACGACCTCGTCGACCCACCCCTCGACCAGGGCGAGCGCGATCTCCAGGCGCTCGAGTGCCGCCTTCTGGGCCGGCGACGGCGGCAGGTCGAACAGCCCGCCCTCGAGCAGCTGCTGCAGCGACTCGGGGTTGCTCGGGTCCAGGCCGCTCATCTGCTCCTGGATGCGGCTCTGCAGTCCCTCGACGTTGATCTCGACGCCGCCCGCGACCTGGGTGACCGCACCCACGAGGTGCTCGCGCAGCCACGGGGCGTGGGCGAACAGGCGCTGGTGGGCGGCCTCGCGCAGCGCGAGGTAGAGCAGGACGTCGTCCTCGCCGACGTCCAGCCCCTCGGCGAACGCCGTGATGTTGGCCGGGATCAGGGCGGCGTGGCCGCGAGCCGACAGTGGCAGGCCGATGTCGGAGGCCGTGAGCACCTCGCCGGCGAGACTGCCGAGCCCCGAGCCGACCTGGTTGGCCAGCATCGCGCCGATGGCCTTGCCGAGGATGCCGATGATCGGCCCGGCGGCGGCCTGTGCCTCCGGCGGGAGGGCCTTGGCCATACCCGTCACGGACTGCTCGGCGACGGGCTCGACCAGCACCTTCCACGAGTCGAGCGTCGAGACGACCCACTCGGCGCGGCTCCAGGCCGCGGTCGAGGTGACCGCGGAGGGGATGTCGGTGACCCCGTCGAGCCAGTGGTCGGCCAGGCGCACGGCGTCGGCGACGGCGTCCTTCTGGCGCTGGGTCGGGGAGGGGTCCGGGCTCTGCGCGACCGTCTTGCGGGCGACGTCCTCGGCCACCTGCCAGTTGAGGGCGCCGTCGTAGGGCTGCATCATCGCCTGGATCTGGCCGAACACCTGGCTCAGGTCGGGCATCCCCCCGAGGCCGGGGCCGCCCGGCCCGCCGGTCATGCCGCTGAAGAACTGCTCGAACGGCGTGCCCTTGAAGGGGTTCTGGCCCTCGTCTGGTCCTTCGCCGGAGCCATCTCCGGATCCTGTGCTCATGAGCCCACGGTACTGCTGTCGGCAACCCGTAGGGTCGGTGTGTGGCCCATCCCGCTGTCCGCCTCGTCGACCTCCGTGAGACGCCGCTGAGCGTCGAGGAGGTCACCGGCGTGCTCGACGACCCGACCGACGGCGGCGTCACCGTGTTCATCGGCCGGGTGCGCGACCACGACGGCGGCAAGGGGGTCTCCGGCCTGGATTACTCCGCGCATCCCAGCGCCCTCGACCGGCTCCGCGAGGTGTGCGACCGGGTCGCGGGGCGCCACGAGGTGCACGGGCTCGCCGCGGTGCACCGCGTCGGCCACCTCGACATCGGCGACATCGCCGTCGTCGTCGCCACGGCCGCCGCGCACCGGGGTCAGGCGTTCGACGCGTCGCGAGACCTGATCGACACGCTCAAGGACGAGGTGCCGATCTGGAAGCACCAGGTCTTCGACGACGGCACCCAGGAGTGGGTGGGCGCGCCGTAGGTCTCGCCAGGTGTCGACACGGACTCGCTGGCGCTCGCCCGGCTCGACCACCGAGCCCCTGCGCAGGACGAGCGTGTCGAGACCCGGTGGTCGAGCCGTGAGCGCAGCGAGCGTGTCGAGACCCGGTGACCCCCGCGCGGCGTCGTAGGCTCGAACGCGTGGAGATCCTGCTCTGGCTCGTGCCGCCCGCCGTGGTCACGGTGCTGGCGATGCTCTGGGTGAGCTGGCTCGGCCGGGAGGGGCGGGGCGAGGTCGACCGGGAGGTCGCCGTACGCCGCCTGGGGCAGGCGCTGGAGAGGCCGTCGCGCGTCCCGCGCTACGTCGCCCGCACCCGCGAACGCGACCGCAGCACCGGGATCGCCGTACGACCGTCGCGCACGAGCGCGCCGGTGCGCCACCTGCCGCCGGCCGAGGAGCCCCCGCAGCGCCGCGTGTCCTGAGCCTGATCCCGGCGCCGCTCGCACCTTGGCCGGGATGAGAGGGTTGGCGCCATGAGCCAGCGCCTGATGGCCGCGTTGATCGCGGGACCACTGGTGCTCGTGCTGCTCGTACTCGCGGCGTTCCTGCCGCTCGACTACGTCACCTACCGGCCCGGCCAGACCGTGGACGTGCTCGCCGAGACCGACGGCTCGGAGATCATCCAGGTCGACGGTCACGAGGCCTACCGCGACGACGGCGAGCTGCGGATGACCACGGTCCTGGTGTCGCTTCCGAAGGACGACGCCGGCGACTGCGGCAGCGGCTGCCGCAAGAACCTCTTCGACCTGATGGCCGCGTGGATCAGCCCCGACGACGCCGTCTACCCCTACGACGCCGTCTACGACGACGACGAGACGCAGGAGTCCAACGACCGCGAGGGAGCCGTGTCGATGGTGACCTCGCAGGACGCCGCGATCGCGGCCGCGCTGCGCGAGCTCGGGGTGAAGTTCACCAGCGCCGTGGAGGTCAGCTTCGTGGAGGAGGGGATGCCCGCGGAGGGCAAGCTCCTGGTGGGCGACGTCCTGCTCGAGGTGAACGGCGAGAAGGTCACCTCGGCCCAGCAGATCCAGGACGCCGTGAAGGCGACCAAGCCCGGGGAGAGCGTTGACCTCCGGATCCGGCGCGACCGCACGGAGCTGGACGTGAAGATCGTGCCGCGCATGGTCAAGGGCCAGAAGATGATCGGGATCACCCCCGGCAACGGGTTCGTCTTCCCCTTCGACGTGAAGGTCAACATCGATCCCAACATCGGCGGCCCCAGCGCGGGGCTGATGTTCGCCCTGTCGATCTACGACACCCTGACGCCCGGCTCCCTGACCGGCGGCCACGTCGTCGCCGGGAGCGGCGAGATCGACCCGGCCGGCAAGGTGGGGCCCATCGGCGGGATCCAGCAGAAGATCGCCGGCGCGCGCGACGACGGGGCCGAGCTGTTCCTGGTGCCCGCCGACAACTGTGACGAGGCCCTCGGCGCCGACCCCGGCGACATGAGGCTGGTGCGCGCCACGACGATGCATGAGGCCCGCGAGGCCATTGAGGACTGGGTCGCCGATCCCGGCGCGGACCTTCCCTCCTGCGAGGATGCCGCATGACCGAGACCAACCCGCCGGCCGACCCGCTCGACGCGGACCCGGCACTCGCCTCCGCGATCCTCGAGATCGAGAGCCACCTCGCCCAGGACGGCTGGGACCAGCCGGCCCGCCTCTACGCGCTGGTCGACACCGCCCGCCTGGTCTCGCACGAGCCGGCTCTGGCTGCGGCGATGGGCCTCGACCACGCCTCCGAGCAGGGCTCGCTGACCGCGATCGAGCAGGACCAGCTGAGCCCCGAGGTCGAGCTGGAGCGGGCGCTGGAGACGATCAGCTGGCCCCCCGAGGTGTTAGGCTGCGCGGCGGTCGTGGAGCGGCTGGTGCTACCGCCGGACGCCGACGCGCAGATCCCCGAGGACGAGACCGAGGCCCAGCGCTACGCCCGCGAGCATCCCGACCGGCAGGAAGTGCGCATCGTTGCGGGCGCCACCCGCCACGGCGCGACGTACTGTGCGCTGCGCCTGCGCGCCCACGATGACGACCAGTCGGTCGTCGGGGGCGTCGACCTGGTGCCGGGGCTGCTCGCGCTGCTCGGCGCCACCCTGACCGACGAGCCAGATACCGCAGAATCCGCAGAACCCGAGGAGAACCCGTGAGTGAGCTGTTCGACGACGACCCCCGAGACCCGGCCCCTGCGCCGTCGCGTCGTTCGCGGGCGCTGATCATCTCGGCGGTCGTGCTCATCGTCGCGTTCTTCGGGCTGACCACGTTCGCGGCGATCTACACCGATCGGCTGTGGTTCCGCTCGTCGGGCTACGGCAACGTCTTCAACACGCTGTTCTGGACCCGGACCGGGCTGTTCATCGCGTTCGGCGCGTTCATGGGTCTCGTGGTGGCGGTCAACGTGGTGCTCGCCTACCGCTACCGGCCGCTGTTCCGCCCGACGTCGCCTGAGCAGGGTGGTCTCGACCGCTACCGCGACGCCGTCACCCCGATCCGCACCTGGATCGTCGTGGGGGTCGCGCTGCTGCTCGGGCTGTTCGCCGGCACCTCGGGCGCGGGGGAGTGGCGCAACTACCTGCTGTGGCGCAACTCCCAGGAGTTCGGCAGCGAGGACGCCTACTTCAACCGCGACATCGGCTTCTACGTCTTCGACCTGCCCTTCCTGCATTACCTCGTCGACTTCATGATGGCGACGATCGTGATCGCGCTGCTCGCGGCGGCGGTCACCCACTACCTGTACGGCGGCGTGCGCCTGCAGGCGCGCCGGGACCGCCTCTCCGGCGCGGCGCAGGTTCAGCTGTCGGTCCTGCTCGGGCTGTTCGTCCTGGTCAAGGCCGGGGACTACTACCTCGACCGCTTCGACCTGGTGAACCAGTCGGGCCGTCTCATCACCGGAATCACCTACACCGACGACCACGCGGTCCTGCCCGCCAAGAGCATCCTCATGGGCATCGCGCTGATCTGCGCCGTCCTGTTCTTCCTCAACGTCTGGCGTCGCACCTGGACGCTGCCGTCGGTGGGCCTCGCGCTGCTGGCGCTGTCGGCGGTGCTCCTGGGCATGATCTGGCCCGGCATCGTGCAGCAGTTCCAGGTCAAGCCCTCCGAGGCGGACAAGGAGGCCGAGTACATCGCCGCCAACATCGAGGCCACCCGGGCGGCGTACGACCTCACCGACGTGGAGAGCGAGCCCTACACGAGCAACTCCAGCGCCGATCCGGAGCTGGCCTCCGCGCTGAGCAGCCAGACCGCATCGGTGCCGCTCGTCGACCCCCAGCTGGTGCGGGCGACCTTCCAGCAGAACCAGCAGGGCCGCGCCTACTACTCGGTCGCGCCGGTGCTCGACGTCGACCGCTACGAGATGAACGGAGTCGAGCGGGCCCTCGTCCTCGGCGTGCGCGAGCTCGACCAGGACGAGATCAACGACGCCGACAAGAACTGGTCGAACCTGCACACCGTCTACACGCACGGCAACGGCGTCATCGCCGCCTACGCCAACCAGCGGGGGACCGACGACAACAGCCCTGGCACCGACATCCAGTGGGCCGAAGGCAACCAGGAGGACCGCGACGGCAGCCGCCAGGACGACCTCACCCAGGCGACCGGTGGCTACGAGAGCCGCATCTACTTCGGTGAGGACAGCCCGGACTACTCCGTCGTGGGCAAGGCCTCCGAGGACGCCGGCAGCGTCGAGCTGAGCCTGTCCAGCGGCACCGAGGACGAGGACCAGACCACGACGTACGACGGCGCGGGCGGGGTCGACATCGGCTCCACCTTCAACCAGCTCATGTACGCCGTGAAGTTCGGCGAGCCCAACTTCCTGCTGTCGGGGCGTGTGCACGAGAACAGCCAGGTGCTCTACAACCGCACCCCGCGCGAGCGCGTCGAGAAGGTCGCGCCCTGGCTGACCGTCGACGAGGACGCCTACCCCGCCATCGTCGACGGCAAGGTCGTGTGGATCCTCGACGGCTACACCACGACGGACCGCTACCCCAGCGCCGAGCGCGAGTCCTTCGAGGAGATGACGACCGACTCGCTGCAGGACGACGACGGCCTGGCCACGCTGCCCACCGACGAGATCAACTACATGCGCAACGCGGTCAAGGCGACCGTCGATGCCTACGACGGCACGGTGACGCTCTACGAGTGGGACGAGCAGGACCCGCTGCTCAAGGCGTGGATGGGCGCCTTCCCGGACACGGTGGAGGACAAGTCGGAGATCTCCGACGAGCTCCTGAAGCACCTTCGCTACCCCGAGGACCTGTTCAAGGTGCAGCGCTACCAGTACGCGCGCTACCACATCACGGATGCCAACGACTGGTACCAGGGCAACGACCGCTGGGAGGTCCCGCAGGACCCCAACACCAAGGGCGACCTGTTGCAGCCGCCGTACCGTCTGTTCGTGGACGAGGCACCCGCCGAGGGCGAGGGCGCCACCAAGGAGACCTGGTCGCTGACCTCGACCTTCGTGCCGTACCGCAAGGAGAACCTCGCGTCCTTCGTGTCGGTCAACTCCGACGCGACATCGCCGGACTACGGCAAGATCACGGTGCGCGAGCTCACGGACCAGAACACCCAGGGTCCAGGCCTCATCGCCAACGAGTTCAGCAACGACGAGAAGGTCCGCGAAGCGCTGCTGCCCTACACCTCGGGCGACTCCCCGCCGAAGTTCGGCAACCTGCTCACGCTGCCGGTCGACCAGGGCCTGATCTACGTCGAGCCGGTCTACGCCGTCCGCTCGTCGACGTCGGGCTACCCGATCCTGCGCTTCGTCCTCGTCTCCTACGGCGGCGAAGTGGGCATCGGCGGCACCATGACCGACGCGCTCAAGGACGTGCTCGACGTGGACGAGATCGCCGGTCAGGAGCCCAACCCGAGCCCCGGCCCTGACTCCCCGCCGGATCCGAGCCTCTCGGTGGACCAGCGGATCCGCAACCTGCTCGACCAGGCGCAGGCGGCGTTCGACCGGGCCAACGAGGCCCTCGCCGCCAACGACCTGGGCACCTACCAGGAGCAGAACGAGCGCGCCTCGGAGCTCGTCCAGCAGGCCATCGACCTCGCCGAGCAGCGCGACGCGGCGGCCGAGGAGGCAAGCCCCAAGGAGGAGCAGGCCGCGGAGTGACCCGATTTGGAGCCGCTGACCCCGTCCGGTAACGTTCTTCCTACCGACGCGGGGTGGAGCAGCTCGGTAGCTCGCTGGGCTCATAACCCAGAGGTCGCAGGTTCAAATCCTGCCCCCGCTACAAAAGAATCGAAAGATTCGCACCTTGGCCCCTACGCCGTGTGGGGGCCATGGTCATTTCCGGGCATATCTAGTGCCTCCCGCCTCGATCTGAGGCCGCTTTATCGACGCGATTGTCGACGCAGGTCCCCTGGTGAGCCAGGTTGCACCTGGTGTGCACCGGGTTCGACGGCCGCGCTGTGGCCGGTCGCGTCCCATCTAGACCAGGGGCGTCCTGGGGCGACCAGGGGATCCTGACTGCGGTCGTCTGCGGGCGTGAGCCAGCTTTCCCAGGTCATCCGTCGCGCGCCGAACTCGTCACCGCCTTCAGCGCCGCCACCACCATCGCCGCGACCTGCACGCAAAGAACCCGCGCCGGGGAACGCGGCGGGGAACGCGGCGGGTTCTCAGGTCCCGCGACGGAGCGCGAAAGTGAGCGCGGCCGGTCGCAGTCCACGGGGTCTGTCTCCAAGAGATCTACGACGTTTGGGGGAGGGAACTTCCCGCTACATGTCCCAAGTGCGCCAGGGGTCTGCTCTCGCATGCACGGGGCAACGTTTGCGGCGTACGACCTACAGCAGATCGGCCGACAGGCGAGCGGCTGAGAGTGCGAGTCGAAGGACGCTGTCGCGTCGCGGCACCCTCGGGTCCACATGGGCGCGGCATCAGCCGTCTCACGATCGACGGCTCGACGGCAGACGGCCATCTCCACACCGTCGACTGGCGAAGACGCCAGTAGTAAAATTGCGCGGCCGTGGGTGTCGCTGCTGCGAACACGAGAGCCCGATCGTTGTGATCCTTGCCACAACCACTAGATCGAGTTAGCCTCGCCCGCAGCGACGCCACGCGGTCGCTACAGATTCCCGGGGCGGTGACGACTGATGAATCTCACGTTAGACGATCCGCTGTGGAAGAAGTCCACGTCCACCGTCGGGCTTGTGGTAACTACCGACGGATCACGGGTCAACGTGCTGTCGGCAGAGTGGACCTATTTCGTCGCAAAGGCCCCGATCTCCGTTGCCGTCGTATTACACGAGTCGAACTGGACGACCGACCGAATTTCCGACTTATCAGAGTTCAGCGTCACCCTGTGCAGTGACACCCAGGCGCATTTGGCCGACTTCTGCGGGAGCTTCTCCGGTAGGGACATTCCCAAAACCTCCTCGGATGATCTTTCGCTCAGGGAACCGGTCGTCATCTCTACCCCCTGGGTCGGCGACGGGGTAATGGCACTGGAGTGTGTAGTCGCGCAGCGGGTCGAGCTCCCTCATTACACGATGGTCATCGGGTTGGTGGAGCACGTGCATGGCGATCGCGAGTTCAAGGCCCCGCTCGTGAAGCACGACGCGATGTACTCCCTCGGGAAGGCGGTGCCGCGGAACCAAGTCACCGTCGGCGCCGCGAATGTGGGCGCCGCACTGCGCGTGTTCGCCGTCTGCGCCCCCGACGCCTCACGTGAGTCCGTCTACGAGGTTGCCCTGCTCGGAGATAGTGGCGAGGTACTGGCGAAGCAGTCGATCGCCCCGAACGAGTACGGCGACCTTGACTGCTTTATGCCGGTGCCCTCGGACGGTCGCGGTCCGGTACGCCGCGTCGCCGTTAGCCGAATCGGCTATGACACCGGATTCGCGACACCCCAGTCGGACTAGTCCTGAGCAATGCCGGAGGCCGACACCCGCAAAGACCCGTAGTCAACGAGTAGGAAGGGAGGATCGCCATGCGTAAGCCCAAGCGTCGCTTCATCGTGTCTAGCCGATGAATATCGGGGGTGGCGGCGCCATAGTGCGTCGCCACCCCTTCAATCCGATTCCTCCTGATCCTCCAACACGCGAGGTGATAAGCATGCTGGTACGAGCGCGACTCTGCCGGATTCTCCGCACGCCCGGGGGAAATATTGTGGCTTCTGACGCGGTCGGCAGGATTCACCTCCTCGACTCCGACCTGCAGGTGCTGCTGAGTTCTCCGGTCAACCGATCGACGACGCCCTTCTATGCCCTGCTGTTGTCCGGCGACTGGGTGGTCGGGCGCGACAAACTCGGGAACATCGCGCGCTGGGATGCGCGCACCTTGGAAATGACCCACTGGCTCGAGACGAGGTCCACCAGTGACGAGGCCTTTCTCTGGGAGGACGAGGAGCCATCTCTCACTATCTCGCGAGGCATTGTCGAGCTCGACGGCAAAGTCTATGTCAACAACGGCTTCATGCAGCTTGTCGTTCTCGACCTCGAGTCGTTCTCGGTAGTCGACGTACGTTCCTCACCTAGTGGTGACACTCCCATCGAATGGATGTGCGTCGACCTTCCCGACGTTCACGCCGTAACCGACAAGCACGGCAACCTTTACTTAGGGGACCTTCGTACCAACAGTTTCCCGACGACTCTCAGCCTCGATGAGGACGCCAACCTCCATCGTGTCCGCTACGACCGACTGCATCATCGGTTCTGGGTCATCCAAGATGAGGGCAGCGGCGAGACCGCCCTCATCTCCAACGGCGTGGTCACCGTCAGTCCGGACGGTCGAGTCGATCAGGAGGAGCGGTTTGCACTCGACGACATCGAGTGCCTGGAGATCTCCGAGGACGGGACCAGGGTGTACGCCGCGGGCTTCGACGGCGTTATCGAAGAGTTCGACAACACGGGCCCCGTGCTGCGACGGGCCCGAAGCATCGGTCCCTTCTCGCACCAGGTATCAGACCTGGCCCTGGCAGACGACGGCTGCATCTACGTGCTCTGTCAGAACGGCGTTCTTACCAAGATCGACAACGCTGGCAGGGTTGTGGCCAAGCTCGACTTCACGCCTCAGTGCATGTGGGACGTCGACCACGTCACAACGGGGACCGATGAGCACGCGGTCCTCCATTTTGCGTCCGATCACGGCATCGTGTCCGTCGTTCCGGCATCGTCCAAGGTGGGACCGCCGACCTTCTCCATAGTCTCCACTGTCCAGACAGGACTGGGGTTCAGTCGCCGTATCCGCAGCTTCGCCGACGGTGACGGCGTCGTCATCGGGCGTAGCGGCACGGTAGCTCGCTACGGCGACGCCGGCGTGACGTGGGCGCACGCCATAGGCGGAATCGTCCACGACCTGTCGGTCTCGACCGAGGAGGATCGGGTTGCCGTGGCGGCCAACTGCGGTGCGTTCGAACTCCGGACCGCCGATGGGGAGCAGTTGGCGCGCCACGGCCTCGACGGTTCTCCCGTCTGGGCATGCTCCTACCTCGCCGGGGGGGAGCTCGTGCTCAGCACGAGAGCGGGGCGTTCGGTGATCCTGACTCAGGACCGACAAGTCCGCCTCCGCTTCGAGATCGGAGACTTCCCGAAGCGGATGTGGCAGCAGTCCGAGCGAACCCTCACCGTGACCGGGGGAGGCGGCATCCGCCAGTTCGACCTCGCCACGGGCGAACTCATCGGTCACTTCAAGGAGTCACTGTCCAACACGGCGGAAAATGCGATCTTCCATCACGGGTTCGTATATGTCGTCACCTACGACTCGCAGCTTGCGGTGTTTCGCGAGGAGGGGGAGTTCTTGGGGGTCATCGAGGGAGTGCTGCCGGACTTTCCGAAGGCCCTCACGATCCTCCCTAACCCATCGGGGGCCGATCACTTAGTGGTCGGGGGACGGGGAGGCTACCTGTCCACGTTCCACCTCTTGGAGGACGGCACCCCGGTGCCGTCGTCCACTACATGGTTGCGAGACGCTGGTGCTCCTCTTCCCGAGAGCTACCCCGTCAAGCATCATGGCTCCTGACGACGCGCCCTCCGGCGACACCGGCGGCGCCGCGCCCAGCCCCTGGCGCAGCCCGCGGTTCCGCTGGTTCGCCACGGGCAACACAGTCAACAACGTCGGGGAGGGGATCTACGACATCGCGCTGCCCCTCCTCGTGTATGGCGAGACGGGCTCCATCGTCGTCATGGGTGTCGTGGCCGCCCTGACCCCGGGTACGTTGCTTCTGGGGCCGGTCCTGGGGGCCCTAGCGGATAAGGGCGGTGCTGGACGGCTCGTGGTGAGTGGACTGATAGTCCAGCTAGCAGCCGCCGTCATCCTCAGCATTATGGTGGCATTGGACCAGTTGAGCTTGGGCCCTTTCCTCGCGCTTGCCGTCGTCCTGCAGTTGGCCGGCGCGGTCTATCGCGTCGGCTGGATGACCGGTGTACCCGAGATGTTCCCAGAGTCACCGGTTCGGGCACGCGGCACCTTATCAAGCCTCTTCATCGCCACCACGATCGTGGGACCGGTCTTTGTCGCCGTCCTTCTACCGCTCGTCGGCTATGCCGGCCTGCTGTGGATCAACTGCTTGACGTTCGTGGCGCCGCTGCTCGTGCACGCCTTCGGCATCCGCCCAACTCGACGCCCTTGGCAGGCAGGTACTCGAAGGATCGTCTCCAATGGGCTTAGAGTGGGGTTCGCCACTCTGCGCGATGACGCCAGGTTGCGCAAACTCACGCTGTTGATGCTCCCGTTCGACTTCGTCGAGTCAGCAGCCGTACCGGCACTCGCTTTATATCATTTGCGCGACACGCTTGACGTGTCAGCGAGTCGAGTGGCGACTCTTTTCGCCGTGATGAACGTTGCCGCGCTGGTCGGTTCGCTGGCCGTGTCTGAGCGGCGCGTTTTCGACCCCGTCCGAGTGGTCGGCGTCATCACAGTGGCGTCCGCATTCGCCCTCGTCGGCGCGTCCGTGCCAGTTGTGGCAGTCGCCGTCGCAGCTTTGACCATCCTCATGCTCCTGGGCGGTGCGGCGGGTTCTGCCCAATCGATGATGGTGGTGCACTTCGTGCCACAGGAGGTCTTCGGGCGAGCGTCGGGCGTGCTCCGAATGGTGCACGGCGTGCCCGCTGTGCTCGGACCGCTGGCTGTGGCGGCCATGGTGCCGGTACTCGGCACCACGTCCGTCTTCGCGATCTTGGCCCTGATAGCCGTCGCGAGCGCCGCCGCCGTGGTCTTCGCGCGCCCGTCGAACAAGAACCTGTCGCAAGAAAGGGAAGCCACTTCGCATGAAGTCGATCGAACTTGACCTTCCGTCAGTCGGACATACTGCCCCGATCACGAGTGTCGCGCTCAGGCGCGACGGCAGACTGGCCACCGGATCCTACGACGGCACCATCGTCGTGTGGCCGGACGACAAGGCGGCCGCGTCGTCTCGTCTCGTCCTGAGGCACCGGCGGTTGGTAAACTCCGTGGCCTGGAACCCAATCTCTCCCAGCATTTTGGCCTCCGGCTCCGCCGACAAGACGGTGGGGATTTGGGATGTCTCCGTGCCGTCCAACCCCTTGTTGGCCGTGCTCTCGCGTCACACAGACGACGTCAACAGCGTGAGTTGGATGCCCGACGGACGGCGACTGGTCTGCGTTTCGGAGGACGGGCACGTGACGATGTGGGACACCACGACATCCAGGCTGCTCGGAAATCTGGGTGCACACCGAGCCCATTGCATGGCTGCCTCCGTCAGCCGCTACGGCGACATCGCCAGCGTGGGGGAGGACGGACTCGTGCGAGTTACGCCGGACCCCTTGGATCTTGGTGGGGAGGAGGGTTTATCCACCTCTCGGCTCTTCGACTCCTCCATCGAGGGCTGCGCTTGGTCTGCTGACGGTGAGTTGCTCGCCCTGGCTCTTGACGACGGGTCTCTCGAGATCGTCGGCCGGGCCGATCTGGAGACCGTGGAGCACTACCCGCTGTCCACGAGCGCCGTGCGATCGGTGGCCTGGGGCCCGGGCGATCGAGACCTGATCGCGGGCACCTACGACGGTGGCGTCTACCAGATCGACCGTGATGCCGCCACGGTTCAACGCAGCTCAAACGACCGCGCGTGGCCACGATCGGTCGCCTTGCACGAGGACCTCGTCGCGGTGGGAAGCTTCTCCTCCTGTCCCCAGCTCTACTCGCGGGCTGGGGCGGCGGACACCATCGCCCCGCAGGGGAGAGGGGTGCGAGGCCCCAACGCTGTCGTGGTGTCGGGTGATCTGGTCGCCATCGGGACAGACTCCGGTGAGGTGGTCGTCCTCAGGCTCGACGACCTCACCGAGGTCAGGGTCGTGAAGGTCGGTGACAGTCCCGTTCTTGGTCTGGCCGCGGACGGCGGATGGATCTTCGGAACGACGTACTCGGGGCACGTATTTCGGCTGTCGGAGTCGGAGTTGTCGATCACTCCGGAGAGACTGGGGGCACCCCTCCCATCGGCGGCTGTCGTGGGCCGAAGGGTGCTCGTCGGCAGCTACGGGGGCGAGCTCATTTCCCTCGACGCCGACACGCTCGAGGTCGTGGCACGGGAGGCAGTCCACGAGGGCTCGATCAAGTCGTTGGCCGCGCTCGGTGACGGTCGCCTTCTTGCCGCCTCCACAGATCACTGTGTGTCCCTCTTGGACGGTCGCGCCCACGCTCGGCAGGACCTTTGGCGGCACGGGAACCTCGTCAACGCGGTGGCACATCTCGACGGCTCAGTCGTCGCGAGTGCCTCGCGCGACCGCACGGTGCGGGTCGGAAAACTCCCTCCCTTGGGCGAGGCCGCCCGACCCCAGGTGCTGCTTGGGCCAGATGAGTCCATCAAGGCTGTCGCGGTGATCGGCACCGCCGGAGAGCCGGTCGTGATCGCCGGGTCGTACGACTTCGGTCTTTACGCGTGGCGGGTCAATCTCGGCGGCGGTCAGCCCGGACAGCTCACGACAGGCACACGATTCGACAGCCTGCGTCAGGCTGTCTCCGCGATCGCCGCTGCTGGACCCGACCAGTTCGTCGTGGCGGGGTGGGACCGCCAGATCCGTCGCTACGAAATGGCAGTCGACGGGATGCCTCACGTGGTCGCCTCCACGACTCTCGGGTACGAGACGTGACCACCCCGTCAGTCGGGGTGCGAACCCGCGTGCCGTTCCGGTTGCAGCCCAGGCCCTGGCTGTGTGTCGAGGCCGAGATGGTGAGTTTCAACAACCTGCCCTCCGGAGCTGAGCACGTCGCTATCCTGCACGGCAGCCCCCAACCAGGCTGCCTCGTTCGCGTTCACTCGGAGTGCCTGACCGGGGATGTCTTCGGCTCGACCCGCTGCGACTGCGGCGACCAGTTGAGAGAGTCCCTGGAACTAATTGCCAAAGAAGGCGGCGTGATTCTCTACATGCGACAGGAGGGGCGGGGTATCGGCCTGTACAAGAAGTTAGAGGCCTACGTGATCCAGGACGCGGGGGCTGACACGTTCGCCGCGAACGAGGCACTCGGTCGTCGCGCTGACGAGCGCGACTACGGGGAGTGCGCGACCATGCTGCGAGCCCTTGGCCTGGAGGAGATCGAGCTGATGACCAACAATCCGTCGAAGATCGAGTCCCTGCGCCAGTCCGGTCTCACCATCGCTGCTGTTCGGTCGACCGGGCTCCACATCACTCCGGAGAACGCCGACTACCTTCAGCAGAAGGCTTCAATCGGTGGTCACAGCCTCGCCCTTGGAAAGGAGACCGTGTGACCAGTGCTGCGGACGAAGCCCACTTCTCCGTCGTGCTCCCCTTGGCCCTGAATCCACTCCTCAGACCTCCTTCGACCGTCGACCAGTGCCGAACGCTGCTCGAATCGGACGAGGGAACGCCTAGCTCACGGATCGCTGCGGGCGCGGTGTTTGGCCTCCACGGTGACACCCGAGCGCCCCGGATCCCGCGCTTCACTCGGGTGCCCGGCGGATCGTTGCGAATGGGGACACCGGACTCCAAGGTCGACTCTGTCGTGGATTCGTGGAGACACGTCGGGGTCGAACGGGCGTGGATCGCGAAGGAGGCGCCCGCACACTCAGCGGACGTGGCCACATTCTGGCTCGGGACGTATCCGGTCACAAACCACCAGTACGCATGCTTCCTCCAGGAGAGCGGACAGTCCGGTGTGCGCCCCTCCACCTGGCTTCTCGGTGCGTACCCCTGGGATCGCTCGAACCATCCTGTTGCCGGTGTGGGTCCCCGGGATGCGGAGGCCTACTGCGACTGGCTGACCGAGCAGACGGATGTCGCGATCCGCCTTCCCACGGAGGAAGAGTGGGAGTACGCGGCACGCGGATCGGACGGCAGAGAGTTCCCTTGGGGTGAGCAGTTCCGTGCTGATGCGGGAAACGTACGCGAGTTCGGGCTGACCACCACCAGCCCGATCGGATCGTTCCCGGCTGGTCGGTCCTGGTGTGGCGTTTGGGATCTTGCGGGCAACGTCGAGGAGTTCACATCCACCCTGTATCACGCCTACGACCACGGGGGCTGGGTCGCGGACGACCTGACCGAGTTGCTCGGCGACTACCCGGTCACCAGGGGAGGGAGTTTCTCTCGCTTTGGCGATCTCGCCCGTTGCGCACGGCGTCACGGCCCGCATCCGGGCGAGTTGTATCCCTGCGGCTTCCGGGTGGCTGCGGACACCGACCCCTGTGCCTAGAGCCGCTCCACCTGCGCCGGCTGCTGGTCGAGGCGGCCTGGCGCCACCCCGCCCACTACGTCGTGGGCAAGACCATGCGTGATCGTTGGGACCTGGCGCCTGCAGCGGCCCGGGCCCGCGGCGACGAAGGCAACCGGCGGCCAGCGGTGGGTGAGGTTCATCGACCGCAGGAAGAAGCCCACCATCGCAAGCCATGGAGGGTTGCCCGATTCGGTGATCGCCGGCATCGAGATGACCGCCGCCACGATCATCGCGAGCATGACGGAGACCGACGTGTACACGTCGACGAGTCGAAGACCACCCAGCGCCTCGTCCGGCTCCCGGGAGCTCGGGATCGCGCCGAGGATGGCGAGCACCAGGGACGGGAACAACAAGATCCAAACACAGATCCGAGCTCGCGACTGAACAGACGGGCCTCGGTGCGGATGACGGCAGTGGTGGCGTTCATGCGGGGTCCTCCTGGGAGGCCCTGAGCGTGAGGTCGAGGTAGGCGCTGTCGAGGGAGCCGTCGGTGACCCGCAGCCGGCGGGGGGCGATGCCCTGGTCGGCGAGGTGTGCCAGCACCCGGAGCGCGGCGTCTTCGGCTCCCTCCACCACGACGCGGCCGGCATCGGTGCGGACTGCTTCCACGCCGTCGAGCTCACGCAATGCCTCGAGGTCGATGTGGGTCACCAGCAGGACGGTCGTGCCCGCCTCGCGGATGTCGCGGACCAGCTGCCAGACCTCGCGGCGGGCGCGCCGGTCGAGTCCGGTGCTGAGCTCGTCGAGGATCGCCACTTTCGGCCGTCCGATCAGCGCGAGGGCAATCGAGAGTCGCTGCTGCTGACCGCCGCTGAGGGCGGCGAACCGCTGGCCGAGGTACTCGGCAAGGCCCAGTCGCTCGGCGAGGGGCTGCCACGGCTCCGGGTCGCCGTAGAAGGCCCCCACAGCGCCAGGGCTTCGCGGACGGTGATCTTCGGCTGCAGTGCGCTCTTCTGGAGTTGTATGCCGACCAGCCGGGTGGTCGCGGCCCGATCGACCCACGGGTCCACGCCATGAACCCGGACTCCGCCGGAGTCGCCGACGCGCAGTCCGGCCACCGACTCGACCGTGGTGGACTTGCCGGAACCGTTGGGTCCGAGGATCCCGAAGATCTCACCGGGATGCACCTCGAAGGAGACATCGTCGACCTCGACCTTGGTGCCATAGGTCTTGCGCAGGCCCACGACACGCACTGCTGGTTCCGTCACGCCCCCAGCATGTTCGCGCCAGGGCGCGCCCGACATCGCCCAGCCGGCCACGATCGGGTCCACCAATCGGTGGATGCGATGGCGCAGCGAGTGCGGAACGGCTGGCTGGGCCCCGAGGCAGGGGACCGTTCGCGCGTGCCGCAGGAGCGTGGCGCACGATCCGCCGCAACCACGGCGGCTGCCAGGGTGGCTATGACGCCTCGCCCCGGAATGCGAGCAGCTCGAGGGCGTGGTTGAGCCACGCGCGCTCGGCCGGCGGCACCGGCTCCGCGGTCTGTGCCTGCACCCGCTCTGCTCGGGGGAGGGCCGCCTCATTCAGGGTGCGTCCGGCGTCCGTGAGTGCCACGAGACGGCTTCGTCGGTCGCCCGGGTCCGGTCTGCTCGCCACCAGGCCCCGGCGCGCCAGCCTGTCGATGACGCCGGACAGCGTCGCCTTGTCCAGCGCGATCAGCTCGACGAGCCGGGTCTGCCTGCACTCGCCCACCGCCCTCAGCGTCCGCAGCACCGCAAACTGAGGACCCGTGAGCTCCTGGCCGAACTCGGCCGACCACTGCGAGGTGTGCACCTGCTGGGCCCTGCGGATGAGGTGACCGGGGGAGTTCCCCACCCTGGCCCAGGCCGCCTGCACGCCGATCGTCAGGTGCGGCGGTACCTCGTCGGCCCGGGCCAGCCTGCGTAGGCATGGGGTCAACCGGGCTCGGTCCTCGGTCGGCACCGGAGCAAGCAGCTCCTCGTGCGCGGCCGTGACCAGGTCGCGGGTCTGACTCAGGGCGAGCGTCGCCGAGGGCGTCAGTGCGAGCGTCTGACGCCGTCCGTCGTCGGGGTGCCGGGTGCGGCGGATCCAGCCTCCGGCCCCGAGCCGTCGCACGACGCCGGTCATGGTGGCCTTGTCGAGCGCCGCGATGGTGGCGACGGTCTGCATGTCGTGGGACTCCGACTCCGCGACCACCGAGAGGACGGCGTACTGGGGTGCGGTCAGCGTGGGGCCGAAGGTCCTGGTCCAGATGGCGATGTTGACCTGGTGGCAGCGGTGGAGCAACTGGCCGAGCGTCCGCTCGTTGGTCATGGCGCCGAGCCTCCGTTCGATGATCGTCTGCACCGGCGGCGCTCAATCCCCCGCTGAGTGAGGCTTGGTGTTGTCGGGCTGGTGGGAGACGCATAGTGTCGCGAAAACTAGTATGCACACAAACTAATCACGCAGGCGGTGCTCGACATGCAGATCCACCTCAACGGCTTCCACCACGGTGACCCCGACCTGAAGCCCGATGCGCAGATCGCACATGACACGGACGTCGTCGACGTCCTCGTGGTCGGCTCGGGCCCGGCCGGGTCGATCCTGGCGGCCCAGCTCGCCGACTTCCCGGAGATCTCGACCCGCTTCATCGAGCGGCGCGAGACCCCGATGACGCTCGGCCAGGCCGACGGTGTGGCCTGCCGCACGGTCGAGATGTTCAACGCCTTCGACCTTGCCCACAAGCTGCTGCGCGAGGCCTACCAGATCACCGAGACCGTCTTCTGGGGTCCGGACGAGAAGGGCGACATCCACCGCACGGGCCGCGTGCCCGACACCGAGGCCGGCCTCTCGGAGTTCCCCCATGTCATCGTCAACCAGGCCCGCCTGCAGCAGTACCTCGTCGACCGCGCAGCCGCCTCCCCGAGCCGGCTCCAGTGCGAGTACGGCATGGAGGTCGTCGGCATCGACGTGCCCGCCGACCACGACCAGCCCCTCGAGGTGAAGGTGCGCCGGGCCGGGATGTCGGAGTCCGAGCCGGACCTGGTCATCAAGGCCAGGTACGTCGTGGGCTGCGACGGCGCGCGCAGCTCCATCCGCCGCGGGCTGGGACTCGAGCTCAAGGGCGACTCGATGAACCACGCCTACGGGGTGCTCGACGTCTTGGCCGTCACCGACTTCCCCGACATCCGGCACAAGGCGATCATCCGCACCGACGGTGCCGGCGGCATCGGCATCATCCCGCGCGAGGGCGGCTTCCTCTCGCGTCTGTACGTCGACCTCGGCCCGATCGAGCCGGGCGACCGGACCTTCCGCACCACGGCGAGCAAGGAGCTGATTGTCGAGGCCGCGCAGAAGTACTTCACCCCCTACACCTTCGAGCCGAAGGAGATCCCGTGGTGGTCGATCTACGAGGTGGCGCAGCGCCTGACCGACCGCATGGACGACGTGCCCGAGGACGAGCGGGGTAGCCGTTCCCCGCGCGTGTTCATCGCCGGCGACGCCAGCCACACGCACAGCGCCAAGGCCGGCCAAGGCATGAACGTCTCCATGCAGGACACCTTCAACCTCGGCTGGAAGCTCGTCTCCGTGCTGCTCGGCCGCAGCCCGGAGAGCCTGCTCGACACCTACAACGAGGAGCGGCGCCCAGTCGCCAAGGAGCTCATCGAGTTCGACCGCTACTTCGCCGCGGCTATGGGGGGCAAGCGACCCGAGACCACGGACGAGAAGGAAGGGCGACCCGACCTGGCCGGGGTCAAGGAGATCTTCCAGCAGGCGGGGCGCTACACCGCCGGCGTGGCGACCCACTACCCGATCGGGTCCACCCTGATCGGCGACGACGCCCACCAGAAGCTCGCCAACGGCTACCCGATCGGCTACCGCTTCCACTCGGCGCCGGTGGTCCGCCTGGCCGACGCCAAGCCCTACCACCTCGGCCACGTGCACAAGGCCGACGCCCGCTGGCGCCTCTTCGCCTTCGCTGACCAGGCGCCCGCCACGTCGGCCGAGTCCAAGCTGGGTGCGCTGGGCGAGTGGCTGATGACCGACCCCGAGTCGCCGGTGGTCAAGTACACTCCGCAGGGCGCGGACATCGACGCGGTGTTCGACGCGCACGCGGTCTACCAGCAGGGCTTCCAGGACTTCGACGTCGAGGACGTGCCGAGGATCTTCCTGCCGAACAAGGGCGCGCTCGGCCTCAAGGACTACGAGAAGATCTTCACGCCCGACCTCGACAACGAGGACATCTTCGACCTGCGGGAGATCGACCGCAGCGGCGCCCTGGTCATCGTGCGCCCGGACCAGTACGTCGCCCATGTGCTGCCGCTCGACGCGTACGACGAGATCACGGCGTACTTCGCCCGGTTCATGACGCCCGTGTCTCAGGGCGCGGCCCAGGGCTGACGGGCCAGCCTGGTGCTCCACGCCCGCGAGGGCGTGGAGCACCAGGCCCGCCGTCGGGTCATTCCCGGGCGGCGGAGCTGGTGGCGCGAAGAAGACGGGTAGCGACACGTACCTCGGGGCCGAGCCCGGTCAGATGGGTGAGGAGGTCGTCCCCGGCGGCAGTGAGGGCGGCGTCGGTCATGGGGGCGAGGGCATCGAGGATGAACAGCGCGGCCGTGGTGTCGGGCCTGAGCTGGGTGCGACGTCCTTGGCGCCAGTTCCAGCGACGGCAGGTGGCGCCGGCGTCGTCGCACCACACGACCTCACCCGGCTCGGGGTGCTCCACCACCGGCTGCCCGTCGGCGACGACGTCGAACGCCTCCGTGCCCGCCGCGCGGAGCAGGCGCGGTGCGCCGACGTAGGCGGTGAGGTCCTCCCCGCCGAGGGGGACCTGGTGGATGACGCTGACGGCGTTGTAGATGTCGGTGAGCGGGTTCACCCGAGGCAGCCCAGAGCCGGCGACGGCGCGGCGCAGCAGGGCCTCGAGGCTGTTGCGGGTGCGTTGCGGCTTCGCACCGAACTGCCGGTACGCCTCGCGCCACGCGGCGACGTGCGGCGTCTCCTCCACCGCCATGGTGGTGAGCAGCTCGGCTGCCGACTGCTCGGCGCGGACCAGCAGGCCCTCGGCCGTCCGGCCGGTCGCGTCGCTGGCGGTGCCGGCATCGCTGGTGGACGCGGGCAGCCCGTCGACGGCGATGAGGAGGGCCCGGTAGTCCGGACGTAGAGCGGCCACGGCGTCGTCGACCTGTGCACCGGAGAGGAACGCCTCCAGGTCAGTCATCGCTGGCCTCCACCTTGGGGCCCGCATCCACGCCGGGCCCGATGGCGGCCGAGAGCTCGCTCGCACTGGTGCTCATCAGTGCATCGTGCCTCACCGGTGCAACTGCACGATCGCTGCCGCTGGGCGGGGTCCGGCCCGCCCGGCTAGACCGGGAGCTGGCCGCCGTCGATGGTCAGGGTCACTCCGGTCACCCACTGCTGTAGGCGTTGAGCGCAGCCTTGGCGGCGCTGTAGTGGGCCAGCAGCGGCACCGGCATCAGCGCCGCCACCGAGGAGATGTCGACGATCGCGCTGCCCGCGCCGGCGGCCGCAGCGCCGGCAGCAGTGCGTGCGCGACCCGGATGGTGGAGAGGTAGTTGACGTCCAGGGCGTGGAGCCATTCCTCGTCGGGGATGGAGGAGATGCCGCCGAGGTGGGTGCGGGCGGCCCCCGCGTTGTTGACGACGATGTCGACGCCGCCGAGCCGGTCGAGTGCTGTCGCCGCGAGCTCCTGCACGGCCGCCGAGGAAGGCGCGGCCGCGCTTGTCCCGGGCCCCGAGAACGAGGCCCGCGATCGGATCCGCACGTGGCTGGCTGCCCCCGTGGCCGGGCCCGACCCCCGGGGCTGCCTGCTGGCCAGGGGCACCGCCGAGCTGGCGTGGGAGAACGACGCCATCGCCGCCCGCTCGCACGCCGCGTTCGAGTCGCTGTTCGCCAGCTGTCGGCAGCTTGTCGAGCAGGCGCAGGCCGCCGGGCACATCGACGCCCACGCTGACGCGGCCGTGCTCGGCGGACTGATCGTGGCGACGCATCGGGGACTCGAGGCGCTCGCCAAGGCGGGTGTCGACCCCGCGACCCTGCAACACATCGCTACCGCCGCAGTCGACAGCTTCGCTCGTAACCCCACCTCAGTGCAGACACGACGGTCAGCGCGATCGGTGTGATCTATCCCCACCCGCCCCGGTTCCTACCAGGCCGATCCGCGTGTGCGACCGGTCGTGGACCGTGGTGCGGATGCATGATGCCGCCCCGGAAGGTGCATCCGCCCGAAGCGCGGACTGTGCCGGTTCCCGCTGGCAGACTTGCGGTGTGCCCAGGAAGATTCTCGTCACCGGTGGGGTTGACGGCCCCATTCACTTGGTGGAGCATCCCGCTGACAGCGAGCACGAACTCCAGACGGTGCTCCTCGCCAACCCGCACTTGATGCCAGCCGAGGATCTCGGCATCGACGACGAGCTGCTCGTCGTGGGACGCGAGACGACGCTGGCCTCCGGCAGCGTCGACCTTCTATGCCTCTCGAAGGCCGGAGAGGTGGTGATCATCGAGTTCAAGACTGGACCAAAGAATCCGGACTTCCGCCATGCACTCGCCCAGGTGATCGACTATGGCTCCGACCTGTGGAAGCTCAACGGCTGGAATGAGTTCGATGAGGGGGTCGTCCACCGCCACCTGGCTAGCAGGTACGTCGACGCCAAGTTCGCTCAGGCCGCCACACTCCGCGAGGCGGCGGTGCTCGCGTGGGACCTGAGCGAGGAGGAGTGGGAGGCCCTGGTGTCCCGGCTGGGACGGGTCCTCTCGACCGGTGACTTCGTCTTCGTCGTCTCTGCGCAACGGTTCACCGACTCGATGCACGATTCAGTCCGATACCTCAACGAGACAACCCGATACGGCAAATACTTCTTGGTCGAGCTCATCCGTCTCGACGGCGCGAACCGCACCGGCTACGCAGCCCAGGTCGTCGAGAAGCCCTCCACAAGGTCAGGTGCGGCGGAAGCCGCCGGCAAGGCGAATGAGAACGACTTTCTCGCCGCAATTGCCGACGTGCGGTATCGGGAGGCCATGAGTGAGCTGTTCTCGACCGTCTCGGCGCTCGGCCTCGTCGTCGCCTGGTATAGCAAGGGGGCGTCCATCCGACTGAAGTCGCCCGACCGCGCGGCACCGATCTCGATCGGATGGGTCTTCCTTGAAGGTGGGCAGTGGTACACCGCCAAGCACGTCACCTTCGGCGTCGACCCCTCGACGCTCAAGAATCACCCAACCGTCGCACCGGCGATCACGGCTTTCTGTGAGCGTCTCAAGGAGGTGCCAGGGGGCAAGCCCGCGACAGGAACGCTGAATGCTGTCATCTTCGAGCCGGACGTCTTCCCTTCAGTGAAGGCGCAGACGTTCGAACTGCTCGCCGGGTTGAAGTCATCTGCCGAATCCGCAGAGACCGTGACTCAATGAAGCGGATGAAGATGTGCCGGGGCGTGCGCCGGAGGTGACGTCGAGCGGGCCCAGGCCTACTGGGCCCCGGGCCGGATGAGTCCGCTCTGGTAGGCGGCGACCACCAGCTGGGCTCGATCGCGTGCGCCCACCTTCATCATCGCTCGGTTGACATGGGTCTTGGCGGTGAGCGGGGAAACGAAGAGGCGCTCGGCGATGTCGTCGTTGGTCAGGCCGTGGGCCACCAGCGCGACCACCTCGCGCTCCCGATCGGTCAGCGCGGGCAGGAGCGTCGAGTCGACGGCGCCGGGGGGCTCGGCCTCGACGGGCCTGGCGTAGCGGTTGATCAGGGCTCTCGTCGCCTTGGGGGAGAGCAGGGCGTCACCGGCCGCGAGCGTCCTGATCGCCTGCACCAGGTCCTCGGGATCGACGCTCTTGCCGAGGAACCCGCTGGCGCCGGCCTCGATCGCTTCGAGGACGTACTCGTCGAGCTCGAAGGTGGTCAGGATGAGCACCCGCACGCCGGCCAGGTCCTCGTCGGCGCAGATCAGGCGCGTCGCGCCGAGGCCGTCCAGCTCGGGCATGCGGATGTCCATCACCACGACGTCGGCTCGGGTCTCGCGGACCAGGTCGACCGCCTCCTGTCCGTTGGCGGCCTCTCCCACGACACTCATGTCCGGAGCGGAGTCGATCAGCGACCTGAAGCCCACCCGGATGAGCCCCTGGTCGTCCGCGATGACCACCCGGATGCTCACCGCTCCGCCCCCGCTCGGTCAGGCAGCCGGACCGAGACCCGGAAGTGTCCGTCGGGATCGTGTCGTGCCGCCATCTCCCCACCGACCGCGGCGACGCGCTCACGCATCCCGATGAGGCCGAAGCCGGCGCCCTCGGAGGAGAGGGCTGCGGCGGCTGCGGCGGCATGGTCGTCGCCGACGGGGTTGGTGACCTCCAGTCCGATCTCGGTGGGCTCGTAGCAGATGGTCATGGTCGCCTGTCCGGTTCCGTGTTTGTGGGCGTTCGTGAGGGCCTCCTGGAGGATCCGGTACGCCACCAGATCTGCTCCACCGGCGACCGCGCGAGGGCTCCCCGACACCGACTGCCTGATGGCCAGGCCCACGGACTGGAAGGAGGCCACCAGGTGGTGCACCTCGTCCAGACCCGGCGCGGGGGAGTGGGGGTTCACCGCTTCATCCGGCTGGCGCAGGACGTTCAACACGTCACCCAGCTCATCGAGGATCGCGCGCCCCGCCTCCCGCACGTGCTCGATCGCCGCAAGTGCCGCCGGCGGGTCGACGAGCACGTGATGACGAGCCACCGAGGCCTGGACGTTCACGATCGCGACGCGATGCGCGACCACGTCGTGCAGCTCGCGCGCGATGCGCAGCCGCTCCTCCGCGACGCGCCGAGCGGCCTCCTCCTCGCGCATGCGCTCAGCCCGCTCGGCGCGCTCCTCGACGGCCACGACGAAGGCGCGACGAGATCGGACCGCCACTCCGACGGCGGTGGCGACAGCGAACGACGAGATGTACTGGAAGGCCGCGGGGTCGAGTGGCCACGGGCCGGTCACCAGTGCGACTGCGGCCGACACCGTCGCCAGTGACCCTGCCAAGGCCAGGATGGCGCTGCGTCGGTCGCGCAGGACCGCGAACGTGTACAGGGCTACCACCGTCGCCAGGACGATCCACGACGCTCCCCCCGCGAGCAGGATGACGACCGCGGCGCCCACGGTGGTGCCCGCCAGGACGAGGCCGGGCCACCGGTGGCGTAGTGCCAGACCGGCGCAGGTCAGGATCGCGATGGCCGCCGCCGCGCCGGAGAGCGACGAGCCGCCTGGGTGGTCGGGATCGGGGACGAGCACCGCGATCGGCATGAGCCCCACCGCCACCAGCACATCGAGCACCACAGGGTGTCTCTCCTGGAGTGCGCGCAGGTCGCTGAGGACGGTCACACCCGGAGCCTACGAATCACACCGGGTCCGTGGCGTCCTCCGGCGGCAGTACACCGACGTACCGCCGGGGCGGTACCTGGACCGTCTCCGACCTGTGCGCTGCTGCGCGTGCAGCAGGCACAGGTGTCTGCGGCTGCACGACGCGGGAAAGCACCCCCGCCGAGCAGGCTTCTCTCAACCCCGGAAGCCCCGGTCTCACAAGGAGAACACCATGATCGAACTACAGCACCTGACCAAGCAGTACGGCTCCAAGACCGTCGTCGACGACCTCACCGTCACCGTGCAGCCCGGTGTCGTCACCGGCTTCCTGGGGCCCAACGGTGCGGGCAAGTCGACCACGATGCGGATGTTGGTCGGTCTCGAGGACCCGACCAGCGGCCGCGCCACCGTCAACGGCCGTCCGTACCGCGACCACCCCACGCCCATCCGCGAGCTCGGGGTCCTGCTGGACGCCGGCGCCCGGCACCCCGGCCGCTCCGCCCGCAACCACCTCCTGGCCCAGGCCCACACGCACGGACTGCCGGCGAGTCGCGTCGACGAGATGCTCGAGCTGGTCGGGCTCGCCGACGTCGCCAAGGACCGGGTCGGAGGATTCTCCCTCGGCATGGGCCAGCGGCTCGGGATCGCCGGCGCCCTGCTCGGAGATCCCCAGACGGTCGTGCTGGACGAGCCGGTCAACGGGCTCGACCCCGACGGCATCCGCTGGATCCGTGAGCTGCTTCGCAGCCTCGCCGCCGAGGGCCGCACGGTGTTCGTCTCCTCGCACCTGATGACGGAGATGGCGATGACCGCCGAGCATCTCGTCATCCTGGGTCGCGGGAAGCTCATCGCGGACCTGCCGGTGGCCGAGCTGATGAGCAGGTCCATCCGCAGCGTCCGGGTCCGCAGCCCCCAGGCGGCTCTGCTGCAGCCGCTCCTCACCGGCGAGGGCGTCACCGTGACGACGGAGCCGGACGGCTCCCTCGACGTCATCGGCCTCACGCCCGAGCAGATCGGCGCCCGAGCCAGCGAGGCCTCCATCCCCGTGCACGAGCTCAGCAGCAAGCAGGCGTCTCTCGAAGAGGCGTTCATGGAGCTCACCCGAGACGCCGTCGAGTACGCCGGCGAGACCACCACCACCGTTCGCCCCGCAGACGAGAGGACAGTCCGATGAGTACCCAGGCAACCGCACCCGTAGGTCTTCCGGCCGCTCCAGGCCGCATCACCATGAGCAACGTGATGCGCTCGGAGTGGACCAAGCTCCGGTCGGTGAGGAGCAACGTCGTCACGCTCGCCGCTTCGGCAGGCGCGCTGCTGTTCATCGGCCTGATCTTCTCCGCCATGATCGGTGGGGTGGTCGGGAACCCGCCGGAGGACGCCGGGGAGGACCCCGCCGGGGCAGCGCTCGCCGGGGTCCAGGTCGCGCAGCTCATCATCGGCGTGCTCGGCGTCCTCGCCATCACCAGCGAGTACAGCACCGGGACGATCCGGACCACGCTGACGGCGGTGCCGTCCCGGCTCCCCGTGCTCTGGGCCAAGGTCGCGGTCGTGGCCCTCGCGACGTTCTCGGTGCTCGGGGTGACCGCCTTCGTCACCTTCTTCGCCGGCCAAGCCTTGATCGGCAGCGGCGACGTCGACACCGCGACGCTGAGCGACCCCGGCGTGCTGCGAGCCGTCATCGGCTCGGCTGCCTTCCTCATGGGCACGGCGCTGCTGGGGCTCGCTCTGGGCGGCATCCTGCGCAGCACGGCGGGAGCGATCTCGACGCTGTTCGGGATCATCTTCGTCCTCCCCGGTCTGGGCTTCATCCTGCTCCCTGAGAGCGTGCGGGAGGACCTCCTGCAGTACCTGCCGACCACGGCCGGAAGCTCCTTCACCTCGGTGGCGCCGGACACCTCCCAGCTCAGCCCGGGCATGGGGGCGGGGGTGTTCGCGGCCTGGATCCTGGTGCCCCTCCTGGGAGCCGCGGTCGCGTTCGTGCGTCGGCCTGCCTGACCGCGTCGTTCCACCCACTGCCGCGCGTTGCCTCTGTGAGGCAGCGGGCGGCAGTGGGCTGCGGGTCGTGTCGACCGTCGCCACCTCCGCCATGAGACCGCGTCTTCCCACGGGGCCCGCCAGGTGCCTAGCGTCGTCCTGGCACCAGGGCACCGACCGCGCGACAGGGGAGATGTCATGCAGACACGCACGCTCGGCACGCGAGGGGCTGGAGGTCTCCGCCGTCGGCCTCGGGTGCATGGGGATGAGCCAGTCGTTCGGGCCGCGGCTCCGAGGGAGGAGATGCTGACCGACTGGGCCCGCCCGCCGAGCCTCAGGGCAGGTCGAGGCGGGGCGGGGAGGACCAGGTGCCGTAGCCCTGCCCCTTGGCTCCGGGCGGATTGGCGCCGATCGTGGGCCATAGCAGCCCTTCGGTGTAGGACGCGGGGGAGACCACGTGGGTGGCGTCGGGCGCCCGGGTGGCGTGGGCGTCGCGCCACTCCTGGGGCAGCTGGTACCAGGTGCCGACGAACCACATCTTGATGACGTTGCGCGCGACCGGGCCGAGCCGGTCGTCGCTGAGGATGCGCGCGCGCAGCCCTCGGTCGAGGACGCCCTCGTCGCCGGCCGCGGCCGCATGGACCTGCGTCGAGGTGGCGAGCAGGTCGGCGAGGACGCCGTCGCCGCTCGCGTCACGGGTGGTCTCGAGGTAGGGCTCGGCCTGGCCGGTGCCGCGCAGCCGGAAGCGGGAGTAGCCGGTGAGGGTGGCCGAGAGCTCGAGGAACGCCTCGAGGACGTCGTGGTCGCCGGTCATGGTCAGGACACCTCCACAGGAGCGGGGCCACGGAAGACCGGGGCCGCGTTGACGCCGGGCTCGCCGGGCATCGGGTTGCGCATGATCTGGGAGGCAAGCTCCTTGATGTGGAACATGTCGCCGACCGCCGGGACCAGCAGGTCGGGACGCCCGGAGAAGGCCCGGTCGAGGCAGTCCAGGAACTCCCCGTACGCCGTGCTGTAGGCGAGGACCGCGTCGCGCAGCTCGCCAGGCTCTGCGTAGTCGGCGAGCTGGGCGTCGGCCTTGACCGGGTAGACCGCGTCCCAGTCGATCGCGAGCTCCGGTCCGGTGGGGCTGCCGCCGGTGTCCCCGGGCTGGTAGTAGCGACCGAGGAGCAGCTGCTCGAAGCGGTAGTAGTGCGCCAGCTCGCCCTCCTCGTCGAAGATCGCGCCGCCCATGCCCTCGCCCTGCTCGCTGATCGTGCGCATCGCCTCGGCCGCGGAGTCCAGGTCGGTGACCTTGGTGATCGCGCCGCCGCCGGAGTAGTAGTACTCCGGCCCGACCTGGCGTGCGGGGTCGCCGCAGAACAGCGCGTCGCCCATCTCGTCGTGGAGTCGGCGGATGCCGTCGCCGATCTCGGCGTAGAACTCGCCGATGCTGTAGAAGTGCAAGTCGTCCTCGTGCGCGTCGACGGCCGGCAGCAGGGCGCGCGGCGAGCGGTCGCGGGTCACGAGCCGGCCCTGGCCCTCGGCCGCGGCCGGGCGCTCGATCTGGAGGAACGTCTCGATGGTCTCCCGCGAGAACGCGCGGGTGCCGACCTCGAAGTCGGTCTCCCCGTCGGGCAGGTGGGTCGGGTACGTCGGCACGAACCCCTCGGCGGCGAGGGCGGTGTCGCCCCCGACGGCGTTGAGCAGGTTGGCGGCCAGGGTCAGGTGGAGCATCTCCTCGACCGCGACGACCCGGATTACCCGGTAGGCGTCCGCGTTGGTCGTCGGGTGCATCGAGTAGAGGGCGGTGAGGTACGGCGGGATCGTGGCGTGCTCCAGCTGCATCGCGATGTGCAGGTAGGAGTGCAGGTCCTCGACGGTGGCGATGCGGCGCAGGGTCATCTGGTCAGCCCCCGATGGTGACGGTCGGTCGGATGGTCAGCTCGGCGGCGATGCTCTCGGCGGTCTTGAACGACAGGGCCGCCAGCGTGAGCGTCGTGTTGGAGGTGCCGATGCTCGGCATGCTGCCGGGCCCGACGAGGTAGAGGTTCGCGTGGTCCCACGAGCGCTGGTTCACGTCCACGACCGAGTCGTGGCTGCTCTCGCCCATGATGTGGGTGCCGGCCCAGTGGTTGCCGCCGCGGATGACGAAGCCCTCACCCTGGTAGGCGACGTAGCCGGGATCCAGCGGGTCGTAGTGGGTCCGGTCCTCGGCGCCCAGGCGCTGGAAGATCCGCCGCGAGATCCGCCGGGAGGCGGCGACGCCGTCCATCGTGTACTCCGGCAGCGAATAGGACAGCACGGGGCGCAGGTTGCCCATCGCGTCGACGTAGCGGCTGTCGACGGTGATCCGGTTGCTGGGCTCCGGCATCAGCTCGACCATGAAGGAGAGCATCAGCTGGCGCGAGATCCGGTCCACCGCGCCCCGCCGCAGCGCGGCGCCGTACAGGTTGGCGTCGTCGACCAGCTCGACCAGGTCCGTGTACGGCGAGCCCGTGGGCCAGGCCCAGCCGTCGTTGTGGATGCTCACGCGCATCGCGGCGTGGTCCTTGCGGAAGCCGCCGCCGCGCAGGTCCTCGATGCCCGAGGTGCACTGCGAGCCGCGCATGGTGCCGGCGATCTCGGGCAGCAGCGCCCAGGTGAGCAGGTAGGCGTGGTCCATCAGGTTGCGCCCGACCAGGCCGTTGCTGCCGGGCAGGCCCGAGGCCAGCAGCAGCCGGGCGTTCTCGACCGGGTTGGCGGCGAGCACGTAGGCGCGCGCCCGCAGCGACCCGGTGACGTGCTCGGGCGACGTCGTCGACCCGTAGGCCTGGTAGTCGATGTGGCTGATGAGCCCGTCCTCGCCGACGTGCACCTGCGAGGCGATGGTCTGGCTCAGGATGTCGACGCGGCCGGTCTCCAGGCCGAAGGCGAGCGTCTTGCGCGCGTTGTACTTCGCCTGGACGGGGCACAGCGGGACGCAGTTGATGTTGCCCTGACAGCGACCGCCCTCCTCGACCTGGTGGGTGCTCACGGCGCCGACGGGGACGTAGCCCTTGCCGCCGTCGTACGCCGCGTTGGGGACGCTGTTGCGGGCCTGCGCGGTGGGGCGCACCGTGAGCGTGCACGTGGTGTCGCCGAGCGTGATCTCGGTGCCGTCGAGGTCGCGGGCGACGATCTGGTCGAGGTAGGACTTCGGCAGGCCGTGCATCGGGAACTCGTAGCCCGCAGGGAACGTGATCCCGTAGAAGGTCTGGTCCGCCACGTCCGCGGAGACGCCGAGCTCGAACTCGGCCTGGCGGTAGTAGGGCTCCAGGTCGTCATAGCCGAGGGGCCAGTCCCGGCCCTGCCCGAAGCGGCTGCGCATCTCGAAGTCCTCGGGGAGCATGCGCAGCGCCTTGCCCTCCCAGTGCATCGTCGTGCCGCCGAGCACCCGGGTGTAGGTGCTGTCCATCTCGTAGGGGCCGTTCTGGATCAGGTATCCCGTGGAGTCCGGGTGCCCCGGCTGGAGACGGCGCACGTCGGGCGAGCGCGGCATCGGCGCGTTCGGGTTGACCTCGTAGGCGGAGTTGTTGTCCTTGGCGGCCGCTCCGTAGAACCGGGTCAGGTAGCTCTCGTAGTCGGCCACCGAGAGCTCGTCGCCGGGCCCGGCCTCGACGACGAGGACCCGCAGGCCCTTCTCGGCCGAGGCGCGGGCGACGATGGCGCCGCTGACACCGGAGCCGACGACGAGCACGTCGTACTCGGTGCGCGCGGCGGTCGCGTGGTCGATCTGAGCTGGCATGGTCGAACTCTCCCGGAGGGTCAGTGAGGCTGGACGGCTACGACCTCGAAAAGCACTCGCGGGTGAGCGCGACGCCCTACGGTGGCCATGCTCGCACCTCTGAAGCCCCGTGTCTGGAGACTGCAATGAACCCGCTGCTCTATCAGGTGAACACCCGGGTGCTGCTGCACGAGATCGCAGGCGGGCTTGGCCGTCCGGCCACCTTCGACGACGTCACCGACGCCTTCCTGGACCAGATCGCTGCGCGAGGGTTCGACTGGGTCTGGATGCTCGGCGTGTGGCAGACCGGGGACGCGGCACGGGCCGTATCCGCGGCGAACCCCGAGTGGCAGGCGGAGTACCACGAGGCTCTGCCCGACTTCACTCCCGAGGACGTCACGGGCTCGCCGTTCGCGATCGTCGACTACGGCGTGCACCGCGACTTCGGGGGCGACGCCGCCCTCGCCCGGCTCCGGACCCGGCTGTCCGAGCGCGGGCTGAGGCTGCTGCTGGACTTCGTGCCCAACCACACCGCGCTAGACCACCCGTGGCTCCGCGACGCCCCCCAGCGCTACGTCGGTGGGACCGAGGACGACCTGTCGGCCCAGCCCCAGAACTACTTCCGCGTGGGCGACCACATCGTCGCGCACGGGCGGGACCCCTACTTCGACGGCTGGCCGGACACCGCCCAGCTCAACTACCGCCACCTCGACCTGCGGGCCGCGATGACCGCCGAGCTGGCCCGCGTTGCGGCGCGCTGCGACGGCGTCCGCTGCGACATGGCGATGCTGCTCGAGCCGGAGGTGTTCGCCCAGACCTGGGGCGACCGGTCGCTCCCCGCCGACGGCACGCCCGCCGCCGACTCGCCGTTCTGGCCCGAGGCGATCGCCGCCGTGCGCGCCCAGCACCCTGGCTTCCTGCTCATGGCGGAGGTCTACTGGGACCTGGAGTGGCAGCTGCAGCAGCACGGCTTCGACTACACCTACGACAAGCGGCTCTACGACCGGCTGCGCAGCGGCGACGCGGCCGCGGTCCGCGGGCACCTCGCGGCCGACGCGGACTTCCAGGCGCGCTCGGCGCGCTTCCTCGAGAACCACGACGAGCCTCGCGCGGCCGCGACCTTCCGCGATCCGGCCGTGCACCGGGCGGCCGCGGTGGTCACGTTCCTGTGCACGGGCCTGCGGTTCTTCCACGAGGGTCAGCTCGAGGGCCGCCGGGTCAAGGCGCCGCTGCACCTGCGGCGGCGCCCCGACGAGCGGCCGGACCCGGCCCTCGCGGAGTTCTACGACCGGCTGCTCGGCGTGCTGGCGGACCCGGTCCTGCGCGAGGGCCACTGGCAGCTGCTCCAGGTGGGTCCGGCCTGGGACGGCAACGGCTCCCACGACGCGTACGTCGTGGCGGGGTGGTCGCCGGCTGCCGATGCGCCGCTGCGCTGGCTGGTGGCGGTCAACCTGAGCGAGCACCAGGCCCAGTGCCGTGTCGCGGTCGCCACCGTCCTGCCCGCGGGCGAGAGCGTGTGTCTGGTCGACCGCATGGACGACGACGTCGCGTACGTCCGCGACGTCGCCGCGACCGCGGCCGAGGGGTTGTTCCTCGACCTCGGCCCGCACGGCCACCACGTCTTCGAGGTCTCCTAGCCGCCCGTCGGTGGTCGAGGTGCGAGCGAAGCGAGCCTCGAGACCCGGTGGGGTCGGGGGGTCTCGAGGCTCAGGCGTGGGACGCCTTCGCACCTCGACCACCCCGGGGGGGGGGGGGGGGGGGCGCCTGCCCTAGGCGTCTCGGTGGAACAGCGTGGTCGAGGGGTGCGGACGCTCGTCGGCCAGCACCGCGGCCGGGTCGAGGGTGCCGAAGAGCTGGATCAGCTTCGCGACCAGGCCGGTCCAGCCGGTCTGGTGCGAGGCGCCGATGCCGGCTCCGTTGTCGCCGTGGAAGTACTCGTAGAACAGCACGTTGTCGCGCCAGTGCTCGTCGGTCTGGAACAGCTCGACCCCGCCGAACACCGCGCGCCGGCCCTCGTCGTCGGTCACGAAGATGCTCACCAGGCGCTCGGAGATCTCCTGCGCCACCTCGAAGAGCGTGTGCTGCTGCCCTGACCCCGTCGGCATCTCCACGGTGAACTCGTCGCCGTAGTAGAGGTAGTACTGCAGCAGCGCGCGGACGATCATGAAGTTGACCGGCATCCACACCGGCCCGCGCCAGTTGGAGTTGCCCCCGAACATGCCGCTGTCGGACTCGCCCGGCAGGTAGCCCACCCCGAACGACTGGCCGTTGACCTCCATGGAGAACGGGTGGTCGCGGTGGTGGCGCGACAGGGCCCGGATGCCGTAGGGGCTGAGGAACTCCTCCTCGTCGAGCAGGTAGCCCAGGACGCTGCGCAGCCGCTCCTCGTTGAGCAGGGTGAGCAGTCGCCGGTCCTGAACTCCCGGGACCATGGGGTCGGCCAGCTGGCCGAGCAGGTCGGGGTGGCGGTCCATGAACTCCGCGAGGCGGTCGCTCAGCCCGGCGAAGGCCGCGGCCGGCACGACGGTGACCGCGCACAGCGGGATCAGCCCCACCATCGAGCGCACCCGCAGCCGCTCGGAGGAGCCGTCGGGCAGGCGCAGCTGGTCGTAGAAGAACCCGTCCTCGTCGTCCCACATGCCGTCGCCGCGCTCCATGGCGGCGGCGATGTAGAGGAAGTGCTCGACGAACTTGAGCGCCATGCCGTCGTACTGAGGGTCGGTGGCGGCGAGCTCGAGCGAGAGCTCCAGCATGGTCTGGCAGTACAGCGCCATCCAGGCCGTGCCGTCGGCCTGCTCGAGGCGGCCGCCGGTCGGCAGCTGGGCGGCGCTGCGGTCGAAGACCGCGATGTTGTCGAGCCCGAGGAACCCGCCCTCGAACGCGTTGGCGCCGACGGCGTCCTTGCGGTTGACCCACCACGTGAAGTTAAGGACGAGCTTGCCGAAGACGTCGCTGAGGAAGGCGTGGTCCCGCTCACCGCTGATGTCGGCGTCCTCGACGTGGCTGAACAGCGTCGCCAGCGCGTGGACCGGTGGGTTGACGTCGGAGAAGTTCCACTCGTACGCCGGGATCTGCCCGGACGGGTGCAGGTAGCGCTCGCCCAGGAGCAGGCGGATCTGGTCGCGGGCGAACGCGGTGTCGACCATGGCGAGGGTCATCGTGTGGAACGCGAGGTCCCAGGCGGCGAACCAGGGATACTCCCAGCAGTCCGGCATCGAGATGATGTCGCCGGCCACCATGTGGAACCAGCGGGCGTTGCGGTTGTCGAGGCTGGTGTCGCTGCGCAGGGGGTGCACGTCGCGCTCGCTCAGCCATCGGTCGAGGTCGTAGCAGTAGAACTGCTTGGACCACAGCATCCCGGCCAGCGCCTGGCGCATCACCAGCGCCGAGTCGGCCGAGACCGAGGGCGGCGTGATGTTGGCGTAGAAGTCGTCGGCCTCGGCACGACGCAGGGCCACGACCTTGTCGGACTTGGCGTCGAAGGGGGAGCGCGGCATCGAGGCCGCGAGCCGCAGCCGCATGGTGACCGACTCGCCGGGAGGGAGCTCGACGCGCCGGCGTACGGCGGCCTTGGTGCCGCTCAGCTCGGGGTTGACCGTGTCGGCGCGGCCCTCGACGACCGCGTCGTTGATGCCGTCCTTGACGTACGGCGTGGGGTTGCTGCCGCCGCTGATGCGCGCCCAGTTGGTCTCGTTCTCGGTGACCAGGACGTCGGCGTCGTCCTCCCAGGCGAGCGTGTAGGGCTCCAGCCCCGGGCAGTCGACGGTGATCCGCTTGGCCTTCGCGTCGGCGCTCAGCCGCGGGCGCGGGTCGTCGCGGTCGCGCTCGTGCCACCAGGTGTTGCGCAGCCACAGGGTCGGGAGCAGGTGGAGGGCCGCGGTGTCGGGGCCGCGGTTGGTGGCGGTGACGCGGATCAGTAGGTCGTCGGGCCCGGCCTTGGCGTAGACCATCTCGACGTCGAAGTAGCGCTGGTCGTCGAAGACGCCGGTGTCGACGAGCTCGTACTCGGCCTCGCCCTTGCCGCGCGCGGCGTTCGTGCGCAGCAGGTCCTCGTAGGGGTAGGCGGCCTGGGGGTACTTGTAGAGACCCCGCATGTAGGAGTGGGTCGGGGTCGAGTCCTGGTGGAAGTAGTACTCCTTGACGTCCTCGCCGTGGTTGCCCTCTCCGTTGGTGAGCCCGAAGAGCCGCTCCTTGACGATCGGGTCGGCCTCGTTCCAGACGGCGATCGCGAAACACAGGCGCTGGGTGTCGTCGCTGATGCCGAGCAGGCCGTCTTCGCCCCAGCCGTAGGCCCGGGACCGGGCGTGGTCGTGGGGGAAGGAGTTCCAGGCGTCGCCGCCGGGAGAGGTGTCCTCGCGGACCGTGCCCCACTGCCGGTCGGAGAGGTAGGGGCCCCACTGGCGCCACGGGACCCCGTCGACGTTGGCGGCGCGCAGGCGGTCGTCCTCGGCGGTAGCCATCTCTACAGCCCGGTCAGGTCGGCGATGTGGCGCCGGGCGGTGCGGAACGCCTCCAGCGGATGGGCCAGAGCCGGGTCCTGCTCGGCCTCGACGACCAGCCAGCCGGTCCAGCCGTCGTCGGCGAGTTTGCGCAGCAGGGGCGCGAAGTCGATGCAGCCCTCGTCGTCGCCGGGGACCGTGAAGATGCCGTGGCGCAGCGCGTCCCAGAAGCTCAGCGACTCCTGGTGCATCCGGTCGAGCACCGGCTGACGCAGGTTCTTGAGGTGGACGTGGCCGATCCGGCCCTCGTGCTTGGTGAGGACCGCCATCGGGTCGCCTCCGCCGACCATCAGGTGCGCGGTGTCCAGCAGCAGCCAGGTCTCGCCGGCGACGGTGTCGGCCATGAGCCGGTCGATGTCCTCGGAGGACTGCACGCCGGTCCCGGTGTGGTGGTGGTAGTTGATCCGCAGCCCGTGGTCGCTCGCGATGCGGCCCATCTCGCCGAGCCCGCGCACCATCGCGTCCCACTGCTCGTCGTCGAAGACCGGCCGGTTGGCCAGCGCCGGCACCGGCTGCTGGTGCACCGCGCCGGTGACCTCGGCGACGTACACGTCCTGCAGGCCGATCGCGGTGAAGAACGGGATCTGGTCGCGGAAGGTCTGCAGGGTCTGCTCGTAGGCGCCGCCCTGGGACGCGAACCAGGTCGACACCCAGCCGCCCGACGGCACCAGGCCCCGGACGTCCAGCGCCGCCTTGAGGGTCGCCGCGTCGGTCGGGTAGGTGCTGCCCAGCTCGGTGCCGGCGTAGCCGGCGAGAGCCATCTCGCTGACGATCTGCTCGAACGACGTGCCGGCGCCGAGCTCGGGGAGGTCGTCGTTGATCCAGGCGTTGGGCACGGCGGCGATGCGGACTGATCCTGCGGCGAACATGGGGGTCCCTTCGGGGAGTGCATGCCAGGGGGCGTCCCTCCGGCTGCTCGGAGCCCGAGCGTAGGACCCGCAGGACCGGCGCGTGGCGGCTTCGCCGGTTTCCCCCGCACCATGGGAGAAGTGCGCGTAGCCTCCGAGGCCCACCCCACCCCCCTGCCAAGGAGCCGACATGGCTGACACCGTCGAGATCGTGACCATGCGTCTCAAGGAGGGTGTCGACCTCGACACCTTCAAGGCCGAGAACGCCAAGATGGAGCACGCCTTCCTGGGCCACCTCCACGGGTTCAAGAACCGCAGCACCTCGGCCAACGCCGACGGTCAGATCGTCGTGGTGCTCCACTGGGAGAGCGCCGCGGACGCCCAGTCCTCGATGGACAAGTTCGTGGGCAACCCCGACACCTCGCCGTTCCTGGACCTCATCGACATGGACACCTTCGTGATGACGCGCTATGAGGAGTTCGACACGATGACCCTCGAGGACGTCTGATCCTCAGGTCAGCTCGCGCGTCGTGAAGTCGGCGGTCACGGGGTAGTCGACCTCGTGCCGCGTGATCCGCTGGATCTCGATGCGCAGGTCGCGGCCCTGCTGGAAGTCGATGACGTGCCCGCCGATGGTGCGCGCGTCGTCGACGACGTGCAGGTGGAAGCCGCCCGGCGCGATCTTGCCGGCGTACGACGGCGCCGAGAAGCCCACCATCAGGCCGGACACGTCGGTGTAGTGGTACTCCGGCTGCGTGTGCTCCACCTCCTCCAGTCGGGGGTACGGCGGGTCCTGGCGCGGGATGGAGCGCGTGTGCAGGTGGCCGAAGGTGCCGTGCAGGCGGAACGCGACGAACAGGTTGGCGGTGCCGGCGATCTCGGCGACGAGGGCGCCGATGTCGCCGGTGGTCGTGGAGTCCGGCAGCTCGCGGCTGAGCTCGGGCTCGAACGGGATCACCATGCAGAACGCCAGCGTGTCGGTGTCGTCGGCCACCTGGGCACTGGAGTCGGCGTGCATCCGGTAGACGACGCCGTCGACCATCACCATCTCGCCGTCGAGGTGGTCGAACGCGCCGACTCCCAGGTTGCCGTGCGCCTTGGCGTCGGCGACGCTGGTCAGTCCGTCGAAGCAGCCGTTCTGCAGGGACACGGCGGGAGCGTTCTGCCACAGGATGCTCATCGGGCGGCCTCGGTGGCGAAGGTGTCGCGCATGAAGCCGATCGCGTCGGCCGCGAACCGGTCCTTTGACCCGAAGGTGTCGCGCCACACGTGCGCCTTGGTCGACAGCCCGGGGACGTCGGCCGCGAACGCCTCGGCGGCGACCCAGCCGTCGTAGCCGATCTCGTGCAGCGCGCGGGCCGTCGCGGCCCAGTGGACCTGGCCGGCACCGAGCACGCCGCGGTTGTTCTCGCTCGCCTGCACGTGCTTGATCGCCGCGCCGTGCGTCGTGATGGCGGCGACCACGTCGTCCTCCTCGGCGTGGGCGTGGTGGGTGTCGTAGAGGACACCGAATGACGGGTGGTCCACGCGCGCGGTCAGCGACGCGGACTGCGCCATGGTGTTGAGCAGGTAGCCCTCGTGCCGGTTGAGGAACTCGACCGCGAGCACCACACCGGCGTCGGCGGCGTGCTCGGCCGCGGACCGCATGACCTCGGCGGACCAGGTCAGCTCCTGCTCGGTCGGGCCGGCGCCGGAGAAGACGGCGTACGCGGTCTGGAAGGGACCGCTGAGCACGGTGCTCCCCAGGGTGTGCGCGGCGTCGATCCCGAACCGGATCTCGTCGAGGCCGCGCCGGCGCACCGCGGCGTCGGGGCTGACCGGGTTCTGCTCGGCGGCGAGGTTGAGGATCGTCGTGCACCCCAGCCCGGCGTCGTCCAGTGCGTGCCGGATCTTCTGGTTGTCGGCGGCGAGTCCCGAGCCGACCGGGATCTCGGCGCCGTCGTACCCCAGCTCGGCCAGGGTCGTGAAGATCGGGTAGTGCTCGGGGGCGACGTCGGTCGTCCAGATGTACATGCCGATGCCGAACTTCATGCGTTTCCCTCCGGGGGAGTGATGGGTGTTCGTAGGGTAGGGCCGGCAGGCCCGCCGGGTGTCCTGAATGCCACCGATCAACCCAGGAGCAGGCGATGCGCGATCCGTACCAGGTGGCCGACGAGACCTTCGTGATCCCCGACGCGGTGCCGGTCCCCGGGATCGGGCTGCTGCCCGTCAACGCGATGGTGGTGCGGGGCGAGCAGCCGATGCTCGTCGACACGCTGGCCACCGTGCACCGGGAGTCCTACCTCGAGCGGGTCTTCGAGATCGTCGAGCCGGAGGACGTGAAGTGGCTCTTCATCAGCCACGAGGACCGCGACCACACCGGCTCGGTCATGCAGGTGATGGAGCGCTGCCCCAACGCCAGGCTGATCACCAACTTCCTCGGGCTGGGCAAGCTGGCCGAGGAGTTCGAGGTCCCGCTCGAGCGGGTCAACCTGCTCAACGACGGCGAGAGCCTCGACATCGGCGACCGCGTCATCGAGGCGATCCGGCCGCCGCTCTACGACTCCTCGGCCACCCGCGGCTTCTACGACCCCAAGACCGACGTCTACTTCTCCGCCGACTGCTTCGGCACCGTGCTCACCGACAACGTGCCGTTCGCCGACGACATGTCGGCGGCCGACATGGAGGAGGGCTTCTACTGGATGAACCGCGCCAACCACATCTGGTTCCACCACATCCCCACGGCGCTGATCGAGGAGCAGGCCGCGCGCATCCGCGCCGTCGACCCGGCGCTGATCGTCACCGGCCACGGGCCGACGTTCCGCCACGACCCGCTGCAGGTCTGCGACTGGATCGCCCGGATCGGGGACATGGAGCCGGTCCCGATGCCCAACCAGGCGGAGTTCGAGAAGTCGCTGGCCGGCGCCTGAGCGTCGTACGACGTCAGCGGCGGCGGCCGCCGAGCCAGCCGAACGCCACGAACTCCGCGAGCAGCAGCCCGACCGAGGCGTAGGGCGCGACGAAGGCCAGCGCCGCGGCGACCAGGGTGACCGCCGGCAGCAGGTACAGGTGGTGGATCCGGCTCCGAGCGAGCAGCTCGGCGGCGTGATCGGGGTGGAGCAGCTGGGCCTCCCGGGTCGCGTGGCGCGCCAGCAGGCCGACGGCGACGGACAGCACGCCGATGTTGACGGCGAAGACCACCGTGGACCATGGCTCGGCGACGCGCTCGGTGCCGATGATGTCGGCGGAGAAGGGCACCAGGGTCACCGCTCCCAGCACCGAGAAGTTGAGCGCCAGCGTCCCGTTGTGGCACTGCCGCAGGTCTGCGGTGATCGAGTGGTGCACCAGCCAGAACCGCGCGATGGCGAGGAAGCTGATCAGCCACGCCAGGAAGACGTGCCAGTCGTCGGCCAGCAGCGCGACGATGGACTCATCCCTCTCGGGCAGCTTCAGCTCGAGCACCAGCAGCGTCAGCACGATGGCGAAGACCCCGTCGCTGAGCGCGCTCATCCGCTCGGTGCCGTAGTGGGCACGAGCCGGAAGGCTCCTGTTCTGCTGCGCCTCGACCGTCATGTCCACCCTCCGTTGTGCGGACCCGCAGTCTAGGAGTCCAGCTGCCCGGATGTGGGCGGATCGTCAGAGACCCGACATGGTGATGATCTGCCTCAGGGTGGTGCCCTCGGCGAGCCGGTCCATGCCGGCGTTGATGTCGGCGAGAGGGATCCGGCTGGAGACGAGCTGCTCGACCGGCAGCCGGCCGGCGCGCCACAGCTCGACGAACCGCGGGATGTCGCGACCGGGGACCGCCGAGCCGAGGTAGCTGCCGACCAGCGAGCGGCCCTCGGCCACCAGCGCGGTGGGGGACAGCTCGATGCGTGCGTCCGGCGAGGGCAGTCCGACCGTGATGGTGGTGCCGCCCGGTCCGGTCAGATCCAGGGCGGTCCGGAGCGCGTGGACGTTCCCGGCGGCCTCGACGACCACGCGCGCCTTCACTCCGGCGGCGACGGAGTCGTCGGCGGAGAGCGCCCGGTGGGCGCCGAGCTCGAGGGCCGTGCGCAGCTTGTCGGCGACCGGGTCGACGGCGACGACGGTGACGTCCTCGTGGGCCAGGGCGGTGAGGACGGCAGCCATGCCGACTCCGCCGAGCCCGACGACCACGACGGTGTCTCCGGGGACCGGCCGGCCGACGTTCACCACGGCCCCGCCTCCGGTGAGCACCGCGCAGCCCATGACGGCGGCGACCTCGGGCGGCACATCCTGGTCGACCCGGACCAGGGAGCGGGCGTCGATGACGGCGTGGGTGGCGAACGCCGAGACGCCGAGGTGATGGTGGACGTCGCCCCCTGCGCGGTGCAGGCGCCGAGCACCCGAGAGCAGGGTGCCCGCTCCGTTGGCCGCCGACCCCGGGACGCAGGGGCGGGTCCCGTCGCCGGCGCACGCCTCGCAGGCCCCGCACCGCGGCAAGAAGGTCGTGACCACCCGGTCGCCCACGGACAGCCCGCCGACCCCCGACCCCAGCTCGGCGACCGTGCCGGCGGCCTCGTGGCCCAGCAGCATGGGCACCGGCCGGACCCGGTTGCCGTCGACGACGGAGAGGTCGGAGTGGCACAGGCCAGCGCACTCCACGGCGACCAGCACCTCGCCGGGGCCGGGCGGGTCCAGCTCGAGCGTCTCGACGGTGATCGGGCGGGAGGCCGCGAAGGGCCGGGCGCGACCGATCTCCTCCAGCACGGCGCCGGTGATCTCCATGGGTGCTCCATCCGTGGGGTACGTGTCTGGGTCAGGCGGGGTGGGGGACCCCATCGTCACATCGGCCGGGTCAGCCCTCTGCGGCACCTTGCCGGTCCGGCAGGTCGCGGGTCCGCCTCACCGCGCGGCCTTCGCGTCGCGGACGAGCGCGCCCCCGATGATCAGCCGCTGGATCTCGCTGGTGCCCTCGTAGAGGCGCAGCAGCCGCACGTCGCGGTAGAGCCGCTCGACGGGCACGTCACGCATGTAGCCGCTGCCACCGTGGACCTGGACGGCCAGGTCGGCGGCCCGCCCGGCCATCTCGGTGCAGAACAGCTTGGCGACGCTCGGCGCGACCCGGCGGTCCGCACCGGTGACGTACTTGCGGGCGGCGTCACGGACCAGGGCGCGACCCGCGTCCAGCCCGACGCGCTGGTCGGCGAGCATCGCCTGGACCAGCTGGAAGTCGCCGATCGGGGTGCCACCTTGCGTGGCGCCGGCGGCGTAGGACACCGACTCGTCGAGCGCCCGCTGTGCGCAGCCCACGGCGAGGGCGGCGATGTGCACCCGACCCCGGGCCAGCGAGGTCATCGCCGCCCGGTAGCCGACCTCGGCGCTGCCGCCGACCAGCGCCTCGGGCCCGACCCGGACGCCGCGGAGCACGACGTCGGCGGTGCTGGAGCCGTCCTGGCCCATCTTGGCGTCCTTGGCCCCGACCGAGAGCCCCGCCGTGTCCGCCGGGACCAGGAACACCGCGATGCCGTTGCCGGACTCGGGGACGGGATGCAGCTTCGCGAACACGACGAAGAGCCCGGCCTGCGGTGCGTTGGTGATGAACTGCTTGGTGCCGTCGAGCACCCAGCCGTCGCCGTCCGGGGTGGCCGAGGTGCGCAGTCCCGCGGGGTTGGAGCCGGCGCCCGGCTCGGTCAGCGCGAACGACGCCAGGATCTCGCCGGAGGCGATCCTCGGCAGCCACCGGGCCTGCTGCTCCTGGGTGCCGAAGCCGACGAGGACCTGCCCGGCGATGCCGTTGTTGGTGCCGAGCATCGACCGAACGGCCAGAGAGGTGTAGCCGAGCTCCATCGCCAGCTCGACGTCCTGGACCAGGTCGAGCCCCAGACCGCCCCAGTCCTGGGGGATCGCATAGCCGAACAGGCCCATGTCGGCGACCTGCGCCCGCAGGTCGTCGGGGACGGCGTCGGACCGCATGATCTCGACCTCGCGCGGCACCACCCGGGTGCGTACGAAGTCGGCGACCTGGCGGTGGACGTCGGCGAACACGTCGTCGGGCACGTCGGGGTTGCCGAGATACATGGGTCCAGCCTCCGGCATCGGACCGCGTGCCGTCGAGCCGCGCTCGGGGAGCGGAAGGCCGGTCACCGGGTCGCGGCGGGCCGGAGCTCCCGGTCGGTGGGCGCGGCCTCGCCGCTGCCCTCGCCCGAGGCGAGGAAAGTCAGGTGGGCGACGTTCGTCGTCTGGCCGTCGACGTCGATGCGGGCCTCGACGAAGCCGGCCGAGCGTCCGCGACGCACCGTGGTGGCGGTGACCGTGAGCCGGGAGCCGCGCACGGGGCGCAGGTACTGCATGCCGGCGTCGGCGAGCTCCAGGCCCTCGCCCATCAGCAGGTCCGCCGCCGTCGCGGCGATGCCGAAGAGCGCTCCGCCCTGCACGTCGCCGATGCGGTTGGCCAGGTGCGGTCCGACCTCCACGGTGCCCACCGCCCGCTCGGCGCTCGTCTCGGACCACTCGAGTCCCAGCAGCTCCCGGGCGACGGGCGAGCCGAGGGCGTTGGCGCGCTTGGCCGCGACCGTGGCGGCGGTGACCGCAGCCGACTCGTCGGGGGTCAGGTCGGCCACCGAGAGCCGCGGCACGGCGCTCGGGCGGCGCTCCCACGGCATCGCCGTGACGCCGGCGCCCGGGGGGATGGGCAAGGTGAGGAACCAGGCTTGGGCCTCCGCGACGGCGCCGTCGCCGGCGTCGGTGAGGTGGGCGTGCACGAGGGCGCGCGTCTCGTCGGCCGAGATCCACACGACCTCACTGAGGCAGGTCACCGCCCCTCGGGGGCGTGAGACCAGCTGGAAGGACAGCGAGGTGGTGGCCAGTCGCTGGTCGCGCGGACCCTGCGCTCGGATGGCGAAGCCCAGGGAGAGGTCGGCCAGCGTCACCAGGGAGGTCACCTCGACGGGCAGGTCGAGCCGGATGTCTCGTGAGAGCACCGTCGACTCCGGGACCAGCCGCATCCGGGTGTGACCCGGCGTGTGGTCCAGCGGGGTCACACCGACGAACTGGCCCCAGAAGTGCAGGCCCAGGGCACGCGTACGGGCAACGGCGCCCAAGGCGGCGGGATGAGGCTCCATGGGCTGATGCTAGAAGTCGCGGACAGGGGGTGCGACGTGCTCGTACCAAAGAATGGAACATCGCATGTGTTCCAATATTTGGAACTCTGGTCATTCAGGGAAGCCCATGGTCCCGCCCGGCCCCTGCGCGGCCCATGAGCCGGAGGGAGTACTCTTCTAGTGGTTGACATCACGTGAAGGCGACTTCCACCGTCAATCGACCGTACGCATATGTTCCGAATAATGGGAGAAAAGTTTGATGGTGGCCGTCACACCCGAGCTCGATGCCAAGCGGTCCGTCCTGGGACGGGCGTTCGACATTCTGGACTGCTTCGTGGGTCCCGAGCCGGAGCAGACCATCTCGACGCTCTGCGACCAGACCGGCCTCCCGCCGGCCACGGTCCACCGGATGCTCGCCACCCTCAGCGAGTGGGGCGCCATCGAGCGCGCCGGACGTGGGCGCTACCGGCTCGGTATGCGCCTGTGGCGCCTCGGCTGGGGCGTGCCAGGGGCTCGCCAGGTCCGCGACGTGGCTCGCCCGTACATGGTCGACCTGTACTCCGCCACCCAGGAGATCGTCGTCCTGGGCTCGCGTGACGGCAACGACGTGCTCCTGGTCGACCAGATCGCCGGCCGCTCCTGCGGGTCGGCCTGGGAGTCCACCCGGCGCTTCCCGATGGGCAGCATCGCCCCCGGCCTGGTCCACCTGGCGCACATGCCCGTCCCGGAGATGCGCGGGCTCGTCGCCGACGGGCACGTGAAGCTGCCCCGGGCGCTTGCCGAGAAGGAGTTCCTCCTGCTGCAGACGCTCGCCGAGATCCGGGCCCATGGCCTCGCGGTGACCCGGGGCCGGCCCGGCGGCCGTGCCTGGATCTCCGCGCCGATCTACGACAGCGGCGGGGAGCTGCGCTCGACGCTCTCCGTCGTGGTGCCCGAGGAGCGCCTGGCCCTGGCGCCCGTGACCCAGCTCGTCCGGCAGGCGGCTCGTGCTGTGTCGCACGGGCTCGGCGCGCGCACCCGACCCGGGCGCCCGAGCGTCACGCCGATCCGGAGGCAGTCAGATGCGTCGTAGCGTCGAGGTGCCCGGCCTCGGGCACGGAGGGCAGCCCATCCCCATGGCATCGGTGGTCAACGGCATCGTCATGACCGGCGGGATCAGCGGCAAGGACCCGGCGACCGGCACCATCCCGGAGGACCCTGCGGCCGAGGTGGCCCAGGCGTTCGCCAACCTGCGCGCCGTGCTCGACGCGGCGGGGGCCAGCCCCGAGGAGGTCGCCAAGGTGACGGTCTTCGTCGGGGACCGGGACATCCGCAGCCACGTGAACCCGCACTGGCTCGAGCTGTTTCCCGACCCCGAGAGTCGCCCCGCTCGGCATACCCTGGAGGCGAACCTGACCGGGATGCGGCTCCAGCTGGAGTGTCTCGCGGTGCTCGGGAGCTGACGCCCCGGTCGGGGGACCCCCCGGGCAGGATCGCTCGACTGCAAAGGAAGACCCGTGTCAGTGCTCGCGAAGGCGACCCAGACCCTCGACTGCCTCGGCGCGGCCGATGGCCCGCTGCGCCTGCGCGACGTGGCCGCCGCGGTCGGCATGCCGAAGTCGTCGACCCACCGGATGCTCAGCGAGCTGACGGCGTTGGGGATCGTCCGTCGCGAGGGCGATCGCTACGCCATCGGCCCCCGCCTTCTGTACTGGGGCGCCATCGCCTCGGAGGGCTACGACCTGCGTGCGTACGCCGAGGCGCCCATGCGGCGCCTCCGGGACCGGCTCGGTGAGAGCGTGCACCTCTACGTGGACGAGGACGGCCACAAGGTGTGCATCGCCTCCGTCGAGTCCCACTACTCCCTGCGCCCCTTCGTGGCGCTCGGCCGTCCGGGCCAGCTCGGGGCCGGCTCGAGCGGCAAGCTCCTGCTGGCCTTCGCAGGCGACGCTCGCCGGCGCGCGGTCCTCGCAGAACTTGCCCGACAGGGTGACCGGCACGCCCCCACGGTGGCCGAGCTGGACCTCATGAGGGAGGATCAGTGGGCAGTCTCCTTCGGTGAGCTCGAGGACGGCGTCGTCGCGGCCGCGACGAGCGTCTGCCACCCGGACGGCCGGCTCGCCGCGGTCATCACCGTCTCGGGGCCCGCGCATCGACTGGTGCCCGAGCGCCTGGGGGAGTTCCGCGAGCCGATGCGCGAGTGCAGCGCGGACATCGCCGCGCTGCTCAAGGCCGACGTCCATCTCGCGGCGGCCGCGAACCGCTGAGCCACGCGCGGGAGCGATCCCCTCGCCCGCCGAGGACGTCACTTCCGCTGGGTGCGAGGACGTCTGGAGCATCGTCGTCGGTCACAGGAGGGTGATCACAACCTGATCGACGATGAGAGAGGAAACCTCGATGGCGGAGATCGTCGTAGGACTCGCTGCTTCACACACCCCCCAGCTGAGCTCCGGCGCGGACCTGTGGGACGACCACGGCGAGCGCGACAAGCGCTCCAGCGCCCTCCTGGGCAGGGACGGCGAGTTCCACACCTACGAGGAGCTGCTCGAGATGGTCGACCCCTCGGTCGCCGACCAGCTGTCCAACGAGGTGTGGGAGGCCAAGTACGAGCGCACCCAGAAGGGCATCGAAGAGCTCAAGCGCCTGCTGGTCGAGGCGAAGCCCGACGTCGCGCTGGTCATCGGCGATGACCAGTGGGAGCTGTTCCAGGCCGAGGGTGTCCCGACCTTCGCGCTGTTCCATGGCGACGAGCTCTGGGACGAGCCACGCACCGGCGAAGCGCTGGAGAAGCTGGCGCCCGGTCTGAAGGCCGCCCAGTGGGCCGCACACGGGGAGACCCGCAACGTCAACAAGACCGACGGCAAGCTGGCCGCGCACCTGACCGCGGCCCTGGCCGAGGCCGAGTTCGACGTCTTCCAGTTCTCCGAGCAGCCGTCCACCCGGTCGCTCGGTCACGCGTTCACGTTCCCGCGCTACCGCCTGGACCTGAGCACCGACATCCCGATCGTGCCGATCTTCATCAACACCTACATCCCGCCGAACGTCCCGAGCGCCTCGCGCTGCTTCCAGCTCGGCCAGGTGATCCGCAAGGCGATCGAGTCCTGGACCCCCGGCGTGCGCGTCGCCGTGATCACCTCCGGCGGCCTGAGCCACTTCGTCATCAACGAGGAGCTCGACCAGCAGGTCCTCGACGGTCTGGTCAAGGGGGACCTGGCGTCCTTCGGCGACCTGCCCCGCAACCAGATGCGCTCCGGCAATTCCGAGATCCTCAACTGGGTCACGGCCGCCGGCATGCTCGAGGGCCTCCAGGCCAGCGTCATCGACTACGTGCCCGGCTACCGCAGCCCGGCCGGCACCGGCACCGGGATGGCCTTCGCCTCCTGGGCGTGACCGGTCACCTCCTCTCCACATACCCCTGAAAGGGAAATACGCATGGCTTACAAGGACACCCTGGTGCTCGACGTGCACGGTCACGTCTCCGCGCCGCCGGCCGCCTACTACATGGCGGTCGCAATGCTCGGCTCGAACCAGCCGATGCCCAGCAACATCGGCAAGCAGGGCGGCAAGGGGGCGACCGAGGAGGAGTTCCGCAAGGCCGCGCAGGTCCACGTGGACTACATCGACGCCCGCAACATCGACGTCCAGGTCCTCGGCCCGCGCCCCTACCTCCAGTTCGGCTGGATGGAGCCGCACATCACGCCGGGCTGGACCCGCTACGTCAACGACATGATCGCCCAGCAGGTCTCCTTCCACCCCGACCGCTTCGTGGGCGCCGCTCAGCTGCCGATGATCGCCGGCGAGCCCGACACCAAGCACGTCCTGGCCGAGCTGGACCGCTGTGTCAACGAGCTCGGGTTCGTGGCGGCCTACGTCTCCCCGGACGTCAGCGGCACTCGTCAGCAGCCCGGCATGGACAGCCGGTGGTTCGACGACCTCTACGCCGCGGCGCAGGACTACGACATCCCGCTGATCGTGCACGGCACCAACACCCTGGACCCGCGCTTCCGCGACGTCCCGATGAACTACCAGCTCGCGTTCCTCACCGAGCAGTACCTGGCCGGGCAGTTCCTCAGTCACGGTGACGTGTTCGAGCGCTTCCCCCGCCTGCGCATCATCATCTGCCACTGCGGCGGCGCGCTGGACCGGTTCATCTCGACCGACCAGCACATCGCGCAGAAGGACCTGTCGGAGAACCTGTTCTACGACAGCTGCGGCTACGACCTGAACTTCCTCGAGGCCGCGATCAAGCAGCGGGGCGTCCCGCGCATGGTCTTCGGCACCGAGGCCCCCGGCTCCGGCGGCGCCGTGCGTCCGGAGACCGGTCGCACGTCGGACGATCTGGTGCCCGTCCTGGACTCCTTCGGGTTCCTGTCCGACGAGGACCGGACCCGGATCCTCCACGACAACCCCCTGAAGGTCGTCCCCGGGATGGCCCGCGCGGGTCGCTACCAGGCATTCCTCGAAGGCGCCGCGGCCGTCGCCCCTTGATCGGCGACCACCGCAGCGACTGCGCCACGGAGGGAGGAGGGGAGGAGGCGACATGCTCAGTGTCGAGGACAACGAGGTGCTGACCCGGACGGGGAGGGGCACGCCGATGGGCGAGCTGTTCCGTCGCTTCTGGATCCCCGCCCTCCTCTCCTCCGAGCTCCCCCAGCAGGGCGGCCCGGCCGTGAAGGTCGGGCTGCTGGGGGAGAAGCTCATCGCCTTCCGCGGCAAGGACGGCAAGCTCAGGGCGTCGAGCCGACGCAGCCGCAGCGGGCCGACGCGTTCCGCCAGCGCTCCCTCGCCGGTGACGGCGCCGCCGGGCAGACCTGGGACGAACTCTTCAACGCCGCGCAACACCAACGACAGGAACTGACCGCATGACATCACCGCTCGAACGCCTCGGCGCTCTCGACAGCTGCGTCGTCTCCGACGCGCTCGACCACCTCGGCATCTCCGGTGCCACCACCGGGATCCGGCCGATGTGGGGGATCCCCAAGGTGGTGGGCTACGCCCGCACGGTCGAGGTCGTCGACGCCGCGGCCGCCGGTGACGTCCGGGGCCGGCACCTGGCCACCCAGACGGTCGTCTCCTCCGGCAGCGAGGACGTCATCGTCATCGCCAACCAGGGGCGTACGAACGTCTCGTGCTGGGGCGACATCCTCACGGCGGCCGCGCAGCAGCGTGGCATCCGCGGCGTCGTCATCGACGGCGCCTGCCGCGACGTCGACGCAATCACCGAGGCGCAGTTCCCGGTCTACGCGCGTGCCGGCGTCCCGGTGACCGCGCGTGGCCGGATCGTCGAGCGGGCCACCGACGTGCCGGTCTCCTTCGGCGGGGTGAGCGTGCGACCCGGCGACCTGGTCATCGCGGACGCGAGCGGCGTGGTCGTGGTCCCGGCCGACCGGGCCGACGACGTCCTCGCGGCGGCCGAGCGGCTGGTCGCGCGGCAGGAGGCGATGCTCGCCGCCGTCCGCGAGGGGCGCTCGGTCGTCGAGGTCATGGCCGACACCCAGTTCAGCTCCGCACTGTCGGGCACCACGTGAACCTCCACCCCCAGTCTTCGGAAGGCAGTGACATGGCAGACACGATGAGCCGGCTGGCCGAGCTCGGCACCGCGACGATCTCCGACGCGCTCGACCGCCTCGGCCTGCCCGGCAGCGCCCACGGCATCGCGCCGCTGGCCAACGGCACGCGCATGGCGGGGCCGGCGTACACGGTGCGGTACGTGCCCGCCGGCGACCCGGCCGGAACGGTGGGCGACTACGTCGACGACATCCCCGACGGCGGAGTGGCGGTCCTGGACAACCAGGGCCGCACCGACGCGACCGTGTGGGGCGATATCCTGACCACCTACGCCCACCGGCACCGGCTCGCCGGTACGGCGATCTGGGGGGTCTGCCGCGACGTGCGCGTGGCCCTGGAGACCGGCTACCCGATGTTCAGCGCGGGTCGCTTCATGCGCACCGGGAAGGACCGGGTTGAGGTGGCAGACGTCCAGGTCCCCGTGGCCCTCGGTGACGTCCAGGTGCGTCCGGGCGACATCGTGGTGGGTGACGACGACGGCGTCGTGGTGATCCCCTCGCACCGGCTGGACGAGGTCTTCGCACTCGCCGAGGACATCGGCACCACCGAGGACGCGATCGCCGCGGCCGTCGTCGACGGGATGTCGATCACCGACGCCCGGGCGAAGTTCGGCTACCACACGCTGCAGCGGAAGGCCTGAGGATGACCACCACACCCGCAGCACCGAGTGACGCGGCGCGCCACGCGGTCACCGACGACCAGCTCGCCGAGCTCGCCGCCTTCGGGGCGGCAACCGCCTACGAGGCGTCCGGACTCGACTGCGCGCTCGACCCGGCCATCCGGCCGGTGTGGAAGGGTGCCCGGCTCGTCGGACGGGCCCTCCCGGTGCGCACGCACCCGGCCGACAACCTGCCGTTGCACCACGCGGTGGCGCAGGCCAGGCCGGGCGACGTGCTGGTCGTGGACGGCCGCGAGGAGCTCTGCGGCTATTGGGGCGAGGTGCTGGCCGTCGCCGCTCAGCAGCGCGGGATCGCCGGCCTCGTCATCGACGGGGGCGTGCGCGACACCGTCGAGCTCGAGGAGCTCGGGTTCGCGGTGTTCTCGCGTGGCGTGTGCGTCCGTCGTACCGGCAAGTTCTGGCCCGGCTCGGTGGGGGACCCCGTGACGGTCGCCGGTGTCCCGGTGGCGCTGGGGGACGCGGTCGTCGCCGACGCAGACGGCGTGCTGGTGCTGCCCCCGTCGGCTCTGGCAGCGACGCTGTCGGCGTCGCGAGCCCGCTTGGACGCCGAGCAGGAGTACCTGACGCGGATCCGCGGCGGAGAGCTCACCCTCGACCTCTACGGGTTCCGCGAGTAACAGCCGACTCGAGTCACCTCCAGACGCCGCCGGGGCCTGGCCCCGGCGGCGTCTGATGCTTCCTTCTCCACTGCCAGTGGCGTGGTTTCCCCCACCGCTGTAGTGAGCGCTGCAGGCCTCGAAATGATCGCTGTGACGCCCAGATCCGGATAAATCACGAGATTGTGTCGTTGCTCTTCCCAGTCTCGAGACTTCCCTGTAGCGTACGATCCAGTCAATGGCGTGACCCACGTCACGCCCGTGTCCTCGCCTCGGGAGACCCGAGGACCCGCCTGGACCACACAAGGAGCACGCATGTCATCAGCACGTCCGAAGGTGGGCCGCACCCGCGCCCGCGCCATCTTGGCCACCGCACTCGCCGGAGCGCTGCTGGCCGCTTGCGGCTCGACCGACGGCGGCAGCGGCGGCGGCGGCGGCGACGGCTCCGGTGCGACCGACGAGGAGCTGAAGGCCGCCCAGGCCCAGATCGAGGAGTGGAGCGCGCCGCTCACGGCTGAGCGCTACCCCGAGGTCGCGCAGCTCGAGAAGCAGGTCGACCTCAAGGGCAAGACCGTCCACCTGATCCCGCTCTCCGACGGCATCCCGGTCATCCACTCGATCGTCGTGGGCGTCCAGCAGGCCCTCGACGAGATCGGCGCCGACTACAAGGTCTGCGACGGCGGCGCCGGCGGCCAGCCGAACCCGACCAGCTGGGGCAACTGCCTGAAGGCGGCCGGCGACCAGGGCGCCGACGCGGTCATGACCCTGTTCATCGACTACGAGGCCGTCGCCACCCAGTTCGACGCGCTCGCCGACAAGGGCATCCCCACCCTCATCGCCGGCGTCGAGGAGAAGGGCATGACGCCGGAGCCCGGCGTCATCGACTTCTACGACAACACCGGTCGCCTCCAGGAGGGCTACGCCTCCCTGTCGGTCTCCGCTCTCGCCCACGTGGGCAAGGACGTCAAGCCGCTGTGGCTGCGCCTGCTCGACTCGACGGCGACCACGGGCTCGAGTGACGCCGGCGTGGAGAAGTTCAAGGAGATCTGCAAGGAGTGCTCGGTCTACACCGCGGACTTCACCACGGCCAACTCGCAGGCCCAGCTCGCGGCGACCGTGAGTGCGGCGCTGGTCCAGAACCCGGACGCGAACGCGGTCATCGTCCCGGTGGACAACTTCGCCCCTCTCGCAATCCAGGGCATCCAGCAGGCCGGTAAGACCGGCAAGGTCAAGGTCGTCACGGGCAGCGGCTCGCTCGACGCCCTGCAGCGGATCAAGGACGGCGCGCAGGTCTCCACCCTGACCGGGCCGATCCAGTACGAGGGATGGCTGTTCACCAACGGGCTCATGCAGCTCCTGGCCGGCCAGAAGGTCGAGAAGGTGACCGCCGCCCTGAGCCGCGACTTCAACGAGAGCAACGTCGGGGAGCTCGACCTCAAGCCCGAGCTCGCGCTGACCGACGACTGGTTCAGCGAGGGGCAGCCCTACATCCCGTCGTTCCTCGCCGCCTGGGGAGTCGCCTGACCATGGCCGCTCGCCTGGAGGCCCTCAAAGTCAGCAAGACCTTCGGTTCGACCACCGTCCTCGACGAGGGCTACCTGGTGGTGGAGCCGGGCGAGATCCACGCACTCGTGGGTCAGAACGGATCGGGGAAGTCGACCCTGGTGAAGATCCTCACCGGGTACCACGCTCCCGACCCGGGGGCCTCCCTCTCGGTGGACGGGCAGCCGCTCGCGCTGCCCGTCCAGTGGCGATCGGCCCAGGCGGCCGGCGTCTCGGTGGTGCACCAGGACATGGGGCTCCTGGACCACCTCACCGTCAGCGAGAACATCGGGGTGGGCGGCTTCGCCCACCACGGGCTGACGCGCAAGATCGACTGGAAGAAGCAGGACGAGGTCGCGCGACGGACCCTGGAGCGCCTCGAGATCCCGGTCGACGTGCACGCGCTGGTGGGCTCGCTCCCCGGCGCCCACCGCGCCAGCGTGGCGATCGCCCGTGCGCTGCGCGACCAGGTGGCGGGGGAGGGCGTGATGATCCTCGACGAGGCGACGCGCTCCCTCCCGCGCGACGAGCTGGCGCGCTTCCACACGCTCCTGCGCCGCATCGCGGCCAGTGGCACCTCGGTGATCATGGTCAGCCACAACCTCGAAGAGGTGCTCAACGTCAGCGACCGGGTCACCGTGCTGCGAGACGGCAAGGTCGCCGGTGGCGGCCTCGAGACCCAGGCGCACTCCGAGCGGGACCTCGCCCGGCTGATGCTGGGCAAGAACGTCGACTCCCTCGCGGGTCGGCGCTCGCAGGTCCAGGCGGGCACCGTGGCGGCGAAGGTCGAGGGGCTCACGCTCGACGGCTTCGCGCCGTTCGACCTCGAGATCGCCAAGGGTGAGGTCGTCGGCATCACAGGTCTGCCGGGCACCGGCTTCGAGCAGGTGCCCTACGCGATCGCCGGGGCGACCCGGCCGGCCGCAGGCAGCCTGACCACGGAGTCCGGGAGCCTGAACCTGGCCAAGGCCCACGTCTCCCAGACGATGAAGGCAGGCGTGGCGCTCGTACCCGAACGTCGTGACCGAGAGGGTCTCGCCGTTGACCTCAGCGTCCGCGACAACCTGGTCCTGCCCAGCCTGCGACGGAAGGGCAAGCCCTGGCACGTCGGGCGGGGCTGGCAGCACAGCATCACCAACGACTTCATCGACAAGCTCGGCATCCGGGCGCGCTCCGGCGAGGACCTCGTCCGTGAGCTGTCGGGCGGCAACCAGCAGAAGGTGCTGTTCGCCAAGTGGCTGTCCCTGGCACCCAACGTGCTGGTGCTCCACGAGCCGACCCAGGCGGTCGACGTCGGCGCCCGCGCCGACCTCCTCAACGCGATCGGCGCGGCAGCGGCCGCCGGGGCCGGGGTCATCCTGGTCAGCACCGAGCCGTCCGACCTCGCCGAAAGCGCGGACCGCGTCCTGGTCCTGCACCCGGGTGCCCCGGCCCGGGAGCTGGTCACGACCGACCCGGACGCCATCCTCAACGCCATCTACTCCGAAGCAACGACTACCGCTGGAGGGCCTCATGCCTGAAGCCGACCCCCTCGTCACCGACGACGCACCCCGCATCTTCGACGACGGGTCCCTTGCGGCCGTCGCCGAGACGCCCGAGGCCGAGAAGCACCATCGTTCGGCCGCCCGCCCGTCGTGGGGCAGCGAGATCCTCAGCCGCTATGCCCTGATCGTGGTGTGGGTGGCGATGGCCGGCTACTTCGCCGTTCGGATGCCCGACACCTTCCTGACCCACGGCTCGTTCTCCTCCATCTTCGGCTCCCAGCAGGTGCTGGTGTTCCTGGCCATGTCGGTCATGGTGACGCTGGTCGTCGGCGAGTTCGACCTCTCGGTGGCCTCGGTCATGGGCCTCTCCGCCACGATCGTCCCGGTCATGGCCGGGGTGCACGGCTGGAACATCTGGGTGGCCTGCCTCGCCGGCCTCGGTGCGGCCATGCTCGCGGGGGTGGTCAACGCGTTCTTCGTCGTCATCCTCGACGTCTCGTCGTTCGTCGTGACGCTGGGCATGGGCACGCTGCTGATCGGCATCTCGCAGTGGATCTCCAACCAGACCATCGTCTCGGTCAACGACCCCAGCCTGTCCAAGCTCTCGATCTACCCGATCTTCGGCATGCCCGTGTCCTTCTACTACGGGATCGCGCTCGCGTTGGTGGTCGCCTACATCCTCGCGTTCACGCCCCTGGGCCGGAGCATGATCTTCGTCGGCGCCAACCGCGAGGTGGCTCGGCTCGCCGGCATCCGGGTCCAGCGCATCCGCTTCGGCGCCTACATCTTCGGCGCACTGCTGTCCGGTCTCGCCGGAGTCATCCTCGTCGCCACCCTGGGTGGGGCGGACTCGTCGACCACGATGGCCTACCTGCTGCCGGCGCTTGCCGCGGTGTTCCTCGGCACGGCGGTCGTGCACCCCGGGTCGTTCAACCCGATCGGGACGATGGTGGCGATCTACTTCCTGCAGACCGGCATCTTCGGTCTCCAGCTCCTGGGCGCCAAGGGCTGGATCACCAACGTCTTCTACGGCGCCGGCCTGGTCATCGCGGTCGCCGTGGCCAAGATCGTCCGAGACCGGTCGACGCGCGCATGATCGCCGTACGGGACGACACACAGCGCAGCACCCGTGCCCCCCTCGAGGTGGTCCGCGAGCACGCCGAGACGCTCCGCGACGAGGCGCTGCTCGGTGACCAGCAGGGACTCATCACGCAGCGGACGGCCGACATCCTGGCCGCCTCGGGCGGGATGAAGCTCCTGTTGGCGCAGGACCTCGGTGGCTACGAGGCCCACCCGAACGACTTCTTCGACTGGGTCATCGCCGTGGGCGAGAACCAGCCGTCGGCCGGGTGGATCACCGGCGTCGTGGGGGTGCACCCCTGGCAGATCTCGATCATGAACGACCAGACCCAGCAAGAGATCTACGGGGAGGGGCCGGACCCGTGGGTCGCCTCGCCGTACGCCCCCTTCGGGCGGGCGCGCCGGGTCGACGGTGGTTACCTGCTCAGCGGCCGCTGGCCCTTCTCGACCGGCACCGACTACTGCGACTGGATCATCCTCGGCGGCATGGTCGCCGACGACCAGGGTGAGGCGCTCACCCCGCCGGACGTGCGGCACTTCGTGCTGCCGCGCCGCGACTACGAGGTCGTTCCCGACTCGTGGAAGGTGCTGGGTCTGAGGGGCACCGGCTCCAAGGACGTCCGCATGGCCGACGTCTTCGTCCCGGACCACCGGGTCTACAGCGCGGTGGACATGTACGGGGGCAAGTACGCCCGGGAGAACCGGCCCGGACAGACGCTGTACCAGATGATGTTCGGCCTGATGTTCCCCGCGGCCATCTCCGCGGGCACGTTCGGCATCCTGCGCGGTGCGGTGCGGGAGTACGCCGAGCACATCGCGGGGCGCGTCACCGTATCCGGCGTCACCTCTCGCACCGATCCGTTCCAGCTGAGCGCACTGGCGCGTGCCGAGTCCGACGTCGAGGCGAGCATCGCCCACTTCCGCTCCCTCGTCGCGGAGGTCTACGACCACGTCTCGCGCGGCCACGAGGTCACCGACGAGCAGCGGCTGCGGTTCCGGCGCGACCAGGTGCGGGCGACCACCCGCTCGATCGCGGCGCTCGACGAGCTGTTCCGGTCCTCCGGCGCCTCCTCGATCCAGGACGGGCACCCGGTGGAGCGATTCCGGCGTGACCTCCACGTCGCCGCGACCCACATGTGCAACGTGCCCGAGGCGGCCTACCAGAACCACGGCAACTGGCGCTTCACCGGCGAGCTCCCCCGGGGGGCCTACTGACTCCGCACGGCGTCCGCACGGCGGCACGGCCGCGGGCCACGCTCGCGGTCGTGTTCGTGTCCAGTGCGCTGATCGGGCTGAACGCCACCATGCTCAACGTCGCCCTGCCCGACGCGGTGGCGGACCTGGGCGCGTCCGCGTTCCAGGGCTCGTGGATGGTGCTGGCCTACATGCTGTTCAGCGGCGCCCTGTTGGTGCTGATGGGGCAGGTCTCGGACCGCTACGACCCCCGTCGCGTCTTCCTCTCCGGACTGATGACCTTCGTCGCCGCCAGCCTCACGCTGGTCGTGGCCCAGGATCCTTGGCTGTTCATCGTCGCCCGCGCCGTCCAGGGCGCCGGCGGCGCCATGCTCCTGGCGAACTCCGCCGCCATCGTGGTGCTGCTCTTCCGCGGCCCCGGGCTCGGCGGCGCCATGGGGGTCTACCTGGCCGGATTCGCCGTGGCCCAGACCGCGGGCCCCAGCATCGGGGGCGTCGCGACGACCCTGGGGTCCTGGCGCTGGATCTTCATCCTCACGCTGGCCGTCGCCGCGCTCACCCTGGCCTTCGCCTGGGGGATCCTCCGCTCCCTGCCGGTGCGGTCGTCACCCAGCCAGGCCGGATCCGCAGTGGACTGGGCCGGCAATGCCTTGATCTTCGCCGCGGTCGCCGCTCTGCTCCTCGGGCTGTCGCGCGCCCAGGACGCGGGCTGGCTGAGTGTCGAGCTGGTCGGGCCCGTGCTCGTCTCGCTCGTGCTGCTCCGACTCCTGCTGGCCGTGGAGCGACGCTCGCGTCACCCGGCGCTCGACCTCGCGCTGCTGCGCAGCCGCAGCTTCACCTCCGCCAACTACGCCGGCGCTGTCCTCATCGTGCCGCGGCTGGTCACGGCCATCCTGATCAGCCTCTACCTCCAAGGAGTGGTGGGGGACGGGCCCGCCGAGGCCGCGCTCAAGATCACCCCGCTGCCGGCGGGGGTCGCGCTCGGCAGCCTCCTCGGCGGCCGGCTGACCCGCTACGACGAGCGGCTGGTCGCCCTCTGCTACTCGGTGGTCGTCCTCGCGGGGGTGGGTGCCCTGCTGACCTGGCTGCTGATCGATGGCCCGACCGCGCTCCTGCTGGTCGCCTTGGCCGTGGTGGGTCTGTCCACGGGGGCCTTCTCCACGGTGAACAGCACGACGATCCTGCACGAGGCGCCGGTGGAGCGGGCCGGCAGCGTCAACGCGGTCCGGACCCTGTTCCAGCTCCTGGGGACCATGGTCGGCACCTCGCTGATGCTGACGCTGGTCGCCGGAGGCCTGGCCGCCGGGCAGGCCGAGCAGTTCCTGGCCGGCGGCCACGACCGGCTGAGCGCATCGACCCAGTCGCTGCTCGACCAGCACTTCGCGCTCGCGTTCGTCGTGATGGCGCTGATGGTGCTGAGCGCCATCGGCGCCTCGGTGCTGTTGGTGCGCAGCCCTCGCGTGAACACCTCGGGATGAGTCTGCCGAAAACCTTGTGGTCCGCGCCACATTCTTCGTACACTTGCTCTGGAGTAATCACTCTAGGGAAGCAATGGCCGAGGCCAGTGATTCCGAGCGAACAGCAGCGACAGTGAGGGTTGAAACCTAATGAGTGACCAGCTGAGCGAGAGCTCGACCAGCCGCTTCGTGCAGACGAAAGAGTGGAATATTCACTACAACGAGGCCGGTGAGGGTGACCGCCACGTCGTCCTGCTGCATGGGAGCGGCCCGGGGGCCACCGGATGGAGCAATTTCAAGCAGAACCTCGGCGCCCTCGCGGACGCCGGCCTGCACGTCTACGCCGTCGACATGCCGGGCTGGGGCAAGTCGGAGACCTGCCCGCCCGACCGCCTCGACCACGTCGAGGTGGCGGTCCAGCTCCTGGACGCGCTGGGGATCGACAAGGCCGCCTTCGTCGGCAACTCCATGGGCGGCATCACCACCCTGCGTCTTGCCGTTGAGCACCCGGACCGCGTCTCGCACATCATCACGATGGGACCGGGCTCCGGCCCGGGTGCCCCCAAGCTCTTCAGCGCGCAGGACGGTCCCTCGGAGGGCATGAAGATCCTGGTGCAGGCCTACCGGGACCCCTCGCCCGAGAACATGAAGAAGATCGTCGAGGTCATGACCTTCGACGCCCGGTTCGTCACCGACGAGCTGGCCCAGGAGCGGGCCGCCAACGCGCAGGCCTACCCCGAGCACCTCGAGAACTACCTGGCCGCCACCGCGAAGTTCGGCGGCATCATCCCGAAGTGGTTCTCACTGGCGGACCTGGCCAAGGTCGAGATCCCCGCCCTGCTCATCCACGGTCGCGACGACCGGGTCGTCAGCTACGAGCACTCGATGCAGCTCGTCGCGACCCTCAAGAACTCCCGGATGGTCCTGCTTGCCCGATGCGGCCACTGGGCCCAGGTCGAGCACGCCGAGCCGTTCAACCGCATGGTCGCCGAGTTCGTCACGGCCTGACCTCCCGGACCTCAACAAGGAGCACACGATGACCGACGTCATGAAGAACATCGCGGCCAGTGCGGACACCCTCCGCGCCGAGGCCGAGGCGAGCGACGCCCTGGGCAAGCTCACCGACACCACCGCCAGGCTCATCAAGGAGTCCGGCATCATGCGCATGCTGCAGCCCAAGGAGTGGGGCGGCTTCGAGTCGCACCCCTCCGACTTCCTCGAGGCAGCCATGGAGATGGGCCACCACCAGCCGTCCGCCGGCTGGGTCAGCGGCGTCGTGGGCCTGCACCCGTGGGAGCTCGGCCAGTTCGACCCGCGCCTGTGCGAGGAGCTGTGGGCCGAGGACCCCGACACCTGGGTCGCCTCGCCGTACGCGCCGTTCGGTCGCGCGATCCCCGTCGACGGCGGCTACCAGCTCAGTGGGCGGTGGACCTACTCCTCGGGCACCGACCACTGCCAGTGGGTGGTCATCGGCGGCATGGTCGCCGATGAGGCGGGCAACCCGCTGCAGCCGCCGCAGGTGCGACACTTCGTGATCCCGCGCGGCGACTACGAGATCGTCGAGGACTCCTGGAACACCCTGGGCCTGCGGGGCACCGGGTCCAAGGACCTCATCCTCAAGGACGTCTTCGTCCCGGACTACCGCACGGTCAGCTCGCCGGACATGAACGAGCTGAAGTACGCCTACCGCCAGGAGGGCAAGCCGCTCTACAGGATCAACTTCCCGGTGATGTTCTCGGCCGGCATCGGCGCCGCCACCCAGGGCGTCGCCCAGGGCGCGCTGATGGTCTACCGCGAGTACCTCGAGCGTCGCGTCGACGCGTTCTCGGGGAGCGCCGCGAAGAAGGAGCCGAGCTTCCTCCTGCTCTACGGGGAGGCCGCCTCCGACATCGCCGCGAGCCGCTCGCACCTGCTGACGTCCATGAGCGAGGTCTACGACTACCTCTCCAAGGGTGGCGAGCTCACCTGGAGCCAGCGGCTGACCTTCCGTCGGGACCAGGTCCGTGCCTCGCGTCGCGCCGTCGACGCGATCGACCGGCTCTACAAGAGCGCCGGCGCCGCCTCGATCCACCGGTCCCTGCCCAACGAGCGCTACTGGCGCGACAGCCAGACGGCTCTCGTGCACATCTGCAACGTGGCGGAGAACATCTACCAGCTCTGGGCCCTCGACGACCTCGGCGACGAGGAGCCGCAGTTCGCGTTCGTCTGAGCCACCGCCCGTACGCCCGATCTTCATCCAGGTCGAAAGAGAGAACAACAACATGATCAAGTCACTTGCCTACGTCGGCGTCCGGTCACCCCGCTACCAGGAGTGGGAGACGTTCGGTCCCGACTTCCTCGGTGCCATGCTCACCGAGCCGGGCCCGGACGGCGCCGTGCGCCTCAAGCTCGACGACGCCCTGTGGCGCCTCCAGATCCACCCCGGCGAGAAGGACGAGACCGCCTACTTCGGCTGGTCCGTGGACTTCGAGGACGACCTCGACACCATGGCCGCGACCCTCGCCGAGGCCGGCGTGGTCGCGACGTTCGGGGACGACGAGCACGCGGCGTCTCGCAGCGTCAACAAGCTGATCTTCTTCGACGACCCGTGGGGCTTCCGTCACGAGATCAGCTGGGCCCAGTCGTTCAAGGTGGCCAGCTTCCGTCCGGGCCGCAACATCGACGGCTTCGTCACGGGCGACCAGGGGCTGGGCCACATCCTGCTGTTCGTCCCCGACATCGAGAAGGGGCACGACTTCTACAGCGGCGTCATGGGCTTCGACCTGTCGGACAAGATCCTGTTCGACGGCTTCAAGGCGCACTTCTACCACGTCAACGCGCGCCACCACACCTTCGCCATCGGGCAGGGGCCGGAGGGCGTCGGCGTCTTCAACCACCTCATGCTGCAGTACAAGAGCATGAACGACGTGGGCACCGGCTGGGACCTGGTCGAGAAGATGGACATCCCGCTCGTGCTGAGCCTGGGACGTCACTCCAACGACCAGATGTTCAGCTTCTACGTCACCACGCCCTCGGGCTTCAACATCGAGTACGGCTACGACGGCATGGAGATCACCGAGAACTGGCAGCCCAAGGTCTTCCACCAGAACCAGATCTGGGGCCACAAGTTCCAGGAGGAGGCGCGCTCGCGCCCGCCGGGGATCGTGCACCCGCTGGCCTGATCGCGGCACGCGCCTGAGGCCTCGGACCCGATCGGGTCCGAGGCCTCATGCCGTGGGCGGCTCGCTACCGGGGGAGACCGGGGAAGTCGCCGTCGTACCAGGCGTGGTAGTCGTGCAGGTGCGAGGTCGCGCCGGGTCCCGCGAGGTCGCGCTCGACACCGGCGGCGGCGTCCTTGACCAGGTCGATCCACGCATTGACGGTGCGGCCGGTGGCACCGCGAGGGAGCTGGCGGACCCGCAGGGTCATCACGATGGCGCCGCTGGGGTCGCGGACGGGCACGACGATCGACCCGAGGTCGTAGAGCTCGTCTTCCACGATGTCCAGCGACTCGTAGAAGCTGGAGAACTGCGAGATCTGCGCGCGCAGCGCCCGCTCGCGAGCGGGCGTGGCCTGGCCGCTGGCGTACTCGATGAGGGCCTCGGACAGGGTCTCGTACTGCTCGTGGCCGCTGGACCCGATGATCGACAGTGCGGCACCGCGGGTGCGGACGGTCTCGAGTCGCTGGCGATAGCGCTCCACCACCTCGGGCTCCTGGGGCAGCGCCCTGGACAGCCACCGCTCCACGACCTCGTTCGGCGCGCCGGCAACCCAGGCCTCGCCGATCGGCGGCATCAGCGGCAGCCGGCGGCCGAGGTGCTCGCTCATGGAGGCGTCGCCGGCGTAGGAGCTGATCGCCGTTGTCAGCTCGTCCGGGCTGATCTGCACCAGGCAGGCAGCCTCGCAGCCGAGCCGCTCGGCCAGCCTCTCGACCGGCCGGCGCGCGGACTCCGCGAGCCGGATCGCCGAGATCAGCTCGGCGTCGCCCTGCGCGGCCATGCCTCGGGGGTTGAAACCCCCGTAGCCGCCCTGGAAGAAGAGCAGGGGAGTGGCCGGCCGGCTCACGGCCATGTCCAGCACCCGGCACAGGACGATGTCGTGGTCGCCCGCCTCGACGACCGTGTCGTCGACGCAGTGCACGTGCGCGACGGCGTCGCTGAGCATGGGGGCGCCGTGGGCGGAGGTCTCCCAGGCGACGCCGTCGAACTTGTCGGGGCGTGGCGCGGCCATCGTGCGGCACAGCTCGAGCTGGTCGTGGGCGAGCACGTTGATGCAGTACGACGGCGCGTTGCGCAGCCGGGCATAGGTGCCCGAGCCCCGCGTGGGCATGAACGTGACCAGCGGCGGATCGAGGGAGACCGCGCTGAAGGTACCGACCACCATCCCGACCGGCTGGTCACCGTCGAACCCGGTGACCACCGCGACGCCCGTAGGGTAGTGGCCCATCACCTCGCGGAAGGTGGCGCCATCGATGGTGGGGGTGGCGTCGTCGCCCATAATCATCCCTTCGCAAGCGCTTCCTTGGAGTGGCCACTACAGACGTGATGGCGGCGCTTGAAGTCCAGATACCGAGTCTAACCTGACCCGTCGTCGAATGCTATGCGCGCGAGCGAGCGTTTCCCTGTAGCGAGGCAAGGCACATTTGGTGCTGTTGCTCGTGGTGGGGGTGTGGTGCAATGGGGCGTGGCCAGGAAGACAGACCGTCGACACCGACAAGGCGACGAGTCCCGTCAGGCCGTGATCGAGGCCACGCTGGACATCGCCTCCGAGCGAGGCTACGACGGCACCACCGTCGCGCTGGTGACCGAGCGGACCGGCCTGCCGGCGAGCTCCATCTACTGGCACTTCGGCAGCAAGGACAAGCTGCTCGCAGCGACGCTAGAGCACAGCTACGACCAGTGGCGTTCGGCGATCGGACCTTGGGCGACCAACGGCGAGCCCGGCCCCTTGCCCGAGAAGCTCGAGTACCGCATGCAGAAGGCCTCGGTCGGATTCGCCATGAACCCCCAGTTCTGGGGGCTCGGGTTGCTCCTCGCGATGCAGCAGCGGGTCGAGGAGCCCGCGGCGCGCCGGATCTTCGTCGACGTCAGGCGGCTGACGACCGAGGGCATCCGCAACGATTGGCGCGAGCTGGTCGACCCGGCCGCGCTCGAGCGGGACCCGACGATCCCGAACCGGCTCGCGGAGTTCTACATGATCCTGATGGACGGGATGTTCGTCCACGTGCGCAGCACGGCCGCCCGGGACGTCCCGCGGATGGTCTCGCTGATCGCCGACGGCATGGCGGCGATGATGCTCGAAGAGGGGTGGGCATCATGACCCCATCGGCCGCGGCGCAGGCCAAGGACGGGGCCGCCCAGGAGGGCTCCAAGGACCGCATCCTGTCCGCGACCGCCGCGCTGGTGCGCGAGCGGGGACTGGACGGCACGACGATCGCGGCCGTGTGCGCGCGATCGGGGCTGCCCGTCTCCTCCATCTACTGGCACTTCGAGGACAAGGACGCCCTGTTCGCCGAGGTCCTCCACACCAGCTACACGAGCTGGCTCGCCGCGGCGCCCCTGGGTGAGGGCGCGGCCGGCAGCCGGGACCTCGCCGAAGTGCTCGAGAGCGCCATCCGATCCTTGCAGGGGATGCCCGACTTCCTGGTCGTCGGCATGCAGCTGCTGCTGGAACGACGCGACCAGTACGAGCGCGCTCGGGTGCTGTTCTCCGAGATCCGGGCCCAGATCGCCGGCATGATCACCGCCTGGCTGCTGGAGGCCCTGCGGCCGCACCCCGACCCGCTGCTGGCACAGGACCTGTCGCGGCTGGTGGTCGCGTTCTCCGACGGCGCACTGGTCGCGGCGCAGGTCGACGAGGGATTCGACGTGGAGGTCTACGTCCAGCTCTTCCTCGGGACCTTCGTGCGCGCCGCGCGGCGCCACAGCGAGCGTCGTTAGGGCGCGAGGTCGGGGCTGGGCTCGAGACCGACCGCGCCGACCTCGGCGACCCAGGCCTCCAGGCCCTCCTGGAAGGCGACGACGCCGGCCTCGGGGAGGGCGATCTCGATGGCCTCGAGGATCTCCTGGGGGGACACGCCGATCTCGAGCGCGACCCGGATGTGGCTGCGGATGTGGGCCTGCGAGGAGCGCATCACCGTGAGGCTGAGGATGAACAGCAGCTCCTTGGTCCTGCGGTCGAGCAGCCGCTGCTCGAGGTACGCCGCGGAGACCAGGCCGTTGGCCGCCTTGAGCACGTCGAAGTCGTGGGCGGCCATCGTCTTGTGATAGCCGAGCACGTACCCGCGCTTGCGGGCCATGTCGTCGATGTAGGCCTGGGCGGCCCCGTCGGCGGGAGTCTCGGCGGGGGTCATGAGGCGTCCTTGTCTCGTACGTAGGGAGCGATCGCGGTGTGATCGGAGCCGGGCGCGAGCTCATCCTCGGCCTCGGCCCACAGCGCGGTGGCGGCAGCGCCGAGCCGGGCCGGGAGGTCGACCTCCTCGCACAGGCTCGAGGCCGTGCGCATGTCCTTGACCAGGAGCGTCAGGCTGAAGCCGGAGTCGAAGGTCTCGGGGACGACGAAGGTGGGGTACTTGTACTGCGTCGACCAGCTGCGGCCGGTCGAGGTGTTGATGACGTCGAGCATGACGTCGTACTCCAGACCGAACCGGCGCCCGGCCTCGATGGCCTCGCTGGAGGCCAGCAGATGGACGCCGGAGAGCAGGTTGTTGAGCGCCTTCAGCGCGTGTCCCGCACCTGGGCCGCCGACGGGCTTGACGGTCCCGAGCTCGGCCAGCAAGCCGCTCACGCGCTCCACTGCCTCGGGCTCGCCGCCCACCATGACGGTGAGCGTGCCCGCCATGGCCCCGACGACGCCGCCGGAGACCGGTGCATCGGTGAGGGCGACTCCGCGCTCGGCCAGCGAGCGCGCCAGCGCGCGGGTGCGCATCGGGTCCGAGGAGCTCATGTCGACGACGGTGGTGCCGGTGGGGAGGACGTCGTGGAGGCCGTCGACGACGGCCTCCACGACCTCGGAGTTCGGCAGCATCAAGACCACGATCGCGGTGCCGTCGACGGCGTCGACGGCAGAGCCCGCGGTCGTGAGTCCGGCCTCCTGTGCTCGGGCCACGGCGCCGGCGTCGACGTCATGGCCGGTCACGCGATGGCCGGCCGCCACCAGCCTCAGCGCCATGGGCAGACCCATGTTGCCGAGGCCGATGAAGGCGAGATGCTGCGCGGTCACAGGCCCCGCTGCTGCAGCGTGTCGGCCAGCGCCGGGGTCAGCTTGTAGGAGTGCCACTCCAAGTAGTGGTCGAAGCCCTCCACACCGTTCTCGCGCCCGACGCCGGAGCCCTTCACGCCACCGAAGGGCGCGGAGAGCGGGACGTCGAAGCTGTTGACCGCGGCCGTGCCGGTGTCGATGCGCTTGGCCAGCTCCAACGCGTGCTCCGGGTCCTTGGAGTGCACGGCACCATGCAGGCCGTACTCGGAGTTGTTGGCGATCGCGACGGCCTCGTCCTCGGTGTCGTAGGGCAGCACCGAGAGCACCGGCCCGAAGATCTCCTCCTGGGCGATGCGCATGTCGCTGGTCACGTCCGCGAACACCGTGGGCTCGATGAACCAGCCACGTTCGAGGCCGGCCGGCACGCCGCCGCCAGCGGCGAGCCGGGCACCCTGCTGGCGACCGCTCTCGATCAGGCCGAGCACCTTGTCGCGCTGGCGCTCGCTGACGACCGGGCCCATGGTGGTGGCCGGGTCCATCGGGTCGCCCAGTACGTGACGGCGTGCGCCCTCGGCCAGTGCCTCGACGATGGCATCCTGCAGGCGGCGGGGGACCACGATGCGGGAGAGCGACGCGCAGATCTGGCCGCTGTTGGCGAACCCGAAGCCGAGCAGCGGCGGGATCACGTCGGCCAGGTCCACGTCGTCGCAGACGATCGCGGCCGACTTGCCACCGAGCTCGAGCTGGAGCCGCTTGAACTGCGGGCCGGCCACCGCGGCGATGCGGGCGCCGGTCGCGGTCGACCCGGTGAAGGCGATCTTCCGCACGTCGGGGTGTGCCACGAGGGCCTCACCCGTCTCGGGGCCGCCCACGACCAGGTTGGCGACGCCCGGCGGCAGCCCGGCGTCGGTGAAGATCCGCATGAGCGCCGCCCCGGTGAGGGGGGACTCCAGCGCCGGCTTCAGCACGATGGTGTTGCCGCACAGCAGCGCCGGGATCAGCTTCTTGAGCTCGTTGCGCACCGGGACGTTCCACGGAACGACGCCGGCGACCACGCCGATCGGCTTGCGCATGACCAGCGCGTCGCCGAGCGAGTCGCGGCGCACCTGCTCGAACACCACCTTCTCCACCGACTCGACGTACATGCGGGTCAGCGGAGCCGACATCGAGAGGTGCTCCGAGTACGGCGCACCGATCGAGAGGGTCCGCAGCCGGGCGAGCTCGGGCGCGCGCTCCTCGATCAGCTCGGCGATGCGCAGCACCACCTGCTGCCGCTCGGCCAGCGGGGTGTCGCGCCAGACCCCGGACTCGTGCGCCAGCCTGGCCGAGCGCACGGCATCGTCGACGTCGGCGCCGTTGGCGAGGGAGACGGTGGCGAAGTACTCCTCGGTCGCCGGGTTCTGGACCTGGAACTCACCGGCGAGACCGTCGCGGGCCTGGCCGTCGATATAGACGCCTGGGACGTGCTCCATGTCAGGACCCGCTCTCGATCAGGTGGGGCAGGTACTCCGCGAGGCCCTCGACGCTCCAGGCGCCGGTGTTGCGCACGAAGGTCGTGGTGCGCTCGACGCGCAGCGGCGGACCGTAGACGCACACGTCGTTGCCCGACGCGTAGAGGAACTGTCCGGTGAAGTCCTTGGCCTCGTCGAGGCACAGGTAGGCGACCGCCGGGGCGATGTACTCGGGCTCCATGTGCATGGAGACCGGCATCCCGCCGAACAGCCGCGTCTCGGCGGCACTCGAGAAGAGCTGGGTCTGCGCACTCGGCAGCAGGCAGTTGACGGTGATCCCGTGCTCGGCGAGCTCGAGGGCCGCGGCCGAGGAGAGGCCCATGATTCCGGCCTTGGCTCCCGAGTAGGCGACCTCGGCGCCGAACAGGCCGCCGCGCGAGGAGACCGTGACGATCCGGCCGCCGTCGCCCTGGGCGATCATCTGCTTGGCCGCGGCGTTGAGGCAGGCGACGTGGCCGTCGAGGTGCACGCCGGTGATGTTGTCCCAGACGTCCTGGCCGATGTCGGTGATGCGGGCGGGGTTGAACGTGCCCGCGCTGGTCACCAGGAAGTCGACGCGGCCGAAGCTCGCGACGGCGACGTCGACGATCGCCTGGGCGCCCGCGAACGTCGCGACGCTGTCGGTGCTCGCGGCACCCTCGCCGCCCGCCGCCACGATCTCGTCGACGACCAACTGTGCGGCGGAGACGCCGTCCTCGCCGACGAAGAAGTCGTTGACGACGACCTTGGCCCCGCGCCGGGCGAGCTCGAGCGCGCACGCGCGGCCGAGGCCGCGTCCGCCACCGGTGACGATGGCCACCTTGTTCGTGTAAGTCTTCATGCCTGCCTCTGCACCTTTCCGATGTCGACCAGGTTGTTGAGGAACTGCCCGACGGTGGCGGAGTCCGCCTCGCCGTCGAAGCGGACCTGGACGTTGGCGTTCTGCATGACCATCGGCATCGAGTAGAAGCCGACGTCGCTGCCCCCGACGTAGACGAACTTTCCGTTGACGCCCTCGGACTCCTCGCCGGCCAGCCACGCGACGGTGGGGCCGAACATGTCGACCTCGCCGGTCGGGGCCGGCACGCCGCCCTGGTAGGCGCCCGGGACGCCGAGCAGGAGGCCGTTGACGCGGACGGAGGTGTCGCGCAGCCCGGCCGAGGCCGCGCTGCTCAGGGAGAGCAGGGCCGCGTTGGCGGCGGACTGCGCCGCTCCGGGGGCGACGAAGGTCGACGCGGAGTTGAGGACGACGATGCGACCGCCGGTGTCCTGGCCGGCCATGACGGCGCTCGCCGCGCGGGTCAGCGCGACCGCGCGGGTGACGTAGGCGGACTTGTAGTCGGTCCAGCTCTCCTCGTCGAGGTCGACGAGCGAGGGCGCGTCGTCCGGGGCCACGGGGGTGACCAGCGCGTCGACGGAGCCGTGCTCCTCGACGATGGCCGCGACGAGCTCCTCCGCGTCGGCGAAGGTGGCGACGGGACGGGTGGTGACCTGGACCTGGCTCCCGAGATCCGCGGCGACCTGGTGGGCCGTCTTGGTCTCCTCGGGGGTCTGGGCCTGGATCACCACGCGGGCGCCGGCGTCGACCAGGGCCCGGATGGCGGGCAGGTTCCTGACCGCACCTCCGGCTACCAGGGCCTGTGTGCCGTTGAGGCTGGACATCGCACTCCTTACTGTTCGTGCTGTCGGCGGCCCAGGGCGTCCCGGTGCTCCGGGACGGCCGCTGGACCGAGGGGGTTCTTCACTTGAGCGCTTGCGGGTTGCAGGCGGAGCCGACGGCTCCGTCCACGAGCAGCGGCGCGGCCACCAGCAGGAACTCGTAGGTCCCGTCGGCGGCGCAGTCGGCGGCGAGCTCGTCGAGGGACCAGAGCTCGCCCATGTGCACGCCGGCGCCCTGCAGCAGCAGTGCGTGGACGGGCGCGTGCTCGCCGAAGGCGGAGGTCTGGGCCGGGATGATCTCGACCGAGAAGGTGTCGGCGGCAACGGCGGTGACGTCGCGCTCCAGGAGCCACGCGGCCGCGGAGACGCCGAGGCCGGTGTTGATCCCGGTGCCCCACTCGGGGCCCCAGTCGCCGGTGCGGGCAGCCAGGCCGAGGCGACCGGTGCGCACGAGCACGAAGTCGCCCTCGCCCACGGTGACGCCCTGGCGCTCACAGCACTGCTGGAGGTCGTCGGCCTCGATGGCCTCGCCGATGTCGAGGTGGTCGCGGCCGGTCAGGGCCGGCACGTCGAGCAGCACGCCGCGCCCGACCATGCGGTCGGCCGCCTCGGTGATCGAGTTGGCCTCGGTGCCGCCGGAGCGCACGTGCTCGGGGCCGCGGTCGTTGTACATGCGGCCGTCGTGGAAGGCGTGGGAGAGCGCGTCCCAGTGGGTCGAGCTCTGCAGCGGCATCACGATCACGTCGTCGGTGAAGCTGATGCCGGAGCCGCCCTCGGCGTAGAAGTGCCGAATGTCATCGCCCGAGCGGGTGAAGGTGTGGACGGGGGCGAAGCGCCCGCCCATGAAGACGGTGGGTCCGTTGGGGCCTATCGGGTGCGCCAACGAGAACACCGCGCCCTTGCGGACCAGGCCCGCGGCGGCGGCGACCCGCTGCGGGGTCACCAGGTTGAGCGCGCCGCGCTCGTCGTCCACGCCCCACCGCCCCCACCGCCGGTGCTCGGCGGCGAGGGCGGCGAAGCGTTCTTCACTGACCGCGAGGTCGCGAGTCGTCATCCGAAGGCCTCTCGAGGCGTGAAGGTGGTGGAGATGTCAGATCAGTCCGGCCGCGAAGTTGTCCACGAGCGTCTTGAAGCGGTCGGCCTGCTCGACCTGGCTCCAGTGGCCGCACTTGGCCAGGATGTACAGGTCGGCGTTGGGCAGGTGCTCGGCGATGTACTTGCTGGCCTCGGGCGGGACGACGGCGTCGTCGCGCCCGTGGATCACCAGGGCGCGCACGTCGATCGCGGCCAGCTCCTCGACCGAGTAACGCGGCGGGTTGCCCACCCGGGCGAAGGTGGCCATGTGGGAGCGGCGGATGTCCTCGCGGTCTGCGATGGTGTAGCGCTCGTGGGAGAGCTCGGCGATGCGGGGGCCGAAGGCCTCCTTGTCGTAGACGAACTCGAGCAGGAGGTCGCCCATGCCCTCGGGGCTGTGGTTGTCGTAGTATCGGACCAGCTTGCCCAGCGCGGGCAGCAGCGGCAGGTCCGGCGCGCCGCCCGAGCCCATGAGGACCATGCTGTGCAGGCGCTCTGGCTGCAGCTGGGCCATGCGGAGCGTGTAGAGACCGCCGAGGGAGTTGCCGAGCGGGATCACCTGGTCGACACCGAGCTCGTCGAGCATCGTGAAGATCTTGTCGATGCGCAGGTCGCGGTTGGCCTCGTAGCCCTGGGGCGAGGGGTCCGGGTGGCTGGAGTCGCCGAAGCCGATGATGTCGGGGGCGATGCAGTGGTACTTCGCGCCGAGCGACTCCAGCATGGCCGTCCAGTTGGAGAGGCCGCTGACACCGGGGCCGGAGCCGTGCAGCATCAGCAGCGAGGGCTGTCCGGGCTTGCGCTCGCCGGACTCGTTGACGCGCATCGTCAGCCCGTCGCCCACCTCGACGTCGTGGGAGCGGATCGCGGCCGGTGCGGCGATGGTGTCAGTCGTCATGTGTGCCTTCTTCTGATTGGCGGACGCGGCGATCGTGGCCTACGTCACTGGAGGGCTCGTTACAGAGAGTGAGGCTAGCCGGGGAAGATGTGCCCGGCAAGGACTTCCAGAATTCGCCCTCGTCTGCATGATGTGCCTTGTCCAAGAACTCTAAGCACCTAGAGCATTCATTACATGGACGGTTTCCGTTGGCCGGGAGGACAGTCGACCCCTCCCGTGGTCGAGCGGGGGAGTGCGCCGGGGCCGCTTCGCGCGGCCGGGGGCCTCACCAGGTCTGGACGAGCTCACGCAGGATCGCGGCCGACTCGCGGCACCGGCCCTCGGGGACCAGGTCGTGGGCCTCCCACAGGCGCGAGCGCAGGCCGGCCAACCTGGCCAGCTCCGTAGCGGAGCCGCTGTGCTCGGCGGCGGTCACCTGGATGTCGACCAGGCTCCACAGGGCGTCGATCTCGCTCTCGCGGTAGATGAGGTCCGCGAAGGACGTCGCCACATCGAGACGGTCGGCGATCGCCAGCAGCGTCTCCGGGTCGAGCGAGGTGACCTGGTAGATGCGGTTGCGGCGGATCCGGCCTCCGTTTCCATGCCGTCACTGTAGGAATCCGGGTCTGCGCACAGAGTGCAGTTCCACTCACTGCGAGGTTGCCAGTGTGGCCCACGAGGGCTGACGAGAGTGGAGCCATGGGTACCGTCCGCGACCAGCTCTTCGAGACGCTGCGCCACCTCGAGATGACCACGATCTTCGCCAACCCGGGTTCGACCGAGGTGGCGCTGCTGACCGACCTGCCCGACGACCTCGACTTCGTGCTCGCGCTGCACGAGAACTCAGTCGTCGCGATGGCCGCGGGCCATGCCCTGGCCGCCGACCGGCCGTCGCTGGTGCTGCTGCACACGACCGCCGGCTTCGGCAACGCGGTCGGGGCCATCGCCACCGCCCGGACCAACCACGCGCCGCTCGTCATCCTGGTGGGCCAGCAGGACCGCCGGCACATCGCCTCGGAGCCGTTCCTGGCCGGACACCTGGACGGTCTCGCGGGTGACTACCCGGTCTCCATCCGGACGCCGGCCTGCGCGCAGGCCATCCCCGGCGCCGTCCAGCGCGCGTACCACGAGGCGGTCCTCGGACGCGGTCCCGCGGTCGTCATCGTCCCGATGGGCGACTGGGACGAGCCCGCGGAGGAGCAGGCGCGTCCGGCGGCCCCGACCGTCGTACGCCGCAGCCAGGCCGCCGACCCGGTCCTGGGGGCCGAGCTGTCGGCGCGCCTGGACGCTGCCCGGCACCCGGCGATCGTGGTCGGTCCCGAGGCCGACTCCCCGGAGGCCTGGCGTGCCATCGCCGCGCTGGCGGACCGGCTCGACGCCCCCGTGTGGCAGGAGTCCTCGGCCTCCCAGGCCGGCTTCGCGCACGACCATCCCCGCTTCCGCGGCCACCTGCCGCCGCTGCGCCCGGGCCTGCGCAAGGCGCTGGCCGACCATGACCTCGTGCTCGTCGTGGGGGGCCCGGCGTTCCGCCAGGGCACCTACCGCCCCGGCCCCTTCGTGGAGCCCGGCACCGACGTCGTGGTCGTGACCCAGCTCGAGGACGTGGCCACCTACAGCGCCGCGGACCTGGTCGTCCTCGGCGACGTGGTCGCCGTCGTCGCCGACCTGGCCGAGCGGGTCGCTCCTCGCGCCGACGCGACGGCCTTCGAGCCGCGCGACCTGACCCACCTGGTGCCTGCGACCGACGGCCCGCTGCGCGCGGAGCACGTCTACGCCGCGGTGGCCGCCCGGCTCCCCGCCGAGTCGACCGTGCTGGAGGAGAGCCCCTCCACGCGGTCCAAGCTGCTCGAGCTGATGCCGGCCCGGGCGCCGTTCGGCTTCCTTACCATCGCCCAGGGCGGCCTCGGCTTCGCGATCCCGGCGTCGACCGGCGTCAAGATGGCGCGCCCCGACCGGCCGGTCGTCGCGATGGTCGGCGACGGCGCCAGCCTCTACGGCATCCAGGCGCTCTGGAGCGCGGCCCACTACCGGGTCGGGACGCTCTACGTGATCCTCAACAACGGCGGCTACGCCGTGATGGACCGGCTTGCCGCCGACCACGGTGGCAAGCCCCCGTGGCCCGGGTTCGGCGAGATCGACCCCGGCCTGCTCGCCCAAGGCTTCGGCTGCGCGTCGATCCGGGTCGAGAGCCACGAGCAGCTGCTCGCGGTGCTCGACGAGGTCGTGCCCACGCTGGGCGAGCGCCGCGAACCTCTCCTGCTCGACGTCCGCGTCGAGTCCTGACACCCCCTCCTGACAACCCGAGTCCCGAGTAAGGAACCCCCATGGCGAAAGACTGGCTGGCCGACGACCTGATCACGGAGGAGCAGGAGTCCATTCGCGACGCCGTCTCCGACCTGGCGCAGAAGTACCCCCAGGAGTACTGGACCGAGCTCGACCGCGCCGAGGAGTACCCGGACGACTGGGTGAAGGAGCTCACCGACAACGGCTGGCTCTCGATGCTCATCCCCGAGGAGTACGGCGGCGGCGGCGCCACGATCAACGAGTCGTGCATCGTGCTGGAGACCCTGAACCGGTGGGGCAACTCGGCCGGACTGATCCACGCGCAGATGTACCAGATGGGCGCGGTCCTGCGGCACGGCAGCGACGAGCAGAAGCAGAAGTGGCTGCCCCAGATCGCCAACGAGGGCCTGCGCCTGCAGTCCTTCGGCGTCACCGAGCCGGACGCCGGCACCGACACCACGCGCATCCGCACGTTCGCCAAGCGCGAGGGCGACCACTACATCGTCAACGGCGGCAAGATCTTCACCTCCCGCTTCCTGCACACCGACCTGATGCTGCTGCTGGTGCGCACCGAGCGCTACGAGGACGTCGAGAAGAAGACCGACGGCATCTCGGTGCTGCTCGTCGACGTGCGCGAGGCCAAGGAGAACGGCCAGATCGAGTCGCGCCCGATCAAGGTGATGAGCAACCACGAGACCAACCAGCTGACGTTCACCAACCTCAAGGTCCCCGTCGAGAACCTCATCGGCGAGGAGGGCAAGGGCTTCAAGGTGATCCTGTCGGGGATGAACTCCGAGCGGGTCAGCGTGGCGTCTGAGTACATCGGCGCCGGCCTCTACTTCATCGACCGTTCGGTGGGCTACGCCAAGGAGCGCGAGGTCTTCGGACGGCTTATCGGCAGCAACCAGGGCATCCAGTTCCCGATCGCCCAGGCCTACGTCGAGCTCAAGGCCGCCAGCGTCATGCGCTGGGAGGCCGCGCGCCTGTACGCCGCCGGCAGCCGCGAGGGCTTCTACGCCAACGCGTGCAAGTTCCTCGCCGCGGACGCCCAGTGGAAGGCCGCGAACGCCGCCATGGACACCTTCGGCGGCTACGGCCTCACCGAGGAGTTCGGCATCGCCCGGAAGTTCCAGAGCTCGCGCGGCTCGCTGATCGCTCCGATCAGCCGCAACCTGATCCTGGCGGGCATCGCCCAGCGCGAGCTCGGCATGCCGCGGTCCTACTGAGCATGGCGGGAGCAGCGATGACCGGCGCGACCGAGACGATCGCGGACTTCGCCACGTCTGCGCGGTCGGGCGTCTCGCCCACCGCGCAGGCGGTGGGGCGGGTCCTCCAGGACACCGTGGCCGTGACCGTGGCGGGGCTCGAGGCCGATGTCGCCGGCCCGCTGCTCTCGTGGCTCGAGGGGGAGCGGGCGCCCGGCGCCGCGGCCCTATGGGGGACCGACGAGACCGCGTCGCCCTCCCAGGCGGCGCTGGTCAACGGCACGCTCTCGCACGCCCTTGACTGGGACGACGCGGTGCCGTCGATGGCCATGCACCCCGGCGCCGTCCTGGTGCCCGCGCTGGTCGCCATGCTGGCGTCCGAGGTCGAGCCGGTGTCGGGCGAGCGCCTGACCCACGCCTTCGACGTCGGCACCGCGGTCTTCCGCGCGGTCTCCGAGGCCCTGCCGCTGGACTACCACTACGGCCGCGGCTGGCACAACACGTCCTCGACGGGCCGGCTCGCCGCCACCGCGGCGCTGGCGCACCTCATCGGGCTCGACGTGGAGCGCACGCGGCATGCCCTCGGGATCGCGGCGTCCGGCGCCGCGGGCAGCCTGGCCAACTTCGGCACGATGACCAAGCCGCTGCACGCCGGTCTGGCGGCCCGCGACGCGGTCGTCGCGGTCGGGCTGGCCCGGCGCGGCTTCACGGCGAACCCCGAGATGCTCGAGACTCGCCGCGGCTTCTTCGCGATGTATGGCGAGAGCTCGCCGGAGCACCTCGGCGCGCTGGGCGAGCGCCTGGCGTTCTGGGAGACCGAGTGGGTCACGGACTGGGCGCTCAAGGTCTACCCGTCCTGCTACGCCACCCATCGGGCCATCGACGCCGCGATCGAGGTGCACCGGCAGGTGGGCGACCCCAGCCGGGTCGCGGCCGTCGAGGTGTCGCTGCCGCACACCTCCACGAGCCCGTTGCTCGACCACCTGCCGACCACCGGCCTCGAGGGAAAGTTCAGCCTCGACTACACGGTGTGCCGGGCCGTGCTCAGCGGTGCGGTCGAGCTCGCGGACTTCACCGACGAGCGGGTCGGCGACCCGCAGGTGCGACGGCTGATGGCGTCGTACCGGCTCGACGCGCGGGTGAGCGAGGCGGCCGAGCACCACACGACCGTCACTGTCACGCTCGACGACGGCTCGGTGCTGCACCACGGCGTCGACGTCACCTACGGCGATGCCCGCAACCCGATCAGCGATGACGATCTGCGCGCCAAGGTCCGCTCCGCTCTCTCGAGCGCCGGGTGGGAGCAGGACGAGGCCGACGAGCTCGCCGACCGGCTCGGGACCATCCCCGCGGCGCCGTCGCTCGGCTGGCTGCAGGACGCGCTGGGGGGACGTCGATGAGCGCCCACGGCCGGCCCACGGTCCGCATCGTCGAGGAGGGCATGCGCGAGGGGATGCAGATCGAGAGCGCCGAGATCACGCTCGACGACAAGCTGCGCCTGCTCGACGCCCTCGGCCGCACGGGCCTGGAGAGCATCAACGTCGGCTCGTTCGTGAGCCCCAAGTGGGTGCCGCAGATGGCGCAGATCGACGAGCTGCTCGCGCGGTTCGAGCCGGTCCCCGGTGTCCACTACTTCGCGCTCGCGCTCAACCAGAGGGGCGTGGAGCGGCGCCAGGAGTACGTCGGCAGCAAGCTCGCGCCCGACTCCGAGATCGGCGTCACCAGCGTCCACCTGTGCGACGTCTTCGTGAAGCGCAACACCGCGCGCGGCCAGGCCGAGGAGCTCGCCGCGATCCCGCAGCGTATCGAGAGCGCGGTGGCCCGTGGGGTCACCGAGGCCTCGATCCGGATCAACGCGGCCTGGGGCTCCAACTGGCTCGGCGGCTTCGACCTCGCCCAGCGCATGGAGCACCTGCACCACCAGGCGGGCGCCTGGAAGGCCGCGGGGGTGCCGGTCACGCACACCTGGATCGGCGACCCGATGAGCTGGAACACGCCCGGCGCGGTCGAGGAGACCATCCGGACGATCACCGAGGAGCTCCCGGAGATCACGACCTTCCACCTGCACCTGCACGACGGGCGCGGCACGGCCCTGCTGTCGGCGTACCAGGCCTTCCGCACGCTGGGCGCCGAGCACACCCTCGTCATCGACTCCTCGATCGGCGGCATGGGCGGCTGCCCCTACTGCGGCAACGGGCGCGCGACCAAGATGATCCCGACCGAGGACCTCGTGCACCTGCTCGAGGGCGAGGGCGTGGAGACCGGCGTCGACCTCGCGGCCCTGATCGAGGCCGCGCACCTCGCGGAGGAGGTCGTCGGGCACGAGCTCTACGGCCACGTCAGCAAGGCCGGTCCCCGGCCCGGACCCGACGCGCTCTACGCCATGGACATGCCGCTGGTCGAGACCATCGAGCAGGCCCAGCACTTCCGCCTCGGCCCGGGCGTCTACGACGACTGCCCCCGGCCGTGGCGTAACCCGATCACGTCACCGGCGCGACCCGAGACCACCCAGGAGCCCACGTCATGACCCACGACCAGATCCCCACCTCCGAGCGCCCCGGCTCGCTGCACGGACTCCGGGTCCTCGAGCTGAGCACCAGCGTCGCCGGGCCGATGTGCGGCCAGGTCCTCGGCGACCTCGGCGCCGAGGTGATCAAGGTCGAGCGCGTCGGCCACGGCGACGACACCCGCGACTGGGCGCCGCCGTCCTGGAACGGCGTCAGCACGGCCTTCCTGGGCCTGAACCGCAACAAGCAGAGCCTCGAGCTCGACTTCAAGACCCCGCGCGGCGCCGAGCTCCTCGAGGAGCTCATCCGCGGCGCCGATGTGCTGGTGCAGAACCTGCGCCCGCAGGCGCTGGCCAAGGCCGGCTTCAGCTGGGAGCGCATGCACGAGCTCAACCCGCGCCTGATCTATCTCGAGATGACCGGTTTCGGCCCGGTCGGCCCGCGCGCCGACGAGCCGGCCTACGACCCGCTGCTGCAGGCCTTCACCGGCATCGTCGCGATGATGCCCGAGGGCTCGGACGGCAGCCCTTCGCGGGTGCCGCTGTCGATCCTCGACAAGGGCACCGCGATGTGGGCGGTGATCGGTGTGCTGGAGGCGCTGCGCCGCCGCGACCAGGAGGGTGTCGGCAGCCACGTCAACGTGTCGCTGCTCAACACCGCTCTGGAGTGGGTCGCGGGCAGCCTGACCAACCAGGCGGCGGGCAACAAGCGCGAGAAGCTCGGCTCGGGCTTCCCCGGTGTGGTGCCCTACGGCGCCTTCCCGACCTCCGACGGTCACATCTTCATCGCTGCCGGCAGCCAGCGCATGTGGCTGCGCCTGTTGGACGCGATCGGCCACCCCGAGCTCGACGAGCGTGAGGGCTTCGGCAGCAACGTCGGTCGCTCCGAGAACCGCGCCGAGGTCATCGCGGCGCTCTCGGAGGTCACCCGTACCTTCGAGCGCGACGAGATCGCCGGGATCCTGCTGGCCGCGGGCGTGCCCAACGCCCCGGTGCGCGCCGCCACCGAGCTGGCCACCGACCCGCAGGTCGTCGCGCTCGGCGCGGTCACGCCGCTGCCGCACCCCGAGGTGCCCGAGTTCGCGGTGGTGGGCCTCCCGATGCAGGTCGACGGCGAGAACCTGCCGCTCACCTCGGCGCCGCCGCTGCTCGGCGCCGACACCCGCGACATCCTCGCCTCGCTCGGCAAGTCCGCCGAGGAGATCGAGGCGCTGCTGGACGAGGGCGTCGTCGGCGCCACCCAGGCACCGGCGCCGGCCGGACAGGGAGGCTGAGCGGTGGGTGAGCTGCTGGGCTCCCGCACGTGGGAGCGTTCGATCTTCTCCGACGGCTGGACCGAGTCGGCACAGACCGTCGACGTCCTCGAGCCCGCCACCGGCCAGGTACTGGCCCAGGTGGGGCTCGCGACGGCCGAGGACCTCGACCGGGCCGTGGCCCGCGCCGCCGAGGCGCAGCGCGAGTGGGCGGCCGTGAGCTACAAGGTGCGCGCCAAGGTGCTCTCCCGCGCAGCGGAGCTGTTCCTCGAGCACGCCGACGAGATCGGGGAGTGGACCGGTCGCGAGACCGGCGCCGTCCGGCCGATGGCCTACGCGCAGGGCGAGACCGGTGCCACCGAGTGCGACGAGGCGGCCGCCCTCGCCGGCGCGCCGTACGGCGAGCTGCTGCGCTCGGCCCAGCCGCGGCTGTCCTTCAGCCGTCAGGTGCCCGTGGGCGTCGTGGGCGTCATCGCGCCGTTCAACGCCCCGATCCTGCTGGCGCTGCGCTCGGTCGCCCCCGCCCTCGCGCTGGGCAACGCCGTGGTCCTCAAGCCCGACCCGCGGACCCCGGTCGTGGGCGGCGTGCTCTTCGCGCGCATCTTCGAGGAGGCCGGCCTGCCGTCCGGGCTGCTGCACGTGCTCACTGGCGGTGCCGACATCGGCGAGGCCCTGGTGCGCCACCCGGCCGTGCCCGTCCTCGCCTTCACCGGCTCCACCCGCGGTGGCCAGGCGATCGCCGCCGCCGCCGCGCCCTACCTCAAGCGGCTGCATCTCGAGCTCGGCGGCAACTCCGCGATGGTCGTGCTCGACGACGCCGACCTGGAGCGTGCGGTCGGCGCCGGGGCCCGCGGCTCGTTCATCCACCAGGGCCAGATCTGCATGGCCACCGGCCGGCACCTGGTGCACGAGAGCATCGCCGGCGACTACGTCGCCGCGCTGGCCGAGGTGGCCCGCTCGATGCCCGTGGGCGACCCGACGCAGGCCGGGGTCGCCATCGGCCCGCTGATCGACGCCTCGCAGCGCGACCGGGTGCACCAGATCGTCACCGACAGTGTCTCCGGCGGCGCGACCGTCGAGGCCGGCGGCACCTACGACGGGCTGTTCTACGCTCCGACCGTGCTGTCCGGCGTCTCGACCAGCACGCCGGCGTACGCGCAGGAGGTCTTCGGACCGGTGGCCCCGGTGATGACGTTCGGCTCCCTCGAGGAGGCGGCCGCTCTGGCGCGCGACTCCGACTACGGGCTCTCGCTCGGCATCATCACCCGCGACGTCATGAAGGGCCTCGCCCTCGCCGACCTGGTCCCCACGGGCCTGGTGCACATCAACGACCAGACGATCAACGACGAGGCGGTGGTGCCGTTCGGCGGCGTCGGCCTGTCGGGCAACGGCGCCCGGCACGGCGGCCAGCGCGCCAACCTCGAGGCGTTCACCGACACCCAGTGGGTGACGGTGCGCGCCGAGCCACCCGCCTGACCTTCCCTCACCCCTTCCACTCCCAGGAGAAGCCATGACCGAGTCCGTGCTGACCATCGAGGACCACGGCAAGGTGCGTCTGCTGACGCTGAACCGACCCGAGGTCCGCAACGCCCTCAACGGCGAGCTCAACGACGCCCTCGTCCAGGCCCTGATCGAGGCCGACCACGACCCCGACGTCTACGTCATCGCGATCACCGGCACCGGCACCAGCTTCTGCTCGGGCGCCGACCTCAAGGGCGCGCGCGACATGGCCGACCAGGGCAAGCCGTTCTACGGCCCGCTGCACAACAACCGGCGCAGCCTGATGGAGGTCATGATCGACACCCGCAAGCCGACGGTCGGGATCATCAACGGCCCGGCGATGGCAGGCGGCTTCGAGCTGGCCCTGTCCTGCGACATGCGGGTCGCTGCCCCGACGGCGTTCTTCGGCGTGCCGGAGTCCAAGCGGGCCCGTGGCGCCCACTTCGCCTCGGTGATGCTGCCCGTGACCGTGCCCCCGGGCATCGCGATGGAGTGGCTCTACACCGGCCGCCGGATCTCCCTCGAGGAGGCCGAGCGCTGGGGCCTGGTGAACAAGGTGCTGGCCGGTGAGGACGTCGTGCAGGAGGGCCTGGACTGGCTCGGGGACGTCGTCTCGTCGGCGCCGCTGTCGCTGCAGCGCCTCAAGCTCACCTACCGCAAGACCGCGGGGCTGCCCCCGCACAGCGCGATCCGCATGGACGCGGGGCCGGACGTCTACCTGTCCGAGGACCAGAAGGAAGGGGCCCGGGCGTTCCTCGAGCGCCGCGAGCCCCAGTGGCAGGGACGCTGAGGCCTTCTCGGCGCCGTACGCCGCGATGACCCTCGGCGACATGGGGGCCGAGATCATCGAGGTCGAGCGGTGCGACGGCGGTGACGAGGCGCGGCGCATGGGGCCGCACGTGGCGCGGGGGAGAGCTACCTGTTCGCGATGGCCAACCGCAACAAACGGGTCCTCCACGGACACGGACCGGCGTTCCGGCCCACGGCACCGATGCCTCGTGATCGGCGTCGCATCACGGCACGCTGATCACACCGACCCTCCCGAGCCAGGCACCCACCTGCCGGCGCAAGAACGCGCCGCCCGCCCGGCCGGACCCGTCCAGAGAGGACCCCGTCCATGACCCTCGACCTCACGTTCGAGTCGACCAGCCGCTTCGTCTCCCTGCCCTCCGGCAAGGTCCACTACAACCAGGCCGGCGAAGGCCCCCCGGTCCTCCTCCTGCACGGCAGCGGCCCTGGCGCCACCGGCTGGAGCAACTTCGGGCCGAACATCGTCGAGCTCGCCGAGAGGTTCACCTGCTACGCCGTCGACATGCCGGGCTGGGGTGAGTCGGACGCCGTCACCCCCGACAAGCGCAACCACGTGCAGACCGCCCTGGAGTTCCTGGACGAGCTGGGCATCGACAAGGCGGCGTTCATCGGCAACTCGATGGGCGGTGCCACCACGATCCGCTTCGCCGTCGAGCACCCCGAGCGCCAGTCACACCTCATCACGATGGGCGCCGGTGCCGCCGGGGTGAAGATCTTCGGCGCCGGAGACGGCCCCACCGAGGGCCTCAAGATCCTGCAGAAGGGCTACCGCGAGCCGTCGATGGAGACGATGCTCGAGCTCGTCGACGTGATGAGCTACGACTCCGGCGACCAGCGCGAGGAGCGCGCCCGCGTGCGCCTGGAGAGCCTGCTCAAGCACCCCGACCACGTCGCCAACTTCCTGGCCGGGGCTCGCAACAAGCGGGACTGGCCCACCGAGGAGCAGGTCGCGGGGATCCGCGTTCCGGCCCTGCTGATCCATGGCCGCGACGACCGCGTCGTGCACTTCGAGAACTCCCTGCGGCTGGTCGCTCTCATCCCCGACTCCCGGCTGCTGCTGCTCAACCGCTGCGGCCACTGGGCCCAGGTGGAGCACGCGGAGGAGTTCAACCGCGTCGTCTCGGACTTCATCGAGAACAACTGAGGATCCCTTCGGCCCCTCGGGGGGCGGGGGAGAGGAGCAGCACCATGGCGACGGCCTCGACGGCGCTCGCGGCGAAGGCGACCGGGCGCGGCGCGTCCGGTCGCCCTCCGCTCACGCGCGACGCCGAGGACCTCAAGTACCGCGAGGTTCTTGGGCACTACCCCACCGGCGTGGTCGTCGTGACCGGCATCGACGCCGCGGGGCAGCCGGTCGGCATGACCATCGGCTCCTTCACCTCGGTCTCGCTCGACCCCCCGCTGATCGCCTTCCTGCCGACGCGCACCTCGCGGACCTTCGAGCGACTGCGCACGGCGTCGTCCTTCTGCGTCAACGTGCTCGCCGCCGACCAGGAGTCGGTGTGCCGCAGCTTCGCGACGCCCGGCGCCAGGCCGTTCGACGACCTGGGCTGGACCCCGGCCCCCGGGGGCGCCCCGATCCTCGACGACGTGGTGGCGTGGATCGAGTGCCGCTACCACGACGTGACCCCGGCCGGCGACCACGTCCTCGCCCTCGGCCTGGTCGAGCGCCTGCGGGTCACCCGGGCCGTCCAGCCGCTGCTGTTCTTCCAGGGCGGCTACGGACGCTTCGTGCCGAGCTCCATGATGGCGCTGCCCGAGGCGGACCTGATCAAGGGGGTGCGGCTGGCGGAGCTGGCGCGTCCCGAGATGGACCGGCTGGCTCGCGGCCTGGCGGTCGAGTGCTCGCTCTTGGCGCGCGGCGGCGGCGACCTCGTGATCGTGGCGGTGAGCACTGCGCCGGGCACGTCCACCCGCGCCGCGCCGGGCCACCGGGTGCCGTTGCGCCCGCCGCTGGGCGACCTGTACGTCGCCTGGCGCGGCCCGGACGAGGTCGACGCCTGGCTGGCCGCTGCGGGGAGGGACCGGCGCGAGGCATACCGCCAGCGGCTGGCCACCGCCCGGGGGCGGGGGTGGTCGATGGCGATGGTCGGCGAGGATGCGGACACGCGGCTGCACGACCTCCTCCGGGAGAACTCCTCGGGCCGGCTGACGCCGTCGCGGCACCGGGAGATCGAGCGGGAGATCGAGCGGCTCTCCGCGGCCTACGAGCCTGTCGAGGTGGTGGCAGGGCGCCGCTACGACGTGCAGTCCATCGTCGCGCCGATCTTCGGGGTCGACGGCGAGGTGGCCCAGGTGCTGCGGCTGAGCCGGCTGCCGCGCGACGTCGACGGCGCTCGGGTGGAGGAGTGGATCTGCGCGCTCACCGCGGCCGCCGAGCGGGTGACGGTCGCCTACCGTGCCGCCCCGGCCGACGCGGATGGGTGAGCCCGCCGCAGCCCGTGGGCTCGCCTACTCCGTACGCGCCTTCCGGCACCGCGACTACCTGATCTTCTGGTGCGGCGCACTGGCTTCCAACGTCGGCACCTGGCTCACCAACCTCGCGGTCCCCTACGTCCTCTACGAGCTCACTCAGAGCGCTTTCTGGGTCGGACTGGCGACGCTCGCGCAGCTCCTGCCCCAGGTGCTCTTCGCACCCTTGGGCGGCGGCCTAGCCGATCGCTTCGACCGCAGGCGGCTGCTGCTGGCGACGCAGACCGGAGGCGCGCTCGCGGCCGGCGGGCTCTGCGCGCTGTGGCTCGCCGGCGTGCGCGAGCCACTGGCGATCATGGCCGTGACGGGCCTCAGCGGTCTCTTCAACGGCCTCAACCTCCCGAGCTGGCAGTCGTTCGTCAACGACCTGGTCCCCCGTGCGGACCTCACCTCCGCGATCGCCCTCAACTCCTTGCAGTTCAACGCCGCCCGCTCGATCGGGCCGGCCATCGCGGGCCTGCTGCTGGCTACCCTCGGGCCAGGGTGGGCGTTCCTCTTCAACGCTCTGTCGTTCGGGTTCGTGATCTGGGCCCTGTCCATGGTCCGCGCGCGGCCGCGTCCGGGCGCCGTCGCGAGCACCGCGAAGACCCCCCGCGGCTTCGTCCAGGCGCTGCGCTACGTCGGCGGCCAGCGGGGCATCCAGGTGGCGATCATCGTCTCGGTGATGATCGGGTTCTTCGGCAACCCCATCTTCGGGTTCACCGTGGTCTTCGCCGACGAGGTCTTCGGCGTCGGCGCGGTCGGCCTGGGGCTGCTCAACGCCGCGCTCGGCATCGGCTCCTTGCTCGCGGCGCCGCTCATCTCCGGCGGGTTCCTGCGTCTCACACTGTCCCGCACGGTCCGCTGGGCACTGCCGTTGCATGCCGTGGGGATGCTCGGCTTCGCCGTAGCCCCCAACCTGCTGCTGGGCGCGCTGGCGCTGATGCTCGTGGGGGCGTCGTTCCTGGCGGTGGTCTCCACCGCCAACACCGCGATCCAGCTGATCGTGGCCGACCAGGTGCGCGGTCGCGTCCTCGCGGTACGGATCATGATCTTCACGGCCAGCTTTCCGCTCGGAGCGCTGGCGCAGGGCTGGCTCTCGGATCGGATCGGACCGCAGGCCACGGTCGCAGGGTCAGCCCTCGTGCTCGGGGCCGTCGCGCTCGCCTTCAGCGCCTGGCGCGGCGGCGCCGTGCTGGCACGCCTCGACGACCCGCCCGATCGCGGCGATCCGTCGTCTGATCGTCCCGTTCCGCGGGACGGAACGCTGCGGGCTTGCGCTCCGGGCTCCGAGGCGTGACGCTGGTCACCGCCGACGACGTGGTCGGCAACTCGAGGGAGGATGCGATGTCGGTGCAGCCCATGCCCGTGGGGGGAATCTCCGCGGTTCAGGCATTGCCGGAGCCCCCGGCGGAGGAAGACGGCCCCGCGGTGACCTCGGTGAGCAAGGCCCTGCGCCTGCTCGCGTCGTTCCGCAGGGTGGGACCCGTTGCGGGGGTGAGTGAGCTCGCGCGGCTGACCGGGCTGCCCAAGTCCACCGCGTTCCGCCTGCTGGCCCAGCTCGAGGCGAGCGGCTACCTGGAGCGCTCCGGCACCGACTACCGGCTCGACCGGATGCTCTTCGAGCTGGGCAACTGCGTCCCCATGTGCAGTCACGGCGATCTGCGCAGCGTCGCCGGTCCGTTCCTCAGCGACCTCTTCCTGCGCAGCCGCTACGTCGTTCACCTCGGCGTCCTCGACGGGGTGGACGTGCTCTACCTCGACAAGATCCACGGTCACGGCAACGTCAAGGTGCCCACCAAGGTCGGCGGTCGGATGCGCGCGTCCTGCTCGGCCCTCGGCAAGGCGATGCTCCCGTTCGGGCACCGCGAGGCGGTCGAGCTGATCCTCCAGGAGGGCCTGGCCCGGCGTACCCGGCACTCGATCGCGGCCCCCGGGCTCTTCGTGTCCGAGCTCGGCCAGGTGCGCAAGCACGGCGTCGCCTTCGACCGCGAGGAGGCGGCGCTGGGCCTGACCTGCGTAGCCGCTCCGATCATCAGCCACGGCACCGCGGTCGCCGCGGTGTCGGTGTCCGGGCCGACCGGGCGCTTCGACCCTCCGGCGCTGGCCAAGCAGGTCCAGTCGGCCGCACGGGAGATCTCCGCCCTCTACGCCCGCCACCTGCACGACCAAGGGCTGCAGGCCCTGCCCGGCTGAGCCCGGTTCCGACCCGTGGCACACATCACTACACCTGGCCCGCCGCCGGGTCGATCATCGGTGCGCCGGTCCGATCGGACGCCGGCGACCAGCCAGTGAGGGAGCGGCACATGACCGAGGTGCTCGAGCGGATCGAGAAGCAGGGCGACTTCCTGGCGGAGACCGGGCCGGAGTGCGAGGCCCTGGGACGGCTCACCGACGAGGTGGCCGACCGTCTGCGCTGGACCGGGGTCACCCGCATGCTCCAGCCGACCGAGTTCGGCGGTGACGAGGTGCACCCCGTGGAGTTCTTCGAGGCTGTGCTCGCGGTCGGCGCCAAGTCGGGAGCGGCCGGCTGGGTCTCGAGCGTGGTCGGCGTGCACCCGTGGGAGATGGCGATGTGCGACCACGATCTGCAGCAGACCGTATGGGGCGAGGACCCCGACACCTGGATCGCCTCGCCGTACGCCCCGATGGGCCGGGCCCGTCCCGAGGGCGACGGCTGGCTGCTCAGCGGCCGCTGGTCGTTCTCGTCGGGCACCGACCACTGCCAGTGGATCTTCCTGGGCGGGATGGTGACCGACGCCGACGGCGTGGTGAGCGACCCGGCTCGCGCGATGCGCCACTTCATCCTGCCGCGCTCGGACTACGAGATCGTCCAGGACTCCTGGGATGTGATCGGGCTCGAGGGCACCGGCAGCAAGGACATCGTCATCAAGGACGCCTACATCAGCCCGGACCGGCTGGTGGATCCGCAGGCGCTCCCGATGGCCGAGCTGCGCCGTGCCAACCCGCTCTACCGGATGCCGTTCCCCACCATGTTCTCCGGCGCGATCACCGCCGGCACCCTGGCGATCGCCGAGGGCGCGCTCAACGCCTTCGTCGAGCACACCCGCGAGCGGGTCGACGCCCGCGGCGCGGCCGTCGCCAGCAGCCCGCACCAGCTCGCCGTCCTCGGTGCCGCGTCGGCGGACATCGCGGCCAGCCGGCTGCAGTTCCTCAACGACATCAACCGGGTCTACGAGGCGGGCACCAAGGACGCGCTCACCCCGGCCCTGCGCCTGGAGGTGCGGCGCAACCAGGTGCGCTCGGTGCGCCGCGCGGTCGATGCCGTGGACGAGCTGTTCATGCACGCCGGAGGCGGGGCGCTGCGGCGCGATGCGCCGTTCCAGCGGTTCTGGCGCGACATCCACGCCGCCATGAACCACATCAACAACGCCGCGGAGCTCACGTACGAGGGCTACGGGCTGCAGCTTTTCGGCCAGCCGGTCCCGGCCGGCGTGAGGTACTGATGAGGCTCGAGACCGCCCAGCGGCTGCTGGCGTCGGTGCACGCCGCGGCCACCGAGTCGTCGCTGCGGGTCAGCATCGTGGTGGTCGACGCCCGGGGGATCGAGGTCGCCAGCGCCCGCATGGACGAGGCCACCTGGTTCACCCTCGGCATCGCCCGCAGCAAGGCGCGTTCGGCGGTCGCCTTCGGCCGCCCGTCGGCGGACCTCGGTGCCATGCGCGAGGCCCACCCCGACGTGTGGCGCCTCGCCGACGACCAGCTGCCCTTCGAGGCCACGACCCTGCCCGGCGGGATCCTGGTCCACGACGCCGAGGGGGCCGTCGTCGGCGCCATCGGCGTCAGCGGCGCGGCCCCGGAGGAGGACGTCCGCGTCGCCCAGGGAGCCGTCTCGGACCTGGCCGCAGGCCACGATTCCGACGTGCCGAGTCGCGGCACGGGCCTGTAGGGACCATTCGCGGAGCGCACCTACGCTCCCACATGACGCGCGTCACATCGGACGGCGCCGTCGACTCGAGCAGGAGGACACATGCGGATCGCTGCTATCCGGCTCGCCCATCTCATCGGAGTGCTCCTGGGCGTGACGTTCCTCGTCTACGTCCTCTTGGACCTGCTCCCCGGGGACACCGCCGAGGTCATCGTGGCCTCCAGCGACACGCCGTCCGCGGAGGCGGTCGAGGCGGTGCGCAAGAGCCTGGGCCTGGACCAGCCGCTCCTGGAGCGCTACTTCTCCTGGCTCGGTGGGCTGCTGCAGGGCGACCTGGGTCAGTCCTACCGCACAGGGGAGACGGTGCTCGCCGCCGTGGCCGACCGGCTGCCGGTGACGCTACAGCTGCTGGTCATGGCCGAGGTCGTCTCGCTCGCCATCGCCATCCCGCTGGCGACCATCGCCGCCAACCGGCGCGACTCCTGGATCGACCGGGTGGTCGCGGTCGTGACCTTCGGCTTCCAGGCGCTGCCGCACTTCATGGTCGCGGTGCTGCTGGTGTTCCTGCTGGCCGTCAAGCTGCAGATCCTGCCGGCGCTCGGCTTCGTGCCGCTCTCGGAGGACGTCGGCGAGAGCATCAAGTCGCTGCTGATACCGACGCTCGCGCTCTCGGCGGGCCTGATCCCGGTCTATCTGAGGATCCTGCGCACCGAGATGATCCGCACGCTGCAGGAGGACTACATCCTGCTGGCGCGCTCGGTGGGCCTCAAGCCGTCGACGATCCTCACTCGCTACGCGCTCAAGCCCTCGCTGCCGACCCTGATCACCGTCGTGGGCGTCAACATCGGCCACCTGGTCGGCGGCACGATCGTGATCGAGCTGATCTGCGGCCTGCCTGGCGTCGGGACGCTGCTGTTCAGCAGCATCAACGGCCGCGACTACGTGATGGTCCAGGGGCTGATCCTGTTGATCGCCTCCACCTACGTCGTTGCCAACTTCCTCGTCGACATCGTCTACACCGTCCTCGACCCAAGGGTGCGCGCATGACCATGACCCCGACCGCAGGCGACTCGACCGACCTCACGGCGGCGGGCGTCGGCATCGCCCCGCCCGCCCCACGCCGCGCCCGGCGCCGGGTCCGTTGGGTGAGCGTCGTATCCGGCGCCTGGATCCTGCTGCTGCTCATCGGTGCGTTCGCCTTCCCGCTCCTGCCGCTGCCGGACCCCGACCGCAGCGACTACCTCGCCATCGCCGTGCCGCCCGGCCACGTCGACCACTGGCTCGGCACCGACTCGATCGGCAGGGACATGCTCAGCCGGCTGCTGGTCGGCGGGCGGGTGAGCCTGACCGTCGGCATCGGCGGCACCGCCGTCGCGGTGCTCGTGGGCGCGGTGCTCGGTCTGCTCTCCGGTTACGTCGGCGGCTGGGTGTCCCGGGTCATCAACGGCCTCATGGACATCCTGCTGGCGTTCCCCTCGCTGGTGGCGCTGATCGCGCTGAGCGTGTTCATGGGCTCGGGCCTCACGACCATCATCATCGGGATCGGGTTCATCGCCGCGCCGCAGGTGGCCCGGGTGACCCGGGCCGCCACCCTGGGCTTCGCCGACCGGGAGTTCGTGATCGCCGCACGCGGGATGGGCGCCGGGAGCTGGCGGATCCTGCGCCGCGAGATCGTGCCCAACGTCGTCGGCCCGGTCATCGCGTTCGCCACCGTCCTGGTGGCGGTCGCGATCGTGGCCGAGGGCTCGCTGAGCTTCCTGGGCCTCGGCGTGCCGCCGCCGACCTCCAGCTGGGGCACGATGATGGGCGACGGTCGCTCCGACATCGACTCCGCGCCTCACATCGCCCTGCTGCCCGCCGGCGCCATGTTCGTGACCCTCCTGGCGCTGTACTTCCTGGCCGAGGAGCTCAACCGCAGGTTCGACATCAAGGAGGCAGCCCTGTGAGCGCCCCCCTGCTCGAGGTCGAAGGCCTCGAGATGCACTTCAGCACCGCCCGCGGCGTCGCCCAGGTCATCAACGGCGTCGACCTGTGCATCGGCGAGGGCGAGGTGCACGGCCTGGTCGGCGAGAGCGGCTCGGGCAAGTCGGTCACCGCGCGCTCGATCCTCGGCATCCTGCCCCAGCGCAGCATCGCCCACCGCGCCGGCCGGATCGGCTACCGCGGACGCGACCTGGCCACCCTGTCGGAGAAGGAGATGCGGCAGGAGATCCGCGGCCAGCAGATCGCCATGGTCTTCCAGGACCCGATGACCGCGCTCAACCCGGTCATGCGGATCGGCCAGCAGCTCGCGCTGCCCATCCGCCGTCACCGCGGCGTCTCCAAGCGGGAGGCGCTCGCCCGCGCGGTCGAGCTGCTGCGCCAGGTGGACCTGCCCGACCCCGAGGGCCGGCTGCGCTCGTTCCCCCACGAGCTCTCCGGAGGCCAGCGCCAGCGGGTGATGATCGCGATCGCCCTGGCCTGCGACCCCCAGCTGCTCATCGCCGACGAGCCCACCACCGCGCTGGACGTCACGGTCCAGGCGCAGATCCTGGACCTCTTCGACGAGCTGCGCGAGGAGCGCGGCCTGGCGATCCTCATGGTCTCCCACGACCTCGGCCTGATCGCCGAGCGCTGCGACCAGGTCTCGGTGATGTATGCCGGCGAGGTCGTCGAGCGCGGCGGCGCGCGTGATGTCTTCGAGCACGGCCGGCACCCCTACACCCGCCTGCTCGAGGGCGCCCGCCCGCGCCTGGAGGACCCGCCGCACACGGTGCTCAACACGATCAGCGGCCGGGCGCCCAACCTGGTCGACCGCCCGGTCGGCTGCCCGTTCCGCGCCCGCTGCCCGCGGGCCCTCGACGTCTGCGCCCACGTCCGGCCGCCGCTGAGCGTCGACGACGGCACCGTCTCGGCCGCCGCCTGCCACAACCCGGTGCCGGTCGACCTGCCCGACCCGTCGGGCGAGCGGCCGGCACCGAACCTCGAGGGGAGCCCCCGATGAGCACCACCCAGGCTGTCACGACCGAGACCGCGCGCGACGAGCGGCGCACGATCCTCTCGGCCCGCGACATCGTCGTCGAGTACCGCACCGCCAAGGGCGCCCCCGTGCGCGCCGTGCGCGGGGTGGACCTAGACCTACTCAAGGGCGAGACCCTGGGCGTCGTGGGGGAGTCAGGCTGCGGGAAGTCCTCGCTGGGCAAGTCCCTGGTTCAGCTGCCGCCGCCGACCTCCGGCGAGGTGCTGCTGGACGGCGACCCCCTGACCGGTCTGAGCGAGCGTCGCCTGCGCCCGCTGCGGCGCCGCATCCAGCTGGTCTTCCAGGACCCCATCTCCTCGCTCAACCCACGACGCACGGCGCTGGAGATCGTGGCCGACCCGCTGCGCCTGATGGGCGACCGGGACCCCAGGGCGGGCGCACTGGCCGCCCTCGAGGACGTCGGTGTCGACGAGCGGATGGCCGACCGGCGTCCCCACGAGCTTTCGGGCGGGCAGTGCCAGCGCATCTCGATCGCCCGCGCGGTCGTGCAGAACCCGGAGGTGCTGATCTGCGACGAGCCGGTCTCGGCGCTCGACGTGTCGGTCCAGGCCGCGGTGCTCAACCTCCTGGAGAAGATGAAGGCCGAGCACCACCTGTCGATGATCTTCATCTCCCACGACCTCGCGGTCGTCAAGAACATCAGCGACCGGGTGGCGGTGATGTACCTCGGCAAGATCTGCGAGATCGCCCCCGCCACCGACCTGTATGCCCGGCCGCTGCACCACTACACGACGCTGCTGCTCGACTCCATCCCCAACCCGGGGGCGGAGCGTAAGCCCCGCCGGGCCCGCAACGAGATCTCCCGCAAGGCGCCCACCGAGGGCTGCCCCTTCGCGTCGCGCTGCCCCGCGGCGACCGAGCTGTGCCGCACGACCGAGCCGGAGCTGGTCGAGATGGAGCCCGGTCACCTCGTGGCCTGTCACCACCCCGTGGTCTAGCGACTTCGCCGGGCGTTCCGTCCGCTGGCACCGCGAGGTTCCCGGTGCGAAGTGTGACACCCATCATACCGAGCACGGCCCTCTCCCCGGGCCTGCCGACTTCAGTCAAGGAGTATCGTGATCCACACCACGCACCACGCCAGAGGCGGCCTCGTCGCCGGGGTCCTGGCGGCTGCTCTCGTGCTGACCGCCTGCAGCGGTGGCGAGAGCAAGCCGCCCGCGGACGCGTCCAGCGCCAACAAGGTCGTCGCCGAGGGAGAGGGTGTCTCCCTCAACGAGTACGGCGGCGCCCAGCTCGAGCGGAGCGAGGCCAAGAAGGGCGGCTCGGTCCGGCTCGGCATGATGGCGCCCGTCGACACCCTCGACCCGGTCATGGCTCTGTCCACCCCGGGCCTCAACGCGGCCTCGGCGATCTTCGACACGCTGATGGAGGTCGGCCCCCAGGGTGAGGCGATCCCGGGGATGGCCGAGTCGCTGGAGTCCGAGGACCAGGTGACCTGGACGATGAAGCTGCGCGAAGGCGTCAAGTTCACCGACGGCACGCCCTACGATGCGGACGCCGTCGTGGCCCACCTCAAGCGCTACACCGCCCCCGAGTCGCAGGGTCGCCAGGCCGGCGTCGCGCGCCAGATCGTGGAAATGAACGTCGTGGACCCGCTGACCCTCGAGATGAAGCTGGCCGCTCCCTCGGTGGAGCTCCCCACCATCTTCACCTCGTCGGCGGGCATGGTGCCCTCCCCGACCGCGGTGAGCAAGGCCGGAGCGGGCTTCGGCCAGAAGCCCGTCGGCGCCGGTGCCTTCAAGCTGAAGTCCTTCCAGCCCGGCGGCGACCTCGTGCTCGAGCGCAACGACGGCTACCGCGACCCCGAGCTGCCCTACCTCGACGAGGTCGTCATGGTCACCGCGACCGACACCGAGGCCCGTCTGAGCGCCCTCAAGGCCGGCAGCCTCGACCTGGCGCCGACCCAGTCGGTCACGGACTTCGAGGACGCCCGCGCGGCGGACCTCACGGTCCTGCAGCAGCCGGCGTACACGTACTTCTACCTGGCCCTCAACACCTCCAAGCCGCCCTTCGACGACGAGCGCGTCCGCAAGGCGCTGCTGCTCGGTGTCGACCGCCAGGCCCTGGCGACCGCGGTCTTCGAGGGCAAGCAGCCCCCCATGGAGGGCTACTTCACGGCCAACCACCCCGAGTACGTCGAGACCGACTTCCCGGAGTTCGACGCGGCAGAGGCCAAGGAGCTCGTCGAGGAGTACGTCGGCGAGGGCGGGGACCCCACGTTCGAGCTGACCAGCACGTCGCCGCCGGAGTTCCAGCGCCAGGCCAGCGTCCTGCAGCAGATGCTCTCCGACATCGGCCTCGAGATGAAGATCCGCGTCAGCGACCAGCCGACGATGATCACCGAGGCGGTCGCAGGCAACTACACCGCGCAGCTGCGGTTCATCGGAGTCTCGCTGCAGGCCACCACGGACCTGCAGGGCCGCTTCCACTCCAAGTCCCCGGCCAACATCGCTTTCGGTGGTGACCCGGAGGTCGACAAGCTCATCGAGCAGCTCATCGTGACGCCGGTCGAGGAGCGTGGGGACCTGTACCGCCAGGTCCAGGAGTCGCTGACCCGCTGGATGCCCGCGACCCCGACGGTCGGCCAGGTCGGCGGCTGGATCGCCAGCGACAAGGTCGGCGGCTTCCCCGGCAGCAAGGGCGAGCAGACCGTCGACATCATCGACATGCGCCACATCTGGGCCAGCTGACCCAGCCGAGTCGAGGCCGGGCCGGGCCGGGGCACACGCCCCGGTCCGGCCTCTTCTGATTCCGACGCGCGGCACGGCCTGACCCACGGTGCTCGGCACCGGGCGCAGAATCGAACCGCTCACCCCCGCACGCCGTGAGGACACGACGATGAACACGCAGCCGCAGGACCAGACCGCCAAGGCGACCGGGAGCGTCGAGCCCCTGCACTTTCGCGAGACGCTCGGCCACTACCCGACCGGGGTGGTGATCGTGACCGGGGTCGACGCGGGCGGCGAGCCCGTCGGCATGGTCGTCGGCTCCTTCACCTCCGTCTCGCTGCACCCCCCGCTCGTCGCGTTCCTGCCCCAGCGCGACTCGGGCACGTTCGCGCGCCTGCGCGACGCGTCCTCCTTCTGCGTCAACGTCCTCGCCGCCGACCAGGAGGACCTGTGCCGCCGGTTCGCGCAGCGCCGCGACGACAAGTTCGACGGCGTCGACTGGCATCCGGCACCGGGCGGGGCGCCCATCCTCGATGGAGCGGTCGCGTGGATCGAGTGCGACTACCAGTCCGTCGTCGAGGCGGGGGACCACTTCGTCGTCATCGGCCACGTGACCGGCATGGACGTCCTGCGCCCGACGCTGCCGCTGCTGTTCTTCCAAGGCGGCTACGGCCGCTTCACCCTGCCCTCGCTGCTCGCGCAGGTGGAGCCGGACCTGATCCAGGGCATCCGGCTCGCCGAGGTGGCGCGCGACCAGATCGAGATGGTGGCCGGCGAGCTCGAGGCCGAATGCAGCGTGACCGCCTGCGTGGGGGAGGACGCCGTCTTCGTCGCCCTCGCGAGCGGGTCGGCCAGACCTAGCCGGATCTCACTGGGCTTCCGGGTGCCGCTGGTGCCGCCCCTGGGGGCCGTGTACATCTCGCACTCCGGCTCGGTGGCCGTCAACGAGTGGCTGCACCGGCTGCCGGAGACCGACGAGGCGACCCGGGAGGCGTACGTCGGGCAGCTCGAGCGCGTGCGCGAGCGGGGCTACTCGCTCTCGCTGCGCGGCACGCACAACGACCGGGAGATGTTCGAGGCGATCCGCGACTACTCCTCGGTCGACCGGCTGCCGGAGCACGAGCGACGGTTCAAGGCGATCATCCAGGAGACCGCGGCGCTCTACGAGCCGGACATCGAGCCGGGCGGCAGCTACGACCTGCACTCCATCGTGGTGCCGGTCGAGGGACCGATGCAGCAGGTGCAGATCGCGCTGCGGCTCTCCAACATGGCCAGGGGCATCGACGGCCGGGAGGTGGAGCGGTGGGTGGAGCGCCTGAAGCAGGCGGCGGCGGTCGTCTCCGCCCGACTGATCGAGCTGGACGGCCAGCCGGCCGAGGGGACCGATGGGCTTTTCCACTCCGTGGCACGAGACATTGGCCGTGGCGTCGCCGATGCCGAATGGTGAGGGCACCACGAGCTCGACACCCCAGGGAGACACCATGACCGCCACCGTGAGGAGCCTCGGCTACGCCGTGCTCGGATGCCCCGACCTGGCGGAGTGGCGCAGGTTCGCCTCCGGCACGCTGGGACTGCAGGTCGTCGAGCACGAGGAGGGGGTGCTGCGGCTGCGGATGGACGAGTACCTCTACCGCCTCCAGATCGAGCAGGGTGGGCCCTCCGGCGTGCGCGTGCTCGGGTGGGAGGTCGCCGGCCCTGCCGAGCTCACCGAGCTCGCGGCCCGCGTCGAGGGGCTCGGCATCGCGGTCGAGCGGCCCGGCCAGGAGGCCGCGCGCGCCCGCAACGTGACCGACCTGGTCAGGTTCGTCGACCCCGACGGCCTGGTGAGCGTCGAGCTGTTCTACGGCCTCACCAACGCGCTCACCCCGTTCGTGTCGCCGACCGGCACCGAGTTCGTCGCCGGACGCCTGGGCCTCGGCCACGCCTTCCAGCTGGTCAAGGACCCGGAGGCCTTCCAGCGCCTGTACCAGGACGTGCTCGGCTTCCGCCTCAGCGACCACATCGAGGTCAACGAGACGACGGTCGCGAGCTTCTTCCACTGCAACCCGCGCCACCACTCCTTCGCGTTCGTGCCCGTTGCCAACGACGACCGCAACCGCCCGGTGGGCGTGGGGCACCTGATGCTCGAGTCCACCGACATCGACGGCGTCGGCCGGGCCATTGACGCGCTGAGCGCCGGCGGGGACAAGATGACCGCGACGCTGGGCAAGCACACCAACGACAAGATGATCTCCTTCTACGTCGAGTCGCCGTCCGGCACGGGCATCGAGTACGGCACCGGGGGCATCGAGATCGACGACGCCACCTGGACACCGACCCGCTACCAGTCGGCCCACTACTGGGGCCACGAGCGATGAGTCGCGCCACCGACCGGGTCGCCCCGATCGCCGACATCCTGCGCAAGGACGCCGCCAACTGCGACCGCGCCGGCCAACTGACCGCGGTCACCGAGGACGCGGTGCGCAGCACCGGCGTCGTGAAGATGCTGCAGCCCAAGGACTTCGGCGGGACCGAGGACCACCCGACCGAGTTCATGGAGACGGTCCTGGAGATCGCCTCGCACTCACCCTCCGCGGGCTGGGTCGCCGGTGTCGTGGGCGTGCACCCGCACGAGGTGGCGCTCGGCGAGCGCCGCATGCAGGAGGAGATCTGGGGCGACGACCCGGAGACCTGGATCGCCTCGCCGTACGCGCCGATGGGCCGGGCCCGCCCGGTCGAGGGTGGCTACGTCTTCAGCGGCCGCTGGCCGTTCAGCTCGGGCACCGACCTGTGCCAGTGGGTCACGATCGGCGGCTTCATCACCGAGGACGACGGCGAGACGATCATCGACCGTCGCGCCCGTCACTTCGTGCTGCCGCGCTCGGACTACGAGATCGTCGCCGACTCCTGGCAGGTCGTGGGCCTCAAGGGCACCGGCAGCAAGGACCTGGTCGTCCGCGACGCGTTCGTGCCGTCGTACCGCGTGATCGGCACCGAGGAGATCACCGAGGGCACGGCCGCCGCGCGCGTCGGAGGCCGGGACAACCCGCTGTACGCGATGCCGCGCAACGTCATGTTCGCCGGCGCCGTGTCGGCCGCGACGATCGGCATCTGCAAGGGGGTCCTCGACGCCTTCGTCGAGCTCACCCGCACCCGCGACGGCCGCTACGGCAAGTCGTCGCTGGACCCCTACCAGCTAGCCGCGCTCGGCGACGCCGCCGCCGACATCGACGCCAGCGCGCGCCACCTGCTCAGCGACGTCGACCGCACGTACGAGCTCTGCGCGGCCGGCGAGCCGACGCCGGTCTCGCAGCGTGCGGAGGTGCGCCGCAACCAGGTCCGGGCCACCAACCGGGCCGTCGCGGCCGCCGACAAGCTCTTCCGCGTCGCCGGGGGAGTCTCGCTGCGCGAGGACCTGCCGATGGAGCGGCTCTGGCGCGACAGCCAGTCGGCCATCCACCACATCCAGAACGTGCAGGACCCGATCATGCAGGCGTGGGGCCTCGACTTCTTCGGCCACCCGATCCCGCCGACCATCAAGTTCTGAGAGCGAGAAGAGCCATGCCCATCCAGGAGCTCGGCCATGTCGGCCTGTGGGTGGAGGACCTGGACGCCATGCGTCGGTTCTACACCGAGATGCTCGGCCTCACCGTCACCGACCAGGACACCGACAAGGGCATCATCTTCATGAGCGCCCGCCCCGATGAGGAGCACCACGAGCTGGTCATCGCGCGGGGCCGCACCGCGCCGCGCGACGTCAAGCTGGTGCAGCAGATCTCCTTCCGCGTCGACACCGTGGAGTCGCTGCTGGAGTTCCACCGGCGCTTCAAGGACGCGGGCGTCGAGGTGCAGCAGGAGGTCACCCACGGCAACGCGTTCGGCATCTACTTCTGGGACCCCGAGGGCAACCGGATCGAGGTCTACGTACGCGTCCCCCAGGACGTGCGCCAGCCCTTCCGCAAGGACCTCAACCTGGACCAGAGCGTCGAGGACGTCCTCGCCGAGGCCGACCGGCTGCTCGCCGAGGGCGGCGAGACCTACGGCGTCGCCGGCGGCAACCGCGGCCCCGCACAGGCCAGCCCGGGACAGGTGGGCTGAGTGCGGCTCGCCAGTGTCCGGGCCGGGGACCGCGAGGCCGCCGCCCGGGTCGAGGGGGACACCCTCGTGCTGCTGCCGTTCCGCGACGTCGGCGAGCTGCTCGCCGACCCGGCGTGGCGTGAGCTCGCGGCGAGCGACGGCGAGATCGTCGCCGTCGCGGACGTGCGGCTGCTGCCCGTCGTGCCCCGCCCGGACAAGGTGGTCTGCCTCGGTCGCAACTACGCCGAGCACGTCGCCGAGACCGGCAACGAGCTGCCCACGCACCCGGTGCTCTTCAGCAAGTTCCGCTCCTCGCTGACCGGTCCCTACGATGACGTGCCGATGCCCTCGGCCAGTGAGCTGCTGGACTGGGAGGCCGAGCTCGTCGTGGTCATCGGCACCGGTGGTCGCGACATCGCGGCCGAGGACGCCCTGGACCACGTCGCGGGTTACACGGTCAGCAACGACCTCAGCGTCCGCGACTGGCAGAACCGCACCAAGCAATGGCTGGCGGGCAAGGCGTGGGACGGGCTGACCCCGGTCGGCCCGTACCTGGTGACCGCAGACGAGCTGCCGCCGGGCGCCGCCGGGCTGGAGATCTCCTGCGAGGTCGACGGCGTGGTCATGCAGAAGTCCTCCACCGACAAGATGATCTTCGACGTCGCCACGACGATCGCCGACATCAGCGTGTTCACCCGGCTCGAGCCCGGCGACCTGATCCTGACCGGCACGCCCGACGGCGTCGGCAACGCGCGCGACCCCAAGATCTTCTTGCGGCCGGGGCAGGTCGTGCGCACCCGGGTCGAGCGCGTCGGCGAGACCAGGAACCGGATCGTTGCCCAGGTCTGAGCCCCACGACCCCGCGAGCCTGAACGACGCGCAGCGCGCGCTCTATCACGAGCTGCGCTCGGGGCCGCGGGCCGACCCCGCACGTCCGGGCGGCCCGGTCGACGCCGACGGGCGGCTGACCGGGCCCTTCGACGCGATGCTGCACAGCCCGGCGGTCGGAGCGCCGCTGCAGCGCCTGGGCGCGGCGCTGCGCTACGAGTCCGGCCTGGACGACCAGGTCCGGGAGATGGTCGTGCTCCTGGTCGCGGGACATCACGACTGCGCCTACGAGCGCGTCGCCCACGAGCGCATCGCGCGCCGGCTCGGCATGGCGGAGGAGACCATCGCCTCCCTGGCCGCGGCCCGGGTGCCAGAGGCGTTCGCCGACGGGGTGGACCACACCGCCGCCCCGGCCCTCGAGCTGGCCGAGCGGATGCTCACCGGGCGGCTACGCGACGACCCCCGGCTGGAGGACCTGCGGCGAGCCCTCGGGCCAGCCGGGGCGTTCGAGGTCAGCACCCTCGTCGGCTACTACCAGACCCTGGCCCACCAGCTCGCACTCTTCGGTGTCGAGCCCCCCGACGGGCCGGAGGCCTGAGATGACCGATCCCCTGACCGCCGAGTCGACCTCCCGGTACGTGGAGGCGGCCGGCGTCCGCATCCACCTGCACGAGGCCGGCGCGACCGGCGCCCCGCTGCTGCTGTGCGTGCACGGCGGCGCCCCGGGTGCCTATGGCTGGGGCAACTTCGGACAGAACGTCGAGGCCCTCGCCGCCCACTTCCGCACCGTGGTCGTCGACCTGCCCGGCTATGGCCGCTCCGACAAGCCCGCGATCGAGGGCGGGCGCTACGGGTTCTACGCGCGGGTCTTCGCCGCACTGATCGCGGAGCTGGGCGCCGAGAAGGCGCACGTGCTCGGCATGGCGACAGGAGGTGCCGCGGCCATCGCGATGGCCGTCGACCACCCCGAGGTCGTCGAGCGGCTGGTGCTGGTCAGCTCGGCCGGCGGACTGCCGCTGTTCACGCCGAGCCCCAGCGAGGGCCAGCAGGTGATCCGCTCCTACTACCAGGACGGCCCGCCGACCCGGGAGCGCATGCGCGCCTACCTCGAGATGATGATGCACGACCGGTCCCTCGTGACCGACGAGCTCGTCGAGGAGCGCTTCCTCGCCAGCGTCGACCCCGAGTTCATGGCCGGCGCGCCCGAGGGCCGCGGTACGCCGGCCACCACCGAGCAGCTATGGCCGCGCCTGCACGAGATCTCGGCCCGCACCCTCGTTGTCTGGGGGCGCGACAACCGCGTCCAGGGCTACGACAACGCGCTCTTCATGCTCAACCGGATCCCCGATGTCGAGGTGCACCTCTACGGCCGGACCGGCCTGTGGGTCCCCTTCGAGCGGGCCCGCCGGTTCGAGTCGCTGGTCACCGGCTTCCTGACCGACGACTGACCCACCTCGCTGTCTGTCCCCCTCACCCTCTCGTCTTGCCCTAGGAGCCCCGCTCATGCGCCTCGCCCACCACCACGACCGAGCCGTCCTCGTCCTCGAGCACGGGGACCACCCGCGCGGCATCGACGTGGCCACCGCCAGCGGCGGCCGCTTCGGGCCGGCCATCGCCGGCATCTACCCGCGCTGGGAGGAGTTCCGGGCGTGGGCCGAGGAGCTGCTCGCCGGCTCGCCGGCGGCGGACGTCGACCTGGACGTCGACCTGCTCGGGGCGCCGTCGCCCGAGCCGCGCCAGGTGTTCGCCATCGGCCTGAACTACGCCGACCACGCCGACGAGACCGGCTACGAGCCCCCCACCGAGCTGCCGCCGGTGTTCACGAAGTTCCCCACGAGCATCACCGGCCCACGCGGCGAGATCGCCCTGCCGCCGGGCGGCAACACCGACTGGGAGGTCGAGGTGGTGGCGGTCATCGGTCGACCGGTGCACCGGGCCAGCGTCGAGGAGGCCTGGGACCACGTCGCCGGCCTGACCCTCGGCCAGGATCTCTCGGAGCGGGCGCGACAGATGTCCGGCCCCGCCCCGCAGTTCGGCCTCGCGAAGTCCCACCCGGGCTTCAGCCCGATGGGCCCGTGGCTGGTGACCACCGACGAGCTGGCCGACCGCGACGACATCGCCCTCGGCTGCGCCATCGACGGCGAGACCGTCCAGGACGGGCGCACGAGCAAGCTGCTCTACAGCATCCCGCGCATCATCTCGGCCCTGTCGGAGGTCGTGAGCCTGCTGCCGGGTGACGTGATCTTCACCGGCACCCCCGAAGGAGTCGGCATGGGCATGCAGCCGCCGCGCTACCTGCGGTCGGGGGAGGTCCTGCGCACCTGGGCCGACGGCCTTGGCGAGATGGTGCACACGATGCGCTGAGCGGGCGTCAGCCAGCCACGGCCGGCGGGGAGCATGACGCCGGGTACCGAGCGAGGTGAGCCATGATCCGAGCGACCCCTTCGTCCACGTGCGCGGCGCGACCGAGCACAACCTGAGGAACGTCGACGTCGACGTGCCTCGCGACGCGATGGTGGCCTTCACCGGGGTGTCCGGCTCGGGCAAGTCGTCGCTGGCCTTCGGGACGATCTACGCCGAGGCGCAGCGTCGTTACTTCGAGTCCGTGGCCCCCTACGCGCGCCGGCTGCTCCAGCAGGTCGGGGCTCCGCACGTGCAGGAGATCACCGGGCTGCCGCCCGCGGTGGCGCTGCAGCAGCGCCGCGGGGCGCCGACCTCGCGGTCCAGCGTGGGCACCATCACCACCCTCTCCAACCTGCTGCGGATGCTCTACTCGCGGGCCGGCACCTATCCCGCCGGTGCCGAGCGGCTCGGAGCCGAGGCGTTCTCGCCCAACACCGCGGCCGGGGCCTGCCCGCGCTGCCACGGGCTCGGTGTGGTGCACGACGTGGCCGAGGACCTGCTCGTGCCCGACCCGGACCTGAGCATCCGCGAGGGCGCCATCGCCGCCTGGCCCGGCGCCTGGCAGGGGGCCAACCTGCGCAGCATCGTCATGGGCCTCGGCATCGACGTGGACCGCCCGTGGCGCCGGCTGGCCAAGAAGGACCGGGACTGGCTGCTCTTCACCGACGAGCAGCCCTCGGTGCTGATCGAGCCCGAGCGGGACCGGATCGACCATGGCTACTACGGCAAGTTCTGGAGCGCGCGCAAGCACGTCCAGCACGTGCTGTCGGACTCCAAGAGCGAGCGCATGCGCGAGCGGGCACTGCGCTTCATGCGCGCCACGCCGTGCCCCGAGTGCGGCGGCACCGGCCTGCGCCCCGAGGCGCTGGCGGTGACGTTCGCTGCTCACTCCATCGCGGAGGCCAACGCGCTGTCGCTGGCCGACCTCGTGGCGATGCTGAGGCCCACCGCGGAGCTCGCGGAGGCGGGCGCGGCCGTCTCGTCGGCCGACAGCGGCGAGACGACCGAGGTCGCGGTCCGGATCGCCGCGGACCTGGTCGCCCGGGTGGGCGTCCTGCTCGACCTGGGGCTCGGGTACCTCAGCCTCGGCCGCGGCTCGACGACGCTCTCGCCGGGCGAGGCGCAACGGCTGCGGATCGCCACCCAGCTCCGCTCGGGGCTCTTCGGCGTCGTCTACGTGCTCGACGAGCCGTCGGCGGGCCTGCACCCCGCCGACGCCGAGCCGTTGCTCGACGTGCTCGACCGGCTCAAGGCGGCCGGCAACTCGCTGTTCGTCGTGGAGCACGACCTCGACGTCGTGCGGCGCGCCGACTGGGTCGTCGACATCGGGCCCGGAGCCGGTGAGGCCGGTGGTCGGGTCCTCTACTCCGGCCCGGTCGCCGGGCTGGAGGGCGTCGCCGGGTCGGCCACGGGGGAGCACCTGTTCGGCCGCGCCGAGCGCCTCGAGCACGAGCCGCGCACCCCCCACGGGTGGCTGCACCTGCGCGGCGTGACCCGCCACAACCTGCGCGAGGTCTCCGTCGACGTCCCGCTGTGCGTGCTCACCGCCGTGACCGGGGTGTCCGGCTCCGGCAAGTCGACATTGGTGACCCAGGTCCTCGCCGAGCTCGTGCGTGGCCACCTCGGGCTGGCGCCCGACGACGAGGACGAGGCCGAGCTCGAGGTCGACGTCGACGCCGCGGCCGGCCTGGAGGCGTTCGACCGGCTGGTCCGGGTCGACCAGCGGCCGATCGGACGCACCCCGCGCTCCAACCTGGCGACGTATACCGGGCTGTTCGACGCAGTGCGCCGGGTGTTCGCGGCGACGGACGAGGCCCGGGCGCGCGGGTACGCCGCCGGGCGGTTCTCGTTCAACGTCGTGGAGGGCCGGTGCGCGACCTGTCAGGGGGAGGGGTTCGTCTCGGTGGAGCTGCTGTTCCTGCCGGGCACCTACGCGCCGTGCCCCACCTGCGGCGGGGCCCGCTACAACGCCGAGACGCTCGAGATCACCTACCGCGACCGCACGGTCGCCGACGTGCTGGCGATGTCGGTCGACGACGCGGCGGTCTTCCTCGCCGACGTCCCGGCCGCGAGGCGGAGCCTGGAGACGCTGCGCGACGTGGGGCTGGGCTACCTGCGGCTGGGCCAGCCGGCCACCGAGCTCAGCGGCGGCGAGGCGCAGCGCATCAAGCTCGCCACGGAGCTGCAGCGCGCCCACCGCGGGCACGCGCTCTACCTGCTGGACGAGCCCACCTCCGGGCTGCACCCGGCCGACATCGCGCTGCTGCTGCGCCAGCTGCACCGCCTCGTTGACGCCGGCAACACGGTGGTCCTGGTCGAGCACGACCTGGCCGCGATCGGCAGTGCGGACTGGGTCATCGACCTCGGGCCGGGCGGCGGAGACGCCGGCGGTACGGTGGTCGCGACGGGCACCCCCGAGCAGGTCGCATCCGCCGCCGGCAGCGCCACTGCGCCGTACCTCTTCCGATGGCTGGGAGCACGGGCACGCGCACACGCGCCGGACTGAGAGTCTCGCGGGGCGCCCACCCGCGCCCGCACCAGAGGAGACATGTGAAGACCGAGGAACCCCTGGGCAGACGCCTGCTTGTCGTGCTGGCGCTCCTCTCCGCGACGGCCCCGGTCTCGATCGATCTCTACCTCGCCTCGTTCCCGGCGGTGCGGGACTCGCTGCGCACCGAGGCCTCGAGCGTGCAGCTGACCCTGACCGCGTTCCTCGCCGGCCTCGCGATCGGTCAGATCTTCTGGGGCCCGATCGCCGACCGCTTCGGTCGCCTCCGTCCGCTCCTCGTGGGCTGCGCGGTCAGCACCGTGGCTGCCGCCGCGGCCGTCTTCGCCCCCACGATCGAGGTGCTGATCGCCGCCAGGTTCTTCCAGGCGCTCGCCGGCGCCGCCGGCGTCGTGATCTGCCGGGCCATCGTCGCCGACCGGCTCCAGGGCTTCGCGGCCGCTCGGGCCATGTCGCTGCTGGCCAGTCTCACGAGCATCGCGCCGGTGCTCGCGCCGCTGTTCGGCGGCGCGCTGGCCGGGCACCTGTCCTGGCGCGCCATCCTGGGTCTTGTCCTCGTCCTCACCGTGCTGCAGCTCGTCGGGGTGGTCACGGCCGTGCGGGAGTCGCTGCCGGCCGAGCGGCGGACCCGGAGGCTGAGCTACGGCCACCTGGGCGCGCTGCTGCGGCGTCCGGTCTACCTGGGCTACGCGAGCGCGGCGGCGTTCACGTTCGGGATGCTGATGTCCTTCATCTCCACCTCCTCGTTCGTCTACCAGGGGGTGATCGGCACCAGCGAGCTGGTCTACGGCATCGGGTTCGCCGTCAACGCGCTGGGCATGATGGCGGGCTCGCTGATCTCGGTCCGGCTGGCCGGGCGCCGGGTGCCGCCGGCCAACACCGTGCGAGCCGCCCTCGCGGTGGCGACGGTGGGGTGTGCGACCTTCCTGGCGGTCGCCGCCCTGCCGCTGCCCGCCTGGCTCCTGCTGGTGCCACTCTTCGTGGTCATCTCGAGCGTCGGGTTCGTCATGGGCAACTCCGGTGCGCTGGTGATGGAGCAGAGCCGCGACTACGCCGGGTCCGGCAGCGCCGTCATGGGCGCGATGATGTTCCTCTTCGGCGGGCTGGTCTCGCCGATCGGGGGGCTCTGGGGCGACCAGACCGCCGTACCGGTGGCGGTGGTGATGCTGGTCTGCGGCAGCGCCGCCTTCATCTGCATCCATCTCACCCACCGCGCCCGGCGCAGCGCCGTCGCGGTGCCGGTCCCCTAGAGCCGCTCGGCGATCGTGGCGAGCAGGTCGGCGAGGTCCGCCGGCCGGCTGTACATCGGCCAGTGGCCGGAGTCGATGTCGGCGTACTCCAGACGGGTGGCCCTGGCCAGCTCCGGCAGCTCCCCTGTGGCGACCCACTCCCGGGCCTCGGCGGTCGTGAACTCCGGGCACACCAGCCAGGTCGGGACGTCGTAGCGGCGCTCGTCGGTGAGCCGCACGGTGCCCTTGACGACGGCCTCGGGCACGTCCACGAGCGTGGGCGCGATGCGGGCGCGGGCGGCGCCGTCGAGGTCGGCGGTGTCCCTGCCCTCGAAGGGCTCCCACCCGGGGAACGCCAGCAGCCCGTCGGTGGGCTCCAGGAACGAGAAGTACTCCTGGCCGTGCTCGACGGGGAAGCCGCCGATGAGCGCCGTCGCGGCGATCCGCTCGGGGCGGCGGTCCGCGGCCAACCAGGCGAGCGTGCAGGCGGCGGAGTGGCCGACCACGAGCGGGAGGCCGCCGGCCAGACCCACCGCGTCGACGGCGGCGACGACCGCGTCCGCCTGTTCCTCGAGGGTGGCCGTGGTGTCGCCGTCACCTTGCCCGGGCAGGGTGAGGGGGACGGGGCGGTGGCCGCGTGCCTCCAGGCCGGGGACGACGTCGTCCCAGGCCGCGCCGGTGAGCCAGAGTCCGCCGATGAGAATGATGTCCATGCCGCCACGCTAGACACGGTTCCGGACGATCTGCTTCCGCTTCTCCGACGTTCCGGCCTAGGCTCCCGAGATGGCCGCGCGACCTCGCCCCGACACCAGTCCGACCGCTCGCGCCCTGCGCGCGCTGGAGCTGCTCGGCTCGCGCCCGGTCACCACCGCCGGCGAGCTCAGCGAGCGCCTCGGGGTCACCGAGCGCGCCGCCCGGCGCTATGTCGAGATCCTGCGGGAGGCCGGCGTGCCGGTCGAGTCCGAGCGCGGCCCCCACGGTGGCTACCGCCTGGGCCGAGGCACCCGGCTGCCTCCGGTGGTCTTCTCCCAGGAGGAGGCCCTCGTGTTGGTGATGGCGGTCCTCGACGGACAGTCCACCTCCGCCGATGCAGACGGGCTCGTGGGGGCCGCCCTGGGCAAGGTCGTGCGGGCCCTGCCCGAGGTCGTCGGCCGCGAGGCGGCGGCCCTGCGCGAGCACGCGTCAGCCGCGCCGCGCCGCGACGCCGCGCGCCCGGACCCGGTCACCACCAGCGCGCTCGTCACGGCGGTCGCGGAGCGCCGACGGGTGAGCGTCACCTACCGCGGCGACACGGGTGCGCAGTGGGAGAGCGAGGTGGACCCGTGGGCGGTGGTGGTGCGCTTCGGCCGCTGGTACCTGCTGTGCCACTCCCACCGAGCCGGTGCCGTGCGCACCTACCGGATCGACCGCATCGCCGGGGTGCAGACCACCGGCCACGGCTTCCGCCGGCCCGACGACCTGGACCCGGTCGCCGCCCTGGAGCACCACCTCGGCGCGGGGTGGCGCTACCCCACCCGGGTGGTGTTCGAGGCGGCCGCCGACGAGGTCCGGCCGTGGCTGCGCGGGCCAATGGGCGGCCTCGAGCCGCTGGGGGAGGGCTGCGTGCTGGTCGGCAGCACCCGCAACCCCTCGATGTACGCCCAGGAGTGGCTCGCCGGGGTGCCCTTCGACTTCCGGGTGGAGGAGGGTCCCGAGCTGCGGGACGCCGTGGCGGCGCTCGGGGACCGGCTCGCCCGCTCGATCGGCCGGACGCCGGCACCGGTCAGGACGGGCGTGCCAGGGCCGACGTGAGGCGCGACAGCCCGAAGTCGAAGGCGCGCTCGAGGTCGCCGTCCAGGCGGAAGGCGCCCGCGAGCTCCATGGTGACGAACCCGGTCGCCCACGCCGTGACCAGCCGCGCCGCCTCGAGCGCCTCCTCCCCGCCCACCAGGGCCTCGGCCACACCCAGCACGGGGGCGCTCACGCGGGCCAGTGTCTCGGCGTCGGCAGCGACGGTCTGGATCAGCCGGAAGGCCTCGGGCCGCTCGTGCGCGAACGAGCGGAACGTGCGTGCGAGCCCGGCCACCGTGGGCTCCGCCCCGGCCAGTCGGGCGCCCAGCTCGTCCACGGTGGCCGCCGCGACCAGGACGAGGAGGGCCTCGCGGTCGCGCACCCGCTTGTAGAGGGAGGGGGCGCGGACGCCGACGCGCGCGGCGACGGCCTGCATCGTCAGCCTGGCCGGCCCCTCGCTCTCGAGGAGCTCGCGGCCGGCCGTGACGATCTGCTCCAACGACGTGCGCTCGGGTGCCGGCATGCGCGTCCTCTCATGGCTATTGACATTAGCCATCATGGCTAATTATCGTAGCCTATCTGACGAAGGAGATGTCCATGAAGCTCGCCCCGCACTTGCACCGCCTCGGCAACGACGTCGTCGCGGCCTACCTCGTCGACACCGAGGAGGGGGTCACGGTGGTCGACGCCGGGCTGCCGGGCCACTGGCGAGACCTGCTCGCCGAGCTCGAGGCGATGGGCAGGGGCCTCGGCGACGTGCGCGGCGTGGTCCTGACCCACGGTGACTCCGACCACCTCGGCTTCGCCGAGCGGCTGCGGCGCGAGCACGGCGTCCCGGTCTACGTCCACGCCGACGACGCCGACCGCGCCCGCGGTGGCGACAAGCCCAAGACGAAGCTGGGCCCCAGGCGCCTCGGCCCGCTGCTCGGCTTCGCCGGCTACGCGCTGCGCAAGCGCGGCTGGCGCACGACCTACCTGACCGAGCTGATCGAGATCCACGACGGCGACGTGCTGCCCCTGCCGGGCTCGCCGCGCATCGTCGCCGTGCCCGGGCACTCGCTCGGCAGCGTCGCGGTGCACGTACCGGTGGCGGACGCGGTGTTCGTCGGCGACGCGCTCACCACCCGGAACGTGCTGACCGGTCGCACCGGCATCCAGCCGGCGCCGTTCACCGACGACCCGGACCAGGCGCTGGAGTCACTCGAGCGCCTGGCCGGACTCGCGGCGACCTGGGTGCTGCCCGGCCACGGAGCGCCGTGGCGAGGCGACCTCGCCGCCGTGCAGGAGGCCGCGCGCCAGGCCCGGTGAGGCCAGGTGGCCTCAGCGACCCGCGAGGTCGTTCCCGATCAGCCAACCCATGCCGAACGCCGAGAGCAGCCCGTTGCCGGACACGTAGCCGTCGGACTCGGGGCCGGCCAGCCCGACCGCCGTACCGCCGCCGGCACGCAGGCCGCGCACCGGGGTGCCATCGGGACGAAGGACCCGCCCGACGGTGTCGATGACGGCCCCGCCCTGGGTGGTGAGGACGCCGTGCGTCACCCAGGCGTGGTGGTACGGCGCACGCAGCGGCCGCCGTCCCGGGTGCGGCTGCAGCGCGGCGCGGACCGTCGCCTCGGGGAGCCCGAGAGCCTCGGCGAGCGACCGCTCGTCGGTGTGGGTGCGGTAGCCGCCGGCGCGGGTGGTCTCCCGCATCATCTCGGAGTCCCTGGTGGCGGCGTGCGCCTCGTCGTCCCAGACCATGGACGCCCGCTGGCCGCGCAGGGTCTGCAGGATGCCGGCCAGCTTGGAGTAGCCCTGCGCCTCCTCGTCGACGAAGCGACGTCCCTCGAGGTCGACCAGCACGGCGCCGAAGAACGGCAGCGAGGGGCTGACCCGGGTGCCGTGGCCGACGACCACGAGGCCCGAGCGCAGGCAGGCGCCCAGGTGGCGCAGCTCGGCGCCGACCTCGTTCAGCCACGGCAGGGCGTCGCCCGTGCTCGTGCTCACCCCGCCGTAGAAGGGGTCGCCCAGGTGGGCGCAGTGCTCCTTCATCAGCGCCGGGTTGCCGGCGAAGCCGTCGAGCGCCAGCACGACCGTCTCCGCGCGGACCCGCAGCTCGCCGCCGTTCTGGGCGACGACGACGCCGTCGACCGCCCCGTCTCGGTGGGTAAGCCGGATAGCGGGCGCCTCGTCGACGAAGGCGACGTTGTCGCGCTCCTCGAGCGCGGCGCGAAGGTGCTGGATCAGCGGTCGCCCGCCGGAGCGCCCGGTGTCGGTGTGCAGCCGGGTGACCGACATGCCCGCGCGGGGCAGGTCGCCGGCGATCTCCATCGGGTACTCGAGCTCGTCGGCGAGCCACTCGACGTACTCCGGCGCGGCCGCGCACAGGGCGTGCACGACCTCGCTGTTGGCGAGGTCCCCGCTGGCCGCGAGGATCTCCCTCGCGTGGAGCTCGGGGGAGTCCTCGATCCCGGCCTCCCGCTGGAAGCGGGTGCCGCCGGCGGCCAGGCTGCCGCTGGAGATCTCGGCGTTGCAGCCCTCGCGGGTGCTCTTCTCGAAGACCCCGACCAGCAGGTCGGGGTCGGCGGCCGCGCGCAGCGCGGTCATGGCGCCGCACGCGCCGCCGCCCACGACCGCGACGTCGACCTCGAGCTCGTCCATCAGTCCAGCCCGTAGGAGGCCCGGGCCGCGTCGACCAGGTCCCGCGGTGGCTGGGCGTGGTGGAACCCGGCCCGCGACGCGACCAGCCCGGAGGAGCGGTGCTGCGCGGCGCGCAGCTCCGCGACCCGCACGCAGGTGCCGAGGGAGTCCAGGACCGGGACGTCGTCGACGCGGCTCAGGCCCTGGTCGGCCAGGAACACGTTGAGCGGGCCCTCGCCGGGCACGATGACGTTCGCGCCGTCGGCGATGACCCGGCGCGCGGCCGTGGTGAACGCGTCGAGCAGCGGCTGCGGGTCGGCGTAGGCCGCCATCACGTCGGTGAACGCCGCGTCCACCTGGGTGATCGGGCCGACCAGCGAGTCGAGCCGGTAGTCGCGCAGGTTGCGGCGCAGCTGGGGCTCCAGCGCGGCGATGAAGTTCACGATGCCGACGCAGTCGCCGAGCATCCCCGCCATCAGCACCGAGGTCTGCCCGAACGTCACCACCGGGATGTCCACCAGCGACCGGGCCACCTCGTAGCCGGTGTCCGGGATGGTCGCGATCAGGAACGCGTCGTACCCCTCGTCCTGCGCCTGCAGCGCGGCCGCGACGAACTGCTCGCGGTGCAGGCTGGAGAGGTAGGAGTAGCCGATGTGCGTGCCCGGGTACGCCGACGGGTAGGTGCCCGGCCGCATGCCGTGCAGCTCGACGGTCGTGCCCGGCGCCGCCTGCGCCGACAGGTGCCGCTGCAGGGCGTCGCGGTAGTGCGGGACGTCGTCGAGGACCGTGAAGCTCTGGTGCCAGATCCGCATGTCAGCTCCCCGCGGCGGCCGCCCCCGCGCCGGCGATGCGCCCGAAGGTCGCGCCGCGCAGCACCGAGGTGGAGCCGGTGTAGTTGGAGTAGTACAGGCCGGTCATCTCGCCGGCGGCGTACAGCCCGGGGATGGCGCGACCGTCGCGGTCGACGACCTCGGCGGCCGGCGTGGTCTTGAGCCCGCCGAAGGTGAAGACGTTCGCGGCCATGACCGGGTAGGCCTCGTAGGGGCCGTCCGCGACCGGGCGGGCCCAGTTGGACTTGGGCGGCACCAGACCCGTGGTGGCCAGCCCGTCGGGGACGAGCGGGTCGAAGTCGCCGTCGGCGCAGGCCGCGTTGTACGTCGCGACCGTCTCGGCGAGCGCGTCCGCGGGCACGCCCAGCTTGGTGGCGAGCTCCTCGATCGAGGCGGCGCGCACCGGCGGCTGGTCGGTGCGGATGCCCGAGCGGATGTTGGGCACGGCCTGCGCCTGCTGGTCCAGGATCACCCAGGCGACGCCCTCGGTCTGGGCCTGGATGTCGCGGGTGGTGCGCTCGTACCACGCGTCGATCGGCCCGCGGGCCTCGTCGACGAAGCGCCGGCCCTCGCGGTTGACCAGGATCCCGTAGGGGAAGCAGAAGATCGCCGCCTCGGGCTCGCCCGAGCGCGGGTCGACCGGCTCGGCGTGGAAGAGGCTGAACGACCCGGACGTGGCGGCCCCGAGCGCGAGGGCCATCTCGATGCCCTCGCCCTTGTTGTAGTTGCCGCCGCGGGCGACCGGACGCGTCGTGAGCGCATGCCCGCCGTGGTAGCGCGCCATCATCTCGGCGTTGCCCTGGTAGCCGCCGCTCGCGAGCACGACCCGGCCGCGGAACTGCGCGGGTCCGGCCGCGGTGAGGGCGGCGACGCCCTCGACACCGGCGTCGCCGGTGATCAGCGAGCGCGCGGTCGTCTCGAAGTGGAAGTCCACGCCGAGGCCGCGCGCGGCCTTGCCCATCGTCTCCACGATCGCCAGCCCGCCGCCGACCGGCGCCATGCGCGTGGTCGACGTGGTCAGGAACGGTGTGGGGAGGAACTCGAAGCGCATCCCGTGCGTGCCCATCCAGGCCAACGTGGCCGGGGCCTGCGCGGCCAGCGTCTCGACGTAGTCGGGGTCGACCACGTGTGTCGCCTTGTAGAGCGCGGTACGGCGCTCGGGGGAGCGCTCGGCGTCGCGCACGACGCTCGGGTCCGGGTGGCCCATGAAGTCGTCGACGAGCGACTCCTCCAGGCCGTCGGCGGTCGCCTCGATCGAGGCCATCCGCAAGAACGCCTCGGTGTAGCGCGTGTTGCCGCCGGTCTCGGCCTCCGGCGCCCGGTCGAGTACGGCCACGCGGGCGCCCGCCTCGGCCGCGGCGCAGGCGGCGCTGAGGCCGGCGACCCCGCCGCCGACCACGACGACGTCGTACTCGTGGGTGCTCATGCCAGCGAGCCCACGAGCTCGGCGGCCGTGGTGACCGAGCCGAAGAGCGGCATCATGTTCTGCATCGAGAACTCGTGGAAGTCGGTGCGGAACGACGCACACATGTCGTCGACGACGGTGACCTGCAGGCCCGCGTCGCTCGCGTGGCGGGCGGCGGACTCGACGACCAGGTTGGTCGCGACGCCGCCCAGGACCACGTGGCCGACGCCCTCGGCGGCCAGCGCGGTGAGCAGCGGGGTGCCGACGAACGGGTCGACGCAGCCCTTGTCGACGACGGGCTCGCCGGGCAGCGGGCTGAGCTCCTTGACGATCTCGGCCTCGGGGGAGCCGGCCAGCATCGCGCGCTGGTCGGGGTAGGCCTGGAAGCGCGGGTGGCGGTTGGTGCGCAGCACGTAGGAGTCGTCGAAGGCCAGGCGCACGTGCACGACCAGCCAGCCGGCGGCGCGGGCGGCCTCGAGCACCGAGGCGGCGTTGGCGATGACGCCGCGCTCCTTGATCTGCTCGACCAGGGGAGGCATCCGCATGTGCGGGCCGTCCTCGCAGAGCGCGACCTGGTAGTCGAGGAGGACGAGGGCAGTGCGGGTGTCGGTCATGGGGAGTTCCTTCTGCGGGTTGGGTTGCGGGGATGGAAGAGCGGTGGGGTCACCAGGCCGACCAGCCGCCGTCGACGTACAGCACCTGTCCAGTGACGTACGACGAGGCCGGCGAGGCCAGCAGGAGCAGGGGACCGGCGAAGTCGGTGGCCGGGTCGCCGAGGCGGCCGAGCATCGTGCGCCCGGAGAACCACGCCAGCCGCTCGGGGTCCTCGGCGAGCGCGGCGGTCATCTGGGTCGGGTAGAAGACGCCCGGCGCCAGGCAGTTGACCGTGATCTGGTGCGGGCCGAGCTCCATGGCGAGGGCACGGGTCACGTTGGCGACGCCGGCCTTGGAGGCGTAGTAGGCCGACTCCGGGACCGGTCCGACCCGCTCGGCGTAGACGGTCGTCAGGTTGACGATCCGGCCGCTGCCCTGGGGGGTCATCGCCTGGCCGGCGGCGCGGCCGACCAGCCAGGTGCCGGTCAGGTTGACCCGCACGACGTGCTCGAACTCCTCCAGCGTCGTCTCGTCGTAGGGCTTGCGCAGCATCACGCCGGCGGCGTTGACCACGATGTCGACCCGGCCGTGCCGCGCGACGACGTCGGCGAAGAGCGCGGCCACGGAGGCCTCGTCGGTGACGTCCACGCGGAGGGCGGAGCCGGCGATGTCGGCGACCACGACGGTGGCGCCGTGGTCGGCCAGCGCGATCGAGGCGCGCTCGCCCAGGCCGCCGGGGGCGGCGCCGATGACGAGCGCGACCTGGCCGGTGAGGTCGAAGAGGCTCACCATTCGAGCTCACTCTCCTCGGCCGCGGCGCGGGTGCCGGCGAGGCGGCCGAAGATGCCGCTCTTGCCGATCGAGGTGCCGGTCATGTAGCCGGCGCCGTGGAAGCCGCCGATGACCTCGCCGGCGGCGTACAGGCGCTCGATGGGCTGCCCGAAGACGTCGAGGACGCGCAGGTCGGTGTCGACGGTGAGCCCGCAGTACGTCGCCAGCACGACCGTGCCGGACGGGTGCGCGTGGAACGGCGGCTGGTCCAGCGCGAACGGCGCGCCGACACCGCCCGAGAGGTGGGTGCGGCCCAGTGCGTCGGCGTCGCCGGCGGCGATCCGGCCGTTGTAGTCCTCGACGGTGGCGACCAGGCTGCCCTCGGGCATCCCGAGCCGCTCCTCGAGCTCCTCGATCGTGTCGGCGGTGACCAGCATGCCCGCCCGCTCGCGGCCGGCGAACTCGTAGATCGGGACCTCGTCGTTGGTCTGCGCCATGACCTGGGCGTCCAGGATCTGCCAGGTCGTCACCCCCGGCTGCGCGAGCGCCGCGTCGCCGATCTCCTTGTAGGGCAGGGACTCGTCGACGAACCGGCGGCCCTCGCGGTTGACCGCGATCGCGCCCTTGTAGACCGCGAGGATGCCGGTGCCGTCCTCGTCGGGGTGCGGCTCGTGGTAGATCCCGTAGGTGCCCTTGACGTACGGCGTGTCGATGACGCCGGCGCCCAACTGCCAGGCCATGAGCAGCCCGTCGCCCTGGCAGCCCTCGCCGCCGGCCCGCAGCGCGTGCTCCATCTGGGGCGCGAAGCGCGCCAGCAGCTCGGGGTTCTGCGAGAAGCCGCCGGTGGCGACGACGACCGCGTCGGCGAGGATGCGATGGCGCCCCCCGCCGGGGGCCTCGACGTCGACGCCGACGACCCGGCCGCCCTCGCGCACCAGCCGCTCGGCCTTGGTGTCGAGCAGCAGCCGGGCGCCGAGGAGGCCGGCGGCCTTCAGCAGGTGGTGCAGCATGCCGGTGGTGTCGGTCGGGTGCGAGCGAGGGACCGACTGGCCCGACGCCGCATGCACCTCGCCGTAGCGCACGCCGTGGCCGGTCAGCCAGCGGTAGGTGTCGAGCTGGTGCTCGCAGTACAGGTCGACCAGCGTCTCGTCGCAGCGGTGCCGGCCGGTCTCGAGCAGGTCCTTGCGCAGCAGCTCCACGGAGTCCGCGATGCCCTGCTCGGCCTGCTCGTCGGTGCCGGCGAAGGCCGACAGCCCGGCCGAGCGCACGGTGCTGCCCCCGATCTCGCCGGTCTTCTCCAGCATCACGGCGTACTGACCCGCCTCGGCGGCGGCCAGCAGGGCGGCGCACCCGGCGAGGCCGGAGCCCAGCACCAGCACGCCGACGCGGTCGGGGAGCTCTCGCTCCAGCGGCAGTCCGGCGGTCATCGATCCTCCCAGGGGCGGTCGTAGAAGGCCTGCGCCTCGGTGAAGGCGGGCAGGTTCATCAGGTCCTGGCGCTCCTGCCAGGTGCTCATGCGGTCGGCGCGCGACGCGGTCTCGCCGTGCTCGGCGAGGTGGGCCAGGGCCTCGCGGCCGGCCGCCATCATCGAGCGCATCAGGTAGTTGGCGTAGAGCACGACCCCGAAGCCGAGCTCGGAGTACTCCGCGAGCTCGAGCTGCGGGGTGCGGCCGCCTTCCACCACGTTGACGACGAGAGGCACGCCGGCCAGCTCGCGGCCGACCAGCGCGAGCTCGTCGACGGTGCGGGGGGCCTCGACGAAGATGACGTCCGCGCCGGCCTCGACGTAGGCCTTCGCGCGGCGGACCGCCTCGTCGATGTCGTGCACGCTGCGGGCGTCGGTGCGCGCGACGATCACGGTCGCGTCGTCCTCGCGGGCCTCGGCGACCGCCGCGATCTTGGTCTGCATGTGGCCGCTCGGGATCAGCGCGTGGTCGTCGAAGTGCCCGCACCGCTTGGGCATCTCCTGGTCCTCGATCTGGATCGCCGCGGCGCCGGCCCGCTCGAGCAGGCGCATCGTGCGCATGGCCGTGAGCGGACCGCCGTACCCGGTGTCGGCGTCGACCACGACGGGCAGGGGCGAGGCCTCGGTGAGGCGGCCGACGTGGTCGACGACCTCGGCCAGGGAGATCAGCCCCACGTCCGGGACGCCGTACTGCGCGTTGGCGAGGCCGGCGCCGGTCGCGTAGGCCGCGGCGAAGCCCGCGGACTCGACCAGGCGCAGCCCGAGCGCGTCGGTGACCCCCGGCAGGACGAGCGGGGTGCCCGCAGTGGTCGCGGCCAGGGCCCGTCGGAGGGCGAGGCGGCGCTCGTGGGCGCTGGGGGAGGGGCCGACGCCGATGAGGCTCTCGGCCTGCGCGAACCGGCGCTGGTCAGGGTGTGGCACTGCTGCTCTCCTGGATCGGGAAGCGATTCCATAGAGTGATCGCTCCAGACGAGGGTGCCCCGACAGCGTGACGAGCGCAACCGTGTCTCGCGCTCTGTGAGACTTCGAGATCGGCCCCGACTGACCGCCGGCGGTGCGCGACCGCCTTGCTTTACGAGCGTGGCAGCGTGGTCTGGTCCGGTCAGCCGCAATTCCGCGCAGTGATCGGCCAGTTCGGCCTCTCTCTTCGAGGCGCTGCTAACCGTGGAACGATCGCTACAGATATTCGGTTTCGGTCGATTCGAGGAGAGTCACGTGCGAGCAACACTGATCTACGGTGCCGGTGACGTCCGCGTCGAGCACGTCCCCGACCCGGCGGTCCAGGAGCCCACGGACGCGCTGGTCCGCATCACGACCTCCTGTGTCTGCGGCAGCGACCTGCACGCCTACGGCGCGATGCCGCCGGGAGCAGGACCGGCGCGGATGGGGCACGAGCTCATCGGGGTGGTCGAGGAGGTCGGCTCCGAGGTCGCGACCGTGCGCAAGGGCGACGTCGTCGTCTCGCCGTTCGCGTTCTCGTGCGGCACGTGCGAGTACTGCCGTGCGGGCCTGCAGACCTCGTGCCCGACCGGCGGCTTCCTCGGCATGGGCGGAAATGACGGCGCCCAGGCCGAGGCGGCCCGGATCCCGCTCGCCGACGGCACCCTGGTCGTCCTGCCGGTGGCTGTCGACGACGTGCTGATGCCGTCGCTGCTGACGCTCGCCGACGTGCTGGGCACCGGCTACCACGCCGCGGCCCAGGCGCGGATCGCGCCCGGCGACTCCGTGACCGTCATCGGCGACGGCGCCGTCGGCCTCCTGGCCGTGCTGTCGGCGAGGATGCTCGGCGCCGAGCAGATCATCCTCATGGGCCGCCACCGCGACCGCACCGACCTCGGTCGCGAGTTCGGGGCCACCGACGTCGTGGCCGAGCGCGGCGAGGAGGGGGTGACCAGGGTCCGGGAGCTCACCGGTGGTCAGGGCACGCACGCCGTCTTGGAGGCGGTCGGTCACGTGGCGGCGTACGAGCAGGCGTTCGGCGTCGTCCGGCCGGGCGGAGTCATCAGCCGGGTGGGGGTGCCGCAGTACCAGGACGCCCCGGTCGGCTTCGGCAGCCTCTTTCGCGGCAACGTCACCCTGACCGGCGGTCCGGCCCCGGTGCGGGCCTACCTGGACCGCCTGCTGCCGCGGATCCTCGAGGGCGCGATCGAGCCGGGCAAGGTCTTCGACCGCGGGGTGGACCTCGACGGCGTGCCCGGCGCCTACCGCGCCATGGCGGACCGCGAGGCGCTCAAGGTGCTGGTGCGCCTCTGAGGGCGCTCAGGCGCGCCGGGTGACCCACGCCTTGACCAGGAACCGCTTCTGGTCACCCAGCGGGCGCCCCGAGCACGAGTAGGGCTTCCCCTTGCCGCAACGGAAGCGGGTGTTGCTGTTGACCAGGGTCACGATCGCGCTGCGCACCTCGGTGGGGGAGAAGCCGAACGAGGCGAACCCGACGCCGCGGGCGTCGAGCTTGATCGGCCGGCGCATCCACGCGCCCTTCTCGGTCTTGACGACCAGCCGGGCGCGCGCCCCCGACGCGCGTGCGGGCCCGTCGACCTTCACCCGCAGCCGCCACTTGCCGCTCTCGAGGGAGGAGTCGGGGCGCAACATCATGTGCTTGGCGGCCAGGTGGTCGATGCGGGTACGGGCGCTGGCCGCGCGCTCGCTCCGGCCGAGGACGAAGGTCCGCGAGATCGTGGCCGACGGCCACGCCTTGCCCTCGGGGTAGCTACGGCCGGCGGTCGCGTTGGCCGAGGCATAGGCGGCGAAGACCGAGGAGAAGCCGCCGCGCGACCCGAGCACGCGGGTCAGCGCCTTGGTCGAGTACCTGTTGGGCGCGCCTGGGAAGGCGCCCGCCTGCTCCCATACCTTCTTCACGATCGCGTTGCCGTAGCGCTCGCTGAGGTACTCCCAGAAGACCCAGTTCGCGTACGGGGTGGTGTCGCTGCGTCGGAAGACGTCGAGGGGCACGTGGGGGAGCCGGACCTGGCCGGCGGGCAGGTACTGCCGGTTGTCGTTGGCCGAGTCGGCGAACCGCTCCTCCATCCAGGTCGCCGTGGACTCCAGGAACCAGGGATCGTCCTTGTAGTCGTAGGCGAACTGCACCGCGTGGAAGAACTCGTGCGCGGCGGTCACCCGCAGGCTGGTCAGCGGCGGCGCGCCGAACTGGCTTCGGGCGAAGTCGTTGTCGAGCACGCAGAAGCCCGAGGCCGTGCGCTTGGCGCCGGCGGCGGGGTACTCCGGTGCGCAGTAGCCGTAGATGAACTTGCTGCCGAGGTCCTTGAGGTACACGTCGAACTTGGGGCGGCTGGAGTGCCGCACGTCCGGCAGTGGCCGGCGGTAGCCGAGCTTGCCCACCTCGAAGCGCCAGACCCGGTTCATCATGTCGAAGGTGCGCATGGCCCAGGTGCGGCTCGGCGGGGCGTCCGCGGTGGTCGGGACCCAGTGCAGGCAGAGGTTCTTCGAGCACTTGCGCTTCGACGGGACCGTGTAGCCGTGGTCGTAGGGGTCGCCGGCGCCGTCGGAGGGCCTCGCCAGCAGCTCGTCGGCCCGGCGGCGCTCCTCCCCGGTCAGCCGCGCGCGCACCTCGAAGAGGTCGCGCAGGGCGAGGGTGGCGTCGGGGCGATCGGCGGCAGGGGAGCGATCACGGCCCACCGGCGCGAACGCCCGCTGGGCGCGCTGGAGCACCTCCTGCGGCGAGTCCTCGCCGTCAGGGTGGCGCGGGATGGCGGCTGCGGTGCTCGCCGAGGCCGCCGCTCCGGCGGTCGGCACGAGAGCGGGCAGGACGCTCACGGTGGTGCTCAGGGCCACCAGGATGGCGGCCATAGAGCGGCGCATCTGGTCTCCTTCGAACTCGAGACGTCCCGAGACCGGGGGAAGCGGCTACGGGTCACACGAAAGCATCCCCGGCGGACCCGGGGGTCCCACATCAGCTCCCGCCGGAGATCTTCTCGATCAGGGCGGTCGTGGAGATGGCGGGAGTGCGGGAGAGGTAGACGACCTCGCAGATGTCGCCGAGGTCGTCGAACTTGCCGGCCCAGTCGTCGCCCATGACGAGCACGTCGGCGGCGTACTCCTCGATGTAGTGGCGCTTGAGCTCCAGGCTCTCCTCCACGAAGACCTGGTCGACGTCCTTGAGGGCGGCCACGATCGCGAGCCGCTCGCCCTGGCTGAAGACCGGCTCACGGCCCTTCTTGCGCATGTTCAGCTCGTCGGCCGAGACCCCGACGACGAGGCGGTCGCCGAGGGCGGCGGCGCGCTCGATCACCTTGAGGTGCCCGACGTGGAAGACGTCGAACGTGCCGAAGGTGATGACCGTGCGAGGTCCCGGGGAAGACATGCCCGAGATTGTGGCACGCGGGGCTGGGTCCCCCGTGGACGCGGGGTGTGGGCGAGGATGGGTGTCGATGTCCGCCGCACCCCATGCCCCCACCCTCGCCGTCGGCGACCCCGCCGCCGACGCCGTACGCCGCGTCGCGCTGCGCCGCATGCGCACCGTGGCCGTGTCGCTGCTGCTCTTCGCCGCCGCGGTCTACGTGCTGACGCTGGACGAAGACGGCGTGCTCGGGTTCGTCAACGCGGGCGCCGAGGCCTCCATGGTCGGCGCGATCGCCGACTGGTTCGCCGTCACGGCGCTGTTCAAGCACCCTTTGGGGCTGCCGATCCCGCACACGGCCCTGATCCCCAAGCGCAAGGACGACCTCGGTCGTGGCCTGGAGGAGTTCGTGGGGGAGAACTTCCTGCAGGAGGACATCATCCGCGAGCGCATCGCCTCGGCGCGCGTCGCCGAGCGGGTGGGCGGCTGGCTCTCGGCGCCGGCCAACGCCCAGCGTGTGGTCGACGAGGTCGCCGAGCTGGCCCGGATCGCGCTCTCCAAGGTGCGCGACGAGCACATCGAGTCGCTCATCCACGACGCCCTGGTGCCGCGCTTCCGGGAGGAGCCGATCTCGCCGCTGCTGGGCGGGCTGCTCACGGAGGCTCTCAACGACGACCTGCACCATGGCCTGGTCGACCTCGCGCTCGAGGAGCTGCACCACTGGCTCAGGGACAACCCGGGCACGGTCCAGGACGTGCTGCTGGAGCGTGCGCCGTGGTGGGCGCCCGAGCGCCTCAACGAGGCGGTCAGCCTGCGGATCCACGTCGAGGTGGTGCGGTGGGTCGGTGACATCCGCACCGACCCCCACCACCGGGCACGGATCGCGCTCGACTCGATGCTGCGCCGCCTCGCCGTCGACCTGCTCGAGGACCCCGACACCCAGGCGCGCACGGAGCGGCTCAAGGAGCGGATCCTCGACCATCCCTCGGTGCTGGCCTCCAGCATCTCGTTGTGGGACGCCCTGCGCCGCGCGCTGACCGGCTCGCTCGACGACCCGGACGGCGCCGTACGCAGCTGGCTGCTGCGGGAGGTCTCGGCCCTGGCCGCACGGCTCTCGGGCGACGCCGAACTGCGCGCCCGGATCGACGCGCGCGCCAGCGACGTGGCCGTCTTCGCCGTGTCGCGCTACGGCGAGGAGGTCACCGCGGTCATCACCCACACCATCGAGCGCTGGGACGGCAAGGAGGCCGCTCGCCGCATCGAGCTCCACGTCGGCCGGGACCTGCAGTTCATCCGGATCAACGGCACCATCGTGGGCGGCCTGGTCGGGGTGCTGATCCACACGGTCTCGGTGCTGGTTCACTGAGACCATGAGCGAGCCACTGGACGTCCCGATCACCGACGAGTCGATCCGGCTCGGTCAGTTCCTCAAGCTCGCCAACCTCGTCGAGAGCGGCGCCGAGGCGAAGCCCCTCATCGCCTCCGGCATGGTGCGCGTCAACGACGAGGTCGAGACCCGCCGTGGCCGCCAGCTCGCCCAGGGCGACGTGGTCACCCTCGCCGGCCAGAGCGCCCGCGTGTCCCACGGCGACGCCACCGACAACCTCCCCTGGTGACCCCTCCGCACCGGGTCAGCGGACGGCGAGCAGGTCCACGACGAAGATCAGGGTCTCGCCGGGCTTGATGGCGCCGCCGGCGCCGCGCTCGCCGTAGCCCAGGTGGGGCGGGATGACGAGCTGACGGCGGCCGCCGACCTTCATGCCCTGCACGCCGGTGTCCCAGCCGGAGATGACCTGGCCGACGCCCAGGCGGAACTGCAGCGGCTCGCCCCGGTTGTACGAGGCGTCGAACTCCTCGCCGGTGGAGTGGGCGACGCCCACGTAGTGCACCGAGACGGTGCTGCCGGCGGTGGCCTCGGCGCCGTTGCCCTCGATCACGTCGGTGATGACGAGGTCGCTGGGCGGCTCGGGGTCGAAGAAGTCGATCTCAGGCTTGTCCATCCGGCCACCCTAGCCGCGGGCCCGCAGCGTCGACGGGGGTGGGGCTCAGGTCTGGTGGACGTAGCTGTCGAGCTGGTCGCGCTCGAAGGTCAGCTGGCCGATCTTGTGCTTCACGACGTCGCCGATGCTGATGATCCCCACGAGGGCGCCACCCTCGGAGCAGACCGGGATGTGGCGGAAGCGACGCTCGGTCATCGTCTGCATGACGCCGTCGAGCGCGTCCTCCGGAGCACAGGTCTCGACCGTCTCGGTCATGATCGAGGCGACGTTGTTGTTGATGACGGTGCCGTCGGTGTGCAGGTGGCGTACGACGTCGCGCTCGCTGACGATGCCGTCGAGGCTGGATCCGTCGGCGCTCACGATCACCGCGCCGATGTTGTGCTCGGCGAGCAGCGCCAGCAGCTCGCGGACGCCGGCGTCCGGTCCGATCGTGATGACCTCGGTGGAGGACTTGGCCTGGAGGATATCGCCGATGCGCATACCGGTGACGTTACTGGTGTGGCGACTCGCTGGCCAGTGGCTCAGTCCAGCGGTGGACCGTCGATCGGCGAGCGGCGGCGCGCGCTGATGTCGGAGACCGAGGCGGAGCCGGGTCGGCGCCACTCCGGGTCGTCGGCGTGGTCGGGCAGGGATCCGAGGAAGGACAGCGCCGCGTCGTGCAGGTGGCCGTTGGAGGCCACGGCGTTGCCGCCCCATGGGCCGTCGTTGCCGTCGAGCGAGGTGAACCGGCCGCCGGCCTCGCGCACGATGATGTCGAGCGCCGCCATGTCGTAGACGGCGAGCTCGGGCTCGGCGGCGAGGTCGATCGCGCCCTCGGCGATGAGCATGTAGGACCAGAAGTCGCCGTAGGCGCGGGTGCGCCAGCAGCGACGCATCAGCGAGAGGAAGTCGTCGAGTCGCCCTCGCTCCTCCCAGCCGTGGAGGGAGGCGTAGGACATCGAGGCGTCCTCCAGGCGGCGTACGTCGGAGACCTGGCACTGCGTCGCCTTGAGCAGGGAGCGCCCGGTCCACGCGCCGTTGCCGGCGGAGGCCCACCAGCGACGCTGCAGCATCGGGGCCGAGACCACGCCGAGGACGACCTCCTCGTCGACGACGAGCGAGATCAGGGTCGCCCACACCGGGACCCCGCGGACGAAGTTCTTGGTGCCGTCGATGGGGTCGACGATCCAGCGGCGTTGGCTGTGCCCGCTCGACCCGGTCTCCTCGCCGGTGATCGCGTCGCGGGAGCGCACGCGCGACAGGGTGCGCCGGATGCCGTCCTCGACTGCCTGGTCCGCGTCGGTGACGGGGGTCAGGTCGGGCTTGCTCATCACGTGCAGGTCGAGCGACTTGAAACGCGCAGTGGTGAGCGAGTCGGCGTCGTCGGCGAGCACGTGAGCGAGACGGAGGTCGTCGGTGAAATCGGTCGCCACAGACACAGGTTACTTTCAGCAAACTGGTTTAGCGTTCATCTATGGAGTTCAACGGACTGCCGCTTCACGCCCTCGTCGTCCACGCGGCCGTCGTCCTGGGGCCGCTGTCGGCACTGGCCGGCCTCCTCTACGCGCTCGTGCCGCGCTGGCGCGACGTCATCCGGTGGCCCCTGGTGGTCATGGCCGCGGTCGCCGTCGGCGCGGTCTGGGTCGCCTACCTCTCCGGGGCGCAGCTGGAGGAGGCCAACACCTACGGCGGTCCGCTCGCCGCGCTGGTCGAGACCCACGAGGAGCGCGCGGGCATCCTGCGCATCTCGATGACGGCCTTCGCGCTGATCGCGTTCCTGGCCGCCTGGTGGCACACCCGCACCGGCCCGGTCCGCGCCGTGATGAGCGGCCTGGTGGCGCTCTCCGCCGCCGTCACGCTGGTCTACGTCGTGCTCACCGGTGACGCCGGCGCCCAGATCGCCTGGTACGGCGTCGAGGGCTGATCAGTACTCCGGCACGCTGCGCGCGACCAGCAGCCGCCGGAACGACGAGACCCGCTCCGGGTCGGCCTGTCCCTCGGCCACGGCCACGTCGAGGCCGCACTCGGGCTCGTCCTCGCCGTGCGTGCAGCCGCGCGGGCAGTCCTCGGTCATCTCGTCGAGGTCGGGGAAGGCCTCGATCAGGTTCTCCGGTCGGACGTGGGCCAGCCCGAAGGACCGGATGCCCGGGGTGTCGATGATCCACCCCTCCTCGTCCGGCAACGGCAGCATGTAGGCCGACGTCGAGGTGTGGCGTCCCCGGCCGGTGACGGCGTTGACGATGCCGACGTCGCGGTGCGCCTGCGGTACCAGCGCGTTGACCAGCGTGGACTTGCCGACCCCGCTGGAGCCGACGAGCACGCTGGTCCTGCCCCGCAGCCGCTCCCGTACGGCGCTCAGGTCACCGCCGCGGCTGGTCACCACCCACGGCACGCCGAGTGAACGGTAGGTGCGCAGCAGCGTCTCGGGGTCGGCGAGGTCGGCCTTGGTGAGGCACAGCAGCGGCCGCATCCCCGCGTCGTACGCCGCCACGAGGGCGCGGTCGATCAGGCGCGGCTGCGGCTCGGGGTCGGCGAGCGCGGTGACGACGACGAGCTGCTCGGCGTTGCTGACGATGATCCGCTCGACCGGGTCGTCGTCGTCGGCGGTGCGGCGCAGCGTGGTCAGGCGCTCGTTCACCTCGACGATGCGCGACAGCGCCCCGTCGTCGCCGGACACGTCCCCCACGACGCGCACCCGGTCGCCGACCACGACGCCCTTGCGCCCCAGCGGCCGCGCCTTCATCGCCATGACCTTGCGGCCGTCGACGAGCAGCGTGTAGCGGCCGCGGTCGACGGTGACGACGACGCCCTCGACGGCGTCGTCGTAGGTCGGCCGGTCCTTCGTGCGGGGCCGGGTGCGCCGGCGCGGGCGCTCGTAGTGCTCCTGGTCCTCGACGCCGTACCGGTTGCTCACAGCAGCGAGGCCCAAAAGTCGGCGAAGTCGGGGAACGTCTTGGCGGTCGTGGCGACGTCCTCGACCAGCACGCCGTCGACCGCGGCCGCCACCAGGACGCCGGCGTGGGCCATGCGGTGGTCGGCGTAGGTGTGGAAGACGCCGCCGTGCAGCGGGGCCGGGGTGATCGAGAGGCCGTCGGGGTGCTCGGTGACGTCGGCACCGAGCGCGCCCAGCTCCGTGGCGAGCGCGGCGAGCCGGTCGGTCTCGTGGCCGCGGATGTGGGCGATCCCGCGCAGGTGGGAGGGCGAGTCGGCCAGCGCGCAGAGCGCCGCGACGGCGGGTGCGAGCTCGCCGACGTCGTGCAGGTCCAGGTCGACGCCGTGCAGGTGGTCGGGCCCCGTCACCCGCAGGCCCTCGTCGACGAACGCCACCTCGCAGCCCATCAGCGTCAGGATCTCGCGCAGCGCGTCGCCGGCCTGTGTCGTCTCGCGCGGCCAGTCGCGGACGGTGACCGAGCCGCCCGACAGCGCGGCCAGGCCGAGGAACGGCGCGGCGTTGGACAGGTCGGGCTCGATCAGGTGGTCGAGCGCCTTCACCGGGCCGGGCGCGACCGACCAGCGGTTGGCGTCGCCGTCGTCGACGGCCACGCCGTGCTCGCGCAGCATCGCCACCGTCATGTCGATGTGGGGGAGCGAGGGCACCGGCTTGCCGTCGTGACGTACGTCGACCCCGTGCTCGTAGCGGGCCCCGGCCAGGAGGAGGGCGGAGACGAACTGCGACGAGCCGGAGGCGTCCAGCACGACGGTGCCGCCGGCCACGTGACCGGTGCCGTGGACGCGGAACGGCAGCGACCCGCGGCCCTCGTCGTCGATGTCGATGCCCAGCGTCGAGAGGGCCTTCAGCACCTGCCCCACCGGCCGCCTGCGCATGTGCGGGTCGCCGTCGAAGGAGATCACCCCGGTCGAGAGCGCGGCCACCGGCGGCACGAAGCGCATCACCGTGCCGGCCAGGCCGCAGTCGACGTGGGCGTCGCCCGCCAGCCGGGTCGGCGTGACGAGCCAGTCGTCCCCCGAGGTGTCGACGTGGGCCCCGAGCGAGCTCAGCGCGGCGGCCATCAACGAGGTGTCGCGCGAGCGCAGGGCGCGCCGTACGACCGAAGGCCCGTCGGAGATCGCCGCGAGCACCAGCGCGCGGTTGGTCAGCGACTTGCTGCCGGGCAGGGACACGACCGCGTCGACGGGGTCATGGGCGCGGGGGGCGGGCCACGGGTCGGCGACGGTCACAGGCGGAATCCTAGGGCTCAGGTGACCTTGGCCTTCGCCAGCTTGGCCTCACGGCGCGCGGACTTCGCCAGGTGCTTGGCCTCGCGCTTCGCGTCGCCGGCCGCCCGGCGGGCCCGCCAGGCCACGCCCGGCTTGCCGTCGGTGTCGCCGGCGGCGATCAGGAGGCCGCCGAGCATGGAGACGTTCTTGAAGAAGTTGAGCTGGTGCTGCTTCTTCACGGCGGCGTCGTCGTGCTCCCAGAACGCGTGGCCCGCGAACGTGGTCGGCACCAGCGACGCGGCGAGCACCAGCGCGGAGAGCCGCGGCGCGCGGCCGGTGGCCAGGGCGGCGCCGGCGACCAGCTGGGTGCCGGCGTTGATCCGCACCAGCGTGGTCGGGTCCTCGGGGATGGGCAGCCCGGTGGCCTTGCGGAGCTGCGGCACCACCTTGTCGGTGATCGGCTGGGCCTTGGCCGCGAGGGCGGGGGCGTTGCGCAGGGCGTTGACGCTGCCCACCACGAACATGGAGGCGAGCATGGGACGGGCGATGAGTCGGCTGACGGTCATGTCCCATTCCTACCCGACGTCCGGGAGGTCACACCTACCTCGAAGGGGTGAGCCGCACTGTCGGGCGGTGGAGGGTCTGCCGCCACCGACCTCGCGGCCCGCGTCGGACGGCTAGATTGCTGCCATGTGCGGCCGCTATGCCTCCAGTCGCAAGCCGGAGGACCTGATCGAGGAGTTCGAGGTCGTCGAGAGCCGGGTCGACAAGGTCCTCGAGCCCGACTACAACGTCGCGCCGACCAAGGAGGTCTACGCGGTGGTCGAGCGCCCGCCCTCGCGGGAGAGCGAGGAGCCGCCCCAGCGGCAGCTCCGCGTCCTGAAGTGGGGTCTGGTCCCGTCGTGGGCCAAGGACCCCTCCGTCGGCAACCGGATGATCAACGCCCGGATGGAGACCGTCGCGGAGAAGCCGGCGTACAAGCGGGCGTTCGCCAAGCGGCGCTGCCTGCTGCCGGCCGACGGCTACTTCGAGTGGTACCCCACCTCCCAGCTCACGGCCAAGGGCAAGCCGCGCAAGCAGCCGTTCTTCATCCGCCCGCAGGACGGCGGGACGCTCGCGATGGCCGGGCTCTACGAGATCTGGCGCGACCCGACGCGCGACGACGACGACCCGGAGCGGTTCCGCTGGACCTGCACCGTGATCACCACCCAGGCGGAGGACTCGCTGGGCCACATCCACGACCGGATGCCGATGATGGTCGAGCCGGACCGGTGGTCGTCCTGGCTGGATCCCACCGCCCCCTCGGACTCGCTGCTCGACCTGCTGGTGCCCGCCGCGCCCGGCCGGCTGGAGGCGTTCCCGGTGTCGATGCTGGTGTCCAACGTGCGCAACAACGGCCCCGAGCTCGTCAGCCCGCTGCCGCTGGACGAGGTGCTCGAGTGAGCACCGAGCGGCTCGTCGACACCCCCCACGGGGAAGGGCGCCTGGTCACCGACCGGTCGCGCTCGCCGATCGCCACGCTGCTGCTGGGCCACGGAGCCGGCGGCGGCATCGAGTCCCGCGACCTGGAGGCGCTCGCGCGGCACCTGCCGCGCCACGGCATCACCGTGGTCCGCTTCGAGCAGCCCTGGCGTCGCGCCGGGCGCAAGATCGCGACCCCCCCTGCCACGCTGGACGCCGCGCTGCGCGCTGCCGCCGACGCGATGCGGGTGCGGACCCCGCTCGTCCTGGGCGGCAGGTCCGCCGGCGCCCGGTCCGCCGCCCGCTCGGCCCGCGCGCTGGGGGCGGCCGGCTGCCTTGCGCTGTCCTTCCCGCTCCACCCGCCCGGGCGGCCGGAGAAGTCCCGCCTGGACGAGCTGACCGCCGTACGGTTGCCGACGCTGGTGATCCAGGGCGAGAACGACGCGATGGGGCGACCCGACGAGTTCCCGGCCACCACCGAGCTCTGCGTGGTCCCCGGCGCCGATCACGGCCTCAAGGTGCCCGCCCGAGGGCCGATCCGCCAGGACGAGGCGCTCGAGATCGTGGTCGAGGCGACCCTGGAGTGGGTGGTGCGGGAGATCGCCGGGAATGACGTACGGCGATGAGGCGTTCTGCTCCACGTGATGGCGCTACTCGAACGACCGGTCACCCCTGACCCCCGGCTAGGCTGGGGGGCGATGACTGACACTCCCGTCGACGCTGACGTCGACCTCGACCCCGTGAGCCCGGACGACGCCGACATCGACGTCGCCACCGAGACCGACGCCGACCGCACCGCGCGCTTCGAGCGCGACGCGCTGCCGTTCCTCGACCAGCTCTACTCCGCGGCGATGCGGATGACCCGTAACCCCGCCGACGCCGAGGACCTGGTCCAGGAGACCTTCGCCAAGGCGTACTCGTCCTTCCACCAGTTCCGCCCCGGCACCAACCTCAAGGCATGGCTGTACCGGATCCTGACCAATACCTTCATCAACACCTACCGCAAGAAGCAGCGCCAGCCGCAGCAGTCGATGTCCGAGGACGTCGAGGACTGGCAGCTCGCGCGCGCGGAGTCCCACAGCTCCAGCGGCCTGAAGTCGGCCGAGATGGAGGCTCTCGAGCACCTGCCCGACTCGCAGGTGAAGGACGCCCTGCAGCGCCTCCCCGAGGAGTTCCGCCTGGCGGTCTACCTCGCGGATGTCGAGGGCTTCGCCTACAAGGAGATCGCCGAGATCATGGACACCCCCATCGGGACCGTGATGTCGCGCCTCCACCGCGGTCGTCGCCAGCTGCGCGACATGCTCTCGGACTACGTACGCACCAACGACCTGCTCCGGGTCGGCCCCACCGGAGGCGCGTCATGACCGATCTTCCGCACCCGCACCCCGAGGAGCTCTCGCGCGAGGAGTGCGCCGACTACCTCGAGCGCATCGTCTACTTCATCGACAACGAGCTCGACGAGGCGGACTGCTCCGAGGTCCGCGCCCACCTCGACTCGTGCAATCCCTGCCTGGTCAAGTACGACCTCCAGCGCACGGTGAAGTCCGTCGTCGCCCGGTCCTGCTCGGAGACCGCGCCCCTCGAGCTCCGCGAGCGCGTCCTCCTCCGCCTGCGCGAGGTGCAGGTCCAGATCACCGAGCAGTAGCCCCGTCGGTGGTTGAGGTGTGCCCGGCCGCCCCGGTGGTTTGAGGTGCGAGCGCAGCGAGCCTCGAAACCCTCGCCACCACGTGTCAGGATCCCTTGACGCCCTCGATCGCGTCGGGACCGTCGAAGGCGACCTACGCTCGCCCTGTGCGCCCATTCCGGAGCCAGTACCGCCAGGATCTGTCGAACGTGACCTGCCTGGCGGTGCGACTTCGGGGGAGCCGCCACGACGGCCGCGGCCGGCCACTGGTCGGCCACAGGAGCGTCGCCAGCACGAGTGGTCCACAGGGGAGCCGGCGCGAAGGGCCCACTGTCGGCGACGGCGACTAAAATCGAGCACATGATCGAGAGTCCGGCAGAGCAGGTCAGGCGATGGGTGGCCCACCTCGCGACCCTGTCCCGTGACCTGCCCGACGACCATCGGATCGACCTCATCGGAGCCCTGGAGGACCTCAAGTGCGGGGCCGCCGGCGCCCAGGCCGTCGCGACCGTGGACCTCGACGCCTCGCAGCGCCAGGCGCAGGAGGAGCGCGGTCTCCCCACCGCAAGGATCGGTGAGGGCATCGCCTCCCAGATCGGGCTGGCTCGTCGCGAGTCGCCGCACAAGGCCGGCCGCCTCCTCGGGCTGGCGAAGATCCTCCAGGCCGAGATGCCGCACACGCTGGACCGTCTGCGCGCCGGCGAGCTCTCCGAGTGGCGCGCCACGATCCTGGTCCGCGAGACCGCCTGCCTGAGCCTGGACGACCGCCAGGAGGTCGACCGTCGCCTGTGCTGCCCCGAGGGTCCGGCACTGACGATGTCGGACGCCTCCCTGGAGGGCGCCGCCCGCAAGCTCGCCGCCGACCTCGACAACGCGGCGGTCGCCGCTCGCGCCCGCAAGGCCGAGGCCGACCGCCACGTCGGCGTACGTCCGGCGCCAGACACCATGGTCTGGGTGCGCGCGCTACTCCCCGTCAAGCAGGGCGTCGCCGTCTTCGCCGCCCTCAAGGCCGCCGCGGACGCCGCCCAGGCGGCCGGTGATCCGCGCTCGCGCGGTCAGGTCATGGCCGACACCCTCTACGAGCGAGTCACCAGCGCCGGCGCCGCCGACCCGGTCCAGGTCCACCTCGACCTCGTCATGACCGACCGGACCTTCTTCCACTCCGGCTCCGAGGACGATCGCGCCGCCGAGGAGTCGGCCCAGGTCCCGGGCTACGGCCCGGTCCCCGCCGACTGGGCCCACGACCTCCTGGCGGATTCGCTGTCGGCCGAGGCCGTGTGGGTTCGCCGCCTCTACACCCACCCCGACACCGGCGACCTCGTGGCGATGGACTCCCGCGCCCGCCGCGCCTCGGCCGGACTGGAGCACTTCATCCGCCGTCGTGACCACGACGTGTGCCGCACCCCCTGGTGCGGCGCCCCCATCCGCCACGTCGACCACGCCACCGAGTGGCAGTCCGGCGGCCCGACGTGCGCGATCAACTTGCAGGGCCTCTGCGAACGCTGCAACCACGCCAAGCAGGCCCCCGGCTGGCACGCTCGACCATCCCCAGCGGACGACTACGACCGCCACATCATCAGCATCACCACCCCGACCGGCCATACCTACCGCTCCCGAGCGCCCTCCCCTCTCGGTCAAGTCGACATCCGGCACGTGAAGAAGGCCGTCGTCTACGAGTTGGTCGTATAGGCACCGTAGGGCGCAGCCCTTTGGTGGCTGAAGCGGCCACGTGCGTCGTCTTGCGCTACCCGCGCCCCTGCAGTGCTGGGTCTGTCGGCCTGGGATACCAGGGCGATGACGGCAACGATCTCTGCTCCGGCGAGGTCGTCCAGTCGTGTGAAGGCACCCCGTAGTCACGACCCAGGTGCTGCGAGGATGACGCCCGTGTCTCGTGCGGTGGCCCCTCTGCTCGCGGTGACGGTGGCGCTGGTGCTGGCGGACTCGGCGGTGGTGACGCTGGCGCTGCCCGACATCCTGCTCGAGCTCGACGCCACGGTGGGGCAGGTCGCGTGGGTGCTGATCTCGTTCAACCTGGTGCTGGGGCTGGGCGCGGTACCGGCCGCGATCGGATCCGTACGCGTCCGCCCGCAGCTGGTGAGCGCGGTGGGGATCGCGGTGTTCGCCGGGGCGTCGGCCTGGTGCGCGGCGGCCGACTCGATCGAGGTGCTGATCGTGGCGCGCTGCGTCCAGGCGCTGGGAGGGGCACTGGCCCTCGTCGGCTGCCTCGAGCTCCTGGTCGCCGAGTGGGGTGAGCGGGTGGGGGTGGGCGCCTGGGTCACGGCGGGCGTCGTCGGTACGGCGGCCGGGCCGGTCGCCGGCGGCCTGCTGACGCAGGCGATCTCGTGGGAGGCCATCTTCGTGGCGCAGGTGCCGTTCGCGGCACTGGCGGTGCCGGCGGCGCTCGCCGTACGAGCCGTGCCGGATCTCCCACCGGACCGCCACCGTCCGGCGGTGCGGCCCAACCTCACCCTCGCCCTGCTGTCAGCGGCGCTGACGGCGGCGCTGTTCCTGCTGGTGCTCCTGCTGGTCCAGGGCTGGGGTCGGAGTCCCGCCACGGCGGCCCTGACCGTGTCGGTCGTCCCGGTCGCCGCGCTGGCCGCCAGGCCGCTCGCTCGTCTCTTCCGCCCGCCGCCGGAGCTGGAGGTGGCGGTGGGCTGCCTGCTGGTCGCGGGTGGCCTCGCGGGGCTGGCACTGCCGCCGTCGGCCCACCTGGTCTGGACCGTGGCGCCGCAGGCCCTGGTGGGGCTCGGACTCGGGCTGACCGTCGACCGCCTCACCTCGCAGGCCATGGAGATGCGCCTGCCCCGGGCCCACCACGCGGCGTGGACCATCGGGGCGCGCCACGTCGGCGTGGTCGTGGGGCTGGCGATCCTGACGCCGGTGTTCACCGCCGACCTGCGCGAGGCCGAGGTGCCCGCGCAGGAGGCGATCACGGCGCTGGTGCTCGACGCCCCGCTGACGCCGGACAGCAAGATCGCCATCGCGCGGGCGCTCGGCGACGAGCTCGCCGACCAGCGCGGCCAGATCCCCGACCTGCACCGGGCGTTCGCCGCGGCGGAGCTGGAGCCCGAGGAGCGCCCCGCGGCGGACGCGCTCGAGCGGGACCTGGACTCCCAGCTCGAGCGCGCCGCCACGTACGCGTTCCGCGACTCGTTCCTGATCGGTGCCGGCCTCGCGCTCGCCGCCCTGCTCGTCATGGTCGTGCCGGGTCGTCGGAGGGCGTCGTGAACGCCCGGCTCCGGGCGGCGGGCCTGCCCGCACTCGCGGTGGCCCTCGTGGGTGGCGTGCTGGCCGTTCAGCTGGCGAACGGCGGCGGCAGCTTCGAGCCGCTGCGACCCGCCGACCCCTGCGTCCAGCGAGAGGTGGCCTCGCGGGCCGACGGCATCGAGGGCCTCACCGAGCGCCTCGTGCTGCTCGGTGTCGACGGCGCCGCGTGCCGGCTGGGCGTCGGCCGGGAGGCGCTCACCCTCGAGCTGGCCCAGTCGGACGACCCGACCGACGCCGAGATCGAGGCGCTGCACGACGGCCTCGTCGCCGCCGTACGGCGCCTGGAGGAGGAGGGCACGCTGCCCCCGCCCTCCGAGCTCGTCCACGAGGCGCTCGACAACGCCGACCTCAACGGGCTCCTGGAGGCGGCGATCCGGGCGCTGCCCGACTCCGTCATCGATGCGGCCCTGAAGACCGACGACGTGCTCGTGCGGGCCATCGACGACCTCGACCTGCGCGAGCTCCTGGCGAACCTCGAGGACCAGGACGACCTCAACCGGCAGCTCGAGGGCGCGATCACGCAGGCCGTGAAGGACTCGCTCGCCGCCCGCGTGCGCGACCTTGTCTGAGCCCCTCAGGCCAACGCCTCCGGATGGTCGACCAGGGCCTCGGCGACGGCACGGGCGACGGCCGGCCTCGCCCGCCCGTCGCGCAGCCGCATGGCGAGCTGACCGGAGACGACCAGGGTGAGGGCCTCGGCCAGCGCCGGGGCACGCGCGCCGACCACGGGGGAGGCGAGCTCGGTCAGGCGCTGCCGCATCGACGCGGACTCCTGCCGCAGGGCCGCGGCGAGGACGGGCGGCGGATCGGCGTACTCGGCGGCCGTCCCCAGGAACGCGCACCACCTCGCGCGCTCCGGGCCCATGCGGAAGTCCTCCAGCACGTCGAACACGGCCAGCAGTCGGGCGCGATCGTCGGGGGCGCGGGCGATCGCCTCGTCCCAGGCCGCGAGCCACTCCTGGTGGCGTCGGTCGAGCGCGGCGGCGACCAGGCCCTCCTTGCTGCCGTAGGCCCGGTAGAGGGTCGCGGGGGACACCCCCGCGCGCTCCAGGACCCGGTCGACGGGCGTGGCGCTGACCCCGCGCGTGAAGAGCAGCTCGTCGGCCGCGTCGAGGAGTCGGAGGCGGGTGCTGTCGCGGATGGGCACGCCTCTACCTTAGACTCGAAAAGTGAAACGAGCGTTATCGTTAGCCACGCGGCGGGAGACCCGACTGGTCGTCGCCGGTACCTCCCTGATCGCCGGCACCTACGGGCTCGTGCGTCTGGCCTACGGGCTGTTCCTGCCCGACATCCGCGACTCGCTCGAGATGAGCTCCGCGATGGCGGGGTACGTCGCCTCGGGTGCGTCGGTCGCGTACGTCGCCGGGGCGGTCTTCGGCCTGGCCGCGGCGACGCAGGCGCGGCGGCTGGTGGTGGGGGCGCTGCTGACCGCGTCCGTCGGTGCGGTCGGCATGGCGCTGTCGCCGAGCCAAGCGCTCTTCGTGCCGTGGGCGGTCGTGAGCTCGATGGGCGCCGGTCTGGCCTCCCCGGGCCTGGTCGCCGTGGTGCAGCGCAACGTGTCGCCGGAGCGCGAGGCCCGCGCCCAGGCCCGGGTCAACGCCGGCACCGGCCCGGGCCTGGTCGCGGCCGGCCTGCTCGCCCTGGTGCTGCTGCCCGACTGGCGCCTGGGCTTCGTCGTCAGCGCCGTGCTGACGGCGGCGGCCGGCATCGCGGTCCTGGTCCTCGACCGCCCCGCCGTGGGCGGGGAGACCAGGGCCGACCCTGCGGCCCCGCGTAAGTGGGACTGGGTCGCCGGCCTGTGGCTGCCGGCGCTCGCGGCGCTGCTGCTCGGTGCCGCCTCGGCCGTGGTCTGGACCTACGGGCGGACCCAGGTGATCGACGAGGGCGCCTCCGGCTCGGCCGCCACCGTCGCGTGGATCGCGCTCGGTCTCGGCGGGACCCTCGCCGTCGTGACCGCACGCCGGATGAGCGCGATGCGCCCCGAACGCGCCTGGCTGCTGACCAACGCCGGAGTCGCGGTGTCGGTCGCCGCGCTCGGGCTCGGCGCCGGACAGCTGACGGTGGCGGTCCTTGCCTGTGCCGTCTTCGGCTGGTCCTTCGTGACCGCGACCTCGGCGCTCATCGCCTGGAGCAGCCACCTGGTGCCCGACGAGGCCGCCCCCGGCACCTCGCTGCTCTTCATCACCCTGATGCTCGGCCAGGCCGCCGGCTCCGCGGCCGCAGGTGCCGTGGCTGAGCGGCACGGCCTGACGACGGCCTTCCTGCTGGCGGCGGCGGTCACGGCCGGGGCCGCAGTGTGCGGGCGGCGTCGGCAGGAGTGAGACGTCTCAGGCTCGCAGGTCGGCGTCGGCGAGGAACGCCGCCAGCGAGCGAGCCGGCATGAACCAGCTCGGCCAACGGCGGCCGGTCTTGCCCCGCACCCCGGTCACGAGCACGCGCGTCACGCTTCCTCCCGTCGCTCCTGGAGACGCTGTTGTGCCGCGTCCAGGTAGGCCAGGCACGGCGCCTCGGCACCCGGGTGCCGCTCGACGAGGTGGAAGGTCCAGCGGTCCATCGCCGCCATGAACCCGTTGTCCTCACCGGGGCGGTAGGCCGACCACGGCCGGTCGCCGCGCACGACGCACTCGGTGCAGGTCACCTTGTAGACGAACTGCTCCTGCTCGCCGAGGTCGATCCTCACCCTCGCCAGGGGGCCCGCCTCGACCCTGGCCTTGCGCTCCCGGGCGGACCGGCTGGCCACCATCTCGTACCCCGTTCGTCGAAAGGGCCAGCCTAGCCAGCGGCCCGCGGTCGCGGTCGAGAGCACGCGCAACGGCGCCTTCGGTCCTAGGTCGGGGACCATGGGTGAGGTGTTCGCCAGGGTGCCACCACACCCCGGGTAGCACCGACGCCTACCCACCGCCCCCTACGTCGGTGGGCCGGCCTTGGGGACGGCCCACCGACACCGGGAGCCGCTGGCCGCTCACGAACCGGCGGGCCGAGCCGTCGACCGGGTCGGTGAACGCCAGCTCGCTCGCCAGGAGCTGGAGCGGGCGGGAGAAGTCGTCGACGGAGGTCTCACGCACGACGGGGTAGAGCGGATCGTCGACGATCGGGATGCCCAGGCCGGACAGGTGCAGCCGCAGCTGGTGGGTGCGGCCGGTGCGCGGCGTCAGCCGGTAGACGGCGAGGTCGCCGTCGCGCGACTCGACCTCGACCAGCGTCTCGGCGTTGGGCGGCAGCCCCGGCACGACCTCCGCCCGCCACTCGCCGCGGGTCTTGCGCAGGTGGTCGCGGACGGTCACCGGCAGGGAGAGCTCCTGGCGCCACGGCGCCAGGGCCCGGTAGGTCTTGCGGACGGTGCCGTGCTCGAACATCACCTGGTAGGGGCCGCGCCAGCGCTTCTCCGTCGCGAGCAGCAGCACCCCCGAGGTGACGCGGTCGAGCCGGTGCAGGGGCGACACCTCGGGCAGCCCCAGCTCGTCGCGCAGGCGCACCACCACGCTCTGGCGCACGTGCTGACCGCGGGGGATCGTGGAGAGGAACGCCGGCTTGTCCACGACCACGATCCGCTCGTCGCGGTGCAGGACACGCAGCTCGCCCGGCACCTCGGGCTCCTCGCGCAGATCCCGGTGGAACCACACGAACGTGTGCGGCGCATACGGATCCTCCTCCCGCACCGGTCGCAGGTCGTCGTAAACGAAGCGACCGCCGACCAGCATCCCGGCGACGTCGGTGCGTCCGTCGAGCCGGTGGCGCAGCCAGGCGCCCATCGTCGGCCATGGCGCCGTCCGCCCTGCCGGCTCCCGGTCCGGCGTACGCAGCCACGCGGCGCCGAGGCCGTGGCGCGGCGCGAGTGGGGAGCGGGGAGGCACCCGACGAGGCTAGACGCACCCAGTGGGCCGGTACCGTCGAGGCACCACCGAGGAGGACCCGCGTGATCGAGCTGACCCAGGGCCAGGAGCTGCCCCTCACGACATCCGACGGACGACCCCTGGGCCGGATCCACGTCGGGCTCGGCTGGGACAAGATCCCCACGGCCGGCGTCATCGGGACCGGCGCCCCCGACGTCGATCTGGACGCCTCGGCGGTGCAGTTCGCCGGGAAGCGGCTCTTCGACCTGGCCTTCTACAACAACTTGGCGACCCGCGACGGCTCCGTGGTGCATCGGGGTGACAACAAGACGGGGACGGGGGAGGGCGACGACGAGGTGATCGACGTCGACCTGGCCCGCGTCCACGGCCCGGTCGACACCATCGTGCTTCTGGTCAGCAGCTACCAGGGTCACAGCCTCACCTGGGTCGACCGTGCCTACGTCCGCATCGTCGACGAGGGGGGCGTCGAGCTGGCCCGCTACCGGCTCACCGCGGGCGTCCCCGAGACCGGCGTCGTCATGGCCAAGCTGGTCCGCACCGGCGCCGGCTGGACGCTCGTCGCCATCGGCAAGGGCATCGCGGTCAAGGTCCCCACCGAGTCCGTAGCGGTGCTGCAGCCCTACCTCTGACGGCAGGCTGTCGAAATGCAACGAACCCCCGACCAGCGGTGGGGGGTTCAGTGCAACTGCCGAGCGGGGTCGCTCAGGCGTTGGGGCGCTTGCCGTGGTTGGCGGCCTTCTTCTTGCGAGCGCGGCGCTTGCGTCCGGTCTTGCCCATGGTTCCTCCTCGAATCGGTCACGACCCGCTGAGGGCCACGGGTCAGTTTCGCAGACCTCAGGACCCAGGAGAAATCCGGCTCAGGAAACGCTCCGCGTCGACCACGACGCGGGTGATCTCCCCGGTGGCGACGACCTTGCCCGCAGAACCCGCGTCGACGTGGCGCGCGGCGACGGCGAACCGGTGCAGCCGGCCGTCGACGTACGCCGCCGAGGCGGTCACCTCGACCTCCTGGCCGACCGGGCTGGCGCCGAGGTGCTCGAGCGTGACCCGGGTGCCGACGCTGGTCGAGCCGGCGGGCAGCGTCGGGTCGATCGCGGCGCAGGTGGCCGCCTCGAGCCAGGCCAGCAGCCTCGGCGTTCCGAGCACCGGCAGGCTCCCGGAGCCGACCGCGGCGGCGGTGTCGTCGTCGGTGACGGTGAACGTCAGGGCGGCCTCCATCAGGGCTCCTCGCGGTTCAGCGGCAGGCGGTAGCAGCGCAGGTGCACGCCGGGCTGCGGGGACCAGTCACGCTCCGGGACACGCGTGAAGCCCGCGCGCTCGTAGAGGCGGTGTGCCTCGGTCATGTCGGCCAGACTGCCCAAGACGACCGCCCGGGCTCCGTCGGCGCGCAAGCGCTCCACGACCAGGTCCAGCAACGCCCGGCCCACGCCGCGGCCCTGGGCGCTCGGGTCGACGGCCAGCATCCGGAACTCGCCCTCTCCGTGCGCGGCGCGCTGCGCCCAGGGGGTGCCGGGCAGACAGATCGTGACCGAGCCGAGGATCTGGCCGTCCTCCTCGGCGACCCAGACCTCCGCCTCCCGATCGCGCGTCGCCGTGTCGGCCAACCGGAGCGCGTAGCCGGTCGGGGGACCACCGTCGTGCAGGAACGGGGCGTACGCCGCCACCGTGGCCCGCCCGACCGCCTCGTGGTCCTCGGGCGTGGCGCGTCGCAGCCGCATCAGATCCCGAAGGTGTTGCGCGGGTAGGCGGCGTCGACGTCGGTGATGACGTTGACGAGGTACGGCACGTCGGCCTCGAAGGCGCGGTCGATGGCGGCGCCGATCTGACGCGGGTCCGTCACCGTCTCGCCCGCGCCCCCGAGCGCCTTGACGACCTCGTCGTAGGCCGTGCGCGGCGCGAGGTCGGCGGCGACGTCGTAGCCGTAGAGCATCTGCATGGGGCCCTTCTCCAGGCCCCATGCGGAGTTGTTGCCCATCACCATGACGACCGGCAGGTCGTGGCGCACGAGCGTGTCGACGTCCATGAGCGAGAAGCCGGCGGCGCCGTCGCCGAGCAGGAGCACGACCTGCGACGACGGGCGCGCCAGGCGGGCGGCGATCGCGGAGCCCAGGCCCGCGCCGAGGCAGCCGTAGGGGCCCGGGTCGAGCCAGCCGCCGGGCCGCTTGGGCTCGACGAACTTGCCGGCGAAGCTCACGAAGTCCCCGCCGTCGCCGATGACGACCGCGTCCTCGGCGAGTCGCGGGACCAGCTCGCCGTAGATGCGCGCGGGGTGGATCGGGTCCGCCTCGGCGCGCAGCAGCTCCAGGTCGCGCGCCGTCGCGGCGGCGACCGTCTCCTGCAGCGTCGAGACCCAGGTGCGCCAGTCGGGCTTGGCCCCGCGCTCGAGCGCGGCCTGGAGACCGTCGAAGACCGACGTGAGGTCGCCGGAGACCGACGCGGCCAGGGACGCGTGACCCGAGACCTGGCCGGGGGAGTCGGCGACGTGCACGACCCGCGCCGGCTCCGCCCCGTCCTTGCCGCCGAAGATCCCGTAGCCCAGCCGGAAGTCGAGCGGGGTGCCGACCACCACCACCAGGTCGGCGCCGCCGAGGGCCTGGCCGCGGGCCTTGGTGGCCAGCAGCGGGTGGCCGCCGGGGATGACGCCGCGGCCCATGCCGTTGGTGATGACGGGGACGCCCACGTCCTGGACGAAGCGCAGCGCCGCCTCCTCCGCACCGTCGGCCCAGACGTCGGTGCCGAGGATGAGGACGGGTCGCGCGGCACCGGCGAGCAGGCCCGCGATCCGGGCGACCGCCTCGGGGTCGGGCTCGGCTCCGCGGGTGGAGGAGCGGGCCGGAGCCGGCCCCGAGGCGGAGTTGAAGAACTCGTCCATCGGCACATCGACGAACACCGGTCCCCGGTGTGAGGACCCCGCGGTCGCGAAGGCCCGGTCCATGCCGCCGAGGACGTCGCCCGCGGTGTGCAGGGTGGTGGCGAGCTTGGAGACCGACTCGACGATGGGCGGCTGGTCCAGCTCCTGCAGGCTGCCGCTGCCCCAGCGGTTGGCCGGCGCCCGTCCGCCCACGACGACCATCGGCGAGCCCGCGAACTGCGCCTGCGCGATCGCGCTGATGCCGTTGGTCACCCCGGGTCCCGCGGTCAGCACCGCCAGCCCGGGCACCCGGGTCAGCTTGCCCGTGGCCTCCGCGGCGAACGCCGCGGTCTGCTCGTGGCGTACGTCGAGCAGGCGCATCGGCGGATCGGCCTTGACCGCGCCGTCGTACATGGGGAAGACGTGCGCCCCCGACAGCGTGAACATGGTCTCCACGCCATAGGTGCGGGCCACGGAGACGGCGAGCTCGCCGGAGTGTCCCTCGACGGTGCCGCCGGTCGCGGCCTGCCCTGATGTGTCGTCAGCGATCTGGGTCATGCCCGCAGGCTACTCAGCCTCGAGGAATCCGCGGTTGGCCGAGCGCAGCGCGTCGACCAGGAGCAGCATCAGGTCCGCGCGCACGGCGGGCGGACGCTGGCCGAGCGCGAGCTGGAGGTAGAGCGCGCGCACGAACGCCTCGGCGTTGCCGCTGCCCAGGTAGGGGTCGCGGTCGGGGCCCCACGTGCGCGTGGCGGTGGCGGCCAGGGCGCCTACCCATGCCTCGAGGAGGTCCAGCGGCACCCGGTTGCGGCGGAGCACGAACATGGCGGCCAGGGCCAGCCGGTCCGCCTCACCGGCGCTGAACAGCGCGTCGACCGGCAGCGCCAGTCTCTCGGCGATGACGTCGAGGATGACCACCAGCTCCGCGGCGCCGACATGCGGCGATCGCGCCAGGGTGCCCAGGGCGTCGGCGCCGTGCGCGATGGCGTGGGCCCAGCCCTTGCCGGGCACATAGCCGCGCAGGTCACGCTCCTGGAGCATCCAGGTCGCGATCCGGTCGCCCCAGTCGAGGACCTTGCCGCCGGGGACCAGCGGGCGCTGGTTGTCGCGGGCGATGCACTCGCCGAGGATCAGCACCGAGAAGCTGCGGCGAAACACCGAGTCGGTGTCGCGCTCGCCGAGGCCGACGCGCAGCCCGGCGGCCATCCCGTCGCCGAGGCCGCGCAGCAGGTCGTCGTAGACCCCGCGCTCGACCCAGGTGGCCAGGGCCGGCAGCGCCAAGCGGTCGCGCAAGTGCGGGTCGGTCTCGCCGAGCAGCCGGGTCAGCTCGGCGGTGAGGTCGGCGAGGGGGCGGTCCGTGGGGACCGCGAAGTCCTCGTCGTGGACCTGCTTCCAGTACGCCGCCGACATGGGCTCCATAGTGCCAAAGGAACGTGCCCCGGTCCTCCCTGGGTCTCGCGTCGCCCGCAGCCCTCGACCGACGCTTTAGGGTTGCCCGATGCCCACCCTGAGCGAGCTCGTGCGCAGCCACACCGACCTCGACGAGGCCGACGTCTCGTGGCTCATGCTGCTCCAGGCGGACTGGCAGATCATCGCGGACCTCTCCTTTGCGGACCTGGTCCTGTGGCTGCCCGACCGGGCCGGAAACGGGTTCTGGGCGGGGGCGCAGATGCGCCCCACCACCGGCCCGACGGCGTACGTCGACGACGTGGTCGGCACCTTCGTGCCCACGGGGCGCCGCGCCATGCTCGACGAGGCGTGGTCGCGCGGGCGGCTGGTGCGCGAGGGGGACCCGGAGTGGCGCGACGACGTGCCGGTGCGCGTCGAGACCATCCCGGTGCGGCGTGCCGGCCGGGTGATCGCGATCATCGCCCGCAACACCAACCTGCTCGGCGTGCGGACGCCGAGCCGGCTCGAGCTGTCCTACCTGCAGACCGCTGCCGACCTGACCCAGATGATCGCCTCGGGGCACTTCCCCTCGGAGGGACAGCGCAGCGACCACGCCGACTCCCCACGGGTGGGTGACGGGTTCCTCCGCGTCGACGCGGCCGGCCGCGTCGACTACGCCAGCCCCAACGCGCTCTCGGTCTACCGCCGGCTCGGCCTGTCCGGCGACCTGGCCGGCCTCCTGCTCACCGACCTGACCCGGGAGCTGGTGCCGCCCCGGCGCCGCCCTGACGAGGAGACCCTCAGCGCCGTGCTCGGCGGCCGCGCGCACCGCGACACCGAGATCGGCACGGACGAGGTATCGCTCATCGTGCGCGCCGTGCCGCTGAAGCCGCACGGGGAGCACATCGGCGGGCTCATCCTGGTCCGCGACGTCACCGACCTGCGCCGCCGCGACCGGGAGCTGGTCACCAAGGACGCCACCATCCGCGAGATCCATCACCGGGTGAAGAACAACCTCCAGACGGTGGCCGCGCTGCTACGGCTCCAGGCCCGCCGGATCGGCTCCGAGGAAGCCAAGCTGGCCCTGGAGGAGGCCGTACGGCGGGTCGGCTCGATCGCGATCGTGCACGAGACGCTGAGCCAGGCCGTCGAGGAGAACGTCGCCTTCGACGAGATCGCCGACCGGCTCGGAGCGATGGTCGCCGACGTCGGCTCCCAGGGTGGGCGTGTGCGGGTGCGCAGGGAGGGGACCTTCGGGGTGCTGCCGTCGGAGTCGGCGACGGCGCTGGCCATGGCCCTCACCGAGGTGCTGCAGAACGCCGTCGAGCACGGCTACGACGCCGACGACCTGGGCCTGGAGGGCACGATCACGGTGACCGTGCGCCGCTTGGTGGGCCGCCTGCACGTGAGCGTCGACGACGACGGGCGTGGGCTGCCCGAGGACTTCGACCTGGACGCCTCCTCCAGCCTGGGACTCTCCATCGTGCGCACGCTCGTGGAGTCCGAGCTCGGGGGCCAGCTGTCCCTGGGCAGGCGCCCGCACGGCCCCGGCACCCGCGCTGAGTTCGACGTCCCGGTGGAGTGAGGGCGGGAGTCGGACTCAGGCGGTGCGGACGCGGGAGCGGGCGTTGCGGCGCTTGAGAGCGCGGCGCTCGTCCTCGCTCAGGCCGCCCCAGACGCCGTGGTCCTGCCCCGCCTCGATGGCCCACGCGAGACACTGCTCGCGCACGTCGCATCGACGGCACACCTGTTTGGCCTCCTCGATCTGGAGGATGGCCGGACCGGTGTTGCCGATCGGGAAGAACAGCTCCGGATCCTCGTCGAGGCACGCGGAACGGTGACGCCAATCCATGGGGTGGTGGATCTCTCTTTCGGATCGAGGGCAGGTCGGGGTTCTCCGGCCTGCGGGCGCGCGTTTAGGAACGCAGAAAGTGAACGTGTTCACGAGCGCTCCACCAGACTCGCAACTAATCCCGCGTGATTCAAGCCTTTCGGGTGGTCTTGTGGGTCACAGGCGGGTCCGCGTCGGGCCCCCGTACCCTTCCCCGGTGCCCTCCACACCTTCCGCCACCCCGTTCCCCCTGCGGATCGCGGCCGCTCTTGTCGCCCTCCAGGGGGCGGTGCTCGCGGTGCTGGCTGTGCTCGAGATCAGCCACGTTGCGGCGGAGCGGATGGCCATGGGGGTCACCACCAGCATCTTCTTCGCCGGCTACGGCCTCGGGCTGGTCGGCTGTGCCTGGGCGCTGAGGCGCCAGCACTCCTGGGCCCGGGGACCGGTCCTGCTCACCCAGCTCATCCAGCTCGGTCTGGCCTGGAACCTGCGCGACTTCCCGTTGCTGGCGCTGCCCCTGGCGGTCGTGGGGATCGCGGCCATCGCCGCGATGCTGCACCCGGCCACGCGTGCGGTCCTCGAAGACGACCCGACCGGCTCGCGTCGGGAGGATCAGCAGGAGGACTAGGCGCTAGTCCTCCTGCTCCAAGGAGGTCCGGAGCTGGTCGAGGGTGCGGGTGAGCAGCCGCGAGACGTGCATCTGCGAGACGCCGATCTCCTCGGCGATCTGCGACTGGGTCATGTTCTTGAAGAACCGCAGCAGCAGGATCTTCTTCTCCCGCGGGTCGAGCTGGTCGAGCAGCGGCTTGATCGACTCCCGGATCTCGACGTGCTCCAGGCCGGCGTCATCGACGCCGATGGCGTCCAGCATCGAGGCGGACCCGTCCTCGGAGTCGTCGCTGGCGTCGAGGGACAGCGTCGAGTAGGCGTTGCTCGACTCGATGCCCTCCACGATCTCCTCGACCGTGCAGCCGATGGCCTCGGCCAGCTCACGAGGCGTGGGCGAGCGGCCCAGCGACTGCGTGAGCTCGGCGGTGGCTGCGCCGATCTGCATCCGCAGCTCCTGCAGGCGGCGCGGGACCCGGATCGCCCAGCCCTTGTCGCGGAAGTAGCGCTTGATCTCGCCGATGATCGTGGGGGTGGCGTACGTCGAGAACTCCACGCCCCGATCGGAGTCGAACCGGTCGATCGACTTGATGAGCCCGATCGTGCCGACCTGGACCAGGTCCTCGAAGGGCTCCCCCCGGTTGCGGAACCGGCGCGCGCAGTGCTCGACCAGTGGCAGGTGCAGGTGCACCAGCGAGTCACGCGCGGCGTCGCGTGAGCTCTGCGGCGCGGTGTCGTCGTGCAGCTGGGTGAAGAACTCGGCGCTGCGGCGGCGCGTGAGGTCGACGCCGGTGGGCGCCGGATCGTCGAGGGGGACCGGCTCGTCCGGGGGGATCTGCGCGGTCATGTCAGCCAGACGTCGCGATGGAGGACTGCATCGTCATGGTCACCACGAACAGCCCACCCTCGGTGGTGGCGGTGGCGCTGGTCGCGAGGGTCGTCAGGACCTGCCAGGCGAAGCTGTCGAAGTCGGGCGCCGGTGCCACCGCGGCGGCGACACCCACCGAGATCGTCAGCTCGCCAGGGGACAGGTAGAACCGGCAGATCAGGTCGGTGCCCGGGTCCGCCTCGGGCAGCACCAACGCAGACGCCTCGCCGACGGCGATGCGCAGGTCCTCGATGTCGTCGATGGTGAAGTCCAGGCGCGCCGCCAGCCCGGCGGTGGTGGTGCGGAGAACCGACGCGTACGCGCTGTCGGCAGGAAGCCTCAGCTCGACGTCGGCCTGGTCGCGCTGGTGGTCACCCTGCTGGGCCGTGCCCGTCACCGACATGTGTTTCGTCCTTCGTTGAAGCGAGGCAGATCGAGGAGGACCCTACTGCGCCGAGCATGGAGCGACCGAGGCCGGCCATCGGGCGTGTACCCGAGGACCGGACCGGACAAACGCGGAGGCGGCGGTGGTCCAGACGGGAGCGGCCGTCTGCGAGGCGAATGCTGGCATCAGCTCACTGGTGGGGAGCACATCGGTGCGCGGGTCCCGCGGCGACTGGCCCGGCCGCAGGCACGACCTCAGCGATCGGGAGGCCGAGGTGCTGGCCTTGATCGCCGAGGGACTGAGCAACAAGGAGATCGGCGCGACCGTCTTCCGGAGCGTCAACTCGATCAAGACCTACATCCGCACGACCTACCGCAAGATCGGGGTGCACACTCGCAGCCAGGCGGTGCGCTGGGCCATGGAGAACGGGTTCGCGCCGAGGCCCAGCCGGAGGGTGGTCCACAGCGGGCATCGCCCATGGTGAAGCCCGCCGCCCCGATGACAGGCAGACAACCGGGGCGACGGGCGATCAGCGTGGTTCGCCGGACCATGGCCGAGTGCGAGACGGTGCAGGTCGATGACCTGCCTGAGGCCGATCAGGCCTTCTTGGTCTCCCAGAAGATCGCGGCGATCTCGTCGATCTTCGCGAGCAGCTCGTCGGCCTTGCCGGCGTCGAGCTCGCCCTTGGTGCCGGAGGCGCCGGCCAGCTTGGTCGCCTCGTTGACCAGGGTGTGCAACTGCGGGTACTTCTCGAAGTGCGGGGGCTTGAAGTAGTCGGTCCACAGCACCCAGAGGTGGTGCTTGACCAGCTCGGAGCGCTGCTCCTTGATCAGGATCGCCCGGGTGCGGAAGTCAGGGTCGTCGTTGTCGGCGACCTTGGCGATGATGGCCTTGATCGACTCGGCCTCGATGCGGGCCTGGGCGGGGTCATAGACACCGCAGGGCAGGTCGCAGTGGGCCGAGACCTCGACCGTGGGGGCGAACAGTCGCGCGAACATGCGTGTCCTCTCGTCGTGGGTGATGCGTGTCGTTGCGACACTACTCCGCATGGACAGTCGGTCACGAGGGGCGTTCTGGGGGTGGGCACTCGTGCGCAACGCGTCGATGGAGCCCACCCTGCGTGAAGGTGATCGGCTGCTCGTGTCCTACCGCCGGCGCCCCGCGGTCGGCGACGTGGTCGTGGCCCGCTTCCCCGACGGGAGGCTGGTCGTCAAGCGCGCCGCCGAGCGCCGTCCGGCGGGCTGGTGGCTGCTCAGTGACAACGCGGCGGTGGGCGTCGACTCGCGCCAACGCGGGGCCGTGCCGGACGAGGACGTGCGCGGCGTGGTGCTCGGCCGGGTCTGGCCGCGACCGGCCAATCGCCTGTGACGTGAGTCATCGTGGACGGTCGGATCGGGCGTTCCGCCCTGTGGAAGTATCGTTGACGTGTCACATGCTGAGAATCCCGCCCACCCCCACGTCGGGGACCCGGTCTTCGACCTGCACGTCGGAGGCAAGATGCAGGTCGTCTCGACGACGGCCCTGACCGGCCCCGAGGAGCTGTCCCTCGCTTACACGCCGGGCGTCGCCCTCGTGTGCGAGGCCATCGCCGCCGACCCCTCGCTCACCCAGCACTACACCTGGGTGCCCAACGTGGTCGCGGTCGTCACCGACGGCACCGCCGTTCTGGGTCTGGGAGACATCGGGCCGGCCGCCGCGATGCCCGTGATGGAGGGCAAGGCGGTGCTGTTCAAGCAGTTCGGCGGCGTCGACGCCGTCCCGATCTGCCTCGACACCACCGACACCGAGGAGATCATCGAGACCGTGGCCCGGCTGGCGCCGAGCTTCGGCGGGATCAACCTCGAGGACATCTCCGCCCCACGCTGCTTCGAGATCGAGGACCGGCTCAAGGAGCTCCTCGACATCCCCGTCTTCCACGACGACCAGCACGGCACCGCCGTGGTCGCCCTCGCCGCGCTCAAGAACGCCCTCCGGCTCACGGGCCGTTCTCCGGCCACGACCCGGGTCGTGATCTCCGGGGCCGGGGCCGCGGGGGTCGCGGTAGCGAAGATCCTGCTCGAGGCGGGCATCCAGGACCTCGCGGTCACCGACCGCAAGGGCGTGCTGCACTCCTCGCGAGGCGACCTCACCCCGGTCAAGCGCGCCCTCGCGGTCATGACCGCCGACCGCACCGGCCGCACCGGCTCGCTCGCGGACGTGTTGGACGGCGCCGACGTCTACATCGGCGTCTCCGGCGGCACCGTGCCTGAGGAGGACGTCGCCCGCATGGCGCCGGACTCCATCGTCTTCGGCCTGGCCAACCCCCACCCGGAGGTGCACCCCGAGGTGGCGCGGCGACACGCGCGGGTGGTCGCCACCGGTCGCTCCGACTTCCCGAACCAGATCAACAACGTGCTGGCCTTCCCGGGGATCTTCCGGGGCGCCTTCGACGTGCACGCGACCGCCATCACCGAGGGCATGAAGCTCGCCGCGGCCGAGGCCCTCGCCGACCTGGTCGGCGAGGACCTGACCGAGGACCTGGTGATCCCCTCGCCGTTCGACCCGCGCGTCGGTCCGGCGGTCGCCGCTGCCGTCGCCGCTGCCGCCCGTCGCGACGGGGTCGCCCGGCGCTGAGCGCGGCTCAGTAGGGTCGGGGCATGTTCGCCGTCTACGCCGACTCCTTCGCCCCCGCCGACTCCGAGGACCCGCTCGCCGGACTGGTGGTGGGGGAGCGGCCCGATCCGGAGGTCCCGGCCGGCTGGACCCGGGTCACCGTGCGCGCCGCCTCGCTCAACCATCACGACCTCTGGTCCCTCCAGGGCGTCGGGCTCCGCGAGGAGGCGCTGCCGATGATCCTCGGCTGTGACGCCGCGGGGGTCGACGAGGACGGCAACGAGGTCGTCGTCCACGCGGTCGTCTCGGACCCCTCGTGGCGCGGCGACGAGACCCTGGACCCCCGGCGCTCGCTGCTCTCCGAGCGCCATCAGGGCACGTTCGCCGACACCGTGGTCGTCCCCTCGGCCAACGTCGTGCCCAAGCCGGGGTCGCTGTCCTTCGAGGAGGCCGCCTGCCTGCCCACGTCCTGGCTGACGGCCTACCGGATGCTGTTCACCCGCGGTGACCTCAAGGCCGGCGACACGGTGCTGGTGCAGGGGGCCGGCGGCGGTGTCGCCACCGCCCTGATCGCCCTCGGGCGGGCCGCGGGACTGCGGGTGCTGGCGACCTCGCGCGACGAGGCCAAGCGCGCCAAGGCGCTCGAGCTGGGCGCCCACGACGTCTTCGAGTCCGGGGCGCGGCTGCCGGTCAAGGTCGACGCGGTGATGGAGACCGTCGGGCGGGCCACGTGGTCGCACTCGGTGCGCGCCCTGCGACCCGGCGGCAAGATCGTCATCAGCGGCACCACGTCCGGGCCGAAGCTGGACGACGCCGAGCTCACCCGGATCTTCTTCCTGCAGCTGAGCGTCATCGGCTCGACGATGGGCACCCGCGCCGAGCTCGCCTCCCTGGTGGCGATGCTGGATGCCACGGGCGTGCGGCCGCTGGTCGACCGCGCACTGCCGATGACCGAGGCCCGTGACGGCTTCACGGCGATGTCGGCCGGGGACCTGTTCGGCAAGGTGGTCTTCACGCGATGACCTCCCACTTGGTGACCGGTGCCGGCTCCGGCATCGGTGCGGTGCTCGCCGATCGGCTGCACGCGCGCGGCGACCACCTCGTCCTGCTGGCCCGGTCGCCCGCGCGAGCGGCTGACCTCGAGGCCCGCTACCCGGGGAGCGACGTGCACGTGGTGGACCTCGCCGACCCCGGCGCGGTCGGGGCGTTCGACGGAGTCCCCGACGAGCTGGCGTCCGTGCACCACGTCGCCGGCGTGGTCGAGCTGGCCACCGTGGCCGAGCAGGAGGACGCGGCGCTGCGCGCCCAGCTCGACGTCAACCTGGTTGCGCCCGCCGTGCTGACCCGGCTGTGCCTGCCCGCCGTACGCCGCACGCGGGGGACGTTCGTCTTCGTCAACTCCTCGGCCGGCCTCTCGGCCAGCGCCTCGTGGTCGGCCTACGCCGCATCGAAGTTCGGGCTCCGGGGCTTCGCCGACGCGCTGCGGGCGGAGGAGGTCGAGCAGGGGGTGCGGGTCACGACCGTGTTCCCCAGCCGGACCGCGACGCCGATGCAGGAGAAGGTGCACGAGCAGGAGGGACGCACCTACGACGCCTCGCGCTGGATCACTCCGGAGACCGTGGTCGACATGATCCTGCACGTGCTGGACCTGCCCGGCGGCGCGACGATCCCCGAGGTGAGCGTGCGGGCGGCTGTGCCGCGCACGGCCTAGCCCCTCAGGCCGGCTCGAGGACGAAGACCCGGATTCGTCCGCAGCTGCCCCGGGCCCCGCCGGGTCTTGCCGACCTCAGCGGCGCGAGCGCCAGTTGAGGGCGCCGATGAGGACCATGCGCAGCTGCACGCGCGCGTCCTCGACGATCTGCTTCTCCACGTCAGGGCGGTCGGGGGAGCGGACGATCGCCTCGGCGGTGGCCACCATGGCGGTGACGATGAGTGCGGAGAGGATGCGCAGGTCCTCGGGTGACCAGTCCGCCGTGCCGGGCAGCCGGGCGAGGTCGGTGGCCAGCTCCTGCTGGCACAGCTCGATCTCGCGGTTGATCGCCGTGCGCACGCTGAGTGGGCCGGCGTCGCGCTCGCGCACGATGAACTGGAAGTGCTGGCGCTGCCGGCGCACGTGGTCGACCAGGATCCCGATCGAGGAGTCGATGGTCTCGTCGAAGGCCGCGTTGCTGCGGCGTACGTCGAGCAGCATCGCCCGCAGCGACACGAAGGACTCGTCGACCAGCGCGAGCCCGAGCGCCTCGATCGACTCGAAGTGCCGGTAGAACGCGGTCGGGACGATGCCGACCTCCTTGGCGACCTGCCGCAGCGAGAGCGCCACCAGGCTGCTGTCCTCGCACAGGGACAGGGCGGCGTCCAGGATGGCGCGCCGGGTGCGCTCCTTGCGCTCGCCCCGAGTCTCGCTCACCTCTCCACGGTATCAGTGGACATGTGTCCACTCTCACGGGCGGCGCCGTTGGTGGCCCCGGCGCGCCGGGTGACAATGGCGCCATGAGCGAGCGATCGGGACCCGACCACCTCTCCGGCCAGGAGATCGGCAAGGACGCCGTGCAGTCCGTCGTGCAGGCGGCCGCCGCCACCGCGGGCGAGCTGGCCGGCATCGTCAGCAAGGCCGTGCAGGACGTGGCCGGAGCGCTGGGCGGTCTGGCGACCGAGCTGTACGAGATCCGCGAGGCCGCGCAGCGGGCGGCGCAGGAGCAGCAGGACTAGGGTGACTCGCCGAGCCTGGAGACCCGGGCCCAGCGGCGCTGCTTGAGGGCCAGGTGGAGGTCCAGCCGCACCAGACCGTCGCCGAGGTCGGCCCCGAGGACCGCGGTGAGCCGCTCGAGCCGGTAGTAGAGGCTGCTGCGGTGCAGCCGCAGCCGCTCGGCCGTGTCACGCACGTCACCGGCGAGGTCGAGGAAGGTCTCGAGCGTCTCGAGCAGCATCGGCGCCGAGGGTGACGCGTCGAGCGCCGCGAGCAGGTCCGCGCCGACCGCTCCGAGGGCCTCGTCCAGGCGGCGGTAGACGCCCAGGGCCGGCCAGTGGGCGGGCGAGGGCACCCCGGGGTCCTCGGCGGCCACGCGGGCGGCGAGCACGGCCTGCCGCACCAGCCTGGCGCCCGCGCTCTCCCCGGCGCGCCCCGGCTCGCTGACCCCGACCGCCGTACCTGGTGGGGCCGCGGCGATCGCCCGGGCGAGCTCGGCCTCGGAGGAGACGACCACCGGCGGGCGGTCGTCGGCGGTGGCCACGACCCGGAGCCGACCGCCGGCGGCAACACGGGCGGGCAGCAGTCGGGCGAGCCCCGCCGCCCCCCGCCGTACGGCGCTCAGGTGCGGGGCGGCCAGGGGCCGGCCGTCGTCGACCAGCCAGAGCAGCGCCAGACACCGTTCGCCCGCGCGCACCGGCAGGCAATGCCGGGCGGACAGGTCGAGCGCGTCGTTGGCGGGCACCTGCTGGAGCACGTCGAGCGACGGGTCGACGTGTCGCAGCTGCCAGGCGTGGACATCGGGTGCCACGCTGCGCCGCAGGATGCTGGTGACCCGGGCCCGGTCGCTGTCGTCGCCGCGGATGCTGTGGGCCAGCAGGGTCCCGTCGGGGGAGTCGAGGGTGAGACTTCGGCCGAGCTCCTCAGCGAGCGCGTCGAGCGCCTCCTGCACGTCCCCCGCGACCACGGCTCGCCCCTTCGTCTTTGCGACAACTGTAGGAGAGGGCGGCCGCAGGTCCGTGCACGAGTCCGGTGCGCGACCGGTGGTGCGGGACCTAGGTTGGCGCGCATGACACGCGCGCTCCAGCACCGGCCCTGGGTCCCGGCCCACAGCGAGGCCCTCGTCGCCGAGGTCGCGGACCGCACTGCGGCCTGTGGCCCGGCGGCACTGCTGGCCGACCTGGACCACCTGGTCGCCGAGAACGAGCGCATCCACCACGTCGAGACGCTCAACCTCAACCCGGCCACGAACCTGATGAACCCCCGCGCCGAGGCCATGCTCTCCGCCCGGCTCGGCTCACGGGCGTCGCTGGGCTACCCGGGGGAGAAGTACGAGACCGGCCTCGAGGCGATCGAGCGCATCGAGGTCGTCGCGGCGGAGCTGGCCGCGGAGGTGTTCGGCGCGTCGTACGCCGAGATCCGGGTGCCGTCGGGCGCGATCGCCAACCTCTACGCGTTCCTGGTGACCTGCGAGCCGGGTGACACCATCATCGCGCCCCCGCCGAGCATCGGCGGACACGTCACCCACCACGCCGGCGGCTCCGCCGGGATGTACCGGCTGCGGACGCTGCCCGCTCCCGTCGACGCCGCCCGGTTCACCGTGGACGTGGACCGCCTGCGCGACCTCGCGCACGAGGCACGGCCGCGCCTGATCACGCTCGGCGCCAGCATGAACCTCTACCCGCACCCGGTTGCCGCCGTGCGCGAGATCGCCGACGAGGTGGGCGCCAAGGTGCTCTTCGACGCCGCCCATCTCTGCGGGCTGATCGCCGGCGGCGCCTGGCCGAACCCGCTCGAGCAGGGCGCGCACCTGATGACGATGAGCACCTACAAGAGTCTCGGCGGGCCTCCCGGAGGGCTGATCGTGACCAACGAGGCCGACCTGGCCCAGCGGCTCGACGCGGTGGCCTACCCGGGGCTCACCGCCAACTTCGACGCTGCGAAGTCGGCGGCGCTCGCGGTGACGCTGGTGGACTGGAAGGCCGTCGGTCCGGCGTACGCCGCCGCGATGCTCGAGACCGCGAGCGGGCTCGCGGAGGGCCTGGAGCGGCGTGGGGTGGAGCTGTTCCGCGGAGCCGACGGGCCCACCCGCTCCCACATGCTGGGAGTGCTCGCTGCGCCGTACGGCGGTGGTCAGGCGGCCTCGCGCCGGCTGCGCCGGGCCCACCTGCTCGCCTGCGGCATCGGCCTGCCGGTCGAGGAGGTGGCCGGCGACACCAACGGCCTGCGGCTCGGCACCCCGGAGCTCGCGCGCCTGGGCATGACCGGGGTCGACATGGAGCCTCTGGCGGGCTTCCTGGCCCGGGGCCTCGACCCCGCTGTCGCGCCGGAGACGGTCGGCGCCGAGGTCACTGAATGGCGTGCGCAGTTCGGCGCCGTGCACTTCACCGCCCAGGACTGATCAGCCGAACGACATCCGGAAGCCGGCCATCCGGGCCGAGGCGAGCGGCCGGGCGCCGGCGAGCCAGCCGAGTGGGCCGTCGGGGGCGAACTCCCAGCGGCCACGGCACGGCAGCGCCTTGGCCGTGCCCGTCAGGTCGGCGGTCTTCTCGCCACCGCCCTCGGGCAGCTCGCGCTGCCAGGTGCCGCCCTTGAACGGCACCCGCAGCGCGGCCCGGGAGACGTCGGTGAAGCGCGCCGAGGCGATCGGGCGCCGCTCGAGGCTCGCCGACCACGAGGTCCGCGACAGCGGTCCGGTGTGGGTGGTCTCGAAGGCGAAGTCGCAGAGCTCCTTGGGGATCGCCCACAGCTCGCGACCGCCCGCGACGGAGGCCGGGGAGTCGACCCAGATGTCGGTGATCTCGACACGTCCGCGTCGCGTGCTGTGCTCCTTCGACGCCGGACGGGCGACCAGCAGCTCGGAGTAGGTGAGCGGGCTGCCCTCGTCGTAGCTCACGAAGGCGGCGCCGTAGACCCCGGCGGGCCGGGACTCGTCGACGGCGTCGCGCAGCCGGAACAGCGTCAGGTACAGCGAGCCCACCATCCGCCACGGGGCGGCGGGGTAGAGCCTGGTCTCGTCGGGAGGGTCAGCCATGGCGGCACCCTAGACGACTCCTCAATCGTCGGGGTCGTCCAGCCGGGCCAGCCACGTGGCGAACCGCTCCACCGCGGTCTCGAACTCCGGGTGGATGTCGGTGAACTCCTGCAGGCGCTCGGCGAGCCAGGCCAAGGTGACGTCCTCGTCACCTCGGCGCCTCTCGAGCTCCTCGATGCCGCGGTCGGTGAAGTACACGGCGTACCACTGTCTCCTTTCGGCTCACGGGAGTCGACTCCGCTCAGGCAAAGGCCCTGTCCAGCAGGTCCTTCTGCTCGGCGGCGTGCCGCTTGACCGTGCCGACCGACGGCGAGCTGGACGCCGTACGGGTGACGGGGACGACGTGGGCGTCGACCTGGTGCCACACGTTGAGCGCGTAGTGCGGCCACGGGCCCATGTTGTGCGGCTCGTCCTGCACCCACCGCACCTCCTTGAGGTGGGGGTAGCGCGCGATCTCAGCCTTGATGCCGTCGACCGGGCACGGGTAGAGCTGCTCGACCCGGCCGATGGCGAACCGCTCGCTGTTCTCGCGCTTGGCGCGGTCGACCATCAGGTCCCAGGTCACCCGGCCGGAGCAGAGCAGCAGCGTGTCCACCTTCTCCGCGTCCGCCGCGTCGTCGCCGATGAACGGTCGGAACGTGCCACTGGTGAAGTCGGAGGGCTGCGAGGCGGCCTCCTTGCGCTTGAGCATGGACTTCGGGGTGAACACGACGAGCGGACGGTGCCGCTCGCCGAGCGAGTGGCGGCGCAGCAGGTGGAAGTACGACGCCGGCGTGGACGGCTGCGCCACGACGAACGCGTCGTCGGCTGCCATCGTCATGAACCGCTCGATCCGCGCCGACGAGTGGTCGGGACCCTGCCCCTCGTAGCCGTGGGGGAGGAGCAGCACGACGCCGGACTCCTGGCGCCACTTGGTCTCGCCGGAGGTGATGAACTCGTCGATGACCGTCTGGGCGCCGTTGACGAAGTCGCCGAACTGCGCCTCCCAGAGCACGAGGGCCTCGGGGCGGGCGACGGAGTAGCCGTACTCGAACCCGAGGGCGGCGTACTCCGAGAGCAGCGAGTCGTAGACGTAGAACCGGCCCTGGTCCTCGGTGAGGGCGGACAGGGGCGTCCACTCATCGGCGTTCTTGCGGTCGATGATCGTGGCGAAGCGGGACACGAACGTGCCGCGGCGCGAGTCCTGTCCGGCCAACCGCACCGGGCGCCCGTCCATGAGCAGCGCACCGAAGGCGAGGATCTCGCCGGTGCCCCAGTCGATCGGACCCTCGGTGATCGCGGTGGCGCGGCGCTGCAGCTGCGGCATCACCTTGGGGTGCACGGTGAAGCCGTCCGGCGGGCTGACGTAGGCGTCGGCGATGCGCTTGAGCGCCTCCACCGGGATCGCCGTCTCGGTGTCGCCGGCGGGCTTGTCCGGGTAGTCCGGCACGGTCGTCCACTCCGACGGCTGGCTGCTGGCCTCGCGCACCTCGGTGAACACCCGCTCCAGCTGCTGCTGGTAGTCGCGCAGGACCTGCTCGGCCTCCTCGATCGTGATGTCGCCACGACCGATCAGGGACTCGGTGTAGAGCTTGCGCACGGAGCGCTTCTGCTCGATCAGGTCGTACATGAGCGGCTGGGTGTACGACGGGTCGTCGCCCTCGTTGTGGCCGCGCCGGCGGTAGCAGACGAGGTCGATGACGACGTCCTTGTTGAACGCCTGCCGGTACTCGAACGCGAGCCGGGCCACCCGGATGCACGCCTCCGGGTCGTCGCCGTTGACGTGGAAGATCGGCGCCTGCACCATGCGGGCGACGTCGGTGCAGTAGAGCGAGGAGCGCGAGGAGCCCGGCGAGGTGGTGAAGCCGACCTGGTTGTTGACGACCAGGTGGATCGTGCCGCCGGTGCGGTAGCCGCGCAGCTGGCTCAGGTTGAGGGTCTCGGCCACGACGCCCTGGCCCGCGAAGGCCGCGTCACCGTGCACCAGCAGCGGCAGCACCGGGTACTCGGCGCCGCGGTTGAGGACGTCCTGCTTGGCGCGCGCGATGCCCTCGAGCACCGGGTCCACGGCCTCGAGGTGGGACGGGTTGGCAGCGACCGACACCTTGATGGTGTCGCCGGTGCCGGACTCGAACTCACCCTCGGCGCCGAGGTGGTACTTCACGTCGCCGGAGCCCTGGACCGTGCGCGGGTCGATGTTGCCCTCGAACTCGCGGAAGATCTGGGAGTACTTCTTGCCCACGATGTTGGCCAGCACGTTCAGCCGGCCGCGGTGGGCCATGCCGATCGTGACCTCGTCCAGGTTCGCCTCGGCCGCCGCCTCGCAGATCTCGTCGATCACCGGGACGGTGGTCTCGCCGCCCTCGAGGCTGAACCGCTTCTGGCCGACGAACTTGGTCTGCAGGAAGGTCTCGAACGCCTCGGCCTGGTTCAGCTTGAGCAGGATCCGCAGCTGCTCGTCGCGCGGCGGCTTCACGTGCGGCTGCTCGACGCGCTCCTGGATCCAGCGACGCTGCTCGGGGTCCATGATGTGCATGTACTCGATGCCGGTGGTGCGGCAGTAGGAGTCGCGCAGGATGCCCAGGATCTGGCGCAGGTTCATGAACCGGCGCCCCTCGCCACCGAAGGAGCCGGTGGCGAACTCGCGGTCGAGGTCCCACAGGGTCAGGCCGTGCGACTCGATCTCGAGGTCGGGGTGGCTGCGCTGGCGGTACTCCAGCGGGTCGGTGTCGGCCATCATGTGGCCGCGCACGCGGTAGGCGTGGATCAGCTCCAGGATGCGGGCCTGCTTGCTGATCTCGTCGTCGTGGGACGTCGAGATGTCCTTGCTCCACCGGATCGGCTCGTAGGGGATCCGCAGCGAGCGGAAGATGTCGTCGTAGAAGCCGTCCTCGCCCAGCAGCAGCTGGTGCATGCGCTTGAGGAACTCGCCGGACTGGGCGCCCTGGATGACCCGGTGGTCGTAGGTCGAGGTCAGGGTCATGACCTTGCTGATGCCGTTGCGGGCGATGGCCTCCTCGGAGGCGCCCTGCCACTCCGGCGGGTACTCCATGGCGCCGACGCCGATGATGGCGCCCTGCCCGGCCATCAGCCGCGGGACGGAGTGGACGGTGCCGATGCCGCCTGGGTTGGTCAGCGAGATGGAGGTGCCCTGGAAGTCGGTGACCGCCAGCTTGTTGTCACGCGCCTTGCGGACGATGTCCTCGTAGGCGGTCCAGAAGCTGGCGAAGTCCATGGACTCGGCGGCCTTGATGCTCGGGACGAGCAGCTGTCGCGAGCCGTCGGGCTTCGGTACGTCGATGGCCAGGCCCAGGTTGATGTGCGCGGGCGTGATCAGGTTGGGCTTGCCGTCGCGGTGCTCGAAGCCGTTGTTCATCTCCGGCATCGACTTGACCGCCTTGACCAGCGCATAGCCGATCAGGTGCGTGAACGACACCTTGCCGCCGCGGGCGCGGGCGAGGTGGTTGTTGATGACCGTGCGGTTGTCCCACAGCAGCTTGACCGGCACCGAGCGGACCGAGGTCGCGGTGGGCACGGTCAGGGAGGCGTCCATGTTGGCCGCCGTGCGGGCGGGGGCGCCGCGCAGCACGGTGTAGCTCGGCTCGTCGCTCGCGGCGGCCGGGGCGGCCGGACGCGACTCCTTGGGCATCGGCTGGCTCGTGTCCTTCGCCGGCTCCGCGGCCTTGCTCTGCGGACGAGGCTTGGCGACCGGGGCCGGCTTGGACTCAGCCTGCTTCGCGGCGGGCTTCTCACCCTGGTCCGAGCTCTTCTGCTGGGCCCTCTCGGGCGCCTTGTCGGGGGCCTTCTGCGCCGTGGCGGGCTTGGTCTCCGCCGCGGCGCCGTTGGTGCTGCTCGCACCCGACCCGTTGTTCTTGAAATAATCGGCCCACGTAGGGTCGACGGACCCAGGATCCGCGGTGTAGCGCTCCCTCATCTCCTCGACGAGCCACTCGTTGGCGCCGAGGGACGACGAGGGTTGGGGGGAGCTGCCTGAGGACTGGTTGCCTGACGACTGCGGCACGACTTGCTTCGCCTCTTCCGATGAGCGCGCGGGGACGGGTGGTGTGCGGTCCAGGCTAGACCCACGGGCCAGCAAATACCGGAAGCAGGGTTGCCATTCGGGCAGGCTGTGACTGGTTCCACCGCGCGGCCGGCCTGCTGTGCCGCGGAGTAGACCGAGAGGACCGGACATGCTCAGACTTGCACGCCGTTCGGCGAGGGCCGTCGCGTCCGTGACCCTCGCCCTGGCGCTCGGCGCTTCGGCGGCCGGGTGCTCGAGCGACGACGAGCCGGAGGAGGAGCCCGGAGCGGCGGCCGAGACGGGCCAGGGCGAGCGCCCGCCGCTCGTGACCACCGCGCGGCTGGGAGAGGTGGTGGGCCGGCTCGATCGGCCGCAGCAGGCCCGCCTGAAGGCGAAGATCACCGAGATCGTCGACGCCTGGATCGACGCCGCCTACCTGGGCGACTTCCCACGGACCGACTTCGCCGATGCGTTTCCCGGCTTCACGAAAGGGGCTGCGGCCGACGCTCGCAAGGACGCGGCCCTCATGAGCAACAAGCAGGTGGCGCCGCGCGTGGAGTCGGTCACGCCCTTCCGCCGCGAGCTGGAGATCGACGCCCTGGCAGTCAAGCGGCGTCCCACCGCGGTCACCGCGCGGTTCGTCCTGGCCATGAGGCTCGAGGGCGAGCTGAAGCGGGCCGACCGGGTGCGCGGCAGGCTCTTCCTCACCTGGAGGGACGGGGCCTGGGAGGTCTTCGGCTACGACGTGACAAGGGGGGTCGTGCGATGAGGCGGCTGCTACGGATGGTGACGCTGGGGCTCGTGCTCGCGGTCTCGGCGCTGGTCATGCCGGACTCCACGGTGGCCTCCACGCAGGTGGAGCTGGTCAAGGTGGCCCGTGCCCAGGGCGTCGACCGGGAGCCCGCGGTCGTCTGGATCCTGGCCGTGGGCTCCGACGCGCGCCCGGGGGAGAGCATGCTCCGCACGCGAGGCGACGCACTTCAGCTGGTCGGCATCAACACCCGGACGGGGGCCGCCACCACCATCGGCATCCCCCGCGACTCCTACGTCCCGATCCGGGGCTCCGGCTCCGACCGCGTCAACGCCGCCCTCTACTACGGCGGCCCCCAGCTGCTGGGGGAGACGGTCGGCGACCTGGTGGGCGTGCAGCCCGACTACGTCTTCGTCACCCGGTTCCCGTTCTTCGAGGACATGGTCGACGACATCGGCGGAATCGACGTACGCAATCCGCGCGCGTTCTCCGACGTCGACCTCAAGGCCGACGGGTTCAAGGCCGGCAAGGTGCACCTCAACGGCTACGGCGCCATGGCGTTCGCCCGGATCCGCAAGACGCTCCCGGGCGGCGACTTCGATCGGTCCGCCAACCAGCAGCGTGTCCTGCGTGGGATCCACGGCACCATCAGGGCCAAGGCCGGCCGGCCGGGGTTCATCGAGGGCGGCGTCCAGAGCGTGATGGAGCACATGCACACCGACCTGCCTCCGGGCGAGCTGTTCGCCCTGGCTCAGGCCGTCGCCCAGGTCGAGCCCGGCAAGATCACCGGCTGCGTGGTGCAGGGGGCCATCGGCAACGTCGGCGGCGCCAGCGTGGTGCTGCCGTACGTCGCCCAGGCCCGCCGCTACGGCGACCTTGCCCGCGAGGACGCGACGATCGAGCGCTGCTGACCGGCACCCGGACAGACGCGTCGGGGCGGACCGTGAGGTCCGCCCCGACGTCGGGGGGGTGGTGTACCGGGGGGCGGTAAACGGGGAACCACCAGGG